>JAJPHG010000022.1 GCA_021325375.1 Alphaproteobacteria bacterium | reverse complement strand
TGCATTGCGTGGGCTACGGCTCCGATGGCCCTTATGCGGGGCGCCAGGCCTTCGACGATCTGGTGCAGGCCGCGAGCGGCGCGGCCGACCTCCTGCCGCATGTCGACGGCAATGAGGAGATGCGGCTCTTGCCGAGCTTCGTCGCCGACAAGGTCTCGAGCCAGCACGCGCTGTGGGGCACGCTGGCCGCGCTCTATCACCAGCTCCGCACCGGCGAAGGCCAGTTCGTCGAGGTGCCGATGTTCGAATGCTTCACGCATTTCATCCTGCTCGAGCATCTCTACGGCGAGACCTTCGAGCCCGCGGTCAGCCATATGGGCCACACCCCCGCGCTCGCCTCCGACCGCCGCCCGCTCAAATGCAAGGACGGCCACATCTGCATCCAGCCGGTGAGCCGGGCTGCGTCGGCGAAGTTCATGGAGCTCGGCGGCATCCCGAACGCCTATGAGAGCGAGCGTTTCCTCTCCGCGCCCAAGGGCAGCCGCGTCGGCGTCTACTACGCGATGCAGCGCGAGGCGGCGATGGCGCACACCGTCGAGGAATGGATGAAGCTCGGCGAGGACAACCGCATCCCCATCATGCGCGCCAACGGGCTCGACGCGGTGCTGGACGATCCGCACCTGAAGGCGGTGGATTTCTTCCAGGTTCGCGAGCACCCGAGCGAAGGCGGCTGGCGCGCGATGCGCCCGCCGGTGAAGTTTTCCAGGACACCGGCCTCCATCCGCCGCCCGCCCCCGCTGCCGGGACAGGACACGAAGGAAATCGTCGGCGAATAGAGCGGGTTCGCCGGCACTCTTTTTCTCATCGCCGGGCAGGTTCCCGACGGCGCGTTTCCCCGCAGATTTCCCGCCGGGACACGGTTAAATCCGCGCGCGTAATATTTATTCATATTAAGTCATGTGGAATGCTTATAGATGTTTAAAACATCACTCTATACAATAAATACATAACACCCGAGGAAGCGGCATGGATGCCTTTCTGTCGCCGTCACACGTGCTTTGGACGCTGTTGGCCCTGCTCGCCGTGTCGTTGCTTGCGGTCGGCCTTATGCGTGCGCGGCGGCAGCCTGCGGCACCAGCCCATCTATCGGCCGAGGAGTCGAAAAAAATGATGTCAGTGATGGAGGCCGCGGCGGCGGCCTATGAAGCGGCAAAGCGCGAGCGCATGGTGATCACCACCGTCGCCGAAGGCGCGCGCGCGGGTATGGATCCCATCGCCTGGTTCGTGCAGAGCATCGCCCGCGTGGTACCCGTATATCGCAAGCTGGAAACCGGTGCTTTCGAGAAGATCGACGACGTGGCGAGCGTTGGCATGGAGCCGCAATCGCTATACATACGCAAGCACAACTATCAGACCTATATCGGCTGGGCGCGCTCGATGCAGTAGCCTCGGCCTGTTCGTGGAAACGCCGGCCGAGCGAATGAGCCCTTCATGATCACCGCCGCCCAGTTGCGCGCCGCCCGTGCGCTCGCCGGAATAGACCAGCGCGAGCTGGCCGAGCGCTCCGGCCTTTCGGTGCCGACGATCCAGCGCATGGAAGCCAGCGACGGCGTCATCCGCGGCAATGTGGATTCGCTGATGAAGCTGATCGGCGCCCTGGAGGTGCTGGGCATCGCGCTGATCGGCGAAGACGCGACCAGCAGCGAAGGCGGCCGCGGCGTCCGCCTCAAGCGGCGGGCGGGGTAGAACAGGTTGTCTTCAAGTCGATCCAATCAGATTCAATGTCATGGTCCGCATTCGCGGGCCATGACAAGTTTGTTTGTGATTACAACGGGTCACAACTTGCTCTAAACCGCAACGAACGCCTTCGTGGCCTCGTCATACATTTCCAGTTTGCCGTCCGCGATGCCGAAGCGGGCGCCGTGGATCGCGAGGCTCCCTTGCCGGACGCGCTCCGCGACGAACGGGAAGCTCATCAGCCGCCGCATCGACAGGAGCACACTGGCGCGCTCCAGCGCGGCATGCCGCTCCACGCCCGCTTCCGCGCGGGACGCGCTCTCGACCGCCGGCGCAAGCAGGTCGATCCAGGAGCGCAGGAACGGGACGCCCTCGCCGATGCTTCCGTCGAGCGCCGCCGCGATGCCGCTGCACTGCGCATGCCCCATGACCAGCACGCTGGAGACGTTGAGGATCGTCACCGCGAAGGCGATCGCCGCGCTCGTCCCATGATGCGCGCCGTCGATCTCGGGCGGCGGCACGATCGCGGCGATGTTGCGGACCACGAACAGCTCGCCCGGCCGGGCGTCGAACACCGTCGCGGGATCGGAGCGTGAATCGCTGCAGGCGATGACCAGGGTGCGCGGCCGCTGGCCCGATCTGGCCAGCTCCGAATAGCGCTCCCGCTCGGCCGGCCAGCGGCGTTCGCGAAAGCTCAAATAGCCCGCGATCAGCCTTTCCATATCGTCGTTGCGGTCCAAACGGCCTCGCTCATATCGTTGTGGCTGCGCCACCATAGCACCCAAAGGCGGCTTGAAGGCAGCGGCCGCTATGTCCAAGATCGCGGGCCACGCCGAGGTCCCGCATGTCCGACACGCTGTTGCCCGTGCCCAAAGAATGGAAGGAGCGCGCGCTGATCGACAGCGCCGCCTATGAGCGCAAATATGCGGAGTCGATCGGCGATCCGGAAGGCTTCTGGCGCGAGGCGGCGCACCGGCTCGACTGGATGGTGCCGTTCACCAAGGTCAAGGACGTCTCGTGGAATCCGGACGACCTGCACATAAGCTGGTTCGAGGACGGCTGCCTGAACGTCAGCGCCAACTGCATCGACCGGCATCTGGAGACGCGCGGCCATCAGACCGCGATCATCTGGGAAGGCGACGACCCGAAGGACTGCCGCCACATCACCTATGCCGAGCTGCACCGTGAAGTCTGCCGCTTCGCCAACGTGCTGAAAGCGAGCGGCGTGAAGAAGGGCGACCGCGTCACGATCTATCTGCCGATGATCCCGGAGGCGGCCTATGCCATGCTCGCCTGCGCGCGCATCGGCGCGGTGCATTCGGTGATCTTCGCGGGCTTCTCGCCCGACAGCATCGCCGGCCGCATCCTGGACTGCGCCTCGACCATCGTGCTCACCGCCGACGAGGGCGTGCGCGGCGGCAAGCCGATCCCGCTCAAGAAGAACACCGACGAGGCGCTCGAGAAATGCCCGGGCGTGAAGACGGTGCTCGTCGTCAAGCGCACCGGCGGCGCGATCAGCATGAAGGCGGGCCGCGACGTCTGGTATCACGACGCGGCGGCGAAGGTATCCGCGGATTGCACGCCTGAGCCGATGGGCGCGGAGGATCCGCTCTTCATCCTCTATACCTCGGGCTCGACGGGAAAGCCCAAGGGCGTGCTGCACACCTCCGGCGGCTATCTGATGTACGCCGCGTTCACGCATCAATACGTCTTCGACTATCACGACGGCGACGTCTATTGGTGCACGGCCGACGTCGGCTGGGTGACGGGGCACAGCTACATCGTCTACGGCCCGCTCGCGAACGGCGCGACCACGCTGATGTTCGAAGGCGTGCCGAATTACCCGTCGACCTCGCGCTTCTGGGAGGTGATCGACAAGCACAAGGTCGACATCTTCTACACCGCGCCGACCGCGATCCGCGCGCTGATGCGCGACGGCGAGGCGCCGGTGAAGAAGACCTCGCGCAAATCGCTGCGTCTGCTCGGCAGCGTCGGCGAGCCGATCAATCCGGAGGCGTGGCTGTGGTATCACCGCGTGGTGGGCGACGGGCGCTGCCCCATCGTCGACACGTGGTGGCAGACCGAGACCGGCGGCATCCTCATCTCCCCCTTGCCCGGCGCCACCGATTTGAAACCCGGCTCCGCGACCAAGCCGCTGTTCGGAATCAAGCCGCAGCTCGTCGATGCCGACGGCAACGTGCTCGACGGTCCCGCCAGCGGCAATCTCGTGCTGCTCGATTCCTGGCCCGGTCAGATGCGCACGGTCTATGGCGACCACCAGCGCTTCATCGACACCTATTTCAAGACCTATCGCGGCAAGTACTTCACCGGCGACGGGTGCCGGCGCGACGCGGACGGCTATTACTGGATCACCGGCCGCGTCGACGACGTGATCAACGTCTCGGGCCATCGCCTGGGCACCGCGGAAGTCGAAAGCGCGCTGGTCGCGCACCACGATGTCGCGGAGGCCGCCGTCGTCGGCTATCCGCACGACATCAAGGGCCAGGGCATTTATGCCTTCGTCACGTTGAAGACCGGCGTCAGCGCGAGCGATGCGTTGGCCGAGGAACTCAAGCAGTTCGTGGCGAAGGAAATCTCGCCCATCGCCAAGCCCGACGTGATCCAGTTCGCGCCGGGCCTGCCCAAGACGCGCTCCGGCAAGATCATGCGCCGCATCCTGCGCAAGATCGCGGAGGGCGACGTCTCCAACCTCGGCGACACCACGACCCTCGCCGATCCCAGCGTGGTGGAGGATCTGGTGCGCAACGCGGTGAAGAAGGCATAGCTACCTTCAATGTCATGGCCCGCGAATGCGGGCCACCCAGGTAACATCTGTCGTGTTCTTTCAAAGAGATCACGCGGAGACGCAGAGGCCACGGAGGTCGAGCTCGACTCCGCGGCCTCCGCGTCTCCGCGCGCCAATTCTTCGATATCGTGCCGAACCCACCTGGGTGGCCCGCATTCGCGGACCATGACAAGCTGGGTTTTGATCCCCCTCTAGTCTGAATCCAAAATATTGACCTCGCCCACCCGCAGCTATTCGATCCGGGCAGACGCATTTGAGCGAGCCGGCGATGAACGAAAACACCAGCACCGCGGATCGGATGTTGAAGCGGGCGCCGGTCGTGCTCGGCTGGATCGTCGGCTGGGCCTGGTTCGTCGTCGCGGGCGGCGGCGGGTTCGGGCTGATCCTCACCGAGGGAGCGCTGCCGCTCACCCATGGCTGGTACGCGATGTTCTCCGGCATCGCGCTGTGCCCCGCGACCGCGTGGCTTCTCAAGCGCACGGCGAATGTCGAGGCGTCGTTCCTCGCCAGGTTCATCGTCGCGGCGCTGTTCATCGCCGCCGGGCGGCTGGCGCTGATCGTCGGGCCCTGGCCGATCGGTCCGCACGGCTGACGCCCTCGTCTTTCGCTTCCAAAACCGCCATGCTCGCGCCGTGCAATCGAAAGGCGCCCAATGCTCACCTGGCGGATCGGCGACGTGACGGTCACGCGCGTCGTGGAGATGGAGCTGCCGGTTCCCTACTCCCCGAAGCATTCCTTCCTGAAAGAGGCGACGCCCGAGGCGCTCAAGGAGATGCCCTGGCTCGTGCCGCATTTCGTGACGCCGGACGGCGCGCTGATGCTTTCCATCCACGCGCTGTGTGTCGACGCGCCTGGGCTGAAGCTCGTCGTCGACACCTGCGTCGGCAACGACAAGCCGCGCTATCTCACGCGCCGCCAAGCCTTGCAGACGAACTTCCTGGAGAAGATGGCCGAGGCCGGCTTCGCGCGCGAGACGGTCGACGCCGTGGTCTGCACGCATCTTCACGTCGACCATGTCGGCTGGAACACGATGAAGGACGGCGAGCGCTTTGTGCCGACCTTCCCGAACGCGCGCTATCTCATCGGTCGCGAAGAATACGAGCACTGGAAGGACGTGAACGAGGACGAGACGCCGCAGATCATGGCGGATTCCGTTACGCCGATCTTCGAGGCGGGGCTCGCGCAAACGGTCGAGATGGACCACCGCATCTCGCCCGAGTTGCGCCTCGTGCCGACGCCGGGCCACACGCCCGGCCATGTCAGCGTCGCGATCGAATCCAGGGGCGAGACCGCGTTCATCACCGGCGACATGATGCACCATCCCTGCCAGGTGAGCCGCCCCGACTGGACGTCCGAGTTCGACGGCGACAAGCAGGCCGGTGCCGCGCGGCGCCGCACCATGATCCGCGAATGGGCCGACAAGCCCTGCCTCGTCATCGGCACCCACTTCGCCGCGCCGACCGCCGGCCGCATCGTGAGCGACGGCGCGGGCTATCGGTTCGTGGCGTAGTCCTCCATCGCATTCGCCATCGCGACGTCCTTGTCGGTCACGCCGCCGGCATCGTGGGTGGTAAGCGTCACCTCGACCTTGTTGTAGACGTTGGACCATTCGGGATGGTGGTCCATCTTCTCGGCGAGCAGCGCCGCGCGGGTCATGAAGGCGAAGGCTTCGTTGAAGTCCTTGAACGCGAAATTCCGCGCGATGGCGTCGCCGCCCGGCACCTCGCGCCACTCCGGCAGGTCCTTGAGCGCTGCGGCGCGGGCGGCGGGGTCGAGTTTTTTCATGGGCGGCCTCCTGTTTTCATCCTAACGTGCGGCGCATGGATTGGTCACGGACCGAAGCACCCTCGCTCGACGATTTCGAGGCGCTGGCGCGCGACGCCTTCGCCGGGCTGCCGCAGGAGTTCCGCGCGCTCGTGGGCGCGGTCACGTTCCAGGTCGCCGACTTCCCCGACGAGGAGGTCATGCGCGACATGGAGCTCGAGAGCGAGTTCGACATCCTTGGCCTGTTCTCCGGCCCCGATCTCGCCGCGCACGAGGCCGGCCACGTGCATGCGCTCAGCACGATGATCTTCCTCTACCGGCGACCGATCCTCGATTATTGGGCCGAGCATCACGAGGCGCTGGGCGACGTCGTGCGCCATGTGCTCATCCACGAGATCGGCCACCATTTCGGGCTGTCGGACGAGGACATGGAAGCGATAGAAGGTTAGCGCAGCGCGTAAGTGCGCTCCGCAACGTAAAGGCTGCCGTTCGGCGAGAGGTGGCTGGAGTAGAGCGTGAACTCGTGTACCTCGAACGGCGCGCCGGCATAGAGCGCGTGCTGAACGACGAAATCCATCACGCGCTCGCGCGGCGCGCCCTTCAGATAGGCCAGCGTCACGTGCGGCGTGAACTTGCGCTGTTCGGGCTCGAGGCCGATGCGCTGCAGGGCGGTCTCGATCTTGCGCTGGAGATGGACGAGCGCGTCGCTCGGCGCGACGCCGGCCCACAGCGCGCGCGGGTGCTTGCCGCCGAACTCGCCCGCGCCCTTGAGCTGAAGCGTGAAGCGCGATGCCGATATCGCGGACAGCGCGTCGTCGACCGCGTATGCGTCGCGCCCGTCGACCTCGCCGATGAAGCGCAGGGTGACATGAAGCTGCTCGCGCTCCGACCAGCGCGCGCCGGGCACGCCCGCCTGCATCAGGAGCAGGCCGTCGGCTGCGGAGTCCGGCAGCGCGAGCGCGACGAACAATCTCATGCGCGCATCAAGGGCAGGCGGCGGCGGAAGGCAAGCCCGACCGCGCCATAGGCGATCATGCCGAACAGCACCGCGAGCCCGAGCGCCGCCTCGCGCTGCAGCGTCCCCTCATGCACGACGACATGCGGCGCGAGCATGGCGCCCAACAGCGCCGCGCCGCCCGTGGCCGCCGCGGCGAGCAGGCTCGGCCCCAAGGCACGCCGGAAGACGCTGTCGATCTCGATCAGCCCGCGCCGATGCGCGAGGAATAGGAGCAGGCTGACATTCGCCCAGGAGCCGAGCGAGGTGCTGAGCGCCACGCCCGCGGCGCCAAGGTGCAGTCCCCACACCAGCACGAATTTGAGCCCGACATTCACCGCGACCGCGAGCAAGGTCGCGCGCACCGGCGTCGCGGTGTCGTGGCGCGCATAGAACGTCGCCGCGATCACGCGCACCACCACGAAGGCGGGAAGCCCGACGCCATAGGCGGCAAGCGCCGACGCCGACACGTCTGCGGCATCGAGATGGAACGCGCCGTGGGCGAAGATGCCACGCATGATCGTCTGCGGCACGAGCAGGAACGCGGCGGCAAAGGGCAAGGTCAGGAACAGGCCGAGCGCGGCGCTGCGGTTCTGCGCCGCGTGCGCGCCGGCTTCGTCGCCCTTCGCGATCAAAGTCGACATCTCCGGCAGCAGCACGGTCGCGAGCGCGATCCCGAGCACGCCAAGGGGGAGCTGGTTGATGCGGTCGGCATAATTCACCGCGGTCAGTACGCCGGGAAAAAAACTCGCGATCAGCGTGTCGAAGAAAAGCTGGATCTGCACGCTGGCGGAGCCAAATGTGGCCGCGCCGAGCGCGCCCATGAAGTTCCTCGTCTCGGGATTCCAGCGCGGCCGGACAAAGCGAAGACGCAGGTGGCTGCGCGCCGCCGCCCAAACGATGAAGATGATCTGCAGAAATCCCGCGAGCAGCACGCCGCTCGCCGCCGCATAAGCCGCATTGGGAAACCAGCGCGCGGCCAACAAGGTGCCGATCATCGCGAGATTGAGGAAGATCGACCACGCGGCGGCGGCGGCGAACTTGCCATGCGCGTTGAGCATCGCGGAAAGCTGCACCGCGATCACGGTAAGGATCAGGTAGGGAAAGGTGATACGAGACAGCGCGGTCGCGAGCTCCGTCTCGCCCGCATGCGCCGAGAAGCCCGGCGCCATCACGCGCACGATCCAGTACATCAGCGCCAATGCCATGGCCAGGAGCACGACCTGCGCCGCCACCTGCCAGGAATAGACGTTGTCGGCGAACTCGGCCGCGGCCTCTTCACCCCGCTTCTCGCGCGCGGCCGCATAGCGCGGGATGAAAGCCACGTTGAACGCGCCTTCCGCGAAGATGCCGCGGAACGAGTTCGGCAGCCGCCAGGCGACGAAGAACGCATCCGACAACGGCCCGGAGCCGAGCACCGCCGCCATCAGGATGTCGCGCAGGAAGCCCGCGACGCGCGAGAGCAGCGTGTAGCCGCCGACGGATAACAGGCGCTTGAACATCGATGGTCCCGACTCGTTATCCGGCAGCGTCTTGGAAGGCGGGCGCGTAGGCAAGCGAGCGCACGCCCGCGAACGCGCCGGGCAGAAGCTCCAGCCCCTGGAGATGCTCACCCGCGAAGGCACAGGCGATGCCACAGAGCAGCTCGGCGCGGAATCCGAACCGGCGATAATACGCATCGCCCAGCACGATCACCGCCTCGATCCCGGCTTTGCGGCAATCGGCGAGCCCGGCGCGGATGAGCGAATCGCCGATCCCCCTTCGCTGCCGGTCCACGCGCACGCAGACCGGACCGAGCGCGGCCGCGCGCAAGGATGACGGCTCGGCGGCGACGCGGCTGAACATCGCATGCGCCACCGGCTCGCCGTCCTCCAGCGCCGTAAGTTCCGCGACGACGCAGCCGGCGCGGCGCAATTCCTGAACGATGGCAACCTCCTCGTCCCCCCTGCCGAAGCGCGCCTTGAACGCGGCGCGGATCATTTCGGCGACCTGCGCCTCGTGGCCGCGGCAGTCACGGATAAAGACGGGAGATTGCGCCATTTTCATGCACCCTATCGAGCTTGATACTTTTCGTCCGCCGCACGATATAATACGCGAACCGGTCCGTGCGGCCGGCGAAGGAAGGATTCACCATGGCAGACTTCGACAATCGCGCCTTGAGCGGACGCAGCCGCGTCGCCGACGGCGCCATCGACCAGGGGCTGCGCAGCTACATGCTGCGCGTCTACAATTACATGTTCGTCGGGCTGGTGCTCACCGGTGTGGCGGCGAAATTGACCTCGGCGGCCGCGATGAGCGACCCTCAAATCGGCAGGATTCTGTATCATTCGCCGCTGACGTTCGTGATCATGCTGGCGCCGCTGGCGTTCCTGCTGGTGCTCTCGTTCGGCCTGCAGAGGATGAGCGCCGTCACGGCGCAGATCGTGTTCTGGACCTACGCTACGCTCACGGGCGTTTCGCTCTCGGTCATATTCCTCGTCTATACGGGCGCCAGCATTGCGCAGGTGTTCTTCATCACCGCGGCCGCCTTCGGCGCGCTGAGCCTGTGGGGCTACACGACCAAAACCGACCTGACCGCGATGGGCTCGTTCCTGATCATGGGCGTCTTCGGGCTGTTCATCGCGATGCTGGTCAACATGTTCCTCAACTCGCCGCTGATCTATTGGGTGACCTCGGTCGTGGGCGTGGGCATCTTCGCGGGCCTCACCGCCTACGACACGCAGTACATCAAGAACCTGTACTACGAGGGCGACGACGGCTCGGCCGCGACGAAGAAGGCGATCAGCGGCGCGCTGTACCTCTACCTCGACTTCCTCAACATGTTCCTCTTCCTCCTGCGCCTGATGGGCAACCGCCGCTAGGGCAGGACATTTTCAGGCGGACTCACGGCTCTCACCCTTCGACAAGCTCAGGGTGAGGGTCCGGGCTGAACCCTCATGCTGAGCCTGTCGAAGCACGGGACCGGTATGCCGATCGACACGCCCGATCCGTTCCACGTCGAGCTTCGTCCGTATTCGCCGCGCTGGGCCGAGATGGCGGCCGAGGAATCCGCGCGCCTGAAAGCCGCGCTGGGCCCCCTGCTCGTCACCGTGCACCATATCGGCTCGACGGCGATCCCGGGGATCATGGCCAAGCCCGTCGTCGACCTCATCCCCATCGTCACCGACATCACGCGCCTCGACGCGCAGGAAGCCACGGTGCGCGCGCTCGGCTACAAATGGTTCGGCGAATTCGGGCTGCCCGGCAGGCGCTATTGCTATCTGCGCGATCCCGCAACCGGCAACCGCCTCTTCCAGCTCCACTGCTACCAGGAAGGCTGGCCGGACATGCCGCGCCACCTCGCCTTCCGCGACTACCTGCGCGCCCATCCGCTGCTGGCCAAGGCATACGAGATGGAGAAGATACGCGCCGCGTCGGTGCGTTCCGACGACGTCAATGCCTACAACGACGAGAAGAACGGCTGGATCAAGCGGGTGGAGAAGGACGCGCTCGCCTGGTTCAGCTCTGCGCCGCGAGCGCCTTGATCAGCTTCTTGTCGAACACGCGCAGCACCTGCGCCAGGTCGTGGCCGCGCTTGAGGACGTGGCCGCCGGATTCGATCACGGCATATTGACCCTGGCGGCTGCGCAGCCGCGGGCGCTTCTCGATTCGGAACAGCGCCATCTCGCTCGAGCGGCGGAAGACCGAGAACGCCGCCACCTCGCTCAGGAAATCGATCGCGTAGTCGCGCCATTCGCCGGCGCTGACCATGCGGCCGTAAAGATTGAGAATGCGGTCGAGCTCGGCGCGGTCGAATCGTACCTGCGCCGCTGGCCCGCCGCCGGATACGTTCCGCGCGGGCTGCGAGCCGGTCTCCGCGCGGAGGAACGCTATGGGTTCCTCGACCATCGCCTGCGATGATGGCGCGCAGGCGGGGTTGCGTCAAATGTGTGACAAGGTTGAAACCTTGCGTTTCGCACGGCGTAAACGGAAAAATCCGTAATGCCCAGCCACGAAATGGCCACGTTTGGACCTTTTCGCCGCCTTTATCGGTTCCCATGTTCGGGTCGTCGGCTGATCGAGTTGAGGGATAGCTTTTCGGCGATTTAAGCCCCCCAGCCCCTCGCTGAGGAGCGGTCCTGATCGGTCAGCCGACACCCCACCCCCTGTGACAGCGTCCGGCCAACGCGATAGCGTGCGCGCCGAAGTGGGCTAGTCCCATCCCAAGGGGAGATCACATGTACCGTAGTTTTGCCGCCGCGCTCGCGCTGAGCGTCTTTTCGATGCCGGGCCTCGGCCAGGCGCAGACGATGACGAACCTGCTGCACCCGGCACCCGAAGGCGCCGACATCACGTTCCAGATGACCGACGGCACGGTCATGGCCCAGTCCAACAACGACGGCAGCCATTGGTTCAAGCTCACGCCGGACGTCAACGGCAGCTATCAGAAGGGCACGTGGTCGCGCATGGCCGATCTGCCGTCCGGCTATCAGCCCTACGCGTTCGCAGCGGCGGTGCTGGCCGACGGCCGGCTCATCATCGAGGGCGGCGAGTACAATCCCGGCTCGACCTTCAGCCTGACCAACCTCGGCGCGATCTACGATCCCATCGCCAACACTTGGACGCCGGTCAAGGCGCCCAGGCACTATCCCTATATCGGCGATTCCTCGTCCCTGGTGCTGTCCGACGGACGCTATCTCCTGAGCGACAAGCTCAACGAGAACATGGCGGTGCTCGATCCCAAGACGATGAAATGGACGAACCTGCCTTCCGTCGGCAAGAACGACTTCAATTCGGAAGAGACCTGGACGCTGATGCCCGACGGCACGGTGCTGGTGGAGGACGTCAAGGACGGTCCCAAGACCGAAAGCTACGACCCCGCCACCGGCAACTGGACGTCGATGGGCAATACGCCGCAGAAGCTCAACAGCCCCAAATGCTGCAAGGTGATCCTGTTCGGCAACGGCAAGAAGTATCATCCGCCCGGCGAGATCGGGCCCGCGCTGCTGATGCCCGACGGCTCGGTCTTCGCGACCGGCTCGATCCCCAAGAACGAGACGACCGCGCACACCGCGATCCTGCGCAATGGGACATGGACTTCGGGTCCCGACATCCCCAATCGCGACGACATCGGCGACTCGTTCGCGTCGCTCCTGCCGAACGGCCACGCGCTGTTCGAGGGCCTCAGCGGCCAGCTCTACGAGTTCAACGGCACGTCGATCACGACGACCTCGTTCAACGCGGCCGGCAACAGCCTGATGGTGCTGCCGACCGGCGAGATCCTGATCGGCGGCCAGTCGGTCTATGCCTCGCCCGGCAATCCCAACCCTTCCTGGGCGCCCGCGATCACGAACTGCCCCTCGACGATCACGCACGGAACGACGTTCCAGATCGCCGGCACCCAGTTCAACGGCTTGAGCCAGGCGAACTCGTTCGGAGATGAGCTGCAGACCTTCACCAACTATCCCCTGGTGCGCATCACCAACAACGCGACGAACCACGTGACCTACGCGCGCACGCACGACCACAGCTCGATGGGCGTGGCCACGGGCAGCCTGACCGTGACGACGCAGGTCGACGTGCCGAGCGGCATCGAGACGGGCGCGAGCTCGCTGGTCGTCGTCGCCAACGGCATCGCGTCCGCGCCGGTGAGCGTGACGGTGAATTGAAGCAACAACACGTCATGGCCGGGCTTGACCCGGCCATCCAGCAAGCGAGCGTCAGCGAGCGAAGTGACTCTGGATGGCCGCCTCAAGGGCGGCCATGACGTTTTTGGATGGAACGGGCGGTTTTCTATCGAGTCATCCTCGCCGCGACCTGCCCCCAGAAGCCGCCGGCGATGCCGGTGACGGCGAAGATCGCCGTCCACAGCGCGATGATCTCGACCGGCGCGTCCTTGAGCAGCACCGTGGCCGCGACGCCGACCGCGCCGCATACCCCGCCCGCGATCGCGCCGCCCAGCATGCCGCGTCCGAACCCCGCGCCGTAATCCATCGCGTAGAGATAGCCCGCCGTCGCCGAGATCATCATCGCGCCGAACAGCAGCACGTGCTCGCGCACCCAGGGCGAGAAATGGCTGAGCAGCACCATGGCCACCTGCAGCGCCGTGCCGACGAGCAGAGCGCGCTGCAGTATCCGGGCATCGATCATGCGGCCTCCTCGTGCGCGAGTCTCACGCCCAAGGATGGCAGATCGAAGGCGGGGCGTCAGGCCGCGGCCGCCGCGCGGCCCAGGATCAGCCTGCCGAGCACGCCGCCGATGGCGCCCGTGACCGCCGAGCTCGCGGTCCCGAGGCCCAGGATCACCGCCTGCGTATCACCCATCAGCACCGACAGCGCGATGCCGATCAGCGCGCAGCCGCCGCCCGCGATCGCGGCCCCGAGCGCGGCTGCGCCATAGCCCGCTGCCGCACGGCCGTAGATCAGGCCCGCGACCGCCGATATCCCCATGCCGCCGAACATGAACACATGCAGCGCGACGAACGGCACGAAATGGCCCGCGACCACCATCGCGACCTGAAGCACCGTGCCGATGACGAGCGCACCCTGGAGCGCTTTGGGATTGATCATCTGAAACTCCCCCTATTTCTTCACGGATGCGGTGACCGGCGCGAGCTCGGTCTTCCAGTCCACCGGCCCGCTCGCGAGATATTTGGCGAGATCGGAAAATTCCTCGGCATTGCCGGCGCTGAAATGCCTGTACAGATCGTCGAAGCCCGGCCCCTCGCCGTAGCCCACGCCGGATTCGACGATGCGCGTGCGCCCGCCGCCCAGATCGTCGATCTCGATGACGGTGCGGATCTTGTCGATGAATTCCGGCTTGAACGGCGCGCCCTTCGGCACATGCACGTTGTGGATCACGAGCAGATGCTGCGGCACATAGGCCACGATCTGGTTCCTGATGTTGTCCGGATCACCGATCTTTCCATCGAGCTTGTAGGACGACTCCATCATCCCGTCATTGCCGAGCGTGATATGCGCGACCGGCACGGCCCAGCTCGAGAAGCCCTTGTCGGTCGCGAACGCCTCCCACACCCTGGCGGGTGTCGCGTTCACGACGAGCTCGAGCTGCTGCACGCGATGGCCGTCGGCGTCGCGGAACGAGGTGTCCTTCACCTGCGCCTGCGCGGTGCCGCAGAGCAGCGCCGCCGACAACGCGATCAAGAATGCTTTCATGACTTACCCCTTCTTGTTTTCGCCTCGGCTTGGAGGCGCGTGATGTAGTCGCGCAGCATCGCGACGGAACGATCGAAGGCGTCGACGGTGCGGTGGGTGCGCGCCTGCATCACCCCGCCCTCCATCGTCGTCAGCGTGAAGATCGCGAGCCCGCGGCGGTCGAGGTCGTCCGGCAGGCGCGCGCCGGCTGCGGCATAGCAGCGCTCGATGGCGTCGACCCAGCCGTTGAAATTGATCGCGATGAGATCGCGCACCGGCGGATCGGGCTCGTGCAGTTCCAGCGCCAGGTTGCCGATCGGGCAGCCGTAGAAGCAGTCGCTCTTCACCAGCGCGCGGCGGTACTGCGCCAGCAACGCGAAGACGCGTTCGATGGGATCTTCAACGCCCTCCCAGGCCGGGGCGAGCAGCATCGGGGCGATCCCGTCGCGGTAGCGGCGCAGCACCTCGACCAGAAGCTCCTGCTTGGTCGCGAAAAAATGGTAGAGGCTGCCGCTATTGGCCCCCGCGGCACGCAGGATGTCCGCGACCGAAGTCGACTCGTACCCCTTCTCCGAGAACAGCCGCATCGCGGTCATGACCAGCCGGTCCTTGGTGTCTTCCGCCATGACCGATACTTGATTGAACGATCAAGTAAGTCAAGCTCACGATAGAAATGTCCCAACCTTAACTTTCAGAACCTTGCGGGAACCTCCCGTTTTCTCTAAGGAAAGCGACCTTTCCACATCGCAAAACCCACCGATGATAAGAATCGAAGGACTGACCAAGCGTTTCGGCCAGGTGACGGCCGTTTCGGATCTGAGCCTGACCGTCGGCAAGGGCGAGGTGCTGGGATTCCTCGGCCCCAACGGCGCCGGCAAGTCGACCACGATGAAGATGATCACCGGCTTCCTCGCCCCCACTTCAGGGCGCGTGAGCGTGTGCGATCACGACGTCGAGACCGACACCATCGCCGCGCAAGCGAGCATCGGCTACCTGCCCGAGGGCGCGCCCGCCTACGGCGACATGACGGCGCGCCAGTTCCTGCACTTCATCGCCGAGATCCGCGGCTTCCGTGGCGATGCGGCGAAAGGCGCGGTGGCGAAGGCGGTGGCCAAGACCGAGCTTACCGGCGTGCTCGACCAGCCCATCGAGACGCTGTCGAAGGGCTTCAAGCGCCGCGTCGGCGTGGCCCAGGCGATCCTGCACGATCCGCCGGTGCTGATCATGGACGAGCCGACCGACGGCCTCGATCCCAACCAGAAACATTCCGTGCGCTCGCTGCTGCGCGCCATGGCGCCGACCAAGGCGATCATCGTCTCGACGCATCTTCTCGAAGAAGTGGAGGCGATCTGCACGCGCGCGGTGATCATCGACCGCGGCGGCATCGTCGCCGACGGCAAGCCGGCCGAGCTTCTGGCCCGCTCGCGCCACCACAACGCCGTGACGCTGTCGCTTCCCGCCGAGCAGGCCCCGGCGGCGATCGCCAAGATCAAGGCGCTGCCCACCGTCGCCTCGACCGAGCAGACGGCGCCCGTCGACGGCCTTGTGCGCATCACCGCCTTCCCCAAGAGCGGCGCGCTGCTCATCGAGGACGTCAGCGCGCTCGCCGTCCGCGAGAAATGGGACGTGCGCGAGCTCTATGCCGAGGCCGGACGCCTGGACGAGGTGTTCCGCGCCATCACCACCCACGACACCCAACGCGCAAGCAAGTCCGCCGCATGAACCAGGTCTGGCCCATCTTCAAGCGCGAGTTCGCCGCCTATTTCGCGACGCCGCTCGCCTATGTGTTCATCGTGATCTTCCTGTTCGCGATGGGCGTGTTCACGTTCTACATCGGCCGCTTCTACGACAACGGCACGGCCGACCTGAACGTGTTCTTCACCTATCACCCGTGGCTCTATCTGTTCCTGGTGCCCGCCATCGCGATGCGGCTGTGGGCCGAAGAGCGCCGCAACGGCACGATCGAGCTTCTCTTCACCCTGCCCGCTCCCCTCTGGGCCTCGGTCGTCGGCAAGTATCTCGCGGCCTGGGCGTTCACGGGACTGGCGCTGGCGCTCACCTTCCCGATCTGGATCACGGTCAACTATCTGGGCAGCCCCGACAACGGCGTGATCCTCGCAGGCTACATCGGAAGCTTCCTGATGGCGGGCGGTTACCTCGCCATCGGCGCGTGCCTGTCGGCCACGACCAACAACCAGGTCATCGCCTTCGTCGTCACCGTCGTCGTCTGCTTCCTGTTCACGATCTCCGGCGCGCCGCTGGTGATCGATTTCTTCCGCGGCTGGGCGCCGCTCTCGCTGATCAGCG
>JAJPHG010000003.1 GCA_021325375.1 Alphaproteobacteria bacterium | reverse complement strand
CGACGCGCTGTATCGCCTTCGACGGCCGGCTGCTGGTCGTGGGCTTCACCAGCGGCCGCATCCCGACGGTCTCCGTCAATATTCCGCTGATCAAGGGCTTCTCGGTGATGGGCATGCGCGCCGGCGAATACGGCCGCCGCTTCCCCGAGCGCGGCCGCGAGAACCTCGCCGCCCTCGACGCCATGCTCGCCGCGCGCAAGCTGCATCCGCATGTGGGTGCGCGCTTTCCGCTTGAGCGCACGGTCGACGCGATGCGCATGCTCGAAGAGCGCAAGGCGATGGGAAAGGTGATCATAGAGCTCTGACGGTTTCCTCTCCCCTTGAGGGAGAGGAAGAAAAATCATGGGTTTGGGCTGAGCGAAGCGAAGACCAAGCCCTTGATTTTTCAGGTGAGGGGTGAGTTCCGGTGCCAGACCTGTTCCCCCTCACCAGAAAAATCTAAGCACTTAGCTGCGCTTCGCTCCGCTAAGTGCAAGATTTTGCGTCCTCTCCCACAGAGGGAGAGGAAACTCAGGTCAGGCTGCCTCCAGCGCCTCCAACACCGCGTCCGTCATCGCGCTGGTGCCGACCTTCGTCATCCCGTCCTGCATGATGTCGGCGGTGCGATAGCCGTCCGCGAGCACGCGGTCGACGGCGCGTTCGATCAGTGTGGCATCCTCGGCCCGGCCGAGGGAATAGCGCAGGCACATCGCCAGAGAGAGAATGCAGGCGATGGGGTTGGCGATGCCGCGGCCGGCGATGTCGGGCGCGCTGCCGTGGATCGGCTCGTAGAGCGCGCGCCGGCGTCCGTCCGTGTCCTTCGCGCCCAGGGACGCCGACGGCAGCATGCCGATGGAGCCTGTGAGCTGGGCGGCCTCGTCGGAGAGGATGTCGCCGAAGAGGTTGTCGGTGACGATGACGTCGAACTGCTTGGGGTTGCGCACCAGCTGCATCGCGCAATTGTCGGCGAGGATGTGGGTCAGCGCCACATCCTCGAACTCGGCGTCGTGCAGCATCTGCACCTCCTCGCGCCAGAGCACGCCTGTGTGCATCACGTTCGACTTCTCGGCCGAGGCGACCCTGCGCCCGCGCAGCCGCGCCAGCTCGAAAGCCGTGCGCGCGATGCGCTGGATCTCGCCGCTGGTATAGACCTGCGTGTCGACGCCGCGGCGCGCGCCGCCGCCGAGCGTCTCGATGCCGCGCGGCTCGCCGAAATAGACCCCGCCCGTGAGTTCCCGCACGATGAGGATATCGAGGCCGGCGACGATCTCGGGCTTCAAGGTCGACGCATCCTTGAGCGCGTCGAAGCACAGCGCCGGTCGCAGGTTCGCGAACAGCTCCAGATCCTTCCGTAGACGGAGCAGCCCGCGCTCGGGCTTCTTGTCGAAGGCAAGCTTCTCCCATTTCGGTCCGCCGACCGCACCGAACAGCACCGCATCGGCCGCGAGCGCCTTGGCGATCGTAGCATCCGGCGCGGGATCGCCGAGCCGCTCGTAAGCCGCGCCGCCGATGAGGTCCTCCTCGACACGGAAATCGAGTCCGCGATGCCGCCCGAGCCAGGCGAGCACGCGGCGCGTCTCTTCGATCACCTCGGGCCCGATGCCGTCGCCGGGCAGGAGCAGCAGGCGCGCGCTCACAGCCATGGCGCCTGCGCCTTGCGGCGCGCTTCGAATTTGGCGATGTCGTCCTCGTGGCGCAGCGACAGGGCGATGTCGTCGAAGCCGCCCAGCAGGCGCTCGCGCGCGATTGCGTCGATCTCGAAACGCACGCAGCCGCCGTCGGGGCCGCGGATCTCCTGTTTCTCGAGATCGACCGAGACGATGGCGTTGGCGCCGCGCGCGGCGTCGTCCATCAGCGCGTCGATGTGCGCTTGCGCGAGCTCGATGGGCAGGATGCCGTTCTTCAGGCAGTTGCTCTTGAAGATGTCGGCGAAGGACGGCGCGATCACGCAGCGTATGCCGAAATCGAGCAGCGCCCAGGCGGCGTGCTCGCGGCTCGAGCCGCAGCCGAAATTCGCGCCGGCGACGAGGATCTTGGCGTTCTTGTAAGCGGGACGGTCGAGCACGAAATTCCCGCCCGCGCGCATCTCGTGGAACAGCCCCTTGGCGAGACCGGTGCGCTCGGTGGTCTTGAGGAACTGCTTGGGGATGATCATGTCGGTGTCGACGTTGATCATGTCCAGCGGCGCCGCGACGCCGGAGAGTTGCGTGAATTTTTCCATGCGCTTGGGCCTGTCTCTTCCTTCGTCATGGCCGGGCTTGACCCGGCCATCCAGAGTCATTGCTCGCTGTCGCTCGCGCCGGATGGCCGCCTCAAGGGCGGGCATGACGAGTGGGTAGGCTCAATACAAACTCAACTTTGGAACTATTCCAAGCAAGAAATTTGGCTGATAGTCTCTCACAACGCATTTTCATCGGGAGATTTCATGTCGAGCGAGGTCCTTCACGTTCCGCGCGAGCGCCTGTCGAAGCAGACGCTGCATCTGCACTACGCCATCGCCTCGCTGATGGAGGAGCTCGAGGCCGTCGACTGGTACCGCCAGCGCGCCGACGATACCGACGATCCCGAGCTCAAGGCGATCCTGCTGCACAACGCCAATGAGGAGGTCGAGCACGCCGCGATGGTGCTCGAATGGATCCGCCGCCGCGAGCCGCGCTTCGACAAGGAGCTGAAGGAGTATCTCTTCACCGAAGCGCCGATCACGCTGATCGAGAAGGAAGAGGAGAAGAGGGAAGCGGGGAAGTAACTCCCCTGTCATCCCCGGCGAACATCGCGCGCGCTGCGCGCGATGTGAGGGAAGGGGACCCAGGTGGATAGACCGGGTCTGGTCTTTCCGCCTGGGTCCCCTTCCCCTCGCGACGCTGGCGCGTCGCTCGGCCGGGGATGACAATAGGGGTTACGGCGTCGACGGGCTCACGCTCGCGGGCGGGTACCACAAATATCGATGCAGGATGTACTTCGCGCGGTCGCGCGGCGGCAGGCCGGCATGCGGGAACAGCCAGAGCGGCGGGAACACGACCATGCGGCCCGCGGCGGGCTTCACGATCAGGTCGAGCTGCGGGAACACGGTCTCGCCGCCGCCGGGCTCGTTCAGATAGAGGATCGCGGTGAGGAAGCGGCGGCTCTGCTCCGAATTCATCACGTCGACATGGGTGGGGAACTTGTCCTTGCCGCCGGGGAGATAGCGTTTCAGGCGCACGCGTTCGGCATCGACCTGCTTGGGCCAGGAGCCGCCGATCTGCAGCGCGCTCCAATACCGCTCGATGCAGCCCATCATGACGGCGAAGATCTCGACCTCGACCTCGGGCCAATGACGGCTGACGTTCAGCTCGGCGAAGCTGTAGGAGCGCTCGGCCTCCATGCGTTCGTGCTGTGCCGCCGATGTCTCGAAGCGGTCGATGAGCGAGCGGCAGCGCGCGGGCGCGAGCGTGTCCTCGTAGATTTTGACATAGTCGCTCAAGAGCCTGGCCACGCGCGTGCCCCTCAACCGTTCCCGATCGGCACCGTATCGTGGAAGCGCGTCAGATCGACGACGCGTTGACCCCTGGGCGTCAGCGACAGCACGTCGACGAAGCGATGGTCGCGGACGATGTCGTCGGGGCCGTAGGAATAGCGCGCATAGATCGTCTCGGCCATGGTGGCGTCGGCGCCGGAAAGCAGGGCTATGACCTCCATCTGCTTGTCATACATGTCCTGGCACGTCACGCCGTAGAGCGGGCTCGTCTCGTCGATCGGATGCATGACCGTCCAGGACAGCGCGAACAGCGAAGTGCGCGCGCGCACCAGCTTCAGTTCCTCGAAGCGGCGGAACATCAGGCCCTCGCGCGTCAGGTGCTGGCGCGCCAGCGTGACGGTGACCGAAGCGTCGAGCACCTGGTTGCCGCGCTGGTTGGCGGCGCGGAACATGAGCGTCGGCACGCCGTCGAAGGGCGTGATCACCGCGACCTTGGAGAACACCACGCGCGCGAAGGGCCGCGAGAAGCGCGCGAAGATCAGCCCGGTGAACAGCGCCAGCACCAGATAGCCGCTGAACGCCTCGACGATGACGAGGATGTTGACGTAGTTCGACTTGGGCACCATCACGCTGTAATTGATCGAGCCGATGGTCTGGGCGCTGAAGATGAACGTGTCCCAGAAATTCCCCGGCCGCGCATGATCGATGCCGCCGTGATCGACGACGTAGAGCGTGGCGAAGATCGCGTTGACGCCCACGAACACGGCGGCCAGCCCGATGAAGAACATCCACCACGGCGCGCGCAGGATGGTGTGATAGACGTCGGTGTAGCGCCCGGTGTCCTGTCCCTTCACGATCGCCAGCCGCTCGCGGTCGCGCAGCGCTCCGGGCCGGAAGCCGGGCGCGATGGGCGGTGGAGTCGGCGGATTGGGTTTGTCGTTCATTGCCCCAATATGTCATGGCCCGCGAATGCGGGCCACCCAGGTGATACGGCGGCACTCCTCGAAGTTTTTCACGCGGAGGCGCGGAGTCGCGGAGAAGAAAAGAACCCCCGCGGCTCCGCGCCTCCGCGTGAATCCTTTCGGCCATGTGCAGAACCCAGCTAGGTGGCCCGCAGTCGCGGGCCATGACAATGTGTTGTTTGAACTAGCCCGAGCTGGATCCGCGGTTCGCCGCCTTCAAATACGCCGCCCATTTGGTCTTGTGCTCGCGGCCCAGCTCCAGAAGGTAGTCCCAGCTGAACAGGCCCGTGTCGTGGCCGTCGTCGAAGCGGATGCGGATGGCGTAGTTGCCGACCGGCTCCAGGCCATCGATCTTCACATGCTCCTTGCCGGTGACGATCTGCTTCTGGCTCGGGCCGTGGCCCTGGACCTCGGCGCTGGGGGATTCGACGCGCAGGTATTCGGCCGCCAGCGCGTAGCTCTCCCCGGTGTCGAAGGCGACGCTCAGCGTCGTCTTCGCGGCGTCGAGGCGCAGCTCCAGCGGCCAGGGGCGGGAGGCGGCGCCGCTCACGGCGCGTCGCGCTCGGCGTCGGAGAGCTCGCGCGCCTCGCCCTGCAGCATGATCGGGATGCCGTCGCGGATCGGATAGGCGAGCCCCGCGGCGCGGCTGATCAGCTCCTGCGCCGCGCGGTCGTAGACGAGCGTGCCCTTCGTCACCGGGCAGATGAGCGTCTCGAGCAGCTTGGGATCTGGTTCCATCGCGCGTGGCCCTCTCAATTGATCGAGGCCGGGCCGGCGGTCATCGCGCCGGCCATCTCGAGCAGCGCGGTCAGGATCGCGACCCGCTCGCCCCAGTCCTGCGCCTCGAGCAGCGCCTGCTTCTCGGCCGGCTCGAACGGGCAGAGCATCGAGAGCGCGTTGACGAGCTGCTCGGCCGGCGCGTTCATCACGCTCTGCCAATCGGCCTTGAGATCGCGCCGCGCCAGATAAGTCTTCAGCGCCGCGATCAGCCGTTCGCGCGGGAAGTCGGTCTCCTCTTCCGAAGCCGCAAGGTCGGCCGCGAAGGGCGCAAAGTCGGCGCGCACCTGGCGGAACGGCGTTCCGAGCTCGCGCTCGCCCACGACGCGGAAGCGGCAAAGGCCGCTCAGCGTGATCAGGTAGCGTCCGTCGTCGGCTTCGCGATAGGAGGTCACCCGCCCGGCGCAGCCGACCGGCGACAGCGCGGGCTTGAGCGTCTTCTCTTCCGATTCGCTAGGCTGGATCATGCCGATGATGCGCGCCCCCGACATCACCGCATCGACCATCGCCAGATAGCGCGGCTCGAACACGTTGAGCGGCAATTGCCCGCGCGGCAAAAGCAGCACGCCGGTGAGCGGGAACACCGGGATCGTCTCCGGCAGGTCTTCCATGCGGCGGTAGCGCGCGTTCACGAGAACAGGATCGAGGAGAGCTTGCGCCTGGCCGCGAGCGTGCGCGGATCGGCCGGTCCCATCGCCTCGAAGAGCGTCACCAGGTGCTTGCGCGCCGCCTCGTCGTTCCATTTGCGGTCGCGCCGCACGATCTCGAGCAGCTCGTCGAGCGCGCCTTCGCGCTCGCCCTTGGCGTCGAGCGCGAGCGCGAGGTCGTAGCGCGCCTGGTGATCCTTCGGATCGGCCTCGAGCTTGGCGCGCAACGGCGCTTCGTCGCCGCTCGCCTTGCCCGCGCTTTCGGCGAGAAGCAGCTCAGCTTCCACGGCGCGCATCGCCTCGTCGCCGGCGCCGTCGGGACGCACGAGCTGCAGGGTCGCGCGCGCACGTTCGAGGTCGCCGCTCTTGAGATAGCACCGCGCCAGCCCCGCCACCGCCTTGGGATGCCCCGGCTCGTCCTGCAGCACATGGCCGTAGGCCTGCGCCGCCATCGCGACGTCGCCGGCCGCGAACGCCTCGTCGGCGGCGGCGAGCACTTCGGCCGCATGGTCGGCGCCGCCATGGCCGCCGGCGAGCTGGGCCACGAAGGCGCGCACCTGGCTCTCGGGCAGCGCGCCCTGGAAGCCGTCGACCGGCTGGCCGTCCTTGAAGGCATAGACGGTGGGGATCGACTTGATGCGCAGCTGCTGGGCGATCTCGGGGTTCTCGTCGATGTTGATCTTGACCATGCGCACGGCGCCGGCCGCCGCGTTCACCGCCTTCTCGAGCGCGGGGCCGAGCTGCTTGCACGGCCCGCACCACGGCGCCCAGAAATCGACGATCACCGGAACCTCGCGGCTGGCGTCGATGACGTCCGCAGCGAAAGTCTCGATGGAGCCGTCCTTGACATAGGCGCCGCCCGCCGGGGCCGCCGCGCCGTTGTCCTGTTTTGCCGCGGCGATGGGACGTCCGCTCGGACCGATCAATGCCATGTGTGCCTTGCTTCCTGTTTGCCTGTACCGATCTTAGCACAACGCGGCAGGGCTCAAGCGTATGCGCTGAGCCGCTGTTCCAGCTTCGACCTTATATCCGGCCATTCCGCGGCGAGGATCGAGAAATAGACCGAATCGCGGAAATAGCCCTGGGGCATCCACATGTGCCCGCGCAGGGTTCCTTCCTCCCGGGCGCCGAGCTTGATGAGGGCGGCGCGCGAGCGGGCGTTCTTCGCGTCGGTCTTGAACTCGACGCGGTTGTAGCGCGCGGCAAAGGCGTTCCCGAGCAGCAGGTACTTGGCCTCGGGGTTCACCGCGCTCCCGCGAACCTCGGCCGTGTACCAGGTGAAGCCGATCTCCACCCGCGCGTCGTGGGGCGCGATGTTGAGATAGGAGGACGAGCCTATGATCGCGCCATCGGCCAAGCGGCGCACGACGAAGGTCATCAGCCGTCCGGCTTGGTTCTCGGCCATCATCCAGGGCAGGCGCGTCTCGAAGCTCTCCACCGGGATATAGGTCCAGGTCTGCGGATCGGCGGCGGCCGCGAGCAGCCCCTCGCGGTGGCGCTCGTCCAGCGTCTCCAGCGCGATGAAGCGGCCGGTGAGCGTGCGCGGGCCGAGCGGGGCTACCGGCGTCATGAAGCCTCCGGCAGGGTCTCGATGCGGGGCGCATGTCCGCAATCGGCGATGAAGTTGAGGAGGTCGGCGGCCGTGACCGCGATGGTGCGGTCGTTGCGCAGCGGGTGGAAGTTGATCGGCTCATGCCTGAGCATCGCCTCGTCGAGCACGACGCGGACCTTGTTCCCGGGATCGTTGATCAGCGAGAACGGCGTCACCGATCCCGGCGGCACGCCGAGCACGGCCATCAGAAGCTCACCCGAGCCGAAGGAGAAGCGCGGGGAGGCGAGCTGCCGCGACAGCGCGTTCAGGTCGAGGCGGAAATCGTCGCGCAGCACGACGAGCCACAGCCCGCCCTTCTTGTCCTTGAGGAACAGGTTCTTGGTATGCCCGCCCGGCTGGCTCGCGTTCACGACGGCCGCCTCCTCGACGGTGAAGACGGGCACGTGCTCGTAGCGCGTCCACGTGATGCCGAGCGCGCGCAGCCGCTCGTACAGCGCGGCTTCGCGGGCGTCCGGAGAGGGGAGGTCGGTCATCATGCGTCTCGTTCAACCCTCCCGGCTCCGCCTTCGGCTACGCCGCGGCAAGCGAAGCTCACTTGGCACGCCGAAGCTGGAAGCGGAGGCGGCCCTCAAGGGGAGGGTCGGCTTTACGGCACCAGCCGCGCGATCCATTCCGGCAGGGCGAACGACGCCGCGTGGACGGCGGGGTTGTAGTAGTCGGTTTTCAACTTCGACTTCTTGTATGCCGCGGCGGCGCGCTTGATCCCGGCCGGCGTGCCGAGCCTGGCGCCTTTGCCGGCCCAGGAGAGCGCCATGAAGCCGCCGATATAGGTCGGCACCACGGTCAGATAGAGGCCCGATTGCGGGAAGAAGCGGCCGAGCTCTTCCAGCGCCTCGGTGATCTCCCAGGGCTGATAGAACGGAACGCCGGTCTGGAACGTCGCGAAGCCGCCCTTCTTCAGCGCGCCCTTCACGCGGCCGTAGAACGTGTCGCCGAACAGCGCCTTGCCGGGCCCGACGGGATCGGGGCGGTCGGCAATGATGAGGTCGAAGCGGCCCTTCGACTCCGGCCGGCCGAGATATTCGAAGGCGTCGGCGATCTCGATCTTGAGACGGCGGTCCTTGAACGCCTTGGCGTTCATCTCGGCGAACAGCTCCTTGCAGAGCTCCACCACGCGCCCGTCGATGTCGACGAGGACGACCTCCTTGACGCCTTTGTGCTTGAGCGCCTCGTCGGCGATGGAGAGGTCGCCGCCGCCCACGATCATCACCCGCTCGACCTTGCCGTGCTCCAGCATCGGCAAATGTGTCAGCATTTCGGCATAGGCGCTCTCGTCGCGCGTGGTGATCTGGACGATGTCGTCGAGCGTCATCACCCGCCCGTTGGCCACCGTGTCGAAGATCTTGATGCGCTGATAGCGGCTCTTCTCGTCGGCGAGAAGCGCGCCCGCGACCTCCATGGACTGCGCGTAACCCTTGTGCAAACGCTCTTTGACGCTCGTCATCGCCGCCTCCGTCGAGAAAAATCGCGGCCCCTATAGGGCGTGCGCGCAGCGCTGTCCACCTCGCGCGCCGCGAAGCGGTTTGTGACAGCCGGCGTGGCGTGCATGAGACGCGCTTCAAGAAAATTTCACCCTCGGCCCAAAAAATTCTTGCATGGGGGGGGAACGTCCCTATATTCGGCCCGTTCCTCTGGGGACAAAGCGGCGAGACGGCCTTCCGTCTACGCCGCTTTCTTCTTAAGGCGCGTCCGGAAGTCCGTAAGGCCAAGGCGCAGGTGTCAACTCTTAACTGGGTAGGTGCCCGAAATGGCTAAACTCGCACTTGTTGCGGCGACCAAAGAAGCAAAGACGCCTCGCGTCCGCCCTTCCGCGAAACCCGTCAAATTCGCTCCCACGCCCGCCAATGAGCAGGAGCACAAGGATCACTTCATCACCCGCAACGGTCTGACCTTTGCGGGCTCGCACCTGATCATCGACCTGTGGGAGGCGGAAGGTCTGGACGACCGCGACCGCATCGAGCAGGCGCTGATCGACGCGGTGAAGGCCGCGGGCGCGACGCTGCTGCACATCCATCTGCACACCTTCACCGACGGCGGCGGCGTGTCGGGCGTGGCGGTGCTGGCGGAGAGCCACATCAGCGTCCACACCTGGCCCGAGAAGGGCTATGCGGCGTTCGACGTCTTCATGTGCGGCGACGCGGAGCCCAGGAAGGCGCTCGGCGTCTTCAAGGACGCCTTCAATCCCGGCCGCATCGTCGTCGGCGAACACAAGCGCGGCGTGCTGTAGGAGCTCGTCGACCCTCCCCTTGAGGGAGGGTCGAAAAATTCGAGCACAGCGAAGAATTTTTCGGGGAGGGGTCTGCCGCCGGTGCAGTTCCCCTCCCCGAAAACGCTTCGCGTTTTCGACCCTCCCTCAAGGGGAGGGTGATTTGCCCAGCGTTCGTTATCGCCCGTTAACCTCATCCCAACCCGAGCCCGGTCAAACTGGGACAGGAACGGTAGGTTTGAGCTGTGCGATACGACGCTGCGATCATCGGCGCGGGCGCGAACGGGTTGGCGGCGGCGGCCACGCTGGCCGCGTCCGGCCGCAGCGTCGTCGTGCTCGAGCGGGCGGAGGCCTGCGGCGGTCGCTGCGCGACACGCGTCTTCCATCCGGGCTTCTGCGCTTCGCCGTTCCGCGACGAGGTCGCGCCAATTCCCCCCGACATCTTTCGCGCGCTCGACCTCGCCCGCCACGGCGCGATCTTCATGGCCGCGTCGCGCGAGCATCCGCTGGCAGCGCAGGCACGGGCGCGCGCGTTCGCCGATGCCATGCATGCGCCCGAGCGCGGCTGGTTCTCCGGCCGCGCCGAAGCGGCGCCGTGGCCGGGGCAGGATCTCGCGCAACGCTCGCTGGACGAGGACGCCGCGACGTCCGATGCGCTCTGCGGCCGCGCCGCCGATCCAGGCCAGACAGGTTCCGCGCTCCACCTGCTCGCGCCCGGCATGGGCGGCTCGGGCGTGGTGATGGGCGGGCTTGCGACGCTGGCCAAGGCGCTGGAGGCCGCCGCGCGCAAGTCGGGCGCGGAGATAAAGCTCGGCTTGGAAGCCGCCGACATCCGCCATCACCGAAGCCGCGCGACCGGCGTGCGCCTCGCCGACGGCAGCGAGGTCGAAGCGCGCGCGGTGATCTCCACCCTCGATCTGAGGCGCACCTTCTTCTCGCTCTTCGCCTGGAAGGACCTGCCCAAGAGCGCCATCGAGCGCGTCTCGCGCTACCGCCATGCGGCGGCCGCGGCACGCCTGCTCGTCGCGCTGGACGCGCCGCCCGCGATGGCGCGACGGCTCCATCTCGCAGGCTCCAGCGACGCCTGCGCCGCGTGGCGCTCCGGCTTGGTGCCCGACGCGCCGCCGATGATGCTCGATCTCGTCTCCGCGGCCGATCCGAGCCTCGCGCCCGCGGGCCAAGCCGTGATGACCGCGACGCTCGGCTGCATCCCGCACCATCTTTTCGACGGCGCCTGGACGCATGAGAAACGCGAGGCGCTGCGCATCAGCACGCTCGCGCGCATCGACGCGCTGCTTCCCGGGACGGCGGCGCATGTGCTTGGCTGCACCCTGATCGTGCCGCCCGATATCGAGGAGGCGCTGGGCGTGAGCGAAGGCGATCTCGACGGCGGCGAGATCGCTCCCGATCAGATGTTCGCGCTGCGCGGCTTCGAGGAACATCCGGGCGGACGCACGCCGGTCGCGGGACTCTATCTCGGCGGCCATGCTTCGCCGGCCGGACCGTTCGGCACGTGCACTGCGGGCGTCGCCGCCGCGCGCGCCGTGATGGCGGATCTCGCATGAGCGCGCCCCACGACGCGATCGTGATCGGCGGCGGCATCGGCGGGCTCACTGCGGCGGCGTATCTGCGCCAGACGGGCGCGAGCGTCGTCCTCCTCGAAGCGGACGAGGCGCTGGGCGGCGCCTGCCGCAAGGCCGCGACGCTTTATGCGCTCGACCCGCGCGTCGTGAAGGAACTCGCGCTCACCCGCCGCGGGCTCAAATTCGCGCAGCGCGACATGGCGCTGGTGGCGCTGCGCCAGGACGGGCGCCATCTCGTCCTCGGCCGCGACCCGCACGAGGCCGCGCGCGCCATCGCCGCGCATTCGCCCTCGGATGCCGCGGCCTACAAGCACTATCACTCGGAGGTCTTCGCGCTGGCGCGCGCGCTGCGGCCGTGGTGGTGGGACGACGCGCCCGCGCCGGAGCACGTTCCCACGAAGCTCAAGGCGATGAGCGCGCACGCCTATCTCGCCAGCCATTTCGAGACCGAGGCGCTGAAATCCGCGCTCGCCTTCGACGCGGGTGAGCCGCTCGCGCCGGGCTCGGCGCTCGCGCTCGTCTGGCGCGCGGCGCAGGAGATGTGCGGGCTCCAGGGCGCGGTGGCGATGCCGGAAGGCGGCGGCGCGGCGGTCGCCGAGGCGTTGATCGCCGCGGCGAAGGAGATGGGCGTCGAGTTCCGCACCCGGGCGCGCGTCAAGGCGCTCATCCTCGACGGCAATGCGGCCGCGGGCGTGGCGCTCGATTCCGGCGAGACGGTCTTGGCGCGCGTCGTGCTTTCGAGCCTGTCGCGCCGCGCCACGCTCCTGGATCTGGCGCCGGCCGCGAGCGCGGGGTTTGCTGAGACGCACAGGCTGATGCGCGAGGCGCCGGCGCAGAAAGAGACCTTCGTCTCGCTCACCCTCAATGCCGCCGCGATGCTCGGCGGCGCACAGATCGCCCAAGCCGCGCGGTTCGTGATCGCCGAGGGCGAACCGATGCTGGAAGCGGTGTCTGCCGCCGCCGCCTCGCCGGGGCAATACAATCTGCGGATCCGCGCGAAAGGCGCGCCGACACTCGATGCCGTGATCGCCCAGCTCGAACGCTTCACCCCGCTCCTGCGCAGCCGCATCGTCGGCAGCGAGAGCGTCGCGCGCGACGTGCCGCGCGCCCAGCTTCTCACGCCGGCGCGCGAGCGCATCGCCACGCCGATCGAGGGCCTGTTCCTCTGCGGTGGCGAGGCCGAGCCGGTGGAAGCGATCTGCGGCCGCGCCGGACGCCTCGCGGCCAGCCTCGCCATGGCCCATGCCGCGCGGAGGAAGACGCCATGACCGCCATCCGCGCCACGCCTTTCCACGGCCGCGCCGCCGCGTCGAACACCATGAATCTGTGGCAGCCGCGCGCGGGCTGGACGCTGGCCGAGCGCTACGACGACGCGAACGAGGAAGCGCTCGCCGCGCGGCTCACCTGCGCGATGGCGGACATCACATGGCGTTCGCGCGTCATGATCGAGGGCGCGCGGGCGCAGGAGTTCCTCGCGCGGCTGATGACCCGCGATCCCGCCGCGCTCGAGCCCGGCACGGCGTTCAAGGCGCTGTGGCTGAGCGATCACGGCGGCGTGCGCGGCGCGGGACTGCTTGCGCGGCATGGGCGCGAGACGTTCCAGATAATTTCCGCAGCCTGCGATCTCGACTGGATCGTGCGCGGCGCCGCGCTCTTCGACGTGCGCGTGCGCGAGGTGCTGGACGAAGAAGGGATGCTCGCGGTCGTCGGGCCTTATGCGGCGAAGGTCTTAGAAGCCGCCGGGCTCGATCCCGCGCTGGAGCCGCTCGGATTCCGCAAGCTGTTCTGGCGCGGGCTCGACGTCACGCTGTCGCGCTTGGGCGAGCATGGCGGCTACGAGATCGCGTGCAAGGCCGATGATGCGCCGCTTGTGTGGGACCGCATCGCCAAGGCCGGACTTAGCCACGCGCTCAAGCCCGCGGGTCTCGCCGCGATGGACATCCTCGATCTCGAAGCGGGCGTGCCCAGGCCGGTGCGCGACTACACGCCGGCGCAAGGCGGCTTCGATGCGGCGCCGACGCCGTTCGAGCTCGGCCTGGAATCGCTGATCGACGAGAGCCACCTGCTCTTCAACGGCCGCGCCGCCTGCCTCGCCGCGCCGCGCAGCAGGACGCGCGTCGGGATCGAGCTCGACGGCGACGCGCCGCTGCCGCATGCGCCGCTGACGCGCGCCGGCTTGGAGGTGGGGCGCACGCTGCATTCGCTCTATTCCCCCGCGCTCCGCTGCGCCATCGCGCTCGCGATCGTCGGCAACGGCGCGGCAGCACCGGGCACGCTGCTGACCTGCGGCGGTGTGAGCGCGCGGGTCGTGGAGGTGCCTTTCCTGCCCGCGCCAAGCGCCTGAGCGACGGGAACCGGACACCCGCCCGTTAAATCTCCGACAGGCCCTCCCAAGGCCGATTGCGCGCGCCCGCGCGCCGTGATTGAAGCCCGGCAGATGATCGATCCGGATACCGACCTCGTCCAGCGGGCGGGCCAAGGCGACCGCGCCGCGGCGCAGGCGCTGATGGCGCGCCACCTGCCAAAGATGCTGACGCTCGCGCGCCGCATGATGGGCAGCCAGGCCGAGGCCGAGGACGCGGTCCAGGACGCCTTCCTCAAGCTTTGGACCCATGCCGCGCGCTGGCAGCCCGGCAAGGCCAAGTTCGAGACCTGGCTTTACCGGGTGACGATGAACAAGTGCTACGACCGGCTGCGCAAGCGGGCGCCTGCCAGCCTGGACGAGGCGGTCGAGGTCGCCGACCCCGCCCCCAGGGCCGATTCCGTGCTGGAAAAGGCCGGGCTGGCCGAGGAGATCGAGGCCGCGCTCCAGGCGCTGCCCGAGCGCCAAAGAGCTGCCATTGTCCTCTGCCACCACCAGGAAATGGGCAATATCGAAGCGGCGGAAGTTTTGGGCATCAGCGTTGAAGCCTTGGAGTCCCTGCTGGCCAGGGGACGGCGGACGCTGCGGGCCAGGCTGGGACACCTGAAAGAAGAGTAGGAGCGGGGCGCATGGGGAACACGGACCAGGACAAAATGTGGCTTAAAAGCGCGCTTGAGACTTTGCCGACCGTGCCGGTTCCGGCCGGGCTGGAGCGGCGCATCCTCGCCGATTTCGACGCGCAAGCGGCGCGGCGCCGGGCGAGCCTGCTCGGCCAGCTGCGCGACGCGGTCTGGCCGGGGGCGCCGGCGTGGCGGCCGGCTTTCGTGTTCGGGGCCGCGCTCGCGATCGGGCTGATGGCGGGTGTGCTGATCCCGCTCGAGGACGGCGTGGCCGAAGGTACGGAGCAGACCGCCGCCGTCTCGCTGGACGCGCCGCCGACATTCGAGATCGGGGAGAACTCGTGAGCGATCCGGCGCTACCCGAGCGGCGCAAGCCCAGCATCCTTCTGATCGTCTCACTCTGCCTCAACCTCGCGCTGATCGGGCTGGGCGCGATGATGTTCCTGCGCGGGCCGTTCCCGCGCGAGGCCAAGGCGGGCTTGAGCGCCCAGGCGCTCATGCACATGGTGCCGGCGGAACGGGACAAGATCGCAGCCATCATCGACGCGCACCGCGCGCGGCTGCACGAGCTGCGCCAGCAATCGGTGCAGGCGCGCGCCGAGCTGTTCACCGCCCTCTCGGCCAAGACTTTCGACAAGGACGCGTTCGCCAAAGCGTCCGCCGCCGTGCAGGGCGCGGACGCGACGCTCGAGGACGAGAACCTGAAGACCACCGCCGACGCGATAGCCGTCCTCACGCCGCAAGAGCGCCAAAGCGTGGCCGCGGCGATGCCCAAGCCCAGCCATTCCTGGCTGAGACGTATGTTCCGGAAGCGGTGATCATTGGGCCCATCCGTCATGGCCGCCCTTGAGGCGGCCATCCAGAGCCGTATCGCTCGCTGACGCTCGCTTGCTGGATGGCCGGGGCAAGCCCCGGCCATGACGAAATTTGGTTCGCACAACAATATTACTTTATCGGACACCGCTCCAACCGCGCGCATAATGCTGCGAGCAATGCAGGAGCGCACGCGATGGAAAACGCAAAAAGTGAGGTTCGAATACCGCCCAAGCGCAAGCGCGGCGGGCAGCCGGGGAATACCAACCGGCTGCGGCACGGCCGCTATGCGGCGGACACGCTGACGCGGCGCGGGCAGGTGATGGGGCTGACGCGGCTGGCGCGTCATGTGCTCGTCCGCGTGAAGATGATCCTGCGGGCGCGCAAGGCATTGAAAGCGAAGCGGCGCCGTGCCGAGGCTCACAGCCCCGCGCGGATCTCGGTCCAGGCGCTGATGACTTCGTCCTTGTTCTTCAAGCGTTTCTGGAAGATGCCCGATTTCAGCAGCGCTTCCATGTCGCGGTTGAGGCCCTGGCGCGCGAACACCTCGTCCGGCTCGTGGATCAACGCGCCCTCGTTGGCGGGCTCGTCGCCGATGCTCTCGATGGTGTAGACAGCACCTTCGTCGCCGATCATGGAATCGATCAGCGCGGTGGCCTTTTCGACGCTCGACGGGTTCTTGTGCACGACCAGGCCGCAGACATAGGTGAACATGCCGCCGGGCGGGTTCATGAAGGCGACGGGCTTTCCTTCGCGCCTGAGCGTCGAATAGACGATGCGCCACGACATCGCCGCCACGATCTCGCCCGAGGCCAGCCCCTGCACCAGCGCGCTGTCGTCGCTGGTGATGGTGCGCGTCTGCGGCACGAGCTCGCGCAGCTTGTCCTGCACGCGCTCCCACTGCGTGGGCGTCATGTGATAGGCGTCGATGCCGATCATATGCGCGACGAAGGGCACGGTGTCGTCGACGCCTTCGAGCACGCTGACGCGGCCCTTGTATTTGGGATCGAAGAGGATGTTCCAGCTCGGATGCTTGACGTAGTCCGGCGCCAGGTCGGTGCGGAAGGTGATCGAGGTGTTGCCCCAATAATGCGGCACGAACCACACCTTGTTCGGGCCCGCGCTGATGCCGGGCAGGTTGCGCAAGGTGGGCGAGATCTTGTCCCAGTTCCTGAGCTTGGTGGTGTCGATGGGCTGAAGCATGCCCGCTTCCTGCCAGCGCGGGAACTCGTAGTAGCACGGCCCCATCACGTCGGGCGTGAAGCCCGCGCGCATCTTGGCGAAGGCCTCGTCCTCGTCGGCGAAGATCGTGATCTTGGGGTCTTCGCGATATTTGCGCTCGTATTCGTGCAGGAAGGGAGGGTTCATGTAGTCCTCCCACTGGAACAGCGTGATCTGGCCCGGCCGCGCGGTGTCCGAGGTCGCTCGCGACGAGGGGCGCAGGAAGACGATTGCCGCCGCGAGCGCGATGAACACGCCCGCCACGATCATGATCAGCCGTCTCAAGTCCCGCACCTCCAGTTTGGGAACAATCTAGAGCGATTTCATCGCCTGAATCGACCCTCCCTTGAGGGAGGGTGGGCATATTTGCCAATCCTTACCCCTCCCGTGGTAAGCATCCGAGCCTTCCTTTATGATCGTCCCATCATGAACAAGCCCACGTCCCCGCCCATGCCTGGATTCGCGCGCCCTCAATTCGTGGAGGAGGCGGCCAAGCGCCTGGATGCTCTGCGTAAGGAGCATCCCGGGATCGAGACCGTCGACGCGGTCCTGTCCGACATCTGCGGCACGCTGCGCGGCAAGCGCCTGCCCGCGGGCGGCACGTCGCACATCTTCGAGACGGGCATGCAGATCCCGCAATCCATCTACATGATGGACGCGAGCGGAGAGATGGTGAACCCGTTCGGCCGCGGCATCGGCGACGGCGATCCCGACGGCACCGCGTGGCCGATCCCCGAGACGATCTCGCGCGTGTGGGGCGAGGGGGCGGCGCGCGCGCAGATGCTCATGACCCTGCGCGACGCGGACGGAGCGGTGCATCCGGCCGAGCCGCGCGCGGCGCTGGAGCGGGTGCTGGAGCGCTTCGCCCAGATGAAGCTCACGCCGGTCGCGGCGCTGGAGCTCGAATTCTATCTCATCGACCGCGAACGCGCGCCGGGCGGCGCGCCGCTGCCCCCCGTCGACCCGGCGAGCGGCCAGCGCGAATGCACCAACTCGGTCTACGGCATCGACGATCTCGACCGCTACGGCGCGTTCCTCGCTTCGCTCGGCGAGGCGGCCCAAGTGCAGAACATCCCGATGAGCGCGACCAGCAAGGAATACGCGCCCGGCCAGTTCGAGGCCAACCTCAAGCACCAGAAGGAGACGATCCTCGCCGCCGACCACTGCGTGTTCCTCAAGCAGGTCATCAAGGCGGCGGCGAAGGCGAACGGGTTCGATGCGACCTTCATGGCCAAGCCTTATCCCGACCGCGCGGGCACCGGTCTGCACGTCCATGTCAGCGTGCTCGACGAGCAGGGCCGCAACATCTTCGACGACGGCAGCGAGGCGGGAAGCGACCGGCTGCGCCATGCCATCGGCGGCATGCAGGCGCTGATGCCGGGCTCGATGGCGCTGTTCGCGCCGTCGCTCAATTCCTATCGCCGCTTCCAGCCGGACATGTTCGCGCCGGTGAACCGCCGCTGGGGCCTGAACAACCGCTCGGTGGGCCTGCGCATCCCGATGAGCCCGGGCATCGCGCGCCGCGTCGAGCATCGCGTCGCCGGCGCCGACGCCAATCCGTATCTGACGCTCGCCGCGGTGCTGGCGGGGCTGCATCTGGGTCTGACCAGGAAGATCGATCCCGGCGCGCCCGCGGTGGGAAACGTCTCGCACGAGCCGGACATGGCGCTGCCCTTCTCGCTCGACGCTGCGCTGCAGAAGCTCACCGCGGAATCGGCGATCGGCGATTATCTCGGCCAGGAGACGGTCGCGATCTACGCCGAGACCAAGCGGCTGGAATACGGCCGGTTCCTGAAGATCGTCTCGGCCGCGGAATACGCGTGGTATTTGTAGGTCCGGTGTCATGGCCCGCGAATGCGGGCCACCCAGGTGACACCTGAGTTGCTCCAAAGAGGAATCACGCGAAGCCGCGGAGAAGATAGGGAACCTCCGCGGCTCCGCGCCTCCGCGTGAATCCCTCTTAAATGGTGCAGAACCCAGCTGGGTGGCCCGCATTCGCGGGCCATGACAGTTTTGTTGGTGGCGCGATCAGTTCGCGGCTTTCGGCAGCCTGAGTTCCGTCCGCGTCCCCATCCTCGCGGGCGAGGACAGCGTCAGCGCGCCGCCGGTGCGCCGCGCCAGCGCGACGGCGATCGCCAATCCCAAACCCGTGCCGGTCTGCGCGCCCTTGCGGTCGAAGCGGCGGAAGGCGTTGCCGGCGCTCGAGGCTTCTTCTGGACGGAAGCCGGGGCCGGTGTTGCAGACGGCGAGCAGGATCGCGCCTTCCTCCTCGCGCGTCTCGACCCGGACGCTTCCGCCCTCGAGCGTGTAGGCGAGCGAGTTGGAAAGAAGGCTCGTCAGGATGCGGCGCACCGCGTTCCTGTCGGCGCGCACCATCGAAGGCGCCGACGGCGCGAAGTCGAGCGCGATGCGCCGCGAGAAGGCGCGGCCCATCTGCTCGTCGACGCAGGCCTGCGCAAGCTCCGCCGCGTCGAACTGGGCAAGCGCGATCGGATAGCGTCCGGCTTCCAGGTTCGCGTATTCGAGGATGTCGCCGACCTTGGCATGCAGCCCGCGTCCGGCCGCACCGATGTCGCGCGCGTATTCGACGTATTTGGCGTTGCCGACGGGGCCGAACAGGCCGCGCTCGATGATCTCGGAGAAGCCGATCACCGCGTTCAGCGGCGTGCGCAGTTCATGGCTCATATGCGCGATGAACTCGGCCTTGGAGCGCTGCGCCTCGATCGCGTCGCGCTCGGCCTGGGCCAGCCGCACGAGCAGGCGCTGATCGGCGGACGGCGTCGCGCGCAACGCCGTCACGGCCAGAGAGGCGCGCGCGCGGCGCTCGAACTCGGCGACGAAGAGCGAGGCGAGCCACGCGCCGACGACGGCCGGTCCTAAGATCACGAACAGATAGAGCGGCAGCGAGCCGTACCAGGCGGCGAGCGCGCCGTCGTCGTCCGGCGCGATCACCACCGTCGCGGGCCAGTGTCCGACGCCGGCGCGGATGCTGCCTTCGTTGGGCTGCCCCGTCAGCGTCATGCCGCTCGCCGTGACGATGGCGGCTCGGTCGGCGAGCGCGGGCGGCACCAGCGCCTTCGTGTCGAACGACACCGCGATCACATAGCTGCCGTAGGACGAGATGAGGGTGGCGAGGCTCGCATCGCCGATCAGCTTGGGCGAGATCGCGGCGGCCGCGACCACCTCGCGCGGCAGGCGCACGAAGGCGGTCGTGCCGGTGAGCATCGAGATCGCGGTGCCGTCGGGGGCGTAGACCGCGATGTTGCGCACGGAGCCTTCCGGGACGGCGCTCGACGCGCCGTCGGCGAAGGCGCGGCCGGTCTGCGCCATGCGCTCGAGGCTTGCGTCCGCGACCTGGGCGATCTCCTGCGCGCGGCGGGTCTCGAAATACTGCGCCTCGCCGAGCGCGTGGACGCGCGCGAAACGCATCTGCAGCGCCGCGGCCGCGGCGAAGCTGCCGCAGATCAGCACGAGCGAGATGACGACCGTCGCGCGCACATGCCGCGAGGCGAACCGGGCGGGTCCGCGCACCGCAAGAGACCAGGTGGCTGCCGACGCAAACGCCATCCCGTCAAACGCCCCAACTGATTCGCACAAACGATTATGCGAATCAGCGAGTCGCTGTCATTAACGATTTTGGACCGGCGGCGTTAAGGATTGTCAGGCGACGCCGTTACAGGAGATCGAAACCATCCGCTCGGCCTCCACGTCGTAGAGCATGTTCACCACGCTGCAGCCGCCGTCGAAAATCCCTGGGAATTGATCCTCCGGAACGACGTGAACCGGATTCTTGTCAACGTGATATTCGACCTTGCCATCGACGATCTCCACGTCCGGGAAATCGGTGAATTCGGCACGCACCATGCGCCGACCCCTGATCGTGACCCCTGCGTAGTAACGGCTGTACTTTTCGATGGCGGGCGGCGAGCCGTCCCAAAAACCGGCGTTGCGGAATGCGAAATCGAGTTTGGCGAGCGTCGTCTTGCCGGGTTTCCAATGCGGAGAATCGTCGTCCTGGGCGCGCCCCGCCGAAGAGGCGAACACGGCCAGCACGCAAATCAACGCAATCCTCATCGGTCCCATGAGTCAGTTTAGCATCTGGCCTGCCTGTCGCGGAAGCGTGTTCCATGATAGGTTGACGGCCCAGATGGGAGGGGCTCATGCGCAGATTTCAGATCGTCCGTCACCTGTTCGTCCTGGTTCTCGCCATTTCCCCGGCCGCGGCGGCGGAGGGGCAAGCGCCGGCCTGCGCGGCGGCGCCCGTCGCGGAAGGCTGCGGCACCTATGTCTGGCCCGACGGCAGCAGATATGTCGGCGGCTTCCATGAGGGCTTTTTCGACGGCCAGGGCGTGCTGAGCTATGCGGACGGCAGCGTGCTCGAATCCCACTTCCGGAAAGGCAGCGTCGACGGCGCTGCGGTCTACACCACGCAGGCCGGCGCCAGGATCGCGGGCCAGATCCAGGACGGCACCAGGGATCCAGCGCGCGCCTATCCGCTGCCGGACTTTCCCTTCTGGCGCGGGGTGTTCGGCAACGAGGCCAGCATCCAGGTCAGCGTCACGGTCGCGGAGGACGGCCGCATCCTCAGCGCCAAGATCGACACGCCCTCGAAATACGACAGCTTCAACGCGTCCGCCGTCGATGCGATCAAGCAATGGGTCTATCGCCCCGCCACGATCGACGGCAAGCCGGTGAAGACGATCGGCGTGATCGTCGTGCGTTTCGCGCAGCCGGGCTCGCCGTTCAGCCGAGCATCTTAGTCGCGACCTCGAACAGGTTCGGCGACAGGCCGGGGAGCTTGAGCGTGGCTTCGAGCTCGCCGCGCATCAGCGCCTGGCGGCCCGTGTCGTAGCGGCGCCACGCCTCGAAGGCGGCGGACATGCGCGACGCGACCTGCGGGTTGATGGCGTCCAGCGTGCGGATCGTCTCGCCCACGAGCCGGTAGCCCGAGCCGTCCTTGGCGTGGAAGCGCAGATGGTTGCCGGAGAACGCGCCGACCAGCGAGCGCACGCGGTTGGGGTTCTTCACGTCGTAGGCGGGATGCTTCATCAGGGCGCGCACGCGCTCGACCGCGTCGGGCAGCGGCGAATAGGCCTGCAGGCCCATCCATTTGTCGAGCACCAGCGCGTCGTTCCTGAAGCGGTCGTGGAAATGGGCGAACGCCGCGTCGCGCCTGGGCGAGGCCATGCGCGTGAGCGCGGAGAGGCCCGCGATCATGTCGGTCATGTTCGTGGCCGAGCGGTAATGCGCATCGGACAGCGCGGCCGCGTCCTCGTCGTCCGCGGCGGTCAGATAGCGCAGGAGCATATTACGCAGCGCGCGGCGTCCGGCGGGTTCGGCGTCGGGCGAGAACGGCGCCTCGACGCTCAGCGTCCCGTAAAGCATCTCGATGCGCGCGCGATGCGCCTTGGCGACGGCGCGGATCAGTCCGACCCGCGCGGCGTGGATCGCGTCCGGATCGGGCGGGGACATCGCAAGCGCAAGCTCGCTCTCCGAGGGCGGCATCAGCATCAGCGCCGCGAAGGCGACGTCTTCTTCCGCGCGCGCCAGCACCTCGCCGGCCGCCGCGACATAGATCGGATCGGCGTCCGCGCCGCGCGCCGCCATGTCCTTGAGGACGTCGGTCGCCAGCGCCTGGCCCGCTTCCCAGCGGTTGAACGCGTCGCTGTCGCGCGCCATCAGCTGCGCGTGCGCGCCGCGCGACGTCGGCACCTTGAACACCACGGGCGCCGAGAAGCCGCGCCCGACCGAAAGCAACGGCTCCTCCGCGACGTCGACGAAGACGAAGCGCTCTTGCGCAGCTGTCAGCTCCAGCACGCGCTCGTCGGGGCCCTTGGCGTTCTCGCCTTCGAGCGTCAGCGGCAGCGCGCCGTTTTTTCCGACGAAGCCCAACCGCACGGGGACGTGCATCGGCTTCTTCACCGGCTGGCCGGGCGTGGGGCCGAGCGTCTGGGTGAGCGTCAGCGCATAGGTCTTGCTTGCCGAATCGTATTCGCCCTTGGCCTCGATCTCAGGCGTGCCGGACTGCACGTACCACAGGCGGAACTGCTCGAGGTCGCGCCCGCAGGCATCCTCGAAGCATCTGACCCAGTCCTCGACGGTCGCGGCGTGTCCGTCATGGCGCTTGAAATAGAGATCGGTCGCCTTGCGATAGCCCTCGTCGCCCACCAGCGTCTGGAGCATGCCGATGACCTCGGCGCCCTTCTCGTAGACGGTGGCGGTGTAGAAATTGTCGATGGTGATGTAGCTCTGCGGCTGCACCGGATGGGCGAGCGGGCCCGAATCCTCGACGAACTGGCGCGTGCGCAGTGCCTTGACGTCCTCGATGCGGCACACCCCGCGCGAGCGCATGTCGGCCGAGAAGCTGTGGTCGCGGAAGACGGTGAGGCCTTCCTTCAGCGAAAGCTGAAACCAGTCGCGGCAGGTGACGCGGTCGCCGGTCCAGTTGTGGAAATACTCGTGCGCCACGACGCTCTCGATCGCGGCATAGTCGTCGTCGGTGGCGGTCTCAGGCGAAGCGAGCAGCAGCCGGTCGTTGAAGATGTTGAGGCCCTTGTTCTCCATCGCGCCCATGTTGAACGCGCTGACCGCCACGATCATGAAGATGTCGAGATCGTATTCGCAGCCGTATTTCTCCTCGTCCCAGCGCATGGCGCGCTTCAAGGAGTCCATCGCGTAGGCGACCTTGTCCTCGTTGCCGTGCTCGACATAGATCGCCAGATCCACCGGCCGCCCCGAGGCGCGCACGAAGCTGTCCTTCAAGACGCCCAGATCGCCCGCCACGAGCGCGAAGAGATAGCAGGGCTTGGGGAACGGATCGTGCCACATCGCGAAATGGCGGCCGTCCGGAAGATCGCCGCTGTCGATCCGGTTGCCGTTCGACAGCAGCACCGGATAGTCGCTCTTCGACGCCTCGATGCGCGTGGTGTAGACCGCGAGCACGTCCGGACGGTCGAGGTAATAGGTGATGCGCCTGAAGCCTTCCGCCTCGCACTGCGTGCAGAACATGCCGTTGGAGACGTAGAGGCCCTCGAGCGCGGTGTTGTCGGCGGGCGAGATCTCGGTGACGATCTCGAGCGTGAATTGGGCCGGGGTGCTTGCGATGGTCAGCGTCTCGTCGTCCTTGGCATGCGCGATGTCGGCGCCGTCGAGCTTGAGCGAGACGAGGGTGAGATGCTCGCCGTTGAGCACCAGCGGCGCGTCCGCCACGCGCGTCATCGTCATCACCGAGCGCACGCGCGTCTTTTGCGGATCGAGCGCGAAGGTCAGCGAAACCTCGGAGATCCTGTAGGCGGGCGGCTGATAGTCCTTGAGCGCAATGCTGCGCGGCTCGTCGGTGCGCATGAAGGGTCCTTTTGGGGCGCGGATCGAAGGCTTGTATAGCCTGCCGCGTTCACCGTCGAAAGCGCGGAAATTCGCGGTGTTTCCCGGCGCTTTAACCGCCGGTTCACCATCTTTGCTTGCCAGTAGGGAAATTCTAAAGCCTCAAGCCCATATAGTCGCGCCATGCGCGCTTTCGTGCCCCTCGCTCTTCTCGCGGTCCTCGTCTGCGGCCCGGCTTTTGCCGATGACGGTCTGCGCCAAAGCGAAACCGAGACGGTCGTGGTGAACGGGCCGACCTACAACGACTACAGGCTCGGCCCCGGCGACAAGGTGCGCGTGACGGTCTATGACGAGACCGATCTCTCCGGCGAGTTCCAGGTCGACGACACGGGCTTCGTGCGCCTGCCGCTGATCGGCCAGGTCAAGGCGCTGGGCCGCACCGCGCGCCAGCTCGAAGGCGATGTGAGCACGGCGCTGCTCGACGGCTATCTCAAGACCCCGCGCGTCAACGTCGAGGTCACGACCTATCGCCCGTTCTACATCATCGGCCAGGTCAACCGGCCCGGCCAGTATCCCTACACCAGCAACATGAGCGCGCTCGACGCCATCGGGGTGGCGGGCGGCTTCACCGATCACGCCGTCGAGTCCACGGTCCACATCCGCCACCAGGGCGAGGTGAAGGAATACGAGCTCGCGCTCGACGAGACCGTGCAGATCCGTCCGGGCGACGTGGTGCGCGTCGACCAGACCGTGTTCTGGGACATATCCTCCTGGCTCGCGCCCGCCTCCTCGATCGCGGTCCCGCTGGCCTACGCGCTAAAGCCGTAGCGGCGCTGCCCCTTACATTATTGTCATTCCCGGCGAGCAGCGCGAAGCGCTGCGAGGGAAGGGAACCCAGGGGCCTGGGCTCGCTACCCAGTCCCCTGGGTTCCCTTCCCTCACATCGATGCTATCGCATCGATGTTCGCCGGGAATGACAATGTTTGTGAATCGGCGCCGCCTGTTTTATTGAAGCTCCCATGACCACCGCCCCAAACGCCGTCGTGAAAGTCGGAAATGTCGAGATCGGCAATGCCTTGCCGCTCGCGATCATCGCGGGGCCGTGCCAGATCGAAAGCCGCGCGCATGCGCTCGAGATGGCGCAGGCGCTCAAGGAGATCGCGGCGAAGGCGGGCGTCGGCCTCGTCTACAAGACGAGCTTCGACAAGGCGAACCGCACCAGCAGCGCGGGCCAGCGCGGGCTGGGGCTGCATGCGTCGCTGCCGATCTTCGCGGAGATCCGCGAGAGCCTGGGCCTGCCCGTGCTCACCGACGTGCACGAGCGCGAGCAATGCGCGCTGGTGGCCTCGGCGGTCGACGTGCTGCAGATCCCCGCCTTCCTGTCGCGCCAGACCGATCTGATCGTCGCGGCGGCGAAGACGGGCAAGGTCGTCAACGTCAAGAAGGGCCAGTTCCTCGCGCCCTGGGACATGAAGAATGCGATCGCCAAGGTGACCGAAAGCGGCAACCCGAACGTCATCGTCACCGAGCGCGGCGCGAGCTTCGGCTACAACACGCTGGTCGTCGACATGACCGCGCTGCCGGAGATGGCCAAGTTCGGCGCGCCGGTGGTGATGGACGCGACGCATGCCGTGCAGAAGCCGGGCGGGCAGGGCACCTCGTCCGGCGGAAACCGCGAGATGGCGCCGGTCATCGCGCGCGCCGCCGTCGCCGCCGGGGTCGCGGCCGTCTTCATGGAGACGCATGAGGACCCCGAACGCGCGACCCGAGAAGGCCGCTCCGACGGGCCGAACATGCTCTATCTCAAGACCGTTCCGGAATTGTTGGCGGAACTGGTCGCCATCGACCGCATCGTCAAGAAAAGACCATCATCGCGCGGTTGAGTGCGTGCATGAGGACGTTCTGCGCGGGAATGCTGGCCGCGGTGCTGCTGTCATCGGCGTCGTCGGCGGACGGGGGCGTGACCGTCTCCAGGACGCTGCCCGGCCCCATCGCGCTGGGCCCCCAGACCGCGATGGCCAGCCCCATCTTCCGTCCTGTCCCGGGCGCCGCGCATCTCAAGCATTGCTTCGTCGTCGTCGAGGGGATGACCGCCGCGCGCCCGGTCGGGGCCCAGTACGAGATCTCCGTCGTGTCGACGGGGATGGATGCCCTGCCCAACGATGTCGCCAAGGCGGGGACGCTCAGCTTCTACGAAGACGTCGGCGTCCCCGCGGCCAAGACGGCGCCGGTCAGCTTCGAAATCCCCTCCCGCTATTGCCACCACGACGCCTATCTGACGCTGAGGCCCGTCGGCGGCCTCAATCCCGAAAGCCGTCCGTCCATCGCGGCGATCTCGCTCGTCGCACGCTGAGGACGGTTGCCGTTAAAATCTACCTAATGTAGAATTCCCGCGGAATCGGCTTCGGCTGGAGGGGACCATGACGCATTTCACACGCCGCAAATTCGTCGCCACGACGGCGCTGGCGGGCGCGAGCCTGCCTTTCTCGGGATCGATCTTCGGCGCCGCGCACGCGGCAGGCGGCTATGTCCGTCCGAACGTCTATTCGCCCAGGGGCCAAGACATGCTCAAGCTCTACGAGAAGGCCGTGGGCGTCATGAGGGGGCGGCACGAAGGCGATCCGACTTCGTATGATTTCCAATGGTACACCCATTGGGTACCCGGCAACGCGTCCGACAACGTCACCAAGAACGAGAAGATCGCCAAGCTGCCGCCGTCGCTGCGCCCCGCGGCGCAGGCGATGTGGAACACCTGCCAGGGCCACGGCGCGGAGGCCAAGAAGACCATCTTCTACTTCCTGCCCTGGCACCGCATGGAACTCTATTATTTCGAGGAGATCGTGCGCGCGGCCAGCGGCGAACCGTCCTTCACGATGCCGTATTGGAACTATCTGGAGTCCGAGAAGGAAGGCGTGCTGCCGGACCTGTTCCGCGACCCGAAGAGTCCGCTCTACAATCCCAACCGCCGCCCGCCCGGCCATCCCGGCAAAGGCGTCAACAACGGCGAATGGGTGCCGGATTCGGAAGTCAATTACGAGTGCCTGAAGCTCCCCGACTACTACTCGACGGAGGCGGTGCCGCCGAATTTCTCCAGCTCGATCAACAACAATCCGCACGGCATCATGCACGATCTCATCGGCGACCCGTATGCGTCCAATCCGCTGGACTACGGCATGTCGTTCATCCCGACCGCGGCGGGCGACCCGATCTTCTTCCTGCATCACTGCAACATCGACCGGCTGTGGGCGAGCTGGAACGCGGCCGGCAACAAGAACCCGGACGACGATCCCAAATGGGCGGACAAGAAATTCACCTTCGCCAATGCGCAGGGAAGGACCGCCGAATATCTCGTCGGCAAATACACAAACACCGAAAGCCTCGGCTACAGCTACGAGAAGCTCGAGCCGGTGCCGAAGGGCGGCGGGCAGGTCGCCTCGCTCGCGAAGGCTCCGCCGCCGCGCGCGGCTGCGACCGTCGGCTCTCGCGCCGGCGTCAAGCTGGGAGCGACGGTGATGACCGTGACGCTCGTGCCGCCTCCCGGCCATGCGATGCTGCGCGACGCGGCGCAGGGCGCGCGGACCTATCTGGTGATCGAGGGGCTCAAGGTCGTCAGGCTTCCGGGCGTGCAATACGACATCTATCTCGGCGCGCCGAAGGGTGCGACCGGCGACGCGCTCAAGCCCTATTACGTCGGCACGCCCAGCTTCTTCGAAGCCGCGGGCATGCCGGGCATGGGGCAGGATTTCAGCTTCGACGTCAGCACGCTCGCCGACCAGCTCAAGCAGCAGGGCAACACGGCGCCCCAGGTCACGATCGTCCCCAAGGGCGGCGCGCCGAACAAGGGCTCGAACCCGCAGATCGGCCGCATCTCGCTCGTCAGCCAGTAGGACGTTCGAATGTGGTAGAGTGTCTTCCGCTTTAGCGGAGGGGTTGTCATGGACCGGCGCAACATCGAGCTCGCGCTCACGCGGCGCGGGATGCTTGCGGGCTTGGCGGTTCTCGCCGCCAGGCCGTCTTGGGCGCTGCCCGCCAATCCCGACGTCGTCGTGATCGGCGCGGGCGCCGCGGGCATCGGCGCCGCGCGCAGGCTCGCCGAGCTCAAGCTCTCCTGCGTCGTGGTGGAGGCCGCCGACCGCATCGGCGGGCGCGCCTATACCGACACGACGACCTTCGGCATGCCGTTCGACATCGGCTGCGCCTGGATCCACGCCGCCGACCGCAATCCGTTCTACAAGATGGCCGAGGCCGACGGCTTCAAGCTCAAATACCACGACCTCACCCTCAACGAGCTCTACACCATGCGCGCCCGCGCCGACGCGCCCGCGCTCAAGCGCGAGCATGAGGCGGAAGAGGTCATCCACAAGCGCACGGCCGCGATCGCGCGCCGCCGCGACATTCCGGTAAGCCGCGCGGTGCCGCGATGGACGCAGCCTTTCGAGGCGGCGGCGACCTATCTGGGCCCGATGGACATGGCGGTCGACCTGAACAACCTGTCGACCGCCGACTTCGCGCAATCGGCCGATCTCGATCCGAACTATCTCGTCTATGAGGGCTTCGGCACCGTCGTCGCGCGCGCGGGCGCGGAGCTTCCCGTCAAGCTCTCCACGCCGGTGCGCAAGATCGATTGGAGCCGCAAAGGCAATGTCGCGGTCGAGACCGATGCCGGCACGATCACCGCGCGCGCCGCGATCGTTACGGTGTCGACGGGCGTGCTCGCCGCGGGCTCGATCCGTTTCGACCCCGTGCTGCCGGACTGGAAGCAGACAGCGATCGGCTGCGTGCCGATGGGCCTTCTCGCCAAGATCCCGATGCTGATCCCGGGCGAGCGTTTCGGCATCAAGCCGTACGACAACGTGCTCGTCGAATATCCCGGCCGCCAGGACATCTATTTCCTCGCCTGGCCGTGGGACAGCGATCTGATGGTCGGCTTCGTCGGCGGCGATTTCGGCTGGCAGCTTTCGGCCGCGGGCGAGGAGGCCGCGATCGATTTCGCGAAGGAGAGGCTGGCGCAGACCTTCGGCAGCGACGCGCCGAAGAAGGTGACCAAGGCGCTGTTCACCAAATGGGCGAGCAATCCCTTGACGCGCGGCGCCTATTCGGCCGCTCTGCCGTGCCATTACGTCGAGCGCGAAAGGCTCGGCCGCCCCCTCGGCGACACGGTGTTCTTCGCGGGCGAGGCGCTCGCCGGCCCGCTGATCCAGACGGCCGGCGGCGCGTACCTGTCGGGTGAGGCGACGGCGAAGAGCGTGGCGGCCAAGCTGAAAGTCTAGCGCCGCTCTATCCCCTAGTCGTCATGGCCGCCCTAGAGGCGGCCATCCAGAATCGTTTTAGCTCGCTTGCTGGATGGCCGGGTCAAGCCCGGCCATGACGAATTGGGATTGCGCAACCCTAAACCGCGTTCAGCGCCAGGAAGGCCTGGACGAGGCCGATGATGGTGGTGATCAGAAGGCCCAGAAGCGCGATCCCCGCGATGAGGAAGCCGGTTCCGCGCTTCGACGGATCGGCCATGTAGGCGACCGCGTAGATGATGCGGCCCACGATCCATACCAGGCCGAGCGCGCCGGTGATGAGCGGGTACATCTGGAAATAGGCGTTGGACAGCCAAAGCAGCGGCAGGAACATCACGATATGCTCGAGCGTGTTCATCTGCACGCGATAGGCGCGGTCGAATTCGGGATGGCCGGTGGTGGCCGGCGCCTTGATGTCGTGCTTGCCGCGCATTCCGCCGACGCGGAAGCCGGTCCAGAAATACATCAGGACCGCAAGAACCGTGACGACCGCGGTGAGCCAGCTCGCGAGCGATGCCATCATGAGAAATCTCCCCTTCGAAAAGGCGGCTCCCGCGAATCGCGCGGGAGCCTTCCGGGGAGGACCTTATAGGATTTGGGCCGCTGCCGTTACTGCGGCGTGCCCATCTGGCCGCCGTTTTGCGGATAGCCTTGGCCCTGCTGGCCAGCGTGGCGCGCCTGATGCGCCTCGAGATGGCGCTCGACATGGGCCTTGCGCTCGGGCGAGAGCGCGTTCCACTGGGCGTCGAGATTCTGCAGGTAGGCGCCGCGCTGGTCGCCCGTCATCGCCTTGATCTTCTGCAGTTCGCTCTTGCGGTAGGCGCGCTTCTGGTCTTTCGCCATGCCGCGCGTCGCGTCGTGAAGCTGGACGCGGAACATCATGAACTCGTCGGGCGAATTGAACAGCGCGGCCATCTTGCCGTGATGCATCTTGCCTGCGGCCTGCGGCGGAACGCTGACCTGATCGGCGCTCGGCGCCTGGGCGAGCGCGGCCGTCGACAGGAAGGCCACGGCCGCGGCGGCCATGAGGATGCGGGGGGACTTCATCGTTGGGGACTCCGTTTCATTGTGGATTGAACGCGTGGAGAGGCCCCTCTCCGTCGCGCGCCTTGCGGCGGGCGCGACACCCGCCTAGAAGCAGGAAACTTGGCCGAATTTGTGACGGGGCGACGCTCTCATGACCGCGATCATCGACATCACCGCCCGGGAAATCCTGGATTCCCGGGGCAATCCGACCGTCGAAGTCGACGTCCGGCTCGAGGACGGCTCGT
>JAJPHG010000024.1 GCA_021325375.1 Alphaproteobacteria bacterium | reverse complement strand
CTGGTACCAGACGCTGACGGGGGCGGGGCGGCGCGTCGTGGCGCTGGACTGCCGCGGGCATGGCGAAAGCGGCAAGCCGCACGATCCAGGGTCCTATGGCGATAGGATGGTCGACGACGTCGCCGCCGTGATGGACGCGGCGTCCTTAAGCGACGCCGACGTCATGGGTTATTCGATGGGCGGCATGCTGACGATGGGGCTGATGATGCGCCATCCTGCCAAAGTCCGCCGCGCGGTGATCGCGGGCGTCGGCGCGAGTTATTTCCGCGAGGCCGGCATCCGCCGCGACGGCATCGCCGACGCGCTGCTCGCGGCCGACCCGGCAACGCTCAAGGACCCCATCCAGCGCCAGTTCCGCCTCTTCGCCGGCCAGGCGGGCAAGGACCTGGCCGCGCTCGCCGCCTGCATGCGCGAGCCGCGCACGGTCTATCGTCCCGAGCAGCTCGGCGCCTGGCCCGGACCCGTGCTCGTGGTATGCGGCGAGCGGGATACGCTGACCGGCCCGCCGGACGGCCTGGCGGACGCGTTTCCGGAGGGCCGCGCGGTCACGGTGACCGGCCGCGACCATATGACCGCGGTCGGCGACAAGCTCTACAAGCAGGCGGTGCTGGAATTCCTCGGGAACTGAAGCCGCGCTCTTTACCTTGACGGCGAGAAGCTGCTGGAAATTCGCGGCGCGATTGCGCCAGAATGCGCCTTGAGGGGAAGTTTGGGGGTATCCATGCCATCGTTCAAACGCGCGCTCGGCGCGGCCGCTGCCGTGCAGGCGCTTCTGTGTCTCGCCGCGGGCGGCGCCCTGGCCGCGCCGCCGGTCGAGGCGTTCGGCAACCTGCCGCAGGAATGGTATGGGCGGCTTTCGCCCGACGCGCGCTATCTGGCGATGGTGCAGCCGATCGGCGGCCGCAACAGCGTCATGGTCTACGACCTCGGCCAAGCGAACGCCCAGCCGCAGCCGATCGCGATGCCCGGCGCGATCGTGGATTGGGTCGGCTGGAAGACGAACGACACGATCGTGGTGCAGTTCCACGCCAACGTGAAGCGCAAGGCCTCGGCCTGGAACTACACCAGCAAGGATTTCGAGCAATCTGAACGCGCCGTCTCGGTCAACATGACCACCAAGCAGCCCGCGCTCCTGATGATCGACGCGCCCTGGTTCAACGACTCGTCCACGGCGATCGTGGACAGGGATGCCGGCGAGCCCGGCTACATCTACATGTCGGAATGGGATCGCAAGGACGTCAATCTCGTTCTCGACCTGTATCGCGTCAGCCTTTTGACGGGACATGCCCAGCAGATTCTCGGCGGCGGCTTCGATACCGACCATTTCATCACCGACGGCTACGGCCACGTCCTGGGGCGCGTCGACCAGGACGCGGATCTGACCGAGCATCTGCTCATGGGCGGCCAGGAGATCATGAAATACTCGGCGAAGGGGGGCGAAGGCTTCGGTCTCGACGGCTTGCTGGCGGGCGACAATGCGGGCCTCGTCGCGGAGGCCTGGAGCCCGGCCGGCCTGGGCGGTCTCTACAGCTGGGCGCCCAACGGCGGCTACGGTTCGGCGGTGTGGGAGAATCCCAACTACGACCTGGATTCCACGATCGAGGACGACCGCGACGGACGCATCATCGGCGTCCGCTGGACGGAGGATCTGCAGAAGACGAAATACTTCGATCCGGCGATGCAGCACGTGCAGGACACGCTCGAAAAGGCGTTCCCCGGCCAGGCCGTGACCATCTTCTCCAAGGACGAGAAGGGAACGACCTATGTCTTCGAGGCCGAGGGCCCCAAGAACCCGCCGATCCTCTATCTCTACACGACGTCCAATCACCACGTCGACGTGATCCAGGAATCCTATCCGCAGCTCAAGCCCGCCGATCTCGGCGACGTCAAACGCTATGACTACAAGTCGAGCGACGGACTCGATATCCGTGCCTACCTCACCCTGCCGCCGGGCAAGGACGCGAAGAACCTCCCGCTCGTGGTGTTCCCGCATGGCGGTCCGGAACAGCGCGATTCCATGGCGTTCGACTGGTGGTCGCAGTTCATGGCGTCGCGCGGCTATGCCGTGCTGCGGCCGAACTTCCGCGGCTCGTCCGGATACGGCAAGAGCTTCATCCGCGCCGGTGACGGCGAATGGGCGGGCAAGGTGCAGGACGACGTTCAATACGGCGTCAAGAAGCTGATCGCGGAAGGCATCGTCAATCCGAAGAAGATCTGCATCGTCGGCGCGTCCTATGGCGGCTACATGGCGCTGGCCGGAGCGACGTTCTCGCCCGATCTGTATGCCTGCGCAATCAGCTATGGGGGTCTGTCGGACTTGAACGACATGGTCTCGCAGTCGAGCTTCGAGTCGGCCGGCGCTTCCGTCTGGCGCCGCCGCATTGGCTCGGACAAGCTCGACTCCGCCTCGCCGGTGAACTTCGCGGACAAGGTCAAGATCCCGGTCCTGCTGATTCACAGCGAGAAGGACGCGACCGTCCCGATCAGGCACAGCGAGAAAGAGGAATCCGCGTTGAAGCGCGCCGGCAAGCAGGTCGAGTTCGTGCGGCTGGACGGCGACGACCACTATCTCGAGCTCGCCGACGCGCGCATCAAGCTGCTGAAGGAAGTCGACCGTTTCCTGGCGGCCAATCTGGGCAAATAGCGCGGGACTGGAGATTTCGATGCCTTCGATGGGATCGGCGTGGCGCGCCGCGCCGGTGATGGCCGTGCTGCTCGCGGGACAGGCGTCCGCGGCTCCGTCGCTGGAGGATTTCGCGAACCTGCCGCAGGTGGAAGCCGCCAAGCTGTCGCCGGACGGCAACCAGCTCGCCGTCACGCGTCCCTATAACGGGCGCATGAAGGTCGCCTTCTACGACCTCACCAAGACGGGCCAGGATCCTCAGGTCGTGGGCATGGACGGCGGCATCGCCGGCGCGGTCGATTGGAAGAGCAACGACACGGCGATCATCATCTTCCACGCCAACATCGTGCCGAAGGGCTCGCATGAGGTGATGGCGTCGAACCGGGCGATCAGCGTCAACACGACCAAGCGCACCGCGACGCTGATGATGTGGAACGCGCCCTATTTCAAGGCGAATTACGGCGGCGGCAACATCGTCGACCTCGACGCCGACGATCCCGATCACGTCTATATGGAGGAGATCGACCGCAAGGACGTCAATTACGTGCTCGATCTCTACAGCGTCCAGGTTTCGAACGGCGCGGCGACGCTCATCCAGCGCGGCGACGCGGACACGATCGAGTTCTATACCGACGGCTACGGCCACGTCACCGGCCGCCTGAACCAGGACTGGGACCTGACCGACCATGTGATCGTCGGGGGCAACGACGTGCGCACCTGGCGCGTGAAGGGGCAGTCGGATTTCTCCATCATGGGCATGACGAGCGGCGGCCAGTTCGCCGTCGAGCGTCCGTCCGCCACGGGCACCTCGGCGCTCTATTCCTGGACGCCTGCGGGCGGCTTCGGCGCGGCGCTGTTCGAGAACCCGTATTACGACGTCGACGACGCGCTCCGCGACGAGCGCACCGGCCGCATCATCGGCGCCACCTATGTCGACGACGCCGAGCGCACCCAGTACTTCGATCCCGAGATGCAGCACGTCCAGGAGGCGATGGAGAAGGCGTTTCCCGGACAGTCGGTGACGATCCTGTCGAGCGACGCGGCGAAGGACAAATTCGTGATCGCGGCGCAAGGGCCCAGGAACCCGCTCGTGCTGTCGCTCTACACGACGGCCGACCACCATGTGAACGTGATCCAGGAAGCCTATCCGGGGATAAAGGCGTCCGACCTCGCCGAGGTGAAGCCCTATCCGTACAAGGCGCGCGACGGGCTGGACATCCACGCCTATCTGACGCTGCCCAAGGGACGCGACCCGCGCAATCTTCCCGTGGTGATCTTCCCGCATGGCGGACCGGAAGCGCGCGACCAGATGGCGTTCGATTGGTGGGCGCAGTTCATGGCGTCGCGCGGCTATGCCGTGCTGCAGCCGAACTTCCGCGGCTCCGCCGGCTACGGCTGGGACTTCACCATGCGCGGCGACGGCGAGTGGGAGCGCAACGTCCAGTACGACGTGCAGGACGGCCTCAAGAAGCTGATCGCGGACGGCATCGCCGATCCCAAGCGCGTCTGCATCGTGGGCGCGTCCTATGGCGGCTACATGGCGCTGGCGGGCGCGACGTTCTCGCCCGACCTCTATCGTTGCGCCGTCTCCTATGCCGGCCTCGCCGATCTCGACCGCATGCTCGAGGAAGGCACGACGTTCCAATCCGAGACCGCATCGGTGTGGCGCCGCCGCATCGGCGCCGACAAGGACTCCTCCAAGCTCGACAGCGCCTCGCCCTATCGCTTCGCCGCAAACGTCAAGATCCCGATCCTTCTCATTCACAGCGAGAAGGACGCGACCGTGCCGATCAAGCAGAGCGAGATCGAGGAAGCCGCGCTCAAGCGCGCCGACAAGCAGGTCGAGTTCGTGACGCTGCCGGGCGACGATCACTATCTGGAATTCGCCGATGCCCGGGCCCGGCTGCTCAAGGAGGTCGACCGGTTCCTGGCCGCCAATCTCGGCAATTGAGCTTGACCGGCCGGACGCTATGATGGCGCGCGGGCACGGGCTAAAAGGCCCGCGCATCGCCCGAAGGACACGTCATGAGCGCCGCACCGAAATCCCATAAGCCCCTGGGGCTGGAAACCAATCCCTTCGATTGGGCCGATCCGTTGATGCTGGAGGCCGAGCTCTCCGCCGACGAGCGCATGGTCGCGGACAGCGCGCGCGCCTATTGCCAGGAGAAGCTGCTGCCGCGGGTGCGTGACGGTTTCCGCAACGAGACCTTCGACCGCGCCATCATGACCGAGATGGGCGAGATGGGATTTTTGGGGCCGACGATCCCGGAGGAGTATGGCGGCGCGGGCCTGAGCTATGTCTGCTACGGCCTCGTCGCGCGCGAGATCGAGCGCGTCGACAGCGGCTATCGCTCCGCCGCGTCGGTGCAGAGCTCGCTGGTGATGCATCCGATCTATGCATACGGCAGCGAGGAGCAGCGCCGGCGGTGGCTGCCCAAGCTCGCCAGCGGCGAATTCGTCGGCTGCTTCGGCTTGACCGAGCCCGATCACGGCTCCGATCCGGGCTCGATGGTGACGCGCGCGGTGAAGGAGGCGGGCGGCTTCCGCCTCAACGGCGCCAAGATGTGGATCACAAACTCGCCGATCGCCGACGTCGCGGTCGTTTGGGCGAAGCTCGACGGCGACATCCGCGGCTTTGTCGTCGAGCGCGGCATGAAGGGTTTCTCCACGCCCAAGATCGAGGGCAAGTTCTCGCTGCGCGCCTCGGTCACGGGCGAGATCGTGCTCGACGACTGCCTGGTGCCGGAGGCGAACCTGCTGCCCAACGTGCGCGGGCTGTCGGGCCCGTTCGGCTGCCTCAACCGCGCGCGCTACGGCATCTCGTGGGGCGCGATGGGCGCGGCCGAGTTCTGCTGGCATGCCGCGCGCAGCTACACGATGGAGCGCAAGCAGTTCGGCCGTCCGCTCGCCGCCAACCAGCTCATCCAGAAGAAGCTCGCCGACATGCAGACCGAGATCACGCTCGGTCTTCACGGTGCGCTGCGCCTGGGACGGCTGATGGACGAAGGCAGGGCTTCGCCGCCCGCGATCTCGCTGATGAAGCGCAACAATTGCGGCAAGGCGCTCGCCATCGCCCGCGAGGCGCGCGACATGCATGGCGGCAACGGCGTGAGCGACGAATACGGCGTCATCCGCCACATGCTGAACCTGGAAGCGGTCAACACCTATGAGGGCACGCACGACGTCCACGCGCTGATCCTCGGCCGCGCGCAGACGGGGCTGCAGGCGTTTACGGGGTAGCGGGAAAAATTGTCATGGCCCGCGAATGCGGGCCACCCAGGTGACGCCTGCTTTTCCTAAAAAGAGGGTTACGCGGAGGCGCGGAGTCGCGGAGAAAAACTCAGCCTCCGCGCCTCCGCGCCTCCGCGTGAATCATTGCAACATCGTGCAGAACCTAGCTGGGTGGCCCGCATTCGCGGGCCATGACATTTTGGGTCACTTCTTCCTTGCCAGCGCGATCCAATCCCAGGGGCGCCTGTCACGCCGCGCTTTCGTCTCGCGCAGGCCTTCGACGCTCCAGGGATAGCGCGCGCGGCCGATGCGCGTCACGCGGAAGCCGAGCGACGTGAAAATCTCTTCCAGCTCGGCGCGCTCGTAATGCTTCTGCCAGATGCCGTCGCGCTCCACGAGGCCGCCCTTGCGCCAGCGCTGCTCGCCGCCGGCCTCGACCACCATGCGCTCGGACTCCATCGACGGCACCACGGCGAGTGCGAAGCCGCGCCTGCGCGTGACATGGGCGAGGCTCTCCCACATCCGCGCGCGCTTTGCGGCGCCCGACTGCGTGATGACGTTCATGCAGACGGCGAGATGCGCGCGGCCGCCGATGCGCCCCGCGGCGCGCGGGATGTCCATGTTGAGCCAATCGACATCGTCGCCGCAGCGCGCCCTGGCGCGGGCGATGATGCGCGGCGCGAACTCGACGCCGTGGATGTGCGCGAACCTGCCGCCGAACCGCGCGATGAAGGTGCCGACGCCGCAGCCGAGATCGGCGAGCACCGCGCCGCGCTTGGGCGTCTTGGCCAGCGCCACGAAGCGCGCCACCGTGTCGGCGCTCTCTTCTCGGGTGATATCGCAGGTCTCGCTCTCGAATTCTTCCGCGAGCCTGTCCCAGTCGGCGCGTTTCATGGCAAGTTGGCTCGCACGATTCCGCTGATGTTGGCAACCATGAAGCTCTCAGGCCTGCGCGTCCTCGACCTGTCGCAATACCTGCCCGGCCCGCATCTGACGATGACGATGGCCGATCACGGCGCCGACGTGATCATGATCGAGCCCGCCAACGGCACCGGCGAGCCCACGCGTGCGATGGGTGCGCGCGCCGCGGACGGAACCAGCGTGTGGTTCCGCAACATCGCGCGCGGCAAGCGCGCCGTCGCGCTGGACCTGAAGGACGCGCAGCACAACGCGTTCTTCCTGGATCTCGCGGACGGTGCCGATGTGATCGTGGAGGCGTTCCGGCCCGGCGTCGTGGACCGGCTCGGCATCGGATACGCAGCGGTCGCGGCGCGCAATCCGCGCATCGTCTATTGCTCGCTCTCCGCCTTCGGGCAGGACGGACCTTTGCGCGACAAGCCCGCCCACGATCTCGCCGTTCAGGCGCTTGCGGGCACCGCAGCGCTCGTGGCGCCCGCGATGCCCAATCTCGTCGCCGCCGACATGGCGGCGTCGCTGACCGCGCTGTCGGCGATCCTGATGGCGCTCGTCGCGCGCGAAAAGACGGGCAGGGGCGACCATATCGACGTCGCGATGTACGACGCGCTTCTCGCCTGGACGCCGAACGTCACGGGCAGCGTGCTGGGCGAGGACAAGGCGCCGGTGCCGCACCAGATGCGCAACTATGGCGGCCAGGCGATGAACCGGCTCTATGAAACGAAGGACGGCGGCCACATCGCGCTCGCGGGCAATGAGCGGAAATTCTGCGAGAACCTGTTCGCGGCGCTCGGCCGTCCCGATCTGGCGCCGCTCGCGGCCTCGGAGCCCGGCCCCGCGCAGCAACCGCTGATCGAATTCCTGACCGAGACGTTCCGCGCCGGGACGCGTGCGCAATGGGAGGCGTTCCTCGGGGCCGTCGATCTGTGCTGGGCGCCGCTCAAGAACCTGAAAGAGGCGTTCGACGACCCCAATACGGCCGCACGCGGCATGGTGCTCGACGACGCGGCGGGCAATCGCCACATCGGCCCGGCGATCAAGTTCCGCGACGAGCCGGCGCAGGCCGATCTTGCGCTGCCGCCCTACGTCAACTTCGCCCCACTCGCCTGGAAGCCGCGTTGAGCGTTAGGATGTCTTCGCCGCAATTTCGGGAATGCCACGCATGAGCGCCGCCGCCAAGCCGCAAGACGATGCCGCAATTCTCGATTGGGCGCTGAAGGACGCGCATATCCCCAGCCTGATGATGGCGCTGGTGCATCTGACGGGCAGCGCCGCCCATCTGACCGACGACATGAAGCCCGTCTACGATTTCTTCGGCGACGGGCAGGGCGGCTTTTCGGCCGAGAAGCAGCAGGCGATCCGCGACATGGCGAAGGCGGCGATGCTCGCGCACATGGCGGGCAAGCCCCTGCCGCCGCCGCCGGACTTCGCGACCATCCGCAGGATGATGGACTTCATCGCCGGCGCCCAGATCCCCGAGCGCTACGTGCCGTTCCTGAAAGAGGAGCTCGGCATCGCGGTCGAGGACACGCGCGATCCCAAATGGGACACGCCCAAGCTCAAATCCGCCGCGGCGAAGATGAACGTGGTGATCATCGGGGCGGGGCTGTCGGGCCTGCTCTGCGCGATCCGCCTGCAACAGGCGGGCGTGCCGTTCGTCATCGTCGAGAAGAACGCCGACGTCGGCGGCACCTGGTACGAGAACGCCTATCCCGGCTGCCGTGTCGACAATCCCAACCACATGTATTCGTACTCCTTCGAGCCGAACCACGCCTTTCCCTATCATTTCTCGACGCAGGACGTGCTCCACGATTATTTCCGCCGCATCGCCGACAAGTACGGATTGCGCGCGCATATCCGCTTCGAGACGACGGTCGAGGAGGCGCGCTTCGACGAGAAGACCGCGCATTGGCACGTGCGCGTGAAGACCAAGGACGGCAGGCACGAGACGCTCGACGCCAACGCCGTCATCAGCGCGGTCGGCCAGCTCAACCAGCCCAAGCTGCCCGACATCAAGGGCCGCGACACGTTCAAGGGCCCCGCGTTCCACACGGCGCGCTGGCGCCATGACGTCGATCTCGCGGGCAAGCGCGTCGCGGTGATCGGCACCGGCGCGACCGCGTTCCAGGTGATCCCCGAGATCGCGCCGAAGGTAGATCAACTCCTGGTCTTCCAGCGCTCGGCGCCGTGGCTGGGGCCGACGCCGAACTATCACGACAAGGTCGCCGACGGTAAGAAGTGGCTGCTCGAGCACGTGCCGACCTACGGCAAGTGGTACCGCTTCTGGCTGTTCTGGACCTTGACCGACGGCATCCTCGACGCGGTCGCGGTCGACCCTGCGTGGAACGACACCTCGCGCGCGGTGTCGCCGATGAACGAGATGCTGCGCGGGCTGCTGATCGAGAAGATGCGCGAGCAGATCCCGGCCCGCCCCGACCTGCTCGAGAAGGTTACGCCGGACTATCCCTTCGGCTCCAAGCGCTCGGTGCGCGACAACGGCGTGTATCTGGCGGCGCTGGCGCGGCAGAACGTCGATCTCATCACCGCGGGCATCGAGGAGATCACGCCCAATGGCATCCGCACCGCGGACGGCGTGGAGCACGCGGTCGACGTCATCGTCTACGGCACGGGCTTCCATGCCAGCGACTTCCTGCGCACGTACGAGATCGTGGGCCGCGGCGGGGCGGAGCTGCATGAGCGCTGGAAGGGTGACGCGCGCGCCTATCTCGGCATGACGGTGCCGGGGTTCCCGAACTTCTTCACCATCTACGGGCCCAACACCAACATCGTCGTCAACGGCTCGATCATCTTCTTCTCGGAAGCGAGCGTGCGCTACATCGTCAATTGCCTGAAGCTGCTGGCCGAGACCGGCGCCGCGACGATGGAGGTCAAGAGCTCCGTCCACGACGCGTTCAACGCGCGCGTCGACGCCGAGAACCTCAGGATGGCCTGGGGCGTCCCCAATGCGAAGAGCTGGTACAAGAACGCCCACGGCCGCGTCAGCCAGAACTGGCCGTTCAAGCTCGTCGACTACTGGAACGCGACGATCAAGCCGGACCCGGGGGATTTCGTGCTGAGCTGAGCAACGGTGCGTCCCTTCGAGGCTCCCCCGGCACAAGGCCGGGGTCGCACCTCAGGGTGACGTGCCGACTGCAACAAGCAAACGCGTCATGCTGAGGTGCACCGCGAAGCGGTGCCTCGAAGCATGACCCATCCGCTGCGAGCGCCTATGGCCCGAACGCCGTCGCGCCGTCCGGCGTGCCCATGCCCGTCGGGCCGTCATAGCCGGGGCCGGCGTTGCACAGATAGCTGGGCGTGCAGCTTCCGCCGCCGCCGCTGACGATATCGAACAGCGCGCCCGGATGCGCATAGGGGTTGCTGCCGTATGTGACCGTGCCGCCGTTCACGCCATAGACGCCGGCGATGATGGGCGCTCCCACGCTGGTGCCGCCGAACACCATCCAGCCCGACGTCGTGGCGGTGACGGGGCCGTAGACCGCGACGCCCGTCGCAGGATCGGCCACGGCTGCGACGTCGACGATGGTGCGCCTGGTGCAGCCCGTGTCGGTCTGCCAGGCGGGCTTGGCATAGATCGCGCTGCAGCCGCCGCCCGCGAGCGCGGTCTCCGTCCAGCCGCGCGCGTTCGCCGCGCGCACCAGATGCGTGCCGCCGACGGCGGTCACGTGCGGCGAGGTGGCGGGGAATTCGAGGTTGCCGAAGCCGCCATCGCCCGCGCTCGCGGTGATCGCGATGCCGAGATGGTTGTAGTGGCTCTCATACGTCGTGGTGCCGCTCTCCGAGCTGCCATAGGAGTTCGAGATCGCATGCGCGCCGAGCGACGCTGCCGTGTCGACCGAGGCGGCGAGGTTGGCGAGCGAGGCCGTCTTCGCCTCGATCAGCCAGATCTGGCAGGCCGGGCACATCGCGCTCGCCATGTCGAGGTCGAGGGCTGCTTCCTGGGCCCAGCCGAGATTCTGCGCCGGGTATGGTCCCTGCGCGCCGCTCTGGTTGAGCTTCTTGAAGCAGCCGTTCGCGGTCGTGCAGGCCGGCCAGCCGAAATGCGTGCGATAGACGGCGAGATCGGACTCGGCGTTGGTGTAGCCGTAGGCGGTGACCGCGGCGACGATGGTCGTATTCTTGCCGTTGGCCGTGATCTTGTAGGCGTCGCGCAGATCGCCGGGGCCGTAGCCGCTCGGCGCCGTGGTGCCCACGATGATGACGCCGTCGCGCGTGGCGACGATGCGCGCATGGCAGGTCGCGATCGGGCCCACCTTGTGCGCGCACGCCGCGACGGAGGTGACCGCGCCCGAGCGCTGGACGTCGCGCGCGGACGCGCCGGAAAGCAAGGCGAGCGTGGCGAGAAGAACGAGATGCGGGATTCTTGTCATGGTTTACCCTCCGGCACTTCGGCATAAGGTTGTATCATGACCTATGCACACGGGTAAAAATAAAACTCCACTGTCATCCCCGGCGAGCATCGACGCGGCAGCGTCGATGCGAGGTCAAGGGGACCCAGGTGGATAGACCGGTCTCGCTCTTTCCACCTGGGTCCCCTTTCCCTCGCGCAGCTCGCGCTGCGCTCGGCCGGGGATGACAAGTCAGGCAAAAACAAAACCCCGCCGGTTTCCCGGCGGGGTCTCGCATCGTGAATGCAGGCTTAAGCTTATTCGCCGAACGCTGTCAGGCCGTTGGGCGTGCCCAAACCCGTCGGGCCGTCATAGCCGGGCCCGGCGGTGCAGAAGTAGGACGGGCTGCACGTGCCGTTGCTGCCCGAGGTGATGTCGTTGAGGTTGGCGGTGTGGGCATAGAGGGTGCTCGCCGCGTTCACGATGCCGCCGTTGTTGCCGAAGATGCCGCCGACGAGCGGGGCCGAGACGGACGTGCCGCCGAAGACCTGCCAGCCGGAGATGCCGTTGTTGTGCGGGCCGTAGACCGCAACGCCCGTGCCCGGATCGGCGACGGCGGAGACGTCCGCCTCCATGCGCTTGTGGCAACCCGTGTCGAGCTGCCAAACCGGCTTCGCATAGACCTTGCTGCAGCCGCTGCCGCCGCCCGACCAGGCGATCTCGTCGAAGCCGCGCGGGCTGCCCGCGTCGCGCGTCATGCGCGTGCCGCCGACGGCGATGACGCCGGCGGAGGTTGCGGGATATTGCGCGCCGAAGCCGCTGTCGCCCGTGCTCGCCGTCACCGCGACGCCGGCCTGTGCGTAGGAGGCGTCGAACTTCTTCGTGCCCTTGCCGTCGCCGCCGCCATAGGAGTTGGAGATCACATGCGCGCCGAGAACGCCCGCTTCGGCCGCGGCCGCTGCGAGGTTCTTGAGCGAATTGGTGTTCGCCTCCATCAGGTAGATCTTGCAGTTCGGGCACATGGCGCTGACCATGTCGAGGTCGAGCGCGGATTCCTGCGCCCAGCCGACGTTTTGCGCGGGATACTTCTTCGCCTGGCCCTTCTGGTTCAGCTTCTTGAAGCAGCCATTCGAAGTCGTGCAGGCGGGCAGGCCGAAATTGGTGCGATAGGTGCCGAGATCGGCTTCGGCATTGTCGTAGCCGAACGCATCCACGATCGCCACGATCGTCGACGAGCTGCCGGGCGTGGTGATGACGTAGGCCTGGTTCAGATCGGCAGGGCCATAGCCGGCGACGCGGCCGCCGCGCTTGCCGTCGATCTCGCGCCCCGCGGCGTCGGTCACGACATGGGCGTGGCAGCGTGCCGCGAGACCCACGACCCGGCCGCACACGGCGCGGTGATAGACGCCGCCGCTATGCTCGACTTCCTGGGCGTTCGCGGCCGCCGCGAAACCCAGCATGACAAAGGCCGACAACAGCCCTTTCGACAGAAAACTACGCATGAGTCTTTTCCTCCTTCGGAGCAGTCTGGTTTTTTGAATTCAGTTGAAAATGCATCGCATCTTCATCGCCGTTCTAGCAGATCGTGCCGATGACCCACAATGGCGTGACGCCGTACGCAAAACAAAACCTCGCCGCTTTTGCGCGGCGAGGTTTCGCCTTTTCGCGGAAGCATGGCTTCCAAAAACACCCTTAACGGGTCTTTTCACGGGATCGCTCCCGTCTTTCACGGATTCGATTTTGGGTGGCGAACGGCGCCGTCACGCGCCTTTCGTGGCTCCGGAGCGGAGCCCCGGTTCTATGCCCGGCGGAGTGTCTTCCATGCGGAATCTCCTCTTTTTGCGTTGACCGGTCGCGCGAGGTTCGCCTCTGCCGCGCCGCCGGCCTTCCGGCGGCGATTGCGGTAGCGGCGAGGCGCCGCAGCGGCCCAAATCCTCCGCCCGGGAAAGACCCAAGTCAATGCAAATGAAATTTCATCCGTCTACGGAGTCTTACGTCGTGCGCTGCGCCTTGTCCTTGTCGTTGGCGGAGCGGATCTCGCGTCCGATCGCATCCCACTGCGCGTCATCGAGTCGCGCGAGGCCCGAGAAGTTCCCCGAGCCGCCCAGATGCCCCGCGCCGTCGATGGCGATGGTCTGTCCGGTGAGATATTCGCAGCCGTCCGCCATCAGGAACACCGCGAGGTTGGCGAGCTCGACCATCTCGCCGTTGCGTCCCATCGGGATGCGCCCGCCGACGTCGGAGAGCTCGTTGCTGCCGCCGGCCTTGGGCGAGAGCCGCTCCCACGCGCCTTTGGTCGGGAAGGGGCCCGGCGCGATCGCGTTCAGGCGGATGCCGTTCGGTCCCCATTCGGTGGCGAGCGACTTGATCATGATGTTCACGCCCGCCTTCGCCATCGCCGAAGGCACGGTGAACGGGCCGCCGTTCCAGATCCATGTCGTCAGGATCGAGATCACGCTCGCCTTCTGCCCGGCCGCGATCCAGCGCTTGCCGCAGGCCAGCGTCACGTAGAACGTGCCGCGGAAAACGATGTCCGAGATCGCGTTGAAGCCCTTGGGCGTGAGGTCCTTGGTGCGGCTGATGAAGTTGCCCGCCGCGTTGTTGACGAGGCCGGTGAGCGCGCCGCCGTCCTCCCAGATCCCGGCGATCATCTCGTCGACGGCTTCCGCGACGCGGATGTCGCAGCCCAGGCCCACGACCTTCGCGCCGGTCTCGCCGGCGATGCGCTTGGCCGTCTCCTCCACCACGCCCGCCCGGCGGCCGCAGATATAGACGGTGGCGCCGAGCTGGGCGTAGGCCTGTGCCATCACCTCGCCCAGCCCCGTGCCGCCGCCCGTCACCAGGATGCGCTTGCCCTTCAACGAGCCGTCCTTGAACATGAGATTGTACATGATCTGTTCCTCTGGGTGGCGTTGGGGCAGAGTAGGTGGGAGAACCGGTCCTGGCAAAAGCAGCGATGTGTTTCCAAAAGAATTCCCTCTCCCCCACGAAGGTGGGGGAGAGGGCTAGGGTGAGGGGGTGGCTGCAGTGAGCGCTGCCGGCACGACCCCCTCACCCCAACCGCACTTCGCTGACGCTCAGTGCCCCCCGCTTCGCGGGGGAGAGGGAGATTCTTTTCTTCCTGAGGCTTTCGCGAATTGGTTCGCCTCGCGCGGCTGGAGCGCGCGGCCGCATCAGCTGGCGCTGATCGAACGCGCCGCGCAGGGCAAGTCCGTGCTGCTCGTCGCGCCCACCGGCGGCGGCAAGACGCTGGCGGGGTTTCTGCCCAGCCTGATCGAGCTCGCGGCGCTGCCCGCGCGGCGGCCGCGCGAATTGCACACGCTCTACATCTCGCCGCTCAAGGCGCTCGCCGTCGACGTCGCGCGCAACCTCGAGACGCCGGTGGCGGAGATGGGCCTGGGCGTGCGCATCGAGACGCGCACCGGCGACACGCCCGCCTCGCGCCGCCAGCGCCAGAAGACGCTGCCGCCCGACATCCTGCTGACCACGCCCGAGCAGCTGGCGCTGCTCATCGCCTCGCGCGAGGCGCCGCGGCTGTTCAAGAATCTTCGCGCCGTCGTTCTCGACGAGCTGCACGCGATCAACAACACCAAGCGCGGCGATCTGCTGGCGCTCGGGCTCGCACGGCTGCGTGCGCTGGCGCCCGGGCATCGCAGCGTCGGCCTGTCGGCGACGGTCGCCGATCCGAAGCCGTTGATGGAGTTCCTCGCGCCTGGGACCGAACTGGTGCGCGGCGCGGCCGGTGCGCAGCCTGAGATCTCGATCCTCGCCTCCGACGCCCATGTGCCGTGGTCGGGGCATCTGGCGCGGCACGCGATGGCCGACGTTCTGGACGCGATCAGGCGCGCCAAGACCTCGCTCGTCTTCGTCAACACGCGCGCCCAGGCCGAGCTGACCTTCCAGCAATTGTGGCGGCTGAACGAGGACAACCTCGCCATCGCGCTGCATCACGGCTCGCTCGCGCCCGCCCAGCGCCGCAAGGTCGAGAGCGCGATGACGCGCGGCAACCTGCGCGCGGTGGTGTGCACCTCGACGCTCGATCTCGGCATCGACTGGGGCGCGGTCGACAATGTCATCTGCATCGGGGCTCCGAAGGGCGCCGCGCGCCTGGTGCAGCGCATCGGCCGCGCCAACCACCGCCTCGACGAGCCGTCGAAGGCGCTGCTCGTGCCGTCGAACCGCTTCGAGGTGCTGGAATGCGAAGCGGCGCGCGACGCGGTGATGGCGGGCGAGCTCGACGGCGACCGTCTGCGCAAGGGCGGCCTCGACGTGCTCGCCCAGCACGTGCTCGGCAGCGCCTGCGCCGCGCCGTTCGACGCCGATGCGCTCTATGCCGAGATCGCGTCGGCCTCGCCTTACAAGTCGCTTTCGCGCGACGAATTCGACCGCGTGCTCGATTTCGTCGCCACCGGCGGCTATGCGCTCAAGCGCTACGACCGCTACGCGCGCCTGCGCCGCACGGACGAGGGCAAGTGGCGCGTCGCCCATCCGCGCGTCGCCCAGCAATACCGCATGAATGTCGGCGTCATCGTCGAGGACCCGATGATCGACATCCGCCTGCAGTCGAAAGGCCGGCCGACCGGCGCCGGCGGCCGCTCGCTCGGCCAGCTCGAGGAGTATTTCGTCGAGCAGCTCGTGCCGGGCGACACCTTCACCTTCGCCGGCGACGTGCTGCGCTTCGAGGGCATCCGCGAGGACGCCGCCTATGTGACGCGCACGCGCGATCCCGAGGCGCAGGTGCCGTCCTACAATGGCGGCAAGTTCCCGCTCTCGACGTTTTTGGCGCAGCGCGTGCGCGAGATGGTGTCCAAGCCCGAGACCTGGGACGTGCTGCCCGAGCCGGTGCACGAATGGCTGCGCATCCAGGAATGGCGCTCGATCATCCCCAAGCCCGGCCAGCTCCTGGTCGAGACGTTCCCGCGCGGAGCCAAGCAATATCTCGTCTGCTATCCCTTCGAGGGGCGGCTGGCGCACCAGACGCTGGGCATGCTGATCACGCGCAGGCTCGAACGCCTGCGCATGCGGCCCCTGGGCTTCTCCGCCAACGAATACGCGCTCGCGATCTGGGCCCTGCGCGACATGGGCGGGCTCGACATGGCGAAGCTCTTCGACGAGGACATGCTGGGCGACGATCTCGACGCGTGGCTCGCCGAAAGCAACCTCTACAAACGCACCTTCCGCAATTGCGCGATCATCGCGGGCCTGATCGAGCGCCGCTTCCCCGGGCGCGAGAAGACCGGGCGGCAGGTGACGTTCTCCTCCGATCTCATCTATGACGTGCTGCGCGAGCACGAGCCCGACCACATCCTGTTGCGCGCGACCTACGAGGATGCGGCAACCGGCCTCCTCGACATCGCGCGGCTGGCGGAGATGCTCGCGCGCGTGAGGGGCCGCATCGTGACCAAACGCCTCGACCGCGTCTCGCCGCTCGCGGTGCCGGCATTGCTCGAGATCAGCAAGGAGATGGTGGCGGGCGAGGCGCATGAGGATATCCTGCGCGAGGCGGAGGAATCGCTGATAGCGGACGCGATGCGGATATAGCCAACCCTCCCCTTGAGGAGGGTCGAAAAATGCGAAGCATTTTTCGGGGAGGGGTGAGCAGGACGGTTACCCCTCCCCGAAATTTGCTTCGCCGTGCTCAGCAAATTGTCGACCCTCCCTCAAGGGGAGGGTAGTAGGGAGTACATGACCGACGACCTCTCCATCGACGTGAACGGCGAGACGCTGGTGCTCGATGCGTCGGGCGCTGCGTGGTGGCCGGAGCAGGCGACGCTCGTCTTCGCCGACATCCATTTCGAGAAGGGGTCGTCCTATGCCAGGCGCGGCGCGCTTCTGCCGCCTTACGACACGCGCACGACGCTGCGCCGCATGGCGGAGGCGATCGCGCGGCGCGCGCCAAGGCGCATCGTGGCCCTCGGAGATTCCTTTCACGACCGTGACGCTGCCGAACGCCTCGACGACGGCGAGCGCGCGGCGCTGGCGCGGCTCGGCCGCGGCGCGGAATGGGTCTGGATCACGGGCAACCACGATCCCGCGCCGCCATCCTGGCTCGGCGGCGCGATCGTGCCTGAGATCAGGCTCGCAGGCCTCCTCTTCCGCCACGAGCCCGGCGTGTTCTTCCAGCCGGGCGAGATCGCGGGACATCTGCATCCCTGCACCACGGTGACGCGGCGCGGCCGCAGCCTGCGCCGGCGCTGCTTCGTCTCGGATGGGCGGCGCATGGTGCTGCCGGCCTTCGGCGCCTATGCGGGCGGGCTCGATCTGCGCGATCCCGCGATCGGCGCGCTGTTCGAAGGCGCGTTCGGCGCCTTCGCGCTCGGCACCGCGCGCGTCTATGCGGTCGCGGGACGCGGCGCGTTTCACTCCATGCGGCGGAAGGCGAGCGAAGAGAGCCAGCCGAACGCCATCGCCATCGCGACCGTCGAAAGCCCGTAGGCCAACGGGTTGTCGCGCGAGAAATCGTAGACGCGCCGCTCCGTCCCCGTCTGGTCGATGGTGAGCCTGGATTCGTGCGGCTTACCGATCACGCGGCCGCCGCGCAGCAGATAGACGTCCGCGGTGTAGTCGCCGCGCGGCGCCGAGGCCGGCAGCGGCACCCGCGCGCGGAACAGCGTGCCGCTCAGGAACTCGACGCCCTTGCCCTCCTCGGCATAGAGCTTGTTCCTCTCCTCGGCGCGGATCGCCGCCTGGATGAAGGGCCGCGGATCGTGGCCGCCCATCGCCGCGCGCGGCATCAACGCCGCCAGACCGAGCCCGTATTGACGGCGCACCGCATCGCTCGCGATGTCCGCGAGCGGCCGGTTCGATGCGGTGAAGAAGTAGCCCGGCATGCAGTAGAGGATTTCGCGGTTGGTGTTGATCCAGATGCCGAGCACGCGGTCCTTGTGGCGCACGCGCATGTCGGTCGCAGGTCCGCGCACGACGACGGCGATGTCGGGACGCGCGCCGCTCTCGGGCCGCTCCACCGCGCCGAAGACGGTGATCTCGGTGCCGTTATAGGTCGAGCGGATCTCGATCCTGTCCTGCGACAGGCCCGAGACGAGGTTCTCGCCCGCAAGCGCCGGAGAAGCTGCGAAGGCGGCGGCGAAAAGGATGACGGCCGCCCTCATGCAGCACCCATCATGACGCTGAAGAGATCGGCGGGCTTGGCGACGAGGCCGTAGAGCAGCATCGCGCCGACGGCGAGGATGAGGAGCGCCAGGAGAAAGCGCAGCTGCTCGCCGCGCAGGCGCGACGACGCGCGCACGCCGAACTGCGCGCCGAGCACGCCGCCCACGATCAGGAACAGCGCCAGCATCGCGTCGACGGCGTGGTTGCCGAACGATTGCAGGATCGTCGCTGTTGCCGTGATGACGATGATCTGCGCCAGCGAGGTGCCCATCACGACGTTGGTGGGCATGCGCAGGCCATAGATCATCGCGGGCACGATCAAAAAGCCGCCGCCGATGCCCATCACCGCCGAGAGCAGGCCTACCGCGAAGCCGATGCCGACCGGCGCCAGCACGCTGATGTAGAGGCGCGAGGCGGGGAAGCGGTCCTTGAGCGGCAGGCGCTGGATCCAGTTGTGGCGCAGGCGCCGCGACTCGGCGGAGACGCCGCCGCGCGCCGCGCGCAGGCTCGACAGGCTCTCGCGCAGCATCACCGCGCCGATGGTGCCGAGGAGGACGACATAGGCGGCCGAGACGACCAGGTCCATCTGGCCCGAGCGCCGCAACAGGCTGAACAGCCACACGCCCGCGGCCGTGCCGACGACGCCGCCCGCCGTCATCACCGAGGCCATTTTCAGGTCGATCGCGCCCTTGCGCCATTGCGCGATGGCGCCCGACATCGACGACGCCGTGACATGGCTCGAGGTCGTAGCGACCGCGATCGCCGGCGGGATGCCTGCGAAGATCAGCAGCGGCGTGAGCAGGAACCCGCCGCCCACGCCGAGGAGCCCTGAGAGAAACCCGATCCCGCCGCCGAGCCCCAGAAGCAGCAGCCAATGGACCGACATCTGGGCGACGGGGAGATAGATTTCCATCGATCGCGCGGGAAGGATGCGCAGCCAATGTGCGCGGTGGGGGCGGAGCGGTCAACGTCCACCCTAGCCTTGAGGGAGGGTCGAAAAATGCGGAGCATTTTTCGGGGAGGGGTGAGCAGGACGGTTACCCCTCCCCGAAATTTGCTTCGCGCGTACGCTGTCGCTACGCGCCGCTCAGCAAATTGTCGACCCTCCCTCAAGGGGAGGGTGGGATCAGAGATCGCCCTGCTGCGGCGCCACGTTGGCGCGGGCATCCGGAAGCGCGGGCTTGAAGGCGTCGGCGGCGTGCTGGGCGGCGGCGCGGTCGTCGGCGGAGAGCTGCGTGCCGAGCGCGTCGATGCGCGCCTTGGATTCCTTGTCGCCGCCGGAAGCGGCGATCGCGTACCACTTGTACGCGTCGATCAGGCTCTGCGGCACGCCGGTGCCGCGCTCGTAGAGCACGGCGAGATTGAACTGCGAATCGACGAGGCCGAGCGACGCGGCCTTGGAGAACCAGCGCGCGGCCTCGGTCGGGTCCTTCTTGATGCCGGTGCCTTCGGCATAGTCGACGGCGATGTTGTGCATCGCCTTGCGGTTGCCCTGCATGGCGGCGGAGAGATACCAGTGCGTCGCCTTCGCCGTGTCGGCGGGCACGCCCGAGCCGTGCTCGTACAGCGTGCCGAGACGGTATTGCGCGACGGGTTCGCCGGCTTCCGCGGCGCGCTCCAGCCATTTGGCGGCTTCGGCCTCGTTCACCGGACGGCCTTCGCCGTTGAGATATTTGAGCCCGATGATCGTCTGCGCCTTGGCGTTGCCGGCATTGGCGAGCTGCGTGACGTGGTCGAGCGAGGGGACGACGACGTTGAGCTGCTGCTGCTGCGCCTGCTGGTTCTGCGCGGGCGGCGGCGGCTGTTGCGCAACGGCGTGGACCGGGGCTGCGTTGACCTGCTTCTGCTGCAGCGGCGGCACCACGACGGGCTTTGCCGTCGCCTTGGGCGATGTTGCCGCAGGCGGCGCGGTCTCGGCGTCGGGCGCGACCGCATGCAGGGGCGTTGCGGCCTCGGGCTGCGGCGCGGGCGCTTTCGGCGCGAACATCGCGCCCAGGCCCTGCGGATGCGAGGACGAGCCGAGCATGCCCTGGCTGAGCGCGAAAGCCGCGATCAGCGCGATGGCGACCAGGACGACGAGGCCGATGATCACATAAGGCGTGCGGCCCCCGCCTTCTTTCGCTTCGCTCTTGCTCACCGCGCCCCAGGCGAAACCGCGCGAGGACTGCTCGGCCTCGGCGGCGCTGGCGGCGGCGCGCGCGGAGCGGCGCGCTGCGGAGAGGAAGGTGTCGCCCGCTTGCTGCTGGGCGGCGAACGCATCGCCCGCCTGCGCCGGGGCGAAGGGATCCTCGGCCGGGAAGGGCGGCGGTGCGTCATAGGCAGGCGCGGCCGCAAACGGATCGGGCTGGGCCGCGAAAGGCGGCGGCGCGCCGGGCGTCGGCACGTCGGGGAAGGGCGGCGCGTCATAGGACTGCGGCAGGGCCGGGAAGGTGGGCTGCGGCGCGGCATGGACGGCCGGCGGCGGCGGAGGCGGCGCCGCGGCGGCCTTCGTCTCCATCGCGCTCAGGCGCGCGGTGGTGTCGCCGAGCGCGGTGCGGAATTCGGAGACCGTGTCGCGCTGGCGGTTCTCGGTCGCCTCGACGCGGTTGAGCAGGCGCTTCAGGCTGTCCTCGATGGCACGCGCGGTGGTGGGCTCGTTGCCGTCGAGACGCTCGATCAGGTCGCTCAGATTTTTCTCGATGCCGTCCAGGCGCCGCTCGATCAGCGGATCGGCGCCGCGCGCTTCCAGCTTGGCGAAATTTTCCTCGAGCCGCGCGATGGCGCCGGCGGTCTCGGCCTCGCGGCGTTCGGCCTGCGGCTTCTCGGAGGCGTGCGCGTCGAGCTTCTCGAGCGCACGCTCCAGCGCGGACGACGTGTTCTGCGACGCCTTCTCGACCAGGTAGATGCGGTCGTCGAGCGCCGCCATGCGGCTTTCGAAGCTGCGCGCGGTGCCTTCCGCGTCGCTGCGCGCGTCGCCGAGACGTCCGGCGAGGTTTTCGAAATTATCGGCGAGCGAGGCGATCTGGGTCGCCGATTGCGTGGCGTTCTGCGTGAGCTGGTCGGCAAGGCGCGACAGGCCGGTATGCAGGCCCTTCACCGCGTCCTTCATGCCGTTCTGCGCATTGGCGCGCTCGACGCGGTCGATGCGGTCGGCCAGGCCCACGACATGGGCGCCGAGCTGGTCGAAGGCCTGCGTCTGCTCGCGCGCGGCGATGTTCATCTCGGTCGCGGCCTTGCTCATGGCGCGATTGCTTTCGGTCTGGGTGCGCTCGGCGGAGTCCATGCGCCGCGCGACGCCGCGCAGCTGCTCCTCGATGCGGCGATAGACGTCCTTGAGCTCCGCCCCGCTGCGCGAGACGCGCTCGAGCGCCTCGGTCGTCTCACGGTCGTGAGCGTCCGCCGGATCCTGGGCGGCGTAGGTCCTGGGGGCCAAGCTGTCGCGGGTCAATTCGTCCTCATCCCCGGCGTCGGCGAAGCTGCGCAGGATGCGCCGCGTAAGCCACTCGCCGACCGACAGGCCTTCACGCCTCGCCGCCGCGCGTGCCGCTTCGCGCGCCTCGGGCGGAATGCCTGCCACGTTCCAAGGAAGATCAGGCCGCATTTCGAATCACTGGACGACGCACCCTCAAGCATAAGTACCGGCGGCAAGATATAGTGTAAAGGAACGTCGCTGTGCCTATGCATGGGCCGTTGCCGGCCTTTTCTTCCTGGGACACATCTTCTCGCGATACGATTAATAGCGAGTTAGCGCTTTGAAACGCCCGCGCGCTCGAGCTCGCGCCCGAGCCGTCCGGTCATCCAGGTCCATGCCATGCGGTAGTCCGAGACGAGCGACCACAGCGGATAGGTGAAGGTCGCGGGGCGGTTGTGCTCGACGAAGAAGTGGCTGAACCACGCCGGCCCGTAGCCCGAAACCAGCGCCAGAGGCACGAACCAGAGCCTGCCCGTCGCGATCGCCGCGACGACTGAGAGCGTGGAGAGTGCCGTGCCCGCGTAGTGGATCGCTCGCGTCTCGGGCTTCGCATGCTCCTGCAGATAGTACGGCCAGAAATCGCGATAGCTCGCGATGGGACGGTTGGTCTGCTGCGCCTCGGCCATGGAGCATTGTGGACGCGGGGCAGCCAAAAGTCATGTCTTTGATGCCTGGAGTCATTTGAGAAGCGAGGCCGGGTCCCTAGCTAAGGGTGCAACTTCACGGAACCCAACCATGTCGATAGCGCTTTCCGCGACCGAGCGGACCGAAACACGGACCGGCGAGGTGTCGCTCTGGCGGCTCTATCTGCTGCGCGCGACGTATCTCTTGATCGTCGTGGGCCTGGGCTCGGAAGTCTGGCCCAAGATCATCGGCCACGCGCCGGTGACGAGCCTGATGCAGGGCGTCGTGCGCTGCATGCTCTTCGGCATCTCGCTGATGGCGGTGATCGGGCTGCGCTATCCGCTCAAGATGCTGCCGCTGCTGTTCTTCGAGATGGCGTGGAAGGTCACGTGGCTGGGCGTGATCGCGTGGCCCGCCTGGACCGCGCACACGGTCGACGCCGACATGGCCGAGACGATCAAGGCCTGCCTGATGAGCGTGATCTTCCCGGTGGTGATCCCGTGGGGCTATGTGGCCGCGAACTATCTGAAGGCGCCGGGCGACAGGTGGCGATAACCCACACCCCACTTGTCATGGCCCGCGAATGCGGGCCACCCAGGTGACACCGGCTCGCTCTCGAAAAATCGCACGCGGAGACGCGGAGTTCGCGGACTGGAAAAGAACTTCCGCGTTCCCCGCGTCTCCGCGTGAGCCTTTATGGATGGTCCAGAACCCAGCTGGGTGGCCCGCATTCGCGGGCCATGGCAATGGAGAGCGAGGTTACTTCGTCGCGTTCTTCTCGACATGCGGCCCCAGCCCCAGATCGGTCGCGAACAGCGCGGTCACGTAGACCGTGTCGCCGTTCACGGCGGCGCCGATGCCGGTCATGGTGTAGTCGGCCATGGCGAGGTTGTCGCGATGCGGCGGGTCCTTGAGCCATTGGTCGACGAAGCCGCGCGCGAAGCCGTTCACGTCGACGCCGGTCTGCTTGACGTAATGCAGCGCCGCCATGTTCTCGCCGAGCAGGCCCTGGAAGCGCGGGTCCTTGTCCATCAGGATCGTCGCCGAGGTCTCGCCGGTGGGCGAGGCGTGCGCCATGTAGTTCTTCGCCGCCATGTCGGCCGAGCGCGCGCGTGCGACGGCGCCGAGCTCGGGATCGATGGCGAGCGGATGGGCGTGCGGATCGATCTTCTCGCGCTCCTCCTCGATGAGGAGCGCGATGCGGCTCTCCAGCGCCGGCATCAAGGTCGCGGGATCGGGCGGCGGGGGCGCCGGCTTGGGCGCGGGCGGCGTGGTGGCGCAGCCCGCGAGCAGAACAAGCGCAGTGACGAGCGCGGCCCCCCGGCGCATGGTCAGGCGACGAACTCGAACAGGCCCGCGGCGCCCATGCCGCCGCCGATGCACATGGTGACGACACCGAGCTTGGCCTTGCGCCGTCTGCCTTCGAGCAGGATGTGGCCCGTCATGCGCGCCCCCGACATGCCGTAAGGATGGCCGATGGAGATCGCGCCGCCGTTCACGTTGAGGCGGTCCTGCGGGATGCCCAGCCGGTCGACGCAATAGAGCACCTGCGCCGCGAACGCCTCGTTCAGCTCCCACAGATCGATGTCGGCGACTTTCAGGTTGTGGCGCTCGAGCAGGCGCGGCACGGCGAAGACGGGACCGATGCCCATCTCGTCCGGCTCGCAGCCCGCCGACGCGAAGCCGCGGAAGATGCCGAGCGGCTTGATGTTGCGCTTGGCGGCCTCGGCCGCGTCCATCACCACGCAGGCCGACGCGCCGTCGGCGAATTGCGAGGCGTTGCCTGCCGTGACGTATTTGCCCTGCGCGATCTTCATGCCGCCCTGCAGCACCGGCTTGAGCGACTTCAGGCCTTCGAGCGTCGTGTCGGGGCGGTTGCACTCGTCATGCGTGACCGTGTAGGCGACGATGGAATCCTGGCCCGTCGCCTTGTCGGTCTTCTTCATCTTGGTGTCGAGGGGCACGATCTCGTCGTTGAACTTGCCCGCCTGCTGCGCGGCTGCGGTGCGGCGCTGGCTTTCGAGCGCGTATTCGTCCTGGCGGTCGCGGGCGACGCCGTAGCGCTCCGAGACGATCTCGGCGGTCTCGATCATCGAGATCCAGAGCTCCGGCTTGACCTGCATCAAATGCTCTTCGGTGAGGTTCTTGGTGTTCATGCCGCCCATCTGCACCAGCGAGATGGATTCGACGCCCGAGCCGATGGCGACCGGCGTGCCCTCCACGATCACCTGATGCGCGGCGACCGCGATCGCCTGCAGGCCGGACGAGCAGAAGCGGTTGATCGTCGTGCCCGCCGTGGTGACGGGGCATCCGGCCCAGATCGCCGACAGCCGCGCGATGTTCATGCCGGTCGCGCCTTCGGGCTGGGCGCAGCCCATGACGACGTCCTCGATCTCTTTCGCGTCGAGGCCGGCGCGGGCGATGGCGTGCTTGACGGCGTGTCCGCCCATCACCGCGCCGTGGGTCATGTTGAATCCGCCGCGGACGGATTTGGCCAGACCGGTGCGCGCGGTCGAGACGATGACGGCTTCTCTCATGGGAAATCTCCAATGGCTGAATTGGAGAAGCCTAGAGCAGAACCGTTCTCAGATATAGGCGCCCTGGTCGATCAGCTCCGGCGCCGCGCGCTGGCGCGAGCGGTGGGTGATCATGACCTCGTGCAGGTGGCGGACGGTGCTGCTGCCCGTGGTCACGAACAGGAACGGGAAGACGCCGTGCAGCATGCAGGCGAACCCGGCCACGATCATCCTTCCGCCGAAGCCCGTGGCCGTCGCCAGGTGCTCGCCATAGGTCTCGCCGACGGTGTTGGGATGGGAGGTGAACGGGTTCATGGACGCACGCCTTCAGACCGACCGGAAGATTCTGCGCTGCTTCGGTGAGGAAATCATTATCGGGTTTACTTTTATCCGAGCTTATGGTAGAGAAATATTCTACATATGCTCGATAAGATAGATAAAAAACTTCTCGAACTGCTCCAGGGCGATGCGACATTGAACATCGCCACGCTGGCGGAGCTGGTCGGGCTTTCGGCCACGCCCTGCTGGAAGCGGGTCAAGCGGCTGGAGGAGGAGGGCACCATCCTCAAGCGCGTGGCGCTCGTCGACCGTGCCAAGGTAGGCCTCAAGGTCACGATATTCGTCAGTATAAAGACGAATGAGCACGACGCCGAATGGCTGGAGAATTTCGCGCGCGTGGCCTCGACCTTTCCGGAGATCGTCGAGCTCTACCGCATGAGCGGAGACGTCGACTACCTGATGAAGGTGGTGAGCGAGGACGTCGAGGGCTATGACCGCTTCTACAAGCGGCTGATCAAGGCGGTGAGGCTGACCGACGTGTCCTCGGCCTTCGCGATGGAGCAGATCAAGTACTCGACCGAGCTGCCGCTGGGTGGGAGAGATTGAATCTGATGGGTCATGCTTCGAGGCTCGCTTCGCTCGCACCTCAGCATGACGCGTTTGTTTGTTCTATCAGTAGGCACGTCACCCTGAGGTGCGAGCCGAAGGCGAGCCTCGAAGGGCGACGTGCCGGTTTCTCGGACCTACGCCGTGCGCCTTTCCGGATCCTGCTTCCAGTAGACATACGAGCTCACGATCGCGAGCAGCGCGCTCGCGGTCACGCTGGCGGCGAAGGCGAGATAGGCGGGTTCGACGCCGATGGCGAAGCGCACGGCAAGCGTCACGCCCGCGCTGATCACGAACAGCCGGCCGAGCAGGCGGTGCGATTTCTCCCAGGAAAGCTCGCTCGACAGCGTCCAGGGCGTGCGGATGCCGAGGAACCAGTTCGAGCGCACCTTGCCCAGATAGTTGCCGCCTGCGGCTGTCGCCAGCGCGATCACGACGAGCAGCGTGCCGGGGATGTCGATCGCATATCCCAGCGCCGTCAGCACGATCATCGCATGCGTGATCGCGAGCACGACGAGCGCGCCGATCCAGAAGACGAAGAACGCCTTGCGGCTGGCGATGAGATGCTCGCGCCTTGGCTCGATGCTGGGAATCACGGCGATGAGGACGGCCACCGCGAGCGCGACCGCGGGAAGCAGGGCCAGGCCCAAATCCCGCGACATGTGGCCGTTCACTTTTCCGTCGAATCCCCAATGGGTCGCGAGCTGCGCGTCCGCCGGCAGCACGGTCCAGCCATAGGCGCTGATCGCCGCCATCACGGCGACGAGGGCGAAGCTCAAAAGCAGCGGCAGACGCAGGTTCATGTCGGTTCTCCCTCGGGTTCGGGCGCCTCGGTGCCGGCGATGGACATCAGGGCCGCCATCGCCTCCTCGAGCACGCTCATGTTCAGGCTGTAGATGATCGACGTGCCCCTGCGCTCGGTCGCTACCAGGTCGGCCGCCTTCAACACCGTGAAATGGCCGGACAGGGTGGGCTTGGCGAGCGCGAACCGCTCCGCCAGATCGCCGGCGCTCAACGGGCCGTCGCGCAGCAATTTCAGGATCTTGCGCCGAACCGGGTGCGCCAGGGCATCGAACACATCGCTCATATTTTGTTATTTAGCGAAATACTGAAATAAGTCAAGCTCCCGCGACCAACCGTCATGGCCGGGCTTGTCCCGGCCATCCATACGCACCCTGCAAAACCGAGTTTATGGATGGCCGCCACAAGGGCGGCCATGACGCGTTGGGCCAGTCAGGAAACTTCAAACCGTCTGCGCCGCCGCGCGGGCCTGCGCGTTCCTCTGCGCCAGGCGGTGGAACCAATTGTACTGCACGAAGAACAGCGCGACGATGATCGCGGTGGGCACGAAGGTGGCGTAGAGCGCCCAGAATTCGGTATCGGCGAGCAAGGCGACGGCGACATTGATGCAGCCGAAGCAGACCATGATCGCCGCCCAGCTCTTCTCCGCCAGGAAGACGGTGCGGCGCGGGATGTTGGCGCGCGCCTCCGCCGGCATGTAGGGGGTCATCCAGTCGTTCAGCACCATGAACAGGCCGACCGAGACGTCGATGAAGGTGGGCTTGAGCTTGATGTAGATCTCGTCATGCAGCGCGATCGTCATCGTGCCCAGCGCCATGACGACGCCCAGGCTCAGCCATTGCAATGGACCGATGGGCGCGCGCGCGATCTTCTTGGCCGCGAACTGGACGGTGCCGATCGCGATGCCCACGACCGTGGCGGCGTAGACGCTGTGCAGCCCCGAGATGCCGAGCCCGCGCTTGGCGATGAAGAACACCGAGGCGAACGCGATCGCCGCGAGCAGGTCGAGCACGATGGGTCTTGCGACCTGAGCCGGTGTCATCGCCGTCCTTCAAACGCCGCGCGCGCGACAGGTCTCCCCCGTCACGCGCGCCCTGAACTTCCACTACGGTTCTAGTGCGCGACCGGCGTCGAGCCGTATTTGCGCTCGGCGTACAGGCTCCACAGATGCGCGATGGCCTGGTTGTTGGCGCTGCCGCCGACCTTGGCGAAAGCGGCCGCGGCGTCGGCGCTCTTGCCTTCGCCGGCGAGCGCCATGCCGAGCACCATCTGCGCCTCGCCCGCGTCCTTCATGCCGCCCTTGGAGATCGCGCGCTGGGCGGCCGCCTCGGCCTCGGCATAGCGGGCATAGCCGTAATAGGCCTCCGCCAGCTTGACGTCGAAATCGCCGCTCTTGCGCGCCTCGGCGGCCTTGGCGAAGGCGGGAAGGCTCTTCTGGTCCTCGGCCATCTTGGAGCGCGCGAGCGAAAGCTGCGCCCCCGCCTTGTCGCCGGCCTTGACCGTGCCCTGTTGCATGCCGTGCTCGAGGAACGCGACGGTCTCGCCGGGATAGCCCGCCTTGGTCGTGATGTTGGCCATGATCGCGTAGTCGTCGACCGAGGTCGTCGCGTTGGTGGAGACCCTGAGGCGATAGAGATAGAGCGCCTGAAGGTCGTTCAGGTTCTTGAGCGTGCCGAAGGAGAGATCGATGAGCTGCGCCCAGTCGTTGGGCTCGCCATAGGTCGTAGCCAGGCCTTCGAGCGTCTTCTGCGCGCCGGCCGTGTCGTTCGACTTGAGCTGCGAACGGGTGACGATGTCCATCAGCGACTGCGGCGGCGCCTTGCCCGCGGCCTGCGCCGAGGCGATGCCCTGCTTGGCGAGCGCGAGCGCCTTGTCGATAGCGCCGCTGTTGTAATAGGCGACCGCGACCGGCTCGATCACGTTGTCGGGAAGCGGGCCGACGGCCTGCAGCTGGGTGGCATATTGCATGACGACGGGCCAGTCGTTGTTGTTGACCGCGAGCTGGATCACGGTGGTCAGCACGCCGGCCTTGTCGGCGGGCGGAAGCGCGGAGGACGACGCCATAGCCTCGAACGCGCCCTCGGCGCTCTTGTAGTCCTTCTGGCCGATATAGATGTTCCCGTAGAACTGCTGGATCGTGTAGTCGTCGAACGGGACATGCGTCGACGCGGCCTCGGCCTCCTTGGTCTTGGCGAGCGCGGTGGCGAAATCGTTCGTCTTCATCGCCTTTGCCGCTTCCGACAGCGGCTTGCCGACGGCCGGGCTGACTTTCTGCGCCGGCGCGTCGGCGGCGAAGCCGGGCGTGGCCAAGGCGGCGCCGGCCATCAGGCTCGCGGCGAAAACGGTACGGACGAACGACTTGCGCATGATCTTTCCTCTTGAATGGTGGCAACGCGACCGGCGGCCCCCCGCTTCGCGCATCCTGGTGAGATTTGCAACATTACTGCGGCGGCGTCGTGTTTCCAATGTGGCGCGGCGATATTGCGGTGCAGCGTGAAACTTCCTATCACGCGGGGCATGGATACCGCTCCGAACCGTCTGCCCGAGGGCGCCGAGGACATTTCCACCGGCGGCTTCAACCGTTTCGCCGGGCCGTTCTACCGCCTTCCCGACGAGGGTGCGGTGCGGCGGTTCGCTTTTGCAGCGCTCGAAAAGCACATGAACGGGGCCGGCACCGTCCATGGCGGCCTGTTGATGACCTTCGCCGACATCGCGATGAGCCGCACCTCCAGGCTCGCCAGCGGGGCGAAATCGTGCAGCACGGTGTCGCTCAATTGCGATTTCGTGGGGCCCGGCCGGCTCGGCGACATCGTCGAGATCCGCGTCAGCGTCTCGCGCCAGACGCGAACGCTGGTGTTCCTGACCGCGATCGTCTTCTGCGGCGAGCGGGTCCTGATGAACGCGTCGGGCCTTTGGAGGATCGCATGAGCGGCGCCCCCGAAGGCTTCAGCGAGATCAAGCTGATCGACCCGTTCGAGATCCATACCGGTCCGGTCTGGCGCAAGGACGGGACCTATGCGTTCCGCGTCACAGAGCATCACTGCAACATGCGCGGCGTCGTGCATGGCGGCATGCTGATGACCTTGGCCGACATGACGCTCGGCGGGGCGGTGTGGGACGCGACGGACCGCGAGCCTTCCGTCACGCTCAACATGCAGACCCAGTTCCTCAAGCCCGCCAGGGAGGGCGACCTCATCGAGGTGACGCCCGAGCTCACCCGCCGCACCCGCGGCTTCGTCTTCATGCGCGGCGATTTCAAGGTGAATGGCGAGACCGTGATGACGGTCCAGAGCGTGTGGAAGCTGCTGGGGAAGGAATAGGGCCTTTTCAATCTGCTCCACTGTCATCCCCTTCCCTCGCATCGACGCGATAGCGTCGATGCGAGGGAAGGGGACCCAGGTGGACAGACCGGGCTCAACCTCTCCACCTGGGTTCCCTTCCCCTCGCGCCGCGTTGCGGCGCTCGGCCGGGAATGACAATAAGGCGCGTCAATCGGATTTTTACCATGCGGTGCGAGGCTCACGGGTCGAAAGAGGGTCTTTGCGCATGCGCGATCGAAGCCCGGCGGAACTCGTGCTGGGAACGGTGCAGCTTGGTCTTGCCTATGGCGCGGCCAACCGCACGGGCAAACCCGCGCGCGCCGCAGCGCTGAAGCTCGTGCGCAAGGCGGCGCGCTCCGGCGTCAAGGAATTCGACACCGCGCGCGCCTATGGCGACAGCGAGGAGCGTCTGGGCGAGGCGCTTGCCGGCAAGAAGGCCGTGCGCGCGATCACCAAGCTCAGCCCCTTGAGCGGGCTCGCGCCCGACGCGACGCGCGATGACGTGCGCCGCGCGGTCGACGAGAGCATCGAGCAGTCGCTCGTCTCGCTGCGCCTGGGCCGGCTCGACTGTCTTCTTCTGCACCGCGCCAGCCACATGTGGGCGTTCGACGGCGCGATCTGGGAGCGGCTCATCGAGCGGCTCGAGGACGGCACGGTCCTGTCGCTCGGCGTCTCGGTGCAGTCGCCGATGGAGGCGCTGGCAGCCCTCGCCTGTCCGGACGTCGTCCATCTGCAACTGCCGTTCAACCTGCTCGACTGGCGCTGGCTGGCGAGCGGCTTCCAAAGCTGCCTCGCCGCGCGGCCGAACGTGACGGTGCATGCGCGCAGCGCGTTCCTGCAGGGCATCCTCGCCGCGCACGATCCCGATGTGTGGCCGGCCGTCCAGGGCGTCGACGCGGCCGCGATGGTGCGCATGATCGCGACCTTGACCGAGATCTTCGACCGCGAGACCCCGGCCGATCTGTGCCTGGCTTACGTGCGCGGGCAGAGCTGGATCGACGGCGTCGTCGTCGGCCTCGAATCCGAGGACCAGCTCGACGACAATCTGCGCCTGTTCGTGAAACGACCGCTGGACGAGGATTCCTGCGCCTCGCTTGCCGCGCGCATCCCGCGCATGCCCTTGGCGCTGCTCGATCCCGCCCGCTGGCCCCGGAAAAGATGAGCAGATGAGCGATCTGTTCCGTCTCGACGGCTGCACGGCGTTCGTCTCGGGCGCCGCGGGGCATCTCGGCCGCGCCATGTCGCGCGCGCTGTGCGAGGCGGGCGCGCATGTGATCCTGAACGGCCGCAACTTGGGCCGCCTCAAGGACTTCGAAGGCGAACTGCACGGCGACGGTTTCTCGGCGGAGAGCGCCGCGTTCGACGTCGGCGACGCGGCTGCGGTGCGCGCGTTCTTCGGATCTCTGAAACGCCTCGACGTGCTCGTGAACAACGCCGTCAGCATGACGCCCAAGCCGTTCGCCGCGCTCGAGCCCGCCGATTTCGAGAAGACCTATGCCAGCGCCGTCACCGCCGCCTTCGAGGCGGTGCGTGCCGCGCGTCCCGCCCTGAAAGCCGCCGCCGAGGCGCGCGGCGAGGCGAGCGTCGTCAACATCGCGTCCATGTACGCCGCCGTCGCTCCCGATTCGCGCCTCTATGCCCGGCCCGAACAGGCGAGCCCGTTCCATTACGGCCCGGCCAAGGCGGCCCTGGTCCAGCTCACCCGGCACCTGGCGGCCGAGCTGGGGCATGAGAAAATCCGGGTGAACGCTTTGGTTCCCGGGCCGTTTCCACAGAATTCCGTCGCGAGCGGGGACCCGGCTTTTGCCGCAAGGCTTTCGGCGAAAACGATGCTTGGGCGCACGGGCGCGGCCGGCGAGATCGCCGGTCCCGTCCTGTTCCTGGCGAGCAAGGCGTCGAGCTTCGTGACCGGCACGGCGCTTGCAGCCGATGGCGGTTGGACGGCGTGGTGAGATAGAACATGAACATGGCATTCCTCTCCTCCTTCCGCATCGGCCAGGAAACCCTCTATCCCGACGCGCTCCGGGCGCGGCTGCGCAACTTCCCGCTGCTGCAGGATCTGGGCGACGCCGCGATCAAGCGCGTGCTCGCCGAGGCCAACTGGTTCGGCCTGCCCGGCGGGATGCAGCTCAGCCGCGATGGCGAGAACCGTCAGGCCCTTTTCCTGATCGTGACCGGCTCGCTCGGCGTTTTCGTGGACGACGATCAGGGCAAGCGCCGCCTGGTCGCGCATATCCCGCCCGGCGAGACCGTGGGCGAGATGTCGCTGCTGTCGAAGGACGGCGCCCCGTCCGCCGACGTCGTGGCATTGCGCGACACCGAGCTTCTGCGCATCTCGCCGCAGGGTTTCGAATCGCTGATCTCGCGCCATCCGCGCGTCATGCTCAACATGATGAAGATCCTGGTGAAGCGGCTGCAGGCCACGACGCGCAGCAGCACCGACATCACCAGGCCCAAGACCTTCGCGATCGTGCCCCTGCAGGACGGCTTGAGCGACGCGCCGATCGCGCACCGCCTGGCCGCCGCCTTGAGCGACATGGGCTCGCGCGCCGCGGTGCTCGACAGCTCGGTCGCGGAGCAATCGGCCGAATGGTTCAACGCCTTCGAGGCGGCGCACGACGTCGTCTTCTATCGCGGCGACGCGCCCGACACGGCGTGGACGCATCTGTGCGAGCGCCAGGCCGACAAGATCCTCCTGCTCGCGCGCTCCGACCGGCCGCTGCCGGAGCGTCCCGTCGTCGAGCCGGGGTTCTCCAAGGAGCGCGCCGGAAGCCTGCCCGAGCTGCTTCTGCTTCATCCTTCCGGCAGCGGACAGGCGTTCCCCGAGCATTTCGCGATGCGCAGCGGCATCTTCGAATCCCATCATCACGTGCGCGCGGGGAACCTGAACGACATCCAGCGCATGGCGCGCTTCATCGCCGGGCGCGCCGTCGGCATCGTGCTCGCGGGCGGCGGCGCGCGCGGCTTCGCCCATATCGGCGTGCTCAAGGCGCTGCAGGAGGCCGGCGTGCCGTTCGACCATCTCGGCGGCACCAGCATGGGCGCGATCATCGCCGCCGGCATCGCGGCCGAATGGAGCATCGAGGAGCTGACCGAGCGCGTGCGCGCCGCCTTCGTCGATTCCAATCCGCTCTCCGACTACACCTTCCCGCTGATCGCGCTGGTGCGCGGCAAGAAGGTCAGTACGCTGCTCAGGCAGAATTTCGGCGACACGCGCATCGAGGAGCTGCCCAAGCCGTTCTTCTGCGTCTCCTCCGACCTCACCACCGGTCGCATCCACGAGCACAGGAGCGGCGCGCTGTGGCGCGCGCTGCGCGCGAGCGTGGCGCTGCCGGGCATCCTGCCGCCCGTCACCCATCACGGCCATCTCCTCGTCGACGGCGGGGTGATGAACAACCTTCCCGTCGACGTCATGCGCCAGCGCGAGAGCGGGCCGATCATCGCCTCCGACGTGACGGGCGAGCTCGATCTGCAGGTGAAGGACGACCGCTACGGCGAGCGGCCGATCTGGCAGCTCATCTGGCAGCGCATGCGCGGCACGCCCTCGATCGTCTCGATCCTGATGCGCTCGGGCACGGTGGGCTCCGAGGCCCAGCGCCGCGTCGTGCGCGAGCAGGCCGACTATCTCTTCGAGCCGCCGCTGCCCGACATCGGCCTGCGCGACTGGAAGTCCTTCGACCGGGCCATCGCCGAAGGCTACGAGAACGCCCAGGCCACGATCGAGAAGAACGGCCTGCCGCTCACCGAAGTGTGGACCGAAGGCCCCGCCGTGGCGCTGCACCGGCGCGGGGCGGTGGCGTAACCACGCCACTCGAAGCCACCAAAATGTCATGGCCCGCGGATGCGGGCCACCCAGGTGGGTTCTGCGTGCTCTTTCCAGAAAAATTCCCTTATCGTCCGTCCGTAGCGACGGCATGCTGACGGGACACGACGGCTGATTTGCGAGATCAGCGGAGGCGTGACCTGGGCGGCCCGCATTCGCGGGCCGTGACAATTGGGGTTTGAGAAGTTCGGCTCCTCGCCTCCGACAGTCTATATTGAGGGCATGGAACCTGGGGCTATCGCGATGCCGGACACAAGACTTTCACCCGCCTATCGCGCGCTGTCGCTGATCGAGTTCGCCATCGGCGCCGCCATCGTCGTCGGCCACAATGTCTTCCACGTCGTGCCCAACGAGGTGCCGATCCTCGTCGTGCTCGGCATCGTCTCGATCCGGCTGCGCGAGGGAAGCTGGGCCGCGATCGGGCTCGGGCGGCCGAAATCGTGGTGGCGGACGATCGCGATCGGGCTTGCGACCGCGGTGATCGTCGTCGCCATGGGCCAGTTCGTAACCGAGCCGCTCGCCGCCTGGCTCGGTCTGCATCACAACAAATCGGCTGCGATGTCGCTGGGCCTGAGCAAGAACGACATCTGGAGCCTGGCGAAGGCGTTCGCGCTCACCTGGACCTTCGCCGCGTTCGGCGAGGAGATCGCCTACCGGCGCTATCTGCTGGGCCGGGCGGCCGATCTGGGCGACAACACCGCGCTCGCCCAATGGCTGGGGCTCGCCGCGGTATCCGTGCTGTTCGGCATCGGCCACTACTATCAGGGCCCCGCGGGCATGTTCGAGACGGGCTGCGACGGCTTCATGATCGGCGCCGCCTATCTGCTGTGCCGCCGCAACCTCTGGGTCGCGGTCTTCGCCCACGGCTTCATCGACACCATCGCCTTCGCCGCGCTGTTCCTGGGGCTGGCGGATTAGAGCAGGTTGCGATTGAATGGACTCGGCATACCGATCTCCAATCTCGTCATGCTGAGGTGCGAGCGGAGCGAGCCTCGAAGCACGCACCGTAGCGATGTCATCCTTCGAGGCCCGCCGATACGCTGTCGCTATCGACCGCCGGGCACCTCAGGATGACGACTTGGGTCGATATGATCACAACCTGCCCTAGCTCCCGAGCGTCGGTCTATTCCCGCACCTTGCGGATCGGCATGAGGTCGGCGAAGGCGGGCTTGCGCTTTTCCTTGCGCGCCGTCATCGCCTCGCGCATGTCGATCTCGGGGTTGTACATGCCCGACTGCCAGGTCGCGATGTAGTCGAGGCCGTCGGCGATGGTGTGGTCGCGCGCGTAGTTGATCATCACCTTCGAGCCGTGCACGGCGAGCGGCGATTTCTCGGCGATCTCCTTCGCCAGCGCGAAGACGTGGGCGAGCATCGCCTCCTGCGTCGGGAAGACGTCGTTGACGAGGCCGAACTCCAGCGCCTTGCGCGCCGGCAGGCGGCGGCCCGAATAGGCCAGCTCGCGCACCATGCCCTGCGGCAACAGCTTGCACAGGCGCGGGAAGGTGCCGACGTCGGCGGTCATGCCGATATTGATCTCCTGCACGACGAAGAACGCGTCCTCGGTCGCGTAGCGGCAGTCGCAGGCGCTGGTGAGATCGACGCCGCCGCTGACGCAGCCGCCCTGGATCGCGGCGAGCACCGGCATGCGCGCGCGGTCGAGAACGTTGAACGTCTCCTGGATGTCGAGCACGTGATGGCGCAGGTTGGCCGCGCGCCGTCCGCGCTCCTGCGCCGCCGCTGCCGTGCCCGCCACGCTGCCCGCGAAGTTCGCCAGATCCATGCCCGCGGTGAAATGCTTGCCGGTGGAGGTGATGACGATGACGCGCGCCTTCGCCAGGTCGTCGATCTCGCCCACGATCGCGGGCAGCTCCTTCCAGAACTCCACCACCATCGAGTTGAACTCGTCCGGCCGCTTCATCTGAAGGTGGGCCACGTTGTCGGCGATCTCGACGTTGAAGCAGCGATAGGTCATGGGCCGCGGGTCCTTCCATTCTCTGCCGCAACGCTACCACCGGCGGCCGGGCGGGAGCGAGAGGCCGATTTCCCTTAAGGAAGCAGCCGCCCATTGGCAGCGCACGGCGCCTCGGTTACGACTTTGTGCGGACAAGCATCGGGAGACGCGCATGCCCATCATCTACGACGAGCTCATGAACGCGAAGCAGGAAGGGCTCACCGCGAGCTATGGCGACCGCGAGACGATGCTCTATGCGCTGGGCGTCGGCTTCATGCGCGATCCGATGAACGCCGACGAGCTCAAATTCGTCTACGAGAACAATTTGCAGACCGTGCCGGCCATGGCGACCGTGATCGGCTGGGGCAAGGGCTCGACGCTGGCGCGTTCCGGCATCAACTATCTGATGGTCGTGCACGGCGAGCAGCGGCTGACGCTGCACAAGCCTCTGCCTTACGCCGCCGACGTGATCTTCGACGAGCGCGTCGTGGGCGTGTTCGACAAGGGCCCGAAGGGCGCGATCATCGTCACCGAGCGCGAGGTGCGCGAGAAGTCGGGCGACAAGCTCTTCACCGCCTCGGCCACGATCTTCGCGCGCGGCGATGGCGGCTTCGGCGGCCCGAAGGAGGGCGCGCCCGAGCCGCATCCCATACCCACGCGCGCGCCCGACCTCGTGCACGAATGCGACACGCGCGTCGACCAGGCGTTCATCTATGCGCTGTCGGGCGACCGCAACCCGCTGCACCGCGATCCGGCGATCGCCAAGATGGCGGGCTTCCCGCGCCCGATCCTGCATGGGCTGTGCACCTACGGCACCGCCTGCCGCGCGATCATCTCCACGGTGTGCAAATACGACGCGACCAGGATCACGGGCTTCGACGTGCGCTTCTCAGCGCCCGTGTTCCCGGGCGAGACGATCGTGACCGAGATGTGGATCGACGGAGCCGTCGTCTCCTTCCGCTGCACGCTCAAGGAGCGCGAAGCCGTGGTCATCAACAATGGCAAGTGCACGCTCGCTGGCTGACGCGCGCGAAGCCGCGCTGCTGCATCCGGCAGACGCGCGGCACGCGCTCGCGCATGGCCAGGCGCTCCTGAAGGCCGGGCGTCTTCCCGAAGCCATCGGCGAACTGCAACGTGCATTGCGCCTGGATCATGAGAGCGCGCAGGCGCGTCACATGCTCGGCCGCGCCTGGCTTGCCGCCGGCGAGGCGCAGAAGGCGCTCGACGCGTTCTCGCGGCTCGAAGGCGTCGACGACGAGATGGAAGCGGCGCGCGCGATGCAGGCGCGGCCGCGCTCCGACGCCGGCTATGTGCGCCATCTCTTCGACCAGTTCGCGGCCGACTACGACACGCGGATGATCTCGCAGCTCGGCTATGCCGCGCCCGCCATCCTGCGCCAGCTCGCCGCGATGGTGCTGGGCCCGCGCGGCGGTCTCGACATCCTCGACCTCGGCTGCGGCACGGGGCTTTCGGGCCTGGCGTTCAAGGACGTGGCGCGGCGGCTGGACGGCATCGATCTGAGCCCGGCCATGGTCGAGAAGGCGCGCGCGCGGCGCATCTACGACCATCTCGCGGTCGCCGACATCGAGGCGCTGCCGGGCGGGGCGGGGTACGACCTGCTGCTTGCGGCGGACACGCTCGTCTATCTGGGCGATTTGGCCCATATCCTCGCCGCGGCGTCGCGCAGCCTGCGCCCGGGCGGCATGTTCCTCTTCACCGTCGAGAGCATGGCGGGCGAAGGTTTCGCGCTCGGCCCCAAGCGCCGCTGGCGGCATTCGGAGCTCTATCTGCGCCGGGAAGCCGCGAAAGCGGGGTTCGAGGTCGCGGGCTTCCTCACCTGCACCCCGCGCAGCGAGGCGGGCCAGCCGGTCGAGGGGTTCGCGGTGGCGCTGCGGAAATAAGCTCAAACTCAAATGTCATGGCCCGCGAATGCGGGCCACCCAGCTAGGTTCTGCACGTTTTCGACGGGCGCGCGCGGAGGCTCTTTGCCTCTCCGCGTCTCCGCGTCTCCGCGTGCAATTCTTCGGGACCGGGTGGACGTCACCTGGGTGGCCCGCATTCGCGGGCCATGACAGTTGAGGATCGATCAGCGGACGCATTTTCGTTCGCCGCCGCAACAAATCCCCTCCAGCCGCGTTCTTTTCCCGTAGCGGGTTCAGCGCTCAGGGGAACACATGGCCGCCATCGATAGCGATATCCAATCACTCGCACCCGCCTTCCAGCTTGGGCGGCGCAAGACGACGCTGGCGCTCTGCGGCGTGGCGGCCGGACTTGCCGTCGCCATAGGCACCTTCCTGCTCCATGGCCGCGACGCCAACGCCGCGCGCTTCGCGGCCCAGACCGTGTTCCGCGTGTCGGGCCTGGCGTTCCTGCTCTTCTATCTCGCCGGTCCGGTCTCCCGCCTCATCCCCTCCCGCCCGACGCTGGCCCTGGCGCGCGAGCGCACGGGCCTCGCGCTCGCCTTCGCCGGCATCTACACGGTGTTCCTCGTCTGCGCGATGACGCCCGACTATTTCGCAAGCGCCCATGTGCCGCTGCCGACCGCGGCCTTTGCCGTCTTTTCGCTCCTGATCCTTGCCGTGATCCTGGCGGGCGAGCGCGCCGGGCTGGCGGACGCGTCCTGGCGGCCCGCCTTGCGCGCGATGGAGACGGTCGGCGTCGCCTATTTCTGGATGGTCTATGCGGTCAACGATCTCGACCACCTCTCCGGCCCGCATCGGCCGGACGGCTATTACGGCCTGTCGCTGTCCATTCTCGTCGCTGCCCTCTTGGTGCGCTTCGCCGACAGCTTCTGGCAGCGCTACAGCTACGCGCGGCGCCAGATCGCTTAAGCCGGCGTCCGCCGCTAAGCTCGCCGCATGGCGGCGCTCAGAATCGGTATCCTGATCTTCGACGGCGTGGAGGAGCTCGATTTCGTCGGGCCGTGGGAAGTCTTCACCATGGCCAACGAGATGGCGCGGCGCGCGGGGCAGGACCCGCCGTACGAAATATTCCTCGTGGCGGAGCGCGAAGACGTCGTCCGCTGCGCCAAGGGCATGCGTGTCCTGCCCGACAAGACCACGACGAATTGCGACACGATCGACGTCCTGCTCGTGCCGGGCGGGCAGGGCACGCGGCGCGAGGTCGACAACAAGGCGCTGCTCGCCTGGATCGCCAAGGTCTCTCAAGGTGCCCAATGGGTGACGAGCGTATGCACCGGCGCGATGCTCCTGACGGCGGCCGGCCCGGCGAAAGACAAGCGCGTGACCACCCATTGGGGCTTAATCGAGACCTTAAGGGCGCGCGGCGAGGCGGGTGAGGTGCTCGCCCATGTCCGTTATGTCCGTGACGGAAACGTCGTGACGGCGGCGGGCGTCTCGGCCGGGATCGACATGGCGCTGTGGCTGGTGGGCGCGTGGCACGGCGCCGAATTCGCGCGGACCGTGCAGCGCGGCATGCAGTACGACCCGGCGCCGCCCTATCAAGCTCTCGTGTGAGGGCTTGGTGGCGGCGGAAGAAATATGCTTCATTAGCCGGCAGGTCAGGGGCCGATTGCGGTATTCAAGGGGAGTTCCATGCTCAACAAGACGATTCTGATTTCGATTTTGGCGCTGGCGGCGACGCCGGCCTTCGCCGATCCGAGCTCCTGCTACGAGCCCTATCCGCCGGCCGCCGTCGACGGCAAGACGGCCACCGAATCGCAGATGAAGCACGCCATGGCGGACGTGAACGATTTCATCAAGGCGTCCGACGACTACCAGAACTGCATGAACTCCGAATTCATCGCCATGCAGAAGAAGGCGAAGCAGTCCAAGGACAAGACCCCGCTCGATCCCTCGATCCAGGCCATGGTGCAGAACAAGATCGACACCAACCAGAAGCTCAAGGAACGGGTCGGCGCCGAGTTCAACACCGCCGTCATCGCCTACAAGGCCGCGCATCCCGCAAACTAGGCGAATCGCCTATCATGGGGCGATGAGCCAGGCAGGTCACCCACGTCTCGAGCGTCGCGCGCGCCAGCGTGCCGCGTCGCGCGCCTCCATCCTCGACGCCGCGCGAAGCGTCGCCGCGCGCGAGGGCGCGCGCAATCTCTCGCTGCGCGCCGTGGCGGCGGAGGCAGGCTTCGCGCCCGCAGCCCTCTACGGCTATTTCGCCGGCAAGGACGAGCTTCTGCTCGCGCTCGCCGCCGAGGATCTCTCGACGCTGGCGCGCGCGATGCGCGACGCGGGCGCGGGCGAGGGCCGGCTCAGATCGGCCGCCGCCGCAGCACTCGATCTTCTGCGCCACAACGAGACCTTCGCCGCCGCGCAGGGCGCGCTGCCCACGGCCTCGGGGACGAGCGACGCCGAGCGCCTCTTCAACGGACGGCTGATCGCGGTGCTGAAATTGCTCTCGGACGCGACGGGACAGAAGGCCGACAGCCGCGACAACCAATGCGACGTGGTCCTCGTCGCCTCAGCGCTCGCGGGCCTGGCGCTGCTCTCGCGCTCGGGAAGATTGAGCGCGCTGGGTTTCACGCCGGAAGAGATCCTGACGCGTCTCGACGCGCATTTCGCGTCGTAGCAACAAGCACCAATGTCATGGCCCGCGAATGCGGGCCACCGAGCTGGGTTCTGCACGCGCCAAGAAGATTCACGCGGAGACGCGGAGTTCGCAGAGGTTCTTTTCCTTCTCCGCGAACTCCGCGTCTCCGCGTGGGATTTCTTCAAGAGCGCCGCTGCATCACCTGGGTGGCCCGCATTCGCGGGCCATGACATTGAGGCGTGAAATCTCCTCCCGCACCAGCTCCGGAAACTCCATCGGCAGGAAATGCGTCGCGCCCGGCACCGCGACCACGCGCGTCGCAGGATAGAGGCGCTTGAAGATCTCCACCTCGCCCGGTGACGCGGTTCCGTCGGCGGCGTGGATCAGCGTCACGGGGCAGCGCAATTGCGCCGCCAGCTCCGACACGCCGGGCGGCGTGGAGCGGAAGTCCTCCGCTTCCCAGGCGGGCCGGCACGACAGCCGCACGCCGTCTTGCGTGGGCTCCAGCCCGCCGCGCAGATAGTCGCGCAGGGTCTCGTCGGGCCAGGTCCTGAACGCACCGCGGCCGCGATAGAGCGCGAACGCCTCGTCGAGCGAAGCAAAGTTGTCGCGGCGCTTCTCGGCGCGGCGTGCCAGATCGTTGTCGCCGGGCACGACGCCCTTGGGCACCAGCACCGGCTCGACCAGGACGAGCGCGCGCACTTTCTCTGGCTTCAGCGCCGCGAGCATCAGGCTCGCGGTCGCGCCCATCGAGTGGCCGGCGAGGATGGTGCCGTCCGGCACGATGCGGTCGAGATCGTCGCGGAAGACCGTCCAGCCGCGCGCCAGGCCCGGTGTCGCGGGCAGGCGCGTGAAGCCGTGGCCGCGCGCGTCGCTGGCGGCGATGCGCAACGCGCCGCCAAGCGGCTCCAACAGGCCGCGATAGGTTTCGGCGTTGAAGCCGTTGGCATGCGCGAAATGCAGCGGCGGCGCGTCCGCGGCCCACACAAGCTGCGAGACGCTGCCGTCCGCGACGTCGATCGATCCGCGCATGCTTTACCCGAACACCCCGCGCCGGTAACAATCGCGCAAGAGGAGCCCTGATGCACCCGGCAATTTTCGCGAAATCCACGCCCGACAAACCCGCGCTCGTCATGGCGGAGAGCGGCGAAAAGTTGACCTATCGTGAGCTTGAGGCGGTCTCCAACCAGGGCGCGCAGCTCTTCCGCGCGCTGGGGCTCAAACCCGGCGACGTCGTCGCGCTCTTCATGGAGAACAATCTCCTCTATCTGCCGATCTGCTGGGCGGCGCAGAGGAGCGGGCTCTACTACACCTGCATCTCCTCGCGGCTGACGGCGGGCGAGGTCGAGTACATCGTCAAGGATTGCGCCGCGAAAGTGCTGATCGCGAGCCACGGCCTGGCCAAGGTCGCGGGCGAAATAGCGGCTATGCCCGGACTGCGCTGTTACAGCGTCGAAGGACCGATCGCGGGGCATATGCGGTTTGAAGACGCGATCCGGGAAATGCCCACGACGCCCATCGCCGACGAGAGCGCGGGCGTCGACATGCTCTATTCCTCGGGCACGACGGGGCGGCCCAAGGGCGTGCGCCAGCCGCTCTCGGGCCTTCCCATCGACGCGCCCAATCCGCTGCTGTTCCTGGTGCAGGGGCTGTTCGGCTTCAGTTCCGAGACGATCTATCTCTCGCCCGCGCCGCTCTATCACGCGGCGCCCCTGCGCTACTGCATGACGGTGCATCGCGGCGGCGGCACGGTCGTGGTGATGGAGCATTTCGACGCCGAGGCCGCGCTCGGATACATCGCGCAGTACAAGGCCAATGCCAGCCAGTTCGTGCCCACGATGTTCGTGCGCATGCTGAAGCTGCCCGACGAGACGCGCCTCAAATACGACGTCTCGACGATGAGGTCGGCGATCCACGCGGCCGCGCCCTGTCCCGTCGACGTCAAGCGCAGGATGATCGAATGGTGGGGTCCGGTGATCCACGAATATTACGGCGGCACCGAAGGCAACGGCCTGACCTATGCGAGCAGCGCCGACTGGCTCGCCCATCCGGGTACGGTGGGCAAGGCGATCTTCGGCGAGCTGCATGTCTGCGGCGAGGACGGCGAGGAGCTCGCCGCGGGCGAAGAGGGGCTCGTCTATTTCGGCGGCGCGAGCACCTTCCAATACCACAACGATCCCGAGAAGACCGCGCAGTCGCGCCATCCCACCAACAAGGACTGGTCGACGCTCGGCGACGTCGGCAAGCTCGACGCCGACGGCTTCCTGCATCTCACCGACCGCAAGGCGTTCATGATCATCTCCGGCGGCGTCAACGTCTATCCGCAGGAGGCCGAGAACCTGCTCATCTCCCATCCCAAGGTCACCGACGTCGCCGTCATCGGCGTGCCGCATGAGGAGTTCGGCGAGGAGGTGAAGGCGGTGGTGCAGCCCGCGGATTGGAACGAGGCCGGGCCCGCGCTCGAGGCCGAGCTCATCGCCTATGCGCGCGCGCATCTGTCGGCGATCAAATGCCCGCGCTCGATCGATTTCGAGCGCGAATTGCCGCGCCATCCCACCGGCAAGCTCTACAAGCGCCTCATCCGCGACCGCTATTGGGGCAAGCGCGATTCCCGCATCGTCTGAAGGATTTCGAGCCATGAAACAGGTGACATTCGAAGATCTGCCCGGCCTCGCCGGTCAGGAGATCGGCGTCTCGGACTGGGTCGAGATCGACCAGGACCGCATCAACAAATTCGCCGACGCGACCGGCGACCATCAATGGATCCACATCGACATCGCGCGCGCCGCCAGGGAGATGCCGGGCGGCAAGACCATCGCGCACGGCTATCTCACGCTCTCGCTGATCCCCTGGCTCGCCGGCGGGTTCCTGGAGATCGAGGGCATGACGCGCGGCATCAATTACGGCTCGAACAAGGTGCGATTCACGAACATGGTGCCGGTGGGAAGCCGCGTGCGGGCGCGCTCCAAGCTCCTCACCGTCGAGCCGCGCGGCGGCGGCCTTCAACTCACCAGCGAGGTCACCATCGAGATCGAAGGCGAGCAACGCCCCGCCTGCGTCGCCGAGACGATCGGCATCGTGTTCAAGTAGCGCGGGTCAGGGCTGCGTCTGCGATTTCGGTTTGTCGCCGGTGGCCCGGAAGTTCATGATCTTCTGCAGCAGGTCGAACCAGAACGGCGCGCCCTGCATCAATGCGATCGAGGTGATCAGGATGCCTAGCGCGCTCCAAAGACCTTCGTAGCTGAACACGCCCTCGAAGAAGGCGATCCAGCCGTGCCAGGCCGCGTTGTTCCAGCCGATCGGCAGCGGACGCAGCTCCGCGTTGAGCGCGCAGATCTTGGTGATGGATTTCGAGATGTCGCCGGTCGCTCCCTGCGCCTGCTTGGTGCAGTCCGGGTTCGAGATCGTGTCGTTGTTGGCGACGACCGCGGCCGCGCTTTGCGTGATCATCGCGCCCAAGGTGTGATCGTTCCATAGCCTGTTTGCGACGTTCAACGTGTCGGCATTGAAGATCGTGGCGAGCGCGATTCCCACCAGGAAAGAGATGATCTGCAGGTTCCGTTTGTAGGAGCCCGACAGCCGGTCCATGGACGCATCGAACCACGCCGCGACGTTTTCGCGGAACTTGCCGATGTCCTGGTTGGCGTCGACAAGGCAGGCGCTCAGCGCGTCGCGAATGTTGGTGTTCACGGGGAGTTGCTGCACTGCCGTCTGGAGTTGCGCGAATGTCGCGCCGACAGGGAGCGGCTCGTCGGACTGGACATAGTTCAGCAAGGAACCGGTGAGCGCCGAGGCCACCGTCTTGCCGGAAAAATAGGACGGATGGCTGAATGCATACCAGGCGTCGGGCTTGCGTGTGGCGGGCGGTGTCGGCGATACGGCCATGGCGGTGGGCGCCGGAGCGCCCGCCTGCGGCGCAGGGGCGGCGGCCGGCGCGGCGGAAGGCGAGGTTCCCTTGTTGCCGCCGCTCACGGCGACCTTGGTGCCGTCGATGAGCCCGTGATCGTAGAACAGCGTCTTCAGCCTCGGATCGTCGATGAGCTGCTGCAGCGTCTTCTTCAGGGTGCGCGCCCGCAGGCTGCACAGAGTCGTGATCACTTCGTTGATGGTCGTGCAGAACAGGCTGAGCAGGAGATACATCAGTACCAACCCGGTTATGACATCGAGCGCGGCGTTCAGGTTCATGACAGGCTCCCCATGGGCAGGAATCGACTCTGCTTCAACTATAAGTGAAGCCGCCCCCCGGCGCGACGTGACGGCTATCACGGCCGCACCTGCTTTCTTAAGTTGTGGCTTGCGACTATAGTCGCGGCCGTTCAACCGCTTAGGCCCAAGCCGCGCCATGGTTTTCGACGCCGATACCGCCGGGGAGATCGTCTCGCGGTATGCCGGCGTGCCGGGCGGGCTGCTGCCGGCGCTGCATGAAATCCAGGAAACCTTCGGCCATGTGCCGCGCGCGGCGCTGACGGCGCTGGCCAGGGGCTTCAACGTCACCGAGGCCGAGGTCTATGGCGTGGCGAGCTTCTATCACGACTTCCGCCTCGACGGCCCCGCGGGCAAGCGCGTGCTCAAGCTCTGCCGCGCCGAGGCCTGCCAGGCGGTGGGCGCCGACGCGCTCGCGGCGCATGTGAAAGCGAAGCTCAAGCTCGACTGGGGCGGCACGACGGCGGACGGCGAATGGACGCTGGAGCCGGTGTTCTGTCTGGGGCTGTGCGCCTGCGGACCGTCGGCGATGCTCGACGGCCGGGTGCACGCGATGCTCGACGAGGACGCGCTCGACGCGCTGATCGCACGATGATGCGCGTGCGCTTGCCGAAAGATGCCGCGGCCGTGGCGCTCGGCGCCGATGCGGTCGCGGATGCGCTGACCAGGGCGGCGGCCGCGCGCGGCTTCGCGCTGGAGCTCGTGCGCACCGGTTCGCGCGGGCTCGTCTGGCTGGAGCCGCTGCTCGAGATCGAGACGGACACGGGCTGGCGCGCCTTCGGGCCGCTCGCGCCCGGCGACGTCGATGCGGTGCTGGACGGAGTGTCGCCCAAGGCGCTCGGCGATATCGAGGAACATCCCTGGCTGAAGCGCCAGACGCGGCTGATCTTCGCGCGCTGCGGCATCGTCGATCCCACTGTGGTGCCGCCGCTCACGGCATTGAAGCGCGCGCGCGAGATGGGCGCCGCGGCGGTGCTGGAAGAGGTGACGAGATCGGGATTGCGCGGGCGCGGCGGCGCGGGCTTTCCGGCGGGCATCAAATGGAAGGGCGCCGCCGACGCGAGCGCGCGCCAAAAATACATCGTCTGCAACGCGGACGAGGGCGACAGCGGCACCTTCGCCGACCGCATGCTGATGGAGGGCGATCCGTTCCTCCTGCTCGAAGGCATGGCGATCGCGGGCTTCGCGACCGGGGCCACGAAGGGCTACGTCTACATCCGCTCCGAATATCCGCACGCGATAGAGGCGATGAAGCGCGCCGCGTCGGCCTTCCCCGATTTCGATGTCGAGATCCGCGTCGGCGCGGGCTCCTATGTCTGCGGCGAGGAAACGGCGCTGCTGGAGAGCCTGGAAGGCAGGCGCGGCCAGGTGCGCGCCAAGCCGCCGCTGCCGGTGCACAAAGGGTTGTTCGGCCAGCCCACCGTCATCAACAACGTGCTCACCTTCGCCTCCGTGCCTGCGATCCTCGAGAAGGGCGCGGCTTACTATGCGTCGCTCGGCACGGGACGCTCGCGCGGCACGATGCCGGTGCAGCTCGCGGGCGACGTCAAGCATGGCGGGCTGTTCGAGACCGCGTTCGGGTTGACCCTCGGCGAATTGGTGAACGACATCGGCGGCGGCACGCGGTCGGGCCGTCCCATCCGCGCGGTGCAGGTGGGCGGGCCGCTCGGCGCCTATTTCCCGCCGTCGCTGTTCGACACGCCGTTCGATTATGAAGCTTTTGCGGCACGCGATGGTCTTTTGGGCCATGGCGGCATCGTCATCTTCAACGACCGCGTCGACATGGCGGCGCAAGCCCGTTTCGCGTTCGAGTTCTGCAGGATCGAATCTTGCGGAAAATGCACGCCATGCCGCATCGGATCGGCACGCGGCGTCGAGGTCGTCGACAGAATAGTCCGTGGGCAGAATGTGGGCCAAAATCTCGCGCTTCTGCGCGACCTTTGTGATACGCTGAAGTCCGGGTCGTTGTGCGCGCTCGGCGGGTTCGTGCCCTATCCGGTCTTGAGCGCGCTCAACCATTTCGGCGAGGACTTCGTCCGATGAGAGACGGCGACATCGACCGCGGCACGCCGGAATCGAAAGCCGGGCGCACCGTCTCGCTCGTCGTCGACGGCGCGATGGTCGAGGTCCCCGAAGGCACCTCCATCATGCGCGCGGCCTCGATGGCCGGGTTCCAGGTTCCCAAGCTCTGCGCCACCGACAGCCTGAACGCGTTCGGCTCGTGCCGGCTCTGCCTCGTCGAGATCGACGGCCGCGCGGGCACGCCCGCGTCCTGCACGACGCCGGTCGCCCAAGGCATGGTCGTCCGTACACAGACCGAGCGGCTGAAGAAGCTGCGCCGCGGCGTGATGGAGCTCTACATCTCCGACCATCCGCTCGACTGCCTGACCTGCGCCGCCAACGGCGATTGCGAGCTGCAGGACATGGCGGGCGCGGTCGGCCTGCGCGAGGTGCGCTACGGCTATGACGGCGACAACCATCTCGCCGACGTGAAAGACCAGTCCAATCCGTACTTCACCTACGATCCGTCCAAATGCATCGTCTGCTCGCGCTGCGTGCGCGCCTGCGAGGAAGTGCAGGGCACGTTCGCGCTGACCATCGGCGGCCGCGGCTTCGAGAGCCGCGTGGCGGCGAGCGCGAACGTGCCGTTCCTGGAATCCGAGTGCGTCTCCTGCGGCGCCTGCGTGCAGGCCTGCCCGACCGCGACCTTGATCGAGAAATCCGTCGCCGAGATCGGCACGCCCGAGCGCGTCGTGAAGACGACGTGTGCTTACTGTGGTGTCGGCTGCAGCTTCGACGCCGAGATGCGCGGCGACGAGGTCGTGCGCATGACGCCGTCGAAGAACGGAAAGGCCAACAGCGGTCATTCCTGCATCAAGGGCCGTTTCGCCTGGGGCTATGCGCAGCACAAGGACCGCATCCTCAAGCCCATGATCCGCGCGAGCATCGACGAGCCGTGGCGCGAGGTGGGCTGGGACGAGGCCATCGCCTACACGGCTTCCGAGTTCAAGCGCATCCAGGCGAAGTACGGCAAAGGCGCGGTCGGCGGCATCACCTCGTCGCGCTGCACCAACGAGGAGACGTTCGTCGTCCAGAAGATGGTGCGCGCCGCCTTCGGCAACAACAATGTCGACACCTGCGCGCGCGTCTGCCATTCGCCGACGGGCTACGGGTTGAGGACGACGTTCGGGACCTCGGCCGGCACGCAGGATTTCGTCTCGGTCGAGAAGTCCGACGTGATCGTCGTCATCGGCGCCAATCCGACCGACGGCCATCCGGTCTTCGCCTCGCGCATGAAGCGGCGGCTGCGCGAGGGCGCCAAGCTGATCGTCATCGACCCGCGCCGCATCGACCTCGTGCACATGCCCCATGTCGAGGCGTCGTATCACCTGGCGCTCAAGCCCGGCACCAACGTCGCGGTCTTGACCGCGATGGCGCATGTGATCGTGACCGAGGGCCTGATCGACCAGGATTTTGTCGCCACGCGCTGCGAGGCCGACGCCTATGCCGAATGGGCCGCGGTCGTGTCCGATCCGTCGCGCAGCCCAGAAGCGACGCAAGGCGCGACCGGCGTGCCGGCTGCGCTCGTGCGCGGCGCGGCGCGGCTCTATGCGGGCAAGGGCAAGAACGGCGCGATCTATTACGGGCTGGGCGTCACCGAGCACAGCCAGGGCACGACGGCGGTGATGGCGATCGCCAATCTCGCCATGGCGACGGGCAATATCGGCCGCGAAGGCGTCGGCGTGAACCCGCTGCGCGGCCAGAACAACGTGCAGGGCTCCTGCGACATGGGCTCGTTCCCGCACGAGCTCTCCGGCTATCGCCACATCTCCGATGCGCCGACGCGCGCGCTGTTCGAGGCCGCTTGGGGCGTCGAACTCGACAGCGAGCCGGGGCTTCGCATCCCCAACATGCTCGACGCCGCGGTCGACGGGCGCTTCAAGGGCCTCTACGTCCAGGGCGAGGACATCGCGCAGTCCGACCCCGACACCAAGCACGTCGTGGGCGGCTTGAAGGCGATGGAATGCGTCGTGGTGCAGGACCTGTTCCTGAACGAGACCGCGAACTACGCCCACGTCTTCCTGCCCGGCTCGACGTTCCTGGAGAAGGACGGCACCTTCACCAATGCCGAGCGCCGCATCCAGCGCGTGCGCAAGACGATGGCGCCCAAGAACGGCTACGGCGATTGGGAGATCACGCTCAAGCTCTCGGAGGCGCTCGGCTATCCGATGCCGTACGCGCATCCGTCTGAGATCATGGACGAGATCGCGCGGCTGACGCCGACTTTCGCGGGCGTGAGCTTCGAGAAGCTCGACGAACTCGGCTCGGTGCAGTGGCCGTGCAACGACAAGGCGCCGGAAGGCACGCCGGTGATGCACCGCGCCGGCTTCGCGCGCGGCAAGGGGCTGTTCGTGCTCACCGAATACGTCGCGACGGAAGAGAAAACCGGTCCGCGCTTTCCGCTGCTGCTCACCACCGGGCGGATCCTGTCGCAATACAATGTCGGCGCGCAGACGCGGCGCACGTCGAACTCGCTCTGGCACACGGAAGACCGGCTCGAGATCCATCCCCACGATGCCGAGCAGCGCGGCGTCACGGACGGCGCCTGGGTCAAGCTCGCCAGCCGCTCCGGCGAGACGAGCTTGCGCGCGCTGGTGACGGACCGCGTGGCCCCCGGCGTCGTCTACACCACGTTCCATCACCCGAGCACGCAGGCCAATGTGGTGACCTCGGACTATTCCGACTGGGCGACGAACTGTCCCGAATACAAGGTGACGGCAGTGCAGGTCATGCCGTCCAACGGCCCGACCGACTGGCAGCGCGACTACGAGCGCCACAGCGTCGCGAGCCGCCGCGTCGAAGCGGCCGAATGAAAGCCTCGCGCCTCGTCGTGTCGCGGGACGGCGCAGCCGACGGCGCGCGCGCGATCGCCGAAGAGGTGCCGGTCGCCTTCACCTATGGGCGCGTGACCTATGCGGTAATGATGGCGACGCCGGCCGATCTGGAGGATTTCGCCTACGGCTTTTCCTTCACCGAGGGCGTGGCGCGGCCGGACGAGATCACGGGCGTCGAGATCGTCGAGCATCCCAAGGGCGTGGAGCTGCGCATGACGCTGTGTGACGGCCGCGACGTGGCGATGATGAACCGCCGCCGCAAGCTCGCCGGGCCCGTCGGCTGCGGCTTGTGCGGCGTCGAGAGCCTGGAGGCCGCCATCGCGCCCGTGCGCCGCGTCGAGTCGGATATCAGGATCGGCCGCGAGGAGATCTTCGCGGGCCTCGCGCGCATCGGCGCGCATCAGACGCTGAACGCCGAGACCCGCGCGGTCCACGGCGCGGGATTCTGGCCGCTCGGCGCCAACGACTTCACGGCCGTGCGCGAGGACGTCGGCCGCCACAACGCGCTCGACAAGCTCTGCGGCGCGCTCGATTGCGAGGCGTCGGACGGCCTGGTGATGCTCACCAGCCGCGTCTCCATCGAGATGGTGCAGAAATCGGCCGCCGTGAACGCGGCCCTGATCGTGGCGATGTCCGCGCCCACCGCGCTCGCCATTGCCACCGCCGAAGAGGCCGGCATCACGCTGGTCGCGGTCGCGCGCGACGACGCGTTCGAGGTCTTCACCCACAAGCACCGCATCCGGGGCCTCGCCTGACATGGACACCGACGACAAGCTCGTGATGATGGCCAACCAGATCGCCGCGTTCTTCGCCGCCCAAGGCGAGGCGCGCGCGGTGCCCGCCATCGCCGAGCACATCCAGAAATTCTGGGACCCGGTCATGCGCAGCAAGTTCCTGGGCGTGGCCCAGGATGCCGAGCTGCATCCGCTGGTGCGCAAGGCGGTGTCGTTGATACACTGAGATTGAATCTGATGGGTCATGCTTCGAGGCACCGCTTCGCGGTGCACCTCAGCATGACGAGTTTGTGTTTCTCAGTAGGCACGTCACCCTGAGGTGCGAGCGCAGCGAGCCTCGAAGGGCGACGTGCCGCTTCGCTGGTATTCAAAGCGCTTCCGCAAGCTTCAGATCTTCCGGCGTGTTCACGTTGAAGAAAGCATTCTCCGGCGCCGCGATGTCGCATTCTATACCGTCGAACGCGGCGAGCGCATCGCGGACGCTGCGCAGCGCGCCGCTCTCCACGCCGTCCTTGAGCCGCGCGAGCGCCGATTTCGGCCATAGCCCGCACACGCCGTGAACGCGTCCGCCATGCCGGGCGACGACGGGACGCGTGTCCGCGCGCGCCTCGAGCTGCGCCACGAGATTGTCGGGGAGGAACGGCGCGTCGCAGGGAAAGGTCGCGAGCCATCCGGTCTCGCTCCACTGAAGCCCCGTGACGATTCCGCAAAGCGGCCCGAGCATCCGCGCGAAGACACCGGGCACGATTGTCTCACCGTAGCGCGCGCGGAAAAGCGGCTCCTCGTCGCGGGAGACGTCGATGCCGAGGCGGCTCACTTGCGGCGCCGCTCGCGCGATCACCGCGTCGATCAGCGCGGCCCCGCGAAACGGCATCAACGGCTTGAGCGCGCCCATGCGCGAAGACGCGCCACCGGCAAGGACGATCCCGCAGGGCCTCAGGGCTTGCCGGTCCTGGCGGCAACGGCAGCGTTGTAGGCGTTGCCCACGTCCTGCTTCTGGCGCTGGTTGTCGCGCGCCTTGTCCTCGATCTGCTTGACCACGGCTTTGGGCACCGTCGACTTGGCGAAAAAGGCCGTGTCCTGGCGTGCACCCAAGGCGCGGCCGAGGCATTGCTGATAGGAATCGGATGCCGAAATGAATGCCGTGACGGCATCGTGGCTATCGGCGTCGACCTTGGCGGGCGGCACCGGCGCCGTGCAGGCGGGTGCGTAGTTGGTTTCGTCCTCGGCCCACGCTGCGGCAGGTGCCGCGAGCGCGACAAAGGCTGCGGCGGCGAACGCGATTTTGCTCAACATGTCGGTACTCCTCTCCCCACGATCACGATAGACCGTGAAGACAACGCGATCAATCAGGGCTGGTGCCCTGCGAAGGCGCGGCTTTCTGATCGAAGAAGCCGTCCTGGATCGCTGCGGGAATGGCGAGCGCGGCACCCGCAAGGATCAGGATCCACAGCGCCCAGATGATCTTGGTCTGGTTGCGAACCATCATGGCGATCGGTTCGGCGGTCACGCCTTCCTGCTGACGCAGCACCACCATCACGATCACCGGAATGGCCGACAGGCCGAACGCCAGGAACAGGGTGAAATAGAAGATCTGGAACGCGAGCAGCGGCGCGGCGGCGGGCGGCGCCATGCCCGAGGCCTGCGCGATGTTGCCTGCGATGGGAATGCCGAGCAGCAGCGCGAACAGGATGGCGCAGATGAGGGCGTGGGCGCGAAAGCTCAGCATGTCGGGGCCTTTCGTCCGAAGGGCACGACCTTGTTGTCGGCGTCATGGCCGATATCGGCGCGCCTGAGATAGGCGATGCCGAAGCGCTCGCACCAGCCGCGCACGATCGCTTCTTCGTCCTCGCCGAAATCGGGGTCGTTGGGCAGGATATCGCTCACGCGGCCGAGGCGAATGCCGCGAAGGCTCCGCACATGCCGATGCGACAGGATGTGGAATATGGCGCGGTCGATGCGATAGAGATGTTCGGACACGTCCTCGAGCATCAGCACGTGACCCGCGAGATCGGGCTCCATCGCGGTGCCGAGCAGATGGCTCAACACGGTGATGTTGAATGCCGCGGCCGGCGAATCCTCTGCGACATGCGGCTCCAGCGTGTCCGGCGCGCGCTCGACCAGCCAGCGCAAGCCGCGCGCCACCGCCGCCTCGCCGCCGGGACGCCTGAGGTCCGCCGGCATCGGCCCATGCGCGACATCGAGTCCCGCGCGATAGAGCGCGGCGAGCAGGAATCCCAGATCGCTGTAGCCGAGATAGGTCTTCACGCGCGCAGCGGGCGCGAGCCCCGCCGCGGCCCGCTCGGCGATGCGCCCCGAGCCATAGCCGCCGCGCGCGAACCACACCGCATCGAAGCCCGGATCGTTGGCGACGTCGAGGAACGCCGCCGCGCGTTCGGCGTCGGTCCCCGCGAAGTGTCCGCTCGACAGGAAGCATTGCGGATGGAAATGAAGATCGACGTCGGGGTACAGGCCCTGCGCCAGCGTCGCCACCTCGCGCGCCAGCTCTTGCGTCATGCGCGAGGCAGGCGCCACGATGGCGATGCGCGTTCGACTTCGGGACATGCTTCGCTTATAGCGTCCGGCGATGGACCCTGACAGGCCCTATTTCTTCTGCGGCATCGGCGGCAGCGGCATGCTGCCCCTGGCGCTGATCCTGCGCGAGCAGGGCGTGGAGGTGGCGGGCTCCGACCGCGCGCTGGACCAGGGCCGCACAGGCGCCAAGTTCGACTATCTGCGCGCGCGCGGCATCGCGCTCTTCCCCCAGGACGGGAGCGGCGTGACAGACCCAAGGCAGGTCGTCGTCGCCTCCGCCGCGGTCGAGGACACGGTGCCCGACATCCGCGCCGCGCGCGCCCTGGGCGCCGCGATCGTGACGCGCGCGGGCCTGCTCGCCGAGCTGTTCAATGCGGCGCCCATGAGCATCGGCGTCGCGGGCACCAGCGGCAAGTCGACGACCACCGGCATGATCGGCTGGGTGCTGAAAGCTGTGGGCCGCGATCCCACGGTGATGAACGGTGCGGTGATGACGAACTTCGTCTCCTCCGACGCGCCCTTCGCCTCGGCGCTGGTGGGACAAAGCGGCATCTTCGTCAGCGAGGTCGACGAGAGCGACGGCTCCATCGCGCTCTACGCGCCCAGGATCGCGGTGGTGAACAACATCTCCCTCGACCACAAATCGATGGAGGAGCTGCGCACGCTGTTCCGCGATTTCACCGCCAAGGCCGAAACCGCCGTGCTCAATCTCGACAATGCGGAGACCGCGGCGCTCGTGCGCACGGCGAGGCACGCGATCACTTACAGTATCGGGGGCAGCATCGCGGGCGCGGACGCCGATCTGGTCGCGCGTGACGTCGAACCCGCGCCCGACGGGATTGCGTTCGAGGCCGGCGGCGTGAAGATCCGGCTGCAGGTTCCCGGCCGGCACAATATCGCCAACGCCCTGGCCGCGCTGGCGGCGGCGCATGCCGCGGGCGTGCCGCTCGCCGACGCCGCTGCCGCGCTCGAGTCCTTCAAGGGCGTGCGGCGGCGGATGGAGGTCGTGGGCAAGGCGAACGGCATCACCGTGATCGACGATTTCGCGCACAATCCCGACAAGATCGCGGCGAGCTTGTCGACCTTGCACGATTTCCCCGGCCGGCTGCTCGTGATGTTCCAGCCGCACGGCTTCTCGCCGCTCGCCAAGATGCGCGCCGAGTTCATCGACTGCTTCGTACGCTATCTTTCGCCCGGCGATGTGCTGGTGATGCCCGAGCCCGTCTATTTCGGCGGCACCACGACGCGCAGCGTGACGAGCGAGGACATCGCTGCGGGCATACGCGCGGCGGGCCGCGAGGCGCTCGCGCTTGCGGACCGCGACGCCTGCGGCAAGGCGCTCCTCGAGCGCGCCCGGCCCGGCGACCGCATCGTGGTGATGGGCGCGCGCGACGACACGCTGACGACGTTCGCGGGTGAGTTGCTGAAGGCGCTGGTCTAACCCCAACCGTCATGGCCCGCGAATGCGGGCCACCCAGTTAGATTCCGCACCGTCCAAAAAAGATTCACGCGGAGACGCGGAGCCGCAGAGGTTCTTTCTTCTCCGCGCCTCCGCGTGAAATCATTTGAAAAGCAAAGTTGTATCACCTGGGTGGCCCGCATTCGCGGGCCATGACAAGAGGGCTTATTGATTGTCCCGCGCGATCACTTCGTTCGCGGCGCGGATGCCGGAGCGCAGGCCGCCTTCGATGTAGCCGGCCCAGTGCGGCTCGGTCTCGCTGCCGGCCCAGTGGACGCGCCCGCAGGGCTCGCGCATTGCCTGACCCATCCGCGTCATCGTGCCGGGCGGCATGTGGCCGACATAGCCGTGGGTGTAGGGCTCGACCTGCCAGTCATTGTCCTCATAGCCGATCGCGTCCGCGGCCTCAGGCCCGAAGAAGCGGATCAGCGAGGCCAGGACCTTCTCCTTGCGCGTCTCGCGGCTTGCGGCGCTCATCTCGACGGCGTGGCGGCCTTCGATGAAGCACAGCAGCATCGGCGTCGTGCCTTCGAGCCAGTCGTCGAGCACCAGCCCCAGCACGTCGTCGTCGGTCGCGACCTGGCCGGAGAAGCCCTTGCTCCGCCAGAACGCCTCGCGATAGGCGACGACGACCTTGATGATCGCGCCCATGGCCATGCGCTGATGCAGAAGGTCGCGCGTCGCTGGCAGATGCGGCTCGAATTCGATGCGCGCGACCGGTCCGGGCGGGCCCGCCACGATGGCGAAGCGCGCGGCGTACTCGCCTGTGTCCGTCGTCGCGCGCACGCCGTTCGCGTCCTGCGCTATTCTGCGGACAGCCGCGTTGAGCACCACGCGCTCGCCCAGCTCCTGCGCCATGCGGCGCGGGATCTGATGCATGCCGCCCTTGAACTTCGCGTCCAGCGCGCCGCCTTTGACGCCCATCAGGTAGTCGAGCCCCGTGCCGGCGCGCAGCGCGTCGAGAAACCAGAGATAGGAGACCTGGCTCGCCTCCGCAGCCCACGCGCCGCGCGGCACCAGACGCGCGAACTCGCGTGCCGCGCGGGTGCGCAGGTTCCTCACGATCCAGCTTTCGAGCGTCTGGCCGTCCCATTCGCGGGCGCGCGGCGCTTCCCAAGGCGCCTCGGGCGGAAGCGTTTTCATCTCGCGCTCCCAGCGCTTCTGCATCAAGAGCAGCTCGATCAGCGCGAGCGGCGGCAGGCGCGGCACCGCGCCGGTGAACTCGCTGCGCCGGCCGAGCATCTCCATGATCGTGCGGCCGCTTTCGTATTGGGGATAGGTTTCGATGCCCAGGCGCCTGGCTTCGTCGAGCAGCACGCTGTGGCCCGCGCCGACCCATTGCCCGCCGATATCGATGGGGCGTCCCGCGAGCTCGGCATGCTTGACCCGCCCGCCGACACGGTCCTTGCCCTCGAGCACGATCACGCTTCGTCCGCGATTGACGAGCTCCTGCGCCGCCTTGAGGCCGGCGACGCCTGCGCCCACCACGATGACGTCCGCCGCGTTGCTCATAGCGCGCACACCGCCTGGATCTCGACGAGGATCTCGGGCGCGAGCAGCGCCCTGACGCGCACCGCGGTCGAGGCCGCGACGAGGCCCGGAAACACCTCTTCGCGCGCCGCGGTCACGTCGAGCGCGTCCTCCATCATGCCGCGCGGGCTTTCGGAGAGATACCAGGTGAGACTGACCAGGTTCTCCGCGCGTCCGCCCGCGGTTGCGATGACGTCCTGGATGTTGCGGAAGGCCTGCAGCGCCTGCGCCTTCAACCCGCCGTCCACGATCCTGTGCCGCGCGTCCATCCCGGTCTGGCCGGAGAGATAGAGCGTGTTCCCGTGGCGCACCGCCTCGCACAGCCCATAGGGCTCGATCAGTGGCTTCATGTGCGCGCGGGTGAAGCGTTCGGTCATGCCCGGCCCCTGGCTGTGAACTAGACTATTCCCTAGACCGGCCAGTCGGTTTATACAAGGCCATGGCTCCGATTCGCAGCAAACCCGCGCCCAAAGGGGGCGACCGCGTCCGCCACATCCTGGGCGAGAGCCTCGCCTGCTTCGCCGAGCACGGCTTCGAGCGCGTCACCTATGACGACCTGATCGCGCGCTCGAAGGTCAGCCGCGGCAGCTTCTATTGGTACTTCCCGTCGAAGGAGGCGCTCTACGACGCGGTGCTGGACTATTGCGTCACCGGCTACGTCGCGCGGCTGGAGGCCGAGTTCGCGCGCACCGGCCCGCGCCACCACATCGTCAAGCGCCTGCTCGACGCGTGTCTGGGCGATTTCGACAAGAACCGCACGCAGTACCGCGTGCTGCTGCGCCCGCCGCCGTCGCGCAGCGCCGTGGAGAAGCTCGCGCGCTGGAACGAGGACGGCACGGCCTTCATGCGCCGCAAGCTCGAGCCTTACGTGAAGAGCGGCAAGCTCGACCGCGCCATGGCCGAGATCCTGCCCGACGTGCTCGGCGCCTTCATCGACGGGGTCTGCGTGCGGCTGGTGCTCGACGACGAGGGCTCGGTCACGAAGCTGAAGAAGAACATCGAGACGTTCCTGTGCAGGATCGTGGGGTAGGGGAGCAGGTCCGCCTTCGCGGCTGCGCCGCTTCGGCGTCCAGACACAACAACGGCCTCGCGGCCGCCGTCGCGCGCTTCCTCAGGGCTTCAGCTTGAAGATGGAGCCGTCGCCCCCTCCGTTGATCGGGTACTCGGCGCCGTAGAGCACGCCGCCGGCGCCGGCGATCAGCGCGCCGGGATTGCCTCTGCGCTCCGAGCCGTCGTGCAGGATCGTCATCGTGCCGTCCGGCGCGAGGCGGAAGACCGTTCCGCAGCCCATCACCGGCAGGCAATGCTTGCCGCCGCCGCCCGTCGCGCCGATCAGGTTGCCCGCGCCGTCCAGGATCAGCGGCGAGGAGGGACGCGCGCCGTCGCTCCCGCCCGTGAACGCGTGCAGGACGACGAAGCCGCCGTCCGGCGCCAGCTTGAACAGCGTGCCGCAGCCGTCGTGATAGGGACAGCGATGCGGGTGCATCTCGCCGTAAGCGGACGTCGTGCCGTAGAGATTGCCGGACGCGTCCAAAGTCGGCGGTTCTTCCGGCGCGAGCCCTTCGTGAAAATGCTTGAAGGTGTGCAAGATGGTCTCGGTGCCGTCGGGCGCGAGCCTGTAGATTGTGCCGTGGCCGCGCTTGCCGCCGCCGTCCATCGTCGCCCCGATGAGATTGCCGGAGCCATCTAGGGTCAGCCCGATAGGCAACGAGCCGTCATTGCCGCCCGCGAAGGCGTGGACGATGCTGTACTTCCCGTCGGCCGCGATCTTGAACACCGTGCCGCAGCCGTTCTGTCCATTGCTGCAATCGCTGCCCGCGTCGCCGCCGTGCATCGTTGTGCCGTAGAGGTTGCCCGCGCCATCGAGGATCGGGTCAGCATCCGGATCCATGCCGTCCCTCCTGCCCCTGAAGCGGTGCAGAACCTTGTACTCTCCCCCACTGGTGATCTCGAACACAGCGCCGAAAGACGGCGCCGTCACCACGCCGTAGAGATTGCCTTTCGCATCACCGACCACGCCGGTGGGCTCGACGCCGTCATCGCCACCCGTGAAGGAATACAGCACCGTCTCGCTGCCGTCGGGCGCGATCTTGAATACAGTGCCCAGATCGTTGGCGCCGCCGAAGATCGTCGTGCCGAAGACGTTGCCGCTCGCGTCGCGATAGAGCGCGCCGCGCCACGGATCGCGCCCGTCGCCGGGGCCGCCCGCGAACGCATGAAGCACATGAAACGTCGTCGCGCGCGCGCCCTGCGCCGCCACGCAAGCCGCCGCCAGCATCGCGCCGAGGCACAATGCGGCTTTCCTGACCGACACGTCCGCCATTCCCAACACCCTGATTTTTTGCCGACGGCGCCGCTTCGCCGGTCTCGGTGGAATTACGCGCCCCAACCCGTAACCGCCGCGTAAACGCGAAGCGAGGGCGGACGTGTGCGAGAATGGGACGGAGGATCGCGCAGAACCACGCTGGTTGGCTGGGGCGGAAGGATTCGAACCTTCGTATGCCGGAATCAAAATCCGGTGCCTTACCACTTGGCGACGCCCCAACAGGGGCCGGGACCATATCGGGGGGGCGACCGGCTTTCAACGCCCGGCCGGGCGTCATTTTCCGCGGGGGACGTTGTATTCGCGAAAGCTCGTGGCCTGGAATTCCGGCCTTGCCGCGAGCCTGCGCCACAGCGCGTCGAGGTTCGGATAGCGCCCGTCGGGCATCAGCTCGGGCGCGGTGACGCGGATATAGTCGAGCGCGCAGCCGGTGGTGATCCGGGCCTGGTCGAGCGGCGCGTCGGCCGGCCAGGCGAGCCGCTCGAGCGCCGCGACGGCGCCCAGGCCCTGCGTCGTCGTGCGTTCGATCCATTGCGGCCAGCGGTAGCGTTCGGGCCGGATCAGCTTCTCGTAATTGGCGCCGCCGCCGATCTTGTCGACCGCGCCATTGGCGAGCGCGATGCGCTGCAAGGCCTCGTGGCGCAGGGTCCCGGAGGGCGGGAGCAACGCGCGCGCCGGCCCGACGCTCTCGTCGATCCAGTCCAGGATGGCGGCGGAATCGATCAGCACCGTGCCGTCGTCGAGCACCAGCGAGGGGATGCGCCCGAGCGGATTGGTCTTCAGCATCGATGCGAAATCGCCGAACACCGAGCGCGTGTCGTGCTCGTAAGCGATGCCGAGCACGAGAAGGGAGATCGCGACGCGCCGCGTGTAGGGCGAGTCGTACTGGCCGACCAGGATCATGCGGCGGCCCCGGTGGCGAATGCCTGCGTCAACCCGAGGAAATCACGTGACAATTCACCCTCCGGGGCTTTCCGCTCTCGGGGGAGCCTAGCAGAAAACCACCCCGGTTGCGGGGGCGGGGTGGCATCGTTATAAGGGCGCCCTCTTTGGCCACGGAGAGTAGCTCAGCCTGGTAGAGCACCACGTTCGGGACGTGGGGGCCGGAGGTTCGAATCCTCTCTCTCCGACCAGCCATCAAGCGTGATGGTAAAAGCAGCCCCGGTCCCGCGAAGCGGGCGGAGGCGGACCGGCGCTGATCTTTCCTCCACCTCCAGCAGTCAGCTGCACCTATCGACAAGCTTGGCGGTATCGACCGGGGCTTACGCCCATAGTTCGCGTGAAGGACTTGGTGAAATTCGCCTGACCGGAGAAACGACAAGCCAGCGCGACATTTACAAGGGTCGTGTCGGAATATGCGAGCATTTGCTTCGCGCGATCAAGTCGCCGTTCACTCAAATAAGCATGCGGCGGACGCCCCATCGCCAAATGAAACGCTCTGACGAAGTGGAACAGGCTGAAGCATGCGGCATCCGCCAAGTCACCAACGCTGATCTCAGATTCAAGGTTGGTTTCGATGAATTCCAGAACGCGATTGAGCCGTCGGCGATCCAGCAGCCCCTTCGCCAAAGCGACCGGCGATCGAGTAGATGAAACCTCCGCGTGATGCCGAGACAGCGTTGCGATGAGGTTCACAGCCAGTGCGTCCATTTTCAGACCGCCGGATGATGTTTCCTCATGCAGCTCGCGGATAATCCGGCGCGTCATTTCGTGCAGCACAGGGCTTTTCACTCCGGCCTGATATCGCAAGTCCTGCGCGCCGAAATCGCCGGTCCCTTCTGCCGCCGTCCTCAGGAAAATGTGCTGCGGCAGGTAGATGTGCAGAACTTCCGGAAAATCCACCGACAATCGGGTGGCCTCCTCGCGGATGCCCGCCGGGCATAGCCACATCGTGCCGGCATGCGCTTGCACTTCCTGCCGCACGCCGCCGGACGACCGGTCGGAAATGGCTGACGCCTTACATCGTATGACCTGTGTGATCTCGCCGTTTTGAGGCGTGAACGCGCCAATCGCTCCGGCTTCGTGGCTCCTGATTTCTGCAGACAGCAAAGTCCAGCTGCGCATGGCTGATGTGGCGAGCAGGCCCGTGTCCTTGAATTTCTCTATTCCGTGGCCTTCCACGATCGCTCCCGAGCATCCGATTGTTCAGCACCGGGGTCTCGCAACCACGCGAGGCGCAACGAACGGCGCCAAGTCCGCAAGCCCGGATAAGACGAAGCGAAAAGGGCCTGCGATGGTCTGGTCGAAACCAACGAGGCGAGCCGATGACCATGATATCAGTTTCCTGCCCACCTCCGGCGATTATTCGCACGCTGAAGCGAGGCCGGCTTTGGCGAGCGGTGTTCGGCGCGCTGCTTCTGGGCGCAGCTTCGCCATCCGCGTTCGGCGAGGTGGTCAAGCCACTGTTCCAGCACGAGCTTCCCAACATCGCCGGCGAAGCCTTTACCCCCCTGAAGATCGCCGACAATGGAAAGGATCCAATGACCAACCCCGGCCCGAACAACCCCGCTTCCGCCACGCCGGCGGTGACGGCTCCCGCCGCTCCGACGCCGCAGCAGATGGTTGATGCGCTGCACACCGCATTTGGAGATCATCACTCGCGCGCCGTCCATGCCAAGGGCATCATGGCCATAGGAACGTTCGAGCCAAGTGAGGCGGCCACCAAGCTTTCGACAGCTTCCATCTTTTCAGATGGCGCGTTGCCGATCTTGGTACGCTTTTCCGACTTTACCGGAATACCGGAAATTCCGGACAACATCGGCGATGCAAATCCACGCGGTTTCGCGGTGAAATTTCAGCTTCCGGATGGATCGACCGCAGACGTTGTCAGCCACAGCTTTAACGGGTTCCCGACAGCGACCTCCGCCGAATTTCGTGACCTGCTGCTGGCGATTGCGACGAGTGGTGCCGGGGCCGCAAAGCCGACCGCGCTCGATACCTTCCTTGCCGCCCACCCGATCGCAAAAACCTTTCTGACGACGCAAAAGCCGCCGCCGGAGAGTTATGCGACACTCGGCTATTTCGGCGTGAACGCCTTCCAGTTCACGGACGCCGAAGGTGTCCCGCACTTTGTGCGCTACCGCTTCGTTCCGGTCGGCGGCGAGGCTTTGTTGACCCCCGAGCAACTGGCATCCAAGGGGCCCAACTACTTGCAAAGCGAGCTGCCTGCGAGGCTGGAGAAATCTTCCATCGAGTTCACTTGGTATGCCCAAATCGCAGAGGCACCCGATGCGATCGGCGATCCGTCGATTGCTTGGCCGGAAAGCCGCAAACTCGTGAAGCTCGGCACCATCAAGATCGATCGTATGGCGCCGGACGCAGCGGCAACCGACAAGGCCACGATGTTCAGCCCTCTCAACGTTCCCGCCGGCATCGGGCCCGCCGATCCGATGCTCGGCGTGCGCCAGGGTGCTTATCCAATCTCGTTCCAACACCGTCAGTGACGCCCGTTCACACGCTACCGCATCGCATCGCGCGGATTGAGTTGGATCGTCATCTCCGTCTCCGCCGGATAGTTCCCTGCCGGCAGGAGGATCGGCGACGACAGCAGCACGGCGTTCTTCGCGCTCATCGCGATCTGGCGGAAGACGGCGTCGGTGGCGTAGCGGTGCTTGTCGACGACCTCGGCCTCAGTGATCCTGCCGCTCGCCTTCATCACCACGTGCAGCGCCACGATCCATTTGCGCTGGCCCAGCAGCGAAAGGTCGAGGTTCCAGCGCCGCATCACCTGCGCGCGGACATAGTCGCGCAGCGCATAGGCCGCCTCGCCGCCCGGCGCGTCGTCGCTTTCGGAATCCGTGCGCGACTCTCCGGGGCCGGTGAGAGGCTGCGTGGCGGTCTCGGGCGCCTTGAGCTTGGAAAGCGCGTTCAGGCGGTTCTCGAGATCGTCGATCGGCTTGGGCGCGCGCGGCTGCACGGCCTCGCGCGGGCTGTGCGCCACCGGGGCCTGGCGCGCGGACGCTTCCTGCGCGGGCACCGCGGCCTTCTGCTTCGCCGGCGGCGACGTCGTCTCCTCGCCCAGATGGACGATGTCGACCAGCACGGCGCGCAGCGCCTCCTGCTGCTTGGGCTGTGCTGCGGGGCGGAAAGCGAGAAGCAGGAGCAGCAGCACCAGGCCGTGCATCAACGCAGAGCCTGCGAGTCCCGCACCGTTGTCGGCGAGATAGCGGCGAACCGCGCTCATGGCAGGTCGCGTGCCACGCGGAATCCGGCAAGGCTCGAATAGTCGTAGTCCTTGCCGTCCGGGCCGGCGCCGCTGCGCGCGGCCGAGCGCACGAAGGCGGGGAGATTGTTCCACGCGCCGCCGCGCACGACATGACGGTCGCAGGCGCCCTTCATCCACGCGCTGCCGTCGGCGGGCGCGCCGACATAGCTCTGGTGCCAGCAATCCTCGGTCCACTGCCACGCATTGCCGAGCATGCCGTAGAGCCCGAACGGGTTCGACGCGAAGCTGTCGACGTCGGCGAGCGTGCGATAGTCGAAGTCGCTGCCGCAGCCGTTGCAGTTCGCGTCGTCGTGGCCCAGCTCGTCGCCCCACCAGCGCGCCGTCGTGGTGCCGCCGCGCGCGGAATATTCCCACTCCGCCTCGCTCGGCAGCCGGTACGGTCCCGCCGCGCGCGCGCCAAGTTGCGGACGCTCGCGCCTGGCCTTGCCGTTGAGCCAGGCGATGTAGGCGTGCGCGTCTTTCCAATCGAGGCACACCGCCGGCCAGCGCGGCGGCTCGATCTGCGCGGGCGAGGGCGCATAGGCCTTGCCGCCGCCCGGCGATTGCCACGCCAGGTTCAGCATCGGATTGCACGGCTCGGGCTTGTAGCCGGTCTCGCGCAGGAAGGTCAGGAACTCATCGCTCGTCACGTCGTATTTGGCGAGCGCGAAGGCGCGCAGCTGGACGTGATGCTGCGGCCCCTCGGCGTCGAAGCGGCCGGGCTCGCTCCTGGGGCTGCCCATGACGAAGCCGCCGGCGGGGATGCCCACCATGGTGGGGCAGTCGGGGCACTCCTTGAACTCGCGCTCGGGGCGCTCGGTCGCGCCCGCGCGCGGGGCGCAAGCGAAAAGAAGCGCGAGCGCGCAGACGACCCACAGGCTCCATTCGCTTTTTTTCGGCATCGGGCAGAGAGTATGGCGCCCTTGAACAGCGCGCCAGCATCAAAGATGGTTGAAATCCGCCCCTATCGGCCAGGCGATCTCGATAAACTTTACGACATTTGCCTGGCGACCGGCGACGCGGGCGCCGATGCCGCGCATCTCTTTTCCGATCCCAGGCTTCTGGGCCATGTCTATGCCGCGCCTTACGGCGTGCTCGCGCCCGAGGCGTCATTCATGGCCGAGGATGAAGGCGGCGTAGGCGGCTACATCCTGGGCGCGCGCGACACGGAAGCGTTCGAGGACGCGCTCGAGGCGCGCTGGTGGCCGGCGCTGCGCGCGCGCTATCCCGACATTGCCTCGCCCACGACGCCGGACGAGCGCATGCAGCGGCTGATCCATCATCCTGCGCATATGCCGCGCCGGATCGTGGAGGCGTATCCCGCGCATCTGCACATCGATCTCCTGCCGCGGCTGCAGGGCAGGGGCCTGGGCAAGCGCATGATCGACACCTGGCGCGAAGCGGTTCGCGTGCCCACCCATCTCGCGGTGGGCGGGCGCAACGCGCGCGCGGTGCGCTTCTATCGCGCCTATGGCTTTACCGAGATCGAACGCTTCGACGCGTTCGACGTAATCGTGTTCGGGATCGGGTGAATCCTCCCCCGTCCTTACGGGGAAGGATGAAATCACTCCGCCGCTTCGGCGCTGCTCGGCTTGGGCGCGTGGACGGGCTTGGCGAGCGGCGGCGCGGCCTTGCCGAATTCGGGGCGGCAATGGCCGTCGATGAAGGCGCCGGATTCGATCGTGATGTCCTGATGGATCACGTCGCCCGACATCCGCGCGGTGCGGGTGAGGATGACCTTCTTCGCCTCGATCTTGCCCTCGACCTGGCCCGAGACCTGGACCTCGTCGCCGCGCACCGTGCCCTTGACCTTGGCGTTGGCGCCGACCTTGACCGAGACCGCGCGCACGTCGCCGTCGATCTCGCCTTCGATCTGGATGTCCTCGGTGCTTTCGAGCTGGCCGGTGATCTTGAGCGCCTTGCTGATATGCGAGACCGCCGGCGCTTGGCCGGAAGCGATCGGCTGCGCATAGGCCTGGGGCCGCGGCGCCGCGGGCGCGGGCGTTGGCGGTTGCTCCGGCTTCACCGAAGGCGGCGGCGCGGGCGCAGCCGCGTTGGTGTCGGTCGTCTTGTCGTTGCGGTTGAACATGGTCATGGTCGTGTCTCCGGGAGTTGGTCGAGCGCCTCGAAATAGCTGGGTGGCCGCCACGGCATGCGCCCTTCGAACCGCGCCCCTCTCGCGACCGTGACGGTGTTGTGGAAGATCCGCCCCGAAACGTCCGCCGTGTCGTCGAGCGTGACGTTGAGGGCGAAGACGCGCCCGTTGAGGCGCCCCCCGATGCGTACGTCCCTGGCTACGATGTCGCCTTCGACATGGCCGTGCCGGCAGAGCACCAGGCGCTCGGCGTTGATGCGCCCGACCACGCTGCCGTGGACCTGAAGCTCGCCCTCGGTGTCGAGGACGCCGGTGACGGTCGTCGCCGTGCCGAGCTGCGACGTGGGCAGGGCCTCGGCCTCGCCCGCGCGCGGCGGCTGCTTGGACAGGTTCCGGAAAGGCGCAGGCATGACAGGGCCTTCACGTCGACTTCAGCCAGACCCCCGCCTGCCTGACGCGATCATGGCAAAGTTTCTCCGGTCGAGGCAAGCGGACAGGCACGGGAAGCAGGATTCATGAGAAATAAGAAGGTTGCGTGTCCCGGCGCGATGCTATCGTTCGCAAAAGAAGCCGGCGGAACAGGTCATGACCAAGGAAGAACTGACGCAGTGGGCGCTCGGGAGCGGCTGGCAGATGATCGGCGGTCATCCCAGCCTGACGCGTCCGTCGCGCCCGGCGGACGCCATCGTGCGGCTGGTGCTCAAGACGACGGTCGCCCAGCTCGAGATCAAGAAGCCCGCCGGCAAGTGGGACAGGATCGCGAGCGTGGCCTATTCCAAGCTCGTTCCCGACGAGGAGACCGGCTTGCCGATCGGGCTCGGCCTCGACACCATCGCCGGCTTCTCGACGCTGATGCAGGACAACAGGAACCGCGCGGTGTTCGGCAACGCGGACGCGCCCGCCAAGGCGGTGTGGCCGGGCGGGAAGAAATAGCGCCATCGCCTACCGCAGGTTTAGCGCTGCGGTTATCATGGCCCTCCGTCATCAATCCGAGGACCCGACATGACGAGCGAACCGATCCGCGATCCCGCCGCCGACCACCTGATCACGCCGGCCAACGCCGTGCTGCTCGTCATCGACTATCAGCCCGTGCAGGTGCAGTCCGTCGCCTCGATGGAGCGCCGCGCGATGGTGGAGAACGTGACCGCCGTGGCGAAGGCCGCCAAGCTCTTCGGCATGCCGGTCGTGCTGTCGACCGTCAACGTGAAGGACGGCGGCGATCCCACGATCCCGCTCCTGCGCACGGCGCTTGCCGATGTGGAAGAGTGCGACCGCACCACGATCAACGCCTGGGAAGACGTCGAGTTCGTCCGCGCCGTGAAGGCGACCGGCCGCAAGAAGCTGGTGATGGCCGCGCTGTGGACCGAGGCCTGCCTGACCTTCCCCTCGCTCGACGCGCTGCGCGAGGGCTTCGAGGTATACCCGATCGTCGATGCGGTGGGCGGCACGTCGCCCGAAGCGCATCGCGCCGGTCTCGAACGCATCGTCCAGGCCGGCGCGCAGCCCACGAGCGTCATCCAGCTCCTCTGCGAGCTCCAACGCGACTGGAGCCGCACCGCGACCGCGGACAAGTTCGCGGAGATCGCGTTCGGGGTGCTGGGGCGGTAGGGCACGAAGTCTCGCCCATTTCCCCTCTCCCCCACGCAGTGGGGGAGAGGGTAGGGTGAGGGGGCGGCGACGTTTGTGATGAGCAGGATGGCTTGGGCTCTGGTGCGAGAGGCGGAAGGACCGAGAGGCCGTGTTTACGGCGTTTCGTTCCTCGATTTTCCCGGTATCGCAACCGGCGGACGCACGTTGGACGAAGCCATCGCGCGCGGCCGCGAAACGCTCGCTTTTCATGTGGCGGGCATGATCGAAGATGACGATGCGATGCCCGCGTTGCGTTCATTGGAAGAGTTGCGCGCCGACAAGAAAGTCGCGCGCGAGATGCGCGACGTAAAGCGCGTCTGTCTCGTCGAAGTGCCGTTCGAGCTTCCGGGAAAGCTCGTTCGCGTGAACATCTCCATTGAGGATCGCTTACTCGACGCGGTCGACCGAGCCGCCAAGACGCGAGGTCAGACGCGATCCGCGTTTTTGGTGGAGGCGGCGCGAGAGAAGATCAAGGGGACAGCTTAGGGACGTGGTATACTCACTGGTAGGGCAAAGTACCGCACTACGCTCGCGCCTGATAATAGAAGGCGCCACTATCTCGTCCCATTGCGATCAAGTCTCCGCGCTAAAGAAGGAATTCGGTCATACAATTCGCTGCGTGGCACGGCCGGCGAACGGAACATGTGTTACGCATGCATTTGATTTGCTCGACCGATTCTTGCCACTTGTAGAGTCTCTCCAGGGGTTTAACGTTAGGCCGGGTTTTTGCTTTGTCGAATGGCTTCTTCTTGGCGGCAGAATCGATGAACTGAGGCAGGGAGAAGTTGGGTCACTTGCGTTTTACTTTTGTGAAGACCACTGGAAACACGTAGCACTTGTGAAAGAAAATGAACGGTTCCATTCAAAGTGGGGTCGCTACGCGGTTTTTGATCACCGCGTTTCAGAAGTGCCAGGAAACTACGGAAATGTAGTGCGCTTCTTCAAAAAGCCGGACCCGGCCGAAGCGGCAGACTTGTTTTTTAATTTCGGCTACTCACAGCTCGGTCTCACCCGCGAGGAAATCAGCAATTGGAGGAGCGAGGCGGGAATGCAACCGAGAGCTTAACTGAACCGCACTCATATCTCATTCCTCCTCGCCACCCCTCCCAGCCAATACGCGCTCGGCTTGGGGTTGCGCAGCTGCGTCGCGCGGTCGACTTCGATGAGGCCGAATTTGGGGCGGTAGCCTTCGAGCCATTCGAAATTGTCGAGCATGGACCAGTGGATGTAGCCGCGCAGGTCGATGCCGTCCGCGATGGCGCGCAAGCAGCCCTGCAAGGCGCGGCGCGTGTATTCGATGCGGCGCGAATCGTCCTCGGTGCCGATGCCGTTCTCGGTGACGATCACGGGACAGTGGCTGACGGTTGCTGCCTGGCGGATGCAGGCCTCGAGCGCCTCGGGATAGAACTCGTAGTTCATCTGCGTGAGCTCGACGCCGTCGCGCGGCGGGCGGACGCCGTCCTTGGTGAAGCGCACGCGGGTATAGGTCTGCACGCCGATGAAATCGTCGCCTTTGAGAGACTCCAGGAACTGGCCGTTGATCGCGTGGTCGGCCATGTCGCGCAGGCCTTCGCCGCCGGGCTCGGCCTGGAACTCGTTGAGCGACAGCGTGATGCCGACGTCGCCGCGCACCAGCGGTTTCAAGACCTCATAGCTCTTGCGATGCGCGGCGATCAGGTTCGGCGCGGTCGCATGGCCGTTGCCGGAGAGATACGGCGCGAAGCGTCCAGGAAGCCCGCCGCACAGCCGCGCGGCTTCCGCGAGCGCCGCCTCGCGCCTGCCCGAGCCCGCGACGCCGACCGCCTCGCGGATCATCGTCACCATGATCGGGATGTTGGCCTCGTTGATGGTGCAGGCATAGGCGATGAGATCGCCGAGCGCTTGGCCCGCGCGCTCGCAATAGCGCGCGAAGCGGTCGACGGATTTCGCATCCTCCCAGCCGCCGTCGCGCGTGAACCACAAGGGCGCGGTGAAGTGATGGAACGTCACCATCGGCACGATGCCGTTCGCCAGGCATGCCGCGATCATGCGGCGGTAGTGGTCGAGCGCGGCTTGGGAGAAGAAGCCTTCCTCCGGCTCGACCCGCGCCCATTCGATGGAGAAGCGATAGACGCCGAAGCCCAAGGCCTTCAGCAGTGCGATGTCCGACGGATAGAGGTGGTAGTGGTCGCAGGCGTCGCCCGAAGGCTCCGCGAACAGCGAATCCTTCATCATCTCCATCAGCCACAGATCGCTCGCGGTGTTGCCGCCCTCGACCTGATGCGCCGCGGTCGCCGTGCCCCAGAGGAAGCCGTCGGGAAATTTCTGCGTCATGCCCGCAATCCTCCTTGCCCGATCGCGAGGCGGAACCCGCCGTCGCTGAGCAGGGTCTCGCCGGTGATGTTGCGCGCGTCGGAACCCGCCAGGAAGATCACCGATTTCGCGATCTCGTCGCCCTCGGCGACGCGGCCGAGCACGGCGGTGCGGGCGTAGTTGTCCTTGATCCGGCCGAAGGCTTCGGCGCCGAAGCTCTGCGCGAACCAGGGCGTGGCGACGAGGCCGGGGCAGACGGCGTTGACGCGGATTTCCGGCGCCAGCGCGCGCGCGAGCGAGAGCGTCATCGTGTTCAGCGCGCCTTTCGACGCGGCATAGGCGACCGACGAGCCCAGCCCTTCTATCCCCGCAATGGAGGAGACGTTCACCACCGCGCCGTCGCCGCCGGCGCGCAGGGGCTCGACGCAGGCGCGGATCATCTGGAACGCGCCGATGACGTTGACGGCATAGATCTTGGCGAAGTCGTCGGCCGAGAGCGCGTCGAGGTCGCGATGGGCGGCGAACTTGGTCGTGCCCGCATTGTTCACCAGGATGTCGATGCGCCCGAAGGCCTCCATTGCCGCCGCGGCCATCTTGCGGCAATCCGCGTCGAGGGCGACGTTGGCCTGGACGACGCGCACCGTCCCGCCCGCCTTCTTCACGGCGTCGGCTATCGCGTCGGCCTCCTTCGCGCTTTTGGCGTAGTTGATCACCACGCTTGCGCCGCGCCTTGCCAGCCCCAGCGCCACGCTGGCGCCGATGCCCGACGACGAGCCCGTGACGATCGCCGCCTTGCCTTTGAAATCGGTTTGTTCCATGAGCCGTTTCCTGTCCTAATGCCGTGGGCGTGAGCGTACAGTCCCCAAAGGCCCATCGCAAAGAGAGCCCAAGATTTCAAACCTGCGCATCATCCTCATCCGCCACGGCCGGCCCGCGATCGACACCGCGCCGCGGACCGGGCACAGGGAATTCGGCGCCTATATCGACGCCTATGAGGAGGCCGGCCTCGACCCCGCGAGCGCGCCGCCGGAGGAGTTGCAGGACCTCGTCAAGGAGATCACGGTCGTGCTGACCAGCGGCAAGGCGCGCGCGCATCAGAGCGCCAGGGCCTTGGCGCCCCGCGCCGAGCTGATCGCCGATCCGCTGTTCGTCGAGGCGCCGCTGGCCAGCCCGCGCATCCCCTTGCTGCGCATGCGCGTGCCGAAATGGGCGGTGGTGTCGCGCATCCTGTGGCACGCGGGCTTCTCGCCCAAGATCGAGGGCTACGCCAGGGCCAAGGCGCGCGCGGCCGAGGCGGCCGACATCCTCGTCAAGCGGGCGGAAAAAGACGGCCAGGTCGCGCTCGTCGCCCACGGCTATTTCAACCTGATGATCGGCCGCGACCTCCGCCGCCGCGGCTTCGCCAAGTCCGGCGCCCACCGCGCGCAGTACTGGAACGCGGTCGTGTACGAGAGGAAATAACCTCCCCCTTGTGGGGAGGTTGATTTTGCTCCAGCATCATGATACTTAAGTCTATGCTTAACAATCAACCGCAACCCCTCAACTCCATCTTCCAGGCCCTGGCGGACCCGACGCGGCGCGGGATGATCGCGCGGTTGTCGCGCGGGCCGGCCTCGGTGAGCGAGCTGGCGGAGCCGTTCGACATGTCGCTGCCCGCCGTGGTGCAGCACCTGCAGGTGCTGGAGACGAGCGGGCTGGTGCGGACGCAGAAGGTCGGCCGCGTGCGCACCTGCCATATCGAGACGAAGGCGCTGATGAGCGCGCAGGACTGGATCCAGAGCCAGCGCGCAAGCTGGGAGGCGCGCTTCGACCGCCTCGACGCCTATCTTCAGGAACTTCAAGCCAAGGAGAAGAAACGTGGACGCAGGAAGTGATCCCGCGCGCGCCATGGACGTGGAGGCGCCGAAGGACGAGCCGGTGATGCATCTGACGCGCCGCTTCGACGCGCCGCGCGAGCTGGTGTGGGAGACGTTCACTTTGGCCGGGCACGTCGCGCGCTGGTGGGGCCCGCGCAAATACGCGGTCACCGTGCACGAATTCGATGTGCGCCCCGGCGGCAAGTGGCGCATCTCCCATTCCGACGGCACCAAGACGATCGAGTTCTTCGGCGAATATCGCGAGGTCGTCAGACCTGAGCGTCTGGCGCGCACCTTCTGCTTCGGCGAGTTTCCGCCGATCGAGGAGGAATACGCGTTCCACGACGAGGGCGGGCGCACGCGCGTCGTCTGCACCCAGCGCTATCCCAATGTGATGGCGCGCGACTTCATGGCCAAGGGCGGCGCGGCCGAAGGCGGACGTCAATCCTTCGAGCGCCTCGACGAACTTCTGGCCGAGCTGAAAGGCGGCATGACATGAGCGATCCCGTCTTCACATTGACCCGCAGCTTCGACGCGCCGCTTGCGCTGGTGTGGAAGGTTTATTCCGAGGCCGAACACCTGGCGAAATGGTGGGGGCCGAAGGGCTTTGCCTGGGTGAGCGGCGAGCTCGACTTCCGTCCCGGCGGCCGCTTCCACTATTGCATGCGCGCGCCTACCGGCCACGAAATGTGGGGCAAGTTCGACTATCGCGAGATCGTGCCGATGAGGAAGGTAGTGTTCACCAATTCCTTCTCCAACGCGGCGGGCGACACGGTGCGTGCGCCGTTCGCGGCGAGCTTCCCGCTGGAAGTGCTCAACGAGGTGACGTTCAGCGAGGCGGGGGGCAGGACGACGCTGTCGATGCGCGGCACGCCGTTCGAGGCCAGCGAGGACGAGCGCGCGTTCTTCGCCTCCATGTTCCCGTCGATGAACCAGGGTTTCACGGGGACGCTCGACCAGCTCGACGCCTATCTCAAGACCGTGAGCGTGCCGTGATGCGTGTCGCTGCGCTCGCCTGCGCGCTTGCGCTGGCCGCCTCGGGGTTCGCCGCCGCGCCCGCGCCGATGCGGATCCCGCTTGGGCAGAAGGACGTCAGGCTCGCGACGGCGGGCACCTACACGCTCGATCCCAATCACGTCTCGGTCGAGGCGCGGGTGCCGCATGCCGGCTTCTCGCTCAGCATCTTCCGCTTCGGCGGCGCGCGCGCGACGCTGCAGTGGGATCCGAACGCGGTCGCGAAATCCAAGCTCGATGCGACGGTGGAGATAGCCTCGCTGATCACCAACGTGGCGGGCTTCGCCCAGCAGCTCCAGGGCGCGGAATACTTGAACGCGGCGAAGTACCCGCAGGCGCATTTCGTCTCGAGCGCGTTCCGCCGGACCGACGCGATGCACGGCAAGGTCACGGGCCTGCTGACGCTGATGGGCAGGACGGTGCCCGCGACCTTCGAGGTGACGCTGATCGGCGCGGGTCCCGGCTTCGCGGGCGGGCCGGTGATGGGCCACGTCATCGGCATCCATGCCGAGACGAGCATCGACCCGAACGCGATCGGCCTGTCGCCGAACCTGCTCCTCAAGACGCCCATCGTCATCGCCGTCGACACCGAATTCGACAAGAAGGGCTGAAGCATGACGCTCAAATTCTACTACCACCCGCTTTCGTCCTTCTGCTGGAAGGTGCTGATCGCGCTCCACGAGAACACGACGCCGTTCGAGCCCGTGCTGGTGAAACTCTACGAAGAGGATTCGCGCGACGCGTTCCTGAAGGTCTGGCCGATGGGCAAGCTGCCGGCGATGCGCGACGAGGCGCGCGACCATCTGGTGCCGGAATCCAGCATCATCGTGGAATATCTCGACCGCCACTATCCGGGCGCGGTGAAGCTCCTGCCCGCCGACCCCGACCGCGCGCGCCGGACGCGCATGGCCGACCGCTTCCTCGACCTCTACATCGAAACGCCGCTGCAGAAGATCGTCGGCGACCGGCTGCGGCCTTCGGACAAGAAGGATGCGTTCGGCGTCGAGGAGGCGCGCGCGCTCATGCGCAAGGGCCTTTCCATGGTGGAGGAGGCGGTGGGCCCCGCCTGGATGATGGGCGAGGACTTCACGCTCGCCGATTGCTCCGCCGCGCCGGCGCTTTTCTACGCGGCGAAGATCATGCCGCTGGGTACGAAGACCTCGTCCTATCTCGAGCGTCTGAAGGCGCGGCCGTCTTTCGCGCGCACATTGAAAGACGCCGAACCCTATCTCGCGATGTTTCCCTCGGAGGACCGGACATGAACGGCGTCGAACACGACAGCTTCACCCTCACGCGCGAGCTCAAGGCGCCGGTCGAGATGGTGTTCAAGGCCTGGGCGGACCCGGACGCCAAGGCGCGCTGGTTCAATCCGCCCGTGGGGGTGACGAACGTGATGCGCGAGCAGGATTTCCGCGTCGGCGGCCGCTTCAAGGCGAAGTGGCCCGAAGGCCGCACGACCGACTTCCAATGCGAATACCGCGACATCGTCGAGAACGAGCGCATCGTCTATGTCTACGACATGCATATCGACGCGCGGAAGATCTCCGTCTCGCTCGCCACTCTGCTGTTCGAGAAGACGAAGACCGGCACCAAGCTCACCGTGACGGAGCAGGGCACGTTCGTGAACGGTTACGTCGACGCCGGCTCGCGCGAACGCGGCACCAGCGACCTGCTCGACGCGCTGGTCAGGTCGCTGGGGAACTGAGCGCCGTCGCGCGCAGGAGCTCTAGAGCAGGTTGTGATCGATTGGAATCAAAAAAAACCTGTCATGGCCCGCGACTGCGGGCCACCCAGGTAACGCCTGCTTTGCACTCGCAAATGAATCACGCGGAGACGCGGGGATCGCGGAGGAAAAGCTCAACTCCGCGATCTCCGCGTCTCCGCGCGACTCATTGCAAGATCGTGCAGAACCCAACTGGGTGGCCCGCAGTCGCGGGCCATGACATTGAATTTGATCGGGTCAAATTGAAGACAACCCGCTCTAATTTCCCACCACCGCCCAATTGTCGGGATAGAAGCCGTTGAAAGCCGTGCGGATCGCGACCGAATAGGCGCCCATGTCCTGGAACACGATGAAGTCGCCCGCCGCGATCTCGCCCGGCAGCATCAAGGGCCTCGGCAGCACGTCCAGCGTGTCGCAGGTCGGCCCATAGACGCGCAAGGGCTTCTCTGCCCCGCCGAGCGGCAGCACGCGGTTCCTGGCGTCGAGCGAATAGACCTTGTGGTGATAGCCCGCGGTCCAGCCCGGCAAGGTCAGCTCGTCGAAGCTGCCATAGACGCCGTCGTTGAGATAAAGGCTGTCGTCCTTGCGCAGGATCACCTGTGTGATCAGCGAGAGCCCCTCGGCGATCAGCGCGCGCCCCGGTTCGCACAAGACCGGCGGATGGCTGGGCCCGAAGGTCGCGAGCGCTTCCTTGATGGTGTCGAAATACCAGTGATAGGGCGGCACGTCGTTGCCGGGATAGGGTCCCGGGAAGCCGCCGCCCATGTCGAGCGCCGCGATCTCGATGCCCGCGAGCTTCGCGGTGCGGCGCGCCATTTCCACCGCCTGCGCATAGGAGAAGGGCGAGAGGCATTGCGAGCCGACATGGAAGGTGATGCAGGGCGCCGCGCCGGCTTCCGCCACGCGCTTGAGGAGGCGGGCGGCGTCCTCAGGCGTGGTTCCGAATTTCGACGACAGCTCGAGCAGCGCGCCGCCGAGCGGCGTCGCGATGCGCACGAAGATGCGCAGTTTCTCAGGCGTCTTGACCTCGCCGAGCAGCTTGTCGAGCTCGTAGTCGCAATCGACGACGTAGTCGGTGACGCCGAATCTCTCGAACGCCGCCTTGGCCGCGCCCACGCTGCGCACCGGCGCCATGAAATGGCAGATGCTGTCGGGGAAGCGCGCGCGCACCAGTTCGATCTCCGGCAGCGAGGCGGTGTCGAAATGGCGGATGCCTGCGCTCCACACCTGGTCGAGCACCTGCGGCGCGGGATTGGCCTTCACCGCATAGAGCGTGTCGCCCGGAAAGGAATCGAGAAAGCGCTTCGCCGCCGCCTGGAAGCGTCCGGGATGCAGCACGTAGACGGGCTCGACCGGCTTCAGCCGCTCGATGATCTTCTCGATGCTCGCAAAGCGCGGCAGCTCGACACGCGCGTTCATGGGGACGCCTTCGCTATAAAACCTGTCATCCCGGCCAAGCGATGCGCAAGCATCGCGTAGGGCCGGGACCCATTGCGCCGCTTGCACCCTGGGTCCCGGGCCTCGCTTCGCTCGCCCGGAATGACAGTGGAGCTCTTACGGCTTGATGCAGTTCCAGTCGTCGTCGGTTTCCTCGATGACGACGGTCACGTAGCAATAGCCGAGCTTGTAGTTGAAGCAGCGGCTCTTCACCCTGCCTTTCAGCGGCACGTGGCGGATGTCGTCCTCGCCGGGGAAGTCGACATAGTCGCCGACATTGGGGATGAGCGCGAACTGCGTCTCGTCGACCTCGACGTCGACCGGGCGGTGCATGGTCGTGTTGTCGACCAGCTTGGTCGCGCCTTTTGGCAGCAGGCGGTAGTCGATGCCGTATTTCATAGTCCATCCTCGCCGAGCGTATTGCTGTCGCCATGGTGGCCGCGACGCGGGCCAAGTCAATCGGGATTTTCAGGGTTTTCCCGGGGTCGGCGGCGCCTTGGGCGGCGGCACGCCTTGCTTCGGCCCGTCGAAGGCCGCGCGCTGCGCAGGGCTAAGCGCCTGATAGAGCGCGTCGGTGGCGGGCTCTTCCTTGCGCAAGGCGTCGAGTTCCGCAGCCATCACCGCGATCTGGTTGCGCATGCGCTCGGGGACAGGCGTGTCGAGCCCGGTCGGCAGCGCCCGGCAGGGCAGGCTGCGCACGGCCTCGGAATGAACCTTCCGCCAGGCCTCGAACACCGGCTCCTGCGCCGCGTCGAGCTTGAGCGCCGCTTTCAGATGGCCAATCTGGACCATGTCCATCTCGACATGCATGCGGCAGACCTTCTCGGCGTCCGCATCCTGCGGCGGCGTCACCTTCATGATCGTGCCCGCGGGCGGGTCGGCGAGCGCCGGCGCCGCAAGGGCGAGAGCGGCAAGGACGCAGAATACGGAGCGGCGCATCGAAAAATCCCTCTTCGTCGCGACTCCTCTAGTTCGAAACCGGATGCGGGTCCAGGGCGAAAAAGCTCTCCCCCGCCCCGTGCGCGGGGGAGAGAAGAAGGTGTGCGGTTGCTTCTCGACGATGATCGTCCGATCTGGAGCCGCGCTCCCCTCACCCTTCGACAAGCTCAGGGTGAGGGTTAGATCAGACCCTTCATCCCGAGCTCGTCGAAGGATGAAGGGGCGGCTCAATTCCAGACGATCGCGCTCTACGACGGCGACAGTTCGAAGATCACGCCCTTGCTGCTGCTGTTGCCGCCGGCCGATGTCGGGCCGAACAGGTTGCCGGAAGCGTCGAGGATGACGCCGGCACCGGGGCTTTCGCCGTCGGCGCAGGTGCTGCTCGTCTTGCAGAACTTGTAGAGCACGGTCTCGGTCGCGCCGCTCTGCGTGAAGATCGTGCCGCCGCCGCCGCTGACGATCGCGTTGCTGCCGCCCGAGGCCGTGGTGCCGTAGAGGATGCCGGAGGAATCCATCACGAGGTCGCCGTTCGGATAGGCGCCGTCGGCGCAGCCGGCGGAGCTGCAGAAATCGTGCTCGTCGGTCTGGCACCAGAACGGCCCGTTGCCGCCGAACTCCGTACAGCTGCCGCTCGCCAGCTTGAACAGCAGCCCGTCGCTATGGGCGCCGCCGCCGGAGGTCGTGCCGAAGATGTTGCCCGTGGCATCCAGGACGATACCGCCGAACGGGAACGTCCCGTCGGAGCACGTGCCCGACCAGCAGAAATTGTAGAGCACCGTGCGCGTCCAGCTCGCGGTCCACAGATTGCTGCCGCTGGGGGCGAGCTCATAGACGATGCCGCGGCCCGAGGTGCCGCCGGTGATCGTCGTGCCCCAGAACTTGTTGTTCGCGTCCATCACGAAATCGCCATACGGCCTGACGCCATCGCCGCAAGGCGCGCAGCTTTCGGTGCAGGTCGGACAGAATTCGTAGAGCACTTCTTCCGACCAGCTGCCGCTCGTGTTCTTGAGCGCGTAGATCGTGCCGTTGCCATACGAGCCTTCTTCGTCGTCGCCGCCGACATAGGTCGCGCCGAACAGCAGCGACGTGCCGTCGTAAGCCGTGCCGCCCGCGGCCCCCGCATAGGTCAGCCCCGTCATCGGAGCATCGCCGTCCTCGCAGATGATGCCGTCCATCTCATCGGGGCAGAATTTGTAGATGTTCTTGTAGGTCCACGAGCCGGCGCCCGCGGGCTTCTGCAGCTCGAATACGGTGCCGGCATCGGCCGCGTTGCCGCCGTATTCGGTGGTGCCGTAGAGATTGCCGCCGGTGTCGATGATCAGCTTCGTCGACGGAAACGAGCCGTCGCTGCAGACGGTCGGGTGGCCCGTGACATGCGTCGAGCAGAAATTGTAGAGCACGGTGTAGGTGCTGGTGCCGGTATCGTAGGAAAAGACGATGCCGCCGCTATGGCTTCCGCCCTGGGCCACGCCGTACAGGACGTTCCCGGATTTCAGCAACGGTACCGCGGCGCTTTCTCCGTCGCTGCAGCCCGTACTGGCGCACATCGAATGCAGCACCGATTGCGTCCACGTCGTGGCCGATGCGACGGGTGCCGCGAAGAGGCCTACTGCTGCGAGCGACAGGCCGATACACAGAGTTCGAATACGCATAGTTGCACTCCTTGGTCCAACCCCTTAACCCAAGGTAGCGTAACGGCGTTTTCTACTTTAGACGGATTAGTTCCGCGCACAAGAACCGCGCGCAAAAGTGATGAGCGTGGCGCGGGGATTACAGCGCGTGATTTGAATCGATTGCGTGAGAACACGACAGCTCATCCACGCAATTCGCGGATCATCTTCCCGCCGTCGGCGTGGGCTGAGATCTCGGCGAGGGATAAAGGCCCTCTCCCCGGCGCGCGGCCGGGGAGAGGGTACGAAGGTCATGGCGACGCGAGTTCGTAGAGCACGCCCACGTTCGAGGTGCCGCCGGTCGAGGTCAGGCCGAAAAGGTCGCCCGATGCGTCGAACGTGATCCCCGCCATCGGCTGGCTGCCGTCGTCGCAGCCCGCCGCCGGACAGAAGCTGTAGAGCGTCGTTTCGGTCGTGCCGCTCACTTCATACACCGCGCCTTCCGAATTGGCGCCGCCGATGATCGTCGTGCCGAAGATGTTGCCGGAGCCATCCAATGTGAGTTCGCTATACGGCGCCTTGCCGTCGGTGCCGTTGAAATCGTGCAGCGTGGTGCTGCACCAGAACGTAGGCGTGCCGCCCTCGTGGCAGCTTCCGTTGCTGAGCTTGTAGACGAGGCCGTCGCTGTTGGCGCCGCCGCCCACCGCGCCCCCGAGGAAGTTGCCGCTGGCGTCGGCGACGAGCGCTCCCGGATTCCAGCCGTCCGGGCACGTCCCGCCGTTCCAGCAGAAATTGTAGATCACGGTCTCGGTCCATGGGCTGGTCCAGAGATTGGCGCCGTGCGCCAGCTCGAAGGCGATGCCTCTGTTCGTCGCGGAGCCGCCGGACGACGTCGTTCCCCACAGATTGTTCAAGCTGTCCACGAACAGCACGCTTCGCGGCCCGGAGCCGTCCGAGGGGGCTCCGGAGAAGGAATGGATGGCCTTTTCCGACCAGACGCCGCCCGACAGATGCAGCGTGAACACCGTGCCGTCGTCGCTGGTGCCGCCGAACGAGGTCGTGCCGAAGAGCTGCGACGTGCCGTCATAGGACGAGCCGTCGAACGCCAGGCTGTTGGGGAATTTGCCGTCGGTGCAGACCGTGCCGACCTTGACGGAGCAGAAATCGTAGAGGTCGGCGAACGTCCAGGTGGTGCCGGTGGCCGGCTTGACGAGCTCGAACACCGCGCCGCCGCCATTGGCGCCGCCGTCGACGGCCGTGCCGTAGAGGTTGCCGTTGGTGTCGATGACGAGCTTGCCGAAGAAGTTATAGGCGCACCCGGTGGTCATGCAGGCGGTCCAGAGCACGTCGAAGTGTCCGTTGTTCGAGTTGTAGCGGAACACGGTGTTTTCCGTCACGCCGTAGAACTTGTTGCCGCTTCTGATCATCGACGATTCCGGCTCGGCGCCGTTCGTGTTGTTGAAGGTGGTGATGGTCGAGTACGTATACGCGTCCGCGGGCGCGGGGATCGCCGCGAGCGCCGAGACGGCCAATGCCGGAAGGATGAGGATAGGTTTCAAATTGCGCATGATTGCTCTCCTTGGTGGTCCCCCACTTAAGATCGCGCAACGGCGTATTCTACGTTAGTGAGAATGACTATCCCCGACAAGCATAGGTCGGAAAACGTGAACCGCGTGGTGCGCGCGTGATGCGCTGGTGACGCGCGCATTACACCGCGGCGCCGTTGCTCACGTCACAGTTGCAGAGAAGCGTGACTCACTCAGCGTGCACGCAAATCGCGGATCGTCTTTCTTCCATCCGCCGATGGCTGATACGGCGCGCTGATCTCGGTCATGGCGCGGTGGAATTGATCGAGCGTGAAATCCTGGCGCACCTCGAACGCGTCGAAGCCCACGCGCGCCATGAACGCGAGCTGGTCGGGCAGGAAATCGCCGACCGCGCGGATCTCGCGCGTGTAGCCGAACCGCGTGCGCAGCATGCGGGCCCAGGAGAATGCGCGCCCGTCGCGGAATTTCGGGAACTCGAGCGCGACCGCGGCCAGCCGCGCGAGATCGGATTTGAGCACCGCGGGATTCTCGTTCGACGCCAGCCTGACGCCGACCAGCGCGCGGTGCGCGAAGAGGTTCTCCTTCTCGCCTTGGAAGCGCGCCAGCGTGACGATGACGCCTTTCTCGTCCGGGAACGCCTTGCCGTCGGGGACGAAGAAGAACGGGTCTTCTATGAACTGTCCTCCCTTAATAAGCGGCATGGAGGTCCTGCCCGTATGCGACGTTCTTGAAGGGGACGATGCCGACGCGGCGATAGGTGTCCAGGAAGCGCTCGCCCGGTTCGCGCAAGTCGAGATAAGTGCCGATTACGCGCTCGACCGCGTCCACGATCTCGTCGCGGCCGAAGGCGGGGCCGAGGATCTCGCCGATGCTCGCATCCTGCGCGCCCGAGCCGCCGAGCTGGAGCTGGTAGAACTCCACGCCCTTCTTGTCGACGCCCAGGATGCCGATATGTCCGGCATGATGATGGCCGCAGGCGTTGATGCAGCCGCTGATCTTGATCTTGAGCTCGCCGATATCGTGCTGGCGGCCGAGATCGGCGAAACGCTCCGAGATCTCCTGCGCGACGGGAATCGAGCGCGCATTGGCGAGGTCGCAATAGTCCAGACCTGGGCAGGCGATGATGTCGGTGACGAGCCCTGCGTTGGGTGTGGCCAGGCCGAGCTCCTTCAGCCGCGCGTGCACCTGGGGCAGGTCGCACATCTTCACATGCGGCAGGACCAGGTTCTGCTCGTGGCTGACGCGGATCTCGGCGAGGCCGTGCGCATCCATCAAATCTGCGAGCGCGTCCATCTGCGCGTGCGTCGCGTCGCCCGGCACGCCGCCGATGGGCTTCAAGGAGATCGTCGCGATGGCGTAGCCCGGCGCGCGGTGTCTGGAGACGTTCGTCTTCACCCAGTCCGCGAACGCTGTGTCGCCGGCGGGCATCTCGTCGGAAAGCGTCTCGAAGGCGGGCGGCGCGAAATAGGCGTCGATGCGGTCGAGCTCCGCGCGCGGCAGCTGGAGCGTGCCACCTTTGCGGATCTCCTCGAACTCCACCATCGCGCGGCGGCGCATCTCTTCGGGGCCGAGCGCGTTGGCCAGGATCTTGATGCGCGACTTGTAGAGATTGTCGCGGCGCCCTTCCTCGTTGTAGACGCGCATCACGCTTTCGAGGAAGGCGAGGATGTCCTGTTTCGCCACGAATTCGCCGATCGTGTAGCCCAGATAGGGCGTGCGCCCCATGCCGCCGCCGACGAGCACCTTGTAGCCGGTCTCACCCGCCTCGTTGCGCACGATCTCGATGGCCATGTCGTGGAACTTGAGCGCGGCGCGATCGTGCGCGCTGCCCGACACCGCGATCTTGAACTTGCGCGGCAGGAACGAGAACTCGGGATGCAGCGACGACCATTGGCGGACGATCTCGGCGACGGGGCGCGGATCCTCGATCTCGTCCGCCGCCGCGCCCGCGAAGTGATCGGCGGTGACGTTGCGGATGCAGTTGCCGCTCGTCTGGATCGCGTGCATCTCGACGCTAGCGAGCTCGGCAAGGATATCGGGCACGTCGACGAGCCGCGGCCAGTTGAACTGGATGTTCTGCCGCGTGGTGAAGTGGCCGTAGCCCTTGTCGTATTTGCGCGCGATGTGGGCGAGCATGCGCAGCTGCCGCGCGTCCAGCGTCCCGTAAGGCACCGCTATGCGCAGCATGTAGGCATGGAGCTGCAGATAGAGCCCGTTCATCAGCCGAAGCGGCTTGAACTGGTCCTCGGTCAGCTCGCCCGAAAGCCGGCGCGCAACCTGGCCGCGGAACTGCTCGACGCGCTCGGCGACGAACCGCGCGTCGAATTCGTCATATCGATACATCGGGTTCGTCCATTTGACCCTCCCCTTGAGGGAGGGTCGAAATCTGCGCAGCAGATTTCGGGGCGGGGTGCGGCGCTTTACCCCTCCCCGAAAAATCCTGCGGATTTTTCGACCCTCCCTCAAGGGGAGGGTTGGCCTGCTTGCCGAGATCCTCTCTCACCGACGGTCCCGCCGCCCGGATGATCTCGCGCTCCTTCACCGGGCTGCCGTCGGCGCGCAGGTCGAAGAGATAGACTCCCACCACGCTGTTGTCCGCGACGAAGGCCTGGGCCGCGGCAAGCGCCGCGTCGGCGGCGGCGGCATCGGGCAAAACCTCACCCTCGGCCAGCGCCTCGACCCACGCGCCCTGTTTCCAATAGATCACCGCGCCGTCCTTCAGGCGGTTGGCGGTGAGCATCTGGGGAGCGGGCGCGGCCATGGCTGATAGCTCACACTTCCAGGGCTCGAATTCAAGGCACCACAAAAAACTCTTGTTGTTTTATTTTTAATACAGATTACGAAAGTGGAATAAAAACTGGCCTTTCCCTGGGAATCTCCCGATCCTGCGCGATGCATATATAAGTGATGCGGTGGTGCCCGGGGGGCTCATGGAAGAGCGTGAGATTGCAGGCGGCGAGGCGGCGGCCCATCTGGCCATGAGCGCCTCCAGCGAAGAGGCGCGCGAATATCTGCGCGAGCAGACCCGGCTGGCGCGCCTGCAAAGCGATCAGATCGAGGAAGAGAACCTCACGCGAAGGCGCATGCTCAAGCTCGAGCATACGAGCGCGATGTTCAAGCTTTCGCTCGAGCTCGCGGTCGCCGCCGTCATCACCATCGCCGCGATCGCGTTCGGCGCCGCGCTGTGGAGTGCCGCGACCGATAACGGCCTCGTCGTCGAATCCTTCGCGGTGCCGCCCGATCTCGCAGGGCGCGGCCTGACCGGCGACGTCGTCGCGGCGCGCCTGCTCGACAGGCTGCAGATGCTGCAAGGGGCGACCCTGTCCAACCGCGCGCCCTCGAGCTACGCCAACAATTGGGGCAGCGACATCAAGGTGCAGATCCCCGACACCGGCGTCTCGATCGGCGAGTTCGTGCGTCTGCTGCACACCTGGCTCGGCCATCAGACGCGCATCAGCGGCGAGATCTGGCGCACCGCGGGCGGCGTCGCCGTCACCGCGCGCGCGGGCAGCGCCACCAGCCCGACCTTCACCGGCTCCGACGCCGATCTCGACAAGCTGATCCAGAAGGCGGCCGAGTCCGTCTATCGCGCCACCCAGCCTTATCGCTACGCCGTCTATCTCGCCAATGCCGGCCGCAGCAAGGAGGCGCAGGCGGCCTATGAGAGCCTGATCGCGACGGGCTCGGACCAGGACCGCGCGTGGGCCTATGTCGGGCTCGAGAACATCTACACAAGCAGGGCCGATTTCACGAGCGCGCGCGCCGCGCTCGACAACGCGCTCGCGATCAAGCCGGGCTTCGTCATGGCGCTGATCAACGTGTACGGCATCGACAATCAGCTCCAGCGCGACGAGGAAGAGCTCGCGATGGCGACGAAGATCGCCGAGCACATGAAAGGCCCGCGCGATCCCGACATCGGCGAGCTCGCCTGGCGGCACGGCGTGTTCGCGGCGCAGAACCAGCTCGCCGGCTCGCTCGGGGACTTCATGGCGCAGGCGCAGGCCAACCGCGGGCTGCAGGCCTTGCCCGAGTTCCTCGGTCAGGTCGAGAGCAACCGCAGCAACGACCTGGTGACACGGGCTTTCCTTCACGACGGCGCGGGCATGCGCGGTGCTTATGCGCGGCTGCCGCCGACGTCGAATCCGGGCATCCTGGTGCAACGCGCGGGCAACCACTCCTTCGCCGAGCTGCTGCTCGGAAATCCGCGGCCCATCATCGCGCTCAAAGCCGAGTTCGAGGCGTTCTTCAAGAGCCAGGGAGCGGCCGGCGCCGTCGCGGAGGAACGCCAGCTCTGGCCGATCTTCGCCCAGGCGCTGGCGATGACGGGCGACCTGAAAGGCGCGCATGCGCTCGCCGACAAATCGCCGCTCGACTGCACCATCTGCCTGCGCGAGCGCGGCATCCTCGACATGATGGACCGCAATTGGGGCGGCGCCGATTACTGGTTCGCGCGCGCCGCCAAGGACGCGCCGTCGCCGCCCTTCGTGTGGACGGATTGGGGACGCATGAAGCTGCGCCGGGGCGACGCCAAGGCCGCGATCGCGAAGTTCGAGATCGCGCACGGGAAAGGCCCGCATTTCGCCGATCCCCTGGAGATGTGGGGCGAGGCCTTGATGCTCGACCATCGCACCGACCTGGCGCTGGCGAAGTTCGAGGAGGCGGCGAAATACGCGCCGAACTGGGGCCGCCTGCATCTCAAATGGGGCGAGGCGCTGTTGTGGTCGGGACACAAGGACGAAGCCCGCAGGCAGTTCGATGTTGCATCGCAGCTCGATCTCGCGCCATCTGAGAAGCTTGAGGTCATGCGCATGAAGGCTGGGAATGGCGGATGACGATGTAGACGGCGGCGCGAAGCCGTCCGGGCGCGCCGACGCGGCGGTCCATGTCGCGCTGAGCGGCGCGGGCGCATCGCAAGAGGCTCGCGAATATCTGCGCAAGCAAAACAGGCTCGCCGAATTGCAGATCGCCGATCTGGAGCGCGAGGACCGGTTGCGGCACTGGTCTTTGCGCGTGCACCACGTCAGCGACGTGATCAAGGTGATGTTCGAAGTGACGGCCGCGCTGATAGCGCTCGCCGTCATCGTCATGATCGCCGCGGCGATCTGGTCCGCGGCCCATGACGACAGTGTCGTGATCGATGCGTTCCGGGTACCGGCGGATATCGCGCAGCGCGGAATGGGCGGCGACGTCGTCGCGAACCAGTTTCTCGACCGGCTGGCGCAGCTGCAGGCACAGACCGATTCCAGCCGCGCGCCCGGCACCTATGCCAGCGACTGGGGCAACGAGATCAAGGTCGAGATCCCCAATACCGGCGTCTCGATCGGCGAGGCGTATCGCTATCTCGCGGGCTGGCTCGGCCATCAGACGCATATCTCCGGCGAGGTGTGGCACACGGAAAACGGCATCGCGCTCACGATCCGGACGAACGGCAATTCCAGCATGGAGTTCGAAGGGCGCGATCGCGATCTGGGCCGGCTTCTCATGCGCGCGGCCGAGGGCGTCTATGGTCAGACGCAGCCATACCGCTATGCGGTCTATCTGACGATTCACGGGCGCGGCGCGGAGGAAGAGAAGATCCTGCGCAATCTCACGACCGACGGACCGGACAGCGAAAAGCCCTGGGCCTATACGTTATGGTCTTTTTCCGCGACGGGCGCGGAAGCCATGCACCGGGCGCGCGAGGCGGTCGCGCTTGCCCCCGATCTTCCGCTCGCCCTGAACAATCTTGCCGATTTCGAAGCCTGGGCGGGGCATGACGAACGCGAGCTTGAGATGTCGCGGGCGACACAACGCGCGTTGAACGGTCGCGGCGCGACGCTCGTCATCCCGCGCGCCGCCGCCGCGATCGGTGTCCAGTCGGATGCCGATATCGCCGAAGAGGTTGGAGATTTCCCCAGAGCCGTTGCGGCCTACGAGCAGCTTACCCGTGCCGCGGATTTCGAAGGGTCGCGTTCGGTTGCGCACATCATGGGGGCGGCAGACGCTGCCGTCGGCCACGACGTCGCGCGCTCGCGTCAGCTCCTGGAAGCGAACCGCGACGTGAACCAGGTTGCGCACGCCGTCTTCGGGTATGGCTGGCAGCTCCCGAATTTCCGGTTCGCGCAGTTCGAGCAGTTCGCGGCGGTGGGGGACTGGAAATCGGCACGCGCGGACATCGAAGCAGCCCTGGCGCCGCGGGAGGAAAGCTTGGCCGAGCAAACGTTTCTTCCGGCGCAGGTCTGGCCGTGGCTGGCGCTCGCGGAGGCGAAATGCGGCGACATGGCCGCCGCGAGGCGCGAAATCGCAAAGACACCGCTCGATTGCTACCTCTGCCTGCGGGTGCGCGGACAGATGGATTCGCTCGAGAAGAACTGGAACGGCGCGGCGTACTGGTTCGCGCGCGCGGCGGCGGCGGCACCGTCGATCCCCTTTGCCTATGCCGATTGGGGCGCGATGCTGCTGGCGAAAGGCGATCTCGACGGCGCCATCGCCAAGTTCGAGATCGCGCACGCGAAGGGCCCGCACTTCGCCGATCCGCTGGAGATGTGGGGCGAGGCTCTGGTCGCCAAGAACCGCTCCGACCTCGCGCTCGCGAAGTTCGAGGAGGCGGCGAAATACGCACCGAACTGGGGGCGTCTGCATCGCAAATGGGGCGAGGCGCTGTCTTATCTCGGCAAGAAGGACGATGCGGCGAAGCAATTCGCGCTCGCGAGGTCGCTGCATGACTGAAGAAGACCACCAATCAGGTCGCGCCAAAGGCGATGCGAGCGCGGCGCTGCTGGCGGCGGCGCTGGGCCGGGTGTCGGACAATCCCAGGGTCGACGCGCTGATCGAGCGCCAGATCGCGCTCGCCGATCTGCAGATCGAGGACCTCAAGCGCGACGACGCGCTGCGCCGCTGGTCGCTGCGCTTCGCCAATGCGAGCGCGGTGATGAAGGTCGCCTTCGAGGTCGCCATCGCCTTCATCGTGCTCGCCGTCGCGGTGTTCATCGCCGCCGCGATCTGGAACGCCGCGCATGACGACGGGCTGGTGATCGAGGCGTTCCAGGTGCCGCCCGACATGGCGGCGCGCGGGCTGACCGGGCAGACGGTTGCGAGCCAGCTGCTCGACAAGCTCTCGGCGTTGCAGGCGGCGACGGACTCGGCGCGACCGCCGACGTCCTACACCAACAATTGGGGCAACGACATCAAGGTCGAGATTCCCAACACCGGCATCTCCATCGGCGAGTTCAAGCGCTATCTCGCCGCCTGGCTCGGGCACGAGACGCATATCAACGGCGAGGTGTTCCGCGATGCCACGGGCCTGACGGTGACCGCGCGCGTCGGCGGCGGCGACGGCGCCTCGTTCCACGGCGCGGAAACCGATCTCGACAGCCTGCTGCAGAAGGCGGCGGAGAGCATCTACAAGCGCACGCAGCCCTACCGCTACGCGACTTATCTCATGTTCGACCTCAGCGGCCAGAAGGCGACCTGGACCGGCGCCATCCCGATCTTCCACCGGCTCGCGGCCGATCCGAGCCCGCTGGAGCGCTCCTGGGCCGATATCGGGCTTGGCAATATCGAACGCTACAACCAGAGCAATTTGCGGGCGTCCCAGGATTATTTCCACCGCGCGCTCGAGGCCAATCCGCGCCTTCCGGTCGCATTCCTCGATCTTTCCGGAAACGAGTCCAATCTCGAATACGAGGAGCAGGCGCTCGGCGATGCTGAGACCATGGAGCGGCTCATCCAATCGCCGGATCCGGGTGTCACGGGATTGACGATCGACTTTTATCACACGGAAAATCTCGCACTGATCGCGCAATACCAGGGCGACTTCACGCAGATGGCCCGGATCAGCGAGACCGGCAAGCAGCTTCCAGCCGTGGTCGACGACGTGCGCTATTTCTGGATCGCTGCGGCGGAAGCGGCGGCTTTCGCACATGACGCCCGGCGCGCGCACGCCAATCTGGCATACTTGCGGCCGGCGCCCGCGGAGGTGCAACTGCGCGCCGACCTTGCCTGCGCCGGTGTTCTGATCGAGTCGTCCCTGGAGAACGACCGCGCCGTGACGGCGCTGGAGCCGTCCTGCGAAGCGCAGCAGCGCAAAGCCTATGCGAGCTACGACAACGATACGATCCTGCCGCGGGACTGGCTGCCGTTTCTCGCGCTTGCCAAGGCCCGGCTCGGCGATGTCGCCGGCGGCGAGAGGCTCATTGCGACGACGCCGCTCGATTGCGATCTCTGCGTGCGCGTCCGCGGCGACATCGCTGCGCTGAAGCACGATTGGAACGGCGCCGCGCGCTGGTTCGCGACGGTCTCCGCGCGTACGTCGCATATCCCGTTTGCGGATGCTGAATGGGGCAGGATGCTTCTTGCGAAGGGCGATCTCGACGGCGCCATCGCGAAGTTCGAGAGCGCGCATGCCAAGGGCCCGCATTTCGCCGATCCGCTGGAGGGCTGGGGTGTGGCGCTGATCCTGAAGAGCCGCTCCGACCTCGCGCTCGCGAAGTTCGAGGAAGCAAGCAAATACGCGCCGAGCTGGGGGCGCCTGCATCTCAAATGGGGCGAGGCGCTGATGTGGTCGGGACGCAGGGAGGACGCGAAGAAACAATTTGCGATTGCGTCGGGGCTCGATCTGACATCGGGCGAGCGGGCGGAGCTAAATCGTATACAATAATAATTCCCTCTCCCCTTCGGGGGAGAGGGTTAGGGTGAGGGGGTCTATCCGCTGGACTCGCTGCACGACCCCCTCACCCCGGCCCTCTCCCGCGGAGGGGGAGAGGGAGCTTTCTTTTTTTGAGAGGATTTTTGTGGCGATTAATACGGAACGCGCGGCGGTGCCGGCACAGACGCTCTCCGCGCGGGCCGCGCTGGTGGGGCTGCTCGCGGTGGCGATCTTCATCAACTATATCGACCGCGGCAATCTCGCCACCGCCGCCCCGCTGATCAAGAACGAGCTGCATCTGACGAACGTGCAGATCGGGGTGATGACGTCGGCGTTCTTCTGGACCTATACGCCGGGACAGTTCGTCGCCGGCTGGGTGGCGGACAAGCTCGGCGGCTATCGCGCGCTGGCGCTGGGCTTCGCGATCTGGTCGCTGGCCACCGCGCTGACGGGGCTGGCCGGCGGCTTCGCGAGCCTGCTCGCGCTGCGCGTGCTGCTCGGCATCGGCGAAAGCACGGCGTTCCCGAGCCTCTCCAAGCTGATGGCCGAGAACCTGCCCGTGGAGAAGCTCGGCTTCGCCAATGGCTGCATCGTCTCCGGCGTCGCCTTCGGCCCGGCCTTCGGTACGCTCGCGGGCGGGCTGATCCTGGCCGCGGTCGGATGGCGCACGATGTTCCTGCTCTTCGGCCTGATCGCGATGCTCTGGCTGATACCGTGGTTCGCGGTGGCGCGGGCGGTGAAGCCTGAGCGCCATGTGACGGCATCGATCCTCAGCCCCCCGCCGCCGCTCGGCGCGCTGCTGCGCCAGCGCACGCTGTGGGGCGCGACCCTGGGACATTTCTCAGTCAACTACTCGCTCTATTTCGTGCTGTCGTGGCTGCCTTTGTGGCTGGTGCAGCAGCGCGGCTTCTCCATCCTGGCCATGGCGAAGCTCGGCGCGGCCGTCTATTGCGTCCACGGCGTGAGCGTGATCGCGACAGGCTGGATCAGCGACCGGCTCATCGACCGCGGTGCGTCGATCAATCTGGTGCGCAAGACGGTCACCGTGTCGAGCCATCTGGGCGTGGCGGTGGGGCTCGTGGGCTGCGCGCTCGGCCGGCCGGACGTCGTCATCGCCAGCCTGTTCCTCTGCGGCGCCTTCTTCGGCCTGAACGCGACATGGCCGATCGCGCAGACGCTTGCCGGTCCGCGCGCCGCCGCCAAATGGGTGGGCGTGCAGAACGGCATCGCCAACACGGCCGGCATCATCGCCCCCGTCGTCACCGGCAAGATCGTCGACGTGACGGGATCGTTCGAGCTCGCGTTCCTGGTCGCGGCCGGCGTGTCGCTGCTGGGCGCGGTGGGCTGGGGCGCGATCCTGCCGCGCGTCGCACCCGTGCGCTGGGAGGAGGCGTGATGGCCGAAGCGACGATGACGCTACCGCGCGCGCGCACCTTCTTCGGCCAGCCGCCGGCGCTCGGCTTCCTCGCCTTCACGGAAGCCTGGGAGCGCTTCTCGTATTACGGCATGACCTCGCTGCTCGTGCTCTATATGAGCCAGGCGCTGTTCATGCCCGGACATATCGGCCATGTCGCGGGCTTTGCGGCATACCGCGCCGGGCTCGAAGCCGTGTTCGGCCCGATGAGCACGCTGGGGCTCGCCTCGCAGACCTACGGCCTCTATACGGGCCTCGTCTATCTGACGCCCGTCTTCGGCGGGCTGATCGCCGACCGCCTCATCGGACGGCGGGGCGCGGTCGTCGCGGGCGCGATACTGATGAGCGGCGGCCATATCGCGATGGCGTTCGACCAGTCGTTCCTGCTCGCGCTCGTCCTGCTCATCACCGGCTGCGGCCTGCTCAAGGGCAACATTTCGACGCAGGTGGGCCAGCTCTATGCCGAGGACGACGCGGCGGGACGCACGCGCGGCTTCTCGATCTTCTCGATGGCGATCAATGTCGGTGCCGTGGCGGGTCCGCTCACTTGCGGGCTCCTGGCGCAGCTTTACGGCTGGCATGTCGGCTTCGGCCTGGCGGGCGCCTTGATGCTGATGGCGCTGGCGACCTATCTCGCGGGCTATCGTCACCTGACCGAAAGCGCGCGGGGGCCGGCCGCGCGCGAGCCGGCAGCGCCGCTCGACGCGCGGCAGAAGCGCGCCATCGCGGCGCTTTTCGTCGTGATGGCGATCACCATCCCGCATTCGATCGCGTTCTATCAGAACACCAATATCGGCCTCATCTGGATCAACGCCCATGTCGATCTGATGGCGGGGAATTTCCGCATGCCCACGGCGTGGTTCGGCGGGGCGATGGATTCCTTCATCAGCATCGCCTGCGTGCCGTTCCTGTTCGCGCTGTGGCGCTGGCAGGCGCGGCACGGCGGCGAGCCGGGCGAGATCGCCAAGATCGGCGTCGGCGCCGCGCTGGCCGCGATCGCCAATCTGGTGCTCGCGGTGTCAGCGGCGCTGTCGGGTCCGGTCTCGCCGCTGGTGCCTGCGGCTTACGAGATCATCCTGGGCGTGGCGTTCATCTGGCAATGGCCGACGCTGCTCGCGCTGGTCTCGCGCGTGGCGCCGCAGCGCCTCAAATCGACGCTGATGGGCGTGGCCTTCCTCACGCTGTTCGTCTCCAACACGGTCATCGGCCGCATCGGCGCGCTCTACGAGCATATGAGCCCGGCCCAGTTCTGGGCGATGAACGCCGCGATCGCCGCGAGCGGCGCCGTGCTGGCAGTCCTGCTGCGGGTGCCGCTGGGACGCGTATTCGCGGAGGACGGGAAGTGAACCCAAAAATGTCATGGCCCGCGACTGCGGGCCACCCAGCTGGGTTCTGCACATTGCGGAAAATGATTCACGCGGAGGCGCGCAGTCGCAGAGAAAGAAAGAACCCCCGCGACTCCGCGTCTCCGCGTGAAATTCTTTTAAGTTCGAGCAGGCGTCACCTGGGTGGCCCGCGTCCATACGCTGTCGCTATGGACCGGGCCATGACAATTTGAGCAAGATGACCACCTCCACCCGCCGCACCATCCTTCTCTACTCCGCCGCGATGATCGCGGCGTTGAGCGTGGTGTCGCCGGCGGTGGGGCTGTTCGTCGTTCCGATCTCGTTCCTGCTCAAGAACAAGCTGCATCTGTCGGCGAACGGGCTCGCCACCTTCACGCTGTGGGCGGGGCTGCCCGCCTATTTCGCGTTCGTCTTCGGCATCGTGCGCGACTATTGGAGTCCCTTGAAGCTCGGCGACCGCGGCTATTTCATCCTCTTCGGCGCCCTGGCGGCGGTGCTCGCGCTCGGCTTCTGCTTCCTGGGCGAGCCGCAGGCGGCGCTGCTCGCCTATGCGGGCGCGGCGACCTTGATCTATCTCTTCCTGTGGGGCGCGTGGAACGGGCTTTCCGCGACCATCGGCCAGCGCCACGCGATGTCGGGCGAGATGAGCGCGGTGTGGAACTTCGTCGGCACCATCGGCTACGCCGCGGCGCTGGCCTGCGGCGGAATCCTGAGCGGCTACATGGAGCAGCTCGATACGCGAACCGCGCTGCGCCTTCTCTTCGTCATCGCCGCCGCGCTCATGGCGCTGATCGCAGCACTCGGCTTCTGGAAGCCGCGCGCGGTGTTCGACGGCCTCGACGCGGGCCGCGCACCGCAGCGCCGCGATTTCCTCGCCGACGCCGCGCGCCTCGTGCGCCACCGCCCGATCTATCCCGCGCTCCTCATCTGGTGTCTGTGGAACTTCTCGCCGGGCGGGCAGACGGTGCTGCAATACCATCTCGCGGACCAGCTGCACGGCACCGACGCCGATTGGGGCGCGTACAACGCGATCTTCTACGCGGCCTCGCTGCCGGCGTTCCTCATCTTCGGCTTTTTGAGCACGCGGCTGTCGCTGGGCAAGCTGTTGTGGATCGGCGCGCTGTGCGGATTGCCGCAGATGACGCCGCTGCTCTTCATCCACACCGCGCATGGGGTGCTCGTCGCCGCGGTCTTCGTGGGCCTGCTCGGCGGCGTCGCAACGGGGGCCTATATGGACCTTCTCATCCGCGCCTGCCCTAAGGGCCTCGAGGGCACGATGATGATGATGGCGTGGAGCCTCTATGCCATATCGGTGAATTTTGGGAACCTGTGGGGCACGAGCCTCTACGAACATTACGGCTTCGACACCACCGTCGTGGTCACCACCATCGTCTACGCCTTGATCTTGCCTTTGGTCCTTCTCGTCCCCAAATCCGTGACGGCGGCGAAGGACGAGGGGTAGGGCGTGGTATCCTTGCGAAACGTGGCGATGGGGCTCGGGGTCGCGATCCTGTCGGTCTATGTCGCTGTCTTCTTTCTGCTCGCCTGGTTCCAGCGCGACCTGCTCTTCATCCGCGGGCGGCAGGCGGGGCCGATCGCGCCGCCGTACCACGCGCGCATGCTCACCGAGCATGACGGCACGCGGCTCACGGTGTGGGAAGCCGCGCCCTGCGCCAAAGGCGCGCCCGAGATCGTCTTCTTCTACGGCAATGCGGGCACGCTTTCCGACTTCGCGTCGATCGGCGCGGAATTCCATCGCGACGGCTTCGGCGTCGTGCTCGCCTCCTATCGCGGCTATGACGGCAACAACGGAACGCCCACGGAAACGGGCCTGCTGAACGACGCGCGCGCGATCCTGGCCGCGTTGCCCGAGGACCACGGCGCGGTGGTGCTGTGGGGACAGAGCCTGGGCACCGGCGTGGCCGCGCATATGGCGGCCGAGCGCCGCGCCGACGCGCTGATCCTGCAATCGCCCTATACCGCGATCGTCGACGTCGCGGCGCGGCGTTTCCCGCTCTATCCCGTGCGGCTGGTGATGAAGGACCGCTTCGACACGCTCTCCCATGCGGGCGCCACGAAGATCCCCGTCCTCATCATGCACGGCACCGAGGACGAGACCGTGCCCTTCGACATGGGCGAGACGCTGTCGCGGACGTTCCCCCACGCCAGCTTCGTGCCCATCCTGGGCGGCAGCCACAACCTCACCGACGCGCAGGTGCTGCCCGTGGCGGAGAGGTGGTTGCATGAACTTCCTCTCCCCTTGAGGGAGAGGATGCGAAATCTTGCACTTAGCGGAGCGAAGCGCAGCTAAGTGCTTAGATTTCGCTGGTGAGGGGTGAGTTTTTCGCTCGGCCGAACTCACCCCTCACCTGAAAAATCAAGGGGGGAGGAAACTAGGTCATGACACATTGGAGTGTGTGCTCTAGCGTGCTTGTGCAGCAAGAGGCGCGAGCGATGATCGACAGCACGGCCGCGCCTCCGCTCAAGCGGCATATCGCGGCGGTCATCGCCGGCAACGCGCTCGAGTTCTACGACTTCCTCACCTTCTCCTATTTCGCCATCTATATCGGAAGGGCATTCTTTCCCGCGAGCGATCCGATGACCAGCCTGCTCACGGCGCTGGCGACGTTCGGCGTCGGCTTCGCCACGCGGCCGATCGGAGCCGTGGTCATCGGCGGACTCGGCGACAGGATCGGCCGCAAGCCTGCGACGCTTCTGTGCTTCGTGATGATGGGCGGCGCCATCATAGGCCTGGCGCTGACGCCGTCCTATGCCAGCATCGGGCCCGCGGCGTCGGTGATCGTCGTGCTCCTGCGCCTGGTCCAGGGCTTTGCCTTGGGGGGCGAGGTGGGACCGACCACGGCGATCCTGATCGAGGCGGCGCCTCCCGGACGGCGCGGCTTCTACGGCGCGCTGCAGGGCGCGTCGCAATTCGCCTCGACCTTCTTCGCGGGCGTGATCGGCTTTGTGCTGACATCCACGCTCGCGCCGGACGTCTTCGCGGCCTATGGCTGGCGCATCGCCATGCTGATCGGCGCGGCGGTCGTCCCCGTAGGCGTGTTCCTCATGCGCGACCTGCCGGAGACCGCGCCCGCGCAGACCTCCCGGCCGGAGCGCCGCGCGCTGCTCAAGAGCAATACGCGCGTGATGCTGATCGGGCTGGCGGCGCTCGGAAGCGCGACGGTCGGCGTCTATGTGCTGCTGTTCATCCCGAACTACGCGATGCAGATCCTGCACGTGCCGGCGCAATCGACGTTTGCTGCGACGATGCTCGTGGGCTTGTGCGGGGCCGTGTTCGCGCCGCTCGCGGGCGTGGCGTCCGACCGCTACGGCCGCAAGCCCGTGATGATCGCGCTCGCGCTCGCAACCCTGGTGCTGATCGTGCCGGGTTTCGCGCTGCTCGCGCATTTCCGAAGCTGGCCCGCTTTGTTCGCCGTCGCCGCCATCCTGTCGTCGCTTCATGCGTCGGGCGGATCGGTCGTGATCATGGCGATCCCCGAGGCCCTTCCGCCCGCCGTGCGCTCCGGCGCGAACGCGACCGTCTATGCGCTGGCGATCGCGATCTTCGGCGGCAGCGCGCAATACATCATCGCCTGGCTCGTCAAGCACACGGGCGACGTGCTCGCGCCCGCCTATTATTGGAGCGCGGCGTCGTTCATCGGGCTGATCGCGATGATGATGTTCCGGGAATCGGCGCCGGCAGGGTTGAAAAGGCGAGTTGGAAAGCCCTGACCTGTCTGTTATACTATGGTATAATCTGAGGACCGAATATGATTTATGAAGGAAAACTGCGCAGGGTGGGCGGATCCGTGATGCTCGCGATCCCTCCGGCCGTGCTGGACGAGCTGAATTTGTCGGTGGGCACCGAGGTGGAGCTTGCGGTCAAATCCCGAAAGCTCGTGCTCGAGGCGCGGTCGCGCCGCCGCTATACCTTGGACGAGCTCATCAAGCAGACCAAGCCCGCCGCTCTGAAGCGCAAGGATCGCGCGTGGATATCCGGCAAGGCCGTCGGCCGCGAGCTCATCTGATGGAACGCGGTGACGTCTATGTGGTGTCGCTCGACCCGGCATCGGGCCACGAGCAGCGGGGCCGTCGGCCGGTGCTTGTGGTGACGCCCGGAAAATTCAACAAGCTCACCAGCGCGCCTGTGGTCCTGCCGATCATGAACGGCGGCAAGTTCGCCCGCTCGATAGGGTTTGCCGTGTCGCTTGCCGGCGCGGGAACGAAAACCACCGGCATCGTGCGATGCGACCAGCCGCGCGTGCTGGACATCGCCGCGCGCGGCGGGAAGAGGGTCGAGCGGTTGCCTGACATGGTCGTCGACGAAGTGCTGGCAAAGCTCATGCCGTTGTTCGAATGACGCCGCAGGCCGCGCCGCCGCGGAGCATCCCCCTGCGCTTCGTCGCGGCGGTGTTCCTGGGCAACGGGCTCGCGTTCTACGACTTCCTCACCTTCTCCTATTTCTCGGTCTATATCGGACGCACCTTCTTCCCCTCGCACGATGCGTGGCTCAGCCTGCTCGCGTCGCAGGCGACGTTCTGGATCGGCTTCGTGATGCGGCCCGTCGGCGCGGTGGTGCTCGGGCCGATGGGCGACCGCAAAGGGCGCAAGCCCGCGATGCTGCTCACCTTCCTGCTGCTCGGCATCGCGATCCTAGGGATGGCGCTGACGCCGTCCTATGCGGCGATCGGCCCCGCGGCGCCGGTGCTCGTCATCTTCTTCCGGCTGGTGCAGGGCTTCGCGCTCGGCGGCGAGGTGGGGCCGACGACGGCCTACATGGCCGAGGCAGCACCTCCCGAGCGCCGCGGCTTCTATCTCTCGCTGCAATACGCGACGCAGGATTGCGCGACGCTGCTCGCAGGCCTCGTCGGCGTGGCACTCGCGAGCGGGCTCGACGACGCTGAGCTCGAGCATTGGGGCTGGCGCGTGGCGCTCCTGATCGGCGCCTCCATCGTGCCGTTCGGGCTGTGGATGCGCGCGCGCCTGCCCGAGACGCTCGCGCCCGCCGCCCCCAAAGCCGAGGCGCCGCGCCTGCCGCTTCGCGAACGCATCGGCTCGATCAGGCCTTACGGCCGCGTCATCGTGCTCGGCATATTGATGCTGACCGCGGGCACGATCGGCAGCTACACGATCGGCAACATGACGACCTATGCGCTCTCCACGCTCAAGCTCTCCGCCGCGGTGTCGTTCGGGCTCACCATCGTCAACGGCTTGTTCTCGATCGTGACCGAGGCGGGAAGCGGCTGGCTCTGCGACCGGTTCGGCCGCAAGCCGGTGATGATCGTGCCCGGCGTGCTGCTGCTGGTCTCGATCTTCCCCTGCTTCTGGGTGATGAGCCACGCGCGCAACCTGTGGCAGCTCTACGGCGCCGAGACGGTGCTGGTGGCGTTCGCGGGTGTGAGCAGCGTGCCCGTCATCGTCGCGATCACCGAGCAGCTTCCGGCGAAGGTCCGCTCCGGCGCCGTCGCCATCGTCTATGCGCTGGCGATCTCGCTCTTCGGCGGCTCGACCTCGTCGGTGATCACGCTGCTGATCCGCTTCACCGGCAACCCCCTGGCGCCCGCCTGGTACTGGAGCATCGCGATGATCGTGGGGCTGGTCGCGATGGTGCTGATCCCGGAGAGCGCGCCTGTGAAACAGAAATCGGAGATTCCCTCTCCCCCCTAGGGGGAGAGGGTTAGGGTGAGGGGGTCTATCAGCTTGCACGCTGCACGACCCCCTCACCCCGGCCCTCTCCCCCGCTTCGCGGGGGCGAGGGAGGGTTCTATATTGAGTTTCTAAAATCGAGGGCGAGGGGCGATCATGATCCGTAGACAGATTCTGCTTGGACTGGCGTTCGTGTGCGCCGCCGCGCCCGCACTCGCCGCGCGGCCGCTCGCGCTCGACGACATGTTCAAGGAGCGCGACGTCTCCGATCCGCAAGTGTCGCCGGACGGGAACTGGGTCGCCTATGAGGTCTCGCAGATGGATGCGAAGGCCGACGAGACCTATTCGCATGTCTGGATGACGAGCTGGGACGGCAAGCGCACGCTCGCGATGACCGGCCGCGGCCAGGAGAGCGAGAGCGCGCCGCGCTTCAGCCCCGACGGGCGCTGGCTCGCCTTCCTCTCCGACCGTGGCGAGGGCGAGGACGAGAAGGACGACGCCGCGACCGATCAGGTCTGGCTGATGGACCGCGCCGGCGGCGAGGCGACGAAGCTGACCAGCCTCAAGGGCGCGGTCGACGATCTCGTCTGGTCGCCCGACGGCAGGAAGCTCGCGCTCATCGTCGAGGACGCCAAGCCGGACGCCAAAGACAAGGACAGCGGCAACCCCAAGCCCATCGTCATCGACCGCTTCTATTTCAAGGAAGACGTCACCGGCTATCAGGGCAAGGAGCGCAAGCACCTCTACATCTTCGATATCGCCAGCCGCAAGGCGGTGCGCGTCGTGGCGGGCGACTTCAACGAATACCAGCCGGCGTGGTCGCCGGACGGCAAATGGATCGCCTTCGTCTCCAAGCGCGCGCGCGCCGATTTCGACCGCGACGACAATTTCGACGTCTATGTCGCCGCCGCGCAGGAGAACGCCAAGCCCCGCGCGCTCACCACCTTCGCGGGCCCGGACAACCATCCCGACTGGACGAGCTATCCCGCCTTCAGCCCCGACGGGAAATACGTGGCCTATCTCCAGGGCGGGCCGCTCAAGCTGATCGAATACGCGGTGCATCATCTGGCCGTCGTGCCCACAGCAGGCGGCGCGCCAAGGGTGCTGACCGCCGCGCTCGACCGCAATGTGATGAACCCGGTCTGGTCGGCGGACGCAAAGAGCCTCGAGTTCATCGTCGAGGACGACCGCGCGCAGTATCTGGCGCGCGTGCCGTCGGGCGGCGGCGCGGTCGAGCGCGTCGCGGGCGGACGCAACGTGATCTTCGCGCATTCCGTGTCGCACGGCCATGAGGCGGTGCTGCTGGGCACGCCGCTTGCGCCGTCGGAGATCTATGCCGTCGAGGGCGCCGCTCTGCGCCAGCTCAGCCGCCAGAACGACTGGCTCAAGGACGTCAGGCTCGGCCGGGTGATCGAGACCGCGTTCCACAACAAGGACGGCGCCGAGGTGCACGGCACCGTCACGACCCCGCCATCGGGGCCGGGGCGGCACCCCGCGGTTCTATCCGTGCACGGAGGACCTGTGTCGCAATGGGACCTGTCGTGGGATTTCGACGTCCAGTATTTCGCGGCGCAGGGCTATGACGTGATCACGCCCAATCCGCGCGGCAGCTCGGGCCGGGGCGAGGCGTATTCGAGCGCGATCTATGCCGATTGGGGCAACAGGGACGCCAAGGACGATCTCGCCTCGGTCGACGACGCGGTGGCGCGGGGCTTGGCCGATCCGGCGCGGCTCTGCGTCGAGGGCTGGTCCTATGGCGGCATGTCGACGAACTACATCATCGCCCAGGACACGCGCTTCAAATGCGCGATGAGCGGCGCCTCGATCTCCAACATCCTGGCGGGCTACGGCACCGACGAGTACGTGCGCGACTACGAGGCGGAGCTGGGCGTGCCGTGGAAGAACACGTCCACCTGGATGAAGATCTCGTTCCCCTATCTCCACGCCGACAGGATCAAGACCCCGGTGCTGTTCATGGGCGGCACCAAGGATTTCAACGTGCCGCTGCTCAACGTCGAGCAGATGTACCAGTCGGTGAAGAGCTTGGGGCTAGAGACCCAGCTCATCGTCTATCCCGGCCAGTATCACGGCCTGACCCAGCCCAGCGACCTGAAAGACCGCCTCAAGCGCGACGTGGACTGGATCGCCAAGCACCTGAAAGGGAAATGACGGTGGCGGACGGCGACGACGACCTTGCCGAAGTCGAAGCGAGGGCGCGCCTGAGAAAGCTCGATCTGGAGATCGAGAAATTGACGCTCGACAAGAAGCTGGCCGAGCATCAACTGACCGCTACGGGTATCGCGCTGGATTGGCTCAAGGCCGGGTCGGTATTCGTCGCTCTCATCGGCATTGCCGTGACGCTATTCATGGGCCAGTCCCAGCTTCGCGCCTCGCAGGAAGCCGCCGAAAGCCAAGCCCGCCAAGCGGAAGACAACCTTGCTGCAGAGCGCTTCGACAAAGCGTTGAGCCATCTTGCCGATCGGGCAAACGTCGGAGAACGGCTGACTGGTGTGGCCGGGTTGCGCCTCTTGTTGCGAGACCGAAGCGAGAGTCATCAAACCGAAGCGCTTCAACACCTTATCATCGCCATCGTTCACGAACCGTCGTTCGAGGTCCGGCAAGCAATCCTTGATGCCGTTTCCGATGCCGCAAGCGTGGGTCAAAACGCCAAGGATGAGGCGCTTCGTTCGGCCGTCGAGATCGACAGAAGCCTGACCGAGGAATACGTCAACAGCAAGCTCGCTTCCAACGGTCAGGCGGAGCGCGTGCTGTATGCGAGTCTTCTCGGCAAGCCCGTCAAGACTGTGCCCGAGGAACTCGGCAAGGCCGAATGGCGGGCGCTCAATTTCTCGCAGGCATTGCAGCTCGAAAATCTCGAGGTCGAGGATCTGTTCCCTGCGAAGGATACGACAGATAGCGATTCGTTCGCGCTCAATGACATCATCAAGATTCTGGAACTGCTCATCGGGTCGGGCGCAAGAAACCCTTCGAAGGACTGGCGTGGAATCTATTGCCCCGGTTGTGTTTTCACCGCGGCGCGTGATCTGAGCGGGCAGCACTTCGACAGGGCGTTCCTTAGTGGTGCCAATTTCGCGCATATGAACCTGCGCGGAAGTACGTTCGCGAACGCGGATATTGCGGGAGCGATCTTCTTCGACAGTGACTTGAGCGGCGCGGACCTCAGTCAGGTTGAAGATCGATGGGTCATGACCACCCATCCGCGCTACTACTATCCCTATCCCTCCCTGGAATGTGCGACGCTAAACGGCGCAAATCTCACCGATTTGCCGCTTGGTTACGTCAAAGCGACGTTTAACGGGCCCTATCAGACCCCTGCCGCCGGTGACATCGAATTCCGATTCCCAGCTGTGGCGATGGCGAGAGCGGACGCACATACGAAGATGGATGGCTTTGCGATGGGCGTGGACTTCACCTACGACAAAGAGCGGCTCACTTCGCATCTCAAGGACCATGGCGGAGTTCTGGACGAGTATCCGACGTTTTTTGACGAGTTCTGGCGGGAAACCGCCGTCGGACATTTCGACAATTATTGGCGATCGGCGAAACATGTTTGGTTCGACTTCGGTTCGGATCACGAGGTGAACCGATCCGGCTCAAGCACAATCGTGTTGCTGGGTGCCGCGAATGAGATCAACGGCTGGGCGCGTCGCGGATTCGCCAGCACGCTTGCGCAGCCTTTTTGGAAGGCCCTACCCGCGACCGCGCGTATTCTGGACAAGGCCGGACTGGCCAATGCCGATCCCGCGTCACGCCACAGGCAGGCTCCCGGCTATCGGTGTTCGCAATCCAGAGTGCCAGAAGAACTCATCGATTCCTGGAGCTACTCGCAGGCCGAGTGACGGCGGCCCCGTTCACGCCTCCCGCTTGACCGCGCTTTCGTGCCAGCGGTGCAGCAGGAGCCATTCGACGAAGGTGAGCGCGTAGAAATTCGCGATGCCGGCGACAGAGAGCAGCGCGAGTGCCGCGAACATCTTGGCGATCTGAAGCTGGAAGCCGGCCTCGGTGATGCGCCAGGCGAGCCCGGTCGAGGTTCCGGAGCCCGCGGCGAACTCGGCCACCACCGCGCCGATGAGCGCAAGGCCGCCTGCGATCTTCGAGCCTGCCAGGATGAAGGGCAGCGCGCCGGGCAACTGAAGCCGCCACAAGACCTGCCAGCGCGACGCGCCGTAGAGGCGGAAGAGATCGGCGAGGCCGGGGTCGACCGAGCGCAGCCCCAGCGTCGCGTTCGACAGGATCGGGAAGAACGCCACGATCAGCGCGATCACCGTCGCCGCGCGCTCGACATGATCGAAGCCGGTCCAGATCAGGATCAACGGCGCGATGGCGACGACCGGCGTCACCTGCAGGATCACCGCATAGGGATAGAGCGCCATCTCGGCCGCGCGGCTCTGCGAGAACAGGATCGCGAGCAGGAGCCCGCCCGCGAGCGCGATGAGATAGGCGGTCCAGGTGATCTTGAGCGTGACCAGCAGCGAGCCCAGCAGCGAGGTGAAGTTCCCGGCCAACGCGCGCGCGATCGCGCTCGGCGCCGGCAGCACGAACTCGGCGATGGCGTAATGCCTGACCAGGAACTCCCACAGCGCCAGCGCCGCGATGCCGACAAGGGCAGGAAGAAGATAGCGGAGCGTGGAGCGCACGGTCGTTTCCGAAAGGGGCCTCGCCTCAATATCGCAGGCGGCCGGCGGCCGCAAAAGGTTGACAAGAATTCAACTTATCGTTTAATGACATATCCGTGACAGCTATGCGGGAGGGCATGGATGAAAAAAGTCTTCGGGATTTTGAGCTTGGCGCTGTTCGCGGGTTTGGCCGCGACCGCACCGTCCCACGCGCACCCGTGGACCGCGGCGCAACTCAGAGGGTGCTACAGCTTCAGCGCCACCACGGTCGATACGGAATTGCCGCAGCGCAACCATGAGACGGTCGGCACTCTGTGCTTCGACGGCGTGGGCGCCATCACCCACAACACGGCGTTCGGCCACTCCGGAGAGACGAACGACAACAACGGCACGATCAGCTCGACCGGTCTTGGCGGCACGTATTTCATCAACAATTCCCCCGGCGACGGGATGGGCGAGTTCCATATCACCACCACCTGTCCGGCCTATGCCATCTCGCTCAATTCGATCGACGACGACAGCCCGCCGCTGGCGCATGGCTTTCAATTCTCGCTTGTGACGCGAACCGCGGTCGGGGGTTGCCCAAACCCCCTGCAGCCCTTTGTCGAGGGCGGCACGGCCTATTATCAGGGCCCGGGCCCCTGAGCCGCCTGCATCGCGCTTTTGAGCGCGTCCGACACGCGGCGCGCGCCGTCGGCGAAGTCGGGCGTCATGCGCCATGAGACGTCGCGGCTCGCGGCCGGGGGGCTGAGAAGCACCTCGGCCGCGACGCGTCCGGGACGCGGGGTCATCACCACGACGCGCGAGGAGAGATAGGCGCTCTCGAACACGCTGTGGGTGACGAAGAGCACGGTGATGCCGTCCTCGCGCGCCAGCTTGAGAAGGTCGTCGTTCAACGCCTGGCGCGACAGCTCGTCCAGCGCCGCGAAGGGTTCGTCCATCAAGAGCAGCTTCGGCTCCGAGGCGATGGCGCGCGCGATGGAGACGCGCATCCGCATGCCGCCCGAAAGCTCGCGCGGGTACGCCTTCTCGAAGCCCTCGAGCCCCACGCGATGCAGCGCGCGCAGCGCGCGCGCCTGCGCCTGCGCGCGCGCCACGCCTTTGAGGTCGAGCGGCAGGCGCGCGTTGGTGGCCGCGTCCGCCCAGGGCATCAGCGTCGGGTCCTGGAAGACGAAGCCGAGCTCGGGCCTGCCGCAAGGGAATTCGACCATGCCCGCGCTGGGCGCCACGAGGCCCGCGATGATGCGCAGCGCCGTCGACTTGCCGCATCCCGACGGCCCCACCAGCGACACGAACTCGCCCTCCTGCGCCTCCAGATCGACGCGCCCGACCGCCTCGACCCCATTGTCGAAGCGCTTGGACACGGCGCGGAGGGTGAGGAGGGGGAGTGTCATTTATCCAGCAAACAAAACTTGTCATGGCCCGCGAATGCGGGCCACCCAGGTGACACCGCTCAGGCGACTATCGCGCGGTATAAATCCCGCCATTCGACATTGCTCGCCTGAATGAGGTTCATCTTCCACTCGCGCTTATATTTCTTCAAGCGCGTCTCCCGTGCAATGGCAGATTGGATATCGCTGAAAGCCTCGAAATAGACGAGCCGTTTGATGCCGTATTTTCTGGTGAAGCCGGGCACCAACCCTTCGCGATGCTCCCAGACGCGGCGGGCCAAGTCGTTTGTCACGCCGATATAGAGCGTGCCGTTGCGTCCGCTTGCGAGAATGTAGACGTAATAAGTCCTCGAGTTGCGCAAGCGTCATCTGGGTGGCCCGCATTCGCGGGCCATGACACTTACGGTAGGTTATAAGCACCGAGAGCGCAATCGCCCCTACTTCTTCTCCATCACGAAATCCACGTGGCCCACGTCCTTGCCGTTGTTGATGAGGCCCTGCAGGAAATCGAGCGTGTAGGCGTCGCGCCATGCCAGCGTCTTGGGATAGAGGCCCTCGGACGCCATCGTGTCGAAGAAAGCCTTCCAGCGCGCGTCGCTCATGTCGCCGATGGTGTGCAGCTTCAGCCCCTTGGGCTCGAGGATGTCGTAAGCCTTCATCTTGGCGATCGCCTGGGCGATGACGTCGCCGGTCATCTCCGGGTTGTCGCGGCTGATGAGCGCGTTGGCGGGCGCGGGGTTGCCGTAGAGATAATGCGTCCAGCCCAGGATCGAGGCGTCGACGAAATCCTGCACCACCTGCGGCTTGGCATCGATCATCTTGCGCGTCGCGAGCACGAGGTTGGCGGTGCCGGGATAGCCGTTGTCGGCGAGCAGGAAGACCTGCGGCTTGAAATGCGCCTGCTTCTCGATCGTGTAGGGCTCGCTGGTGAGATAGCCTTCCTGGATCGCGCTTTTGTCGACGAGGAACGGCGCGAGGTTGAAGGTGTATTTGCGGATCTGCCCGTCGTCGTAGCCGTACCGGGCCTTGAGCCACGGCCAGAACGCGGCGCGCGAGGCGTCGGCGATCATGATCGGCTTGGCCTTCATGTCCTTCAGCCCCTTCACGTCGGCGCGCGGATGGGTGATGAGGACCTGCGGGTCCTTCTGGAAGATCGCGGCCACCGCCTTCACCGGCGCGCCGGCCGCGACGATGTTGAGCGCGATGAAGTCGTTCGAGCCGATGCCGAAATCCGCAACGCCCCCGGCGAGAAGCTGCGGCACGTTCACGCTCGGCCCGCCCTGGACGATGCGCACGTTCAAGCCGCGCTTGGCATAGAGCCCCTCCGTGAGCGCCTCGTAGAAGCCGCCATGCTCGGCCTGCGCCTTCCAGTCGGTGACGAAGGTGACGGAGGTCGCCGCCCGCGCGGGCAGGGCTGCGAGCGCAAGGCAGAGCGCGAGCGTCGGACGTTTCATGTCAGGTCCTCCAGGGCCGTTCGAAATGCATGAGTTTGCAGGGTTTGTCTATCCATGGCCGGGCTCGACCCGGCCACCCAGCGCGCCCGGCCGATAGCGACAGCGTATCGGCGCGGGCACAAGAGGATTCACGCGGAGTCGCGGAGGACGCGGGGCTCTTTTTCTTCTCCGCGTCCTCCGCGTCTCCGCGTGATATCTCTGATTCATTTCGCTCGCTGACGCTCGCTGGCTGGGTGGCCGGGTCAGGCCCGGCCATGGTGATGGGTTGAGTAGGTACTATCTCGCCGCTTCGCACCGCGCGCCGCGCCGTGCCGCATCGATGGCGGCGAGACGTGCCTCACTCTCGATCAGCGTGCGCACCAGGATGACGCCGCGCGCGGTCGGCGAGCGGATGTCGCCGGGATGCGCCACGGCGTCCGGCCCCGCGAGCGTGACGTCGAACGCGCCGCCCCGCGCGTGGCGGTCGTCGAGGACGGTGAAATTGTCCGTGTGCGCGTCGAAGGCCGACACCGACCAATAGGTGCGCGGCATGCCGTCCGCGTGCACGCGCAGGCGCCCGCCCGCCTTGTCGAGATCGTAGACGCAGGTGGAATAGAGAAGATCCGGGCTCGGCCGCACCACGGCGCGCGAGGCGTCCGTGGCGCGCGCGCCGTGCAGCATCGTGTTGACGCCGCCCGCGCCCGCCAGCTTCGCCATCGTCCGTGCCATGATCAGATCGGGCAGATAGACGACGCTCGCGACATGCACCGCGGCCGCGATCGCGAGCGTCATCGCGATATAGAGCCAGTTGCGCGCGAGCCATCTCATGTGCAGCCCGCCCGCACGATGGACGGAAGCGTCACATGCGCCGGATCGGCCGCGACGGCGGCGTGCGGATTGTAGAGCCGCAGCGTCAGGCTGAACGTGCCCCGGCCGGTCGCGATCTCGTCCGCCTTCGCCGCGTCGCGCGTAAGCGTGACCACGAAGCCGCCGTCGGGATGGCGGCGGATCGACGTCATCGACACCGAATAGAGATGTCGCGGGCTGGGGATGAGGAAATCGTCGGGGCCGTAGGCGGTGATGCTCCACCAGCGCGCCGGCGGATCGCGGCCGATGACGCGATAGAGGCAATGCGCGTCGAGCTTGCCGCCCGTGCTGTCGGTCGTCGCGGTGTAGTAGATCGTCTCGCTGCGGTTGAGCGCCAGCAGGCCGTGCAGCGCCACCGAGGCGCGCAGCCAGGCGCCGCCCTCGGCGCTTCCCACAGCAAGGCTGGTCCGCCACGGCCCGTCCCCGACGTCGCCGCCCATCGGCGCGCCGCGCACGACCAGAACCCAGGTCGCGAACAACCCAAGCGCGATGCCGCAGATCGCCGTCACAAGAAGTTTCAGAACAGCGCGCATTTTCCCCCCGGACGGCATAGGATGGACATGCAAAGGGCGCGGCGCAAGCTGCCCGCGCCGCGCCGCAATAGGAGACGCGCCATGAACCGGATCGCAATTTCCACGCTCGCGCTTGTGGTGCTCGCCAGCCCCGCGAGCGCTTCCGTCGTCATCTCGAACGCCGCGACGAAGCATATGAGCTGCTCGGGCGGCGTCTGCACGCCGACGGCGAAGAATTCGGTGCTGAACGCGGGCGATCTTGAGACCCTGCTCGCGAGCGGCGACGTGACCGTGAACACGGGGACGGGCGCGGTGTCGATCGCGGTGAACGCGCCCGTGACCTGGGCGAGCACGAGCAGGCTGACGTTGAACGCCTCCAACGTCATCTCGATCAGGGCGGCGGTTGTCGTGGAGGGCACGGGCGCGATGACGCTGGCGCCGTCCGGCGCGGGGCTGAGTTTCTATCCCGGCGGCTCGATCGCCTTCTGGGACAATTCGAGCAGCCTCGTCATCTCGGGCCACAGCTACACGCTGGTCAGCGACATCACGACCCTGGCGTCGGACGTGCAGGCCAATCCCGCGGGGTTCTACGCGCTCGCCAAGGATTACGACGCGTCGGGCGACAGCTTCGGAGCGGCGGCGGTGTCCACGGCGCTGACCGGCACGTTCGAGGGCTTGGGCCATACGATCTCCAATTTCTCGATCAACAACACGGACGAATTCCAGGTCGGCCTGTTTTCGGAGATCGACGGCACGGCGCGCGACCTGACCATGAGCGGCGGCGACATCACCTGCGCCGGTTCCGGCGTTGGGGCCCAGGGGGTGGGCCTGCTGGTGGGCGAGAACAAGGGCGCGGTGAAAGGCATATCGGTCAGCGGCACGATTGACTGCGACAGTGGGCGGGACATCGGCGGCGTCGCGGGCGACAACACCGCGCCGGGGATCATCTCCAATGCCATCTCCGCCGTGAACATCCCGCAGAGCCACGCCCACAGCGCCGGCGGGTTGGTGGGTGTGAACACCGGCACGATCCAGAAGTCCTCGGCATCGGGAGACATCGTCGGCGACCCCGGCGGCGGTCTGGTGGGCACCACGTCCGGAACGATCACGGATTCGCGCGCGACGGGTTCGGTCCTCAACGCCGCCGCCGCCTATTCCGGCGGCCTGGCCGGCATCGCGAACGGAACGATCCTGCGCTGCTCGGCGAGCGGAAACGTCACCGTCAAGACGTATGCGGGCGGTCTGGTGGGTCTCGCCTCGTCGCTCACGATCGACAGCTCCTTCGCCTCCGGAGCGGCGACGAGCGCGAACGCGGCGGGCGGATTGGTGGGATGGGCCGGCAGCGGCTTGATGCTGGTGAACAGCTATGCGCGCGGCACGGCGACGGGCACGATCCGCAAGGTCCAGGGAATCGGCGGGCTGATAGGCGTTTCCAATGCGGCCCAATCCGTCGCCACGTCCTATTCCACCGGCGCGCCCAGCGGCGCGAAAAATGTGGGCGGCTCGGTCGGAGCGGTCGTCGGCAGCGTCGCCGTGACGGATGTCTATTGGGACCTCGACACCAGCGGCATCTCCGACCCGAGCAAGGGCGTGGGCAACAGCGCCAACTATCCCGGCATCACGGGCCTCACCACGGCGCAGTTCCAGTCGGGATTGCCTTCCGGTTTCGATCCGTCGGTGTGGGCTGAGAGCCCGAGCATCAACAACGGCTATCCGTATCTCATCGCCAATCCGCCGCAATAGGATGCGCGCATGAAACATCCCGCCATTCCGGTTCTCGCGCTCGCGGTGCTCGCCGGTCCCGCGAGCGCCTCCGTCGTCATCTCGAGCGGAGCGACCAACCATATGAGCTGCTCGGCGGGCGTGTGCTCGCCGACCTCGAAGAACGCGGTGCTGAACGTGGGCGATCTGCAGGCCATGCTCGCGAGCGGCGACGTGACGGTCGAGACGGCGAACGGCGCCGAGGCGATCGGGGTCACGGCGCCCCTGACCTGGGCGAGCGCGAGCCGGCTCACGCTTTCCTCCGTGCACAGCGTCAGCTTCAAGGCGGGCGTGGTCGTCGAGGGCACGGGCGGGCTTGTCCTCGCGACCGACGGGCACCAGCCGGGCGGCGACGTCCTGTTCTATCCCGGCGGCAGCGTGACGTTCTGGGACATGTCGAGCAGCCTTTCCATCGACGGCACGGCCTACACGCTGGTGAACGACCTGGCGACGCTTGCCGCGGACATCAGTGCCGACCATGCGGGCGCCTACGCGCTGGCCAGGGACTACGACGCGTCGGCCGATGGCCACTACATCAAGTCGCCGGTGACGGTGTTCTTCGGCGGCAGGTTCGAGGGCCTGGGCCATGCGATCCAGAACCTCACCATCGACACGACGCAAACGGCACGGCCGGCGGATGTCGCCCTGTTCCATGGCGTCTCGCCAAAGGGAATCGTTCGGGATATCGCGCTCGGCAACGTCGCGATCATCGCCGCACTGGCGGGCGACCAAGCCGCCGCGCCGCTCGTCGTCAAGAACAACGGCGCGATCGTCAACGCTTCCGCCACGGGCTCCATCGACGCGACGCAATCGGCTGGGAGCTCCGGAGGGCTGGTCGCCTGGGCCCACAAGGGCTCACGCATCCTCAATTCCTGGTCCAGCGTTTCGATCGCCACCGATCCCTTCTTCAATGCCGTGACCGGCGGCCTCGTCGAGCTCAATGAAGGCAGCATCGTCGACTCCTACGCGACGGGCACGCTCACCGGCACCAGATTGGGCGGGCTCGTCTACGACAACGCCGGGCCGAACGCGTCGATCGTGGGCTCGCACGCCACGGTAGCGCTTGTCTTCTCGCCGGGCGGCTACACGAGCGAGGCGGCAGGGCTCGTCTATTCGAACGGGGGCTCGATCTCCAATTCCTACGCGTCGGGCAGCTTCACGGGAAACATCACGGCCGGCGTGGTGGCGGGACTGGTCTATGAAAATTCGGGCGCGATCGCGAGTTCCTGGTCGAGCGGCGCCATCGCGCAGAATGCGGGCGGCACCGTCGGCGGCCTGATCGTGGACAACGATCCGGGAGGCACGGTCGTGAATTCCTATGCCACCGGGAACCTGTCGTCGGGAAGCGGCGGCAGCGGCTCGAACATCGGCCTCGCCGGATTGGTCGTGACCAATCTCGGCAGCGTCGCGCAATCCTATGCGACCGGTTCGATGACCGATGGCGGCGGCGTCGAGGAAGACGACGTCGGCGGCTTCGTCGGAAGCAATGACGGCACGATCGCCAATTCCTATGCCTTCGGCGCCGTCACCGGCAACCGCAAGGCGCATGCCGGAGGATTCGCAGGGGATCTTTCCGGGACGGTCAGCGGATCCTATTCCACCGGCTTCGTCAGCGGCGGCCTCAACCCGAACACGGAAGGCTTCGCCGCCATTGCCTACTATGCGACGGTCAGCGACTGCTATTGGGACGTTGACACCTCGGGCCAGAGAAAGAGCAAGGCCGGCACGCCGATCAGCGACACGGCGCTCAAAGCGGCGCTTCCCGCGGGCTTCGACCCGGCGGTGTGGGCGCAGAGCCCGAGCGTCAACAACGGTTATCCCTACCTGATCGCCAACCCGCCGCAGTGATTCAACCTCTCCTTTGTGGGGAGGTGTGTCTCAATTCGAATCCTTGTCGTCGTCGCCGTCGTTCTGCGGCTGCTGGCCGGGCGGAGGTGGCGGCGGCGGCGGCGGAGGGGGTTTGCGGCCGAAGAGCCAGTCGAAGAAATTGCCGTTGCGCTCGTGCTGCGGGCCGGACTGCTGCTGCTCGCGCTCGGCGCCCGGCACGCCGCCGCGGCTCGATTCATCGTCGCCGACCGGCGGCGGCTCGGAGACGGTCGAGGTGTCGAAGACGGAATTGTCGACGGGGGCCTGCGGCGAGGATTTGTCGAGCGGGGTGGATTTCTTGCCGCGCTCGGCGGCGACCATCACCTCGCGCCAGATCTGCGCCGGCAGCGTGCCGCCGGTCACGCCCTTCATCGGCGTGGAGTCGTCGTTGCCGACCCACACGCTCGTCACATAGTCGGCGGTGAAGCCCACGAACCAGGCGTCGTGATAGTCCTGCGTCGTGCCGGTCTTGCCGGCCGCCTCGTGGCCGGGGATGGCGGCGCTGCGTCCCGTGCCGCTCGTCACCACGCCGTAGAGCATCGCGACCAGATCCTTGTCGACGTGCTCGGCGATGATGCGCTGCGGCTCGGCCGGCTTCATGCGGTAGAGCACCGCGCCGCCCGGCCCGTCGACCTCGGTGACGAGATAGGGCGTGACCGCCATGCCGCCGCTGGCGAACGCGGCATAGGCGGTGGTCAGCTCGATCGGCGTCACCTCCGAGGTGCCGAGCGCGAGCGAGGCGTTCTGCTCGAGCGGCGAGGTGATGCCGCAGCGCGCCGCAGCATCCACGATGGTGGAGATGCCCACTTCCTGCGCCAGATTGGCGGTGATGGTGTTGACCGAATGCGCCAGCGCGTCGGCCAGGGTCAGCGTGCCGTAGGAGCGGCCGCCGAAATTCGTCGGCGTCCAGCCGTCGATGTCGACCGGCTCGTCGTCGCGTTGGTCCCACGGCGTCAGTCCCGCCTCGAGCGCCGCCAGATAGACGAACGGCTTGAAGGCGGAGCCGGGCTGGCGGTGCGCCTGGGTCGCGCGGTTGAACGTGCTCTCGGCATAGTCGGTGCCGCCGAGCAGCGCCACCACCGCGCCGTCGGGCTTCATCACCACGACCGCGGCCTCGCTCGCATGCACTTTCTTGCCGGACTTGCGCAGGACCTTGAGCGCCGCGCCGTGCGCCGCGTCCTCTATCCGCGGCTCGAGCGTGGTGTGGACGATGAGATCGCTGGTCGGCTCCTTGCCGTCGACGGTGGCCTTCTTCATCGCCTCGTCGGCGGCGGTGTCGAGATAGAAATTGCGCGCGTCGACGACGCCGCGGTCGGCGACGACGGCGGGGGCGGCGATGGCGGCGTTGGCCTGGTCCCGCGTGACCGCGCCGGTCTCGACCATCGCGGCCAGGACCGTGCTCGCGCGGAACTGCGCCTTGGCGAGATCGCGCCGCGGCGAGAACACCGACGGCGCGCTGGTGAGCGTCGCCAGCATCGCGGCCTCGGAGAGGGTCAGCTCCCGCGCCGATTTGTTGAAATAGACATGCGCCGCGCCGTCGACGCCGTAGGCGCCCGAGCCCAGATAGATGCGGTTCAAGTAGATCTCGAGGATCTGCGTCTTCGACAGCGACTTCTCGAGCTGGGCGGCCTCGAACAGCTCGGCCCATTTGCGCTGCCAGGTGCGTTCCTGGCTGGTGAAGACGATCTTGGCGGTCTGCTGGGTGATCGTGGAGCCGCCCGCGACGGTATGGCCGGCGCGGAAATTGCGCCAGCTCGCGCGCACCAGCCCGCGCGGGTCGATGCCGTGATGGTCGTAGAACCTGCGGTCCTCCATCGCGATGAAGGCGGCGGGCAGGTAGGCCGGCATGTCCTTCAGGTGCAGCCGCTCGCCGATGATGGCGCCGCGGTGGCCGACCTCCGCCCCGTCCTCGTCCAGGAAGGTGAAGGCGAGCGGGCGGTTGACCGAATAGAGATCGACGCCGCGGTCCAGCGGGGGCGCGAACAGGCTCAGGACCGTGGGCAGCATGGCCAGCGCGGCGAACGGCAGCGCCACGATCACCACCGCCAGCGCCACGAGCCTGAGCAGTCCGCGCCGCCGGTCGGAGAACCAGCGGCCCGTGCCTTCCAGGAAAGAGAGTATCCAGTCGCCCATGCCGGGCCGTTTCGTGACCGAACTTTGGGGCGGATTCAAGGCTTTAGGGACTAAGAATCGTCAGAAGATGCTGCCGAAATCGATCGACGACAGGGCACCTTCATGGGTTTGACGGCGCAAGAACCGAAGGCCTTCGCCCAACTCCTCGTGCAACGCCTTCTCCGGGTAGATTCCGGAAGAAGCTTCTTGCCAATCTCGCGCCGCGCTCTGCTTCATCAGGAAGGTCGTCGCCACGGGCATGGCCGCGTCGTCGAATGACATCACGAGCCCCTTGAGCGTCGAGCGCCGGCTGCCGGGGTGGTCGATCAAGATCGTCTCCAAGCCCTGCGATTTTTCGATGACGCCGCAAAGATAGATCGCTCGCGGAAACGGCAGGACGACTCCGCGCGTCACCCGTAAATTCTCCTTCACGCCGGAAGTCACGTAGTGAGCGAATGTGCAAAGAGGTTCCAGCATGTGCGGCTCAAGGCGGATTTGGATGAAGGATTTCAGGATGCGGTCGGAACGATAAAGCGGCCGGTACAGATGATAACACCGGCTGATGGGACCCGCGCCGGCTTTTGTCACTATCTCCATTTCCTCGTCGTCGAAGAACATCCGATGACTTCGGGACGCCTCCCCGCGATCGACGCCGAGCATCTTGAGCATGGCGCCGATCAGTTCAGCTTGTGGATCTTCGGAAGCGCGCGGGATGTCCAGGTGCTTTTCCCCGGACTGCAACATCTCATGCAAGCTGCGACGCAGGGCGAACAATTGCTCGAATGGCTCGCGCGTCATCTCCCCGGTAGAGGTCGAGAGTTCGACGAGCCGGCATAAGGAAAACAGAATGCCGTCCATGGCGGCGTGATCGCGCAGGCGCCCCGTATGGTCCTGCGAGAAGCGCTGGAGCGTGCGGAGGCCGAGCAGTGGAATACCCGGCTCCCAAGCCGCGCGCAGTTCGCGCGCGAGCTCCAAAGACGAGAAGCCGCGGTGGTGCTTGTATTCCCAGAGCGAGCTTCGCAAGACCTCAAGATTGCGCTTCGAGCCCCAAAATATGGCGGAGGTCTGTGTCTTCGGCCCCAATATGTGCTCCCGGACGAGTCACTTCCGATCTCCCCTGTGACTTTGGCAGCTTTGCTGCCTTTTTCCCACCACTTCGTGAACAGAACAGGGACAAACCAAATTGTCAAGGAATTTGCCAGTGAGTTGTTTGTTTTTGGTATATAATTGACCGAATTAGTGATAGATATTTGTAGCTTCGTGTCCAAGGCTTGGGCCGAGATCGATCATGAACAGACTGCACGCGGATTATTGGATCAGGAAGGGGCTGCCGCCAGCCGGCCGCCGCCGCGGGCAGGTTTTCATCAGCTATTCCAGCCTCAACGAGGCGCGCAACGGACTCGTCCGGCGCTTCAGCGGTCTCTTGAAGCCAGTGCTCGAACTGGCTGGCGAGGCGCCGGTCTATGTCTATACGCACCCTGTGAGCGGCTCGCGCTATGGCGTTTCTTTCGTCGAGGAAGTGGTCGAACGGATCGCGCACGCGCCCGCCGCCTTCGTGTTCAAGTCCGCGGAGTACTTTGCATCCGAGATATGCAGTGAGCTGGAATTGCCGCTCCTGCTCTGGCGAAACCGCGTTCATGGCATGCCGCTCTATTTCATCTATGCCGGCGCCAGCTCGGTGGAGGCGCTACCGGTTTCCTTTCCCGCCGGCAATCGCAGCGGAACGTCGAAGGTTCTGCTCGGTGAGCTGGGGGACGACCGCAAGGCTCACCCGGAATTTCGTTCCGTCGAATATCTCCGCGATCAGTCCCTGCAGATGCTGCTCGAAGATGGCAAGTCCGCGGTGGCGGACGCGCGCCTGCTTGCCGTCATTGCCGATTTTGCGCAGACGCTGAAGCTGCCGATGGCCTGAGTTCACCCGCAGCGTTCCCCTTGCGCCGCGGCGGCGGCTTTTCGTGAACGTAGGGGATCGCGAGGCTTGAGAAAAATCGTCGTCCGGGGTCGGAAAAATTTTTCCCGGACGATGACGCGGTGCACAAATTCTCACGTGCCGCGCGTGTTTGGATAAATACATCAACGGCTTGATGCGAATTTTGAGGGTCGAAAAAAAATTTTCGCGGACCCCTTGAAGCGTCACGCTCGAAACACCATCTTCGCTACATCCCCACAATTGCATCACGACCGAAACCGGCGATGATCGGTGGCGCGGATTTTCCCGCGCCCCTCGCGCCGCAAGGAGGATTCTTGCGATGATGCCAAGACCGAAAATCGCCGGACGCGCAATCGCGCTCGCGGCACTCGTCGCGGCGACGCCGGCGATCGCGCAACGCTGCGTCGACGCCGCCGATCTGGCGAAGGCGCGACCTACGTTCTCCGACTACGCGGCGAAGACGCAGAAGATCGCCCATCCCGCTTCGGTCGTGCTCGCCGGCCGCGAGGCGCGCCGTTTCCGCAGCGCGCTGCGCGACGCGGCGAAGGCCGGCCCCAATTTCGCCGGCCATTACACGATCGCGGGCTGGGGCTGCGGCGCGGGTTGCCTGGACTGGGGCGTCGTCGACGCGCGCACCGGCAAGGTCGCGTTCGATGCGAAACTGCGCGTGCTGGCGACGGCGAGCGACGACTGGGCGCGCTACGACGCGCTGGCGAAAGCCTACGCCGCGCAGGGCGCGAACGGGGCGGGTTTCGACCTGCTTCTGTTCAAGCCCGGCTCCGCGCTGCTGATCGTGCTCGGCGCGCCGGGCGAGGGCGAGGCGCGCGACGGCGCCCACTACCTGCACTGGACCGGCGCACGCTTCGAAGAGGTGAAGTTCGTCGAGGCATTCGCGATCTGCCGTGCGGCGGGCCGCTGAAATCCTGCTTGGGCGTCCGACGCGAGAAAGAGCAATCATGGCGCAGGCGCCTGCCGTCAAAGCGCGCGATGCCGTGCGCGATGGCCCCGGCTATGCCGATGAAGAAAAGATCGATTCCGAATTTCTAGGCACGATGGCGCGGCGTCTTCTTCTCGAGCTCAGGCGGCAACTATCGCAGATCGAAACCGTCAAGCCGGGAGACACTGACGTAAAAGCTGCGTCGGTGCGTGCGACGAACCTGCGCACACTGGGGTCCATCGAGCAGTCGTTCACGCGGCTGGTGCGGTTGGAGCGTCAGCGCATGCTGGCAAACGAGACGAGGGCAGCGGGGAACAAGGACGACGTCCGTGCCGAGCTTGAGCGCCGCCTCGATAAACTCCTTGCCTTCGACACTGCGAAGGAAGTTTCTGAACAGCCTAAGCAAGGAGGAAGCCGAGCTTCTTCTGCGTGATTGGAACGTCTGGGCAGGCGACAAGCAGAAGGCGCCGCCCGGCGATTGGCGTGTCTGGCTGTTTCTCGGCGGACGCGGCGCGGGAAAGACACGCGCCGGCGCGCAATGGGTCGGGAGCGCGGTGAATTCCAGGCGCGCGCGTCGCGTCGCGCTGATCGGTGCGACTTTCCGGGACGCGCGCGCGGTGATGATCGAAGGGGAGTCCGGTTTGCTGCGGGTGACGGCCGGCGCGACGTTCGAGCCATCCAACCAGCGCGTTCTCTGGCCGGATGGCGAGATCGCGACCGTACTGAGCGCGGAAGAGCCGGACTCGATCCGCGGCCATCAGTTCGACGCCGCATGGGGCGACGAGTTCTGCAAGTGGCAGGACGCGCAGGGCGTACTCGACATGATCCGCATGGCGTTGCGTATTGGAGACGACCCTCGCATGACGCTCACCACCACCCCGCGCAACATCGCGGCGCTGAGGGCGCTGATCGCGGCGCCGGGGACGGTGGTGACGCGCGGCGCGACGAAGGACAACGCGGTCAATCTCGCGCCGGGCTTCGTCGAGGATCTCACGGCGCGCTACGGCGGCACGCGGCTCGGCCGCCAGGAGCTCGACGCGGAGATCATCGAGGATATCGACGGCGCGCTCTTCCGCCGCGACTGGATCGAGAGGTGCCGCGTGCGCGCGGCGCCCGCGCTCAAGCGCGTCGTCGTCGCGGTCGATCCGCCGGCGTCGGCGCAAGGCGCGGAGTGCGGCATCATCGTCGCGGGCCTCGGCCACGACAGCGCGTTCTACGTGCTCGCCGATTGCTCGGCGGGCGGCCTCACGCCCGGTAGATGGGCGCGCCGCGTCGCTGACGCCTATGAGGCGTATGAGGCCGACCGGGTGGTCGCCGAGGCGAACCAGGGCGGCGACATGGTCAAGTCCGTGCTCAACGCGGAGGCGCCGGCGATGCCGGTCGTGATGGTGCGCGCCACGCGCGGCAAGAGCGTGCGCGCCGAGCCGGTGGCGCAGCACTACGAGAAGGGCCGCGTGCATCACGCGGGCGTCTTCCCGGAGCTCGAGGACCAGATGTGCAGCTATGACGGCAGCGGCGAAAGCCCCGACCGCATGGACGCGCTGGTGTGGGCGATCACCGCGCTCGACCGCAAGGTGCCCGAGCCGAGAGCGCGTCAGTTGTAGAAGCACAAAGAGTGTCGTGGCCCGGTCCATAGCGACAGCGTATGGACGCGGGCCACCCAGGTGACATCGAGCCAATTTCGAAGAATTTCACGCGGAGACGCGGAGTTCGCGGAATGAAAAAGAACCTCCGCGTACTCCGCGCCTCCGCGTGAGTCCTTTTTTTTAAACCTGCAGAACCCAACTGGATGGCCCGTTCGTACGCTGTCGCTACGAACTCGCGGGCCATGACAGATGATTTTGTCGAGGGAAACTTCCCATGTTCCAGAACCTGTTCCGCCCCGCGAGATCTTCGGCGCGTCCCCCGGAGAAAAAGGCGATGCCCCCCCTCGTCGCCTTGTCTCTCGCGGGGCGGGCCTCATGGGGGGCGCGCGACTATGCGAGCCTGGCGCGCGAAGGCGTGATGCGCAACGCGATCGCCTATCGCTGCGTGCGCATGATCGCCGAGGCCGCCTCATCGGTCCCCTGGCTGCTCTATGAGGGGCCGCGCGAGATCGAGGCCCATCCGCTGCTCGCGCTGCTCTCAAGCCCCAACCCGCTCGAGGACGGCAAGGCGCTGTTCGAGCGCTGGTACGCGTTCCTCCAATGCGCGGGCAATTCCTATCTCGAGGCGCTCACCGCCTCGGGCGAGGTGCGCGAGCTGCACGTGCTGCGGCCCGACCGCGTGCGCGTCGTGCCCGGCGCCGACGGACGGCCGGTCGCCTACACCTATACGGTCGCGGGCCAGGCCACGACCCTCGCGGCCGAGCGCGGCACGGGCTTCCTTCCGGTGATGCACGCAGCCCTGTTCCATCCGCTCGACGATCTCTACGGGCTCTCGCCCATCGAGGCGGCGGCGCGCGCCATCGACGTGCACAATGCCGGCGGCGACTGGACCAAGGCGCTGCTCGACAACGCCGCGCGTCCTTCCGGCGCGCTCGTCTACAAGGGCCCGGACGGCGCGCCGGGGCTCACCGACGAGCAGTTCCAGCGGCTCAAACATGAATTGGAGGACGCTTATCAAGGCAGCGGCAATGCGGGGCGCCCGATGGTGCTCGAAGGCGGGCTCGACTGGAAGTCGATGAGCTACGCGCCCGCCGATCTCGATTTCGCCAACAGCCGCGACGGCGCGGCGCGCGAGATCGCGCTGGCCTTCGGGGTGCCGCCGATGCTGCTCGGCATCCCCGGCGACAACACCTTCTCGAACTATCGCGAGGCGAACCTGTCGTTCTGGCGCCAGACGGTGATGCCGCTCGTCGGCCGCACCGCGGCCCAGCTCACGCGCTGCCTCGCGCCCCGTTTCGGCGAAGGCTTGCGGCTCAGCTACGACGCCGACGCGGTGGACGCGCTCGCGGCCGACCGCGAAAGCTCCTGGGACAAGCTCAACGCCGCGACGTTCCTGACCCTGAACGAGAAGCGCCAGGCGGCGGGCTACTCTCCGCTCGCGGGTGGGGATACACTATGAGCACGGGGAAGGGGAGAAGGCGGATGAGAATCGCGATTGCAGCGGCCGCATTGCTCGCTGTTGCCGCGCCGGCCCGCGCGGACGAGGACTGCAGGCTCAAGCAGCTTGCCGATCTCACGTTGAAGAAGAGCACGGGCGGCGACTATCTGTTTCCGATCACGATCGGCGGCCAGGAGCGCTGGTTCGAGGTCGGGCTGAACAGCCCGTTCTCGGCGATCCTGGGCAGCTTCGCGGACGCCCAGAAATACGCGTCGCATTCGCTGCCCTCCCAGATCGAGCCGGAGGTGGACGACGTCAAGATCAAGCGGGCCGTCTCGGTCGACGAATTCAGCGTCGGTCTGGCCCGCGCCCGGAAGTTCGACATGTTCCGCGTCGACGGTTCGCTGAGCGGCGGCGATCCGCAGGTCACCGGACTGGCCGGAATGGACCTGCTCGCCAATTTCGACGTCGAGCTCGATCTCAAGAATTCGCGCATGAAGCTGTTCTCGCAGGATCATTGCAGCGGCCAGGTCGTCTATTGGGCCGACCGCTATGCGCAAGTGCCGTTCGAAAAGGACCCTTCCGGCCATTTCACCTTCCAGATGCGGCTGGACGGCGAGCGCGTTCATGTCGATTTCCACGTTTCCGCCGGCACGGCGCAGATGGACATGAACGTGGTCCACCGCATCTTCGGTCTCGACGAGAATTCGCCCGGCATGCAGACGCTGCACGACAAGACGCAGACCCTCTACCGCTATCCGTTCAAGCTGCTCGCCCTGGAAGGCGTCGAGATCTCCAATCCCGCCGTGTTCATCGTCAAGAAGGAGGGGCCGGAATGCAAGCCGTATCGCCCCATCCAGGCCTTCGATGGGAAGGTCTGTTTCGGAACGGCCGACCTCAGCCTGCGCGACGCGGAATTGAGCAAGATGCATCTCTATTTCGCGTTCAAGGAAAAGACGCTGTACGCGACGCCGGCCGACGCAGCGCTGCCGAAGTCGCCGTGAGGCGGATCCTTCTCATGAAACTCGAACGTCTCGGTAAGCCGCCATGACCCTCGCCGACGCGGTCCAGCCGGTGCTGGACAAGAAGCTTCCGGCCGCCCTCGTGGCGGCTTTTTTGTTGCAGACGGCCGGCGCGCTGTTCTGGGCGGGGTCGGCTGCCGAGCGCATCGCGGCGCTGGAGCGCGCGACGAGCGCCGACCAGAACGCGATCGAGCGCGTCGCGGTGCTCGAGGAAGACATGCGCACGATGAAGGAAACGCTGGACCGTATCGAGACCAAGCTGGATCGCGAGAAGGGCCAGCCATCTCCTTGAGGAGGTGGTAGGATCGTTCCTGGGTGAGGGAGGAAGACTTGCGATGATGTCCCGTGCTGCGCGTGCGTCGGCGGCGGCCGCCGCGCTCCTGTTCGCGACGGCCGCGCGTGCCGAGGACCACCTCCGGCCCGAGGATTCGATCCTGAGCGACGGCGGTGCGTGGCGGGACTACGACAGCATCGTCGTCGGCGTGCTGAAGGAGGCTTACACCGGCAACGTCGTCGCCCGCATGACGGTGCTCCCGGCTTTCGGGCCGGAATATGCCGTTGCTCTCAAGCGGGACGATGGCGGCGCCTATGCGATCCTCGTCGTGGCCCCGGCGGTGGGTCTGCATGACTATGATGCCCTGGCCGGCGCCGTCGCGGATGGCGATGCCAAGACCGTGGCGGAGCTGCGCAAGACGCTTCCGGCCGATTGGCACGACGTGAAGGTCGCGCGTTGCGCGATCGCGCTGGACAAGCCGCGCGCCGAACGTCTGGTCGATATCTGGACACGCGCGCTGCTGAAGACGCACTACGACGCGCCGGACCCGAGCGGGATCGAGACCGTCGGCGCCGACGGCGTGGAATATCATTTCTACAGCTACGGCAAGGCCGGGCAGGCGTGGTCGCCGGGCGGCGAAGCCGGCGCCCTCGTCGACATCGGCGATGCGATGGCGGAATATTGCGGCAAGAAAACAAAATCCTCGCTCGCCGCGCTCGATGCGCTGGTTGAGACGAGCCTTCCGGCCCAAGAAAAGAAATAGATCAATGCGACCCACCGTGAAGTACGCGCGGCGCGCGCTCGCGCGCGCGAGCGCGCCTGCGCGTCTCGAAGGTCTCGGGCGCGAGGTGTTCGAGGGCCATGCCTCGCTGTTCGGCGTGCCGGACGGCGCGGGCGACGTCGTGGCCCCCGGCGCGTTCGCTTCGTCGCTGCGCAAGCGGCCGGCGCGCGATGTGCGCATGCTCTATCAGCACTTCGCGCACGAGCCGATCGGCGTGTGGGAGACGATCCGCGAGGACGGCAAGGGCCTCTATGTGCGCGGGCGGCTGAGCCTCGACGTCGTGCGCGCGCGCGAGGTGCGCGCGCTGATCGCCGACGGCGCGCTGGACGGCCTCTCCATCGGCTTCCGCACGGTGCGCGCGCGGCGCGACGCGAAGACCGGACTGCGCCGCCTCGAAGAGGTCGAGCTGTGGGAGATCTCCATCGTCACCTTCCCGCTGCTCGCGGGCAGCGGCGTGACGGCGCTGGGAGAGAAGAACGCGCTCGCGGGAAGCATCGCGCGGGCGGCGAAGCGAGTAGCGAATAGTGAATAGCGAATAGGGAAGGCGGGCGCGAATTCTACTCGCTACTCGCTATTCGCTATTCGCCCAACCCCAAGGAGAACACCAATGGATATGGAAACAAAAGCCGACGCAGGCGCGAGCCGCGAGATCAGGGAGGCGTTCGACGATTTCCTGCGCGCCTTCGACAGCTTCAAGGACGCGAACGACGAGCGGCTCGCGGCGCTGGAGAAGCGCTCCACCGACGTCGTGGCCGACGAGAAGGTCGAGCGCATCAACCGCGCGCTCGACGAGCAGAAGCGCGTGCTCGACGAACTGACGCTCGCCGCCCAGCGTCCCGCGCTCGGGACCGAGCGTACGGTCCAGCCGCAGACGCGCGAGCGCAAGCAGGCGTTCGACCGCTATGTCCGCCGCGGCGACGCGGGCGGGCTCGACGCGCTGGAGGTCAAGGCGTTGTCGGCGGGCTCGAACCCCGACGGCGGCTATACCGTGCCGCTGGAGATCGAGACGACGATCGACCGCGTGCTCGCGAAAGCCTCGCCGATCCGCGCCATCGCGACGGTCAGGCAGATCGGCGCCAACGTCTACCGCAAGCCGATCACCACGGCGGGCGCGGCCACCGGCTGGGTGGGCGAGACCGACGCGATCAGCCAGACGAACACGCCGACGCTGGCGGCCATTGACTTCCCCGCGATGGAGCTCTACGCGATGCCGGCCGCGACGCAGACGCTTCTCGACGACAGCCAGGTCGACATCGAGCAGTGGCTGGCGTCCGAGGTGCAGATCGTCTTCGCCGAGCAGGAGGGCGCGGCGTTCGTCAACGGCGACGGCACCAACAAGCCGACCGGGTTCCTGCATTACACCACGGTGGCGGATGCATCGTGGGCGTGGGGCAGTCTCGGCTACATCGCCAGCGGGGCGGCGGGCGCGTTCGCGTCCTCCAATCCGTCGGATGCGCTGCTCGATCTCGCCTATGCGCCGAAACAGGGCTACCGCGCCAACGGCCGCTGGGTGATGAACCGCAAGACCGAGAGCACGGTGCGCAAGTTCAAGGACTCGACCGGCAACTATATCTGGCAGCCGGCGATGAGCGCCGACCAGCCGGCCACCTTGTTCGGCTATCCGGTGACGGAAGTCGAGGACATGCCCGACATCGCCGCGAACGCCTATTCGATCGCGTTCGGCGATTTCGCCCGCGGCTATCTCGTCGTCGACCGCATCGGCATCCGCGTGCTGCGCGATCCCTACAGCGCCAAGCCCTACGTGCTGTTCTACACGACCAAGCGCGTCGGCGGCGGCGTGCAGAACTTCGAGGCGATCAAGCTGATGAAGTTTGCTGCCAGTTAGCGAATAGCGAAATGGCGAATGGCGAATAGGGAACCCCAATTCGCCATTCGCTACTCGCCATTCGCCTTTTTTTGCGGAGCAAAAATGCCCCTCCAACTCATCACCCCGCCCTCTCTCGAGCCGGTCACGCTCGACGAGGCGAAGGCGCAGCTCAAGGTCGACACGGCCGACGACGACGCGCTCATCACCACGCTGATCACCGCGGCCAGGGCGCGCGCGGAATGGCATACGGGCCGCGCTTTCGTCACCCAAAGCTGGGTGCTGTGGCTCGATTGCTGGCCGGGCGACGGCATCGCGCAGGTGCCGCTGCCGCCGCTGCAGAGCGTGAGCGCGGTGAGCGCCTATGCGCGCGACAACACGGCGAACACGGTCGATCCCGCGCGCTATTTCGTCGATACCGTGTCGGCGCCGGGCCGCGTCGTGTTCGACTGCCTGACCTCGCCGGGCTTCGACCTGCGCCGGCGCAACGCGGTCGCGATCGCGTTCGGCGCGGGCTATGGCGGCGAGGCGGGCGACGTGCCCGAGCCGCTGCGCCGGGGCGTGCTCGAGATCCTGGCCGAGCTCTACGTCAACCGCGGCGACGGCCCGGAAGAGATCGCGCCGCCGGCGCAGGCGCTGCTCGCGCCGTACCGGATTTTCAAATTGTAGAAAGGGGCGAATAGCGAGTGGCGAATAGCGAATAGGGAATTTTCTATTCGCCATTCGCTATTCGCCATTCGCATTTTTGAATGATCGGCTCCCTGAACCAGCGCGCGCAATTGCTCGCGAACACGCTGACGCCCGACGGCGGCGGCGGGTTCGGCGACGCCTGGGAAGCGTTCGCCTCGGTGTGGATCGCGCTCACGCCCTTGGGCGGCAGCGACGCGTTCGGTCCCGACCGGCTGGAGGCGCGCGTGCGCCACAAGATCGTGCTGCGCCGCCGCACCGACGTCGCGGCGGGCATGCGCGTGGGCGTCGGCCCGCGAATCTTCCGCATCCACACCGTCATCGACGAAGGCCCGGGCGCCGCGCTGATGACCCTTCTGTGCGAGGAACTGCCATGAGCGCGAGCTGGGCATTGCAGCAGGCCGTGTTCGCCGAGCTCTGCGCGAACGACGAAGTCAAGGACGCGTTCGGCGATCCGCCGCGCGTCTTCGATACCCCGCCGCGCGGCACGGCGTTTCCCTATTGCGTCATCGGCGACGACACGATGAGCGATTGGAGCACCGCGACCGAGACGGGCAGCGAGCACATGCTCGAGATCCATGTCTGGTCGCGCGCCGACGGCCGCAAGGAAGCCAAGCTCGCCGCCGCCGCCGTGCGGGACGCGCTCGACGGCGCCGTGCTCGCGGTCAGCGGCGAGACGCTGATCGATATCCGCCATCTCGCCACGACCTTCACCCGCGAAAGCGACGGCGAGACGACCCGCGCGACGCTGAAGTTCCGGGCGGTGATGGAAGAAAGCGAATAGCGAGTGGCGAATAGCGAATGGAAAGAAGGCGATTCCCTATTCGCCATTCGCTACTCGCCATTCGCCCACAAAGGAGACCCACATGACCGCACAACGCGGCAAGGATTTGCTCATCAAGATCGGCGACGGCGGCTCGCCGGAGACGTTCACCACCGCCGCCGGGCTGCGCGCGACGACGCTGGCGTTCAACGCGCAGACGATCGACGTGACCAACTCGGACTCGACGGATGAGTGGCGCGAGCTGCTCGCCTCAGGCGTCAAGTCCGCGAGCGTGTCGGGCTCGGGCGTGTTCAAGGACGCGGCCTCCGACGCGGCGATCCGCGCGGCGTTCTTCGACCAGGCGCTTTCCAACTGGCAGATCGTGATCCCGAGCTTCGGCACGGTCTCGGGCCCGTTCAAGGTCACGTCGCTGCAGTATGAGGGGCCGTATGACGGCGAAGTGAAGATCTCGATGTCGCTGGCGTCCGCGGGCGCGCTGAGCTTTACGGCGTAGGACTGTCCCAATGCGCGGCCATCTGACCGATCAGATAGGCGCACAACGCCGCGATAAGCACAAATCCCGACCAATCCAGCCACGACCAGCCGCGCGCGGTTCCGAGCGTGAGCTCCGCAACGGCGACGGCGGCAGCGGCGAAAGCAGTCAGCGCCGCGAAGATGCGGAACATCAAAAGGCGCGTCCGCGGATAGACCGGTTCCGGATCGTCCATAAGGAAACCCTATCATGAACAGGATTCGCGGCGAAGCGGAGCTTGTCGCCGGCGGGAAGACCTATTGCCTGCTGCTCACGCTCGGCGCGCTGGCCGAGATCGAGGACGGGCTCGGACTTGCCAATCTCGGCGAGATATCGAAACGCCTGGCGCAGGCACGCGCGAGCGATCTGGCGATCGTGGCCGCGGCGCTGTTGCGCGGCGGAGGGCACGAGATGACGGCGCAGGACGCGCTCGCGCTTGCCTGCGACCTCGGCGCGCTGGTGGCGGCGGTGCGCGATGCGTTCGAGGCGGCGGGTTTGAAAGGCGAGGGCGGCGGCGAGGCGTCCGGCCCTTTCGCTGGAGCGGCGTCCTCGCCCTAGGGCTCGGCGCGCTGGCGCTTTCGCCCACGACGTTCTGGGCGCTGTCGTTGCCCGAGTGGCGCGCGATGCTCACGCGGCTCCCGCGGCGCGCATCGCCGCTGGCACGTGGCGAATTCGACCGCATGATGAAGGAGTTTCCCGATGGCTGACGATCCGAACTCGGCGCTGGACGCCGCGGCGAAGGCGCTCAACGACTTCGCGACCGGTCCGGTGATGGATGCGACCTCGGCCATCGAGGGCGCGGTGACGAAGAGCTTCGACGCCGTCGCCAACACCATCGCGCGCGCGGCCGTCTCGGGGAAGCTGTCGATGGACCAGCTGGTGAGCGCGATCCTCGCCGATTTCGAGCGCATCGCGATCAGCCAGTTCATCGTCAAGCCGATCGAGGGCGTGGTGAGCTCGATCGCGGGCTCGCTGCTTCCCATCGGCGGCGCGCTCGCCTCGGGCGGCCCGGTGAGCGCGGGCGAGACCTATCTCGTCGGCGAGCAGGGCCCCGAGCTGTTCACGCCCGCGGGCGCTGGCACCGTCACCTCGAACGCCGATCTTAAAGCGCGGGGCCCGCAGATCGTCGTCAACGTGCAGACCCAGGACGCCTCGAGCTTCCTCAAATCCCGCAGCCAGATCGCCGCGATGATGTCGCGCGCGCTGGCGCGGGGGCAGAGAAACATGTGAAAAGCGAATAGCGAATAGCGAGTAGCGAATAGAGGACTCGGTCAAGCTACTCACTACTCACTACTCACTACTCGCTATTCGCCATTCGCCATTCGCAGGCAACCATGACCTTCCACGAAATCCGTTTCCCCACCGCGATCGCGTTCGGCTCCACGGGCGGGCCGGAGCGCAAGACCGAGATCGTCGCGCTCGGCTCGGGCTATGAGGAGCGCAACGCGGTGTGGGCGAACTCGCGGCGGCGCTACGACGTCGGCTCGGGCGTCAAGACGCTCGACGACCTGCAGGCGGTCGTCGCGTTCTTCGAGGCGCGGCTCGGGCGCCTCGTCGGCTTCCGCTTCAAGGACTTCACCGATTTCCAGTCCTGCGCGCCGGGCGGCGCGATATCGCCCGCCGACCAGGCGATCGCGACCGGCGACGGGACGACGCGCGCGTTCCAGCTCGTGAAGACCTATGCGTCCGGGCCGTCGAGCTGGGTGCGCAGGATCGTCAAGCCCGTGGACGGCAGCGTGCGCATCGCGGTCGGCGGCATCGAGGTCTCCGGCCCGGTGTCGGTCGATGCGACGACGGGGATCGTCACCTTCACGACGGCGCCCGCATCGGGTGCCGCGATCACCGCCGGCTATGCCTTCGACACGGCGGTGCGCTTCGACACCGACGCGCTCGTCGTCAACCTGGCGAGCTTCGCGGCGGGCGAGTGCCCGAGCATCCCGATCGTGGAGATATTGGTGTGAATAGAACCCTCCCCTTGAGGGAGGGTCGAAAAATGCGAAGCATTTTTCGGGGAGGGGTTTTCGCCAAGACGAGCACCGCTCCCCGAAATTTGCCTCGCTGCGCTCAGCAAATTATCGACCCTCCCTCAAGGGGAGGGTGGAGCATCACCATGAAAACCCTTCCCCCCGGCCTGCAGGACCATCTCTCCTCCGGAACCACGACCTTGTGCTGGTGCTGGAAGGTCGCGCGCGGCGACGGGCTCGTGCAGGGTTTCACCGATCACGACGCGCCGGTCGTCTTCGACGGCGTGACCTACGAAGCGGCGAGCGGATTCACGGCGAGCGAGGTGCAGTCGACATTGGGGCTCGCGGTCGACAACCTCACCGTCGCGGGCGCCTTGTCGTCGGCTTCGCTGAACGAGCACGATCTCGCGGCGGGACTCTATGACGACGCCGATATCGAGATCTGGCGCGTCAACTGGGGGACGCCCGATCAGCGCGTGCTGATGCGCAAGGGCAATCTCGGCCAGGTGAGCCGCGGCAAGACCGCGTTCCAGGCCGAGGTGCGCGGCCTGGCGCACAAGCTGAACCAGAGCGTCGGCCGCGCCTACGGCTATTCCTGCGACGCCGATCTCGGCGACGCGCGCTGCACGGTCGTGCTCGCGGGTCCGACCTTCAAGGGCACGGGAACGGTGGCGAGCGTCATCGACGCTCGGCGCTTCTCGGTCACGGGCCTGGACGCCTATGCCGACGGCTGGTTCAGCGGCGGCAAGCTCGTCTTCTCGACGGGCGCGAATGCCGCGCGGGGCATGGAGGTTAAGCGTCACGGTGTGGCGGCGACGTCCGTCTCGATCGAGCTGTGGCAGGCGATGAGCGAAACGGTCGCGGTTGGCGACGCTCTCGCGGTGACGGCGGGCTGCGACAAGCAGTTCTCGACCTGCAAGGCGAAGTTCGACAACGCGCTCAATTTCCGCGGCTTCCCCTACATGCCCGGCAACGACGCCGTCGTCTCGTACCCCACAAGCAGCCAGCCTTTGGACGGGGGAAGCCGATATGGGAACTAGCGAATGGCGAATGGCGAATAGCGAATGGTCCCGGAGCGATGAATCCCTATTCGCTACTCGCCATTCGCCATTCGCCGGCGACATCGTCGCCGTCGCCCGCACCTGGATCGGCACGCCTTACCAGCATCAGGCGAGCGTGAAGGGCGCCGGTTGCGACTGCCTGGGGCTGCTGCGCGGCGTGTGGCGCGAGCTTCACGGCGCGGAGCCCGAGCGGCTTGCGCCCTATTCCCCCGATTGGGCGGAGGCGACGGGCGAGGAGACATTGCGCGACGGCCTCGCGCGCCATCTAAAGGAGATCGCTCCCGCAAGCATCGCCGCAGGCGACATCGCGCTCTTCCGCATGACGCGCCACGGGCCCGCGAAACATTGCGGCATCGTCGCAGCGAGGAACGGCGCGCTCACGCTGATCCATGCGCGACAGAACAAGCGCGTGAGCGAGGAAGCGCTTTCTCCTTTGTGGCGGCGCAAGCTCGCTTTCGCGTTCCGGCTGTCTCATATAGGCTCTAAGGCGTAGGAGGGCTCATGAAACGTCGTCTGCTCGTCGCCTGCTTTGCCGTTCTGGCCGCGACGCCCGCCTCTGCGCTCGATCCCCGGGCCCAGGACTGGCTGGGATTGCGTACGGAGGAGCGGTTTTGCACCGATCCCAAGTTGGATACCGATACGCAGATCCGTCAGTGCAGCGCGGCGTTGCAGGTCGAAAAAGATCCCAAAGAGCGGCTCGCGCTGCTCTTCGATCTGGGCGTCGCCTATATCGAAGCAGGGCGGCTCAATCCCGCGATGGATTGCTTCAGCCAGGCCCTGATCGCGGATCCGGACAATTGGCCTGCGCTTATGGGGCGTGGTGACGGCTATATGCACCTCGGACATCAGAAAGAGGCGCTCGCGGACGCGGAGCACGTGCTGCGCTTGAAGCCGAATTTCGCCCCCGCGCATCTCCTGCGTGGCAAGATCCTGGCGGCGCAAGGCACGTTCGATGCCGCGCTTTCCGAGTTGGATGCGGCGGTCAAGCTCGAACCAGATTTGGCGATGGCATACAACGCGCGCGGAAATCTCCACGCGCAGATGGGCCAAACCGCTCTCGCGATCGCGGATTTCGACAAGGCCATCGCGCTGAAGCCCCAAGCCGCGTACTACAACAATCGCTGCTTCGAACGCGCGAAGCCGCGTGGTGGCGATCTCGCCGGCGCGCTTGCCGACTGCAACGAGGCGATGAAGACCGATACCACCGCGGAGGTCTTCGACTCGCGCGGGTTCGTCTATTTCCGCATGGCCGACTACAAGAGTGCCATCGCCGACTATGACGTCGCGCTGGACAAGAAATCCGCCTATCCCTCTTCGCTGTTCATGCGCGGCGTCGCGAAGCGAAAAAGCGGCGACATCGCCGGCGGCGACGCCGATGTCGCCGCTGCCAAGGCGATCGACGCCGGCATCGCGGACGAATACGCCAAATACGGCGTGACGCCCTAGGAAAACATCATGGCATCCCTTGTCCTGAGCATCGCGGGGTCCGCGATCGGCTCGGCGTTGTTCGACGGCTTCTCGCTGTTCGGCGCGACGATCACCGGCGCGCAGATTGGGGGCGCGATCGGCACGCTGATCGGCGCGGAGATCGACAGCGCGCTGATGCCGGGCACCAATATCCGCCGCAGCGGCCCGCGCCTGAGCGACGTCAACATCCAGGCCTCGACCGAAGGCGCGCCCATCCCGCGCGTCTTCGGACGGCTGCGCGTCGCGGGACAGCTTCTGTGGGCGACGCGCTATAAGGAGACGCAGACCACCACCACGAGCGGCGGCGGCAAGGGCGGCGGCGGGACCACCGTCACCGAGACCGACTATGCCTATTCGATCTCCTTCGCGGTGGGGCTTTGCGCCGGCGTCGTCACCAAGATCGGGCGCGTGTGGGCCGACGGCAATCTGATCGACCTTGGCGCCTTCACCACGCGGTTTTATCCCGGCGACGAGGCGCAGGGCTTCGATCCGGGCATCGAGGACATCGAGGGCGACGGCAACACGCCCGCCTATCGCGGCCTTTGCTACATCGTCTTCGAGGACATGCCTCTGGCGCAGTTCGGCAACCGCATCCCGCAATTGCAGTTCGAGGTGATCCGCAGCCTCTCGGCCGCCGATCCGCAGTCTTTGGAGAACACGCTTGCCGGCGTGGCGCTGATCCCGGGCGCGGGCGAGTTCGTCTATGCGAGCACGGTGATCACCGCCGATGACGGCGACGGAACGACGCTGGTGCAGAACGCGCACAATTCCGCGAGCGAGGCCGACATCGACGCCTCGCTCGACGAGTTGCAGGCGCTGGCGCCGAATTTGGGCGCGGTGTCTCTCGTCGTGGGCTGGTTCGGCGGCGATCTGCGTTGCGCGTCGTGCCAGATCATGCCCGGCGTGGAGACCGCGACGAAGGACACCTATCCGCAGACCTGGAGCGTCGACGGGGTGCTGCGCCCGTCCGCGCATCTGGTCAGCCAGGTGAACGGCGTTCCGGCTTACGGCGGCACGCCGTCGGACGCGAGCGTGGTGGAGGCGATCGCGAACCTGAAGACGCGCGGCCTCGCCGTCATGTTCTGCCCGTTCCTGTTCCTGGATATCGCGAGCGGCAACACGCTCGAGGACCCGTATACCGGCGCGAGCGGGCAGGGCGCCTATCCCTGGCGCGGACGCATCACCTGCGATCCGGCGCCGGGCGTGAGCGGATCGCCGGACAAGACGTCGGCGGCGGCCACGCAGGTCGACGCATTCTTCGGCAGCGCGACCTCGGGCGATTTCTCCGTGGACGGAACGACGGTCGCCTGGACCGGCGGCGCGGATTGGGGCTATCGGCGCATGGTGCTGCACTACGCGCTGTTGGCTGAGGCCGCGGGCGGCGTCGACGCGTTCCTCATCGGCTCGGAGCTGCGCGGGCTGACGCGCGTGCGCGACAGCGCCACGACCTATCCCGCGGTCGCGGCGCTCAAGACGCTCGCGGCAGACGTGCGCGCGATCCTGGGAAGCGGCACGAAGATCGGCTATGCGGCGGACTGGTCGGAATACAACAACCACCAGACCGGCGACGCGGCGGGCGCGCTGCTGTTCAATCTCGATCCTTTGTGGTCCGACGCGAACATCGATTTCGTCGGCGTCGACAACTATCTGCCGCTCGCGGATTGGCGCGACGGGACGGCGGGTCTCGACTACGACGCGGTGCACGGGCCGACCTCGATCTACGATCCCGCGTATCTCACCGCCAACATCCGCGGCGGCGAGAATTACGACTGGTATTATGCAAGCGACGCCGACCGCGACGCGCAGGCGCGCACGCCGATCACCGACGGTCTCGGCAAGCCCTGGGTGTGGCGGGCGAAGGATTTCTGGAACTGGTGGTCGAACGCGCATTATGACCGCCCCGACGGGCATGAAAGTGCTACGCCCACCGCGTGGGTGCCGCAGTCCAAGCCGATCTGGCTGTGCGAGCTCGGCTGTCCGGCGATCGACAAGGGCGCCAACCGTCCAAACGTCTTCTTCGATCCCAAATCGTCGGAGAGCGCGCTTCCCTACTACTCGGACGGCGAGCGCGACGACCTGATGCAACGTGTGTTCCTTCAGGCGCATCTGGATTTCTGGAGCGGCGCCGGCAACAACCCCACGGTCGGCGGCGTGCGCATGGTCGACACGACGCGCATCTTCGCCTGGTGCTGGGACGCGCGGCCGTTCCCGTTCTTTCCCGCGCTCGCAAACGTGTGGGGCGACGCGGCGGACTATCAGTTCGGCCATTGGCTGAACGGAAGGCTGGGCGCGGTGACGCTTTCCGATCTCGTGAGCGCGCTGTGCGCGGACGCGGCGTTCACCGACGCCGACACAGCGAACCTCTCCGGACTCGTCACAGGCTTCGCGGTCACCGACACGATGAGCCCGCGCGACGCCATCGCGCCGCTCGGCCTCGCCTATCATTTCGACGGCGTGGAGAGCCAGGGCCTGATCCGCTTCGTGATGCGCGGGCGGCCCAACCCGTCCTCGTACGGCGAGAGCGATCTCGTCATCCCGGACGGCGATCCGTCCTTCGGCTTCTCGCTCGAACGCGCCCAGGAGACCGACCTGCCGGTCGGCTCGCGCATCACCTATATCGACGCCGACGCGGATTATCGCCAGGCGGTGGCGGAAGCGCGAAGGCTCGTCGGCTCGTCCGACCGCGTCGCGAGCTCCAGCCTGCCCATCGTTCTCGACCAGGGCCAGGCGATCGGCATCGGCCAGAGCCTGCTCATGGACGCCTGGGTGATGCGCGAGACCGCGACCTTCTCGCTGCCGCCGTCGGCGCTCGCGCTCGATCCCACCGACGAGGTCTGGCTCACCGCGGGCGGGCGCGCGCGGCGGCTGCGTCTGGGCGGCATCGACGACGCGGGGCCACGCAAGATCGACGCGGTGGCGACCGATCCCTCCGTATACGAACCGATCACCGGGCCGATGCGCTCGCCCGGCGCCGGCCAGGGCGCGGGCGGCGGGCCCGGCCGCGCCCTGGTCGAGTTCCTCGACCTGCCGCTGCTGACCGGCAACGAGGTGCCGTGGGCGCCGCATGTGTGCGCCTTCGCCAATCCCTGGCCGGGCGCGGTGATGGTGCTCAAGAGCGCGGGCGATTCCAACTACGTGCTGGACACGCAGCTCACATTGGCCGCAAGCATCGGTGAGACGATCGCGGATTTCTCCTCGGGTCCCGCGTGGCGCTGGGACGAGGCGAACGCGCTGTCGATACGCCTCGTCAACGGCGCCTGCGCCTCGCTCGACGATCTGTCGGTGCTCGGCGGCGCCAACGCGCTGGCGATCGAGAACGCAGACGGGCAATGGGAGGTGCTGCAATACACCTCGGCCATGCTCACCGCGCCCAAATGCTGGACCCTGACGCGGCTGCTGCGCGGCCAGGCGGGGACCGAGAGCGCGATGCGCAATCCCGTCGCCGCGGGCGCGCGCGTGGTGCTTCTCGACCGCGCGCCGGCGCAGCTTTCGCTCAAACAGGACGAATACGCGCTCGCCTTCAACTATCTCTGGGGGCCGCAGGGCAAGGCGATCTCGGACCCCGCCTATCAGGGTGCTGCGCTGCAATTCGCAGGGCTGGGCTTGCGGCCCTTGTCGCCGGTGCATCCGCGCGCGGTGTGGCAGGGCGGCGACCTCGCGCTCTCCTGGATCCGCCGCACGCGCATCGGCGGCGACAGCTGGGACCAGACCGACGTGCCGCTGGCCGAGGACGCAGAGGCTTACGACGTCGAGATCCTCGACGGCGGCGGCACGGTGATCCGTACACTGAGCGTGATATCTCCCACGCTCACCTATTCCAGCAGCGATATCGCGAGCGATTTCCCCTCGGGCCTTCCATCCCCGTTCCGCTTCACCGTCTACCAGCTCTCCGCCACCTATGGCCGCGGCGTGGGCGAGACGGCGGAGATCTTCCTCTCCCCTTGAGGGAGAGGACGCGAAATCTTGCACTTAGCGGAGCGCAGCGCAGCTAAGTGCTTAGATTTCGCTGGTGAGGGGTGAGTTTTTCGCTCGGCCGGACTCACCCCTCACCTGAAAAATCAAGGGCTTGGTCTTCGCTTCGCTCGGCCCAAACCCATGATTTTTCTTCCTCTCCCTCAAGGGGAGAGGACATCTCGTTCGACATCCGGAGAAAATCGAAATGTCCACTACCCCACGCAGCGGGTTGCCGCTGCTTGCCGCCGCGCAGGCGCAGAAGCACGTCACCCATAACGAGGCGCTGCTGCAGCTCGACGCGCTTTCCTGCGCGCGCTTCCTCGACCGCGATCTGACCGCGCCGCCGTCCACGCCCGCGGACGGCGATACCTATCTGGTGAAAGCCACCGCGAGCGGCGACTGGACCGGGCAGGACGGCAACATCGCCTACGCGCTCGACGGCGCATGGCGCTTCACACAGCCCTTCGCGGGCCTCATGGCCTATGTCGCCGACGAGAGCATCTTCGTGGTCTATACGGGCTCGTCCTGGGCCGATCTCACCAGCCTTCTCACCTTCGAGAATCTCAGCGTTCTGGGCATCAACACGACGGCGGATTCGACCAACAAGCTCGCGGTGAAGTCGCAGGCCGTGCTGTTCGACAACATCGGCGCCACGGTGCAGGCCAAGATCAACAAGCACGCGGCCTCGGACACCGCCTCGCTGCTCTATCAGACGAACTATTCCGGCCGCGCCGAGTTCGGGCTCTGCGGCGACGACAATTTCCACGCCAAGGTCTCGCCCGACGGATCGAGCTGGACCGACGCGGTCGTGATCGACAAGACCAGCGGCGCGCTCGCCTTGGCCACGGGTATGAAGCTCGCGAACGGCTCGGCCGCGTCGCCGGCGCTCGCCTTGAACAGCAATTACGGGCTTTTCTACGACTCGACGAATTCGGGAATCGGCTTCTCGGTCGCGGGCGCACAGGCCGGCTATCTCGCGACCGGCTTCCTGCGCTTGAGCCTTGCGGGCGGCGCGAGCAACCAGCTCAACGTGCAATCGGAGGGCACGGCCAACAACCAGGCCGAGACCTACAACGCCTCGGCCGGAACCGCGTCTGCCTACACGATGCGCCGCGGCCACGGCACGATCGCGAGCCCGTCGGTCGCGGTCAACGGCGACACGATCGGCAACCTCAACTGGCAGCCCTATACGGGCGCGTCGGGCAGCGGCTTCTCCAACGGCGCGCGCATCCAGGGCGTGGTGACCGAGACCGCGACGCTGGATTCGAGCCATGCGGGCATGCAGATCCGCCTCTTCGCCTGTCCGGTGGGCTCGGCCACGCTCTCCGAAGTCGCGCGCTTCGACAATGAGAGCGGGCTGTCGCTGTTCGGGGCCAATCCGGTGATCGACAAGAACCGCGCGCTCCGGCTGCGCTCGACCACGATCGCGGGCGCGGTCGCGCCGTCCGCCGCGGGCGCGCTCTTCCATCACTCCGACGCGCAGGGCGGCGCGGGCGAGGTCGCGGTCGACACCGGCAGCGCGTACCGCCATGCCGGACAGGCCGCCGTGAAGAAGCTCACCGCCGACGCGGATGCGACCTACACCCCGCGCGCCGACGGCCGCATCGTGCGCGACGGCGCCTCTCTGACCGCCGACCGCAAGCTCGTCCTGTCCACGACGAACGTCACTGATGGCCACAAGGTCGATGTCAGCCGCAGAGGCGCGAGCGGCGGCCACAACCGCGCCGTCTATCAAGCCGACGGCACGACCCTGATCGCCAACGTCGCCGACAATACGAGCACCGACTTCATCTATGACGGGACGGCAGCTTTGTGGTTCCAGAAATGAGTCAACCTCCCGAACCCGATTGTCATGGCCCGCGAATGCGGGCCACCCAGTTGGGTTCTGCGGGCTCAGAATGAATCACGCGGAGACGCGGAGAACGCAGAAGTTTTCTTCTTCTCCGCGCACTCCGCGTCTCCGCGTGCCTTATCTTTGCGAAGCGAGGCCGTGTCACCTGGGTGGCCCGCATTCGCGGGCCATGACAATTGGAGTTGTTGACGCAGGTCGGCCCTCCTGCCTTCATGGCGCATTGCTATTTGTCGGAGTGTCACCATGAAAGTCAGCGAGGCGGTCGCCTCACGCAAGACGATCCGCGCGTTCAGGCCCGATCCGGTGCCGCGCGCGACGGTCGAGAGCATCCTGGCACTCGCCGCGCGCGCGCCGTCGGGCGGCAACCTGCAGCCCTGGCGCGCCTATGTCCTGCTGGGCGAGGCGCGCGACGAGCTCGTGCGCCGCGTGGCTGAGGCGCGCAAGACCAGGCCCATGGGCGAGCGGCCGGAATATCACATCTATCCGCTCGATCTGACCGAGCCCTACAAGACGCGCCGCTTCCGCGTCGGCGAGGCGATGTACGCGACCATGGCGATCCCGCGCGAGGACAAGCCGGCGCGGCTGAAATTCTTCTCCGGCAATTGGGAGTTCTTCGGCGCGCCGGTGGGCGTCATCTTCACCATCGACCGCATCATGCAGCAGGGCCAGTGGTCCGATCTCGGCATGTTCCTGCAGACCGTCATGCTGCTCGCGCGCGAGCATGGCTTGCACACCTGCCCGCAGGAAGCGTGGGCGCTGTGGCATTCGGTGATCCGCGAATATCTTGAGGTCCCTGCGAACGAGATGATCTTCTGCGGCATGGGCATCGGCCACGCGGATGAGAGCCATCCGGTCAATTCGCTCGCGACCGAACGCGCGCCGCTGGACGAGTGGGTGACGGTGCGGGAGTAGTTTTCCTCTCCCCTTGTGGGAGAGGACGCAAAATCTTGCGCTTAACGGAGCGCAGCGCAGTTAAGCGCTTAGATTTTGCTGGTGAGGGGAGATTGCTTGCGACCGCCAGACTCACCCCTCACCTGAAAAATCAAGGGCTTGGTCTTCGGCTCACGCTCAGCCCAAACCCATGATTTTTCTTCCTCTCCCTCAAGGGGGGAATTATCACCTTGACATAGTAGCCTCTAGTGCTAGTGATAGCAAGACAGGCCGTTGCTAGGTGAAGTTCCCTCAAATGAGGGAGAGAATTGTGGGAAGAGCTAAGATCAAGATCACGCCAGGCATGCTCAAGGCCGGGATTGAGGCCGCCGATGTTTATTTGGACGACTACCGCGTGGGGGATTCGAGCGTGGAAGCGACTGCAGTTGCGGTCTTCGAGGCAATGACCCGAGCAGCCCCGGGCTACGTAGAACCATTGCCAACACCGTCGCGTAGGAAGACAGAACGATAAGGTCGCCTGCTAGAGCTTTGTGAAACGCCTCACGATCTGCCCTAGAAAGTCGCGCCACTTTCTTTGGGTCTCCCGAGAACGGGTCAGGTTCGAAGACGAAGCCCGAAAGCGCTCCGGTCATTGTCATGGGCGTGTGAGCAATATCATTCCTGTGCTGAGAAAGGTCCCCAACGATCTTGAGCAGCCATGCTAGAGCCTTCGATACTCTGGGATTGATCCCCTTTCGGACTGTGAGTGATTCTTTCAGCATGTCGCGCTGGCCGGTATCGGCCTTGATCGCGCGCCAAATCGCCAGCCCGACATTCGGGTCTTTGGGATCAACAATCTCGACAAAACATTCTGCGAAGGCCGCATGAATGCGGTTCCATGCCCAAAGGATCACGCCAGCCTGCGCGCTATACTTTTTGACCTTTTTGGCATACGTCTTTGGAACTCGCCTGGATAGCTTGCGCGGCTTGGGGCGAAGAAGTCTCAGAAAATTATGGGCAGGCTTCACCACCATGACGACCTCCAAAACTCGCAAAAGCGAATTTTTTCCTGACGCGTGGAAGCGGTTCGAAGCGGCCGTTGACGCAGCCGCAAAGCACGGCCCGATGCACAAAACGACTAAGCCACAGAAAGCGCCGAGTCGGCCAAAGACCACCAGTCGGAAGTCCGGCAAACCGGCATAAAACCCACAGATTCGCGCGGCACGGTTGCCGTGCTATATTCCCCGTAGAACGGCCCACAGGTCGTTCCGGGGCGTCACAACCTCAAGACTAGCGGCGCAAGTGCCGCCGTTACCAGCACTCCTCCACCTATAGGGTCGAGGAGGCATACGGGCATGTTCAGGGCGAAAGCCTAAAGCCGTATGCGACCTTGCTAGTCTTGGTTTGTGAACTCCCCGATCGCCAGGAGGGGAGATATGCGGACACTCGTTATTTTGCTTGTTGCTTTTGCACTGACGGGGTGCCTATCGCTTCCGAAGCCTCCGTCTCCGCAGGAGATCGCAGCCCGCGACGATGCGACGTGCCAGTCCTACGGCGCTAAGCCGGGGACGGACATGTACGTCAGCTGCCGGATGCAGCTTGCGCAGGAGAGGCAGCGCGAGCGCGCCGCCATCATCGGAGCCATAGCCCAGAGGCCGCTCATTCCCCAGGTCGCCATGCCCACTCCGATAACGACGCAGCCGCAGACCAATTGCACGACAACGTATGTCGGAAACCAAGCCTACACGCACTGTCAATGATGTTGCTGGTTTTGCATGTAACCGCAGGGGTGATCCTGGCAGGCATCCTATTTGGGATTCTGTACTTCGGCGGCTTGGCGTTCATCGAGGGTGTCAATGCAGGCGACATGACCAAGGCCAGGGTGGCTCAAACCGTCATGGTCTTGTCCGGCCTCGCCATGGTTGGCGTCGTCATCGCGGCCTTTATTTGGTAACTGCGTGGGGCTTCTGCCTTTTGCGCTTAGGGCCGTGGTACTTCTTATGCCCGGACGGGCTCTCCTTCGCGACAAGTCCGCCGATAGGTCAAGCGCTTCCCAACGATGCCGCTCACGCTCTTTTCCATGCGGAGCGCATCGTCAACCTCAAGGCTGGCGCGCTCGTTATAGCGATAGTCGAATTCCGCAAGATAGCGTTTCAAATGCTGCGGCGAGATGTGGTGATACGTGCCGATGATCCCGCGCTTCAGAATTGAGAAATAGCCCTCAATCGTGTTTGTGTGGGCATCGCCACGGACATATTCGTCAATCTCATGGTTGACCATTTCATGACGGGCGAAGTCCTTGTGCATGTGGCGGTACTGGCCTGCGCCGTCTGTCATGAGCGAGGTTGCCGCGTCGATCTGCGCGGTCAGGATCGGGCGCAGGGTCTTGGCGTTTACGCGGGCCACGCGTTGCGAGCGCACCTTGCCGCCGCGCTCCACAAGCGAGAACACGGCTTCCTTACCAGCGCCGCCGATGTTCTTCTTGTTGCGGAGGCGCTTGTGCTTGTTCTTCTCCTTGCCGCCTACAAACGTCTCATCGGCCTCCACGATCTTCCCGGTTCCGCCCATAGGGGCCGCGTCAATCTCGCGTAGACTCTCGCGAATGCGGTGCATGAGGAACCAGCTCGACTTGGGGCTAATCCCGAGCATCCTGCCGATTTGCAGGGCGGACATGCCCTTCTTCGAAGACATGAGAAGCTGAGTCGCGGCCAGCCATTTGTGCAGAGGGATTTTGCTGCGCTCGTACAGCGTCCCTACCGTGACCGTGAAGGGCTCCCTACAGGCGTTGCACTGGTAGAGACCGGGACGGGTCGTCTTGCCCTGCATGAGCGTGCTTTCGCCTACAACGCCACAATGCGGGCAAACCCGGCCACCCTTCCAAAGCCGGGCCTCAAGCCACTCGCGGGCTTTGGTCTCGTCCTGAAAGATTGGGTTTGAAAGAAGGCCCTTCGCCATGGCACGTCTCCGTTGGTCCCTGGAATCTAGGGCTTGAGCCGTACTATGTCAAGGTGATAATTCCCCTCAAGGGAGAGGAAAATCGGACCTAAGGCCCCTTCGCGAGCAATCGGATCTCCACGCGCTGGCGCGCCGGGCCGGTGTCGAGCTTGGGATCGGCTATTGCCGAGCGGGCGATGATGTCCTCGTCGACGCCGTCGGCGACGAGCTGGTTGCGCACGGCGGCGAAACGCGGCTGCGACATCTCCATGTTGCCGCCGGGCGCGACCCCGGCCGCGATGGCGACCGTGGCGGGATGCTGCCGGCGGACGGCGTCCGCGGCGCTCTTCACGATGGAGGCGGCGTCGGGGGTGAGATCGGTGCTCTTGTCCTGGAAGAACACGATGAACGTGGTAGGCGGCCCATAGACGAGATTGTGGACGCTCTCGCAGCCGGCGAGCCCCAGGCAAACGCACAAAGTCGCGATCCACACCCTCATGAGGGAGAAACGCGCGGGAAGGCGAAGGGTTCAATCGCCGGTGTCCTCTCCTTCGGGGGAGAGGAACAAGCCGTCAGGCGCGGGCAAATCTCTTGTACTTGATCCGGTGCGGCTGGTCGGCGTCGATGCCGAGGCGGCGCTTCTTGTCGGCTTCGTAGTCCTGGAAATTGCCCTCGAACCATTCGACGTGGCTGTCGCCCTCGAAGGCGAGCATGTGCGTCGCCATGCGGTCGAGAAACCAGCGGTCGTGGCTGATGATCATGGCGCAGCCCGCGAACTCCTCGAGCGCGAGCTCGAGCGCGCGCAGGGTCTCGACGTCGAGGTCGTTGGTCGGCTCGTCGAGGAGCAGCAGGTTCGAGCCCGATTTCAGCATCTTGGCCAGATGCACGCGGTTGCGCTCCCCGCCGGAGAGCTGGCCGAGCTTCTTCTGCTGGTCGCCGCCCTTGAAGTTGAACGCGCCGACATAGGCGCGCGAGTTCATCTTGGTCTTGCCGAACTCCAGGATGTCGGTGCCGCCCGAGATCTCCTGCCACACCGTCTTGTTGGGATCGAGGTCGTCGCGCGACTGGTCGACATAGCCCATATGCACCGTGTCGCCGATGCGCAAGCTGCCGGCGTCGGGCTTCTCCTGACCCGTCAGCATACGGAACAACGTCGTCTTGCCCGCGCCGTTGGGGCCGATGACGCCGACGATGCCGCCGGGCGGAAGCTTGAACTCGAGGTTCTCGAACAGCAGCCTGTCGCCATAGGCCTTGGAGAGGCCTTCGGCCTCGACGACCAGGCTGCCCAGGCGTTCCGAGATCGGGATGAGGATCTGCGCCGGTCCGGTGCGCTGCTCCTGGCTTTTCGCGAGCAGCTCCTCATAGGCGCTGATGCGCGCCTTGGATTTCGCCTGGCGCGCTTTGGGCGAGGACGCGATCCATTCGCGCTCTCGGGCGAGCTCGCGCTCGCGCGCGGCGGCCTCGGCGCCTTCCTGATGCAGGCGCTTCTCCTGCACGCCGAGGAACGAGGAGTAGTTGCCCTCGTGCGGGATGCCCTTGCCGCGGTCGAGCTCGAGAATCCACGACGTGACGTTGTCGAGGAAGTAGCGGTCGTGGGTGACGAGGATGACGCAGCCCTTGTATTCGCGCAGCGTATGCTCGAGCCACTGCACGGATTCGGCGTCGAGATGGTTGGTCGGCTCGTCGAGGAGGAGGATGTCGGGCGCGTCGAGCAGCAGCTTGGTCAGCGCGACGCGGCGCTTCTCGCCGCCGGAGAGCGTGGCCACGTCGGCGTCGCCGTCGGGGCAGCGCAGCGCGTCCATCGCCTGGTCGACCTGGCTGTCGAGATCCCATAGGCCCTGCGCCTCGATCTCGTCCTGCAGGCGCGACATCTCGTCCGCGGTCTCGTCGGAATAGTTGGCGGCGATCTCGTTGAAGCGGTCGACGAGCGCCTTCTTCTTGGCGACGCCCTCCATCACGTTGTCGCGCACGGTCTTGGACGGATCGAGCTGCGGCTCCTGCGGCAGGTAGCCGGTGCGGATGCCGTCCGCGGCCCAGGCCTCGCCGGTGAACTCCTTGTCCATGCCCGCCATGATGCGCATGAGCGTCGACTTGCCCGAGCCGTTGACGCCGACGATGCCGATCTTGGCGCCGGGATAGAACGACAGCCAGATGTCCTTGAGCACCTGCTTGCCGCCGGGATAGGTCTTCGACAGACCTTTCATCACGTAAACGTATTGCGGACCGGCCATTTTCCTGCCTCGAACTGATATCGCCGATGCGGCATATAGAGGTGGCGCCGAACTTCGTCGAGAGAAATATCGGGCCGCTGCGTCCGTTCATTGCGCGGCATAGCTGCGGACATACCCGGTCGAGGAAAGTTTCGGATCATTTGCCTCGATTTGCACCGTGACGGTGGATGCGTTTGCGTCGATCAGCTTGCGCAAGTAGTCCTGCACATTGGCATTGGCGAGGGTGACGGTCGCGCGAAGCTTCACGACCGTGCCGGAGTGCGGCGCCAGCAAGACCAGCGAAGGGTCCGTCTGGCCCGCGGAGCTCATCTGGAAATCATCCAACGACCACTTCGCGGAGTCGTTCTTCTCCACCAGCAAGGTTCCGCTGAAGTCCGAGGCGTGGACGACGGCGAACTCGTCGGTGGGATTTTTCACCGAGGCGACGATCGCGGCCTGCGTGGTGCCGTCCTTTTCGAACGCCAGCGACGCGCGTTCGATCGCCAGCGACGGCGCCGGCGGCGGAGCGACCGCGCCGGATATCCGCGCCGGCAAACCCGCAACCGAAGAATACGCCCACATGATGATCGCAAACGTCGCCGCGCTCTTGACGATGCCCCAGCAGCGGACGAGACGCGGCCTGTCGGACAGGCTTTTCCATCGCCAGATCGCAAGCGTTACCAGGGGCACGATCAGGAAGAAAAACGGAAACGACAACAATCCCGCCCATCCGGCCGCGTCCGCGACGATGCCGTCGCCGCAAAAGCTCGGCACAAGGCTGCAGGGCTCCGCTCCCGCGACAGGCGGCAGCAGGAAGACGGCGAACCACGCGAACAGCGCCGCCGCTTGATAACCGAAGACGTAGCGGTAGGCAGTCGTCAATTTCTCCCGGCGCTCGCCTTGCGGCTCGTCGAGCGTCGCCGACAGCCGCGACAGCGCGACGACGGAAAGAAAGGTGGGAAAGCCCCCGATGAGCAAGGTCGTGAGGCTGAAGGCCTGGTCGAATTTCTTGACGAAATTGGCGACGATCTCCTTGTCGAACCAGATCAGATCGAAAATCGCCATGAAGCCGTCCGGGTAGACGGCGACCACGAGCGAGAAGAGAAATCCGCCGATCACGAGATAGGTGAAGGGATAGACGACGTCCTTGGACCCCCGCTCGCTTTCGCAGATCACTTTTTCGAGGCCGCGGCGCCATTGAAACCCGATCGCGGCGGAGGTCCGCAGATAGGCGACGAGGAATCGAAAGAACCCTTCGATCGTGGTTTCGATCTGGCGGGAGAGCGATTTCTTGTCCGTATCGGCCATGGCGCGAGGCTTCCGCTCTATCGACCGGTCCGTGTCCGGACCCGGGACGAATCGCGCAATACTAGAACTTGGGCTTTGCCGGCGACAGGAACCGCCGGCGCCGTCGCGGGTTGGCGCGTGCGCTCGTCTTCGGACGCGGGCTATTTCGCGGGATCGAAAATGCCGTAGCCGGCGAGCGTTTCGCCGCGGTTTGGCGCGGGTTTGCGCTTTGTCCGGCTCCCCCATAGAGCGTCTAGCAGGCGCAGCCTCGAACGCCGCGGGGCCTTCTTGCTTTCCAGCCTTTCGCTCACCGCGGCGAAGACGATCTCGGGGACGTTGATGCCGCAGGCCGGCTCGAGCGCCTGGAAGCCCGGCGAGGAGTTCGCCTCGCAGATGCGATAGCCGTCCGTGTCGAACAGGATGTCGATGCCCGCGACGTCCAGGTCAAGCGCGCCCGCCACGCGCACGGCGAGCTCGGCCATGTCGCGCGGCAGGGCGAAGCGCGTCGCATGGCCGCCGAGCGAGATGTTCGACTTGAAGCTGCCGTCCGACGAGCGCCGCTCCATCGCGGCGACCGCTTGGCCCGCGACGACCAGCACGCGCACGTCGCGGCCGTGGCTGGCGCTGATGTATTGCTGGAACAGGAAGTCGGCACCGCTCTTGGCGCCGTCGAGAAGATCGGCGAGATCGTTGAACTGCAGGCGGTCGTTGCACAGCACGACGCCGGCGCCGCGCGTGCCCTTCAGCGTCTTGACCACGACCGGAAAGCCCAGCTCGCGCTCGACCAGATCGACGTCGACGGGGAACTTGCCGAGGATCGTCTTGGGGATCGGCAGCCCGCTGCGCGACAGGATCTGCAGGGTGTGGAGCTTGTCGGCGACCTGCTCGATCGCCTGCGAGCCGTTGATCAGCATCACGCCCTGGCGCTCGAAATGGCGCAGCACGGCCAGGGTGAAATAGCTCGTCTCCGCGCCCGTGCGGCAGATGATGGCGTCGGGCTTGAGCAGGGCGCGGCCGTCATAGGTCGCGGACCAGCCGTCGTTCGAGTCGACGACGAGATCGAACTCGCGCGGCTTGAGCACGCTCAGGTCGATCCCCATCTCGTCGGCGACCGCGTCGAAGCGCAGGGCCTCATGCACCTCGGGATGTGCCGAATCGAGATCGCGGTGGAAGAACAGCCAGCACCTCATGGTCCCTCCGATCGGTTGGCGCCGCCGGCGCATACCCGGCCCGACCAACGCCAACGTATGGAGGCAGACCCGGTTCCCGCACCGATCGTGATGTTTCCACGACGGCCGGGGCAAGCCTGGAGATTTCGGCTGTCAGAACTTGATCTTCGCGCGCGACAGGAAGGAGACCGTGTTGTTGCCGCTCTGGCCCGCGAAATTCATCTGGTAGGAGGCGTTGGTCTGCAGCGCGACCGAGCCGTCGAGGAACGTCGTCACATAGCCGAGCTCGAAATCGGTCTCGGACGACTGGCCGTCGAGGAGCAGATTGTCGGGCAGGTTCTGCGGCCGCGCGCCGATGCCCGAGACGAGATCGAAATCGGGGGTGCCGCCCATGCCGGGCGCGGGCCGCGACACCGCGAGCCCCATCGTGTCGTTGCCGAACAGGCCGCGCTTGGCGACCGCGATCCCGTAGGAGCGCGAATGCGCGTCGTCGCCCGTCTGCGCGCCGAAGCCGGGCTTCAGGTCGAGCTTGGTGATGGCCTGCGCGAAGGAGGCCGTCGTCATCCATCCGCCGCCCAGCTGCAGCCGCGCCGAGACGCCGAGCGCCTGGGTGTCCGCGTTGCGCACGGCCGGATCGAAATTGCCCAGGACGCCGTCATGCTCGGCGGTCTGCGAAGCGACGACGCCGATTCCGCCCCAGGGCGCCACGTCCCACGACACGCCCGCGAGCAGCGAGTTCGCGTCGCGCGTGTCGTAGGGCTGAGGCGCGCCGCCGATACGGGCAAGCGTCATGCCGGGCGCCGTCGAGGTGCCCTGGCCCTGCGCCAGCGACGAGGCGCCGAAGTCGAAATGCAGGTTGTCGGTGAGGTCGACTTTCGTATCGACGAAGGAGCCGCCGCCGGTGAGCGACGCATAAGGCGAGTTCACCGAAGAGGCGGAGAAGAACAGTCCGTCATAGGCCGTGCTGCCCGCCGCGTCATAGGTGTTGAAGCGTCCCGCCAGATCCGCGCCGGCGCCGAAGCCCAGCGTCACCCCGTCGAGCAGCGTGATGCGCGACTGGCCGCCCGGCATCCGCGTGAGCTCGGCGGGGCCGAGCGTCAATCCCGGAATGGCGGTGACCGGCCCGAGGTCGAATTGTCCGACAAGACGCGCGCGCGGCGCGATGGAGTCGAAATCGGCCGCGGTGCTGTAGGCGGTGAGATCGAGCGGGGTGCCCGTCGTCTTCTGGGCAGACGAATCCGCATGCGCGCCGCCCGCACAAAGTGCGAACAGGCCCGCGGCGCACAGCGCGCGGATGGTGCGGCCTCGCATGACGCCCTGGTACACTTTCAATCCCCAATTTCCCGTGCAGCTTACCAGAACGCTGCCCCCGGCTTCAAAGAAATCATGCTGATTCCCTTTGGTTTTGGCATTTCATTTCGGTCATGGCGGTTAGCGAAAGGTGCGCGACCCGGCCGTGGTTTTGCGTAATTATGTTTCACTCCAATCGTTAACCACACCCAGGGCTCGTGCTTTGTCGCCATGGACGCTACGAACTCTGGGCTTTATGCAGAACGCATGAGCGAGCCGCCTCTCAAAGCCCAGATCCTGCCGGTGACGCCTTACCAGCAAAATTGTTCGCTGGTGTGGTGTACGCGCACCAGGCGGGCGGTGCTGGTCGACCCCGGCGGCGAGGTCGAGCAACTCAAGAGCGCGGTGGCGGAGCAGGGCCTCAGCCTGGAGAAAGTGCTCCTCACCCACGGCCATCTCGACCATGCGAGCGGGGCTGCCAGGATCGCGCGCGAGTTCGCCGTCCCGATCGAAGGTCCGCACACGGACGACCTCTTCCTGCTCGAGGAGCTCGGCCGCAACGCGCGCCGCCCGGGCTTCGGCGACGCGGAGAACTGCATGCCCACGCGCTGGCTTGCCGACGGCGACACGGTCTCGTTCGGCGAGATCGCGTTCGGCGTGCGCCATTGCCCCGGCCACACGCCCGGGCATGTCGTGTTCTTCCACGAGGAATCGAGGCTCGCCTTCGTCGGCGACGTGCTGTTCAGGGGCTCGATCGGGCGCTGCGACCTGCCGCGCGGCAACTACCAGCAGCTCGTCGACGCCATCGTCGGGCGGCTCTGGCCCTTGGGCGACGACATGCGCTTCGTCCCCGGCCACGGCGCGATGTCGACGTTCGGGTGGGAGAGAAAGACGAATCCGTTCGTGAGCGACCTGGCGCTGGGGCGGGCGTGATCTAACGTCCGGCTCAATTGTCATGGCCCGCGAATGCGGGCCACCCCAGGTGACATCGGCCCGATCTAAAAAGAGTTGCACGCGGAGGCGCGGAGTCGCGGAGAAGAAAAGAACCTCCGCGGCTCCGCGCCTCCGCGTGAATCTTTTCAGATCGTACAGAATCCAGCTGGGTGGCCCGCATTCGCGGGCCATGACAAGTGGGTTGTTATCTCCCAATAGGTCTGTAGCTCTTCGGCATGTCGCTCGAGACCTTGCCCGGAAAGCTCGGCTGGCGCTTCTCGAAGAACGCGGCGACGCCTTCCTTCACGTCCGCTCCGGCGCCGAGCTCGATGTTCACCGGGCCGTCCACTTTCAGCAGGTCGAAGGGGTGCGCCGCGGTCGAATATTGCCAGAGCATGTGGCGCGTCAGCGCGACGGAGACGGGCGCGGTGTTTTCGGCGATCTCCAGCGCGATCTCGCGCGCGCGGGCGAGCAATTGATCCGGCGCGAGCACCTCGCTGACCAAGCCGCCCGCTTTCGCTTCGTCGGCGCCGAAGACGCGGCCGGACAGGCACCAGCGCAGCGACTGGTCGAGGCCGACCAGCCTGGGCAGGAACCAGGCGCTGCCCGCCTCCGGCACCAGCCCGCGGCGCGCGAAGACGAAGCCGATCTTGGCGTCGGCCGAGGCGATGCGGATGTCCATCGGCAAGGTCAGCGTGATGCCGACGCCGACTGCGGCGCCGTTGATCGCGGCGACGGACGGCTTGCGGCAATCGTAGATCGCCTGGACGAAGCCGCCCGGTGTCGCGCGCGCTTTCGAGCCCTGGAACATCACCGCCTTGCCGCCCGTCGTATCGAAGGCGCCCGCGCCGCCGGAGATGTCCGCGCCGGCGCAGAAGCCGCGCCCCGCGCCGGTCACGATGACGACGCGCACGGCGTCGTCTTCGTCGGCGCGCCGGAACGCGTGTTCCAGCTCGGCGCCCATCTGCGCGGTATAGGCATTGAGCTTGTCGGGCCGGTTCAAGGTGAGGGTGAGGATCGGCCCGTCCATCCCGGCCGTGATGTGCTCGTAGGTCATGTCGTGCTCCCGATGGCGAAGGGAAAAGCATAGACGAATTGCCGCTTTCCCCAGCGTCAGGAACCAGCGTCGACCCTCCCCTTGAGGGAGGGTCGAAAAATGCGAAGCATTTTTCGGGGAGGGGTACGGCGCAGGTGGCCCACCCCTCCCCGAAATCTTTCTTCGCTTCGCTCGAAAGATTTCGACCCTCCCTCAAGGGGAGGGTCGAAGCAGATCGGACTCGACTCTCCCTCCCGCCCCTGATTTTTTGTCGGCAGAGAACAGGAAGGGCACAACTCCATGACGGCCATCAATCCGGTCACCGATCTTTCGAAGGACGGCGACATCGCCGTCGTCACGCTCAACTCGCCGCCGGTGAACGCGCTGTCGGCAAATGTGCGCGACGGGCTCGTCGAGGGTTTCCGCCAGGCCAAGGCCGATCCATCCGTCAAGGCGATCGTGCTGATCTGCGACGGGCGCACCTTCATCGCCGGCGCCGACATCTCCGAGTTCGGCGGCCAGATGAAGGGCGCGAGCCTGTTCGACGTGCAGAAGGAGATCGAGGAATCGCCCAAGCCCGTCGTCGCCGCGATCCACGGCACGGCGCTGGGCGGCGGGCTGGAAGTGGCGCTCTGCGCGCATTACCGCGTCGCGGTGCCGAGCGCGAAATGCGGTCTGCCGGAAGTGAATATCGGCCTGCTCCCCGGCGCGGGCGGCACGCAGCGCCTGCCGCGCATCGCCGGCGTCGAGAAGGCGCTGGAGATGGTGACGAGCGGCCAGCACGTGCCCGCCAAGCAATGTCTCGAGATGGGCCTGGTCGACGAACTGGCGCCCGAAGGCAAGCTCAAGGAGACCGCCATCGCCTTCGCGCGCAAATGCGTCGCCGAGAACAAGCCGCTCAAGAAGGTGCGCGAGAACAACGCCAAGCTCGAAGCCGCCAAAGGGCACCCAGAGATCTTCGCGAACTTCCGCAAGGCCAATGCGCGCAAGTTCCGCGGCTTCAAGGCGCCGGAGGCGAACATCCAATGCATCGAAGCGGCGGTGAATTCGCCGACATTCGAAGAGGGCTTGAAGACCGAGCGCAAGCTGTTCATGGAGCTGATGACCGGCGACCAGTCGGCGGCGCAACGCTATGCGTTCTTCGCCGAGCGCCAGGCGAACAAGGTCCCCGACGTGCCCGACGACACGCCGACCATTCCAATCAAGAAGGTCGGCGTGATCGGCGCCGGCACCATGGGCGGCGGCATCGCGATGAACTTCGCCAATGCCGGCATCGCGGTCACCATCGTCGAGGTGAAGCAGGACGCGCTCGACCGCGGCCTGAAAGTCGTGCGCGGCAACTACGAGCGCAGCGCCAAGGGCGGACGCTTCACGATGGACGACGTCGAGAAGCGCATGGGCCTGCTCACCGGCTCGCTGAAGCTGGAAGACCTCGCCGATTGCGATCTGGTGATCGAAGCCGTGTTCGAGCGCATGGACATCAAGAAGGACGTGTTCGCGCGCCTCGACGCCATCGTCAAGCCGGGCGCGATCCTGGCATCCAACACGTCTTATCTGAACGTCGACGAGATCGCGTCGGCGACCAAGCGGCCGGAGTTCGTGATCGGCCTGCATTTCTTCTCGCCCGCGAACGTGATGCGCCTCTTGGAGATCGTGCGCGGCGAGAAGACGTCGAAGGAAGTGGTCGCGACCTCGATGAAGCTCGCCAAGACCATCGGCAAGGTGGCGGTGCTGGTGGGCGTGTGCCCGGGCTTCGTCGGCAACCGCATGCTCGCCCAGCGCACGCGCGAGGCCAACGCGCTGGTTCTCGAAGGCGCGATGCCGTGGGACGTCGACCGCGTGCTCTACGATTTCGGCTTCCCGATGGGGCCGTTCGCGATGGGCGACCTCGCGGGCCTCGATATCGGCTGGGTGAAGGAGAACTCGAAAAGCTCCACCATCCGCGAGGTTCTGTGCGAGATGGACCGCCGCGGCCAGAAGACCGGCGCGGGCTTCTACGACTACGACGAGAACCGCAACGCCAAGCCGTCGCCGGTGACCGAGAAGATCATCGCCGACTTCCGCGCCAAGCAGGGGATCAATCCGCGCACGATCTCGGACGACGAGATCCTGGAGCGCTGCCTCTATCCGATGGTCAACGAGGGCGCGAAGATCCTGGAGGAGAAGAAGGCGATCCGCGCCTCCGACATCGATACGGTCTGGCTCAACGGCTACGGCTTCCCCGTCTATCGCGGCGGCCCGATGTATTGGGGCGAGAAGGTGGGCCTCGACAAGGTGCTGGCCGGGATGAAGGCGTTCCAGGCCAAGATGGGCGACGCCTTCAAGCCGAGCGCGCTGCTGGAGAAGCTGGTGGCCGAGGGCAAGAAGTTCGGCGATGTGAAGTAACCCCGATCCTCCCCTTGAGGGAGGGTCGAAATTTGCGGAACGCAAATTTCGGGGAGGGGTACGGCGCGGAACGAACCCCTCCCCGAAAAATTCTCGCGCGCACGCTGTCGCTACGCGCCGCTCGAATTTTTCGACCCTCCCTCAAGGGGAGGGTCGAAAGCAGTCTAAGGGGAGCCGATATTGTTGAACGCGATGTGCTTCCCGCCCAGGCGCGCGGCATCGGCGAGGACGAGCGCAACGGCGTCGTATCTGGCAAGGCGGTCGGCGTCGATGCGGATTTCGGGCTGAGGGGTCTGATGGGCGGCATGGGCGAGATAGGCGTCGAGCGTCGCGCGGTCGACCGCCGTGCCGTTCCACTCCACCGTGCCGTCCCATTGGATGTCCACGAGCACGACTTGCGGCGGCGGCGCCGTGGCCGGCGACGGACGCGGCGTGTCGAGCTTGATCGCGTTGGTCTGAAGCGGCAGCGTTATGATAAGAAGCGTCAGCAGCACCAGCATCACGTCGATAAGAGGCGTCGTGTTGATGTCGGCGAAGACGTCGTTGCTTTTGGTTTGAACGGTGGCGGCCATTGTGTTCCTCCCCAGGATGGCACACGCAAAAGCTGCGCGCCGATTGTGGCGGAATGTCGGGAATAGTTTGTTCAGGGAAAGGAATCGAGGATGCGTGAGGCGGTCATTGTTTCGTATGCGCGGACGGGCTTGGCGAAGGCGGCGCGGGGCGGATTCAACAACACGTCCAACATGGCGATGCTCGGCCATGCGGTGAAGCATGCGGTGGCGCGCTCGAAAGCCGATCCGGCCGAGGTGGAGGACGTCGTCGCGGGCTGCGTCGCGGCGTCGGGCAACGTCGCGCGCGGGGCGGCGCTGCTCGCGGGACTGCCGATCACGACCTCGGGCTCGACCGTGCATCGCGCGTGCTCGTCGGGGCTCAACGCCATCGCCAACGCGGCGCGCTACGTGATCGACGACGGGGCGCAGATCGCGGTCGGCGCGGGGGTGGACTCGATCACCTTCCAGGGCGGCGGCGGCGGCGGCAAGGAGCCCACGATCGTCGAGATGTATCCCGACTACTGGATGCCGATGATCGACACCGCCGACGTCGTCGCGGCGCGCTACAACATCAGCCGCGAATACCAGGACCAGTACTCCCTCGAATCCCAGCGCCGCATGGCGGCGGCGCAGCAGGCGGGCAAGTTCAAGGACGAGATCGTGCCGATGGCGACCCAGATGAAGGTCGTCGACAAGCAGACGAAGGAAGAGTCGATCGTCGACTACACGGTCGGCCGCGACGAGTGCAACCGCCCCGACACGACGCTCGAGGGCCTCGCCAAGCTCGAGCCGGTGAAGGGTCCCGGCAAGTTCATCACCGCGGGCAACGCCTCGCAGCTTTCCGACGGCGCCGCCGCGGTCGTGATCATGGAGGCGAAGGAGGCCGAGAAGCGCGGCCTCCAGCCGATGGGCGCGTTCAAGGGCTGGGCGGTCGCGGGCTGCAAGCCGGACGAGATGGGCATCGGCCCGGTCTTCGCGGTGCCGCGCCTGCTCGCGCGCCACGGCCTCAAAGTCGACGACATCGATCTGTGGGAGCTGAACGAGGCGTTCGCGTCGCAATGCCTGTATTGCCGCGACACGCTCGGCATCGATCCTGAGAAGTACAACGTCAATGGCGGCTCCATCGCCATCGGCCATCCTTTCGGCATGACGGGCGCGCGCCTGACCGGCCACGCGCTGATGGAAGGAAAGCGCCGCGGCGCCAAGAAGGTCGTCGTCTCGATGTGCATCGGCGGCGGCATGGGCGCGGCCGGGCTGTTCGAGGTCTATTGATGTACGAGGGGCTGGAAGCGCATCTGCGCCGCGTCATCACCGGCGACGACAAGGACGGACGGTCCGTCGTCATCATCGACGGCCCGCCCGCGGACCACGCGATCACCCAGGGCCGCGGCGGGCTGATGGAGATCTGGACCGACAGCCTGCTCAGCGCCATCCAGCCCCGGGAGACGACGGACCGCGGCAAGGGCAAGGTCATCCTGTCGCCACCTCACCAAGGTGTGAAGATCCGTTGGTTCGTCATCGAACCGTTGCCGGCCGACGCGCCGAAGGAACTTTTGGATGCGGCTGCGAAGGCCGCCTTTGCGAGCTTCGGCGCCGACCACCATATGATCGACACGTCGCGCCACTCGGCGATGCACGAAACCCATACGCTGGACGTCATTTGCCTGCTCAAGGGCGAGGCGAGCCTGATCCTGGAGGGCACCGAGACCCGCATCAAGCCGGGTCAGGTCGTGATACAGCGCGCCACCAATCACGCCTGGGTGGCGCATGGCGGGCCGGCGCTGTTCCTGGCCGTACTTATCGACAGGCCGATGGCCGTTTAAGCGTTTACGCGCACGCATCTTTTTTCGTAGTCTTCCCGCAAGTGGGGAAGAAGACCGATGCGCACGCTCCGCGTTCTCGCTTTTTCGTTGCTCGGGCTGTGGCTCGCGGGCTGCTCCAGCGCGCAGCAATGGTCCGACAGCGATCCGCTCGAGCCCTTCAATCGCAAGATGTTCTGGATCAACCAGAAGCTCGACCACAACGCGGCGCTGCCGGCGGCGGAGTTCTACAAATCCTCCACGCCCAGCGACGTCCGCGACGGCGTGCACAACGTGCTGCAGAACGTCAGCCTGCCGATCACCGTCGCCAACGACGTGCTGCAGGGCGAGGTGACGCGCGCGGGCGACGCGGCCGGGCGGTTCTGCGTCAACACCACTGTCGGCGTGCTGGGCGTGATGGACCCGGCCACCGACATGGGCATGCCGCTGCAGCAGGAGGATTTCGGCCAGACCATGGCGGTCTACGGCGTGCCGGGCGGCCCCTATCTCGTGCTGCCGCTCCTGGGCGCGACGCTGCCGCGCGACGCGGCCGGCAAGATCCTCGTCGACCACTATTTCAGTCCGCTCTCCTATCTCGAATATAGCGGGCACTACTACGTCTCGCTCGGCACGCGCGTCTTCACGACCGTGGACGGGCGGGCGCGCGCGATCGACGAGATCCGCGACATCGAGCGCAACTCGATCGACCAATACGCCGCCATGCGCGACGCCTTCCTCAAGCACCGCCAGGACCAGGTCGACAACCGCAGCCCGACCGACGCCGACGCAATGGCGAATTGATCGCGGGCGCCCTTTCGTCTATTCCGGCCTCATGGTCGCCATCGAACGAATCGTCGGGCTCTGCTGCCGCCACGCGCGCATCGTGGTGGCGCTGCTCGTGCTCGCGGCGGTGGCTGCGGGCGCCTATACGGCGGCGCATTTCAGGATCGACACCGACAGCGAGAAGCTGATCTCGGCCAAGCTCGACTGGCGCCAGCGCGAGGCCAGGTTCGACGCGCTGTTCCCTGAGCAGGGCAACCTCATCCTCGTCGTCATCGACGGCGAGACGCAGGAGCAGGCGATGCGCGCGCAAGGCGTCCTGGCGGCCAGGCTCGCCGCGCGCAAGACGCTGTTCCCCATCGTGCGCCAGCCGGGCGGGGGCGCGTTCTTCCACCAGAGCGGCCTGCTTTTTCTCCCGCAAAGCGAGGTCAAGTCGACGACCGAGCAGCTGATCGCGGCCCAGTTCTTCCTCAGCTCGCTCGCCTCGGACCCGAGCTTGCGCGGCGTGATGGATATGCTCTCGGCCGAGCTCACGGGCGTGGCGCACGGCCAGGCCAAGCTCGAGCAGCTCGACCGCCCGGTCAAGGCGTTCGCCGGCACGCTCGGCGCGGTCGCGGACGGACGGCCCGCGTGGCTCTCCTGGCAGGCGCTGGTGAACGGAAGCCGCGGGCACACGCGCAGCTTCATCGAGGTGCAGCCGGCGCTCGACTTCGACGCGCTCTCGCCGGGGGCCGCGGCCGCCGACGCGATCCGTGCCGACGCCCGCGCGCTGGGGCTCGACGCCGCGCATGGCGTGCGCGTGCGGCTGACCGGACCGATCCCGCTCCAGGACGAGGAATACGCGACGCTGGCCGACCGCGCCGGCCTGATGGGCGCGGTGATGCTGCTCGCGGTGATGCTCACCTTGTGGCTGGCGGTCCAGTCCTTCCGCATCATCTTCGCGATCCTGGTGACGCTGTTCACCGGGCTGGCGCTGACGATGGGCGCGGGTCTCTTCGTGGTCGGCGTGTTCAACATCATCTCCATCGCTTTCGTCGCGCTGTTCGTGGGGCTGGGCGTGGATTTCGGCATCCAGTTCTGCGTGCGCTACCGCGCCGAACGCCATGGCACGGGCGATCTCGAGCCCGCGCTGCGGCGCGCCGGACGCGGCGTCGGCACGCCGCTCGCGCTCGCGGCGGCGGCGACGGCAGCGGGCTTCTTCTCCTTCCTGCCGACGGCTTATGTGGGCGTGGGCGAGCTCGGCCTGATCGCGGGCATCGGCATGGTCGTGGCGTTCGTGCTGTCGATCACGATGCTGCCGGCGCTCTTGATGCTGCTTGCGCCGCGCGGCGAGCATTTCGAGATCGGCTTCGCCGCGCTCGCGCCCGCGGATCTCTTCATCGCGCGCAACCGCCGCCGGATCCTGATCGCGGGCGCGCTCCTGGGCCTTGCGGGCGCGGCCTGCATCCCGTTCCTGCGCTTCGACTTCAATCCGCTGGACCTGAGGAGCCGCAAGGTCGAATCCGTGTCGACGCTGTTCGACCTGATGCGCGACCCGCAGACCTCGCCCAACACGATCGACGTGCTCGCGCCTTCGCTGGGCGGAGCGGACGCGATGGCGCAGCGCCTTTCGACGGTGCCCGAGGTCGGCCAGGCGCTGACGCTCAAGAGCTTCGTGCCGGACGATCAGCAGGCCAAGCTCGCGCTCATCTCCGACGCGTCGCTGCTGCTCGACGCCGCGCTGAACCCGTTCTCCGTCAAGCCGCCGCCGAGCGATGCGCAGACCGTCGCAAGCATCCGCGCGGCCGCAAAGGCGCTGCGCGATGCGCAAGGCGCGCCCGCCGCGATGAAGGACGCGCACGATCTCGCCGGCATCCTTGATCGCCTGGCGCTGGCGCCCCCCGAAACCCGCGCGCGCGCGACCGAGGCCGTGATCCCCGATCTCCTCACCCTGCTCGACGAGCTGCGCAGCGCGCTTCAGGCCGCGCCGGTATCGATCCAGACCATGCCGTCCGATTTCGTGCATGATTGGGTCGCCGCGGACGGCACGGCGCGCATCCAGGTGTTCCCGAAGGACACGACGGGCTCCGATGCCGCGATGAAGCGCTTCAACGATGCCGTGCTGCGCATCGCGCCGGGCGCGACCGGCGCGCCGATCTCGATCCGCCAGTCGGGCGTCACCATCATGGATGCCTTCGTCCAGGCGGGGCTTTTGGCCTTCGTCGTGATCACGATCCTGTTGATCCTGGTGCTGAGGCGCCTGCGCGACGTGCTGCTGACCATCGCGCCGTTGCTGCTGAGCGCGCTGCTGACCTTGATGACCTGCGTGGCGATCGGGATGGACCTCAACTTCGCCAACGTCATCGCGCTGCCGCTGCTCTTCGGCATCGGCGTCGCGTTCGACATCTATTTCGTGATCGCCTGGCGCGCGGGCGTCCCGGACCTTCTGCAATCGAGCCTGACGCGCGCGGTCATCTTCAGCGCGCTCACGACGGCGTCCGGCTTCGGCACGCTGTGGCTGTCGAGCCATCCCGGCACTGCCAGCATGGGCGAGCTGTTGATGATCTCGCTGTTCTGGACCCTGGCGACGACGCTGTTCTTCCTGCCGGCGCTGCTCGGGCCTCCGCCGATAAAACGACCCTCCCCTTGAGGGAGGGTCGAAAAATGCAAAGCATTTTTCGGGGAGGGGTCCGGCGCTTGCGGCCTTACCCCTCCCCGAAATTTGCTTCGCTGCGCTGCGCAAATTGTCGACCCTCCCTCAAGGGGAGGGTGGGACCTACTTCATCAACGAATCCGACAGATCGTTGATCTTCTTGATCAGCGCGGACGCGCCGCCCGTCGACACCGTCGCGCCGAAGTCGGAGCGGCGGGTGGCGAGCTCGCTGATCGAGCCGTTCAGGTAGACGTCGAGGATCTTCCACGTTCCGCCCGTCTGGCGCATGCGGTAGTTGAAGGGGATCGTCTGGTTGCCGGTGACGAGCTTGCTCATCACGCGCTTGTCGGCGCCCACTGCCTGCACGGTGGGATCGACGGTGAACTTCTCGCCGCCATACTCGTCGAAATTCTTGGCGTAGCTCGCGATCGTCATGCGCTCGAACGCGGTTTGGAGCGCCTTCTGGTCGTCCCCCGACAGCGTCGCCCAGCTCGGGCCGACGACGAACTTGGTCATGTCGGCGAGGTCGTAGGCCTGCTCGACGGCGGGCTTGAGCTTGTCGTAGCGGCCTTTGAGGCCGAGCTCCTTGCCGTGCTTCATCGTGTCGACGAGCGTGTCGTAGAAGCTTTGGACCGTCTGCACGGCGGGATCGGTGTCGGCAAACGCGGGCAGGGCGCCCAGAAGCAGGGCCGAAAAGGCAAGCGCTAAGGTTTTCATATCGGGTCTCCGGCTATCACCTGACAAAACATTTGCGGCGGAAATTCGTTGCACCCTTCAGGCGTCGCGATCCAGCAGGAACATCGGCAGGGCGCGCAGTTCCGCGGCGTGCGCGCCGTAGGAGGCGAGCCCTTCCGCCGCGCGCTTGGCCAGCTTTTCCGCTTCCGCGCGGGCGCCGTCGACGCCCATGAGGGAGACCAATGTCGCCTTGCCCTGGTCCTTGTCCTTGCCCACCGCCTTGCCGGTCTTCTCCGCCGTCGAGGTGACGTCGAGCAGGTCGTCGGTGATCTGGAAGACGAGCCCCATGTCGCGGGCGTAGTCGCGCATGCGCTCGCGGTCGGCGTCGCCCGCCTCCCCTAAGATGGCGCCTGCCTCGCAGGAGAACTCGAAGAGCTGGCCGGTCTTCAGCCGCTGCAGCAGCTTGACCTCCTCGGGCCCGAAGGCGCGGCTCGGCGCCTGCATGTCGATCATCTGTCCGCCGATCATGCCGTTGCTGCCCGACGCTTCCGCCAGCCGCGCGATGAGCTTCACGCGGACCTCGGCGGACGGATGCGTGGCCGCGTCGGCCAGGATCTCGAACGCGATGGTGAGCAGCGCATCGCCCGCGAGCACGGCGGTCTCTTCGTCGAAGGCGATATGGGTCGTCGGCTTTCCGCGTCTCAGATCGTCGTCGTCCATGCAGGGCAGGTCGTCATGCACCAGCGAATAGGTGTGCAGCACCTCGATGGCGGCGGCCGCGCGCAAGGCGTGCGCGTCGTCGACGGCGAAGAGCCGGGCTGAGTGCTGCACCAGGAACGGGCGCAGCCGCTTGCCGCCGGCGAAGGTCGCATAGCGCATCGCCTCGTGGACGCGGGCGTGCAGGCCGTGCGGCTTGGGCAGCACCGCGTCCAGCACCGCCTCGACGGCCTTGGTGGAGCGGGTCATCGCGGCGAGCAGGGTGCTATGCGAATCGGTCGTGGTTGATGCTGCGCGTGAAATGTTGTTCATGCTTTCCGGCCATTGTTCCCCTTGGACCCACCATATCACAGCAAACTCCACTATTGTTTGCTGCGTTGCAATAAAGCCATTGCGGCCCCCGGCGCGTTCCTGGAAAATGGGGGGCTAGACCCGCCGCCGTCACCTGGAGCCCCTGCATGCGTGTTGTCCTTGCCCAACCTCGCGGTTTCTGCGCGGGCGTCGTGCGGGCGATCGACATCGTCGAGCGGGCGCTGGAGAAGTACGGCGAGCCCGTCTATGTCCGCCATGAGATCGTGCACAACAAGCACGTCGTCGACACGCTCAAGAACAAGGGCGCGCGCTTCGTCGAGGAGCTGACCGAGGTGCCCGACGGCGCGGTGACCGTGTTCAGCGCCCATGGCGTGCCGCAGAGCGTGGTCAAGGATGCGCAGAAGCGCGGGCTGCCGGTGCTGGACGCGACCTGTCCGCTGGTCTCCAAGGTGCACAACCAGGGCAAGCGCTATGTCGCGCACGGCCGCAAGCTGATCCTCATCGGCCATGCCGGCCATCCCGAGGTCGAAGGCACGATGGGCCAGGTGGGAGCGCCGGTGCATCTGGTCTCGTCGGAGGAAGAGGTGGGGGCGCTGGATATCGATCCCACGACGCCCGTCGCCTACATCACCCAGACGACGCTCTCCATCGACGACACCAAATCGATCATCGCGGCGTTGAAGAGGAAATTCACCGACATCATCGGGCCGGAGACGACCGACATCTGCTACGCGACGCAGAACCGCCAGACCGCGGTGCGCGAGCTCGCCAAGGTCGCCGACGTGATCCTGGTCGTGGGCGCGAAGAACTCGTCGAACTCCAACCGCCTGGTCGAGATCGGCCGCGAGGTCGGCGTGCCGTCCTATCTCATCGCCGACGGCAGCGAGCTCGATCCGGCCTGGCTCGTGGGCAAGAGCGCGGTGGGGCTCACCGCCGGCGCCTCGGCGCCGGAGCAGCTCGTCGAGCACGTGATCCAGGCGCTGAACCGCATCGCGCCCGTCCAGGTCTCGACCATGGACGGCAAGAAAGAGCATATCGAATTCAGGCTTCCGGCCGAGCTCAGGGATTGAACGAATGGGTATTCCGCTCAAGCAAGCCGCCAAGATCGGCTCCTATGTGGTGAAGCAGCACCTGACGGGCGTGAAGCGCTATCCGCTGGTGCTGATGCTGGAGCCGCTGTTCCGCTGCAACCTCGCCTGCGCCGGCTGCGGCAAGATCGACTATCCGGACGACATCCTGAACCAGCGCCTGTCCTACGACGAGTGCATGCAGGCGATCGACGAATGCGGCGCGCCCGCCGTCTCCATCGCCGGCGGCGAGCCGCTCCTGCACCGCGAGATGCCGAAGATCGTCGACGGGTTCCTGGCCAAGAACAAGTTCGTCATCCTGTGCACCAACGCGCTTCTGATGTCGAAGAAGATCGACCAGTACAAGCCGCATCCGAACTTCACCTGGTCGATCCATCTCGACGGCGACAAGGCGATGCACGACCATTCGGTCTGCCTCGACGGCGTCTACGAGAAGGCGCTCGACGCCATCAAGCTCGCGAAGTCCAAGGGCTTCCGCACCCAGATCAACTGCACGCTGTTTTCCAACGCCATCCCCGAGCGCGTCGCACAGTTCTTCGACCTGATGATGGAGATGGGGCTGGACGGCATCACCATCTCGCCCGGCTATGCCTATGAGCGCGCGCCGGACCAGGACAGCTTCCTCAACCGCGACCGCACCAAGAAGCTGTTCCGCGACATCCTTTCGCGCGGCAATGGCGGCAAGAACTGGGAGTTCACCCAGTCCTCGCTGTTCCTCGACTTCCTCGCGGGCAACCAGGCTTACGAGTGCACGCCGTGGTCGATGCCGCTGCGCTGCGTCTTCGGCTGGCAGAAGCCCTGCTATCTGCTCGGCGAAGGTTACGTGAAGACCTTCAAGGAGCTGATGGAAGACACCGAGTGAGACAAGTACGGCGTCGGCAAGTACGAGAAGTGCCAGGACTGCATGGTCCATTGCGGCTTCGAGGGCACCGCCGTCATCGACTCGATCCGGCATCCGCAGAAGCTGATCCCGCTGGCGCTGCGCGGCGTGAAGACCGACGGCCCCTTCGCCAAGGACATCGACACGTCCAAGCAGCGCCCGGCCGAGTTCGTGTTCTCACGCCATGTCGAGCACAAGCTAGCCGAGGTCAGGGCCGCGAAGACCCGGCCCGAGCGTCTCGACGCAGCGGAGTAACTGCGCGAACGCCCTGTCCGACTCGCGCCCGGTGCGGATGAGCGCGCCGATCTGTCCGGGCCCTTTCGCCACCGACCACAGCACGCGCCCGAGCGCGATGGAGCCGTCGGGATTCATCGCCACGAGCGCCGCCGGCGGCAGCGATTGGTCGGCGCGATCCGAGATCACGCGCAGCGCCGCGAACGGCAGCCCATGGGTGAGCGCGGCATCGGCGGCGAGATGCGATTCCATGTCGACCGCGACCGCGCCCGTCGCGTCATGCAGCAGCGCCTTGACCTCCGCCGTGTCGGCGATGGTGCCGCGCCCCAGGATCGCGCCGATCGTGGCGTTCGGGAACGAAGCGGCGAGGCGCGCGGTCCACTTGGCGTCGGTCTCGAACGCCTCGCAGGCGGTGACGACGCGCTCGGCGATCACGACGTCGCCCACCTCCATCTCCGGCGCCAGCGCGCCCGCGATGCCGATGGAGATGATGCCGCGGATGTCGGGCGCGACCTCGAACCCGCCGCCGACCGCGACGTGGACGGAGGCTTTCTCCAGCAATCGCGCTTCACGCTTGAGACCGCAGATGGCCAGTATGGCCGTCATTTCAAATCCGATTGGTAACGCGGGCTGCCAGGGTCGATCTTGAGGCACCATTTCGAGCCGTTACAGCGCAACCAATCGGGGCTCGGCTCGACAGTGCCGATGGCGATCAGATCGTCGCGCTCATCGCCTTCGTGATTTTCTTCGAATGCGGTCACGCGCATGCCCGAGTGCAGAGCGATTTCGGCGCCATTTTCATCCTTGCAGGTGTCGCTATGCGACAAGCACAGGATATCACCGAATAATCCGTTGAAATCAGCTTGCAAACGCATCGTCTATAGCCCGTGTGCGACCTGTCGCGAGTTGCCGCTCTTCAGGTTGCGGTAGCGCGCCACGGCCCAGAGCGGGAAGAACTTCGCGTAGCCGTGATAGCGCAAGTAAAACACGCGCGGGAAGCCGCCGCCGGTATAGGTGTCCTCGGGCCACAGCCCGCCGCCCTGCTGTGTGCCTTGCAGATAGCGGATGCCGCGCGCGGTGGCGGGGTGATCGACTTCGCCCGCCGCCATCAATCCGAGCACCGCCCACGCGGTCTGCGACGCGGCGGAGGTGCTGCGTTCGTAGCCCTTGTAGTCGAGCTTGTAGCTGTCGCAGCTTTCGCCCCAGCCGCCATCCTCGTTCTGGATCTGGACCAGCCAGTCCGCGGCGCGGCGGATCATCGGCTCGTCGGCGCCGACGCCGGCGGCGTTCAGCCCCGCCAGCGCCGACCACGTGCCGTAGATGTAGTTGACGCCCCAGCGTCCGAACCAGCTTCCGTCCTTGAGTTGCGAATTGCGCAGGAAGTCCACGCCGGCTTTGACATGCGGGTCATCCGCGCCCGCGCCGAGCTGCATGAGCAATCCGATGCAGCGGCCCGTCACGTCGTCGGTCGGCGGATCGAGCAGCGCGCCGTGATCGGCGAAGGGGATGTTGTTGAGATAGTAGTAGACGTTGTCGGCGTCGAACGCGCCCCAGCCGCCGTTCCGGCTCTGCAACCCCTCGACCCATTCGCGGCCGCGGCCGATCGCCTCGGCGTAACGCGCGCCGTCGAATCGATGCAGCGCCATCGCCACCACGGCGGTGTCGTCGAGATCGGGGTAGTAGTCGTTCCAGTACTGGAACGCCCAGCCGCCGGGGCGCACGTTGGGACGCTCCTCGGCCCAGTCGCCTTTCACGTTCAGCACCTGGCGGCCCTTGAGCCATTCCAGCCCGCGCCCAACGGCGGCCTGCGCGGCCTCGTCCTTCGCTTCCATCAGCGCATGGCACATCAGCGCCGTGTCCCAGATCGGCGAGACGCAGGGCTGGCAATAGGCCTCGCCGTCCTTGACGACCAGGAGCTTCTCGACCGAGCGCCGCGCGGTGGCGCGGTCGGGATGGTCGGGCGCGCAGCCCATCACGTCGTACATCATCACGCTGTTGGCCATCGCGGGATAGATCGCGCCGAGCCCGTCCTCGCCGTTCAGGCGCTGCGTCGTCCAGCGCACGCATTCGGCGATGGCGCGCGCGCGCAAACCTTTCGGCCACGCGACGCGCTTCAGCACCCAGTCCAGCGCGCCGAAGAATGCCGACCAGAACGCGCTTTGATGCGGCGCGCGCTTCGACGCCGCCGTGCCGCCGGGCGGGAACAGCTCGCCGATATGGATGCCGCGCGGATTGCGCGCGACCGGCTGCTTCGCGGCGAGCACGAGCAGCGGCACGATCACCGTGCGTGCCCAGTACGACATCTTGGAGAGATGGATCGGGAACCAGCGCGGCAAAAGGATCAATTCCACCGGCACCGTCGGCACGTTCGCCCACGACGTCTCGCCATAGAGCGCGAGCAGGATGCGCGTGAAGACGTTGGCCTTGAGCGCGCCGCCGCGCTTCAATATCTCTTCGCGCGCGCGCGCCATGTGCGGCGCGTCGATGTCGTCGCCGATCATCTTGAGCGCGAAATACGCCTTCACCGTCGCGCTGATGTCGAGCGCACCGCCGTGGTATAGCGGCCAGCCGCCGTGACCCCCCTGGATGCGGCGCAGATAGACGCCGATCTTGCGCTCGAGCTCCAGGTTCGGCGTCTCGGCCAGATAGTGCACGAGCAGGACGTATTCCGCCGGGATCGTCGCATCCGCCTCGAGCTCGAATACCCAGTGCCCGTCGGCGCGCTGGCGGTCGAGCAGCGCCCTGGTGGCGCCGCGGATCGTGGCTTCGAGGGCTATCGCATTGTCGATCTGGTTCATGCGAGGCCTGCCGCTGTCTCTCCGGAGCGTATCGCGCCTTCGATGGTTGCAGGCAACCCCGTCGCCGTCCAGTCGCCCGCGAGCAACAGGTTTTTCCAGCGCGTGCGGGCCGGCGGGCGTTTGGCGGCCTGTTCGGGGGTCGCTGCGAAAGTCGCGCGCTTCTCCTTCACGATCTGCCAGGGCGGGAGTTCCGCCGGGAGCTTCAGCGCCGCCGCGACGTCGCGCCAGAGCAGCGCCGCGAGCGCCTCGCGCTCCATGTCGACAAGCCGGTCGGCGCCGCTGATGGTGATCGCGATGCGGTCGGGGAAGGAGAATATCCATTCCACCGTGCCGCCGATCACGCCCAGGATCGCAGGCGCGTCGGCGGGCGGCGCGATCTTGAAATGCGCGTTGACGATGGCGCGGAACTCGTCGGGCGCATCGAGACCGGGCAGCAATTCCTGCGCCACCCAGGGCGGCGCGGCGAGGATGACCGCGTCGCCGTCCGCGACCGCGACCGTGCGTTCGGGGAATTCGAGCGCGCATGCGCGTTCGCCGTCGAAGACGATGCGCCTGAGCCGCTGGCCGAGCTCGACCGTGGCGCCATGTCGGCCAAGGAACGCGAGCGCGGGCTCGACGAAGGCGGCGGCAAGCGTGGGATGGGCGATGCGCGGGCGATAGGCGCGGCCGCCTTTCGCGAGCGTCTCGCGGATCACCGCGGCGGCGAGCGCGGCCGAGGCGGGCTCGGGCTCGGTGTTCAGGGCTGCGAGCAGGAAGGGCCGCATCAGCCGTTCCCACAGCGCGCCGTCGCATCGCGTCACGTCGCAGATGCGTTTTGTCCGTCCCGGCCAGATCAGGCCGAGCAGTCCCGCGTAGTCGCTCGCGCGCGTCTGCGGCACGCGGCGCACGGCTGAGAAGATCCACCAGGCAAGCGGGCCTTCGTTCGGCGCGATGGTCCAGCGCTCGCCGGTCTGCACGTCGATGAAATCGAAGCGTGCGCGGTCGGGCCCCACCAACGCGTGCTCGGCGCCGATGCGGTGCAGATAGCCGAACGTCGCATGATTGCCCGACAGCACCAGATGATTGCCATTGTCGATGACCTGGCCGAGCGTCGGATCGAAATAGGAGCGGCAGCGCCCGCCCGCCTGCGGTGCCGCCTCGTGGAGCGCGACGCGCACGCCTCGCTGGCCAAGCGCGGTCGCGGCGGAGAGGCCCGCAAGCCCCGCGCCGATGACGTGGACCGTCTTCATCCGAACAGCCCGTGCTTGAGCACGATCATCGCGAGCCGCGACTTGGGCAGGCTCACGCGCTTGCGCGGCGGCGCCCAGCCTTGCGCCTCCATCGCGCGCAGGATCTCGCCATAGACCGCGCCCATCAGCCTGGGCGTCGCGATCCGCCCCTTGGGCCGCGCGCGCAGCACCGCGTCGGCTTTCGCGTAGTGCTCATGCGCAAGAGCCGCCGTCGCGCGCGCCGCCTTGTCGATGCGTGGATCGGCGACGGTGCTCTTGGCGTCGCGCGGTTCGATGCCGGCGGCCTCGAGGTGCTCGCGCGCGAGATAGAGCCGGCCGATGCCCGCGTCCTCATCCAGATCGCGCAGGATGTTGGTGAGCTGCAGCGCGCGGCCCAGATGATGGGCGAGCTCGAAGCCCGGGCCTTCGTCCATGCCGAAGACCTTGATCGACAGGCGGCCGACGGCGCTCGCCACGCGGTCGCAATAGAGATCGAGGATGGTGAGATCGGGCGCCACGATGGTCTCGTGCACGTCCATCTCCATGCCGTCGATGACGGCGAGGAAGTCTTGCTTGCGCAGGCCGTAGCGCGTGACGGCCTCTTTCAAAAAGCCGCTCTTGATCGGCAGGCCGCCGCCGTAGAGCGCGTCGAGATCGCGGCGCCAGCAGGTGAGCTCGGCGTAGCGTTCCTCGCGCGTGCCGTCGCCGTCGTCGGCGATGTCGTCGACCATGCGGCAGAAGGCATAGATCGCGAACATCGCCTCGCGCTCGGCGCGCGGCATCAGCCGCATCGCCGCATAGAACGAGCTGCCTTTCGCTTTCGCCTCGACGGCCAGGATCTCCTGCGCGGTCATGAGCGCCGCCGTCCCAGAAAGCTGAAGAAGGCCGAGAAGGCGAGCGGCACCAGCTCGCTTTTGCGATGATGCACGCGCTCGGACAGCGGATCGCGCTGTTGCAGTCGGCGATCCAGGTCTTCCGCGAAAGTCTGGATCACGCTGACCTCGAGCGCGAGCCTCTTGTCGCGGATGTGCCTGGCGAAGGGCTTGGCTTCAACGAGCAGGTCCTGCGTGCGCCGTGCCAATGTCGCGATCGCGCTTTGAAGTGCCGGCGTCGCCTTCTCGGCGCCCAGGGCCTCGACGTCGGCGAAAATGTCCTGCGGGATGTAGACGCGGTTCAGCTCGCGATAATCCTTGCCGCTATCCTGCAGGTGGTTGATCACCTGCAGCGCGGCGCAGAGCGCGTCGGACCACGCCCAGGTCGCGCGGTCCTCGCGATGGACGTCGAGCACGAAGCGGCCGACCGGCATCGCCGAATAGCGGCAATAGTCCATCAGCTCGTCCCAGTTCGCGTAGCGCAGCTTCGTCACGTCGCGGCGGAAGGCCTCCAGCAGCAGCATCGCGTGCTGCGCGCTCAGGCTCCGCTCGTTCAGCACCTTGCGCAACGCGAAAGCCTCCGGCGCGCTGTCGAGCTCGCCCAGAAGCGTGCGCTCCATCTCGTCGAGCAGGCGCAGCTTCTCGTCGGGTGCCGCGGTCGGATGATCGGCCACGTCGTCGGCCGCGAGGGCGAAGCGGTAGAAGGCCAGGATCGGCGCGCGATAGGCGGGCTTGATCAGCCACGACGCGACGGGAAAATTCTCGTCGGTATGGCCCTTGCCGGAGCTTAAGTCGGCGGCGGTCATGCCTTTTCCATCGCCTGGGCGCGTCCCTTCCACATCCCGCCGCGGCCGCGCCAGTGCTGGATGGCGGAATCGAGCGTGAAGGCGCCGTACAAAGCACCGATCACGGGAAGCGCCAAGCCCCAAAAGGGCGAAAGCCGGTAGAACCTCAGCATCGGTCCGAACGCCAGCGCCATCAGCAGCCATGCCGCGAAGCCGGCTCCTTGCGCCCATCCCTGCGCGAGCGCGGCGACGAAGGGTGCGGCGGCATAGACGAGCAGCATGCCGGCGACGGTGCCTGCGAGCAGCAGCGGGGAATAGGAAAGCTGCGCGTAGGCCGAGCGCGCCACCATGCGGCGGATCTCGCCGAAGCCTTCATAGGGGCGCACGCTCGCCGCGCGGTCGGTCAGGCCGAGCCAGATGCGCCCTTGGCGCTTCATCGCGCGGCCGAGCGCGCAATCGTCGATGATCTCGCCGCGGATCGCCTCGATGCCGCCCGCGCGCTCCAGCGCCTCGCGCCGGACCAGCATGCATCCGCCCGCCGCCGCCGCGGTGCGGCCCTTGCCGTTCACCCAGCCGAACGGGAACAGCATGTCGAAGAAGAAGACGAAGGCCGGGATCAGGAGCTTCTCGGCGAAGCTCTCGCAATGGAGCTTGGCCATCAGCGAGGTGAGCACCAGCCCGCCCGCCTGCGCGCGCGCGACGAGTTTCGCAAGGTTGTCGGGCGTGTGCGCGATGTCGGCGTCGGTGAGCCAGAGATAATCCGGCGCGCCCGCGGCCGCGATGCCCTGCTTCACAGCCCAAAGCTTTCCTGTCCAGCCCGGTGGACGCTGCGCGCCGGAAATAACGGTGCAGCCGAGCGCGCGCGCCGCATCGCCTGTGCCGTCGCCGCTCTGGTCGTCGACGAGGATCACGCGAAAGTCGCCTTCGTAGTCCTGCGCCATCAGGCTGCCGACGGTGCGCGCGATCACGTCGGCCTCGTCGCGCGCCGGCACGACGGCTGCGACCGAGGGCCAGCGCGCGGGCGGCGGCGCGTCCTTGTCGTCGCGCTCGCGCGCCAGCCAGAAGAAGCCGCGCCCGAGCACGAGATAGAGCCACGCCGCGAGCGGCACGAATCCCAGGACAAGGCTCATCGGATGTATCCGGCGCCGCGGAACCAGGCGAGCGCGTCGGCGATGGCCTCGGCATAGGGCCGCGCGCGAAAGCCGAGCTCGCGCTGCGCCCTGGCGGAGGAGAAGAACATGTGATGCTCGCTCATGCGCAACGCATCGACGGTGAGGAAGGGCTCACTGCCGGAGAGCCGCGCGAACGCCTCGGCGGCGTAGGCGAGGGGATAGAGCGGGCCGCGCGGAAGGCTCACGCGCGGCGGCTTGCGGTTCGACAGCTTGGCGATCACAGCCAGCATCTGCGCCAAGGTCGCGTCCTGGCCGCCCAGGATGTAGCGCTCGCCGACCGCGCCCTTGTCGAGCGCGAGCAGGTGGCCCTGCGCCACGTCATCGACATGGACGAGGTTGAGGCCGGTATCGACATAGGCCGGCATCTTGCCGCTCGCCGCCTCGACCAGGATGCGCCCGGTCGGCGTCGGCTTGACGTCGCGCGGGCCGATGGGCGTCGACGGGCTCACGATGGTCGCGGGCAGGCCCCGCGCCGCGATCAATCGCTCGACGACCTGCTCGGCCACGACCTTGCTGCGCTTGTAGGCGCCGATGGCGCTCTTCTCGTCGTGGCGCGAGGTCTCGTCGACGGATTGACCGGCGATGGGCTTCAGCGTGGCCACGCTGCTGGTATAGACGACCTTCTCCACGCCCTGCGCGAGCGCCGCCTCCATCACGATGCGCGTGCCGTCGCGGTTGTTGCGCACGATCTCTTCCATGTCGCGCGCCCAAAGCCGGTAGTCGGCCGCGACGTGGAAGAAGTAGCGTGCGCCCTTCATCGCCGCGCGCATCGAGGCTTCGTCGCGCATGTCGCCGGGGACCGGCTCGGCATCGAGCTCGGCGATATTGGTCTTGGGGCTCGTCGGCCGCATCAGCACGCGCACGTGGAACCCGCGCGCGATCAGGGCGCGGGCGACGGAAGAGCCCACGAAGCCCGACGCGCCGGTGACGAGGACGATGTCGCTCATGCGTCCGGCGCCGCGAACGCGCGGCGTCCCTCGAGCCCTTGCCAGAACAGCAGCACCGGCGCGCCGATGGCGATCTCGCGGGCGCGCTTGAGCAGCGACACGGCCAGGCCGACATCCGGCGTCAGCCCGAACAGCGGCATCAGCATCGCATAGCCCGCCTCCTGCACGCCGAGCGCGCCGGGCACGACGACCGCGGCGCTGCGCAGCGCGCACAGGATGCTTTCCACCGCGAGCGCGCCGGCGACGTCGATATGTCCGCCGATCAGCCGCACCGAGATCCAGGTCGCGATCCCGCTCGCGATCCAGCCTATGAGATGGATCGCCGACGATGCCGCAAGACGCGCCGGATGCTCGTAGATGGCGCTCACCGCCGCATGGAAGGCGCGCGTCTGGCGCGCGACGGCGGGAAGGAAACGCTCCGCCAGGGTGCCCGCGAGCGCGATGCCCCTGCGCTGCAGCATGACGAAGGCGAAGCCGCCGGCGAGCACGAAGACGATGCCGCTCACCGTCGCGGCCGGAAGCGCATGGGTCGAATGCGCCAGGAACAGGGCGACGCCGATCAGGGTGAACACGATCTGCGCCATCATCTCGGTCGTGACGTCGACGATGGCCGAGGCGAAAGCCTGCGGCGCCGCGATGCCGCGCAGGATCAGCGCGCGTACCCCGATCAGGATGCCGCCGAGCTGCGAGAAGGGCAGCACCTCGCCCGCCGCGTCGCGCACCACGCGTCCCCAGACGAACGACCAGAACCTGCCTTCGGGCATCAGCACGAACCACGCCGAACCCAGCACCACGAACGTGACGAGCTGGTAGAGGCACAGGAGCGCGAACCCGCTCCATCCCACCGACGTCACGGCGGCGACGACCGAGCCGAGGCCCGCATGGACGATGAAATAGACCGCGAGCGCCAACCCCGCGAGCCCTGCCAGGATGACGCCGAGCTTCATGCGCTGAACTTAGAGCAAATTCCGCTGAGCTTGAAGCGCGCGGAGCGTCATCCTTCGAGGCTCGCTACGCTCGCACCTCAGGATGACCCTACTGCTGCATTAGGCGCGTCACTCTGAGGTGCGAGGCCGCAGGCCGAGCCTCGAAGGGGTCGCGAGCGACAGCGTAGCGACGGGCCGCAAGCTCAGAATTCGACGTGACCGGGAAATGCACTAGCTCAGCCGCTCACTCTGCTGCGAGAGCAGCCGCTTTGCCGAGAATCCACGCGCGGCGGCGTTCGTGCGGCCAGCGTTCGCGCTCGAACATCTCGAACATGGCGATCTCTTCCGAAGTGAGGGGATTGCCCTCGACGGCTTGAAGCGCCATCGCGCCGAGCCGGCGTCGGCGCGACATTGCGGCTTCCTGCACGGTGAGGAGGAGCAGATTGCTCATGACGGCAATTTAGCAGGATCGGAGAAATCCACAAAGCCGCCGCGGCGGATGTCCCCGGGGATTCGCACCGTCTGCAGCGCCGCGAGCTCGTCGGCGTAGCGGTAGCCCGCGGCAGAGCCGGGATAAGGACCGGTCGCGGGATGCATGTAGATCTCGCTCAAGCCCTCGGGCAGATGGTCGACGAGGGCCTGCAACCGCTCCTTCGTCATCGCGCCGGACCAATGCAGGCCGAACACGCGGTCGGGCACGAGCAGCCCCGCGCGGCGCAGGCGGCGGCCGAGGCTTTGTGCGAAAGGCACGAGCGCCGAGGCGCCGGTCCGCATCGTATTGGGCTCTATCCGGGCGAGCACCGCGCCCGGCTCGAACGGTGCGCGCGCGCCTTTCAGGCCGTAGCGCCTGCCCGTCGCGATCAGGAACGAGGCGATGGTCGGATGGAGGTGGAAATGCTTGTGCGCGTTGACGTGGTCGAGCGGAAGGCCGGTCGCGGCGAAGGCCCGGAACTGCGCCTCGATCTCGGCGCCGAGCTGGCGGCGCAGATGGGGCAGGAAGAACATCGCAGCTCCCGCGCGCGCCATGCCGTCGCGAAAGAAGCCGTCCGCATCGACGAGGCCGGGGATCTGCGCCGCCGGAAGCGCGGGGCGTCCGTCGACCAGCACCAGATGCAGGCCGACGCGCAAGGACGGCATGGCGCGGGCGCGCGCGATGGCGTCCGCCGCGGCAGGGCCGGTGACCATCAGGCTGGCCGCGGTGAGCGCGCCGCTCCTGTGCGCTTGCTCCACCGCGTCGTTCACCTCGCGCGCGGCGCCGAAATCGTCGGCGGTGATGATGAGGGATTTCACCATTGCTCTTCTATGTCATGGCCCGCGACCGCGGGCCAACCAGCGGCATGGTGCAGAACCCAGCCGGGTGGCCCGCAGTCGCGGGCCATGACAGTGGGGGTTAAGCCGCGTGGCGGCGCTCGCGCAGGAACTGGAAGAACTCGACGCCCTCGCGCAACCGACGCTTCATCATCTGGCTGGAGCTCAGCATCTCGCCCACGATGGACGCGATCTTGCTCGGGCGGAAATAGAACTCCTTGTAGAAGCTCTCCAGCGACGTGAAGATCTCGTTGTGCGAGAGGTGCGGGTAGTGCAGCGGGGCGATCTGGATGCCGCTGTCGTCCACCAGCTCCGCGTTCGCGGCGTCCAGCCAGCCGTTCTTCACCGCCTGGTCGTAGAGGAACGTGCCTGGATAGGGCGCGGCCAGCGACACCTGGATCGTGTGCGGGTTGATGCGCTTGGCGAACTCGACGGTCTCGCGGATCGTCTCTTTGGACTCGCCGGGAAGCCCTAAGATGAACGTGCCGTGGATGGCGACGCCGAGCTCGTGGCAATCCTTGGTGAACTTCTCGGCGACCTCGATGCGCATGCCCTTCTTGATGTTGTGCAGGATCTGCTGGTTGCCGGTTTCATAGCCCACGAGCAGCAGGCGAAGGCCGCCGTCCTTGAGTTTCTTGAGCGAGTCGTAGGGCACGTTGGCCTTGGCATTGCACGACCAGGTGACGCCGAGCTTGCCCAGCTCCTTGGCGATCGCTTCCGCGCGCGGCAGATTGTCGGTGAAGGTGTCGTCGTCGAAGAAGAATTCCTTTGTCTGCGGGAACGCCTTCATCGCCCATTTGATCTCGTCGACCACATGGCCGACCGAGCGCGTGCGGTAATTGTGCCCGCCCACGGTCTGCGGCCACAGGCAGAAGGTGCAGCGCGATTTGCAGCCGCGGCCCGTGTAGATCGAGATGTAGGGATGCTTCAGATAGCCGATGAAGTAGTTCTCCATCACCAGGTCGCGCTTGTAGACCGGCGTGACCCAGGGAAGGCTGTCCATGTCGTGCAGGATCGCGCGATCCTCGTTGTGCACGATGACGCCCTGATTGTTGCGGAACGACAGCCCCTTGATCGCGGACCAGTCGTTGCCGTCGGCGACCTCCTTGATGGTGAAGTCGAACTCGTTGCGCGCGACGAAATCGATCGCGGGGCCGTCCTTCAGCGAGCCTTCCGCGTTGACCGCGACCTTGGCGCCGATCAGGCCGGCCTTGAGGTTCGGATTCGCCTCTTTCAGCGCCTCGATCACCTTCACGTCCGATTTGAACGACGGCACGGAGGTGTGCGCGACGACGAGGTCGAAATCCTTCGCCTGCGCCACGACCTCACCCAGCGATGTCTTGTGCGGCGGCGCGTCGATCAGCTTGGAGTTCTCGACCAGGGCGGCGGGCTGCGCCAGCCAGGTCGGATACCAGAAGCTCTTGATCTCGCGCTTGGCCTGGTAGCGCGAGCCCGCGCCGCCGTCGAAGCCGTCGAAAGAAGGTGCCTGCAGGAAAAGCGTGCGCATGGAAGTTCCAATACCTTACCAGTGTGAAAGGACGCCGCCGGGCGCGACCAGGAAACGCGACCCGCGCCAGCGGACATTGCCGCCGAACAGCGATCCCAGGAAGATCGCAAATGAGAGAAGATCGCGCAACGGCAGCAGATAGAACGGCCCGGCGCTGGTTCCCAGGACCTTATCCATGCGCCACTTCACCGCCAGCCGCGCCGCCAGCGCCGCCGCGAGCCCCGCGCCGCTGAACGCGGTGAGGCCGCCGAGCGCCATGCCGATGAGGGCGAGCGGCAGGGCATGGGTGACGATCGATCCCCAATAGCCGCTGGTGTTGAGCATGCGGATCGTGCGCGCCCAGCGCATCTCATGCGCCAGCATCTCGCGCCCGCTCTGCTCGCAGCACGTATGGGCGACCACGACGGGCGCCACGGCCATGCGATGGCCGTGGCCGCGCACGGCACGCCCGATCTCGTAATCGTCGGCGAGCAGGTTGGAGAACGCCTCCATGCCGCCGATCTTGCGCAGCAATTCCTTGCGCAGCGCGATGGTCGAGCCGAAGCACGGGGTGGCCAGCTTCGCGGACGTGCCCACGATCACGTTGGGGATGAACTGGTAGTTGATCCCCATCGCCACAAGCCGCGACCAGATGTTGTCCAGCGCGGTGCCGGTATAGAGACAGGTCACCGCGCCGCCGCCCTCGAGCGACTGCGCCACGGCGCGCAGATAGCCCGGCCCCGCCTCGATGTCGCTGTCGCTCAGGACCAGCACGTCGTATTTGGCGCGCGCCACGAGATTGATGAGATTGGAGACCTTGCGGTTGGCGCCGTAGATGCGCGTGTCGACGACGAGTTCGATGTCGAGGCCGGGATGCTCGCGCTTCAGGCTTTCGACGATGCGGATGGCGGGGTCGAGCGGATCCTGCACGCCGAAGACGATCTGCACCGGTCCGGCATAGTCCTGGGCGCAGAAGCTTTCGAGGTTCTGCTTCAGGCGCGGCTCGTCGAAATGCAGCGGCTTGAGGAGGGTCACGGGCGGGCATTTTCCCGGCATCCGGCCCCGCGCGGCGCGGAACCGGCCCGCCAGCGCCGCCGCCGCGAACGCATAGCCTGCGCTGAGAAGCGCGAGCGCGGTCACCGCCAGGCCGGTCCAGTGGAACCAGTTCTGCATCATCCCCTCGTGCCGCCCTCGGAGGCAGCGTGTATGATCATCGCATCCTCAGAGGCGGATTTCACGCGCTCTAGCCTCCGTTCCTTTACGGGGCCGCAAAACAAAAGTTTCACTTCGTGACACTGCGGCAATAACATAGGTAATACGGGCGCTTAGCTCCGCCCCTTATCTGGGTGCGCCTGCCATAGACCACAAGGGCTCCAAAAGCAAAAAGGCAACGGTTCCGCCTCTTTTGCGTAGTGTCATGCAGGAACCGCGGGACGGGACGGGCGATGAACCACAGCAAGGCATTGGTGATTTTCGGGGCAACGGGCGATCTCGCCCAGAAGATGCTGTTCCCTTCGCTCTATTTCCTGGAGGCCGACGGGCTGCTGCCGGAAGGCATCTCGATCTTAGGGACTGCGCGGGGCGAGGTCGATTTCGCGGGCAAGGTCCAGGCCTCGGTCAAGGAGCGCGCGGGCGCGGATTTCTCGGAGCAGGCCTGGGCGCGGTTCGCCAAGCGCCTGGATTATGTCGCGGGCGACGCCCAGCAGGACGACCTCTACAAGGCGCTCGCCGCCAAGCTCAAAGGCGCGCAGGAGATCGTCTTCTATCTCGCCGTGTCGCCCGACTTCTTCGGCGCCATCGCGCTGCATCTGAAAGCCGCCGGCCTCGCCCACAAAGGCGCGCGCATCGCGGTCGAGAAGCCGCTCGGCCACGATCTGCCGTCGTGCCTCAAGATCGAGCAGGCGCTGGAGACGGCGTTCACCGAGGACCGCATCTTCCGCGTCGACCACTATCTCGGCAAGGAGACGGTGCAGAACCTGCTGGCGCTGCGCTTCGCCAACACGCTGTTCGAGCCTTTGTGGAACAAGGATTCGATCGAGCACGTCCAGATCACCGTCGCCGAGACCGTCGGCGCCGGCGGGCGCTGGTCGTATTACGATCATTACGGCGCGCTGCGCGACATCGTGCAGAACCACATGCTGCAGCTCCTCTGCCTGATCGCGATGGAGGTGCCGGCGAACCTCGAGCCCGACTCCGTGCGCAACGAGAAGGTCAAGGTGCTGCGCTCGCTGCGTCCCATCGGCGCGGGCGAGGTGGAGAGCCAGACCGTGCGCGGGCAATACACCAAAGGCTACACGGACGGCGCCGCCGTGCCCGGCTACACGCAGGAGAAGGACGGCGGCGAGAGCGACACCGAGACGTTCGCCGCCATCGCAGCCCATATCGACAATTGGCGCTGGGCGGGCGTGCCGTTCTATCTGCGGACCGGAAAGCGCCTGGCCTCCCGCAGCACGCAGATCGTCGTCCAGTTCCGGCCCGTGCCGCATTCGATCTTCTCGCGCCGCGGGCTGGTCGCGAACCGCCTGACCATCCGCCTGCAGCCGGAAGAGGAGATCTCGCTGTCGCTGATGAACAAGACGCCGAGCCTCGACCAGGGCGGCATGCAGCTCAAGCCGTTGTCGCTGAACCTGAACCTCATCGACGCCTACAAGAAGACGCGCCGCCGCATCGCCTATGAGCGCATCCTGCTCGACGCGCTCGCGGGCAACCAGACCCTGTTCGTGCGCCGCGACGAGACCGAGACCGCCTGGGCCTGGGTCGACGCCATCGCCGACGGCTGGAAAGACCGCGAGATGAAGCCGCTGCCCTACGCGGCAGGCAGCTCCGGCCCGCCCGCGCAGTACGCGCTGACCGAACGCAACGGGGATGCATGGGTGGAGTGATCTCCGCCGGCTTTGACTGCCTACCTAAATTGTCTTAAATTCTACACTCACCCTGGGTAAGTGACGCGCGTGGTCGAGAAGAAGACGATCGTCGATGTCCTGAAGGCGAACCTTATCGAGTCTACCGTCCTGTTCTTTACGCCTGTCACGGCGGTCTTGCGCGAATTCGTCCGCGCGGTCGGAGACAAGAGCGGCACGACGCGGTAGGCCAGCCACCCGCACCCGAGATGCGCTGACCGAGCGAAATGGGGATGCGTGGGTGGAGTGAGAAACGACCCTCCCCTTGAGGGAGGGTCGAAAAATGCGGAGCATTTTTCGGGGAGGGGTGAGCAGGACGATTACCCCTCCCCGAAATTTGCTCCGCTTCGCTTCGCAAATTGTCGACCCTCCCTCAAGGGGAGGGTGGGCTTTTACGATCTCCCCGGAAACACCATCACGGGCTGCTCGCGCCACTGCGCGGGATAGAGCTTCTTGAACGCAGCCACCTTCGGCAGGTCGTTGTAGGCGATATAGGGCTGGTCGGGGTGATGGATCAGGTAGTCCTGGTGATAGTCCTCGGCCTGCCAGAAGCCGCCGAACGGCGTGACCTCGGTGACGATGGGGCCTGAGAAGGCGTGCGCCTTGCCGAGCTGCGCGATGTAGCCCTGCGCCACGCGCTTCTGCGCGGCGTTGGTGGTGAAGATCGCCGAGCGGTACTGCGTGCCCCGGTCGGGGCCCTGGTAGTCGAGCTCGGTCGGGTCCATCACCGAGAAATAGACGCGCAGGATCTGGCCGAACGTGACCTGCTTGGGATCGAAGGTTATGCGGATCGATTCCGCATTGCCGGTCGTGCCGCTGGAGACTTCCTCGTAACCGCCGTCGGGTTTCTTTCCGCCCGAGAAGCCGGAAACGACCTGGCTCACGCCTTTCAGGTGCTGGAACACGCCCTGCATGCCCCAGAAGCAGCCGCCCGCGAGCACCGCGATCTCGCTCTTGGGCGCGTTGGTCTCGTCCTGCGCCGGCGCGGGCAGGGCGGCATTCGAGATCTCGCCGGCGCGGGCGCAGCCGCAGGCGAGGACGGAAGTCAGAAGAAGCGGGATCAGATGCGAACGCATGGGTATCTCCAATCTCAAGCCTGCGCGCGCGGCACGAATTTCAGCGACGCCGAGTTCATGCAGAAGCGCAGGCCCGTCGGTTTCGGCCCGTCGTCGAAGACGTGGCCGAGATGGGCGTCGCAGCGCGCGCAGGCGATCGCGGTGCGCTCCATCATGAAGGTGTTGTCGCTCTGCTTGACGATGTTCTTCTCGGCGATCGGCTGCCAGAAGCTCGGCCAGCCGGTGCCGGAATCGAACTTGGTCCTCGAATCATAGAGCGCCGTGCCGCAGCAGATGCAGCGATAGAGCCCGTCGCCCTTGCTCTCGGCATAGATGCCGGTGAAGGCCTGCTCGGTGTCGGCGTGGCGCGTGACCTCGAACTGCAGCGGCTGCAGCATCTTCTTCCAGTCGGCCTCGCTCTTGACGACTTTCGGCACGCGCACCGTGCCCAGGTCCTTGCCCGAGGCCGCGAAGTTCTCGATCGCGACGGTGGCCGGCGCCGCCAGCGCTGCGGCCGGCGCCAGAGCCAGGCAGGATACCCCCGCCAGGAAGCCGCGCCGCGAAGATGATGGGAAATTCATGTGTTGGTTCCTTTCCGCCGGACAGGAAGCTTGAGCCTTAGGCCGACACTACGCCAATTCGCGCGACGTCGCAGCCTGGTTACATCTACCGTACAAGGCGGCGAAAAGTTTCACGCGTACCGCAAGACCGCGCCGGGATTTATGGCCTGCTCTGCGCGGGCCGTCCGTTCCTTCGCACCTCGGGGGATTCGGCTCGGGTGGCGATCCGAGCGTGACGGTTCAAGGGGATGGTGTCCTAGTTTGACGGTGAGCGGCGATTTCGCCAGGCGCGTTCCATGATCGCTTCGTTTAAATAAGGGTTCTGCCGCAAAAACTCTTTCGCTTCTTCGACAAGCGCGCGATCTTCCGGCTTGTCGCAATCTTCCAGCGCCTTAGTCAGGTTCCAGACATACACCAAGGCTTCGTGGAACAGGTCGGACATGTGTGGCTCCTGGCGCTGCCCTAATTCGATTTCAGCCCGCGCGCCCGTTCAGGAATCGCGCATGTCGCCGGGGCCGCGGCTTTCCTTGCCGTAGCCGCGCCGCGACATGATCGCCGCGATCAAGGGGCCGAGCACGCCGCCGATCAGGGCCGCGTCCGGGATCGTCCATGCGCGGTAGACGAGGACGGTCGGGAGGAATCCCGCGGCGCAGCTGGCAAGCAGGCCGCAGACGGAGGCGATCGCGATGCGCTTGGTGCTGTTGTCGTGCAGCAGGAGCCACGTCGAGACCGCGCCGCCTATGATGCCGAAGAGGACGATGAAGAGCACGCGGCACCTCCGTCATTGCGGATCGATCGATCCGGGCCCGGAAAAAGTACCACACAAGGCCGGTCCTCGACAGATCGCATGCGGTTCATTCAACGTTTCGATGCAACTAGAGCCCCTGCCCGTCGTCGAGGTCGAACGCGGCGCCGGTGATGCCGCGCGAGGCGTCGGAGAGGAGATGGATCACGGTGGCGTCGAGGTCGTCCTCGCGCATCAGGCGGCGGCGCGCGAAGCCCGCGATCATCTTTCGGCCCGCTTCGCTCTCGAGGAACGCGTCGTTCAATTCGGTCGAGATGAAGCCGGGACAGATCGAATTCACGTTGATGCCGCGGTTGGCCCATTCGCGCGCCAAGGCCTTGCCCAGCGTCACGACGCCCGCCTTCGACGCGCAATAGGCGGCGAGGCCGGGAAGCACCTTGTGCGCGCCGAGCGAAGCGGTGAGCAGGATGCGCCCGCGCGCGCTTTCTTTGGAACCTGCCGCGATCATGCGCCGCGCGCCTTCGCGCGCTGTCAGGAACGCGCCGCGCAAATTGACCCGCATCACGCGGTCGAAGTCCTCCACGGGCAGGTCCAGCGCCATGCCTTGCGCGTTCATGCCCGCATTCGCGATCACGCCGTCGACGGGGCCGAGCGCGGCCGCAGCCGCGTCGAAGCCCGCGATGATCGACGCTTCGTCCTCGACGTCCATCTCGACGGCGAAGGCGTTCGCGCCGATCTCGTCGGCCAGCGCCTCGAGCCTGTCCTTGCGCCGCGCGGCGATGGCCACCCTGGCGCCCGCCGCGGCCACGATCTTCGCGAAATGGCGCCCCAGCCCCGACGAGGCGCCGGTGATGAGGACGGTTCGGCCGGATAGGGTCATGGAGGAAACTCCGCTCTTGTCTTAAGATGCTGCGCGAAAGGACACTGCTTGCGCAAATCCTTCCGCTCTCCCCTGACCGCGATGCTGCGCGAGGCGCGCGCGGCGTGGCTTCAGGCGCGCGCCACCGGCATGCCGCCGGACGAGGTGCGCGCGATGCGCGACGCGCGGGCGCCCTCGCGGCGTCAGGTCCTTGCGGGCGCGGCGGCGACGGCGGCCGTGATCCTGCCGCGCCGCTCCCTTGCCATCGGCCAGCCGCGCGTCGCGGTCGTGGGCGGCGGCATCGCCGGGCTCACCTGCGCCAACGAGCTTTGGCATCAGAAGCAGATCCAGGCGCAGGTCTATGAGTGGGACAGCCGCGTCGGCGGGCGCATCCAGACGCTGCGCTCCTATTTCGCCAACGGCCAGACCACCGAGCAGCATGCCGAGTTCATTTCGTCCGAGCATTCGGCGACGCGCGGCATGGCGCGGCGCTTCGGGCTCGCCCTCGAGAGCACCTATGCCGATCCGAGCGGCGTGCGTGATACGTACTGGTTCGCCGGCCGGCGCTACGACCAGCACGCGCTCGACAAGGACTGGCGCGATTTCGGCTGGAAGCTGTTCAACGACGCGGCGCTGGCGGCGCCGCGCGCGACCTATCTGCACAGCTCGCGTACCGCGCGGCGCTGGGACGCCATGTCGGTCGTCGAATGGATCGAGCGCTATGTGCCGGACGGGATGAACGGGCGCTTCGGCAAGCTGTGCACTTCCGACGTCATCAGCGAATATGGCGGGCCGCCGGAGAACCAGTCGGCGCTCAACCTCATCTATATCCTGGGCTACAACGACAGCGACAAGGGCGGCTTCCAGTCGCCGGAGCATCCGATGCTCGCGGGCAGCGACGAGCGCTGGCACGTCGTGGGCGGCAACGACCAGTTGATCGACGGCCTGGTGTCGCGCCTGCCCGACGGCACGATTCAGCTTGGGCGGCAATTGACCGCGCTTGGCGAAAACTCCGACGGCAGCTTCACGCTCACTTTCGCGAGCGGGCCGCAGGTTGTCGCCGATCACGTCGTGATCGCGATCCCGTTCACGACCTTGCGAAACGTCGATCTCTCCGGCGTGACGCTGTCGCCTCTGAAGCAGCAGGCGATCGCGCAGCTTCCGCTCGGCAACAACGTCAAGATCCAGATCCAGGTCGCGGGCCGGCCATGGGCCAAGGACGGCTTCGACGGCGACGTGCTCACCGAAGGCCCGTTCGACGGAAGTTGGGACGGCACGTCGTATCAGAACGGCGGCAAGCGCGCACCGACGGAGATCCTGATCGCCGTGCCCGGCGGCGCGGATGGCGCGGGCTTGGCCGCGAAATACGCACTTGACGGCGTGCAGGGCCCCGCGCCCGCCGCGCTCGTGAACGACGCGCTGGCGCAGTTCGAGCCGATCCTGCCCGGCGTCACGCGCGCCTGGGCGAGAGGGCCCGGCCTCGCCTGGGTGAACGACGGCAACAGCGATCCGCATCTCCTGGGCGCGTGGTCGCAATACAATATCGGCCAGTACACCGGCTTCGGCGGCATCGAAGGCGTGCGCGAAGGCAACCTCCATTTCGCCGGCGAGCACACGTCCTACCAGTTCCAAGGCTTCATAGAAGGCGCCGTGCGGACGGGCCTGAAGGCGGCAAGGGAGATTTAGCCCCTCAGCAAAAGATGTCATGGCCCGCGAATGCGGGCCACCCAGGTGACATTTGCGATACTGTCAAAAGGCTATCACGCGGAGGCGCGGAGACGCGGAGGAAAAGCCCGACTCCGCGTCTCCGCGTGAATCTTTGTGAGATCGTGCAGAGCCTAACTGGGTGGCCCGCATTCGCGGGCCATGACAATTTGGTATTAGTTTTTGGGCACACACCTCATCGGCGCCGGTTTGCGCAGGGGCCTTGGGCTCGGGAAGCTGTAGGCGCCGTCGGCCGCGCTCGACGGGCTCTCGCGCTCGAACCACGGCAGCAGCGCCGCGTTCTGCAGCGTGTAGAGGAACGGGCGGCCGTCGAGCAGGGCGAGCTCCTTCGCATAGACGAGACGCAGCGGCGCGTCCTCGACGGCGTCGGCGACCTCGATCAGCGATTGGAAGCATTTGTTGTCGCGGAAATGGTTGCCCCATTCGCGCGTGACGCTGGTGAGCAGCGGATCGTGCACGGTCTCGACGATCTCGTGGCTCAAGGTCGCGGCGTCGGGCGAAGGGAAGCCGATCGCGTCGTCGATGTCCTCCATCCACGACGTATACATATAGATGATCGCGGATTCGTGCTTGCGGTCGCCCCAGACCCAGGAATGAAAACCGAAGGCGAAGCTCTCCACCGAATTGTAGGTCACGAAGATCATGATCTGCTGCGGATCGTGTGCCGCGTGCAGCGCGGCCGAGATCGCCCGGTTCACCGGGCCGCTGTCCACGATGAAGCCGTAGAGCTTCCCCGACTTCGCCCGGGTGATCTCCACCGACCCCGGCGGCACGGTGATGTCGAGCGTCGGACCCGGTTGCGGCGTCAGGATCGTGTGCCAGTCCGACGGCGCGGTCGGAAATTCGGCGCGCAGCATCGCGTCGTGGAGCTGAATCATATTGCCCGACAGCGTCGGGCTGAACAGCGGGCTCGAGACGATATGCGGCACGATCGGCGTCGCGTCGAACACGGTCGGCGGCGCGCCGGGATGCACAGCGTCCGGCACGATGAGGCGGATCGGCACGATCACGGTCGGGATCGAGGTCGTCACGGCGCTCGACGGCGCCTGGCCGACGAAGCGGTAGCTGTAGGTCTTGCCCCGGACCTGGAACTCCTGCCCCCAGGTCGGCACGGTCTCGACGCTGCGCGCGTCGAACGTGGCGCGCTCGGACGGCGTCAAGGGATCGACGACGGTGAAGCGCGGTTCGGCGCACGCCGCCGTCGCGAGCATGAGCGCTGCGCTCAGGGCCTCGCAGGTCCGCCTCGTTCGGGGCATAATGGCTCGCATGCGCCGCTTCGCCCTCCTGAGCCTTGCTCTGATCTTCGTGCCGTTCGCGGCACGCGCGGACGACTCTAATGTCCTCGCCCGCTGGGTACAACTTGGCCCCGGCGGCGCCGCGGAGACGCGCGCTGTCGTCTCAGGCACCGCGTGCCCCGCGCCAATGCAGCCGCGCGCCGCCGCGAGCGCCGACTTCCCGTTGCTGTGCGCCGCGCCCGCCGCGGCGCCCAAGCACGCGCCGGAGCGCATCCTGGTGCTCGGCGATACGGGCTGCCGCATCAAGGGCTCGCTGGTGCAACCCTGCAACGATCCGGTGCAGTGGCCGTTCGCCGCGCTCGCGCAATCGGCCGCGAAGTTCAAGCCCGATCTCGTCATCCATGTCGGCGACTATCTCTATCGCGAGACGCCGTGCCCCTCGGGCAATGCGGGCTGCGCCGGCACGCCCTACGGCGACAACTGGGCGACGTGGAAAGCGGACTTCTTCGATCCCGCGGCGCCGCTTCTCGCCGCCGCGCCATGGGTGATCGTGCGCGGCAATCACGAGGACTGTTATCGCTCCGGCCCCGGCTATCTGCGCCTGCTGGGCCCGGTCGCGTTCGATCCGAACGCGCCTTGCGCCGATCACGTCGCGTCCTATTCCATTCCCTTCGACGGCTTGAACTTCGTGGTGATGGACAATGCGAGCGCGCAGGACACCAGCGTCGATCCGAGCGCGGTGCCCGTCTATCAATCCGAGTTCGCGAGCCTCGCGAACGCGCCCGAGCCGACCTGGCTTCTGATGCATCGCCCGATCTGGGGCGCGCTCACGGGTCCGCTCGGCCTTCCCGTCGGCGGCAACCAGACGATGATCGCCGCACTCGGCGGCAGCACGCTGCCCGCGCCGGTAGCGCTCCAGCTCGCCGGCCACATCCACGTCTTCGAGGCGCTGAACTACAACGACGCCGAGCCGCCCGCGATGCTGTCGGGCAATGGCGGCGACCTGCTCGACAGCGTGCCCACGGATCTGACGCCGACCGTCTTCGGCACGCCCATCCGCGTGAAGCAGGGCCTGTCGGTGCCGGGCTTCGGCTTCTTCCTGATGACCAAGGTCGGCCGCGACTGGAACGTCGATCTCTACGACGCGAGCGGCACGTTCACGCGGCGCTGCCTGTTCACCGGCCGCCACGTCGATTGCCCCAACTGAGAGCGCGCGCATGTTTCTCGAGATCAAGGACCTGTTGAACGCCCAGGAGGTCGCGCGGCTCGTGGCGCTCAGCCGCGAGCTTCGCTTCGTCGACGGCAAGGCGTCGAACCCCGCGAACACGACCAAGGACAACCTCCAGGCCGACCTCGCCGATCCGCGCTACCAGGAATCGACGCAGATCGTGAGCACAGCCTTCGCGCGCTCGCGCGAGTTCCGCGACTTCGCGTTCCCCAAGCGCATCGCCCCGCCGCTGCTCGCCCGCTACGAGCCCGGCATGAAATACGGCGCCCATGCCGACGCCGCGTTGATCGCGGTAGGCAACACCAACATCCGCAGCGATCTCTCCTGCACCGTCTTCATCGCCGATCCGTCGACGTATGAAGGTGGCGAGCTGGTCACGCACCTAGGCACGCGCCCCGTCGTCTTCAAAGGCCGCCCCGGCGAGGCGATCGTCTACCCCTCCACGATGCTGCACGAAGTCCGCCCCGTGCGCTCCGGCCAGCGCCTGGTTTCGATCACCTTCATCGAAAGCCTCATCGCCGACGAACACCGCCGCAACCAGCTCTACGAACTGAACGAGGTCGGCGCGCTCGAAGGCCTCAAGATGGACTGGCAAAACCGCGTGCGGCTGGAGCTGGTGCGGCAGAACCTCCTACGCATGTGGAGCGATGGCTGACCTCATCCTCCCCCGTACTCACGGGGGAGGTGCCGAGCGTAGCGAGGCGGAGGGGGAATTCGGCGCTGCCCTCATGCTTCGACAAGCTCAGCGTGAGGGTGTGCTCAACTTCCCTCACCCTGAGCTTGTCGAAGGGTGAGCGGCCGACCTGCGCCAAGGCCCAAGCAAGCGATTGAACGCTTCGCAGGCAACGCTGTAGCGCTCCGAAATCGCGGCCGAGATGGCGAGCACCGGTTGTCCGGAATGTTGTTCTACGGAATTCTGTCCACGCCCCACCAGATCGAGCACCCAGAGAAGATCGAAGACGTCGTCGAGAGCGCTCGCCATCTCCTCGTCGAGCCGCTCGACGGTCTGCAGCAATTGCCTTTCGCGCGCACTGATGCGTCGAACCCGAGCAGCCGCTTTCGGCAAGGGTCTCTCCCGATACGGTAGAATCGATTATGATGAGAATGTACCAATTTTTGATACACCGTCAACAGAAAAAGCGCTCGTGATATCAGATATCCAGATACGAATGGCTCGGGCAGCCCTGCGGTTGGGCGTGCGCGATCTGGCGAAGCTTGCCGACTTGGCTCCCATGACGATCACGAGACTCGAAAACGGCAAATCGGGCGGGCATGCGGCGACGATACGCAAAATTCAAGCAGCATTGGAAGCCGAAGGCATCGAATTCACAAATGGCGATGCGCCGGGGGTGAAATTGAAAAAGACAGCGGCGCAGAAACCCGGCAGGAAATAGGGCTGGCATAAATGTCGTCCTTGAACGACATTTGAAATTCTGCTATCCTGGAAAAAGTGAGGGCGGCGCCGGTGAAGGCCCGCCCTCTGATCTTTGTCCGCGGTAGGGGAGCTTTCGCTCAACCTATCCGCAGCCCACGAATGCAATGTAAGGGTTGATCCCTTAATATGCAACTACCTAACCCGCCGCGGCCCGATCAGTTCCACGCGGTGAAGAGCGTGCTGGGAAGCGAGCGCTTTGCGCGATATTCGCCAAGTGTCGCGGCGGGCGACGAAAAACTGTTCGAATGCTACATGTGGAACCTCGCGCTCTGCGAAACTTTCTATTTTCCTCTCCAAATCGCCGAGATCGCGACGCGGAACGCGATCCACAAGGCGTTGCTGTTTCGGCTCGGCCAGCGCTGGTTCGAGGATCGCGTCTTCGTCGGCCTGCTCGGCGCGATGTTCCGCGACGAGTTGGCTTCGTGCTTGGCATCCGAATTCGATCAGCATGGCGCCGCGATGACGGCGCATCACATATGTTCCGCCTTGAACTTCGGCTTCTGGGAACATCTCACGACGAAGCGTTTCGAACGGCTGCTGTGGAGTCGCGGCGTGCGGCATAATTTTCCCAATGCTCCTGCGTCGCCGCGGACTCGGGATGAACTCCACAATCTGATCGAGAGCGTGCGGCGCTGGCGCAATCGCATCGCGCACCACAAGGCGATTTTCGACAAAACGCCGTCCAGGAAGCTGCAAGACACGTTGAGGCTGATCCACTGGGTGTCCGGCGACACGGCCGACTGGGTCACGTCGGCAAGCGCCGTCCAGGCCGTCATCAACGCCCGGCCGGCGCCTTAGCGGCCGCGGCATCGAACGTTCGGGCGCCACCGTCACCGTGCCGCCGCTTTTGCCTGCGAATCTCCCCCGAATTGCCGCCCTTCGCGGGTGGGCGTAGGCTTCGGCCGGGTAAGGCCGTTTGGGGGATTCCATGGGGCAGGGTATGCGCCGGCTGCTGATCATCGGCGGCACGGTCATCGCGATCGTTCTGGCAGGTCTGGCAGGGCTTTACGTCATCGGCAGCCGCACGCCGGCCGGCCAGCAGGGCGGCATCCTGGCTCGCGTCGCCAGCGGCTTCCAGTCGCTGACCGCCAGCCTCACCCCGGGCAAGATGGCGCAGAACGGCGCCGAATTCGCCTTCCAGCGGCTGGAGATCGACACCACCAAGCCCCAGGCCGAGGCCTGCTTCGTCTTCACACGCGACCTCGATGCCTCGGGCAAAACGCATTACGAGGACTACCTCGCTATCGACCCCGCGACCAAGACGGTGGCGCATGTCGTGGATACCCGTCTCTGCGTCTCGGGCCTCGACTTCAACACGACCTATAACGTCACGCTGAAGGCGGGCCTGCCGGACGCGGCGGGCGACAAGCTGCTCGACGAGGAGACGGTGCCGGTCGAGCTGCGCGACAAGCCGTCGGTGGTGCGCTTCACGGGCGGCATCATCCTGCCGCGCGACAATGCGCAGGGCGTGCCGGTCACGACGGTCAACATCGCCAAGCTGCGCGTCAAGCTGATCCATGTCGGCGACCGGCTGCTGTCGCAGATCGAAAGCGGCGTCGTCGACCAGACCTCGCTCTATTCCTGGAAGGACAACGACCTGCAGAATTCTCAAGGAAAGGTCGTCTGGGAAGGCACGATGGACGTGACCGTCGTCAAGAACGATTCCGTCGTCACGCTGATCCCGATCAACCAGATCCTGAAAGACAAGAAGCCGGGCGCCTATGTGCTCTTGGCGATGGACGCGTCGAAGAAGACCGACAACGACAGCGATTACGATTCCGACGACATCGCCGCGCAATGGGTCGTCGATTCCGACATCGCGCTCACCACGTTCAAGGGCTCGAGCGGCATGAGCGTCTTCGCGCGCTCCTACGGCAGCGCCAAGCCGCTGCAGAACGTCAAGCTCAGCCTCGTCGCGCGCGACAATAACGAGCTGGCGACGGTCACGACCGACGCCAACGGCCGCGCCGATTTCGAATCCGGGCTGATGAACGCCACGGGCGGCGAGGAGCCGGTCGTGGTGATGGCCTATGCGGGCGACGATTTCAGCTTTTTGGATTTGCGCCGTCCCGCCTTCGACCTCACCGACCGCGGCGTCAGCGGCCGCGAGCAGCCCGGCCCGATCGATGCGTTCCTCTATACCGAGCGCGGCGTCTATCGTCCGGGCGAGGTGGTGCAGGCGACCGCGATGCTGCGCGACCGCATCGGCGCGGAGCAGTCGGCGCCGTTGACCCTGGTCGCGACGCGTCCCGACGGGCTGGAGTTCGCGCGCACCACCGTGCCTGCTGCGTCGCTCGCGGCGGGCATGGGCGTGTGGCCGCTGCAATTGTCGAAGACCGCGCCGCATGGGCGCTGGCAGATCGCGGCTTACGTCGACACGTCGAAGGATGCGCCGCCGGTCGGCCGCGTGCAGTTCGACGTGCAGGATTTCGTGCCGCAGAAGCTCAAGGTGACGCTCACCGCGGAGACGAAGGTCGGCCACCCGAACAGCGACATTCTCGTCAAGGCCGAGACGCGATTCCTCTACGGCGCGCCCGGCAGCGGATTGTCGGGCGACGGCGAGGCGCGCATCGTCGCGGACCAGAACCCGTTCCCGCAATACGAAGACTGGTTCTTCGGCCGCGTCGACGACAGCTTCTCGGACGTCGCGATCACCATGACGGTGCCCGACAGCGACGCCGCGGGCGTGACCGAGGCGAAAGCCACCATCGGCGCGCTGGCGGACACGACCTTGGCTCTCAAGGCGATGATCAAGGTCAACATCCACGAGCCCGGCGGGCGCACGACGTCCAAGACCGTCGACGTGCCGGTGCGCACGCGAAACGTGCTGATCGGCATCCGTCCCGACTTCCAGACCGGCGCCGTGCCGGAGAACACGCGTGCGGGCTTCGAGGCGGTCGCGCTCGACGCCGACGGCAAGCGCATCGCGCTGTCGGGGCTGACCTTCTCCTGGGTGCGGGAAGAGACGACCTATCAGTGGTTCCAGGAAGATTCGAAGTGGAAATACAAATCGGTTACGCGCGACCGTTTGATTACCTCAGGCTCGATGGCGATCGGCGCGGGCGCGCCGGTCAAGCTCGCGCAGACGCTGCCCTGGGGCGACTATCGCCTGACGATCACCGATCCGAAATCGGGCGCCGCGTCGTCCTACCGCTTCTATTCCGGCTGGGCGGCGAACGCCGACAACGACAGGCCCGACCGCATCCCGGTCGGCTCCGACAAGCCCAGCTACCGCGCGGGCGATATCGCGAAGGTCACGATCAAGCCGTCCTCGAGCGGCAAGGCGCTGGTCGTGGTCGCGGGCGACAAGGTGTTCTCATCGCAGCTCATCGACGCGCCGGCGGGCGGGACGACGGTGAACATCCCCGTCTCTGCCGATTGGGGCCCGGGCGCCTATGTGCTCGTCACCGACTACAAGCCGCTTGCCGAAGCCACCGGCCGCGAGCCGGTGCGCGCCATCGGCCTGACCTGGCTGACGCTCGACAATTCGCCGCGCACGCTGAACGTGGCCATCGGCGGTCCGGCGAAGATCACGCCGCGCCAGAAGATCAGCATCCCCGTCACCGTGAAGGGGCTCGATTCCGGCGAGGACGCGTATCTCACGCTGGCCGCGGTGGATGAAGGCATCCTCCAGCTCACCGATTACAAATCGCCCGATCCGAACGGCTATTACTTCGGCAAGCGCCGCCTCGGCGTCGACATGCGCGACGATTACGGACGGCTGATCAAGGCCGAGAAGGGCGCGGTCGGCTCGATGCGCGAAGGCGGCGACAGCTTCGGCGGCCGCTCGCTCAGCGTCGTGCCTGTGAAGACCGTGGCGCTGTTCTCGGGGCTGGTGAAGGTGGGCGCGAACGGCGTCGCCAACGTCCCGCTCGACATCCCCGACTTCAACGGCGAGCTCAGGCTGATGGCGGTCGCGGTCACCAAGACCAAGCTCGGCCATGCCGACCGGCCGCTCACGGTGCGCGATCCGGTCGTGGCCGACATTGTGCTGCCCAGGTTCCTGGCGCCGGGCGACCATGCGCTCGCGGCGCTCAACATCAACAACGTCGAAGGCGCGAGCGGCAACTATACCGCGACCGTCACGGCGACCGCGCCGGTCGTGCTCGGCGCCAGCGCCAACGTCACGCGCGCGATCAATGTCGGCCAGCGCGTGCTGCTGCCGGTCGACATGAGCGCCAACAGCATCGGCATCTCCGACGTCGTGCTGAAGGTGACGGGCCCGAACGGCTTCAACGTCACCCACAGCTGGCAGATCCAGGCGCGCGCGCCGCAGCTCGATTTGGCGCGCGACGAGGTCGTGGGCCTCGGTCCCAACCAGAGCTACACCGCCAACAAGGCGCTCGTCGCCGACCTGATCCCGGGCACGCAGAACGTGGCGCTGACCGTCTCGTCGGCGCACGGCTACACCGACGTGCCGGGCCTGCTCAAATGGCTCGACAAATATCCCTATGGCTGCATCGAGCAGACGACGAGCCGCGCCATGCCGCTGCTCGTCTTCAACGACCTCTCCGATCTCGCAGGGCTCCCCAAGGACAAGGCGCTGCACGACCGCGAGCAGGAGGCGATCGACGCCGTGCTCGACATGCAGAACTATGCCGGCAATTTCGGCATGTGGGCGCCGGGCACGGATGCGGAGCCCTGGATCAGCGTCTTCGCGCTCGATTTCCTCAACCAGGCCAAGGCCAAGGGCTATGTCGTGCCGAACGACGCGCTGCGCCGCGGGTCGAGCTGGCTGAAGACGGCCGCGTCGTCCGACCAGAACGACGACAACACGCGCGCCTATGCGTTCTACGTGCTGGCGCGCATCGGCCAGGTGAACATCTCCGATCTGCGCTACTTCTCCGACACGCGCGGGCCTGAGATGAACACGGCCATCGCGCCCGCGCTCACGGGCGCCGCAGCGGCCGAAGTGGGCGACCGTTCGCGCGCGGCCTACGGCTTCGAGCGCGCCCGCGAGATCGCGATCAAGGCCGATCCGAGCAAATACCCGACGGCCGATTACGGCTCGCTACTGCGCGACGTCGCCGGCGCCACCGCGCTCGCGGCCGAGAGCGGCCAGGCGCAGCTCGTCCCAGCGTTCCTGTCGAAGAGCGACCAGATCGACATGCGCCTCAACGCCACGACGACGCAGGAGAAGGCGTGGATGCTGCGCGCGGCCTATGAGCTGACGCGCCAGAGGACACCGCTCAACATCCTGCTCAACGGCAAGCCTCAGATGCCGCGCGACGGCGCGATCCGCCTGTCGCCGTCGCTCGGACAGCTTGCGTCCGGGCTGACGTTCCTCAACAAGGGCGACGCGCTCGTGTGGCGCACGACCTCGGTGCAGGGCACGCCCGCGCTTCCGATGCCGGCGATGGCGAACGGGCTGACGCTCAACAAGTCTGTGTGGACGATGGCCGGAACGCCCGCCGATCTTTCCAACATCCACCAGAACGACCGCGTGCTGGTCGTGCTCTCCGGCCAGATGCCCAACAACTACTATCACCAGATGGGCATGATCGACCTCTTGCCTGCGGGGCTCGAGGTCGAGCTCAAGCTCGCCGGCGACGACGGCAAGGCCTATCCGTGGATCGGCGGCAACCTCGCGGACCTGTCGATGAGCGACTCGCGCGACGACCGCTACGTCGCGGCGTTCAGCGTCGGCTCGCAATACCGCCCGAGCGACAACAAGAAGCCCGAGCCGACGCCGGCGTTCCGCGTCGCCTACATCGCGCGCGCGGTGACGACGGGCACCTTCGCGATGCCCGCCGGCGTCGTCGAGGATATGTACGCCCCCGGCGTCATGGCGCGCACGAGCATGGGGAGCGTGACGATCAAATAGAAAGAATCCCTCTCCCCCACTTCGTGGGGGCGAGGGGGAAGTCGTTGGATGCGTCGTTTAGTCGTTACCGCCTTCACGCTCCTTGGCCTCGTCTGCGCGCTCGCCGCCGCGGACGTCGCCAATCCGCCGGACATGACGCGGGCGCGCAACCTGTCGCCCGAGGTCACCGATCGCGACGGGCGCCTGCTGCGCGCCTATCTCACCAAGGACGGCTATTGGCGCATCAAGACCTCCGTGCGCGACGTGTCGCCGCGCTATCTCGCGCTGCTCAAGGCGTATGAGGACCAGCGCTTCGACGATCACTTCGGCGTCGATCCGCTGGCGATGGCGCGCGCGACCGCGCAGCTCGCGAGCAACAGGCGCATCGTCTCCGGCGGCTCGACGCTCACCATGCAGGTCGCGCGTCTTCTGGAGCCGCGGCCGCGCGGCGTCGTCACCAAGCTGTTCCAGATGGTGCGCGCGGTACAGCTCGAGGAGCGCTATTCCAAGGACGAGATCCTTTCGCTCTATCTCACGCTGGCGCCGTTCGGCGGCAATCTCGAAGGCGTGCGCGCCGCCTCGCTCTCCTATTTCGGCAAGGAGCCGTCGGGCATCGACCTGGCGCAGGCCGCGCTCCTGGTCGCGCTGCCGCAATCGCCGGTGAAGCAGCGGCCCGACCGCCACGCCATCCGGGCCGCGAAGGGCCGCGACAAGGTCTTGACCCGCATGGTCGAGGAGGGCGTCGTCACGCTCTCCGACGCGCGCGTGGCGATGAAGGAGGGCGTGCCGTTCGCGCGGCAGAAGATGCCGCTCGCGGCGCCGCATCTCTCCGACCGCCTCGTGCGCCGCAACCCCGGCCCGCGCATCGTCACCACGCTCGACGGCCAAATGCAGGGCGCGCTGGAGCGGCTGGCGGCGCAGGAGGTCGCCTATTTCGACGACGGCGCGACGCTTGCCGTCGTCGTGGTCGAGAACAAGTCGCGCAACGTCGTCGCCTATGTCGGCGGCACGGATTACTGGGGACCGGCGGGACAGATCGACCTCGCCGACCGCGCGCGCTCGCCGGGCTCGGCGCTGAAGCCGTTCATCTATGGCCTCGCCTTCGACGACCTGATCCTGCATCCGCTCAGCATGATGGAGGACGCGCCGACGAATTTCGGCGAATACGCGCCCAGGGATTTCGACGGCGGCTTCCAGGGCCAGATACCGGCGCGCGACGCGCTGCGCATGTCGCTCAACGTGCCGGCGGTGATGGTGCTCGACCGCGTCGGCCCGCTCGCCTTCACGCTGATGCTGCAGAACGCGGGCGCGAAGCTCGTCTTCCCCGCGCACAATGCGGAAGGCCCGAGCCTGCCCGTGGCGCTCGGAGGCCTCGGCATCAGCCTCGCCGACATCACCATGCTCTATTCCGGCATCGCCGAAGGCGGGCAGGCACAAGGGCTACGCTTCCTCGCGGACGCGCCCGGCGCGCCGCGGCACCGGATGTTCGGCGCGGTCGCCGCGTATTATCTGCGCGGCATCCTCGATGGCGTGGCGTTGCCCGAAGGCTGGGCGATGGGACAGGGGCTGATGCGCGGCCGCACCATCGGCTTCAAGACCGGCACGTCCTATGGTTTCCGCGACGCGTGGTCGGTCGGCTTTTCCAACGACTATACCGTGGGCGTGTGGGTGGGGCGCGCCGACGGCACGCCGCGGCCCGGCCGCATCGGGCGCGAGATCGCAGGCCCCATCCTGCTCAAGACGTTCGAGCTTCTGCCGCCGGACAAGCGCCAGGCGCCGCCGGTCCCTGCGGGCGCGATCATGGTCGACAACAACGAGCAGCTTCCGCCGTCGCTGCGCGTCTTCACGCGCGAGACCGAGCCCAAGGCGCAAGCCGCAGCCGTCGTGCCGCCGCCCGCGATCTCGTTCCCGCCGAACGGCTCGACCGTGCCGCTGCCGGACGCGGCCGCCAAGGACAAGACCATCATGCTCAAAGCCGATGGCGGGCAGGGACCGCTGACCTGGCTCGTCAACGGCGCGCTGGTCGGCACCTTCGACCGCTTCCAGCCCGTGCTCTACGCCCCGCCCGGTGAAGGCATCGCGCACATCACCGTCGTCGACACCGAAGGCCGCAGCGACACGTCGGAAGTGCGGTTCAAGCGGATGCAATAGCGCTCATTGCGGCGGATTCGCGCGCAGAAAGGGATAGCCGTTGTTGATCGACGGGCTCTGTCTCCAGACTTTCGCAGCGAAGCCGGCCGGCAGCGCCGATTTCAGCTGGCTGTCGGTCAATCCGGTGAGGCCGGGATCGTTGGCGATGTTGCCCGCGCCTTTGCTCGGATCCGAAATCCCGCTCGTGTCGAGATCCCAATAGGTCTGCGCCTGGCCGCCCTGCTCGAAGCCGACGAAGCCGCCCAGATTCTTCGTGCCGGCGGTGACCTGGCCGGTGGAATAGGACGTCACGACGCTGCCGCTGGTGCCGCGCCCGTTGGCTCCGACAAAGCCGCCGGCATAGCCCGAGTTGTCTCCGCCCTGGACGGCCCCCAAGGCATAGGAATCCTGGACTGTGCCGTTTCCGTTGTCTCCGACGAATCCGCCGGCGGCGTTGACGTCGCCCGTCGCCGAGACCGGCCCCTCCGCGTGGCACTCCTGGATCAGCGCGATGTTGAGGCCGGCCAGGCCTCCGACGGCTCCGGCGTCGGACGAGAACGTGACGCTGCCGGACGCCGATGATTTCCAGATGAATCCCCGCGTGCCGCCGACCAGCCCGCCGACGCTCGTCTCGGGGACGTTGCTGGCGACGGCGCTGGTGCTGTGGGACGCGATTATGATCCCGCCGCTGAAGCCGTTCTGGATATAGCCGTTGAAGCCGGCGAGGCCGCCGACGAACGTATCGCCCCCCGGCCGAAGGTAGATATGGTTGACCGTGCCGCTCGTGCGGGAATGGTCGATGGTGTTGTAGTTCCAGCCGACAAGGCCGCCCATCGCGCCGGAGCCGCTGACGTCTCCGGCGAAGCTGGCGTCGCGGATACGCCCGAAGTTCTGGGCCGCCACGCCGCCGATGATGTCGGTCCGCGGACGCCCGGTTATCTGGCCTGCGACCCGCACGTTGAGGATCGCGCCGTAGTTCACGGCGACCAACCCCGCCAGAAATCCTTCGCCTCCGCCGCTCGCGCTGACCGCTTCCAGGATCAGGTCGCGGATGACCGCCTGATGGCCGGTCCTCTTGAACAGCGCGTCGGCGGTGTTTGGCTGTTTCCGCCTGTCGAGGATGCTCAAGTTCCGGATCGTGTGGCCCAGGCCTTCGAAATTCCCCCGGAACCCGACCCTGACGGGCGAGGCGGTATAGGTTCCGTCCGCCGTTGCGTCGTAATCCGCCGCGAGCGCGTAGGAGCCGGTGGGATCGGCTTCGATCGCGGCGGCCAGCGATTTCACGTCGCCGACCAGCGTGTAGGACGTCCCGTTCACGATCAGCGAACTCTCCAGGTCCCAGAACCCGGCATAGCCTGCGCCGGAGAATCTGAGATCGCCGGCGCGGCCGCCGTCATTGATCGTGAGCGTGAGCGCTCCGCCGCCCGTGGCGACGACCGGCGCCCAGATCGCGATTGCATGATAGGAGTCGAGGGTCAGGCGCTGTGCGCTCGCCCAGCTCACCGCGGCTGCGACCCGGATATCCTCGGCCGTCGTTCCGGGAACGAGCGTGACGTCGCCGCCGGCGAGCATGTTCGTAAGATCCGTCGCGTTCAGCACCGCCTTCGCGGCGGTCGCCGAGCACACGCCCGCCGCGCAAGCGACATTCGATGTCGGCTTCGACGAGATCACCATCTCGGCTTGCGCGGCCGTGGCTGCAAACAGAACTGCGAGCACCGGCGCAAGGCGCGTTGCGGTCGTCATCGTCGTGCATCTCCCCGCTATGCGCTTCATTCTGGCGCGTGTTGCGACGATAGACCAGCGGGCTCGACGCAGCTGCACGGATCGCGCGGATTTCGCTTCCGATGAGTGAACCGAACCGTCACAACCTTCGAGTGCATGCGCGGCGCGACGAAGCGCGATCCTCGAATGGAAGCATGATCAGCGCGGCGGGTTCGCGAGAAGATAGGGATAGCCGTCATTGATGTTGTGCTTCTGCCCCCAGGTCGCTGGGTCGAAGCCGGTGGGCAGGGCACTCAGGAAAGCGGAGGTCGTCAACCCTTTCAGGCCCCGGTCGTTCGGCGGCATACCCGCGCCCTGCGAGTGATTGCCGATCCCGGTGGTGTCGACATCCCAGTAGTTGTCGGAGTTCCCGATGTTGTCGAAATCGATCCCGAGCACTCCGCCGATGACGGCATTCGCGCCGCCGCCGACGGCGCCCGTCGCATAGTTCGTGTTGATGACGGGGTCCGGCCCGCCGAACGGATTGGGCCCTTCAAAACCGATCAGCCCGCCGATGAAGGAGTTCGTTCCGGCGCCTCCCGTCACCGCGCCGCGCGCATAGGAGCCGATGACGAAGCCGCCATCGTTCTCTCCGATGAGGCCGCCGACATGGCCGTTGTCCGTGGGCGCCGAGACGGAGCCCGTGGCGTAGCTCTGCCCGACGACGGCGATATTCCCGGCAGGCGGTAAATTTATGCCGATGAGCCCGCCGATGATGTCGAAGCTCTGGCTCGTCACCGTTACACCGGCGCCGGAGGTCGAGACCACTCCCGCGGACTTCCCGACCAACCCTCCGATATAGGACTGTCCGGTGCCGTTCGCCGTCACCGCACCGTCGGCGAAGCAATAGGCGACCGTTCCCAGATTGGCGGCGACGAGCGTGCCGGCGTCCTGGCCCGCCGCGGAGGTGGTCACCGAAGCCGAGGTCAGCGTCAGGTCGCGGATCGTGCCCGTCGATTTCAGCATGCCGACGAACCCGGCCGGGCCCGACACGACGTTGATCGTGAAACGGCTGAAGGAATTGCCGAGCCCCTCGAGCGTTCCGTCGACGTTCGCGAGCGGGGGCGCCGCGAACGTCTGCTTGCCGAGATCGGCGCTTTGCACCAGCGCGACGTTCACCGCCGTGCCGGTCTCTTTCCGTGCGAGCTTCTTGAGGTTCTTCACCAGCACGTAGGACGCGCCGTTGATGACGAGCTTGTCCTTCGTGTCCCACATGCGCACGCGGCCCTTGCCGAAGAAGCGGAAGTCGCCGTTCGTGCCTCCGTCGTTGGTGGTGATGGTGAGCGCGGCATGCGTTCCGGTGACCTCGACCGGATTGTTGAACGTGATGGAATGAAAGGAATCGAGCGTCAGCCCCGTGGCGCTTGCAAAGGACAGAGCGGCATCGACCTCGATGTCGGAGGCGACGCTGCCGCTCGCGACCGTGACATTTCCGCCGGCCAGCATGGAGGCGAGGTCGGAGACGTTGAGGACCGCGTTCTGCGCCGTGGCGGTGCAGACGCCGCCGGAGCAGCTCACATTGGAGGTGGGGTTCGACGAGATCTCCAGCGCAGCATGCGCCTGCGTCGCCACAAGCGCCAAGGCAACGCCGGACAGCTTCTTCAGCATGGCCGCACTCTCCGATTGCGCCGCCGACGATACGCGTTTTGCGTGCTTGCGGCCAAGGAAATGTGGTTCAAGACAAGCGCGGAATCGTATTGACGGTTCCGCCTGTTTGCGCTGGTTTGGCTCCGATGAGCGAATTGCATTCCCCCGCCGAGCGCCGCCGCGCGTTCACCATTCTTTTTTTCAGCCTGATGTGCAACGGCGTGGGGCAGTCGGTGATGTTCGCGATCCTGCCCACGCTCGTGCGCCGCCTGCATTTGAGCGAGTTCCAGGGGACGCTGCCCTTCGTCGTCTCGGCCACGATCTGGCTGTTCACCGCGGGCTTCTGGGGCAGGCAGAGCGACCGGCTGGGGCGCAAGCCGGTCATCCTGCTCGGGCTCGTCGCGTTCGGGATATCGTTTGCGTCCTTCGCCGGCATCGCCAACCTCGGCACCGACGGGTTCATGGCGGTCGCGATCGCCTATCCGCTGATGATCGCGTCGCGCGCGCTCTACGGCGTCTTCGGCTCGGGCGCGGGGCCGGCGGCGCAGGCCTATGTCGCCGACCGCACGACGCGCGAGGAGCGCACCTCGGGCGTCGCCACCATCGGCGCCGCGTTCGGCCTGGGCACGACCATCGGCCCCGGCATCGGTTCGGTGCTCGTCGTGTTCGGCCTGTTCGCGCCGTTCTACTTCACGGCCTTCGTCGCGTTCGCGAGCGCCGCGGCGGTGTGGTGGTTCCTGCCCGAGCACGAGCGGCCGCACGCGCATGCGGCCGACCGGCGCACGCTCAAATGGCACGACCGGCGCATCTGGCCGTTCATCGTCTTCGGCGTCGGCATCTCGACCGCGGGCGCGGTGCCGATCCAGACCATCGGCTATCTCTTCATCGACGTGCTGCACTACACGCCCAAGCAGGCGCCGCAATATACCGGCATCGGGCTGGTGGCGGGCGCGCTGGCGGCGCTCTTCGCTCAGCTCGTCGTCGTGCAGCGCTTCGATCTGTCGGCGCGGACCTTGATGCGCTGGGGCACGATCACCTGCATCCTGTCCTTCGTGCTCTTCGCCATCGGGCGCCAGTTCGGCCCGCTCGTCTTCGCGCTGATGATCAACGGGCTGGGCTTCGGCATGGTCAGGCCCGGCTATGCGGCGGCGGCGTCGCTGTCGGTCGATCCGCATGAGCAGGGCGCGATCGCGGGACTGACGGGCGCGACCAGCGGCGCCGGCTTCATCTTCGGGCCGATGATCGCGACCGCGCTCTACCGCGTGCATCCGAGCGCCCCCTATCTCTTCGGCGGCGGATTGATGCTGGCCTGCTATCTTTTCGCGCTCCTGTCGCCGCATCTGAAGAACGCGGGCCTCGCAGCCCCCAGCGAGGCGCAGATCGAAGCGGCGGAGGAAGTGCCGAACGCTTGAATTGGTGCTTAAAATTTTCTGCTTTCATCTCCAATGCCCGACAGGCTTATTTCTTTCATCTACCGACAAGACGTCGTTTGATTTGTCGTTCCGGAATGGAGAGTGGTCTTGCTCGCGTCTCGTTGCGGAGCGCCTCGCCCAACTGCTTCGCAATTTCCCACGAACGCCAGTAGTCGCTATGACCGTATCTCGCCATCCTCATTGCGCCCCCGGTCCACACGCCTTTGGGGTTCCCCCGAAGCCCAACCGCCTCAATTGCGACCGTGTGCCGATCTGCGCTGGCTTTTTGGCCTAGAGGAAAGAGCCAGCGCAAGACCCAGTCGGACTCCGAGAAAAAAACTGTTGTATGCAGACGTGCAGGTAACAGGCCGGAAAGTCTGCCATTGATATCGGCAAATTCAACAGGCACCGCTGCGGCAAGAAGAAAAAGCGTAACCTGCCGTGGAAGTCGGGCGTTGGGTTTGTTTTGAAGTAACCGCAATGCCTCCAGAACGTACCTACACCCGAGCGAATGACAGACAATGTACAGGGCTCTTTCAAAGCCTGGTGAATTCAACTGCTCTATATAGTCAGCAAGCGCACAGGCTGCATCTGTTGCGATTGTTGGGGCACTCGGGTAAGCGACGTCGCCCGGCCAGCCGACACTGACAACATGCAGCTCTTCCGGCGCTCCACTATCGAATAGATTGATCCGAAAGGTGTCATACGCATCATTTGCATTCCAGGGCGAAACGTTAAAGCCGTGAACTAAGAGTACTGTGAGGTCGTGCAGTTCAACTGCATACGCCGTCGACCTGGCAACGTATCTGCCGCCGGAGAGCCAGGAACCCGACACGCCGATCTGAACTTCGGAGCCGTAGTGGTGCCGCCGCATATCAACGGATAGAGAAGAAGCGGTCCAGCACTCGTTGGAAAAACGGCGCCAAGACAGCGACTCCGGCAGTCACAAACAACGAAATCGAGACTTCCGAGGGGGTGTCGATATTTAGCATCAAGGATCCTATGCGAAATTCGTTCGGATAGATCCGTCGAAACGCATAGGCGTAACCGATAACAGCTATGATCAAGGTCAGCGACATCAAATATTCCGCTCTGGGAACAAATGAGCCCATTTGGGCCTGGAGGTCGTCCAGTGCTCTCGTTGCGTTAGACGAAAGTCTTATCTTGGCGAGTGTTGCGTCTTGCTCATTGGGGAAAGCGTTCGTGTCTCCCTGATTGAAAGAGCGTATACGAAACAAATCTTTTTTGTCGCGTTCAAATTCGTCAGTGGAATTCGCCGTGAAAAGTACGAACTGTTCTGGCGGGTCGGGAGATTCGAGTGTTCGTGGAATCGCTTGACCCAATACGGAACAGAGTTGCTGATAGGGAAGGGATATAAGCGGTGACATGCTTACCCCAAAAGCCTTTAGCAAAATTCTGAGTCGAAATTCTTTGGGAACATTTTTGTCGTTCCCAAAGATCGCTTTTCGTCTAACGCGAGTCCAAGTCAAGAGCGAAAAATTGTTTACGAAACTCCTCATCCCAAATTCCAAAGCGGCCTGGAGAACAAAGGCGATGAAAGCGCTTAGCGTGACGATTATCACGGCTAAACTAATGCAGACATCCCGTAAGTTATTGATCTCTTGCATGCCTCGCCCGGTGGAGTCGCAATGTTTGTAAGCAGTTCGATCGGAAGTTAAAATTGTTCACGAGAAACTAGAGATAGCGAAACCGTAGCCTCATGTCACGCCCCAATTTTCCAGCGGTGCTTATTGGCAGAAATGGAAGGGTTGTGGTTCGCAAGAAATATTTCGCCGCAGGATGATGCAACTTCAAGCTTCCTCGAAGCATAGCTGGAGAAAGTCGGTTGCTGCCGCAATCGGAGAACTGCCTCCGATCTATTTCTTCCCCTGCGCCTCGACCGCGATGCGGGTCAGCAGGTCTTCGGTCGGGAAGCCGTCGGCGGGGAGCGCGTGCGCCTTCTGCCATGCCCGCGTGGCGGTGCGCGCCTTGCGGCCCAGGACGCCGTCGATGGTGCCGATGTCGTAGCCGAGCGTCGTGAGATAGGTCTGGAACGCGACGCGCTCCTCGCGGGTCAGGGTCTGCTCGTCGCGCGGCCAGGATGAGACGACGGGACCAAGGCCCCGGATGCGGTCGGCGAGCAGGCACACCGCGAGCGCATAGGACGTCGCGTTGTTGTATTTGAGCACGACCTTGAAATTGTCGAAGACCATGAATGCCGGCCCGCGCGCGCCCGCCGGCAGGAACACCGCGCCGGGCTCATCGGATGACGGCAGGGCGTTTCCCGCGATCGTCCGTATACCGAGCTTCTTCCACTCCGCGACGGGCTTGGCCTGATCGGGATCGGCGAGCTCGTAAGGGAAGTCCCGCGGCAGCGCCACCTCGTAGCCCCAGACATTGCCGCGCTCCCAGCCCGCGTCGGCGAGCACGTTCGCGGTCGAGGCGAGCGCGTCGGCCGCGGAATGCCACAGATCGATCACGCCGTCGCCGTCGCCGTCGGCGGCATGCGCCAGGAACGTCGTCGGCGTGAACTGCGTCTGCCCGAACGCGCCCGCCCAGGACGCGGTCATCTGCTGCGGCGTATAGTGCTGCTGCTGCATCATCTTCAGCGCCGCGATCAGCTCCGGCTTGGCGTAATCGGCGCGCGGCCCGTCATAGGCGAGCGTCGCCAAGGCCTCGAACATGTTGAACGGCTCGTGGCCGTGGCCGAAATCGCTCTCGTTGCCCCAGATCGAGACCAGCACCTCCTTCGGGACGCCGTATTTCGCCTCGATGGCGTTCAAGGTCTGGAGATTGGCGGCCAGCCCCGCGCGGCCGTCGGCGACGCGCTTGTCGGAGACGGCGCTGTCCAGATACGACCACACCGCGCGCGCGAATTCGGGCTGGTTCAGGTTCAGCGTCTCGATGCGCGGGTTGCGGGCGATATTGGCCATCGCCAGGTCGTAGGTCGCGGGCTTGATCCCCTGGGCGAGCGCCACGGCTCGGAAGTCGCGGACGAAATCCTGGAACTTCCGGTCCTGGGACGAGAGAGGGGCCGCCGCCATCAGCGCCAGGCCCACGAACGCCGCCGCCAACCGTGTCAGGACCTTCCCCATGGGCTACCTCTTTGGATTCCAGCCCTTGTACCACGTGCGGCGCGGCCGAAATGCGGCGGAAATGGCCGGTTTTCCGCGGGTTGACAGGAAATATCCGCGCCACTAGGTTCCGCCCCTCTTTCGACAGGCCTTCGGGCCGAACGGTGTGGCCATGAAGATCCGCAATTCCCTCAGATCCTTGAAGAAGCGCGACAATGATTGCCGCGTCATCCGCCGCCGCGGCCGCACCTACGTCATCAACAAGAAGAACCCCCGCTTCAAGGCGCGCCAGGGCTGAGGCAACCCCTTAACTTTTGGGGTGTTTAGTCCTAAGTTAGCTCGTAGGAGTCGTTATGACGGACTATCAGCTTCTTCAGCGCGCCATGCATCGCAATCCGGGTCCCAAGGCGTTTGGCTTGGTGGCTATAGGTTCTGCTGCCCTTGCGGTGCTGTTCACCTATGGGCCTGCTTTGTTGAGCCTGCTTTAGGCATCCAGGCTATTTGCTTTTTGCGATAAGTCCCGCCAGCGCGCCGGTGAACATACCGAACGTCACAAGCCCATTCACAGCTTCGAGCGCGCAGATTACTTCGCCAGCAAGGTAATTTTTTGGGCTGATATCGCCATATCCGAGCGTGGTGATTGTGATCGTCGAAAAGTACGAGTTCTGTACGAACTCGGAAATGACACGATACCATCCGTGTCGGTCGCGGTAAATGAAGTGAATGCAAGGCAATTCGACAAAGTAAAGAGTTGCGTAGAAGAAAATCAGCGACGCAAAAATTACGAACGAGATCAGCACCGCGACGCGTTGCCCTTCTGGATGATGATCGTCTTTCGTCCCACCGATCACGACCAGGTAGTTGTACAGTCCGATATTCGCGAAAACGATGAGAGCAGTCGTTCCAAACTCGACGAACTGTCTGAACAAGGCATCGATGCCACTGGGGTAGAACGGCTCGCAATGCCCCCACGTGTCGATATCGTGGAATTGTACGACACTCGTCATATCCAGGACCGGTATGGCGGTGAGCGCCAAGACCAGATAGATCAAAGGCGATATATTCTCTCGCCGGAAAAGCGTCTCATGGAACGTCGCGGGCATATTGTGCGGCGCTTTCAAAAGTGCGGCTTGCTTCTATCATGTGATACGATCGTCGAGCATGCAATCGGAACTATACGATCCTTCCATTCTCTCCCGCCGCGATGAGATCGTCGCGCGGCTGAAGGCGCTCGTGCCCGACGGCGTGGTCAGCGACCGTGCCGGATTGAAGGCGTTCGACGGCGACGCGCTCACGGCCTATCGCCAATCGCCGCTCGTCTGCGTGCTGCCGCGCACGAAGGAAGAGGTCGCGGCTGTCTTGAAATTCGCGAGCGAGGCGGGCGTGCCCATCGTGCCGCGCGGCGCGGGCACGTCGCTGTCGGGCGGCGCGCTGCCCAGGGGCGACGCGATCCTGATCGGACTCTCGCGCATGAACAGGATCCTGGACGTCGATCTCGAGAACCGCGCGGTCACCGTCGAGCCCGGCGTCACCAATCTCGCGATCACGCGCGCGGTGGAGGCGCACGGCTTCTATTACGCGCCGGATCCGTCGAGCCAGATCGCCTGCACCATCGGCGGCAACATCGCGGAGAATTCGGGCGGGCTGCATTGCTTGAAATACGGGCTGACGACGAACAACCTCCTCTCCGCGACGCTGGTGACGATCACGGGCGAGACGGTGCGGCTGGACAATCGCGGCGGCTACGATCTTCTGGGCGTGGTCGCGGGATCGGAAGGTCTGCTCGGAATCGTGGTCGAGGCGAAAGTGCGTATCCTTCCCCTGGCGCCCGTGACGCGCACGCTGATGGCGGCGTTCGCCTCGGTGCCGGATGCCGGGCGCTGCGTCGCGCAGGTCATCGCGGGCGGCATCGTGCCGGCCGCGATGGAGTTCATGGACCGGCGCTGCATCGAGGCGGTGGAGGCCTATTGCGCGCCCGGCTATCCGAGAGGCGCCGAGGGCGTGCTCATCATCGACGCCGACGGCATCAAGTCGGAGGTCGACGAAGCGATCGCGCGCATCGCCGCGATCGCGCGCGGTTGCGGGGCCGAGGTTCGCGAGGCTGTGGATGAGGCGGAGCGCGCGCGCATCTGGGCGGGCCGCAAATCGGCCTTCCCCGCGATGGGGCGGCTCGCGCCCGACATGCTGTGCATGGACGGCACGATCCCGCGCCGCATGCTGCCCAGGGTGCTCGCGCGCATGGCCGAGATGGCGGACGAATACGGGCTGGGCTTCTGCAACGTCTTCCACGCCGGCGACGGCAATTTGCATCCGCTCATCATCTTCGACGTGATGAAGGAGGGCGAGCTGGACCGCGCCGAAGCGTTCGGCGCCGATATCCTGCGGCTCTGCGTCGAGGTCGGCGGCGTGCTCACCGGCGAGCACGGCGTCGGCGTGGAGAAGCGCGACCTGATGCCCGAGATGTTCTCCGACGCCGACCTCGCCCAGCAGCAGCGCCTCAAATGCGCCTTCGACGCCGCCGGCCTGCTCAATCCCGGCAAGGTGTTCCCGACGCTCTCGGCCTGCGTCGAGCAGGGCCACATGCATGTGAAGGGCGGCCGCGTGCCCTATCCCAACCTGCCGCGCCTTTAGATGATCGTCGAGAACGAAGCCCAGGTCGTCGAGGCGGTGCGCGAAGCGCGCGAGCGCCGCACCACGCTCGAGATCGTCGGCGGCGGGACGCGCAGGACCTTCGGCAGGCCCATCGAATGCGAAACCGTTCTCGACGTTTCGCGGCTCAGCGGCATCGTGAACTACGAACCGGAAGAGCTGATCCTGACGCTGAAGCCCGGCACGCCGCTCGCGGAGATCGAGACGCTCCTGTCCGCGAACGGCCAGCGTCTCGGCTTCGATCCGCAGGACTGGTCGGTGCTGCTCGGATCGTCGGGCATGTCCACCATCGGCGGCGCGGTTTCGTGCAACGCCGACGGCCCGGCCGCGATCCGCCATGGCCGCGTGCGCGACCATCTTCTGGGGTTCCGCGCCGTGAACGGATTCGGCGAGGCGTTCAAGGCGGGTGGGCGCGTGGTCAAAAATGTGACCGGCTTCGACATTCCCAAGCTCGTCTGCGGCGCGATGGGCACGCTGTGCGTGCTGACGGAGCTCACCTTCCGCGTCTTCCCCAAGCCGCCCGAGACGCTTTGCTTCGCCGTGCGCAATCTCGTCCCGAGCCGAGGCCTCAGGCTGCTCAAGCGCGTGTGGTCGAGCCCGCTCGATGCGACCGGACTTGCCTATCTTCCCCCCAAATCCGCAGAGCACTTTGCGCAGGTTGCCGATTGCGGCTATGGCGCGGCGCTCGTCCGCGTCGAAGGCACGGCCGCGTCGCTCGCCGAGAAGAGCGCGATGCTGCGCGACATCGTGCCGGGCGCCGAGCCGCTCGATGCCGGCGCCGATTCATTCCGCAGGATCGGATCGGGTGAGATATTCGCGGGCTCCTTGCTCGATATCACGCGCATGGTGCTGGAGCCGTCCATGCCTTCCCCCTACGACGGCTACGAGCCGCCGCTGAAGGAAGAGGATTGGTCGCTGTGGATCGCCGATTGGGCAGGCCAGCTGGTCTGGCGCAGCAACACGGCCGGAAGTTCGTCGGGCCGCGTGCCTGTCTTCGACGGCGGCACGGCGCTCTTGCGCGCCTCGGTCGAGACGCGCATGCGCTCGCATGTCTTTCCGCCGGAAGAGCCCGCGCGCGCCGCGCTGACCCGCGCGGTCAAGGCCGCGTTCGATCCGCTCGGCCTGTTCAATCCCGGCCGCATGTATAAAGACGTCTGATGCGCACGAACTTCACGCCCTCGCAGCTCACCGATCCGCATCTGGCGGAAGCCGAGCGCTCGCTGCGCACCTGCGTGCATTGCGGCATCTGCACCGCGACGTGCCCGACCTATGTGCTGCTCGGCGACGAGCGCGACGGGCCGCGCGGCCGCATCGTGATGATCCAGCACATGCTGGAGGAGAACGCGACGCCCACGGCCGAGACGGTGCTTCACATCGACCGGTGTCTCTCCTGTCTCGCCTGCCGCACGGCGTGTCCGTCGAGCGTCGACTACGCGCGCCTCGTCGACACCGCGCGCGTGCATATCCAGACGCGCTATCGCAGGCCCATCGGCGACAGGCTGTTGCGCTGGCTGATCGCCAAGGTGATGACGCGGCCGGGTCTGGTGCGCATCGGGCTTGCGCTTGCGCCGCTCGGACGCGTGCTGCCGGGGCGCCTGAGCGCGATGGCGCGCTTGGGCGCGAAGGCGAAACGCCGCGCGGCAGCCGCGCCGCCGCCGATGGTCGGGGCCGCGCACCGCCGCATCGCGCTGATGCCGGGCTGCGTGCAGGCCGCGCTCGCGCCCGGGATCGACGAGGCCATGGCGCGCGTGCTGGCGCGGCGCGATATCGCGCTCGTGCCGCTCGCGGGCGCGGGCTGCTGCGGCTCGCTGGTGCATCACCTGGGCCGCGGCGAGGAGGCGAGGGCCTTCGCCAGGCGCGCCATCCGGGCCTTCGAGGCGTCGGGCTGCGACGGCGTGCTCATCACCGCGACGGGCTGCTCGGCGCATCTGAAGGATCTCGCGCATCTCTTCGTGGACGAGCCCGCCTGGGCACCGCGCGCCGCTTCCTTCGCCGCCAAGGCGCTCGATCCGCTCGAGCTGGTCGAGGCGCGCGGCACCGCACCCCGCCGCTTGCGCGTCGCCTGGCAGGCGCCGTGCTCGCTGCAGAACGCGCTCAAGCTCGCGGACAAGGGCCGCAAGCTGCTGGCCGGGTGCGGCTATGAGGTCGCCGACATCCCGGAGGGGCATCTGTGCTGCGGCTCGGCCGGGAGCTATTCGATCCTGCAGCCAGAGATCGCCGATGCGCTCCGGGCGCGCAAATTGGGCAATATCGCGGGGCTCGCGCCCGACATCGTGGCGACGGCCAATATCGGCTGCCTGCACCATCTCTCCGGCCCCGGCGCGCCGCCCATCGTGCATTGGGCCGAGCTGGTCGATTGGGCGGATGGTGGTGGTGCAGAGCCCTGCCGGCTACGCTAAGATCGCGCCATGCGCCGCATCCTTGCCGTCTGTCTCGCCCTCGCTTCCGTCGCCGCCGCGCCCGCGCCGCACAAGCCGCCGCCGAAGCCGCCGCTCGACGCGCTTTTCGCGGATCTCGCGCAGGCAGGGTCGCCCGAGGACGCCAAGCCGATCGAGGAGCGCATCTACGCGCTGTTCGAGCAGTCGGGCAGCGCCAGCATCGATCTTTTGATGGCGCGCGGCACGGCGGCCTTGGCCGCGGGCGACGACGAGACGGCGAAGAAGCTTTTCGATTCCGTCACCGATCTGGCGCCGCGCTATGCCGAGGGCTGGCACCAGAAGGCGCAGCTCCAGGCCCAGGCCGGCGACGACGAGGCGGCGATGATCTCGCTGCAGAAGACGATCACGCTTAACCCGCGCCAGTTCGAGGCGCTGAGCCAGCTGGGCGACATGCTCGAGGAATACGGCAGGAAGGACGGCGCGCTCGCGATGTACAAGCGCGCGCTCGCCCTCGACCCCCAGCTCGAAGGCGCGGCGAAGCACGCGCATGAGCTGGAGAAGGCGGTGGAAGGGCAGGGGATATGACGGCTGTCGCGCGGCGGGTGCTGGTGTGGACGTTTCACTACGTCGGTCCGGCGGCGTTGATGGTTTCTTGGCTTGTCGTCACCGGCTATGCGGCGCATTGGGACATGCCGATGCGTCGCTGTAACAGTCCGACCGGCTATTGCGACAAGAGCGGCGCGCCGAAATCGGCCATCGACTATCAGAATTCCCAGAAAATGGACGGCATCATTGTCGCAGTCTTGCTGGTCGCCGGTATTGGAATCTTCGCTTGTCGCATCGTGGGCGACTGGATCGATTCCGCCCCGGTCGCAGCGGACAAGGCCGGGAGAGATCTCAGAGCGTGATTGTCGGGGACGGAGCCAATTGAAAACTCCGGTGTCATGGCCCGCGAATGCGGGCCACCCAGCTGGGTTCTGCGCCATCCGAAAGTGATTCACGCGGAGACGCGGAGAACACGGAGGTTCTTTTCTTCTCCGCGAACTCCGCGTCTCCGCGTGAGACTTTTCGGAATTTGGCGGATGTCACCTGGGTGGCCCGCAGTCGCGGGCCATGACAAGTTTGAAAGTATTGACCGCTGTCTACTTCCCGCCCACGAACGCGACGCGCAGCATGTTGGTCGCGCCGGGCGTTCCGAGCGGCACGCCGGCGGTGATGACGATGCGCTCGCCGGGGCCGGCGAAGCCTTCCTTGTGCGCGAACTGCGAGGCGCGGTCGACGACGTCGTCCATGTCGTGGGCGTCCTCGGTGTGCACGCAGTAGAGGCCCCACACGATCGCCATGCGGCGCGCGGTCTGCAGGCTGGGCGTGAGCACGACGATCGGCGCCTCGGAACGCTCGCGCGCGGCGCGCAACGCGGTCGAGCCCGACGCGGTCCAGCACACGATGGCGCGGGCGTGGATGGTGCGCGTGACCTCGTGCACCGCGGCCATGATCGCGTCGGGCGTCGTGGCCTCGGGCGGCGTGCGCTGGGATTCGATGATCGACTGATAGAGCGGATCGGCCTCCACCGCGGCGGCGATGCGGTCCATCATCTCGACCGCTTCGATCGGATGCGCGCCCGAGGCGGTCTCGGCCGAGAGCATCACCGCGTCGGCGCTCTCGAAGATCGCGTTGGCGACGTCGGAGACTTCCGCGCGGGTGGGCGTGGGCGAGGCGATCATCGATTCCAGCATCTGGGTCGCGACGACCACGGGCTTTCCCGCGGCGCGCGCCATCTGCACGATCTGCTTCTGCTTGCCGGGCACCGCTTCGGCCGGAAGCTCGACGCCCAGATCGCCGCGCGCCACCATCAGCGCGTCGGCGAGCTCCAATATCTCGGGCAGCGAGGCGAGCGCCTTGGGCTTCTCGATCTTGGCCATCACCCCGGCGCGTCCGGCGACGATCTTCCTGAGCTCGGCCACGTCCTCGGGCCGCTGCACGAAGGAGAGCGCGATCCAGTCGACGCCGAGATTGAGCGCGGCGTCGAGGTCGGCCCGGTCCTTCTGCGTCATCGCCGGCACCGGCAGCAGCGTGTCGGGCAGGTTGACGCCCTTCCTGTCCTTGATCTCGCCGCCGACCTCGACGAAGGCCTCGGCGCTGTCGTCCTTCACCCCGAACAGGCGAAGCCGCACGCGGCCGTCATCGATCAGAAGGCCGTGCTTCTGCTTCATCGCGGCGAAGACCTCGGCGTGCGGGATCGGGATGTCGATGTCGTTGTCGGACTCGACCTTGCGCACCAGCCGCACCCGGTCGCCCTCTTTGAGCATGCGCCTGCCGCCGGGGATGGTGCCCAGCCGGATCTTGGGCCCCTGCAGGTCGACCAGCACGCCGGCGGAGCGTCCGGTCTCCTGCTCCAGCGCGCGCACATGCCCGCGCAGCTCGGCGAGTGCCGTGTGCGAGGTGTGGCTCATGTTGATGCGGAACACGTCGACGCCGGCGGCGAAGAGCTCGCGGATCTTCTCAAGGCTCGATGTGGCCGGTCCCAGCGTGGCCAGGATCTTGGTCTTGCGGCGATGTCTCATTGCAGGTTCTGGATCTGGTTCAGGTTGTCGTTGGTGTCGACGCGGAAGAATCGCTTGCGATCATAGCCGCGGCCCGCGCAATTGCCGCGTCCGGAAACCGCGAATTTTTGGGCGGCGCCGATGCAGAAGCTGGTGTTGCCGTCCCACACCCCCGCGTCGCCGTCGGTGGCGTAGAGGTAGTAGTAACGCGCGTCGAGCTTGCCGGTGACCACGTCGGCACATTGGCCGGGCGCGAGCAGCCACCAGCCCTGGCTTCCCCAGTCGCGCCCGTCGAAGCGGCCGAGCGCCACCCGTGCAGGATTACGCGCCTTGTTGCAGACGGTCAGCGCCGCCTGCGCCGGGAAGGCGGCGAGCACGGCGAGGGCGAGGAGGGCGAGGGCGGTTTTCGTCATGCTTGCGGGGCGAGCCTATGCGGTTCAAATATCGCTTTTCCATGACCGAAGATGAACCTTTCGAATATATTTCCCCGCGCGCCGGAGCCGGGCTCGTCTTCCTTTGCGACCACGCGTCGCGGGCCCTGCCCCCGGGCTTCGGCCACCTCGGTCTCGCGCCGGAGCTTTTTGCGACCCACATCGCCTCGGATATCGGCGCCGCCGAGGTCACGCGCACCCTCGCCGCGCATTTCGGGGCGAGCGCGGTGCTCGCGCGCTGGTCGCGCCTCCTCGTCGATCTCAACCGCGGCGAGGACGATCCGACCCTGGTGATGATGCTCTCGGACGGCAGCGTCATCCCCGGCAACCGCGCGGCCTGTGTCGCTGAGCGCATCGCGCGCTTCCACCGGCCCTATCATGCGCGCATCGCCGAGGAGATCGCGGCGTCGGACGGCGCGCCGGTGCTGATCTCGATGCACAGCTTCACGCCGGCGTGGAAGGGCCGCGCGCGGCCCTGGCATGTCGGCGTCTTGTGGGACCGCGACGCGCGGCTGGCGCGGCCGTTGATCGCGGGGCTCGAGCGCGCCGGCTTCACCGTGGGCGACAACGAGCCCTATTCCGGCGAGCTCGAGAACGACTGCCTCTATCGCCACGGCACGCTGAACGGCCTGCCGCACGCGCTGATCGAGATCCGCCAGGACCTGATCGCGGACGATGCCGCCGCGCGCGCCTTCGCGCTGCGGCTTGCGCCGATCATCGAAGCCGCGCTGGCCGGGATGGGCGCTGCGCATATCCGTTTCACACGACCCTTGGGAGCAACGGCCATGGACGAGAAGACCCGCGAGAGCCTGGAAGCCGCCGCGTTCCGCCGCCTTGTCGCGCATCTGCGCGAGCGCAGCGACGTGCAGAACATCGATCTGATGAACCTGGCCGGCTTCTGCCGCAACTGCCTGGGCGACTGGTATCGCGAGGCGGCGGCCGAGAAGGGCATCGTCCTCGACAAGGACGAAGCGCGCGAGGTCGTCTACGGCATGAAGCCCGCGGAGTGGAAGAGGAAATACCAGAAGGAAGCCACGCCGGCGCAGCAAGCCGCCTTTACAGCGGCGCAGAAAAAGACCCACAGCTAGGTGCGCCGGGGCGCGTTGCGCGCCGCCGCCAATCCCCGTAATTGTCCGCCATGGCAAAGTCCGGTTTCGCGAAAGAGCATCTTCGGTCCTTCATCGACCGCATCGAGCGGCTGGAAGAGGAGCGCTCGGCGCTGACCGCCGACATCCGCGAGGTCTATTCCGAAGCCAAGGGCCAGGGTTTCGACAGCAAGATCATGCGCCAGGTCGTGCGCATGCGTAAGCTCGACAAGGCCGACCTGCAGGAGCAGGAAGCGATGCTCGACCTGTACCTCAGCGCGCTGGGAATGCGCAGCTAAGCCGGCGGCCGGCTCGATTCGCTCGCGGTTATGCACAGGACCGTGACAGCCGTCACGTTTATTCCACCGCCGGTGGTACTAGTCTTCCCAGGCGAGGTTTGGGGGACATTGCACGATGCTGGAGAAACACGCCGCGCCGGGCACGAACGAAGACCAGAGGTTCGCCACGATCCGCGACGCGGAACACCGCAAGATCGAGGCCCGACGCCAACGTCACGAACGGAAAAACAAGGCCCAGGTCGAGGAATTCAAGGGCACGAATCCGAACGGGGACAACAGGCCGGTTTTCGACACCACCGGTGTCGCGCTTTCCGGCGGCGGCATCCGCTCGGCGGCGTTCTGCCTTGGCGTGCTGCAGTCCTTGGGTGCCAGGTCGCTGATCGGAGGTATCGACTACCTTTCCACGGTGTCGGGCGGCGGCTATATCGGTTCGTCGATGACCGCCTGCATGGCCGAACCGACCGGCGCGGGGGCGCAGGAATTTCCCTTCGGAGCGCCTCTGGAGTTCGAGGACCGCGAGGCGGTCGGCCATCTTCGCGATTATTCCAACTACCTGCTGCCCCGAGGCGGCAGCAGCTTCATCGATGTCATCACCGTGCTGCTGCGCGGATGGGCGGCGAATCTGGTCTTCATATTGGGCGTGCTGCTGCTTCCCGCATGGCTCATGATCGTCGCCTTTCCCGACAGGAAGGTGCTGGACACCGATCAGAACCTGATCGTGAACTTGGTCCAGCGGGCGCTGGCGTCGGTGAACGTCCATGTCGATTTCGCGTCGCTGCCCATCGCCGGCGATCTCGCCTTGCTCGGCATCAGCGGCCCCTTCGCGTTCACCAGGGCCGTCGTGTGGGTCCTGGTGCTGTTGCTGGTGGGTTGGGCGACGATGCGTTCGCTCATCAACTCCCAGGTATCCGACGTCGTCGGGCGCACCATCCGCGTCGTTCACTGGACGCTGGTGGTTCTCGCCGTCGTGGCGGCCGTCGAGGCCCAGCCGCTCGCGGTGTGGTGTTTCTTCGGCGTCGTCGACTGGTTCGCGGACAAGGACCACCAATCGCTGGCGCAGATCGTCAAGCTCGTCTCGGCGGCGCTCGCGCCGTTTTCCGCCGTCATCGTGTTCTTTCGCGATCGGCTGGGCAGTTTTCTCAAGACCTCGGCGTCCCGGCCGGGCACCGCCGTCTTCCTGCAGCGCGCCGGCACCCAGGCTGCGATCTGGGTCGCGGCGCTGGTGATGCCGCTCGCGATCTATGGCGTCTTCCTTTGGCTTTGCGCCGCGGGCATGGCGGGGGGATATCCTCTCGCGCCGTGGCACGTCGACGATGGGCGGATATGGGTGATCGTCGTCGGCTGGATCAGCGTGCACCGGGCCTATTTTCTCGCTTGGGTTCTTTTCTTCGTCCTGCTTTCCGCTTTCGCGCCGAATGCCAACTCGCTGCATCGCCTCTATCGCGACAAGCTGAGCAAGGCGTTCATGTTCAGGCCGGCGGAAAGGGACGGGCAGGACCTGAAGGCACGGGACGATCTCAAGCTTAGCAAGATTTCGCCCGACACCGGCGGTCCCTATCAGTTGATCAATGCCGCCCTGAACCTGCAAAACTCGAAATATGCCAATCGGCGCGGGCGCAACGCGACGTTCTTTCTGTTCAGCTCGGAATATGTCGGCAGCGACAGCACCGGCTACGCGCCGACGGCGAATTTCGAAAGCGACGATCAGCATCTCAATCTCGGCACCGCCATGGCGATCTCGGGCGCCGCCGTATCGGCGAACATGGGCAGCAATACGATTTCGGCCCTGGCGCCGACGCTGGCGCTTCTCAACGTCCGTCTGGGCTATTGGCTCGTCAATCCGCGCGCGGTGCGCGGCGCGGACCTGGTGATCCCGCAGAAGACGCGCATCGCGTTGTGGCGCCGCTTGCTGTCGCGCATCCTGAAATACTATCTGGTGTCGGAGATCTCAGGGAATCTCGACGAAGGAAGTCCTCTCATCTATGTCACCGACGGCGGGCATATCGAGAATCTCGGTCTTTACCAGCTGCTCAAGCGCGGCTGCCGTGCCGTCATCGTCGTCGACGCAGAAGCCGACCCTACGCTCTCGTTCCGCGCGCTGGCGATCGTCGAGCGCTATGCGCGCATCGACCTCGGCATCCGCATAGACCTGCCCTGGGAGCAGATCGGACGGCGCCAGGCCGAAAAGCCCGAGCCGAACGGCGACGGCGCGGTCGACCGTCCCGACGGCGCGGCGCATTGCGCGCTCGGCATCATCGACTACCCAAACGGAGAAAAGGGACTCTTATTGTATGTGAAGGCGTGCACGACGGGCGACGAATCGGACTATGTGCTCGACTACAGGGCCCGCTATCCCGCCTTTCCCCACGAATCGACCGGCGATCAGTTCTTCAGCGAAGAGCAGTTCGAGGCCTATCGCGCGCTCGGCTTTCATTCGCTGCAGACTTTCCTGGAGAACAAATTCATCTGGACGCCCGCGGACCATTGGAGGGATTTCCAGGAGCGCGATCCCGGCACCGGTGCGCTGCCTGCCGTCGACGCGGATGAGCTCAAGAAATGCTTCCTGAGACTGCTCGCGTAAGCCGCTTCAGCCCGCCGCGCGTTGGGGCGTTTCGTCGGCGAAGCCGTGCTCGCTCTCGCCGCTTTCCAACCCCAGCTCCTTGAGCTTGCGGTAGAGCGTCGAGCGGCCGATGCCGAGCCTGCGGGCGACTTCGGACATGTGGCCGTCATAGCGCGAGATCGCCAGGCGGATCACCTCGGACTCGATGTCCTCGAGCTTGCGCATGTGGTTGGAGGCATCGACCGCGTTGAGCGCATAGGGCGTGGCGGCCGGCGCTGCCGCATGGCGCGCGCCTTGTGCCGCGACCGGCGCATGCGCCGGTGCATCAGCAAAGCGGCGGACCCTGGCGTCCACGCCCATCGCGGCCGCGATCTGCGGGAAGTCGCAGACGTCGAGCAGCGAGCCGTCGCACAGCACGACCGCGCGGAAGATCGTGTTCTCGAGCTGGCGCACGTTGCCCGGCCAGTCGAAACGCTCGAGCAGGTCGGCGGCTTCCGGCGAGAGCCCGGCGACCGGCTTGTTCTCTTCCGCCGCGAAGCGCTCGATGAAGTGGCGCGCCAAGGCGGGGACGTCTTCCTGGCGTCCGCGCAGCGGCGGGATCACGATGGGGAAGACGTTGAGGCGGTAATAGAGGTCCTCGCGGAACTGGCCCTCGCGCGTCAGCTCGGCGAGGTCGCGGTTGGTGGCCGAGATGATGCGCACGTCGACCTTCACCGGCCGCTTGGAGCCGACGGGATCGACCTCGCCCTCCTGCAGCGCGCGCAGCAGCTTGACCTGCATGTCGATGCGCAGCTCGCCGATCTCGTCGAGGAACAGCGTGCCGCCATCGGCTTCCTGGAACTTGCCCAGATGCTTGTCGGTGGCGCCGGTGAACGAGCCCTTCTCGTGGCCGAACAGGATCGACTCGATCAGGTTCTCCGGGATCGCGCCGCAATTGACGGTGACGAACGGCCTGCCCGAGCGGTCGGACGAGCCCTGGATCGCGCGCGCGATCAGTTCCTTGCCGACGCCGCTCTCGCCCTCGATGAGGATCGGGATCGTCGATTGCGCGGCGCGCTGGCCGAGACGGAACACCTGGCGCATCGCGCCGGACTTGGCGACGAGGTCCTCGAAGGTCAGGCGGTTGTCGGATTTCTTCTTGAGGCGCACGACCTCGCCCGACAGCGCGCCGATCTTGAGCTGGTTCCTGATCGACACCGCGATGCGCTCCGGGCTCGCGGGCTTGACGAGGAAATCGTTGGCGCCGGCGCGCATCGCTTCCACGGCGGAATCGATGCCGCCCTTGGCGGTGAGCACGATCACCGGGAGCTCGGGATGGCTGGCGCGCAATTTGGCGAGGACCTCGAGCCCATCCATATCCGGCATCACCAGGTCGAGCAGCATCAGCGCGATCTGGTCGCCCTTGGGGCCGCGGATCAGATCGAGCGCAGGCCCGCCGCCGGGCGCGGTGACGGTGGACATGCCGCTGCGCGTGATGGCGGCTTCGAGCAGGCGGCGCTGTACCGGATCGTCGTCGACAATGAGAATGGTCTGCGCCATCGCGTTCCCTTGGGGACGTTGGAGGCCCGGATGATCGCCCGCGACAGGTTAAGGGCGAATTTAAAACCTGTCCTTGCGCGGCACAGCCGGGGGGCGCTAGGAGATGGTGAATGCGGAGTTAAGCGATGAGCGGCAAGCCGATCGGCTATTGGGAATATTTCGCGATCGAAGCCAGGCTCGCGAACGCGCCGCTTTACGTGCGGCTGGCCGAAGGCGTCGCGGACGACGACGAGCTCAAGGCGCTGGCCGCGAATGCGCGCCCGGAGCAGCCCTGGGCGAACATCCTGTTCGCCGCGGTGCATTTTCTCCTGCTGCGCGGTGCCGAGCATCCGCTGCGCCGGCACTATCCCGATCTGAACGGCGGCGTGCCCATCGAGGGCGAGGATCCGTTCCCGCTGTTTCAGGACTTCTGCGCGCGCCATCGCGACGGGCTCTTGCCGCTGATCAGGACGCGCATCACCAACACCAACGAGGTCGGCCGTTCCGCGACCTTGAACGCAGGCTTCCGCGCGCTCGCGGCGCAGGCCGGCGAGCCGCTGCATCTGATCGAGCTCGGGCCGAGCGCCGGGCTCAATCTCATCTGGGATCGCTATCGCGTGCGCTATCGCCGCGGCGGCGAGGAATTCGTCACCGACGTGCCGGATGCTTCATTGACGTTGGATGTCGAGCTTCGCGGCGAGCGCGTCCCGCCGCACGGTCCGGCGCCGCGCGTGGCGAGCCGCGTGGGGCTCGAGCTCAATCCCGTCGATCTTTCCAATCCCGACGACCGCGACTGGCTGCGCGCGCTGGTGTTCCCCGATCGCGTCGAACGCCTGACGCGGCTCGACGCCGCGCTTGCGGCCTACAAGGATGCCAAGCCCGAGATCCGCATCGGCAGCGCGCTCGATCTGCTGCCCGACGCGCTCGCCGCCGTGCCCAAGGACGGCGTCGTCTGCGTCTATCACACCTTCGTCACCTATCAATTCTCGAATGCGATGCGCCGTGCCCTCACGGACATGCTGACGGTTGCGGGACTGCGGCGCGAGGTGTGGTGCCTGGGCAATGAAGGCTTCCTCGACAACCGCAATCCTCTCACCCTTCGGCGCTATCGCGACGGCGCGCAGGAGGAGCGGCTTCTCGCCAATACCCAGCCGCACGGCGCCTGGATCGAGTGGCTGGCATGAGCGTGCTCAAATTGTCATCCCGGGTGAGCGCGCAGCGCGAGGCCCGGGACCCATTGCGCCGGTTGCACCCTGGGGCCCGGCATTCGCTGCGCTCGGCCGGGATGACAATTTGGTGCATGTCTAGGAATAGGGCTCAGAGAGCGCTGGCATGAGCAACGACGACGACGACCTGCCGCCCGTCCCGCCCGTTCAGGGCGTCGAGCCCGAGATGTTCACGGTCAACGAGAACCAGGGGCCGCTCACCCCGCTCGCGGGCTCGCCGCCGCCGTCGCCGAAATGGTTCCGGGAGGCGGTTGCGGACACGCCCGAGGACCGCTTCATCACGGTCGAGGGCGCGCGCATCCACTATCGCCGCTGGGGCGATCCGGCGCGGCCGGGTCTGCTGCTCGTCCACGGCAACGCGGCGCATGCGCATTGGTGGGATTTCATCGCGCCGATGCTGGCGCGCGACTATCACGTGGCCGCGCTCGACCTGTCGGGCATGGGCGACAGCGACTGGCGCACGGATTTCTATTCGATGGAGCGTTTCGCGCGCGAGGAGATCGCGGTCTGCGAGGATTGCGGCATGTTCGTGCCCACCGAGCCGCCGATCATCATAGGTCATTCCTTCGGCGGCTTCGTCACCATCCTGACCGGCGCGCTCTATGGCGAGCGGCTGGCGGGGACGGTGATCGTCGATTCGCCCGTCAACCCGCCCGAGCGCCAGGGAAGCCCGCCCCAGCGGGTGATCAAGCCGCATCATGTCTATCCGACGCTGGCCGCCGCGCTCGCCCGGTTCCGCCTGATGCCGCCGCAGCCGGCGGAGAACCTCTATCTGGTCGACTGGGTCGCCCGCACCTCGCTCAAGGAGGTTGAAGGCGGGTTCACCTGGAAGTTCGATCCGGCGATCTGGCGGCATTTCTCCATCGGCGACACGGCGGCGCGGCTGCGCGAAACAAAATGCCGCATAGCGGTGTTCCGCGGCGAGCATTCGATCCTGCTGCCGCCCGAGATCGGCGAATACATGTTCAACCTGCTGGGCCGCTCGGCGCCGGTGGTCGAGATCCCCCAGGCCCAGCATCACATCATGCTGGACCAGCCCCTGGCTTTCGTCGCCGCCCTGCGCGCGCTGCTCGCCGACTGGAACCATTCGGTGGCGACGAGACGGGTTTGAGCCGGAGTTCCCGGTTGTTTGCCGGTGTTGCCCCAATTGGCCCCTTAGTGTCCTAGTTTGTTCTGTGGGGTCCTAAATGCATTATAGTTTTTCGCTCGCAATTGTTACGCCGGTGAGCTTTCGAAGGTCCAGCCCTTCCTTTCCAAAGAATGCGTGGACATATCCACTTTCGACGGCCAATAGCGAGAACCCCGCCAACGCCTCGAAGTCTAAGCACCTTGGGAGAAAAACAATGTCTGACTCCCTGTCCACATTCTTTTTGCAGTAGCTCAGATGGGAATGGGCATCTTCTATTTCCATGCGAATTAATTGGGGCTTGCGATCTCCAAAATAAGATTCGATCGCTCCTTGCTCGTATGGAGAAAGCTTTGAAGGTGTTCGGCGCACAAGAAAAACCTTCGGCGAAAGTATTTCTGACATGGCCCCCTCCGATTTTGATCCAATATTCCCCTTTTTGCTGTTTCCCGCAATGGTAGTCGGACGGATCTCAATCAACGAAACCTTGTTCTGGAGGCACGGCCGCGAGTCCCTACTATAGGTGCCGATTGTCTTTGTTTGCCGAGGAGCTGTCCTAGTTCGGACAGCCCCGGTTTGCTTGCCTTTTTATATTGTTCTCTCTATGTTCTTCTTGGGGACCAAAGGTGAGATTGTATGTTTAAGTTTACCAATGGGATTCCCAAGCTGCCGCGAGTCGGTTGCCATGTGTAGCCACGGGTTGCGATCGGAGAGGGCTCATGCGCGTGAAGATTCACTCGATCGGCACTGCGCTTCATCCCAGTGAGCGGATCGTCGAAGTCGATACCGCCGACGGAAAAGAACGTCTGATCGTCGACAAGCGTTCGATCGAAAACGGTTCTCTTTCCATCGGCTTTCCCATTTCACGGAACGGAGATTTTTGGCTCGTCGAACTGCCGCGAGAGACGGTGACGGGATCGTGGCGCGTGTGGGTGAAATCCACGCATCTGCTTGAAGATTCCAAGGTCCGCGCTGCGTGATCCTCACCGACCGCGAGATAAGAATCGCGCTGGGACGGGGACTGATTCAAATCGATCCCGCGCCCGATGAAAAAGCGGCATTCAGCTCTACTGCCGTCGATCTGACGCTCGATTCCACTCTGAGCATGTTCAAGCAGCACGCAGGGTATCGAACCCATCGATCCAAGCCTGGCATCGGCAGCCGATATCCTGCAGGCGATCACGAAACGGCGCAAAATCCCGAAGGACGGGTTCCTCCTTCCGCCGAAGACTCTCGTTTTGGCCTGGACCAGGAGTATGTGGAACGCAACGTCGAGACGCGGATCGCGGCTCGGGTTGAAGGGAAGAGTTCCCTGGCGCGCTTCGGCCTGGGCGTACATGTTACTGCTCCCACCATTCACGCCGGGTTCGCCGGACAAATCCAACTGGAAATGGTCAACCACGGCGCGGTGCCCATTCGGCTGCGCGCGGGCATGAGGATCTGCCAGCTCATATTCGAGACTACGCTCGGCACGCCCGAGCGCGGCTATAGGGGGCAATTCGCCGGGCAGATGGCCAAGGCACCAAAGAAGAAGGCTGCGTAATCAGCGTGCGATGGCCTGGAAATCCGCGAAATGGGTGGGTTGAGCCCTGACCGCCCTTTGCTATAGTCCGCCCGCTTCGAAATCGGCTTTGAGGGAATCGACATATGGCGGGCGGACACGGCTATGAGCCGGGGACGATGGACATCTCCCAGCACAAAAAGACCTGGGCCGGCTTCGTGCGCTTCACGAGCTGGTCGATCGCCCTCATCGGCATTCTGATGTTCGTCCTCATGCTCTTCCGCACCCACGGCTGACATCTTGAAACTCGCGATCCTCAAGGAACGCCGCGACGGCGAGACGCGTGTCGCCGCAACGCCCGAAACCGCAAAGAAGCTGAAGGGCCTCGGCCTCGAGGTCGCGGTGGAGACGGGCGCGGGCTTTGGCGCGCGGATCGCCGATGCGGACTACACCGCCGCGGGCGCCACGATCGCGCCCGACGCGGCGTCGGCGCTCAAGGACGCCGACATCGTCCTCAAGGTGCGCAGCCCCTCGGCGGAAGAGATCGCGGGCATGAAGAAGGGCGCGGTGCTGGCCGCGCTCCTTGCTCCGTATACTGATAAGGACACGCCGGCCAACCTCGCGGCCCAGGGCGTGAACGCCTTCGCGATGGAGTTCATCCCGCGCATCAGCCGCGCCCAGGCGATGGACGTGCTCTCGAGCCAAGCCAATCTCGCCGGCTACAAGGCGGTGCTCGACGCCGCCGCCACCTTCGGCCGCGCCATGCCGATGATGATGACGGCGGCGGGCACGATCGCGCCGGCGCGCGTGTTCATCATGGGCGTCGGCGTCGCGGGCCTCCAGGCCATCGCGACGGCGCGGCGCCTCGGCGCCATCGTCTCGGCGACCGACGTGCGCCCAGCCACCAAAGAGCAGGTGGAGTCGCTCGGCGCCACCTTCGTCGCGGTTATCGACGACGAGTTCAAGCAGGCCGAGACCGCCGCGGGCTACGCCAAGCCGATGTCGGCGGAGTACCAGGCCAAGCAGGCGGCGCTCGTCGCCGAGCACATCAAGAAGCAGGATATCGTCATCACCACCGCGCTGATCCCGGGCCGCAAGGCGCCCGTGCTCGTGAGCGAGGAGATGGTACGCACGATGAAGCCGGGCTCGGTGATCGTCGACCTCGCGGCAGAGCAGGGCGGCAACTGTCCGCTCACCTGCGCCGACAAGGTGATCGAGACGAACGGCGTGACGATCATGGGCTATACCAACCTTCCGGCGCGGCTCGCGGTCGACACCTCCTCGCTCTATTCCCGCAACCTGTTCAACTTCGTCAGCCTGATCGTCGACAAGAAGACGGGGGCGCTGAACCTCAACTGGGACGACGAGATCGTCAAAGGCGCGGGCCTGACCCGCGACGGCGAGATCGTGCATCCGAGCCTGAAGGGATAGCCATGGAAACCGTCATCGATCCCTTCGTGTTCCGCCTCTCGATCTTCGTGCTGGCGATCTTCGTGGGCTATTTCGTGGTGTGGAGCGTGACGCCCGCGCTGCACACGCCGCTGATGAGCGTGACCAACGCGATCTCCTCGGTGATCGTGGTCGGCGCGCTGATCGCGGTGTCGGTCGAGACCATCGGCGCGGCTGCCTGGACGTCGAAGCTGCTCGGCTTCGGCGCGCTGGTGCTCGCCAGCGTCAACATCTTCGGCGGCTTCCTCGTCACAGCGCGCATGCTGGCGATGTACAAGAAAAAAGAGAAGAGCTCATGATACCGGCTGAGGAAGGGGCGAAGGCTATCATCGACTCACTGACGGATGGCTGGAATGCGCATGACGCGAAGGCCTTTGCGGCCGTTTTCCGCGTCGACGCCAACTTCACCAATGTCTTCGGGATCGAACTTCTGGGCCGCGAAGCCATCGCGCGAGGCCACGCGCAGATCTTCGCCGGCATGTTCCGCGACAGCACGCTGCGGCTTGATACACCGAAAGTCACGCCGCTCGGCGAGGGCCTCGCCTGGGTGGGTGCGCATTGGCAAATGAGCGGCGCCTACGACCCCCAAGGCGCGCCTTGGCCGGACCGCCGCGGCGTGATGCACTTCGTTGCTGTCGATGATGACGGAACCTGGCAGATCGCGGCTTTCACCAACATGGACCTGCCGCCGGACTCGCAAGTCGCCGCCTCGCGGGAACAGCTCACGCGCGGATCGCAGCCATGAAAGCCGATCTCGCCGCGGTTCTCTATCTCGTCTCGGGTGTCCTCTTCATCATGGCACTTCGCGGGCTTTCGAGCCCCGCCACCAGCCGCGCGGGCAACCGCAACGGCATCATCGGCATGACCATCGCGGTCCTGACCACGCTCTGGGTCGCGGGCATCAGCGATCCCGTGACATGGGGCCTGATCGCCGGCGGCCTCGTTATCGGCGGCGGCATCGGCGCGGTCATGGCGCGGCGCATCTCGATGACCGCGATGCCGCAGCTCGTTGCGGCGTTCCACAGCCTCGTCGGCCTGGCAGCGGTGCTGGTGGCGGGCGCGGCGTTCTATTCGCCGGAAGCGTTCCACATCGGCGCGGCCGGCGCGATCCACGCCCAAAGCCTGATCGAGATGAGCATCGGCGTCGCCATCGGCGCGATCACCTTCGCGGGCTCGATCATCGCCTTCGCCAAGCTCAACGGCAACATGAGCGGCGCGCCGATCCTGCTGCCCGCGCGGCATGCGCTCAACATCCTCATCTTCGCAGGCATCGTGGCGCTGATCGTGTGGTTCGTGATGGATCAGCAGCCCTGGATGTTCTGGGCGATCGCGGGCCTCTCCTTCGTCTTCGGCATCACGCTCATCATCCCCATCGGCGGTGCCGACATGCCGGTCGTGGTCTCGATGCTCAACTCCTATTCGGGCTGGGCCGCGGCCGCGATGGGCTTCACGCTGGAGAACACCGCGCTGATCATCACGGGCGCCTTGGTGGGCTCGTCGGGCGCGATCCTGTCCTACATCATGTGCAAGGGGATGAACCGCAGCTTCATCGCCGTGATCCTGGGCGGCTTCGGCGGCGAGACGGCGGCCGCGGGCGCCAAGACCGAGGCGCGTCCCGTCAAGCAGGGCTCGGCCGAGGACGCGGCCTTCATCATGAAGAACGCCGGCAGCGTGATCATCGTGCCGGGCTACGGCATGGCGGTGGCGCAGGCCCAGCACGCCGTGCGCGAGATGGCCGACGTCCTCAAGAAGGAAGGCGTGAAGGTCTCCTACGCCATCCATCCCGTCGCGGGGCGCATGCCCGGCCACATGAACGTTCTGCTCGCGGAAGCCAACGTGCCCTATGACGAGGTGTTCGAGCTCGAGGACATCAACAGCGAGTTCGCGCAGGCCGACGTCGCCTATGTCATCGGCGCCAACGACGTGACCAATCCGTCCGCCAAGACCGATCCCAAATCGCCGATCTTCGGCATGCCGATCCTCGACGTCGAGAAGGCCAAGACCGTGCTCTTCGTCAAGCGCGGCATGGGCTCGGGCTATGCCGGCGTGGAGAACGAGCTGTTCTTCCGCGACAACACGATGATGCTCTTCGGCGACGCCAAGAAGATGACCGAAGAGATCGTGAAGTCGCTCGGCTGAGCCGTGTCGAACCTTCTTGCCACGGTGTTCGGCGTGCCGCCTTCGCGGGCCGCGCGTGATCGCGCCTATTCGAGCATCGTCGGCGACCTCGACGAAATGCGCGCGTTCGAGCGGATTCTCGGCGGCATGCAGCACAACACCGAAAAGGCCGGCGCGCTGCTCGCCGCGCAGGGTATATTCGCCGTCGCCTGCACTTACGGGATCGATCATGGCTGGCCCAAGATTCTCTCGATCCCCGCCATATTGCTTTTGCTGATCGGCGCGTTGCTGGCCATATCGATGTTGCGCAGCACGGCTTCTCCATTCACGCACGAAAGCGGCAAAATCTCGCGGAGGGCCTTCGATCTGCTGGTTTCACGCATGATCCGGTTCAACATCGCGTTCTATATGACCTTTCTGTCGATCGTCCTTCTTGGAGCTGCCGCGATCAGCGAAGTATTCTGACCCCTTCCATCTGCTATAAATGCGTTCAACGTCGGGGGACGCACGTGAGCATCATCGCAAGAATTTTCCTGGGTGAGGACCGCCGGCTTCGCTACATCTGGCGGGCGCTGATCTTCGTCCTTCTGTTCCAGTACGCCGTCGCGCCGCTTGCCTTCATGGCCGCCGCGCCGCTTGCGAGAGCCTGGCATATCCCCGACGATCTCAGCGCGGCGAGCATCGGCTTCGAGGAAGCCGTCAATCTCGCCGCCGCGCTCCTCTGCACGCTGCCGTTCATGGTCTACGAACGTGTGGGCCTTGGCGCCTACGGCCTGCCTCTCGGCCGCGCCTTCGGCGGGCGCACATGGGAAGGCTTCGCGGCCGGCATCGTCATGGCGGGCTCCGTCGCCCTGGGGATGTACCTGCTGGGCGGAATGCAAATCCATGGCTTGGCGCTGACGGGCGCGGCGCTGGCGTGGTCGGGGCTTGCCTGGCTCGGCGCCAACGTGCTCGTGGGACTGGCGGAGGAGACGTGGTTCCGCGCCTATTTCCTGCAATCGCTGTGGAAGAGCATCGGCTTCTGGCCGGCGGCGATCGTGATCGCGGCGATTTTCGCGGCGCTGCATTACTTCTTCAAGCAGGGCGAGAATGTCTGGGACGTGATCACGCTCGTCTCGATCAGCATGATGCTGTGCTGGTCGGTGAAGCGCACCGGCGCGCTGTGGTTCGCGGTCGGCTTCCACGTCGCGTTCGACTTCATGCAGTTCTTCGTCATCGGCACGCCCAACGGCAATCTGATCCCGCAGGGGCGCATGCTGGACGCGACCTTCAACGGCCGCGCCTGGCTGACCGGCGGCGTGCTCGGCACCGAAGCGAGCTGGCTGATGTATCCCCTGATCGCGCTGGTGTGGATCTATATCACGCTGCGCTATCGCCCGGCCGCCGCGCAGCGGTGAGCGCAGGCCGGCCATGCGCCTTATTCGCTGCGCGCGAGGCCGCATCCGCCGTAGTCTCGCGCGCATGAATCACTATCACACCTGGTTCGACTTGAAGCCCGGCACCAAGGACGCCGAGTTCGCGCGCAACATGGCGCGCTACATGGATCACCTGAAGGAGAAGGGGCTGATCGAGGCCTGGCGGCTGACGCGGCGCAAGCTGGGCTTCGGGCCGTCCGAGCTCGGCGAGTTCCATATCGTGATGGAGACCAGGGACCTGGCCCAGCTCGACGCCGCCTTCAACCACGTCGCCACGCGCCGCGAGCCCGTCGAAAGCGTCCATTTCGGCGTCAACGCCCATGTGCAGAATCTCAAGATCGCGCTCTACCGCGACTTCCCCGATCCCGTCCGCCAGGAGGGCGAGGAGAAGTTCTGACGCTTTAACCTATTGGTCCGCCGCGACAATTTCGCGTTGGCGATAGGGCGCGCGCCCGTCTATTCTCTCGCGCCTCACGCGTGTGTTTTTACGGAGATTTTCATGCAGCGGTCTTGGATGGTCATCGCGGGCGCGGTCGTTCTGGCGCTGGTGCTCGTGGGCGGTGGATATTGGTGGCTCCATCATGCGTCGAAGAAGACGGTGGCGGCCGGATCGCATCCGCACCTGATCGGCATGCTGGGCGACAACGCGACCGAGCTCGACAACACGGCACCTGACCAGGACAAGCTGTGCGAGGCTTCGCTCGCGCGCGGGCTCTCCTTCGGCGCCCTGCCGCCGGGGGCGAGCCTTGCGAGCAGCGAGGCGAAGGCGGGCGAGCGCGAAGGCCACTACACCTGCGACGCGCAGGGCGCGGACGGCAAGTACACGCTGAGCATCGATCTCACCTGCCCGAACTCCGATGCGAAGACCTGCTTCACCCTCGACAGCGTCCGCCGCGAGGACGGCACCGTCACCTATCAGATCGAGCAACTGTGAGAAGAATATGAAAGAGCTCACCCATTTCATCGCAGGCCAACATGTGAAGGGCGCCTCGGGCCGCTTCGGCGACGTGTTCAATCCGTCGACCGGCGAGGTCCAGGCCAGGGTGCCGTTCGCAACCAAGGGCGAGATGCGCGGCGCCGTCGAGGCCGCGCTCAAGGTCTTCCCCGAATGGGCGAGCGTCAATCCGCAGCGCCGCGCACGCGTCATGTTCAATTTCAAATCGCTCGTCGAGAAGAACATGGACGAGCTCGCGCACATGCTCTCGAGCGAGCACGGCAAGGTGCTGGCGGATTCGCGCGGCGACGTCCAGCGCGGGCTCGAGGTGATCGAGTTCGCCTGCGGCATCCCGCATCTGCAGAAAGGCGAGTACACCGAAGGCGCCGGGCCGGGCATCGACATCTATTCGATGCGCCAGCCGCTCGGCGTCGTCGCCGGCATCACGCCGTTCAATTTCCCGGCGATGATCCCGATGTGGATGTTCGGCGTCGCCATCGCCTGCGGCAACTGCTTCATCAACAAGCCGAGCGAGAAGGACCCGAGCGTCCCGCTGCGCCTGGCCGAGCTTTTCATGGAGGCGGGCGGCCCTGCCGGCGTGCTCCAGGTTGTCAACGGCGACAAGGAAGCCGTCGACGCCATCCTCGACGATCCCGACATCCAGGCGGTGAGCTTCGTGGGCTCGTCGGCGATCGCGCATTACGTCTATTCGCGCGGCACGGCGAACAACAAGCGCGTGCAGGCGATGGGTGGCGCCAAGAACCACGCCATCATCATGCCCGACGCCGATCTCGACCAGGTGACGAACGAGCTGATCGGCGCGGGCTACGGCTCGGCGGGCGAGCGCTGCATGGCGATCTCGGTCGCGGTGCCGGTGACCGACAAGATCGGCGACGCGCTGGTCGAGCGTTTGAAGCCGCGCGTGGAGTCGCTGCGCGTCGGCCTCGCCACCGACCCCGATGCCGATTACGGCCCGATGGTGACGCGGGAACATCGCGCCAAGGTGATGAACTACATCGAGATGGGCGTGAAGGAGGGCGCGGAGCTCGTCGTCGACGGCCGCGGCTTCAAGATGCAGGGCTACGACAACGGCTTCTATCTCGGCGGCTCGCTGTTCGACCGCGTGACGCCCGCCATGCAGACCTATCAGGACGAGATCTTCGGCCCCGTGCTGCAGATCGCGCGCGCCAAGGATTACGACGAGGCGATTTCGCTTCCCTCCAAGCACCAATACGGCAACGGCGTGGCGATCTTCACCCGCGACGGCGACGCGGCGCGCGACTTCGCGGCGAAGGTGCAGGTCGGCATGGTCGGCATCAACGTGCCCATCCCCGTGCCGCTCGCCTATCACACGTTCGGCGGCTGGAAGCGCTCGGCCTTCGGCGACGTAAACCAGCACGGCACCGAGGGCGTGCGCTTCTATACGCGCGTCAAGACGGTGACCCAGCGCTGGCCCAAGGGCGGGGTGCGCGAGAACGCGAGCTTCGTCATCCCGACGATGAAGTAGGGCCAAGTGCTGCTCTTCCGCGAGCCGTCGTTCTCGCGGACCGTGTCGCGCATCCTGCGCGTCGACCATGCCGGCGAATACGGCGCGATCCGCATCTATGGCGCGCAGATCTTGGTCGCGCGGCGGCTTCATCCCGCCGTCGTGCCGTTCCTCGTCGAGACCGTCGCGCATGAGCGCCGCCACGCCGCGACGTTCCGCGAGCTGATGTGGCCGCGCGGCACGCGTCCTTGCCGCGCGATGCCGCTCTGGGGCGTGGTAGGCACGCTGCTTGGCCTCTTCACCGGTCTTCTGGGCGTCAATGCGATCATGATCTGCACCGAAGCGGTCGAGCGCACGGTCCACGCGCATCTGAACAAGCAGCTCGCGTTCCTGGGCACGCGCGATCCCGTCCTGAGCGAAGCGATCCGCGCCGTGCGCGACGAAGAGGTCGGGCACCACGACCACGCGCATGCGGCGCGGACGTCCTTCGGCCTCGCCGCCCACGCGCTCGATGCCTTCGTCGCGGGCACGACCTGGCTGCTGATCTGGTGCTCGACCTACGGCGCGCTGACGCGGATGCGGCATGCGGTCTGACCGTCGCGCTTGACCAACTTGACCAACTTTTATATACTCCCAGTATGTCGCGTCAGGTCAATCTCTACGAAGCCAAGACCAAGCTCTCGCAGCTCGTCGAAGACGCTGCGAAGGGCGAGGAGATCATCATCGCCAAGAACGGCAAGCCGATGGTCAAGCTGGTGGTCGTGGCTAGCGAGGAAAAACCCAAGAAGCGCGTTGGCGGCCAATGGGCGAAATTCATGACGCCGGAGGAGCGCGCTTATTACAGTTCTCCGCAATTCGATATCGACTCGAAAAAATGGGACGAGGAGATATTGCGCGATTTCAAGGCCTTTCAGGATGAACCGAGGGAGTATGACCCGACATGGCCCGCTACCTCCTCGACTCCAACGCGTTCATCAGGTTCGAAAACGAGCCGCAAGCGCTCCGCCAAGAAGCGCGCCAAGCGATAGAAGACCCATCGAATGAACTCTTCGTCAGCTTGGCCTCGATTTGGGAAATGGCGATCAAGGCTGCCAAGGGAAAGCTGCCGTATTTTGCCTCGATGACCGCCTATGGTTCGGCTCCAATCACGGCCGCGCTGCAGTCCTCGAACCTCGAATTGCTTCCCGTGGAACTGCACCATGCCCTGGCGTCAGCGGCGTTGCCGCAGCATCACAAGGACCCGTTCGATCGCGTAATGATCGCGCAGGCGCTTGCAGAGAACATGGTGCTGATCAGCAGCGACGGCACCTTTGCCCGCTACGCCGGCCTTCGCATAATGCGGGCTTGACCTACTTCACCCCGCCGAGCTTGCAGATGTGCTTCCACTCCGCCTCGCTCACGGGCTGCACCGACAGGCGCGGCTCGCGCACCAGCACCATGTCTTTCAGCTTGGGATCGGCCTTCACTTGCGCCAGCGTCACGGGCTTTGGGACGTCCTTCACCGCCTTGACGTGGACGAGGCCGAACTTTCCGGTCTCGTCGGTCGGGTCGGGCTTGTATTCGGCGATGACCTCGACGATGCCCACGATCTGCTTCTCGTCGCCGGTGTGGTAGAAGAAGCCGAGGTCGCCCTTCTTCATCGCCTTCATGTGCTTGGCGGCGGCGTAGTTGCGCACGCCGCTCCACGGCTCGCCCTTGGCCCCGCGCGTCTTCTGCATCTCCCAGGAGAACGTCTCGGGCTCGGTCTTGAAGAGCCAGGTGCTCACAGCTTCGCCTCGCAGAAATTCGCCGTCGCCTTCCACGGCCGCACCTCGGAATGCGTGAACAGCCCGGCCTTCTTGTGGGGATCGTTCTGGTGCCACGCGCGCGCCGCGTCGAGATCCTCCGCCTCGAAGATGATGAGGCTGCCCGCCATGTCGCCCTTGGCGTCGAGGAACGGTCCGCCCAGCCGCACCGCGCCGGTGTCGCGCACATAGGCGAAATGCGCGTCGCGCGTCGCCATGCGCAGGGCGAGCGCGTTCTCCTTGTCGATGCAGGTCGCGACGAAGAGCATGGGATTCTCCTATTTGGGCTATTCGGGCTTCAGCGGGCGGCTCATCAAGCGTAGCACAGCTTCGCCGAGCGGCAGGGTACCGTCGAGCACCGCCGCCACGGCCTCGGCGACGGGAAGCTCAACGCCTTCGGCGCGCGCGCGCTTGACGAGGGCGGGCGCGGTCTCGACGCCTTCGGCGAGCGCGTGGCCCGCCTCGCGGCCCTCGCCGAGCGCGCGGCCGTAGCTGAAATTGCGCGAGGTCGTGCTGGTCGCGGTCAGGACCAGATCGCCGAGACCGGAGAGCCCCATCAGCGTGTCGGGCCGCGCGCCGAGCGCCTGGCCGAGCCGCGTCAGCTCCGCGAAGCTGCGCGCGATCAGCGCCGCGCGCGCGCTTTCACCCAAGCCCAGCCCGTCGACGATGCCGCAGGCGATGGCATAGACGTTCTTCGCCGCGCCCCCGAGCGCGACGCCGACCGGATCGTCGCTCGCATAGGGCCTGAACGTCGCATGGCCGAGCGTCGCCTGAAGGCGCAGCGCGATGTCCATGCGCGCGGCGATGGTGACGGCGGTCGGCAGCCCGCGCGCCACGTCGCGCGCGAAGGATGGACCCGAGAGGATCGCGGGCTCGCACTCCGGCGCTGCCTCGGCAAGCACCTCGGTGAGCAGCTTGCCGGTCGCCTTCTCGATGCCCTTGGCGCAGAGCACCAGCGGCTTTGCCTGGCCCAGGCCCTTCACGCTCTCGCGCAGATGCTGGGCGGGCACGACGACGAGCAGCGCCTCAGCGCTCGCGGCCTTCGCCATGTCGTCGGTCGCCTCGATCGTGTCCGGCAGCGTCACGCCCGGCAGGAACATGCGGTTTTCCCGGCTGCCGCGTATCTGGTCCACGACCTCGCTCTCGCGCGCCCATAAGGTCACTTGGCGGCCGGCTTGGGCGGCGGCGAAGGCCAGGGCCGTACCCCAAGCTCCCGCGCCGATCACCCCGACCGTCTCATAAGCTTTTGAGTTTTCTGTATTTTCTTTCATCTTGGCCTGTGCTGCGGTGCAAAAGATTGAACGGATCATTGATTATTCAGAAATATCCATTACGTTTGTCGTGGAATCGATAACAACAGCCGCCCAAGAGCGGCGCCCGGGAAAGCGTTCATGGCTGAAAAAGACACCATCTGCGAACAGATCGTTCAAGCCGCCAAGAAGCGCTTTTCGCATTTCGGCTATGCCAAGACCACGATGGCCGAGATCGCCACCGACTGCACGATGTCGCCGGGCAACCTCTACCGCTTTTATCCCGGCAAGCTCGACATCGCCGAGGCCATCGCGACCGAGGACTATTCCAAGCATCTCGACCATATGCGCAAGCTCGCGGTGACGGCGGGCAAGGACGCCCGCCAGCGCCTGCACGACCTGCTGTTCGAGGAACTGCGCCGCACCTATCACAAGCTGGAGAAGGACCCGCGCGCCTACGAGATGGCGCTGGTGATCTCGCGCGAGCGCCCCGAATTCGCCAATTGGATGCTGCGCGAGGAGCGCAAGATCCTGGTCGAGCTGATGCTCGAGGCCGAGCGCCGCGGCGAGTTCGTGCCCGAGGACAAGGAATTCACCGCCGAGATGATCCAGGCCGCGACCATGAAGTTCCGCTATCCGCAGCTGTGGTCGAAGCTGACCCTGCCCAAGCTCGAGCGCGAGCTGGAAGGCGTGATCCAGCTCCTGATCAACGGTCTGTGCCCCAAGATGCGGGCGCAGGCGGCGTAGTTCTTCTTTCCGCCGTAATGGCTGTCTAGCAATCAAAACTGTCATGGCCCGCAAATGCGGGCCACCCAGTTGGACTGTGCATGATGCTGCAAGGTTCTTTGAGAAATTGTTTGGGGCGCGCGGGCAAGCGTCACCTGGGTGGCCCGCATTTGCGGGCCATGACATTGGGAATGGTTGCGGCAGCTTTGCTCGCCGCCGCCACCCCCGCCGCCGCACGCACGCTCAGCGACGCGGACCGCGCCGATCTTGACCGCGTCAGCGCCTATCTGAACTCGATCCGTACGCTGAAAGGCGGCTTTGTGCAGATCGGGCCGGACGGGCAGGTCGACCAGGGGCAGATCTCGCTCGTGAAGCCCGGGCGCGTGCGCTTCCAGTACGAGGCGCCGGCGCCGACGCTGATCGTCTCCGACGGCTCGACGGTCGCGATCGAGAACATCAAGCTAAAGACGGTCGACCGCTATCCGCTGTCGCAGACGCCGCTCGACCTCATCCTGGCCGACACGATCGATCTCAAGCGCAACCATGAGATCGTCGGCGTCGAGCATCAGCAGGACGCGCTCATCGTAAGAGCGCGCTCGAGCAATTTCGGCGTCCACGCCGACATCGCGCTCACCTTCGCCATGCCGAGCCTGGAGCTGCGGCAATGGACGGTGATCGACAACCAGGGCCTGTCCACGACGGTGGCGCTGCGCGACGTGCAGACCGGCGTCGACCTCCCGGCCTCGCTCTTCGTCCTCCCCGACAAGAACCCCTTCGCGCACAAGAAGGACGAGTAGCGATCACTGTCTCTCACCCTTCGACAAGCTCAGGGTGAGGGCTTGTAGCACACCCTCATGCTGAGCCTGTCGAAGCGTGAGGGCAGCGCGGTTATGTCTGAACACCTGCGATCGGCCAGTACTTCTCTTCGTAGCTTTCGATCAGTGCGGCAAGCATGTTGAAGTGATCGCCCTCGCGTGAGCCGAGCGCGGGTTCGTACACAAAGTAGCGCTCGATTTCCTTGAGCGCCCGACCATAGTCGGCTTCTGATTCAATTCGCTGAACTTTGCTCACGGCACGCTCGTTAGCCAATCGGTCAAGAGGTATACGACGAACCTGATTGCTGCGCTTGTTGTCAAGCATTCCGAAATTTATTTTTCACGGCGAACTGAAATTCATCCGCCTACGGAGTCTCTAGGGAACAGCTTCGCCCGCAGTCCTTAAAGTCCCATTTCTGGGCACTTTATGCGCGTCCGGCAACAAAATTGCCTAGGCCGCGTCGGGCCTCGTTTTTGTCAAGAGGGGGGTGTTTGCGGCGTGCTTGCCGCCCCGCGAAAGGGCGTGCTAGGCCAAGCCCATCAAAGAGCCCTACCCATGCATCCCCGCGCCCCCATTGTCGGCATCCCTTGCGACCATCGCATGGTCGGCAAGCACCCCTTCCACATGGTCGGCGAGAAGTACATCGCGGCCGTGCGCGACGGCGCCCAGGCGCTGCCGCTGCTCGTCCCCGTGCTCTCGCCGCCGATCCCGGTCGAGGAGCTTGTCGCAAGCGTCGACGGATTCCTGTTCACCGGATCGCCGTCGAACGTCTCGCCCAGGCTCTATGGCGGCACGGCGCCGCGCGAGGGCGTGATGCAGGACGAGCGCCGCGACGACACCGCGATCCCGCTGCTCAAGGCGGCGATCGCCGCGGGCAAGCCGGTCTTGTGCGTGTGCCGGGGCTTCCAGGAGTTGAACGTCGCGTTCGGCGGCACGCTCCATCAGCACATCCAGGAAATCCCTGGCCGCATGGACCACCGTGAGGACACCGACGCGCCGCTGGAGACGCAATACGCCCCGGTGCATGCGGTGCAGATCGAGCCCGGCTGCCTCTTCGCCGACATCGTCGGCGCGGGCTCGTTCCAGGTGAACTCGCTGCACAGCCAGGGCATCGACAAGCTCGCGCCCGCGCTGCATGCCGATGCGGTCGCGCCCGACGGACAGATAGAGGCGGTGTCGATGCCGTCCGCAAAGGGCTTCCTGCTCGGCGTGCAGTGGCATCCGGAGTGGCATTGGTCGCAGGACGAGCTCAGCCGCGCGATCTTCGGCGCATTCGCGGAAAGCTTACAGGAGGCGGTTCGATGAACCGCGAGACTTACGAAGAGATCGCCGACTGGCTGAAGGAGCGCCGCGTCGGCGAGGTCGAGTGCCTGGTCTCGGACATGGGCGGGATCGCGCGCGGCAAGATCCTGCCGACGACGAAATTCCTGAGCGCGATCCGCGGGGGCACGCTGCGCCTGCCGGAATCGATCTTCGGCCAGATGGTCACCGGCGCCGACGCGGAGACGGAGATCCTCACCTATCAGGCGCCGGACATGGCGCTGTCGCCCGATCTCGACACGCTGCGCATCGTGCCCTGGTACAAGGAGCCGACGGCGCAGGTGATCTGCGATTGCGCGCGCCAGAACGGCGAGGCGATCCCCTATGCGCCGCGCGCGATCCTGCAGCGCGTGCTGCGCTTCTACGAGGACAAGGGCTGGCGGCCGGTGGTGGCGCCCGAGCTCGAATTCTTCCTCGCCGCCAAGAACATCGATCCCGACTATCCGCTGCAGCCGCCGGCGGGCAAGAACGGCCGTCCGCAATCGGGGCGCCAGGCCTACGGCATCGACGCGGTCAACGAGTTCGATCCCTTGTTCGAGGACGTCTACGATTATTGCGAGGCGCAGGAGATCGGCATCGACAGCCTGATCCACGAGGAGGGTGTCGCCCAGGTCGAGATGAACTTCAACCACGGCGATCCGCTCGCGCTCGCCGACCAGACCTTCCTGTTCAAGCGCACGGTGCGCCAGGCGGCGCTGCGCCACGACATCTACGCGACGTTCATGGCCAAGCCCTACGAGCAGGAGCCGGGCTCGGCGATGCACATCCATCAGAGCGTCGTCGACCACAAGGGCAAGAGCCTGTTCGCCAACAAGCACGGCAAGGACACGCGCCTGTTCCTCGCCCATATCGGGGGCTTGCAGAAATACCTGCCCGCGGCGATGCCGATGATCGCGCCGTTCGTGAACTCGTATCGCAGGCTGGTGCGGTTCCTGTCGGCACCGATCAACACCCATTGGGGCCACGAGAACCGCACCGTGGGCCTGCGCGTGCCGATCTCGGACGCGAAGAACCGCCGCGTCGAGAACCGTGTGCCCGGCGCCGACGCCAATCCGTATCTGGCGATCGCGGCGTCGCTCGCCTGCGGCTATCTGGGCATGATCGAGAACCTCGTGCCGACCAAGGCGATGGAGGGCAACGCGTATGAATCCTCGCGCTACCAGCTCCCGCGCCATATCCTCGATGCCGTCGGCCGCTTCCGCGGCTGCGCGGATCTCAAGGACATGCTGGGCGCGGAATTCGTCTCCCTCTACAGCGACGTGAAGGCGTCGGAGCACGACGCCTACCAGCAGGTCATCTCCCCCTGGGAACGGCAGCATCTGCTGCTGAATGTGTAGCGCTATAGGATTCCTAGTTTTCCGGGCTTGACAGTTTTGTAAGTTTTAACTTACCGTAAGTCATGGCCTACCAAAATGCCCTCGGTGCCCTGGCTGATCCGACGCGACGCTCGGTGTTCGAGCGGCTTTTGGACGGGCCCCAACCGGTCGGGCGGATCGCCAAGGGCATGCCGGTCAGCCGCCCGGCGGTGTCGCAGCATCTCAAGGTGCTCAAGGAGGCAGGTCTGGTGACGGATCGCGCCGAAGGGACGCGCCGCGTCTACTGCATCGACCCGCACGGCCTCGCCGCCGTGCGCCGCTATCTGGACCAGTTCTGGGACCAGGCGCTTGCCGCCTTCGCCGCCGAGGCCGAAAAGGCGCCTGAGAAGCCGCAGGAGGGGGAATGACCAAGACCATCACGCTCGCCCCGGTGCGCAGATCCGTGCGCGTGAACGTGTCCCCCGCGCGCGCCTTCGAGGTCTTCACCACGGACATCGCGCGCTGGTGGCCGGCGTCGCACACGCTCCTCAAGGCGCCCTACAAAGCGACGATCATCGAGCCGCATATCGGCGGACGCTGGTACCAGGTCGCGACCGATGGCTCGCAGTGCGACAACGGCAAGGTGCGCGTCTGGGAGCCGCCGTCACGCCTCGTGCTCGTCTGGCAGATCGATCCGCAATGGCAATACGATCCCGATCTCGATACCGAAGTCGAGGTCAATTTCACCGCCGACGACGAGGGCACGCTCGTCGCCCTCGAGCACCGCTACATCGAGCGCATGGGCACGGGCGCGCCAGCCGCGCACACCGCCGTCGGCGCGCCGAACGGCTGGAGCGCGATCCTCGAGGAATACCGCAAACAAGCAGAAGAAGGAGCTTGAGATGAGAGTGTTATTGATCGCCGCGGCGGTCGCGGCGATGTGCGGCACGGCGCGTGCCGAGGTCGTCGACCAGCAGGCGAACGGCTTCAGCCTGCAGGAGCATGAGACGATCGCGGCCGCGCCCGACAAGATCTGGGCCGAGCTGATCCAGCCCGCGCATTGGTGGAGCTCCGCGCACACCTTGTCGGGCGACGCCAAGAACATGACCTTGGAGGTGCGCGCCGGCGGCTGCTGGTGCGAGACGCTCAAGGGCGGCGGCAGCGCGCTGCACATGACGGTCGTCCAGGTCAGGCCCGACCTGCTGCTGCGCTTGCGCGGCGCGCTCGGGCCGTTCCAGTCGACCGGCATGGACGGCGCGATGAACATCGTGCTCACGCCGCAGGGCAAGAGCACGAAGGTCGATCTCGTCTACAATCTCGGCGGCTATGTCTGGGGCGGCTATCAGGCGCTGCCAAGCACCGCCGACGGCGTCCTCAAGCTTCAGCTCTTCCGCCTCAAGCAATTGATCGAAACCGGCTCGGCCGACACGCCGCGTCCATCAGGAGACAAGAAATGACGCTCAAGATCCATGCCTTCGCCGCCAGCCCGCGTGCCTTCAAGGTGCTCGCCGTCGCCAACCATCTGGGTCTGCCGTACGAGTATGTGTTCTGCGATCTCTCGAAGGGCGCGCAGAAATCGCCTGAGTTCACCGCGCTCAATCTCAACCAGCGCATGCCCGTGCTCGAGGAGGACGGCTGGTCGCTGTGGGAGTCGAACGCGATCGCCCAATATCTCGCGACGAAGAAATGGGATGCGGGCCTGTTGCCCAAGGACGAGCGCGCCCGCGCCGACGTCACGCGCTGGATGTTCTGGGAGAGCGCGCATTGGGACCAGGCCTGCGCGATCCTCATCTTCGAGCGCTTCGTGAAAGGCTTGTTCGGCCGCGGCGCCGCCGATCCGGTCGAGGTCGAGAAGGGGCTGGCGCAGTTCAACCGCGCCGCCGCCGTTCTCGACCAGCATCTCAAGGGCCGCAAGTTCCTGGTGGGCGACGCGCTCACCGTCGCCGATTTCGCCGTCGGCGCGCCCATGATCATGGCCGAGCCCGCGCAGTTCCCGCTTGAGAACTATCCCGAGATCCGCCGCTGGTACGCGAGTCTCGCGGCCTTGCCCGCATGGTCGAAGACCCAAGCCATGGGCCAGATGCCCGCGGCGGCGTGATTCAACCCTCCCCTTGAGGGAGGGTCGAAAAATGCGAAGCATTTTTCGGGGAGGGGTTCTGAGCGAGGCGGCCCACCCCTCCCCGAAATCTTTCTTCGCTGCGCTCGAAAGATTTCGACCCTCCCGCCCGGCTCCGCCTAAAGGCTATGCCGCGGCTGGGGGAATCTCCTGGCACGCCGTAGCGAGAGCGAAGGCGGCAAGGGGAGGGTGGTTTCTAATCCAGCTTCGTCTCCACCGCGTTCACCGGCGCCACGGTCGGGTCGATCCTGAACCGTACGCGGCCGAGCAGCCGGCCGTCGTCGGTGGAGATGTCGACGCGCCAGTCGCCGGCCTGCGGATGGCGCTTGATCGTATAGCCGCGATAGCCGCCGTCGCGCCCGCCGTTGATCGGGTAGGTCACGTTCGACACAGGGATCCAGCGCCGCGTCTTGGGATTGTAGCGCTGCCAGGAATGGGTGATGCGCATCGAGAAGCTGACCGGCGCGAAGACGGCGCTGTAGACGTAGACGGGCTCGCCCGGCGCCACATGCAGCAGCGGCGGGCTTACCGCGCCCGCATACCAGGATTGCTGCTCGGCGGTGCCGAAATAGCCGTCGCCGGTATGCTTGATCGTGTTGTAGACGCCCGACTTCGCCAAGGCGATGGGAAGCGGCGGCAGCACGCCGGTGAACCAGAAGAGGTTGATCAGCGCATACACCGCCGCCGCGCCGCCCGCGATCTGCCATTTCGAGGCGATGAAAGCGCTCAGGCCGAACCACGACAGCACGTAGAGGAACACGACGAACACCGCGACCGCGGCAAACCCGCTGAGCAGGAAGGTGAACATGCCTACCGTGTGGGTCAGGATCGGCACGGTGACGATGGCGTAGGAGAAGAGGGCGAAGAACAGCAGCACCGCGGTGAAGGCGAGGCGGGAGTGATAGTGCTTGAACACCTCGTTGCCGATGAAGATCGCCGCCAGCACCAGGAGGAACGGCCACGATGCCAGCAGCACGGCGCTGCGCGTGTAGAAGATCAGGAACCCGCTCCACAATCCGCCGAGCGCGAACTGGCTGGCGAAGGGCAGCCAGCTCTGCCAGCGCGGCTTGGGCACGTCCGGGTCGGTATGGGCGTTGAGCGAATGCAGGATCACGATCGAGGCCGCGGCCAGGCACAGATAGACGATGAAGATGATCTGCGTGTTCGGCAGGTCGATGCGCCGGAACATGACATTGTCCGTCGCAAAGCCCGTGAGCATCCCCACCGCCGAGAGCTGGCGCTCGTAGCGCGGGATCCAGGCAAGCCACGATTGCATGGATTTGATGGCGGTGAGGGGCGAGGGCATGTTCGGGCCGAAAATCTCCTGCCTATCTGGCCGAACCGGGGCCTGCCGCGCAAGCGGGGAAGGTGACTGCGGCCGCCCGGCCTGCTAGATTGCATCCATGTCGAAAAAGCGTTCGCTTCTCATCCTCTGCGCCAGGATCGGCTACACTCCGCCGTGCCGCTAGCGCGCGTTCCGCGCCCGCCCTTCGTCATTCACGGCAACCGGCAGAGGAATTCCATGCCCATCCCATCCTCCACGCACAACCAGACCAAGCATTGGCGGGCGCTCGATGCCGCCCATCACATTCATCCGTTCTCCGACACGGCCGCGCTGAACAAGGAAGGCGTGCGCGTGATCACCCGCGCCGACGGCGTCTATCTGTGGGATTCCGAGGGCAACAAGATCCTCGACGGCATGTCGGGGCTGTGGTGCGTGCAGATCGGTTACGGCAACAAGGAGCTCGCGGAAGCGGGCTATGAGGCGCTGAAGACGCTTCCCTACTACAACCATTTCTTCAAGACCTCGAACCCGTACACCATCGAGCTCGCAACCAAGCTCGCGAGCGTCTTGCCCTCCGGCCACGAGCGCGTGCTCTTCGCCAATTCCGGCTCGGAGGCGAACGACAGCGCGCTGAAGCTGATCCGCTACTACTGGAACCTGAAGGGCAGGCCGGAGAAGAAGATTCACCTGTCGCGCGACTATGCCTATCACGGCGTGACGATGGCCGCGGCGTCGCTCTCGGGCCTCACCCCGATGCATCCGCAATTCGATCTTCCTTTGGCGGGTTTCGAGAAGGTGCCGGGGCCTTACTGGTTCGGCGCGCAGGCCGCGGGTTACGGCGACATCGCGCCCGATGAATTCGGCGAGCTGATCGCCAAGAAGCTCGAAGAAAAAATCCTGCAGCTCGGCCCCGGCCGCGTCGCGTCGTTCTCGGCCGAGCCGGTGCAGGGCGCGGGCGGGCTCATCTTCCCGCCGCGGAGCTATTGGCCGCTGGTTGAGAAGATCTGCGCCAAATACGACGTGCTCCTGCATCTCGACGAGGTCATCACCGGCTTCGGCCGCCTCGGCGAATGGTTCGGCGCGCAGGCCTACAATCTATCGCCCGACATCATGACGATGGCGAAGGGACTGTCCTCCGGATACCAGCCGATCTCGGCGATCTCGCTGGGCGCGCGCATGGGCGAGGCGATCGCCAATGCCAACGAGGAGCTCGTCCACGGCTATACCTATTCCGGCCATCCGGTCGCGTCGGCCGTGGCGCTCAAGAACCTCGAGATCATCGAGCGCGAGGGTCTGGTGAAACGCACCGGAAGCGAGATCGGCCCGCTCTTCCAGCGCCGCATGCGCGAGACCTTCGCGGACCATCCGCTGGTGGGCGAGGTGCGCGGGCGCGGGCTGCTCTGCGCCGTCGAGCTGGTGCCCGATAGACCTAAGCGCAGCTTCTTCCCCGAGCCCGGCAACGTCGGCACGCATTGCCGCAACTACTGCTTCGACGGCGGCCTCATCATGCGCGCGATCCGCGACACGATGGTCTGCGCCCCGCCCTTGACGATCTCCGAAAGCGAGATCGAGGAGCTGATCGCCAAGGCCAAGGACGCGATCGACAGGACGGCGAAGGATTTCGGGAGGATGTAGGGCCGCGATGTCATGGCCCGCGAATGCGGGCCACCCAGGTGACGTCTGCTCGATCACAAAAAGAATTTCACGCGGAGACACGGAGTCGCGGAGAAGAAAAGAACCTCCCGCGTGATCCTTTCAATAAGCGTGCAGAACCCAGCTGGGTGGCCCGCATTCGCGGGCCATGACAGATGGGCACAGACCTCACATCTGCGCCTGTTCCTCGACCTCTTCCTGCTGGACCTCGACGGGCTTGCGCGCGATCAGGCGGCGCGTCTTCCAGCTGCCGCGCAGGAACCAGATTCCCGCGACGCTGGCGGCGAGAACGTTGGCGATGGGCGTCGACCACCAGATTCCGGTGACTCCCAGCGGCGTATGCTGGGACAAGATGAAAGCCAAGGGGATCTGCAGCAGCCATTGCGAGACGAGGCCGATCACCATCGCCGGGATCATCTCGCCCGCCGCGCGCAGCACGCCGGTGAGCGCGAATTGCAGGCCGATGAAGCCGAAGCTCCACGCCACGACGCGGATATAGACCGCGCCCTCGCGCACCACTTCCGCGTCCTTGGGGATGAAGAAGCGCACCAGCTCGGGCGCGAACAGGAAGCACAGGATCCCGAAGAAGGTCAGCACGCCGAAGGTGATGGCGGCGGAGAGCTTCGCCACCTTCTCCGCGCGCGCCAGATTCCCTGCGCCGATGTTCTGGCCGACCAGCGTCGACGTCGCCATCGAGAATCCCATCGCCGGGATGATCACGACGTTGAAGACGTTGGAGGCGACGCCGAAGCTCGCCATCACCACCGTGCCGAAGCTCGCGATCAGGAAGGTGAGCACCGTCATGCCCAGCCCGCGCGCCGATTGCTCGATGGAGGCGGGATAGCCGAGCAGGAAGGCGCGCTTGACGAAGGCGAAATCGGGGGCGAAGTCGCGCCAATGGATGTGGATGCCGTAGCGGCCTCCGAACAGGAGCCTGAGCGCGATGGCCGCGGCGAAGGCCTGCGCGATAAGGGTCGCGATCGCGGCCCCCGTCACGCCCCAGGCGGGCGCGCCGTAGCGGCCGAAGATCAATATGGGATCGAGGAAGAAGTTCACGACCACCGTTGACGCCACGATGTAGAGCGGCGCCCGCACCTCGCCGACGCCGCGCATCAAGGCCTGCGCCATCGCATAGATGAAGGTGAAGGGCAGGGCGGCGAAGATCACGCGCATGAAGGAGAGCGCGCCGTCATAGACGGCCGGGCTCACGCCCATGGCTTTCAGGATCACCGGCGTCAGCACAAAGCCGAGCGCGCCCAATGCTATCGAGACCGCGAGGATGGTAAGCAGGGTCTGCGCGGCGACGTGATCGACCATGTCGTGGTCGCGCGCCCCGGTGTATTGCGCGATCAGCGTCGTGCCGGCGATGGCGAAGCCCATCCCGGCCGCGACGAGCAGGAACATGATCGGCATCGTCACCGACACCGCGGCGACGGCATCGGCGCCGAGCCGTCCGACCCAGAACGCGTCGACGAGCTGGTAGGCGACCTGCAGGATGTTGGCGCCCATGATCGGCACCGCCAGCAGGAACAGCGAGCGCGAGATCGAGCCTTCCAGAAGCCGCGGATCGAAGCCGCGGCGCGGGGGTGGGTTGGGCATTTTCGTGACTCGCTCGAAGCCGAAGTTGCATGGACCTTGCGGCCCTGTGGGTCAACATCGATAGCGCCTGTCATATCACCTACGCGCCATTGTCATCCCCGGCGGGCATCGCGTGCGAAGCACGCGGTGCGAGGTCAAGGGGACCCAGGCGATTGCCGAGAGCGAGAGCAGAAAAATTCTTGCTCGAATTTTGGATTTCTCCGCCTCGATCTACCACCTGGGTCCCCTTGACCTCGGATCGCTCGCATCGCGAGCGATCCTCGCCGGGGATGACAGCGGTGTTCGGGAGAAACGCCTGTCTCAAATCCGCAAAATTTGGATGTGGAACGGGCGAAATCGCCCGGGAAAAGCCCCTACAACACTGGTGCAAATTCGTCACTGTCATTAAAAAAACCTTATAAAATGCCATTACGCAGAAAATAGTTGCAAACTGTGGCTGGGATGCATAGCTTTGCCTTCGAAGGGCGGACACTGATCCAGCAAGCACTGCCCCCCCGCTCGCAAGCTGGGTCTCGCTCTTCGGTGGCGTCGGTCATCCCCTCCCGACGCCGGCGCGTAACGGCGCAAGGCGCCCGACTGGCCCCCCGGTCGGGCGCCGTTTTATTTGGTGACCCGTCTCAGCGTCAGGTTGATCCGTCCTCCGCCAGGCACCAGCGTGGAGGTGCCCGGCACGATCCGGTCGATGCCGTGGAAGGCGAGGCGCGCGGGGCCGCCGAAGCTCAGCACGTCGCCGGATGAGAGCTTCAGGCTCTGCGTCGGCCCGCGCCGCGTCGCGCCACCGATGCGGAACAGCGCGTCGTCGCCGAGCGACACTGACAGGACCGGCGCGTCGGCCGCCTGCTCGTCGCGGTCCTGGTGCAGCCCCATGCGCGCGCCCGCGCGGTAGAGATTGACGAGGCAGCACTGCGGCGGCGCGCCGTACCCCGTCGTCGCGTCCCACAGCGCAAGCAGCGCGGTCGGGATCGCCGGCCATGGCGCGCCCGTCTTGGGATGGGTGGCCGTGTAGCGATAGCCGTCGCGGTCGGAATACCAGCCGAGCGGTCCGAAATTCGTCTCCTCGACCGAGAACGGCGCGCCCGATCCGGGCATCACGGGGCGATAGAATTCCGCAGCCCCCAGCACCGCGTCGAGCAGCGCCTTCTGCGCCGCGCGGTCGAGCCTCTCGCGCCACAGCATCACGCCGGGCGCTATCTTGAGGGCGGCTTCCACGGCTCCCAGATCCCGTTGAACGTGCCGGGCGCAAGCCACCCGGCGAAGGCTTGCGGGTCGTAGCCGTCGCGGACCCAGTCCGCCAGCGGACGGCCGCAGGCCTGCTCCTGCGCATAGCCCAGGAATTCGCGCAGCCAGCGCTGATGCTTCCTGGGGAAATGCAGATACGGGAAACGCGCGAATTGCCTCAGCGCATCGTCGCGCGCCCCCCAGCCTCTGCGGTGGACGATATAGAGCGCGGCGGCGAGGCTGGTGCGGTCCTGGCCGCCGCTGCATTTGATGACGAAGGGCCTGGGCGCCGCGTCGAACGCATCGAAGAGCGCGACAAGCATCTCCTTCAGCGGCAGGCGGCGCGAATCCATCATCGCGTCGAAATGCGCCACGCCCAGCCGCGCGCAGACCTCGCTCTCATAAGCCCACCAGGCGAATTTCGGGTGATGGCCGCGCAAGTTGATCACCGCCCTCAATCCGTTGCGCGTCAGGAACGGACCGAGCATGCCCGCATAGGCCTGCGCCGAGCGCGCGGCTTCGCCCGGCACGATCCAGTGGAAATTGTAGAGGCGGTTCAGAAGCGCGATCACGGCTTGATGGAGAATCCGTAGACGTGATGCGACACATACCATGCCGCCACGGCAGCGGCTGCGACCAGGAACGCGATGCCCACCCAGCGCGTGGTCTCGCGCATGTAGCGCTCGTCACCCGGGGGGCGGCGGTATTCCACGAAGAGATTGTACGCCGTCATGGCCATAACGCCGGTCCACATGATCGTGCCGTACGGGTGATCGTTCGCGTCGAAGAGCAATCGGACGATCAGGGGCGGCACCCCCAATATCAGCGTGCACGACAGGATGAACACCGATCCCCGGACCCCTTTGGTCTCGGGCGCCTCGTTCCTAACGCGATCTCGGGACGAATATGACATCGCGGCAGTATAGCATGTTCCGCGTTTGCGCGCCCGGGCGCGCTGGGCTAATGCTCGGCCCATCCATGCGCACCTTTCTCGTCAATCTCGAACGCCGGCCGGACCGGCTTGCGGCGATGGCGGCCCAGCTCGGCCGCCTCGGCATCGCGTTCGAGCGCTTCGATGCGGTCGATGCGAAGACCGCCGACCCGGCGGTGCTGGGCGCGCCGTTCGCGCAGAGCGGGCCGCTGGGCACGCTCTCGCCCGGCGACAAGGCCTGCACCACCAGCCACATCCATATCTGGCGCATGATCGCGGACGGCCCGGACGACTACGCGGTCGTGCTGGAGGACGACATCCTTCTTTCGGATTCCGCGCCCGAATTCCTCCTGAGCAGCGATTGGATTCCCAAAGGCGTGGGCCTGGTGAAGCCCGAGCGTTATGGCGACGAGAACCAGCTCATCGTCATCGGCAAGCCGCGCCTCGAGGTGAAGGGCCGCACGCTCGCGCCGCTGCTCTCGCGCCACACCGGCACGGGCGGCTACATCATCTCGCGCGAGACGGCGGCGCGGCTCGCGGACATCAAGGACAAGATCGCGCTTCCCGTCGATCACCTCATGTTCAATCCCAACAACTCGCCGGCGTTCGAGTGGCTCAAGCCGTGGCAGCTCCTGCCCGCGATCCTCGACCAGCGCGAGGAGGTGGGCGGCTCGACCGACATCCACCGCACGCGCGAGGCGACGAAGCCGCGCGGCATGGCGCTGGTGAGACGCCAGCTCCGCCGCAACTACTACGACCTCAGGCTCGTCCCGCGCCAGGTGATGCAGGTTCTCACCGGCCGGGCGAAGGTGGTGAAGATCCCAATCGCGTAGTCCCACCCTCCCCTTGAGGGAGGGTCGAAAAACGCGAAGCGTTTTTCGGGGAGGGGTGATCGTTCGAGCAAACCCCTCCCCGAAATTTTCTTCTCGCGTTGCTCGAAGAAAATTGTCGGCCCTTCCTCAAGGGGAGGGCGGGACTCTCTATCGGACATGCGTTCGTTTGCGATCAAGGACTTGCGTCGTCGTTATGCTACACGCTCCGGTGCGGGGGTATGATGCGCGCATGAGCGAAAGCAACGCCGCCGGGCGCAAAACGGGAAACCCCGCGCAACAGCTCAACGGCTATGCGCGTCACGCGGACAGCATGCTTGAGATGATGACGGGCGGCTTGCGCGAGTCGTTGGAGCGCGCCGGACGCTTCAACGAGCAAACCGATGAATTCGGCCACAGGCGTCATAGCGAGGTCGACAATGCGATCAAGCTGGGGACGCTCGGCATGAACCTTGTCGTCGCGCTCGGCAAGATGGAGACCTCACGTGAAAAATGAGGTTCGAATATCCGAGCCGCCCAAACGCAGGCGCGGCGGCCAGCCCGGCAATCGCAACCGCCTGCGCCACGGGCGCTATGCCCAGGAGACGATCGAACGGCGCAAGCAGGTCGCAACGCTCGCGAGGCTCGGGCGCCACGCGCTCGTGCGCATCAAGATGATCCTGAAAGCCCGCAAGGCGCTGAAAAGAAAGGCGGCGCGGGGCTACAATATCGGCTTGACGCCATCCTTCTCGACGGTGAGGCGGGTGGCCTGGAGCGTGCCTTCGGGCGTCGTGGCGGCGGTGACGGATACGGCCGCGCCCGGGACCAGAAGCGTCTCGTCGCCCAGCATCAGCGCGATCACGGGGATGCCTGGCGCGACGACGATCTGGGCGTCGCCGCTGCATCCGCCCGCGCTCCCCGCGGCCGCGTGACCGCCGCAGACACCGTCGGCGCCCGCTTGCGCGCCGCGATAGGTGACGCTCACCGTGCCGTTGTTCGGCGCGGCGGCGGTGACGCCCGAGACCGTCGCGTTGGTCATCAACCGGTTCGATGCCGCGTCGCCCATCGGATACTGGCCTTCGCCCATGCCGCGCAGCTCTTCGGGGAAGACCGCGACCTGCTGCGCGCGCAGCTTGCCGTCGGCACCCTTGAGCGCGGCGGCGCCGATGAAGTCGCCCTGCTTGATGTCGGCGACCTTGCGGTGCTGATCGTAGACGATGCGCAAATTCGCGGGCAGCGTCACCGTCGCCGTCGCGGTCTTGGCCGTAGCGACGGTCAGCATGCGCGACATGGGATCGTAGGCCTGGATCGTGCCGCGCAGGCGTTGCGGCGCGGGCGTCGCGGCAGGCTGCGGCGCGGCCGTCTGTGCGAAGGCGGACGACGCCGCAAGCGCGCCCGCCAACGCCGCCGCGATCCCTGACTTACGCATGTACATGCTCCCTGGCGCTTATTTTCCCGGCTTGCGGAAGATAAGGATGAATTGGTCGGTCTTGTGGCGGATGGACGGATCGAAGACCTTGAGCTTGCGGTCGTCGGCCTTGTTGCGCAGCACGCTGCTCTCGCCCGCGAGCTTGAAGCCGGCCGCGAGCACTTCCTTCTTCACCGTGTCCTCGTCGATGCGGTGCAGGGTGTCGGTGTCGCGCACGCCGGAGCCTTTTTCGGCGGCGTGATCGAGCACGATATAAAGGCCGCCCGGTTTCAGCGCGTCGTAGACCGCCTTGTTCACCTGCGCGGTATCGGCCGGCGCGAAGAAGCTGTCCTTGAGGTCGTGATAGTTCTGCGACGTCCACACCAGGTCGAGCGCTTCCGGCGCGACCGCCTTGTTGATCGAGGCGTGGATCACCGCGACGTTCTTGTAGTCCTTGGCGACGGCGTTGATCGACGGCTCCTTGCCCTTGTACAGGGCGTCGAGCTCGCTCGGCTGATAGGCATAGACATAGCCCTTCGGTCCCACCGCGACCGAGAACAGCCGCGTGAAGTAGCCCTTGCCCGGGATCAGGTCCATCACCTTCATGCCCGGCCTGACGTGCGCCAGCGCGAGCATCTGTGCCGGCTTGCGCTCGGCGTCGAGCTGCTTGTCGGTATCCGGACGCGCGCTGTCGGTCACCACCGCCTCATAGCCCGGCGCCTTGGCGAGCACCGGCGTCACCGCCAGCAGCGCGAACGCGGCGCCGGCGAAAATCCACTTCCTGTCCATCAATCCCTCCCGGTTTATAGGGGGCGGAGACTAGCGCCTTTGTGCGGCTCTGGCACGTCTTCCGACGCGCGATTACGCGATTGTCACCCCAGCGCGCCGTTCACCAAAGCAGCGAAAAAGCGCTCGGACAAGCCCCGCGGCGTGTCCAGGCCCATGCGGGCGAGCGCGCCCTGGTGCTTGGCTTTACTTAGTCCGCGCAACGCCGTGCGTGCGAGGTCCACGGGATGCGCGTGGCTGAGCGTCTCCAGGGCGAAGAGCAGCTCCTGCTCGACCGGCGTGAAGTCGGTGCCGAATGGGAAGGCGGGCAGGTCGAGGGGGCCGAGCGCGCGCGCGATGCGCTCCGGCGTGTTGTCGCAGTGCGCGGCGGGGATCTCGTAAGTCTTCGCGATCTTGCCCGCGTCCTTCGCTTCGCGCAGCAGCTCGGGCTGGAAACGCGAATCCGCGATTGCCAGCATCGCGGCGATCACCTGGTCGTCCGGCTTGCCGCGCAGGTCGGCGATGCCGTACTCGCTGACGATGATGTCGCGCTCGTGGCGCGGGATCGTCACATGCCCATAGGCATAGCGGATGTTGGACTCGACTTTGCCCCTCGCGCGCCGCGTCGCCTTGACCGAGATGATCGAGCGCGCGTCGGGGAGCGCGAAGGCTTGCGTCACGAAATTGTGCTGGCCGCCGACGCCGCTGACCACGCGCCCGTCCTCCAGCCCGTCCGACACCAGCGCGCCGAGCAGCGTCGCCATCAGCGCGCTGTTGATGAAGCGGCCCTTCACCCGTGCGCGCGTTTTCGCGGCCTGGTCGCCATAGAGCTCGTTGGTGAACGACACCGCGCTCATGCGCAGCTTGTCGAGCGTCGCTTGGTCCATCTCGCGCAGGCGGCGATAGAAGGATTTGGGGCCAAGGAAGAACGCCGCATGCAGCAGCGCGCCGTCGACCTCGCGCTTGAGGATGCCGGCGTCGAGAAGCTCCAGGAACCCGTCGACGAACATCTCGCTGACGCCGTAGAGGCCTTGCGCGAACGGCTCGTGCGGTTCGTCGCGGCCGCTGAGCCGCTTGACCGCGTCGCGGAAGCGCGCGTTCTCCTTGTGGCGCAGGATGAGGGAGTAGACCGCGGCATCGCCTTCCTCGCCGATACCGATCTGCAGGGTGCCGCCGTCCTCGACGAGGCGGGCGGCATTCAGGCCGATGGCGTATTCGGTGTGGTCGATCGGCTCGCGCGGCGGCGCGAACAGCGGGAACTCCGTAGACGGATCGTCCAGGACGTGCGCGAACGCGCTCTCAGGCAGCTCCGCGTCGCCCGGCATGAAGGGCAGCTCGGCATTGACCTGGCCCGCGAACACGAACTTCGCGCCGGTCTTCATCAGGTCCAGGATCGTGTCGGGATTGGAGCTCAGGCTGTAGCGGTCGCCGCGCCGCGCCACGAGCTGGGCGACGACGTTGACGCCGCGCTCGACGAGATAGCGCACCGCATGGGTGTAGTTGGCCGAGATGTAGCTCTGCTGCGCGCGCGGTACGCCCAGCCAGCGTCCGGCGAGGAAGAAGAACTCGTTGACCTCGACATTGGGCGGCAAGGTGCCGGTGCGCAGCCCATGGACATAGGCGAGATCGGGCCAGCCGCCGAACAGGCGCTCGACGATCGGGTCCATGAAGCGGCGCTCGAGCGCGTTCGAGGACTTTGGCTTCTCCAGCGTCAGCGCGGTGAAGATGCTGAGCTTGATGCCCGGATCGGCCGCGGCGCGCGCATAGAGCGCGTTGGCGATGTGGTTGGCCTTGCCGAGCCCGAGCGGCAGGCCGAGCACGATGTTGCGCCCCACCTGCGCGATGATCGCGTCGGCGACGCTCTCGGCGTTCTTGTGGAAGCGCGTCATTCGACGTTGCTGAGGAACTTCGCGATCGCGTCCCACGCCTCGTGCTCCTCGAGCGTCGGCGCGTGGCCGATGCCGGGGATTTCGGCGAAGGCGAGATCGGGCTTGATGCGCCGCATCGCCGCCACGCCCTCGGGCGAAAGGATGTCGCTCGCGGCGCCGCGTATCACCAGCACGGGTACCCGCGCCAGGGCCTCGAACAGCGGCAGCATGCTGGGCGGCGGCGCCGCGGGATCGGCCGTGCGGAACACATCGCCGATCCTGGGGTCGTAGGCGAACTCGACGCGGCCGTCGTCGCGCTCGCGCGCCACGCGCTGGGCAAAGGTGCGCCAGAACGCGTCGTCGCCATGCGGGAACATCGGCCCTTGCGTCGCCTTCACCGCGGCGATCATCTCGGCCCAGGAGCCGAACGGCTCCGCCTTGCCGACATAGGCCCCGATACGCGCCACGCCCTTGGGGTCGACCTGCGGCCCGATGTCGTTGAGGATGCCGGCCGCAATGCGCGTCGGCGCCATCACCGCGGCGAGCATCGTCATGATCCCGCCCATCGAGGTGCCGAGGAACACCGCGCGCGGCACGTTCAGCGTGTCGAGCACGCGCACCACGTCGCCGACATAGGTGTCGGGGCGGTAGCGCGAAGGATCGGGATCGTTGTCGGACTTGCCGCGCCCGCGCGCGTCGATGACGACGACGCGCCGTCCCAGCGTCGCGATGCGCGGCGCCACCGCCTCGAAATCGGCCGAGTTGCGCGTCAGCCCGTGCAGGCAGACGACGGGCAGGCGGTGGCCGGCCTCGGCCGCGTAGTCGCGGGCATAGACGCGCGGTCCGTCGGCGGTGGCGATCCTGTGCTCGGCGAAATCCATTGTGACCCTCTTTCGTGCGCCGCATATTGGCCCGGATGACGAACGACATCAAAGCCGCCCTGCGCGACATGGGCTTCGGGGCGCCGCTCGCGATGGAGGCGCTGGGCGGCGGCGTCTCCTGCGACGTGTTCCTGGTCGATCTGGGCGAGGGCCGGCGCATCTGCGTCAAGCGCGCGCTGCCCAAGCTGCGCGTCGCCGCCGACTGGTTCGCCCCCGCCGAACGGGCCGAGGCCGAGGTCGCATGGATCGGGGTGATGGCCGGGCTTGATCCGCGCTGGGTGCCTAAGGTCCTGGGCGAGGACAAGACCCGCCACGTCTTCGCGATGGAATATCTGCCCTATCCGGTGTGGAAATCCGAGCTTGCCGAAGGACGGATCGATACGGGCTTCGCCGCCAAGATCGGTACCGCGCTCGCCCGCATCCATGCCGTGCGCGGCATCGCGGAGCGCTTCGCCAACAACGCGCAGTTCCGCGCGCTGCGCATCGAGCCATACCTGCTCTTTACCGCCGAGCGGCACCCCGACGCGGCACCGCGCATCCGTGCCATTGCCGATGGCGTGACGTCCGCGCGCGTCGCGCTGATGCATGGCGACGTGAGCCCGAAGAACATCCTGCGCGGTCCGGACGGGCCGGTGTTCCTCGATGCCGAATGCGCCTGCTGGGGCGATCCGGCGTTCGACCTCGCCTTCTGTCTCAACCATCTGTTGCTCAAGGCGGTGTGGCATCCGCAAGATGCCGGCGCGCTGTTCGAGTCTTTTCGCGCATTGAAGAGCGCCTATTCGCCTGACGCAGCGCTGGACCGCCGCGCGGCCGCGCTTCTCAGTGCGCTCCTGCTCGCCCGCATCGACGGCAAATCGCCGGTCGAATACCTGACGGATGAGGATCAGAAAGATTTCGTGCGCAAGCAGGCGAAGATGTTCTTGACGGAGGAAGGTCTGTCTCTCGACGATATTGCGTTGCGGTTTCTGAAGGTGTTGCGCGAACATCCACCCTCCCCTTGAGGGAGGGTCGAAAAATGCGAAGCATTTTTCGGGGAGGGGTACCTCGCCGAGCGGCCTTACCCCCTCCCCGAAATTTGCTTCGCTGCGCTCAGCAAATTATCGACCCTCCCTCAAGGGGAGGGTGGATTTCACTTCGCCTCGGCCATCTCGCGGTAGCGGATGGCGTCTTCGGCGCGGGCGGGCTTGTGCCTGACGTCGCCGTCGCGCGGCAGCTCGCGCGTCCAGGCGGCGAGCTCGAGCGCGATGCCGTCGGGGTCGTAGAAATAGATCGAGCGCACGAAGGTCGTGGGCGTCGTCTCCAGACTCGCCTGCATCGGCGAGTCGTCGTGGTTGATGACGCGCGAGCATTCGATACCCTTGGCTTTGAGCTTCTCGTAATATTCGTCGAGCCGCTCGCCCGCGACGTTGATCGCGACGTGGTTCATCGAGCCGTGCGCGGACGGCCCCGGGATCGGCGCCTTGGTGGCGGAGGCGACGCCGGGCTGCGCCTTGGGCGCGTTCGGGAACCAGAAGAAGGCGAGGCTGTCGCCGTTGCCGAGATCGAAGAAGAAATGCTGGCCCATGCCGCGCGGCAGATCGATGGTCTTGATCAGCGGCATGCCGAGCACGCCGGAATAGAAGTCGACGGTGCGCTGCATGTCGCTCGACACCAGCGCCAGATGGTTGATCCCCTGGAACTCGAATTCGCGGTTCTTCGGCCGTGTCATGAAGATCTCCGGTACCCCATTGTCATGGCCCGCGAATGCGGGCCACCCAGGTGACACAAAACGCGGCTTTTCAAAAGAGTCCAGAATTTTCTTGCAGCATCGTGCAGAACCCAGCTGGGTGGCCCGCATTCGCGGGCCATGACACTAGGGAAGGGCGTTAAAAATACACCCGCGTCAGGAATTGGAGCTGGGTTTCGACGGCGTGCGCGGGGTCGCCCTCGACCAGTCGCTCCTGGCGCGTGTCGTCGACCGAGAGCAGCTCGGCGGTGAAGCGCAGCCATTTCTTCGGCAGCCAGCTCAAGGACAGCGTAAAGGCGTGGCCGTCCTCGTCGAGGTCGGAGGGGAACGAGGCGGTGGTGCGCGTCTGGAACACGTCGACGCGCGCCGCGGCCCACCATTCGTCCATGTCGTAGCCCGCGAGCGCGTAGGCGCTGCGGAAATCCGTCGTCTGATGGAAGAACGGCGAGGGCTCGATGGTCGTGGCCCCGCTCATGCCCTGGCTCAGCAACGTCAGCTTGCCGAGCTGCTTCTCGAAGCCCACATCCCAGAAGCGCGTGTGCCAGGCGATCTGGCCGCCCTGCGTGTCGCGCGGATCGGCGTCGTTGTCGTAGCGCATGACCTCGAAGCCGCCGATATCGGCAGGCTCCCAGGAGAGATCGAGATACCAGCCGGGCCGGTGATCGATCTCGGTGAAGAGATGGGCGTAGACCGGCGGGGTCGCGCCGAACGCCGACGCATCGGGCAGGCGCTGCGGCCCGAACAATCCCGTGTAGCGGTCGTCGAAGGTCCAGCCGCGGTCGGCGATCATCACGCCGGCCGGATCGTTGTCTCCGAACACCGCGCCCGCGAGCGTCAGCGTGCCGCTCTCGCGCCGCCATTCGAGCGTGCCCTCGGCGCCGATGATGCGCAGCTCCTCGCCGACCCAGGAATTGATCGCCGACGGCGTGATCGTCCAGAAGCTCGTCCAGCCGACCTGCTCGTTCTCCAGCGACATGGGCGGGAAGAACGCGCCGACCTTGACCGACCAGCGCCATTCGTTCGTCGAGACCGGGCGATAGCGGATATAGGCTTCCAGGAGATTGAGCGCCGGGCCGTAATCGTCTTCCGCGCGCGCCGTCGCGGTCGCCATCAGCTCCGGCGTGATCAGCACGCGGCCTTGGCCTACCAGATCGCCGAGCTGGAAATTGTCGTCGCCGCTGCCGTAGCGCAGCTTGCCGAGCTCGCCGTCGAGATAGGACTCCGTCGAGGGTGGCGCGACCAGGCGCACATCGCCATAGCCCTCGAACTGGAAATCGGCCGCGGCGGCGGGACCCGCCAGCGCGACCCACGCGGCGAGGGCAAAACGCGCTTTCATGCGGCGTCGCTCAGCGCGGCCGCGCGCTCGGGCAGGCGGATCTCGACGATGGTGCCGAGATCCTGCTCGCTCGCGATGGTGAAGCCTCCGCCATGCAGCGCGATCACGGCCTTGGCATAGGGCAGGCCCAACCCCGCGCCCTGGTGCTGGCCGTCCAGCGCCGAGCGCAGGCGATGGAACGGCCGCGTCACGACCTCGATATCGGCCTCGCTCATGCCGATGCCGGTGTCTTCCACGCGGATCAGCACGCCGGCCGTGTCGCGGCGCGCGGAGATGCGCACCTCGCCGCCGGCGGGCGTGAACTTGACGGCGTTGTGCAGGACGGAGGTCAGCGCCTGGCGCAGCTTGTCCGCGTCGCCCTCGATCTGCGGCAGCGAGGGGTCGGCCTGGACGATCATTGCGATTTGCGCCGCTTCCGCGCTGGGCCTGAGCGCCGCTTCCGCCTGCTGCAGCACGCTCGCGGGCGACATCGGCTTGCGCTCCAACACCAGGCGTCCGGCCTCGGCTTCGGCGAGATCGAGCATGCGCGAGACCTGTGTGAGCAGCTTCTGGCCGCTGGCGCAGATATCGGCGGCATAGTCGCGGTAACGGGCCACGCCGAGCGGTCCCAGGATCTCCTGATGCAGCATCTCGCCGAATCCCACGATGGCGTTCAAGGGCGTGCGCAGCTCGTGGCTCATATTGGCGAGGAATTGCGACTTTGCTTCGTTGGCTTTCACCGCCTCGGTGCGCGCGCTCTCCAGCGCGCCGATCATCGAGGTCAGCGCCGCCTCGCGGTCGGCGATGGAGCCGGTCATGTTGACGATGGCGCGGTTGAGCTGGCCGATCTCGTCGCGCGCGGCCATCGGTGCGGGCGCCGTGTAGTCGCCGGCCGCGATGCGCCTGGCGGTGGCGGCGAGCGTCTCGAGCGGGCGGGCGCTGCGGCGCACGATCAGCATCGCGCCGAACGCCGCGAGCAACAGAGCGCCCGCGAGCACGAGGAGCACCGGCGGCACCACGGCGCGATAGGCCGCGAACGCTTCCGCCATGGGATAGGAGAGCACCGCGATCACCGGCGCGCTGTGCGACGCGGTCTTGAGCGCGGTCGTGACGGTGAGGAATTCCCCGTCGTCGACACGCCGGTTCGGCAGCGGGATCGCTTTGGGGCCTTTCGCGGTGCGCGCGACGACCGACCATGTGCCGTGCGCACCCGCGGTCGCGAGCGCGATGCCGCGCGGCGTCTCCGACAACGTGCTCAGCTTCTCGAGGAGGGCGTCGTCGATCGGCACGCAGGCGGCGATGAAGGCGATGGGCACGGGCGCGCGCACCGGCACGACCACGATCCAGTAGACCCGGCCGCCCAAGGTCGCGAGCGCCGTGCGCTCGCCGCTCACCGCGGCGTCGTCGAGAAGATCGGAATAGGCGAAGCCGCGTCCGGTGTCGCCAAAGGCGCCGGTGTCGGCCGAGATCCTGCCGTCGAGGCCGACCAGCATCATGCGCGTGGCGCCGACCCTGCGGCCGTGATTGCGCAGCGCCGACAGCTCGGTCGCGTAATCGTGCTGGGCGATGGCCTGGCGCAGCGCATAGTCGAGGCTGAGCACCTGCACGTCGTCGCCGACGCGCTCGGAAAGGATGCCGAGCTGACTGAGGAAAACATGCGTCGCCGCGGCGAGCTCGCTCTTCTCCTTGTCGACCAGGCTGTGGCGCAGGAACGAATAGGCCACCACGGCGGTGAGCACCTGCACCGCCGCCAGCGTCACGACCAGGAAGAGAGCGAGGCGGTGACGGAAGCTCATGGGCAGCGCTCAGTAGTCCGACTTGTGCATCCGGCTCATGCCCGCCATCGGCGTGCCGGAAAGGGCCAAGGTGAGCGAAAGCTTGGTCTGCTGGCCACTGACCGCGAGCGCCACCGGCGCGGGCTGCTTTCCGATGCGAAGTTGCGGATGCCAGGCGGCGGCATGCCAGGCGCCGTCGGGCACGTCGCGGATCTGGGCGTGGCCCAGCGCGTCGGTGACCGCCGCGAACGGCGCGTCGGCGACGAAGACATAGGCCACCATGTTGTCGTGGATGTTGCAGCCGATGGCGGCGACCCCGGATTTGTCGAAGACCACGGGCTTGGACACCTGGCCGCGGTCGATCTCGAACTGGAACTGCTTGACCGACGAGAACGAGTAGACCTGGTGCATCGTCGTGTCGTTGTTGGTGAAGACGGCCTCGCCGCCCTTGCGCACCACCACGACGAGCGGAAGGAACGTCTCGTGCTGCTGGTCGATGACGACGCGGGCCGCGACGTGCGACGCGGGCGCGGGCTGCACATCCGGGGCGAGAGTGACGACGGTGTTCGCGGCGGGCTTGCCGTTCGCGTCCGTCACGGCGACGTCGACCGTCGCCGCCGTCGCGGAGGTTGCGGCGAGTGCGAAGGCGCCCGCCGCTGCGGAAAGAAGCTTGTGGAACATGATGTTTAGGCTAGAGGGAATTGGTTAGCGAAGTGATACGCTGTGCACGCGCAGGTTCTTCGGATTCACGTCCCGTTAACGGACTTCGCGCAGGGGAGGGGTGATGAGCAACGAGGGTGCGCCCGCGTCGCGCATGCGGCTGGTTCTGGCGGCTTCGGCGGCCGGCACGATCTTCGAATGGTACGATTTCTTCATCTTCGGCTCGCTCGCCGCGATCATCGCCAAGCACTTTTTCGCGAGCGCGGGCGATACCCAGGGCTACATCTTCGCGCTGCTCACCTTCGCCGCAGGCTTCGCGGTGCGCCCGCTCGGCGCCATCGTGTTCGGCTGGTTCGGCGACCGGACCGGGCGCAAGCGCACCTTCCTCGTCACCATCACGATCATGGGCCTGGCCACCTTCGCCATCGGCCTGCTGCCCGACGCGTCCAGGCTCGGGCTGAACGCGGCCTGGCTGCTGCTGGCCTTGCGCATGCTTCAGGGCTTCGCGGTCGGCGGCGAATACGGGGGCGCCGCGATCTATGTCGCCGAGCATGCCGACGCGAAGAAGCGCGGCGCGGCCACCGGCTGGATCCAGGTCGCGGCGACCGTCGGCCTGTTCCTCGCGCTCGCGGTCATCTTCGCGACGCGAAGCTGGATGGGCGAGGACGCGTTCGCCGCCTGGGGCTGGCGCGTCCCGTTCCTGCTGTCGGCCGGGCTGCTCGTCATCTCGCTGTGGATCCGCCTGCGCCTCGACGAGTCGCCGCTGTTCCGCAAGATGCAGGAGGAAGGCCGCGGCTCGCAGGCGCCGCTCGCCGAAGCGTTCTTCCAATGGAAGAACCTGCGCGTCATCCTCATCGCGCTGTTCGGGCTGATGATGGGGCAGGGCGTCGTCTGGTACACGGCGAATTTCTACGCCCAGGTGTTCCTCGAGCGCGTCGTCAAGGTCGAGCCGCGCATGGTCAACCTGCTCATCATGGCGGTGCTGGTCGGAAGCGCGATCCTGCACGTCTTCTTCGCCCGGCTTTCCGATCGCACGGGCCGCAAGCCCGTGATGCTGTTCGGGCTGGCGCTCGCCGCCATCGTCTTCGTGCCGGGCTTCAAGATGCTGACCCAGGCGGTGAACCCCGCGCTGGCCGAGGCTTCCGCGCGCGTGCCGGTGACGGTCGTGGCGGCACCCAGCGACTGCTCGGTGCAGTTCGATCCCATCGGCAAGACCAAGTTCACCTCGTCCTGCGACATCGCCAAGTCGACGCTCGCCGCCGCCGGCGTGCCCTATCGCAACGAGGCGGGCGAAGGCCTTGCGCATGTGCGCGTCGGCGGCAAGGACGTCGCGAGCTTCGACGGGAGCAATCTGCCTGCGGCGGGTCTGGCCTCGGCGCGCAAGGCGTTCGAGACGCAGCTCAAATCGGTGCTCGTGGCGTCCGGCTATCCGCCCAGCGCCGACAGCAAGAAGATCGACATGCCGCGCGCGATCCTGATCCTGCTTTTGCTGATGACGGGCGCCGCCGCGCTCTACGGCCCGCAGGCGGCGGCGCTCGTCGAGCTGTTCCCGACGCGCATCCGCTACAGCGCGCTGTCCTTGCCCTATCACATCGGCAACGGCTGGTTCGGCGGCTTCCTGCCCGCGATCGCCTTCGCGATCGTGGCTGCGACAGGCGATATCTATGCAGGGCTCTGGTACCCGGTCGCGCTCGCCGCGATCGGCTTCGTCGTCACGCTGATCTTCCTGCCGGAGACGCGGGGAAGGGATATTTCAAGCTAGTCTTAAAAGGGCGAGGGCTGGATCGCGTGCGTTCTCAAAATCTGACCCATTTTGTTTTTTCGCCCGCAGTGGTAGCTTTTCCGTATGATGCATTTAGTGATTGATATCATTAATAGCGCTGCCACATTTGCAATGGCGGTTTGCGCGAGTATTGCGCTTTTTAAAAAAAATCTGCGCACACCAATGTACATTGACGTACATCGACGCCCGTAGAGGAAAACCGTGGCTGCTCCGAGGAAGACGGGTTCGCGAGCCGCGCTTGGCCGGGAAATCGACGAGCTTTTGGCGGACTTTTGCGCAGCGAACTATGGCGCATATGCCGTCAATGTTGTTAGGGAGGCTGTACGTGACCACATAGCCAGGAGACTCGCGGAAGAACCTGATCTGCGAGAGAGGTTCGAATCTGCAAAGCAACAACGTGCCGAGCAGAAAACGTCGCGAGCTGGCTTAGCGATTGGGCTGGGACTTAGTCCAAGCGACCCGGTCAAGAAAAAGCCCAAACTGCTGCAGCGCTGAGCAATGTGTACAGATTGCTGCGTTGAGAGGTGTGTAGAGCAAGTTTCTGTTGCCACTTGCCAAAAAAATTTCCGCTTATCGAACGCGCCTCCGAACGGCCATATAGTTCGGCAATCGCAAATGCGCCGACGCACTAACTCCTGGAGCTTGTTGAGGCCAAAATCGCCCGGCGCAAGCTTATCGCGACATTGGCCGCTATCAGGCGCCGCTCCTCACCCCTTTACCTCCAGCGGCACGCCGGGTTCGTTCTTGGAGGCGTGGATGACGAGCGCGGTCTTGGCGCGGGCGACGTTCTTGTCGGCGGTCACCGTGTCGGTGACGAAGGTCTGGAAGGCGGAAAGATCCTTGGCCACGACCTTGAGCAGGAAGTCGGTCTCGCCGTTCAGCATGTGGCACTCGCGCACCTGCGGCCAGGAGCGCACGCGTTCCTCGAAGGCTTTCAGCTCATGCTCGTTCTGGCTCTGCAGGCCGACGAAGACGAAGCCCATCACCTCGAAGCCGAGCGACTTGCCGTCGAGTTCCGCGTGGTAACCTTTGATGAAGCCCGCCTTCTCCAGCGTGCGCATGCGGCGCAGGCAGGGGGGCGCCGTGATCTTCGCGCGCCGCGAGAGTTCGACGTTGGTGATGCGGCCATTGGCCTGCAGTTCGGAAAGGATGCGTAGATCGATGGAATCGAGCTTGTGATGCTCCACGGGGTCACCTGAGGTTCGCGATAAACGAAGCGTTTTTAACTCCGGACGCCCCCATTGCGCAATAATATTTCTGTGTTGAAACCGCTCGGCGCCCGAGTCGGTCCATTTGCCTAATTTTTGGCCCCGGGGAGCGTTCCCAAGCTTTTGTTTCCTTTAACCAATTCCATCGCCTTGACCTTTCCCGCCCCGGTTCCGATATCAGCGTCACAGCCGACCGAGGGGCCTTCCTTGCATTCGAAAGTCGTCATTTTGGGAAGCGGTCCGGCCGGTTGCACGGCGGCCGTCTATGCCGCGCGCGCCATGCTGGAGCCGACGCTGATCGCCGGCATCCAGCCGGGCGGCCAACTCACCATCACCACCGAGGTCGAGAACTATCCGGGCTTTGCCGAGGCCATCCAGGGTCCGTGGCTGATGGAGCAGATGCAGGCGCAGGCGCAGCATCTGGGCACGAAGTTCGTCCAGGACACGATCGCTGCGATCGATCTCGCGCGCCGGCCGTTCACGCTGGTGGGCGATTCCGGCGAGCGCTACACCGCCGACACGCTGATCGTGGCGACGGGGGCGTCGGCGAACTGGCTGGGCCTGCCGACGGAATCGAAGTTCCAGGGCTTCGGCGTCTCGGCATGCGCGACCTGCGATGGCTTCTTCTTCCGGGGCAAGAAGGTCGCGGTCGTCGGCGGCGGCAACACCGCGGCGGAAGAGGCGCTGTTCCTCACCAATTTCGCGCAGCGCGTGACGCTCATCCACCGCCGCGACACGCTGCGCGCCGACAAGACCAACCAGACGCGCGTGATGGCGAACAAGAAGATCGACTGCCTGTTCGACACGGAGGTCGTCGAGGTGCTGGGTACCGAGGAGCCGAAAGGCGTGACCGGCATCCGCCTGCGCAACACGATCACGGGGACGCAGCGCACGCTCGACGTCGACGGGCTGTTCGTCGCCATCGGCCATTCGCCGGCGACATCGCTGTTCAAGGGCCAGATCGAGATGGACGAGTCGGGCTACATCAAGACCGCGCCGGACTCGACGCATACCAGCGTCGCTGGCGTGTTCGCCGCCGGAGATGTGAAAGACAAGGTATTCCGCCAGGCGGTGACGGCCGCCGGCATGGGATGCATGGCCGCGCTCGAAGCCGAGAGGTTTCTCGCCGGCGGCCACTGAAACGAACCGTCACGAAGTTTGCGTTGAGGCTGGGGGGCTTTAACGGGTAGGGCAACGCCATGGATTGGGACAAGCTCAGGATCTTCCACTCCGTCGCTTCGGCGGGGAGCTTCACGCATGCGGGCCAGATGCTGACGCTGAGCCAGTCGGCGGTGAGCCGCCAGATCAGCGCGCTGGAAGAAGAGATCACCACGCCCCTGTTCCAGCGCCACGCGCGCGGGCTGACGCTCACCGACGAGGGCGAGATGCTCTATGCCGCGGTGAGCGACGTGCTCACCCGTCTGGCCCAGGCCGAAGAGGCGCTCAAGAACGTGCGCGAGGCGCCGCGCGGCGTGCTCAAGATCACCTCCAGCCACGGCATCGGCACCAATTGGCTGGTGCCGCGGCTCGACGAGTTCCTGAAGGAATGTCCGGAGGTGGAAGTCCATCTGGTGATGGAGGACCGTGAGCTCGACCTCACTCAGCGCGAGGCCGATCTCGCCATCCGCATGCGCGCGCCGGTGCAGGCCGATCTCATCCAGCGCAAGCTGTTCACCGTGCATTATCACATGTACGCGACGAAGGAGTACCTGGAGAAGGCCGGCACGCCGCACGCGATGGACGAGCTCGCCGACCACACCGTCATCGCCTACGGAGAAAGTGCGGCGCCCGAGATCCGCGAGATCAACTGGCTGCTCGAGGCGCGGCGCCGGATCCTGAACGGCAAGGGCCGCTCGATCCGCATCAACAACGTGACGGGGATCCTCTCGGCCACGCTCGCCGGCATCGGCATCGCGGCAGTGCCCGACTACGTCGCCGCCGACCGCCCGGAGCTCATCCGCGTCATGCCCGACGTGCCGGGTCCGAGCTTCGACGTGCACCTGGTCTATGCCGACGCCCTGCGCCAGGCCAAACGCGTCGCCGCCTTCCGCGACTTCCTCGTGCGCTCGTCGAAGGATTGGCGGTATTAGTTCTTGATCCTCCCCCGTCCTTACGGGGGAGGCGCCGAGCGTAAGCGAGGCGGAGGGGGAAGTCCCCCTCCGGCGCTGCGCGCCACCTCCCCCGTAAGGACGGGGGAGGATGATTATCGCGCCGCGCCCTTCGGCACCGCGCGCATGACATGCGGCTTCATCGGATGCGTCACCGGCACGAGCTTGCTCTCGCGCATCTCCACCGGCGTCCCGCCGGCCGGACAGTTCGCGGGCTTCAGCGGGCAGTAGATGAACGAGCCGATGTCGGTCGAGATCGCGGCCAGACCGGACTTGTTGATGCCCCAGATCTGCACGTTGGTCGCGCCGGGCACGTCAATCCAGGTGTAGGTATTGGTGTTGGTGTCGAGCACGAAGGCATGGAAGTTCTCGTCGACGTCGAGCACCGCGCCGGTCGCGATGCCCTTGTCGTTCAGGCCTTCGATATCCGTGGTGCCGCTGTCGTCGGCGTCGATGGTCTGAAGCACGCTGCCGTCCTTCAGGATGAAGCCGTGCTGGACGTGGTCGGTATCGACATACCAGCCGGCGACCACGCCGAGGCTGGTGATCGCGCGCGCATCGACGCGCAGCGTGCTGATGCCGAGCGCGAGATCGAAGCGATATTTGCCCTTGCGCCCTTCATAGCCGACCTGCGTGTTCGTGGAGGGATCGGAGATGTAGTCGCCGACGGTGCTGCCGCGCTTGTTGATGCCCTGGTTGATGCCGTCGAGCGCCACGCCGCCTATCTTGTAGGTCTTGAGCGCGCCGTCATGGCTGAGGAAGAACTCCGGCCCGTTGTTGAAGCCGGCATCGGGCCCGAAGCCCACCATGTCGCCGGAATTGTTGACGCCCCGGATCTCGGTGCCGAGCGCGGTGCCGCCGTAGTCGAACGACGTGTACGTGCCGTTCAGCGGGCCGTAGAAGCCGTGCTCGATGCCGTCGGCGTTGGCGTATTCGCCCACGATCTCATCGTTGTCGTTGATGTCGAATATCCCGGTCGTGGTGCTGCCGGGGAACGGGGTCACGGGCACGAGGGTGGCGGGGTGGCCGAGCGCGGGCCCGGCCAGAAAACAGGTAAGTCCGAGCACGATTTTCGAGCGCATGGATGTTTCTCCGCTGGGGCTCCGTCCGACGCCCGAGCAAAGCAGATTTTCCGGCATAAAAAAACCGCGGCGCCCCATTTGGGAGCGCCGCGGCCTGTCTTCAAGGCATCTAAAAAACTTATTGCAGTGCCGCGCCTTTCGGCAGGACCTGCTTGACCGCCGGATGGCCTTTCTTGGCCTCGACCAGGCGCCGCATCTCGGCCGGCGAGACGTGCATGGTCTTGACGTCGACCTCGATCGCCGCCGCACCCGTGCTCGGGCATTTGCTCGGCTTGAGGTCGCAATAGATGTACGGGCCCGCATCCGAGGTCACCGCGATCAGGCCTTTCTTGTTGACGCCCCAGGCCTGGGTGAACGACGCCGCGTTGGGATCGTCGATCTCGGTGAAGGTGGCGCCCGAAATGTCGTACGAGAAGCTGTGGACGATGCCGCTCGTGTCCTGCCACTGGCCCGACGCAAGACCGTCGTCATTGACGCCTTCGAGAACGGTGTAGTTCTCGTTCGGGCCGGGATCGATCACCTGGGTGGTGACGCCGCCGGAGATGACCGTGCCGATCTGCAGGCCGGTGCCGCCATTGACATAGAAGCCCACGACCGTGCCGGCCGCGTTGACGCCGCGCTCGCCGGTATAGGCCGAGGAGAACGAGCCCGTCACGTCGCTCTTCCATTTGTACTTCTTGCCGAGCTGGCCGAAGATCGTGCCGCTGCCGCCCGTGTCGCAATAGTCGCCGGCGAACTGCTCGTCCTTGTTCAGGCCCTGCGCTTCGCCGAACAGCGGCGTGCCGTCCTTGGTGATCTGCTGGGCAGCGCCGCCGACCTTCAATTCCCATTCGGGGAAATTGCAGTGCACGTCGGTGATGTTCGAGAAGCCGGTGAGCCACTTTCCGTCGCCGCTGATCGCGCGCGCCTGCGTGGAGGTCTGTCCCGACAGGTCGAACGAGGTGTAGGTGCCGTCGATCGTGCCGTAGAAGCCGTGGCTGTTGCCGTCGGAACCGACATAGCTGCCGCCGATCGTGCCGCCGTCATCGGTGATGCCGAACACGGTCGTCGTGGTCGCGCCCGGGAACGGGATGACCGGGATGAGCTGCGCCTTGCGGGCATCGGCCGCGGTCGATGCCAGCGCCAGCCCCGACACCCCCAGTGCCAACATCGTGTAGTTGCGAATACGCATGAAGTTCTCCTTAGTTAAGCCCCGACGTTGCGCGAACCGTAGCGATGAAGCTTTGTTAAGGTCAATCGCGCGAAGGTGAAATACCGCTTATATGTTTCACGTCCTGACGGGAACTTTTTCGCCGGACGCTCTTGAAACAGGCGCTTGCCGCAACCATCTCTCGTAAGCCGCAGCGCCGTTCCCCCATGGCGTGCGGCCCCAAGGTGGTTAATTCCGCCCAGGGCGCGCGCTGGAAAGCGTGCATTCGAAGCAGCCTGTCGCCGGAGCGCGTCCCCCCTCGCTCCGGCGACTTTTTTTTATGCCGCCGCTTTCTTCGTCGCCACGATCTGGTCGGCGAGCTTGCCGCTGAGCTCGGCCAGGTGATCGAACGCCGTCTCGAACGTGCCCACGCCTTGCGTCAGCGAGCGCAGGTCGATGATGAGATCGGCGAGCTCGGATTGCGGCATCTGCGCCTCGACCGTGTCCCAGCCTTTCCAGCCGTCGCGCGCGTCGAAGCCCATGAGCTGCCCGCGCCGGCTGCTCACCACCTGGTTGGCCTTGGCCGTGGCGTCGCTCGGCACGTGGATCTTGACGTGCATGATCGGCTCCAAGAGCACCGGCGCGCAATTGGGCATGCCCTCCTGCATCGCGATGCGGCCCGCTGTCTGGAACGCGGCGTCGGAGGAGTCGACGGCGTGGTAGGAGCCGTCGATCAGCGCCACCGACACGTCGACGACGGGAAAGCCGAGCGGTCCTTCCTTCAGGTACTCGACGACGCCTTTCTCGACCGAGGGGATCCATTGGCGCGGCACCACGCCGCCCTTGATCTGGTCGAGGAAGGCGAATTGGCTGCCGCGCGGCAGGGGCTTGATCTCGATGATGACGTCGCCGAACTGGCCGTGGCCGCCCGACTGGCGCTTGTGGCGGCCGTGCTGGGTGACGCCTTTCTTGATCGTCTCCTTGTAGGGCACGCGCGGGCGATGGGTCAGCAGCTTGAGGCCGTATTTGCTTTGCAGCTTCTCCACCGCGACCTTCAGATGAATCTCGCCCTGGCCTTCGAGCGCCATCTCCTGCAATTCCGCGTTCTGGTCGAAATGCAGCGACGGATCCTCCTCGCGCAGCTTGGCGATCGCGGCGGTGAGCTTGACCTCGTCCTTGCGGTCCGCCGCCTCGATGGCGAGGCGATAGACGGGCGTGAGATGCTCGACCTTGGGTCCCGCCGGCACTTTCTTCGACGTCGAGAGCATGTCGCCGGTGACGACGCCTTCGAGGCGTCCGAGCGCCACCGTATCGCCGGCCTGCGCTTCGCCGAGCTTGGTCTGCGCCTCGCCCTTCAGCGCGAAGACGCCGCCGACGCGCGCGTCGCCGCCGCTCGCGGTGTGCAGCACCGCGCCGTCTTTAAGCGTTCCCGTCATCACGCGGCCGAGCGAGATCTTGCCGCCATGGCTCGAATGGAAGGTCTTGAGCACCTGCACGACCGCATCGGCGCCGGCTTCGAGCTTGAGCCGCGAGGCGGCCGCGCCCACGGTCGGCACTTCGTGGCGCAGCGCCTTCAGCAGGCGCTCGACGCCGTTGTTGGTCTCGGCCGAGCCGAGCAGCGCGGGGACGACGAGGCCTTCCGCCAGCTCGCGCGAGAGATCGGCGAAGATCTCGTCGCGCGGCGGCTCGACGTCGGACAGCAGCTCCTCCATCAGATGCTCGTCGTAGTCCGCGAGCTTCTCCAGCATCGCGAAGCGCTCGGCTTTCTCGGTGTCCTTGTCGGAGATGTCGACCAGCTCGGCGGCCGCACCGGGCTTGAACACCCAGGCGCGCTCGAGCGCCAGGTCGACGAAGCCGGTGACCGTGCCGCCCTCGACGATCGGGATCTGGCGCACCAGCAGCGGCGTGTCGCTGACCTCGCGCATCGCCTCCAGAAGGTCGCGCAAATTGCCGTCGGCCTTGTCGATCTTGTTGACGAAAAGGAAGTGGGGAATATGAAGGTCGCTAAGCCGCTTCAGATAAGGCTTGAGCATCTGCATCTTCGCGGGCTCGGGCTCGCAGACGACGATCGCGGCGTCGATGCCGGGAAGGACGTTCAGCGTCTCCTGCAGGAATTCGATCGAACCGGGGCAGTCGAGGAAGGTGAAGCTCTCGTCGAGGTATTTCGCCGTCGCGACGTTGACTTCCACGCTCATCTGCCGCTCGCGCGCCTCGGCGCTCGCGTCGCCCACCGTGTTCTTCTGCGCCACCGAGCCTTTGCGCTGGACCGCGCCGGCGGCAAAGAGAATGCTCTCCAGCAACGTCGTCTTGCCGCTGCCGTATGGTCCCACCAGGGCCACGGTGCGTGGCCCTTTTCCTCCATTGGACATGATCGCCTCCATCACCCTTTACGCAGGGCGTCGAGGCGCGGCGGGCGCTTGTTTCCCAAGGCATTGGGCGGCGTCACGCGCCCCGCTATGGGGCGATGCTCGCGCCGTTCCGGCGGCGTTGCAAGGCCTTGACGCGGACGCGCGAGGTCAGGTGGAGGCGGGCGGCAGGCCCGCGGTTTCGGCGCGTTCGAGCTTGCGCAGCGAGAGCGCCTTGACCGTCCCTTCGAGCACCGCCGTCAGGGCGCCGCGGTCTTTCCTGCGCACGGCGTCCGCGACGATTTCGTTGAGGAACGCCGACGGCGCGAGGAAGCCCACCGGAGCCGCGACGGTGAGATAAAGCGGCACGCGCGCCTCGACCCATTGCGCGACGAGCCCGGGAAGCTCGGCGTTGTCGAGCGCACCGGGCCCGAGCAGCATGATCTGCACGCCGCTGTTGGCGCGATAGCCGGGCGGATTGTCCTTCGTCTTGGGGATGAGCACGATGCCGGCGCGGTCGGGCCGCCAATGATCGCCAAGCGCCGCCATCACGCGCCAGCCGCATTCGAAATCGCTGCAGGTCTGCGGCCTGGTCTCGTAGATCGCGCACAGGCAATCCTCGCGCAGATTGGGACAGCGCACGCCCGCGAGCTTCTTCAAGCTCGGCGCGTTGATATGCAGTTCCGTGCAGCAGACCGTGCAGCCGCCGCAAGCGCGTCCGGGGACGAGGGTCATCTAGCGGAGATTACCGCAAAATCGCTGGATGCGCTTGCAGGCTTCTTCGAGCAACTCGTTCGAGGTCGCGTAGGACACCCGGAAGAAAGGCGACAGGCCGAATGCGGCGCCGTGCACCGCGGCGACGCCTTCGGTTTCGAGGAGCTCGGTGACGAAATCCTCGTCGTTGCCGATCGTCCTGCCCGAGGGCGCGGTCTTGCCGATCAGCCTGGCGACGGAGGGGTAGACGTAGAACGCGCCTTCGGGCTTGGGGCATTCGAGGCCGTGCGCCTGGTTGAGCATCGAGACGACGAGGTCGCGGCGCTCCTCGAACACCTTCTGGAATTTCGCGATGAAGTCCTGCGGGCCGTTCAGCGCCTCGACGCTCGCCCATTGCGAGATCGAGGACGCGTTCGAGGCCGATTGCGATTGCAGCTTGGCGAGCGCCTTGATCAGCGGCTCCGGCCCGCCGCAATAGCCGATGCGCCAGCCGGTCATCGCATAGGCCTTCGACACGCCGTTCATCGTCAGCGTGCGCTCGTAGAGGGCGGGCACGGCCTGCGCGATGGTGTGGAACTTGAAGCCGCCATAGACGAGATGCTCGTACATGTCGTCGGTCAGCACCCACACATGAGGGTGCTTCAGCAGCACCTCGCCCAGCGCCGTGAGCTCCTCGCGCGTGTAGCAGGCGCCGGTCGGATTGCCGGGCTGGTTCAGGATCAGCCATTTGGTCTCGGGCGTGATCGCGCGCGCGAGCGCTTCGGGGCGCAACTTGAAGCCGTCCGCCAGATGCGCCTCGGCCGTCACGGGCTTGCCGCCGGCCAGCAGCACGATGTCGGGATAGCTCACCCAATAGGGCGCGGGGACGATGACCTCATCGCCCGCGTTCAGCGTCGCCATCATCGCGTTGTAGATGATCGCCTTGCCGCCGGGCGCGACGAAGGTCTGCGCCGGCGTGTAGTCGAGATCGTTCTCGCGCTTGAACTTGGCCGCGATGGCCTTGCGCAGCTCGGGAATGCCTTCGACCGCGGTGTATTTGGTCTCGCCGCGGCGGATGGCGGCGATGGCGGCCTCCTTGATGTTGTCCGGCGTGTCGAAATCGGGCTCGCCCACCCCTAAGCTGATCACGTCGCGGCCGGCGGCGATCAGGTCGCGCGCCTTCTGGGTCGCGGCGATGGTCGGCGACGGCTTGATGCGGCCGAGCGATTCGGACAGGAAGCCCTGGGGCAGGTTTTTCGACATCGAGGACATGGCTCACTTGTAAAAGGCTTTTGCTGATTTTCAACCCTCGCGCCGCTATGCTGGGCAGCCATGCGCAAGATCGCTCTTTTCGCCGCCTTGCTCGGCCTGACCGCGTGCTCCCATCCGGCGCCGCCGCAAGGGCGCTGGGAGGGCACCTATGAGTCGAGCGACGTGATGATCGCCGCCCGCCTGGAGATCGAGGCCGACGGCCAGGTCCGTGTCAGCGCGCCCGATCTTCTCGATATCGGACCGGACGAGCGCGACGCGGCGCGCGCGAAGCTTGCCTCCGACCTCGACGCCGCCTGGGACAGCGTGACGCCAAGGCCGATGGATTTCGACGGCGAGACGTTCCGCAAGCCCGGCGGCGTCGCGCCGCAGATGATCTGGAAGGCGAAGTCGAAGCAGATGTCGCTCATCGTCTATCTCGGCACCCATCCGGCCTTGCGCATCGCGATGCGCGAAGTCGGCGGCTTCAGCGACAACCCGTTCGGATCGTGAACAGTTCAACTTGTCATGGCCCGCCGGAGTGCGGGCCACCCAGCTGAAATCTGTTCGATTCTGCGAAAGTTGAGCTGCGTCACCTGGGTGGCCCGCATTCGCGGGCCATGACAGTCAGGGAAGCAACTCGATCGAATCCACCCGGTTCGGATAGAACGCCAGATGGCCCGCGATCTCGGCGACGGCAGGGTAGGGCGTCTCATAGGTCCATACCGCGTTCTCCGCACCCGGCAGGCTGTAATACGAGGCGTCGCCCTTGTATGGGCAATGGGTCTTGTGATCGCTGCGCGTGAGCGCCGACATGTCGGCGTCCGCGCGCGGCACGTACTGCACCGGCGGATAGCTCGCTTCCCGCAATGTCAGCGCCGCGCGCGTATCGGCTATGACCTTGCCGCGGGCCTTGACGACGACGCGGCCGGATGTCGGCGCGACGGTGATCGGATGATCGGGTCCGGGTGTTTTCATGGAGCTCACCATTTGTGGAACGCGAAGAACGCGGCGAGGCTCAGCAACCCGAACGCCACGAGATGATTCCATTTTAGCGACTCGCCGAGATAGGTGACCGAGAATATCGCGAACACGCCGAGCGTGATCACCTCCTGGATGGTCTTGAGCTGGGCGGCGTTGTAGACGCGGTAGCCGTAATGGTTGGCGGGCACGGCCAGGCAGTATTCGAAGAAGGCGATGCCCCAGCCCGCCAGCACCAGGATCCACAGCGGCGTGTTCGGGTAGCGAAGCTGGCCGTACCAGGCGAAGGTCATAAAGACATTGGAGCAGCACAAGAGCAGGATGGGCAGGATTTGCGCCGAAGTCATGGTTGGCACTCACGGGATCGTGTTGCGGAGGGGACGGGCGGCTTCATGGACCCCAGATTACCGGAAATGGTATGATGCGCACGCTTTTCGGGAGGTTCTGATGAAGGCTCTTGCGTCTGTCGTCTGTGCGGCGAGTCTCGTCCTTTCGATGTCCGCGGTCCATGCCGCCGTGACCGTGCTCGGTCCCGGTCCGGCGAAGGAGTGCTTCGACTTCGCCGAGAACGGCGGGGACCTGCACGAGGGCCTCGTGCGCTGCACCTTCGCGCTGAACACGACGCTGCCGGTCAGCGACCGCGCGGCGACGTTCGTCAATCGCGGCGTGATCCATCTCAGCCTTCATGAAGACGACGAGGCGATCAAGGATATCGATGCCGGAATCGCGCTCGATCCCGTCCTCGGCGACGGCTATGTCGATCGCGGCGCGGTGCTGATGTCGCTCGGCCGCTACGACGATGCGCTCAAGGACATCAACAAGGGCATCGAGCTCGGTTCGCACCGCCCGCATTTCGCATATTACGATCGCGCAATCATCGACGAGCACAACGGCGACATCGGTGCCGCCTATCGCGACTACAAGAAGGCGCTTGAGCTCGAGCCGAACTTCTCGCTCGCGGCCGGCGAGCTGAAGCGCTTCCGCGTCGTCAAGCACAATGCCGGCGGTACGTGAGTCGAATCGCGTCCGTCCCGTTGAGCTTGTGGAAGCATGCGGGCTTCTCCGATCGCGAGATGTCTTTTTATTTAGGCGCGTTCACGCCCTTTTTCGTCGCGACTTGGGCGCCCGCCGGGCCGAGCGACAGATCGTTACAATTTCTGGGTTGGCCGCGCGGGTCTTGGAATTCACTCTACCTATGCCCCGTACTTCCTCGGCGTTCCCCAGTGACGGGTACGGCGCAAGGACGGCCGGGTCACGCTTCGATGCCCCCACATCGTTCCATGGCCCGGCCGCCCAACTCCCGCCGCAAACCCAGGTTTCGGTAGGATTCCCGGGCTCTGTGACCGAGCCGGGACTTGTCTTGACGCGCCGGGCCTCTATCTATGGACGGGCCCTTCGCATTTGAGTGAGTCATTCGATGAAGATTCTGCTGCGCACCCTTTCCCTGGGCGTATCGGTGCTTGCGCTCGCCGCCTGCCAGAGCGACCCGCCCGTGGCGCTCAAGACGTCCGAGATGCCGGGCGCGTTCGTGGCGCCCGTGACCAAGAGCAGCCAGGTCTGGCCGACCGTGGATTGGTGGACCGGCTTCAACAGTCCCGAGCTCACCGGGCTCGAGACCACGGCCGAGCAGGCCAACCTCGATCTCGCCGCCGCGGCGGCACGCGTGGTGCAGGCGCGGGGCCAGACCGGCCTCGCCGCGTCGGCGCTGTTCCCTGCCGTCGATCTCGAAGGCGATGCCTCGCGCTCCAGCTCGCATGAGACGATCCTCGGCACCGGCGGCAAAACGAAGACAGTGACGGTCACGGGCAACAGCTTCGGCGTGTCGCTGAACGCGAGCTATGAGGTCGATTTCTGGGGCCTGGCGCAGGACAATCTGCGCGCGGCGCAGAACACCGCGCGCTCGGCGCTCTATGCGCAGCGCGTCGTGGCGCTCACCGTCACCTCCGACGTCGCCGATACCTATCTCGACGTGCTGGCGCTGCGCGACCGCATCGCCATCGCCAAGAACAACGTCGACGCGGCGCAGCGCATCCTCAAGATCGTCGAGGCCAAGGTCGCCAACGGCGTGTCCTCGAACCTCGATCTCGCGCAGCAGCGCGCGATCCTGGCCCAGGTCGAATCCACCGTGCCCGCGCTCGAGGAGCAGGAGCGCGAGGCGCGCTACGCGCTCGCCGTGCTCGAAGGCCGCGCGCCGGAAGGCTTCGACGTCAAGGCGCAGACGATCAACGGCATCGTGGCGCCCGTGGTGCAGCCGGACATGCCGGCGTCGCTGCTCGTGCGCCGTCCCGACATCGCCGAGGCCGAGGCCAACCTGCTTTCAGCGCATGCCAGCGTCGACGCCGCGCGCGCCGCCTTCCTGCCGCAGATCGGGCTTACCGGATCCGGCGGCTATCTGAACCCGCAGATCGGCCAGCTGTTCAATCCGTCCAGCCTTGCCTGGAGCGTCGGCGCTTCGCTCCTGCAGACGATCTTCGACGGCGGCGCCAAGACCTCGCAGCTCGACGTCAACAAGGGCCGCGAGACCGAGCTCGTCGCCGACTACCGCAGCACCGTCTTCAACGCGCTCTCCGACACCGAAAGCTCGCTCGGCCAGGTCACGAGCCTCGCCCAGCAGGAAGCCTTCGTCACCGATCAGGTGAAGAACGCCGCCGAAGCGTTCCGCATCTCCGAGCTGCAATACCGCGAGGGCGTCGCCGACCTGCTCGCCGTGCTGCAGACCCAGCAGACGCTGTTCACCGCGCAGGACACGCTGGTGCAGATCAAGCTGGCGCGGCTGCAGGCGGGCGTGAGTCTCTATCGCGCGCTCGGCGGCGGCTGGACGGTCGACCAGGACAAGGACCAGCCGACGCGCAACGACTTCAACCCGCTGCCGATTCCGCTCTAGGCGCGGCTGTGAAAGAGCGAGAAGAAGAGCCTGCACCGCCGGGCTGCTTCTTCGCTCCTCTGTTGGCGTTGCCTTTTTTGGTCGCGTGGCGCTATGCGTTGGACTGGCTGCTGGATCTGATCGGTCGTCACGCCGGTTTTGGCTTCAGGGGCGAGCAGCTGAATTTGCTCGTATCGGCCGTCGATAGCGGAACCCTCGTGGTCTCGCTTGTTCTTTGGATAGCCACGATTCGGTTCATCGACCGAAGGTTCGGAACCCAGCTCTGGCCGCGCCGCTATTAGCGCGTCCTAAGCCGCCACCACGATGATGTGGTCCGGCGTTTCGCCGTCGTCGCCCAAGGGCGCCATGATCGATTCATGGCTGAAGGTGTGCTTGTCGCCGGGGCGGAAATAGAGGCCGCGATAGGCGCACACCTCGCGCCGGCGCATCGCGCGCGCATACAGTCTGGCGAGTTGCGCCCCATAGCCCGGGACGCACGCGTCGATCTCGGCGGTGGTGGTGCCTTGCAGCACCATGCCCTGCTGGATGTTCACCTGGTCGCCGGAGATGCGGAAATAGAAGTTCCGGCCGCCGTCGAGCGCCTGCGCCAGCGTCATGTATTTCAGGAAGCCCTTCATCGCGCGCGGCGTCATGTCGGCGCGCGCGGGCATGCGGCGTGTGCCCCGCAGGCGCTGCCAGGTCTCGAGCGCCTCGCGCACCACCGGATGGCGCAGCTCGCCGAGCGCGATGGCTGTGCGCACGCGCTGCGGCGCGGCCTCTTTGTCGGGCAGCGTCTCCAGTGCCGGATCGTCAGGGTTCTCGCGTCCCATGACGCCGGATTCTCGCGGAAATTGCTTAACGCGAGGCAAAGGAACGCGCCTCGGCGCGCGCCGGACGCCTGCCGGTCGAGCTGCCGCTACCAGGTTTCGACGCGGCGGCCTTCGCTGTCGGTGAACGAGCCGACGATGATCATGATGAAATCGATCAGCGACCAGATGGTCAGGCCGCCCAGCGTCAGGATCATCGCGATGCCCGTGCCGACCTTGCCGACATAGAAGCGATGGACGCCGAACAGACCGAAGAAGAAGCACAGCAGCAGCGCGACGGTGCGGCTCTTGGGGCTGACGCCCGAGGCCGCCACGGCCGACGCGTTCGGCGCGCCGCATTTCGGGCACGCCAGCGCCTCGCGCGACATGACGGCGGCGCACGACCGGCAATATTGCTCCTGAGCTCCCAGCGCCTGCCGCGAGCCGTTTGCGTCCATAGATGCCATTTGCCCCTTCTCCCTATTCGCGAAACGCGAACATTACGCGACCGCAACATACAGGAGGGCGGATCACGGTCAATGGCGGCTCCCGTCGCGCGACCGACGTCAACCTTTCATTGCCGCGGTTAAGCACGCTCCTTAACCTGTATGAAGAGATTCGCTGTTGCGCGGGGACGAATCGCGGCACGGATCGGGCAGGGGGTGCTCATGACGGCACGCAAAACTCGCAAGCGCCTGCGCGGGACCAAGCCGCGCAACCATCTCACCGGACCATTCCGCCGCATCGCCGCGGCCGCGCCGCGCGCGATACCGGAGCGCAGGCGCGTCCGCCCCGCCCGCGTCTGAGGCGCGATTTGCGCGACACTCCCGCGGCGGCCACAATGCGCGCCGGGGAGTGACCATTGCCGGGCTTCGATTTTCCGCCGTTCGCACTTCCGCCGCAGGCGCGAGCGCTTCGCGGCGAGGTGCGCGCGTTCCTGAAGGATGCGCTGGCGGACAAGCCTTCGGTCGAACGCGCGCGATCCTGGTCGGGCGGCAGCCGCGAATTCAGCCGCAAGCTTGGGAAGCAGGGTTGGATCGGGATGACCTGGCCCAAGCAATATGGCGGCCACGAACGCTCCTATGCCGAGCGCTATGTCGTGATCGAGGAGTTGCTCGTCGCGGGCGCGCCCGTCGGCTCGCACTGGGTCGCCGACCGGCAGAGCGGGCCTTTGCTCCTGCGCTTCGGCACGGAGGCGCAACGCGAGAGGCTTCTGCCCGCGATCGCGCAGGGCGAACTCTGTTTCTGCATCGGCATGAGCGAGCCGGGCGCGGGCTCCGATCTCGCCGCCGTGCGCACGCGCGCGCGCCGCGTCGATGGCGGGTGGAAAGTGTCGGGCCAGAAGATCTGGACCTCCAACGCGCAGCACGCCGACTGGATGATCGCACTGGTGCGCACCGGCGACGCCGAGCAGAAGCATGCGGGCTTGAGCCAGCTCCTCGTCGACATGAAGAGCGCGGGCGTCACGGTGAAGCCGATCGCCAATCTCACCGGCGAGAGCCACTTCAACGAAGTCTTCCTCGACGACGTCTTCGTCCCCGAGACGATGCTGATCGGCGCCGAGGGCGACGGTTGGCGCCAGGTCGGCGCCGAGCTCGCCTATGAGCGCAGCGGGCCGGAGCGCTATCTCTCCAGCATCAGGGTGTTCCTCGAATTCCTGCGCGTCGTGGGCGCGAGCCCCAGCGAGGCCGAGCGCCTGCTGATCGGCGAGATGACGGCACGGATGTGGACGCTGCGCCAGATGTCGCTGTCGGTCGTCGGCAAGCTCGCCGCGGGCGAGAACCCGGCGGTCGCCGCCGCCGTGGTCAAGGACCTCGGCACCTCGCTCGAGCAGGACATCCCGCGCGCGGTGCAGGCGATGGCGGGGCCGGCGGACGACGCGTTCGAGCGCACGCTTTCCTATCTGCTGCAGACCTCGCCGTCCTTCTCGCTGCGCGGCGGCACGCGCGAGATCCTGCGCGGCATCATCGCCAGGGAGTTGGGGCTTCGATGAGCGAGTTGCGCGCCCTGCTGGCCGACACGACCGAACGCGTGCTGGCGCGCGCTCCCGGCTGGGCGCAGGTCGAAGAGGCGGGGCTCGCGAAAGTCCTTGTCCCCGAAAGCGAAGGCGGTTTCGGCGGCAATTGGGAAGACGCGCTGATCGTCATCCGCGCCTGCGGCTATCACGCGGTCGACCTGCCGCTGCCCGAGGCGATCCTCGAAAGCTCGGGCGCGAAGGACAAGGCGTTGTTCGCCGCGATGATGCTCGCGGCGAAGATGGCCGGCGCGCTGCAAGCGGCGCTCGATCTGTCGGTCGAATACACGCGCCAGCGCCAGCAGTTCGGCAAACCGCTCGCTAGCTTCCAGGCGATCCAGCAGCAACTCGCCGTCTTCGCGGAGGAGACGGCGGCTGCGAACATGGCGGTGGCAGCGGCATTCCGCGCGGCGGATCGTGATGACGCATGGTTCGAGATCGCCTGCGCCAAGCTGCGCGCCAACCAGGCAGCGCGCGTCTCGACCGGCATCGCCCATCAGGTGCATGGCGCGATGGGCTTCACCGCGGAGTACCGCCTGCAGCACCTGACGCGGCGCTTGTGGAAATGGGGCTCGGAGCACGGCAACGAGCGCTTCTGGTCCGACCGCATCGGCGCGCGCATCGCCGAACGCGGTCCGGAAAACTTCTGGCCCGATCTGACGGAGTAGGCCGTGCTCGTCACCGTGGCGCGATTTCGCGATCCCTGGGAGGCGGAGATGTTCCGCGGCAGGCTCGAAGCCGAGGACATCCCCGCCTTCATCATCCATCCGTATCACGTCGGAATGAACTGGTCCTGGTCGCGCGCGCTCCAGGGCGTGAAGGTTCAGGTTCTGAGCGACGACGTTGCGGACGCTGCCGTCGTGGCGGAGCGCTGCCGGTCGGGCGCCTACAGCGCCGAGCTGCTCGAGCTGTTCGGATGGCTGGGTGAGCCGCAATGCCCCCATTGCGGCTCGATCGACTGCACGAGGCGCGGGACCGCTGCCGATGCCGTGACCGGACTCGTCGTCGCCTTCTTCTTTTCAATCGTCATCCCGCCCTCCCGGTGGCGGCGAACCTGCCGTAGCTGCGGCACGAGGTGGGTGGACTAATCCGCCATAACTGATAAATTGTCAGTTCTGAAATCCGGGGAAGTCCCATGAACGCGCCCTTTCGCCTGGACGGCCAGGTCCTCGACGTCGCCATCATCGGCGCCGGGTTTTCCGGGCTTTGCATGGCCATCAAGCTGAAAGAGTCGGGGCGCACGAATTTCCGCGTCTTCGAGAAGGCGGCCGATATCGGCGGCACCTGGTTCCTCAACCGCTATCCCGGCTGTGCCTGCGACGTGCCCTCGCACCTCTATTCCTTCTCTTTCGACCAGAACCCCAACTGGTCGCGCGCCTATTCGCCGGCGCCGGAGATCTGGCGCTACCAGAAGGTCACCGCCGAGAAGCACGGCGTCCTGCCTTTCATCCGCTGCAACGCCGAGGTCGCGCGCGCCGAATATGACGAGGACGCGCAGCTCTGGCGGCTGACGCTGGCGAGCGGCGAGAGCGTGGCGGCGCGCGCGCTGGTGGCGGGCGCCGGCATCCTGCATGTGCCGTTCACTCCCACGATCAAGGGCGCTGAGAGCTTCGCCGGCAAGACGATGCATACCGCGAATTGGGACGACGGCTACGATCTTGCGGGCAAGCGCGTCGCCGTCATCGGTACCGGCGCGAGCGCGATCCAGTTGGTTCCCGCGATCGCGGGCCAGGTCGGCCGTCTCGATCTCTATCAGCGCACGCCCGGCTGGGTGATCCCGCGCATGGACTACGATTTCAAGGAGACGTCGAAGGCGCGGTTCGCGCGCTTCCCGTTCCTGCAGCGGCTGTTGCGCAACCTCATCTATTGGCGCGCGGAGATGCTGGCCTACGGCTTCACGCAGAACGTCAAGCTGATCGGCAAGTTCCAGAAGCTCGCTGAAACCTATCTCGCAAAAGCCGTGCCCGATCCCGCGTTGCGCGCGAAGCTGACGCCGGATTTCCCCCTGGGCTGCAAGCGGGTATTGATCTCCGACGACTACTATCCCGCCCTGCAGCGCGACAACGTCGAGGTGATCACGGATGTGATCTCCGAGATCCGCAGCAACGGCGTCGTAACCGCGGACGGCAGGTTGCGCGAGGTGGACGCGATCCTCTATGCGACGGGTTTCCGCGTCACCGACTGGCTGAGCCATGTCGACATCCGCGGCAAGGGCGGCCGCAAGCTCATCGACGATTGGAAAGACGGCGCATCCGCCTATTACGGCGTCGCCGTGAGCGGCTATCCCAACATGTTCCTGCTGCTCGGCCCGAACACGGGGCTCGGCCACAACTCGGTCGTGTTCATGATCGAGGCGCAGGTGCGCTACGCGCTCGACTGCATGAAATGGCTGTGGGCCGGCGCGGGCAGCGTCGAGGTGAAGGCCGAAGTGCAGGACGCTTTCAACAAGGACTTGGCCGAGCGCATGAAGCGCACCGTGTGGATGAGCGGCTGCAAGAGCTGGTATCTCAACGCCGACGGCACCAACTCGACGCTCTGGCCGGGCTTCACCGTCACCTATTGGTGGAAGACCCGCGCGGCTGCAAAGCGCGACTTCGACGTCGCTCCGGCCGTCGTGCCGCAGAAGGTGGCGGCGTAGAGCGCCTCAAACCTCATACCCCAGCTCGCGCAACAGCGGGCCCGCGATTGCCTCATAGCGCGCGCGGTCTTGCGGCTTCATCTCGCTGCGCCAGCGGTCGATGCGGGTTTCGTCGAGCGGCGCCTGCACGCGCTCGTGGATCGACATGAAGGTGGCAAGATCGCTCGGCGTGCGGTCCACCGGCCCGAACGAGCGTTTGTATTCGGCGAGCCGTTCGGACGCGGTCTCGTGGTAGTCGAGCATCGCCGGATCGAAGGCGAGATCGAGGTCGGCGCAGATGCGCTCCAGCGTATCCCTAGGGCGCGCGACCAGCGTCTCGAAACGCACTTCGCTGTAATGCGCGAGCGCGCCGGTCTGCGCCCTCGCCGCCATGATGCCGTCGACCCACAATCCGGCGAGCGCCTCGAAATCGTCGCCGGGCCCGAACCACAGCCCCTGGCGCGACAGCGCGTTGTCGCGCCCGTCGCGGATGACGTGGATGAAATGCGCCTCGGGCAGCAACCGCTGGATCGCGTCCATGCTGCGCAGATAGAAGCCTGTCTTGTCGCCCCAGCGCGGCTTTCCCTTTCCGCTCGCATAGAGCCGGTAGAACGCGCGGATCGCCTCGGCGAGCGAAAACGGCTCGAGCGCATCGACCGCAGTCGCCAGACTCTGCGTGTCGAGCGCGAAATTCTCCCAGGTCTCGGATTTTGTCACGATCTCCATGAACTGCGCGCGCGTGACGTCGCCCTGCTTGGCGAGATGATGCAGGAAATGCGTCTCGCCGGGGATCGCGAGCGCGGGGTGCGCGTCGAGCATCAGCCTGAGCAGCGTCGTTCCCGAACGCCCGACGCCGACGATGAACGGCGCCGGCGTCATTCCGAGGACATCGCGTTGAGCTTCGGGAACGGTTGGCGCGGCACCGGCCGGCCGAGGAAGCCGCACAGCTCCGGCCAGCCCTGGCCCGCGAACAGGTCGAGCGTGAGAAGCTTGCCCTCGGGCTTGTCGGAGAAGAAATGCCGCACGCGCGCGTCGAAGGCGCGATAGGCCTCGGCGAGGCTGCCGGCGTTCAAGTAGAGCCCGAACTCCAGCGCCGCATGCTCGAATTTGTGCGGGCAATCGGCGCGGTCGAACACGGCGCGCAGCCCTTCGATGTCGCCGGCCCAACTATGCCGGTCGTGATGCTCGCCGAACGATTTCAGCCACGGCTCCAGCGGCCGCGTGGTGAGCACGAAGCGCGCATTCGGATATTGATGATAGAGCTTCTCCATCTCCGCCGAGACGCAGCAATCGGTCGCGGCCCCGAGCATGAAATAGTCCACCTCGGACAGGAGCTGGTGGGTGAGCGGGTTGGTCCAATGCGCCGCATCGATTCCGAGCACGCTCAGCGCCGCGCAAAGCGACGTCGTGCCGGTGCGCGACAGCCCGATGCCGAACACTTTCTCTTCCGCGAACACCGCGCGGCGCGGCTTGGCCAGCCGGTCGCGGACACGCTCGAGCATGAAGAGCTGGCGGGACGTCGCGAGCGCCGCGCGATGCGCGTCGAACGTGCTCACGAACGTGTCGAAGCGCTCGAGCGCCAGCAGCAATCCGAGCTCGAGCTCGGGCTCCGCCTCGTCCGCCGCGCGCAGCCGCGAAAGCAGCCTGTCCCACAGCGCGCCGCGCGCGCCGCGCTCGACGAGGCGCGGGATGAACTGGAAACAGGTCTCGATGTCCTGCACCGATCGCGCGCGCGATTCCAGATCGAGAAGCAGCGTGCTTGCTTCGCAGGTCGCGCCGAGCAGCACCAGCAACTGCAGCGCCGCGTAGGCGTCCTTCGGCGCGATCTCGGCGAGCACGCGGCTGGTGAGCGCTTCGCGCCGCGCGTCGCGGTCGGGGGCCGGCCGGCTGCTTTCGATCGCCGCGCGCACGCAACCGGTTCGCGCGTCGATGTCGGTCGGATCCTCCTCGACGAGGCCGCGAAAGACGCTTTCCGCCTCGTCGAACCGTCCGAGCCGCATGAGAAGCTGGGCGCGCTGGCGCGTCCAGACATGCACGGATTTGTCGGGATAGGCCGCGATGCAGCGCGCGAACAGCTCGAGCGCGCGCGCATCGTCGCCGCGCCGCGCGGCGGTCCAGGCAAGGCCGTCGAGGCCCGTCGACAGTTGGGGATGGTCCTGCGCCAGCGCGCCGTAGATCGCTTCCGCCTCATCGAGCCGGTCCAGGCGGCGCAGCGCGTTGGCCTTTTGCGACAGCCAGTGGGGGCGCACCCCGAAACGCGCGATGCAGAGGTCGAACCGCGCAAGCGCCTCGTCCCAGCGCCTCTCGGCCACCGCTTCGCGCCCCCACGCCGCCCAATCCTGCGGATCGTTCGACGCGGGCGCGCCCGCGAGCTCCGCGCTGCGTGTCGTTCCAGCAGACATGTCGCGCTCGATGATCCCCGTCGTCCTAACGCACAGTTGGGCAGTTCGCTCCCTTGCGCAAGGGCGCGGCGCTGTGTCGGGAATCGAACGGTTTCTAACCCTTCGGCGCGAAGCCCACGCTCAGCGCGCGGAACGCTTCGCCGCTGATCGTCTCGAAGCTGCATTCCTCGCCGAGCTTGCCGGCGAGCTGGAGTACGACGGCGCCGTGCAGTGCCGACCAGAAGACGTGGCCGATCAGGATCGGATCGCCGGCCAGCACGCCCGCGTCGACCAGGCCGCGCACGTAGTCGGTCATCGTCCTGCGCGCGCGCGTCGTGGCGCGGACGAGGTCGGGATAGTCCGCCTCGTCGGGCTGAGCCATGTCGAACATCAGCCGGTAGGAGGCCGGTTCGTTGAACGCGAAATTGACGTAGGCGCCGCCCACCGCGCCGCTGCGCGACACGGCATCGGCGTGGCCGGCATAGGCGTTCTCCAGCGCCTCCGCGAACCGGTCGAAGGCGTTGGCACGCACCGCGGCCAGGATCTCGTCCTTGTCCTTGAAATAGCGGTAAGGGGTCATGGCGCTGACGCCGAGCTCGGCGGCGACCTCGCGCATGGTGAAGCCCTCGCGGCCTTTTTCCGCGAAGATTCGAGTGGCCGCGGCGATCAGTTTCCCGCGGAAATCGGCCAAATCGGCTGAGGTCAGAACGCGCGGCAAAAGAAAATCCCCCGTCAAGTCTTGAAGTTGTGGTTCCTATACGCCATAAATTTACACGGTAAGAAACCCCTCTCCCTTGGAGGCTGCACCGTGAATGCTCCCGTCCGGATCAATCCCTATCTTACGGGTAATTTCGCGCCACTCCACAGCGAGGACGATTTCGCCGCCCTCACGATAAAGGGAGAATTTCCGGCGGCGCTGCGCGGCTCCTACTACCGCAACGGGCCCAACCCCCAATTCGAGCCGCGCGACGCAAGCCATCACTGGTTCGCGGGCGACGGCATGATCCACGCCTTCCATATCGACGGCGGCGAGGTCTCCTATCTCAACCGCTATGTGCACACGAACAAGTACGCGCTCGAGCACGCGGCCGGGCGTTCGCTGTTCGGCACGTTCGGAAATCCGCTGACCTCCGATCCGCAGGTCGCGGGCAAGGACAGCGGCGTCGCCAACACCAACATCGTCTGGCACGCGGGCAGGCTGCTCGCGCTGGAGGAGGGGCACAATCCGTTCGAGCTCGATCCGGTGACGCTGGGTTCGCGCGGCTATCGCGATTACGCAGGCGCGGCGCTGCGCTTCACGGCGCATCCCAAGCTCGATCCCGAGACCGGCGAGATGGTGTTCTTCGGCTATTCGGCCGGCGCGTTCTTCAGCAACAAGGTCGCCTACGGCGTCGCGGACAGGACCGGCAAGGTCACGCGGCTCGATACGTTCGAGGCGCCCTATTCGAGCATGATCCACGATTTCTTCGTGACCAAGAACCACGTGATGTTCCCCGTGCTGCCGCTGACCGGAAGCATGGAGCGCGTCGTGAAAGGCGGCCCGGCCTATGCCTGGGAGCCCGGGAAGGGCGCCTATGTCGGCATCATGCGCCGCGACGCGGATGTGAGCTCGATCTGCTGGTACCAGACCGACCCCTGCTACGTCTTCCATCCGATGAACATGTGGGAGGAAGGCGGCAAGATCTTCATCGATGTGATGCAGTATGCGAACGCGCCGCTGTTCCCCAACGCCGACGGCTCGCCGGGCAAGCCCGCCGGCGCGCGGCTGGTGCGCTGGACGCTCGATCAGGACGGCAACACCGATACGGTCAAACAGGAGAAGCTCGACGACCTCTTGGGCGAGTTCCCGCGCTTCGACGAGCGCCGCGCCGGGCTTTCCTATCGCCACGGCTATTACGCGGCGAGCGCGGCGGGGCTCAAGAAGGTGCTGTTCGATTCCATCGCCCATGTCGACTTCAAGACGGGCAAGCGCACCATGCACACCTTCGCCGACGGCCAGCCGGGCGAGCCGCTGTTCGTGCCGCGCACGCCGGATGCGGCCGAGGGTGACGGTTTCCTCGTCACCCTCGTCTACCGCCCGAGCGATGACCGCAGCGACCTTGCCGTGTTCGACGCGCTGAACGTGGACAAGGGTCCGATCGGCTGGGCCGAGCTGCCGCGCCGCGTGCCGTTCGGTTTCCACGGCAATTGGCGCCAGGCTTGAGATAAATCGCGCGGTCCGCCTTGTGAACTGTGGGGTGCGTGACTACCTCAACCAGGACATCCCATCGGGAGACGGGCGTGGGCCATCTGTTCAACGCATTCAAGCCGCTGTTGAGCGACTTCCTGTCGACCATCGTCCTGATCGTCTTCTTGTCGGCCACGGATAACCTCGTCCTTTCGGTCTCCGCGGCCATGGCAACGGCGGTGATCCAGATCGCGGTCGAGAAGTGGCGCGGCCGTCCGATCAGCATCATGCAATGGGCGAGCTTCGCGCTCGTCATCGTGCTCGGCTCGATGTCCATCGCCACCCACAGCGCCGTCTTCGCGATGCTCAAGCCCACCATCGCCAACGCGGCCATAGGCTGCGTGATGCTGGTGCCGAACTGGCAGGGACGCTATCTGCCCACGATCGTGCGCGACAACGTCTCGTCCACGTCGCTTGTGGTCTGGGGCTATGTCTGGTCGGCGCAGCAATTCGCGCTCGCCGCGGTCAACCTCTTCGTCGCGCTCGAGCTGGGCCAGAAGGTCTGGCTCGAATATACCGCCTTCGTTCCCATCACGATCTCGCTCGCGCTGTTCCTCGTCCAGTACGCCTGGCTGCGCCTGACGGTGAGGCGCAACATCCGCGCCCGCATGGCGGCGCAGCCGGCCTGAGCGATACCGCCGAACCGGCGATGCTGCTATAAGCCCCTGGTTCTTGCGCGCGCCGGATCATGTCCTTTGTCAAAGACCTGTTGGCCTTGTTCGCGGGCGCCGCGCGGCTGCTCGTCTGGGGTATAGCTGCGGCCCTGGTCTTCGGCACCGCGGGCGTCGCGGCGACCTCGCTGCTGCCGCCGGGACTGGCCGTGTGGAGCGTTATTGCGGTTTGGTTCTTTCTCGTCGCTTTTTTCGCGGCAGGCGCCATCCTGTTCCACGAACTTGGCCACGCGGCCGCAGCCCGCGCGGCCGGATGGCGCGTTCACCTCATCGCGGTTGGGCCGGTCGCCTACCGGCCGCGCGCCAAGCAGTTCATGCGCAGGCCGAGATCGGCCGGAAGCGATAACTGGGGCTTGGTCCTGGCAACGCCGCCGGCCGGTGGCGACTGGGAGAAAGGCCGCGCGACGGTCTTTCTGGGCGGCGTGGCGGCCAACGTGCTGTGCGCGGCGGTCGGCCTTGCGATGCTTCTCGGCTATTCGCCGATCAGTCTGCCCGGCGCACTGTTCGTCGGCTTCGCCGCGGTCTCGCTGGCGTTCGCCGTCGACAATCTCGTTCCGCGCCGCAAGTCCGGCAGATGGACCAACGACGGCGCCGTGCTGCTCGACATCGCCAGAGGCAGACGGGTGAGTGTGACCAATCGCGATCTCGGCTGGCTGGCGGGATACATGTACGACGGTATCGACAGCCGGTCATGGGACGCGGAACTGGTCGGCCGGCTGGAGACGGCCACGCTCGATGCGCGCCAGGGCGCATTGCGCGATTCGATGTTTCTGACCCGTTATCTCGCGCTTGGCGACGTCGTGCGCGCGCACGCGCTGTTGGAGAATTCGGGGGCCGCCAACAGCTCGGCGAACACCCCGCTGGTGATCGAAAGAGCGTTTCTCGTGGCCATCGTCGAGCGTGACGCGGAAAAGGCGTCGTCTCTGCTCAAGCTCGCGCCGGAGCGGAAATGGCGCGGTAGCTACAACTATTGGCGCGCGCGCATGGCCGTGCACGGCGTGCGGGGCGAGATCGAGCAGGCGCGCGAAGCCGCAGGCCATGCACGCGTGCTCGTGCGGAGGCAAAGCCTCCGGCCGGACGGCGACGATATCGCATTGATGGAAACGTGCGAGAGAGGCGAGCCGCCGCCAACCCGGTTCGGACAGACCGCATGAGCCCCAAGCTCCTCGGCATCCTGAACATCACGGAAGATTCCTTCTCCGACGGCGGACGATTCCTCGATCCCGCCGCGGCGCTGGAGCGGGCCCGCGCGCTTGCGAAGGATTCGGACGCGATCGATCTGGGTGCCGCATCGTCGAAGCCTGACGCGATCCCCGTCGCGCCGGAGGTCGAGATCGCGCGGCTCGCGCCGGTCGTCGCGATGCTGAAAGGGGAGGGCGTGCCCGTTTCCGTCGACACCTTCGCCCCCGGGGTGCAGCGCTGGGCGTTGTCGCAGGACGTCGACTATCTCAACGACGTGCGCGGCTTTCCCGACGATGCCCTTTATCCCGCGTTGGCCCGGTCGCGCGCCAAGCTGATCGTGATGTTCTCGGTGGAGGGCCTTGGCCCCGCGACGCGCCTGCGCGTGCCGGTGGAAGAGCTTCCCGGGCGCATGTCGCGCTTCTTCGAGGACCGCATTGCGGCGCTGACCGGGGCCGGCGTCTCCGCCGACCGCCTCGTCCTCGATCCGGGCATGGGACTTTTTCTCGGCAGCCACCCCGACGCGTCGTTCGCGGTGCTGCGCCGCATCGCCGATCTCAAGCGCGAGTTCGGGCGCGCGGTGCTGATCTCGGTGTCGCGCAAATCCTTCCTGCGCAACCTCGTGGGCCGCGGCGTCGCCGAGATCGGCCCCGCGACACTCGCCGCCGAGCTCTTCGCCGTTCGTCAGGGCGCGGATTATATCCGCACCCATGCCCCCGGGGCGCTCAAGGATGCGCTGAAAGTCCTGGAAACCCTCGGCAATAACGCGTGATTTCGCGCCCCTTAAGGTTTTGATACGATTGGGGTATAGGATCGGCCCCTCCGGCCCAGGAACGGATCATGACCCGCAAATTGTTCGGCACCGACGGCGTGCGCGGCCTCGCCAACAAATTCCCGATGACGCCCGAGGTCGCGATGAAGGTCGGCATGGCGGCAGGGCGCATCTTCACGCGCGGCGAGCATCGCCATCGCGTGGTGATCGGCAAGGACACGCGCCTTTCGGGCTACATGATCGAATCCGCGCTGGTCGCGGGCTTCACCTCGGTCGGCATGGACGTGTTCCAGTTCGGGCCCTTGCCGACGCCGGCGGTGGCGATGCTGACGCGCTCGCTGCGCGCCGACATCGGCGTGATGATCTCCGCCTCGCACAACCAGTTCCACGACAACGGCATCAAGCTCTTCGGCCCCGACGGCGAGAAGCTCTCCGACGCGCATGAGATGGAGATCGAGGCCTTGATGATGAGCGGGCTCGAGGAGGGTCTGGCAAGCTCCGCCACGATCGGCCGCGCCAAGCGCATCGACGATTCCCAGGCGCGCTACATCGAGTTCGCCAAGCGGACCTTCCCGCGCAACCATCGCCTCGACGGCCTTCGCATCGTGCTCGATTGCGCCAACGGCGCCGCCTACAAGGTCGCGCCCGAGGTGCTTTGGGAGCTCGGCGCCGACGTCGTCACCATCGGCGTCGAGCCCAACGGCCTCAACATCAACCACGAATGCGGCTCGACCGCGCCCGAGGCGATGCAGCGCCGCGTGCGCGATGTGCGCGCCGATTTCGGCATCGCGCTCGACGGCGACGCCGACCGCGTGGTGATGGCCGACGAGCAGGGCCGCATCATCGACGGCGACCAGATCCTGGCGCTCATCGCGCGGTCATGGTCGAAGTCGGGACAACTCAAGGGCGGCGGCGTCGTCGGAACCGTCATGTCCAATGCCGGGCTTGACCGCTATCTCCAGAGCCTGGGCCTCAAGCTCGCGCGCGCGCAGGTCGGCGACCGCTACGTCATCGAAGAGATGAAGAAGGGCGGCTTCAACGTCGGCGGCGAGCAGTCGGGCCATATCGTGCTTTCGGATTTCGCCACCACCGGCGACGGGTTGGTCGCGGCGCTCCAAGTGCTGGCCGTGCTCGCGACCGATCACCAGAAGGCGAGCGACGCGGCGCATCTCTACGAGCCCTTGCCGCAGGTGCTGGAGAACGTGCGCTTCAAAAAGGGCATGCCGCTCGACGACGCGCGGGTGAAGAAATGCATCGAGGCCGGCACCGCGCGCCTCAACGGCGCGGGCCGCATCCTGGTGCGCAAGTCGGGCACCGAGCCCGTCATCCGCGTCATGGCCGAGGGCGACGACGAGAAGCTGGTGCGCCAGATCGTGCGCGAGATCGCTGCCAGCATCGAGGAAGCCGCGGCGTGAAGCCGCCGCGCGTTCTGGTCATCGCGGGCTCGGATTCCAGCGCCGGCGCCGGCATCCAGGCCGACATCAAGACGGCGCAGGCCTTCGGCTGCTATGCGCAGACGGCAGTGACGGCGATCACTGCCCAAGACACGCGGCGCGTGCGTGTGATCCATTTTATTCCCGTCGATATCGTGGTGGCACAGATCCAGATGTGCCTCGACGACATCGGCGCCGACGCGATCAAGATCGGCATGCTGGGCTCGGCCGCGCTGATCGATGCGGTGGCGCGCGTATTGCCCAAGCGCATCCCTATCGTCCTCGATCCGGTGGTCGCCTCGACCAGCGGCAAGCGGTTTCTCGGCAAGCAAGCCATCGATGCGTTGAAGAAGCACCTCGTGCCGCGCGCCGCCGTGGTCACGCCCAATCTTCCCGAGGCGCGGATCCTGGGTGATCTCGGCGCGGCGCAAGCGGTGCTGGTGAAAGGTGGACACGCGACCAAGGCCACTGTCGACGACGTGTTGACCTGGAAAGGCGGCATCGAGACCTACGCCTTCCCGCGCATCCGCACACGGCACACGCACGGCACCGGCTGCACGCTGTCTACAGCTATTGCCTGCGGACTGGCGAAAGGGGATTCACTGCCGCTCGCGGTCGGACGCGCGCGAGAATATGTGCAGAATGCGCTCGAGACCGCGCCGGGCCTAGGCAAAGGCCATGGGCCGCTCGGTCACGCGGTCTAGCGATTGTCGATCTGGCAATTTGCCCAGAACCGCGCATAACCCGCCATGTTCGTCATCTTCAGCGTGGTCTTGTCCAGGTCGCCGAGCGGCGCCTGCGGGAATTTGGGAGCCCACTCCAGCGTCCAATAGGTGCCGTGATCCACGATGGGATTCTCAAAATGGCGCGGATCCTCATTGTCGCCCCAGCGCATCCGGGTGAGATCGAGCCGCCAGGTTACGGTCTGACCAGTGTTGTTGTGACAGAGAATATTTTTCATCTCGTCGGTGTTCCCGGCTACGGACTCCGTAGCTGGCAACAGGCTCAAGATCAGGCCCGATACAAGGGCAACGCGAACCAGCATATTTCTCTCCCCGGTTGAAGCCGTACGAGTTGAAGATTAGCAAGCGCCGTCTCGGGCGGCCATACGCGCCGGTCGCGCGATCGGCGTTCCGGGTTCCGCCGTTGTCCATATGACACTGCGGTGCGATGTCCTGCCTCCCTACGGCGCCATGATGTGCCGAAACCGGCTCGCCGTCAGGCAACCACCTTGTCCAGCCGATTGCGGATAATCGCCTCGGCCTCGCTGACGATGCGCTCGATCAGGTCCTTGCAGGTCGGGATGTCGTGGATCAGGCCTTGGGTCTGGCCGGCCGACCAGATGCCGTAATCGGTGTCGCCGCTGTCGTAGACCTGCGCGCCGCGCGTGCCGGCGACGAGATCCTTGATATCCTCGAACTTGGCGCCGCCGCGGCGCTCGATGGCGACGACTTGCTGGCTGATCGCGTTCTTCGCGACGCGCGCGGTGTTGTGCATGGTGCGGAAGATGAGATCGGTGCCGCGCTCGTCGTTGGCGACGATCGCCTGCTTCACGTTCTCATGGATCTCGGCCTCCTCGGTCGCCATGAAGCGCGTGCCCATGTTGACGCCGTCGCAGCCGAGCGCGAGCGCCGCGACCAGCCCGCGCGCATCCGCCATCCCGCCCGAGGCCAGCAGCGGGATGGTGAGCTTGTCGGCGGTCGCGGGAAAGAGGATGAGGCCGCCCACATCGTCCTCGCCGGGGTGGCCCGCGCATTCCAGCCCGTCGATCGAGACGCAGTCGACGCCGATGGACTGCGCCTTCACCGCGTGGCGCACGCTGGTGCATTTGTGGATCACCTTGACGCCCGCCTCTCTGAACGCGGGCAGGTGCGGCGCGGGATTGTTGCCTGCCGTCTCGACGATCTTGACACCCGACTCGATGATCACCTGGCGGTATTCGTCGTAGGGCACGGGATTGATCGTCGGCAGGATGGTGAGATTGACGCCGATCGGCTTGTTCGTCATCTCGCGGCATTTCTTGATCTCGGCGGCGAGCTTCTCGGGCGAGCCGGGCGTGAGCGCGGTGATGAAGCCGAGAGCGCCGGCATTGGCGACGGCGGCGACGAGCTTGGCCTTGCCCACCCGCGTCATGCCGCCCATCGTGATCGGCACCTCGACGCCGAACATCTCGGTGAAGCGTGTTTTGAGCATTGTCTGTCCCTTCGAATAGCGATGGGACCAAGCCTGCCGCCCACGTCTCGCGCGTGCAAGTCTTTCCTAACGTCAACCCAGGAAAGGATCGCGCACCATGATGGTGTCGTCGCGTTCGGGGCTCGTCGACAGGAGCGCGACAGGCGCGCCGATCAGCTCTTCGACGCGGCGGACGTATTTCACCGCCTGCGCGGGAAGGTCGGCCCAGCTGCGCGCGCCGCGCGTCGAGCAGTTCCAGCCTTCCATGATCTCGTAGACCGGCTTGAGCCGCGCCTGCTCGTTGGCGTCGGCGGGGAGATGGTCGAGCGTCCTGCCGTCGAGCTCGTAGCCGGTGCAGACATGGATATTCTCGAACGCGTCCAGGATATCGAGCTTGGTGAGCACGATGCCGTCGATGCCGCCGGTGACGACGGTCTGTTTCACCAGCACCGCGTCGAACCAGCCGCAGCGCCGCTTGCGCCCCGTCACCGTGCCGAACTCGGCGCCGCGCATACCCAGCTTCTCGCCGATCGCGTTCTTCTGCTCGGTGGGGAAGGGGCCTTCGCCGACGCGCGTCGTGTACGCCTTCACGATGCCGAGCACATAGCCGATCTGCTTGGGCCCCACGCCGGAGCCCGCCGCCGCCTGTCCGGCCACCGTGTTCGACGAGGTGACATAGGGATAGGTGCCGTGATCGACGTCGAGCAGCACCGCCTGCGCGCCCTCGAACAGGATACGCCTGCCGTCGCGACGCGCCGCGTCGAGCGTGCGCCACGCCGAGCGCACGAAGGGCATGAGCTTGGGCGCGACCTCGGTCAGCGCCTTCAGGGTTTCCTTCTCGCAGATCTCGTCGGCGCCCATGCCGCGGCGAAGCGCGTTGTGATGGGCGAGGAGGCGGGCGATCTTGCCCGGCAGCGAGGCCGGGTCCTTCAGGTCGATGGCGCGGATGGCGCGGCGGCCGACCTTGTCTTCGTAAGCCGGGCCGATGCCGCGCTTGGTGGTGCCGAGCGCCTGCAGGCTGTTGGAGCTCTCGCGCGTCTCGTCGAGCTCGCGGTGCAGCGGCAGGATGAGGGCCGCGTTCTCCGCGACGACGAGATTGTCCGGCGTCACGCTCACGCCCTGGCCGCGAAGCCGCTCGATCTCGGCGAGCAGCGCCCAGGGATCGACCACGACGCCGTTGCCGATGACCGCGAGCTTTCCGGGCCTGACCACGCCGGACGGCAGAAGGCTGAGCTTGTAGGTGACGCCATCGATGACGAGCGTGTGGCCCGCATTGTGGCCGCCCTGGAAGCGCACGACCACGTCGGCGCGCGCGGACAGCCAGTCCACGATCTTGCCCTTGCCCTCGTCGCCCCACTGGGCGCCGATCACCGCCACATTCGCCATTGTCCGTACCCGGATGAATAGTCTCGCCAGCGAGAGACTCGCGGGCACGGTGACTACTTATAGCAGGCGCGGCCCATGAAAGCAGGATATAATGACGCGGCTTCAGGGGCAGGACGATGAGACTTTTCCCAGCTTTTCTCATGGCGCTGCTGCTGGGCGGCGCCGCGCGCGCCGGCGGCGCTCCCGCGGGATGCGGCATGTCCGACGCGCCGTGCGGTTGGGGGGCTGTCGACGGCGACGACGCCGATGACCTTGCGAAACACGGCATAGAGCTCTTTCGGTTTCGCGTGACGGGGTACGACGATGATTTTTTCTATGAGATCAGGCGTGCATCCGACGGCAGCGTTCTTCTCGATATGCGTTCGATGGACTGGCAGCGTGGCGAAATCATCGCCGCCGCGAACATCGATGTCTGGAACCATGTCATCGCGGATTGGAGGCAATTCGAGCGCGACGAAGCCCGTACGCCGGCCGAAGCGGCAAACTGGTTGTGCGCGGAAGATGAATCCGTCGATTTCGAACTCGTGCGCTACGGCAAAGTCGCCCGCGTCTCAACGGACAGCTGCCATCATCCGGCCACGTTCGACATCCTTGAAGACCTGCCCGGGTATCTCCTGGCGCGAGTGCCTTATTGCGCGCGCATTCCCGAGAAGCGGCGTGGCATGTGCTTCGCTCTTAAGGGCGACCGTTTCGAGGCCGCCGAGGTCGAGGCTTCGTTCGACTCGTTCGAGAACCAAGATTGCAAGGACAGCTATGCTGCAGGCCTCGCAGCTTTTTTTGCGCCGGACGCAACGATGACGCAGGACGGAAAGACCTGGAGTGGCGCTGAACTCGCTTCGCACTTGCGCGAGCTGCCGTGCCTGGGGTTCCCGGTGGATTCGGAACTGACCATCGACGGACGGCCGGACGGATCGGTCGTCATAAGTGGCACGGTCGACAAGACCGAAGAGGTGTCGCACGAAACGATCGTATATGACGCGCCGTCCAACCAGATATGGCGCCGCTTCGGTGCATCCGGCTATCGAATCGCCACCTGGGACATCGGCCCTTTTGTGCGGTGGGTGCCGTAAGCCGGCCCCGCTGTCCGGCCCGCCGGATTTATGCTTAAATCGCCATTGTCCACGCGGAGTGGGGAGGGCGCGCCGTGTCCGAGGTTTCGAAATTCGTCGTCGCCTTTGTGCTGGGGCTGGTCGTATCTGTCGCGGCCTACAAATTCCTCGGCGTCCCGCATTTCCTCGGCGCCCCGGGGGATTGGGGACGCACACCCTATGTCTCGGTGCGTCTCGAAGGTCCGTTCGCGCCGGTCGCCCAGGATGCGTCCTATTACGGCCCGGCGCTGTGCGGCGCGACCGTCAAGATCGAGAACCACCACGGCCATGGGGTGAGCCTGTCTTTCTATGTCCGGCGCAAAGGACAGGCGATTCCCACCACGCCGAGCCAAGACTCGTACGGACCGTCCTCGGGCGGCGGCGACAACGGCTCGTATGACGGCAACGCGGGACCGAACGGTTCCTACGATTCGCAATATGGCGGCGCGCAGCAGAACGACGGCGGCTACGGCCAGGACAACGCCGATCCCAGCGACACGCCTTACGGCTTCGACGTCCGTCCCGACGAGACGGTGCGCCAGACCGTGAAGATCCAGGCGGCGCAGGACAATTACGGTCAGGGCGGCAGCTGCGACGATCTGAACCGCAAGGGCGCGGTGGAGATGCAGCTCGTCGGCTGCAGCGTCGAAGGCGTGACCGACCCGGTGGACGCCGATTGCGGCCGGCGACTGCGCTCCGATTTCTGATTTCCCGATCTTCGAGATTCCCCGAAGGCGCCACGAATCCGACACGATCGGTTCAGACGCTGTTCAGCGCGTTCCGGCCACGCTGGAACGATCACTGGGGACGCAACATTGGGGAACATCATGATCAAATCCGCATTCGCGACGCTGACGGCGGCCGTATGGCTGTCGGCGACCGCCGCTTCGGCCGATCCCGTGCAGATCCGCGATTCCGACGAAGGCTATTCCAGGCTCTCGCGCTGGGAGCAGCATCTCGACGACACGATCGCCGATCGCGTGCGCCAGTACCGCATCGATCCGCGTCGCGCCTGGTCGATCCAGAAGGAGCTCGACCGCATCGAGGCGCGCGTCGAGCAGGCTTATTACGAGAGCGACGAGGGCATCGACTATGCCGCGTTCCGCCACTATGCGGGCGAGCTGCGCGGCATCGGCGAGGAGATCGGCGAGGCCGATTGGGGCTCGCGCAACGTCTATGGCGACGGCTGGCACGACGACCGCGATTCGTCCAACTGGGGCGACCGCCGGTAGCGGGAGCGTCGCGTGCCCGGTCTCGTCACAGCCGCAGCACGAGCCGCGCGATGATGCCGCGCTGGATCTCGTTCGAGCCGCCATAGATCGAGGCGGCGCGATTGTTGAGATAGCGCTGCATCGCGTACAGGCTGTGCCTGGGGCCGATGGGCTCGACGTTCGAGCCCGGCTGGCGCGCCTCCATCTGGTCGGCGAGGGCATAGGTGCCCGCGATCTCGATCGCGAGCTCGTCGAGCATCTGCATCGCCTCGGTGCCTTGCATCTTCAGCATCGAGGAGGCGGGGCCGGGATTGCGCCCCGACGCCAGCGCGCTCATCACGCGGTGCTCGCTCATCTCGATGGCGAGCACCTGCACCTCGGCCGCGGCGAGCTTGGCGCGGAACATATCGTCGTCGATCAGCGCGCGGCCGCTTCCGTCGCTTTCCGCGCGCGCCATCGCGCGCAGGCGTTCGAGCGCGCTCTTCAGCCCGGTGCCCGACGCGCCGCCGCGCTCGAATTCGAGCAGGTATTTGGCGACCGTCCAGCCGTCATTCTCCGCGCCCAGGCGGTTCGCCTTCGGCACGCGCACGTCGTCGAAGAACACCTGGTTGACCTCGTGCTCCCCGGCCAGCGTGATGATCGGCTTCACGCCGATGCCCGGCGATGCCATGTCGAGCAGGAGGAAGGTGATGCCCGCCTGCGGCATGCCGTCGGCGCGCGTGCGCACGAGGCAGAACATCCGGTTCGCCCAATGCGCATGCGTCGTCCAGATCTTCGAGCCGTTCAGCACGTAATCGTCGCCGTCGGACGTCGCGCGCAGTTGCAGCGAGGCGAGGTCGGAGCCCGAGCCCGGCTCCGAATAGCCCTGGCACCAATAATCCTCGCCCGAAAGGATGCGCGGCAGGTGATGCGCCTTCTGCTCATCAGTGCCGTAGCGCATGATGCAGGGCCCGACCATGCGCAGTCCCATCGGCGACAGGCCGGGGGCGCCGGCGCGGGCGCACTCGGCTGCGAAGATATAGCGCTGCATCACGCTCCAGCCCGGACCGCCATATTCCTTCGGCCATGCGGGCGCCGCCCAGCCCTGCGCATGCAGGATCTTCTGCCAGGCGAGGCTGTATTTCTTGTCGGTGAAGACGCTCGTGGGATTGCGTCCGGCTTCGCGCAGATGCTCGGGCAGCGAGGCTTCCAGGAACGCGCGAACCTCGTCGCGAAAGGCGCGGTCTTCGGGCGCAAGCTCGAGGTTCATCGTTTCGACGCCTCGCGCGCCTTCTCCAGCAGCCGCTCGGCGACCTCTTTCTGGAAGGGCGCGAAGTTGGGGCCTTGCGAGATGTTGGCGAAAGCGAGCACCGCGCTGCGCCGGTCGCGGTCGATCACCGCAACCGTCGCCGCGCCCGCGTCGCCACCATTGTGCGAGGCGACGCGGTCGCCGCCCCATTCGCGCAGGCGCCAGATCAGGCCCTGGCGGATCTCGGGATGGTCCTTGGCGGGCAGCACCGCATCGGGCGTGAACATCGTGGCGAGCGTTTCGGGCTTGACGAAGCGATGGCCGCCCACGGTGCCATCCTGCGTATAGATCGCCAGGATCTTCGCGAAGTCATTGGCCGAGGTGCAGAGCAGCCCCGCGGGCCAGTCCGGATAGGTTTCGCGTGGAAGCCGATGGAAGCGCGCGTCCTGGAACACGTAGGGAAGCGCGAGCTGCCCGTCGGTGATGCCGGCATAGCGCCACGCCGTGTTGCGCAGGCCGAGCGGGGCGAAGAGCCGCGTCGCGGTGATCGCGTCCAGCGGCTCGCGCCGACCGATACGCCCCGCCAGGTAACCGAGGAGCGCCACCGCGACGTTGCTGTAGCTCCAGGCCGTTCCGGGTTTCGCGGCGGCATAGCCTTTGTCCGCGTCGTAGAAGCGTCCGCCGGGCGAAAGATAGCTCGCGAGGAACGCGCGCAAGGGCGGCGTCGTCGCATCGGTGAATTCCAGCGTGTCGTAGACCGCGTCCGAGATGCCCGAGGTGTGGGTGAACTGGTGCCGGAACGTGATCGGCACGTCGGGGAATTTGGGATGCGCCACCGCGAAATCGATATGCGGCGCGATTGCATCGTCGAGCCTGAAGCGGCCGTCCTCCCACAGCATCATCATCGCCAGTCCCGTCACGGTCTTGCTGACCGAGGCGATCTGGAACACGGAATCGGCGCTCACGCGCCGCGCCTTCTCGACATCGCCGTAGCCATAGCCGGCGCTGAACACCGTGCGCCCTTGCCGCACGATCGCGACGCTCATGCCGGGCGTGTTCGTGGTCGCGAGGCCCTCGGCGACGAAATCGCCGAAGTCGCGCGACCAGGGCGTCGCCGCGCGTGCCGCCGGCGCGGCCAGCGCGGCGGCGGAGAGAGCGAGGAAGTCGCGGCGGTGAAGGGGGGGCATGGGGGAAATCTTTTTCAATTGCTCTTGGACGAAGGGAATTGAATCCTCGTATGCCTCGTATCCGATCAATAGGTTAGCGGCAAAACTCGATCAGATCGAAGGCTTTTCACCCGTCGGCCGTCAATGGCGCGCAAAACCTCTCGAATGTCGGCAGAGTCCAAGACCCAAATGAACAGCGGCGCTATAATGGCGGCCTCCGCTGCGTCATTTCCGGGTGCGGGATTTTCCGAGTTCCAACATAGATGCATCAACGCGGCGCCTCCGGGGGCTGCCGCAAGGGGGTCTATCATGAAGCTCTTTCACGTCACGGCGACATGTGTCGCTCTTATTGTCTTCGCCGCCCAGCCCGCCCATGCCGACTACGTCGTCTACACGGGTCAGACGCTCGACGGCAACGGCCACACGGCCACGGTCACGGTGAGCTATTCCAGCGAACCTGCCGGCGGCAAGTTTTGCTTCCGCAACTCTTTCGGCACCACCTTCGCGACATGCAAGACAGTCAACACCGCCGTGACGAGCGACAGCATTCCGGTCGATCCCGCGATGCTGCCGGGAGATTTCCGCGTGATCGTCTTCGACGCCAGCAATCTCTACGACGGCGAGAGCGTGGTGTTCCACACTCGCTAGAGCTCGCAGGGGGGCGACGGTGCGCCACCGCTTCGCGAGCGAAGGCTGGTTTGCCGGGGCGAAGCTGCGCGGGCCGAGGCCCGGCTTCGCTCGCTTACGCGAGCTACGCCGCGGCAGGCTCCGCGTCCGCACGCTGTCGCTACGGACCGCGGCGGAGCCTGGAGCGGGCGAAGGGAATCGAACCCTCGTCAGTAGCTTGGGAAGCTACAGCTCTACCATTGAGCTACGCCCGCATGCGCCGGCTTCCTTAGCATGTGAAATCGCTGACAGGAAAGGTGCTCCGCCACCAATTCGCCATGGACGCGCATTTCCCTCATGCCGCGTCGAGGAGGGACAAGCCGTGCCGGCTCCATTCCATTCCTTTGGGGTGTCGCATATCAGCGCCGTCGTGCTGATGTTCGCGGTCTCGGCCGCGCTCATCATGGCCAGCCGCGCGGCGCGCAGTCCCGGCTTCGACAGGGCATTGCGCTGGACGCTCGCGGCGTTTCTGCTCGGCGACTGGGCGCTCTATCTCCTCATGTTCTATCTCAAGGGCTGGCTGGCGCTCGGCAACGTGCTGCCGCTCAATCTCTGCGACTGGGCGACGATCGCCGTGGTGGTGACGCTCTTGAGGCCGAACCAGCGCAGCTACGAGCTCGCCTACTTCTGGGCGCTCGCGGGAACGCTGCTCACCACGATCACGCCCGACCTGCAATACGATTTCCCCGATTGGCGCTTCGTGTTCTTCTTCTTCTATCACGCGACCATCATCACCGGCGTGCTCTATATGACCTTCGCGCTCGGCATGCGGCCCGTTCCCGGGTCGATCCGGCGCGTGATCCTTTGGACGCTCTCATATGTCGCCGCCGCGGGCACGGCGGATGTTCTTCTCGGCACCAATTACGGCTTCCTGCGCGCCAAGCCCGCGACGGCCACGCTGTTCGACGCGATGGCGCCATGGCCGTGGTACATCGCCGAGTGCTTCGCCGTCGCCATCGCGGCGATGCTGATCCTCTACGCGCCGTTCTATCTGGCCGCCCGCGCGCGCAGCCTTGGGGCGCAAGGTGCACGATAAGTTCGTCCCGTTCGGGCCGGACCACGTCGCGGCAATCCTGCTCACCGTCCTCGTACCGGCGGCGCTGGCGCTGGTGGTGCGCAGGCGTCCCACGCTCGATCCGCTCTTCCGCTGGTGCTTCGCGGCGCTGCTCATCGGCACATGGATCGCGTGGTACGCGCTTTTCATCGCACGCGGCTGGCTGGGCCTGGGCAACGCGCTGCCGATGAACCTGTGCGACTGGGCGACGATCGCGCTGCTGGTCACGTTCTTCAAGCCGAACCGCAAGGCCTATGAGCTTGCTTATTTCTGGGCCTTCGCCGGAACGATCCAGGGGCTCGTCACGCCGGACGTGAACTACAAATTCCCCGAGCCGCAATTCGTCGTCTTCATCCTGGGCCATGCCGGGATCATCGCCGCGGTGATCTATCTGACCTTCGGCACGCGTTTGCGCCAGGTCGAAGCCTCGATCCCACGCGTCATCGGCTGGACCTTCGTCTATGCGGGCGCCGCTGCGCTCACCGATTGGGTGCTCGGCACGAATTACGGCTTCTTCCGCGCCAAGCCGACGCATCCGACGTTCTACGACCTGCTCTCGGCGTGGCCCTACTACATCCCCGAGACGGTCGCGATCGGGATGATCGCGGTGGTCGTGCTCTATTCGCCCTGGTTCGTGATCGACCGGATGAGGAAGCCGGGTTAGACTGAGCGTCGGGGGCTTTCGATGGATCCGCATTTCGTCCTGTTCGGCACGGCGCACAAGGTCGCCATCGCACTTGCCTTCGCCGTGCCGCTGGCGCTCGCGCTCCTGGTGCGGATGTCGAAGAGCGCCGCACTCGTGAACGCCGTGCGCTGGCTGTTCGCGGCCGAGCTGATCGCGACCTACGTCCTGTGGTACTGGCTCCTCATCGCGCGCGGCTGGGCGGGCGCGGGCAACATCCTGCCGATGCATCTGTGCGACTGGGCGGCGATCGCCTGCATCGTCTCGCTCATCCGGCCCAACCAGCGGACCTATGAGCTCGCCTATTTTTGGGCGCTGAGCGCGACGCTTCAGGCGACGCTGACGCCGGAGCTGGCGCTCGGCTGGCCGGACCTGCGCTTCGTGGCGTTCTTCGCGTTCCACTGCGGCGTGATCGCGGCGGTGCTCTACATGACGCTGGGCATGAGGATGCGGCCCTACCCAAGATCGATCCCGCGCGTCGTCGTCTGGACGCTCGTCTACGGCCTCGCGGCGGGAGCGGTCGATTGGGTGTTCAAGGTCAATTTCGGCTTCCTGGCCGCGAAGTCGAAGGACCCGTCGGTGCTCGACCTGCTCTCGCCCTGGCCGTGGTACATCGCCGAGCTCGTGCCGATCGCCTTCGTCTTCATCCTGATCCTCTATTCGCCGTTCTTCGTCGCCGATCAGCTCCGCAAGCGCCCGTAGATCAGGCAGTCGCGCCGTTCGCCGTCGCGCACGATGTGGGAGCGAAGGCGTCCCTCATAGGCGAAGCCCAGCCGCTCCAGGAGGCGCCGCGACGCCTCGTTGCCGTCATGGAACCGGGCCCAGAGCCGCTCCAGGCCGAGCGGCCCGAAGGCATGGCCGATCACGGCCTCCATCGCCTCCCGGGCGTAGCCCTGGCCCCAATGGCGGCGGGCGAAGAGGAAGCCGACCTCGGCGCGGCCATGATGGCGGTCGATCTCGGAGAGGTCGCACTCGCCGATTGCCGGCCCGTCCGGGGAGAGGGCGACGGCCCACCACAGCATCGTCTCGTCGGAGGGCTCGGGGATATGAGCGGCCAGGATCTCGCGGACCTGGGCGGCGCTGTCCTGCCCGGGCCAGTCCCAAAAACGCATAAGCGCTGTGTCGCCCCGCGCCTCGAAAAGGGCGTCGGCGTCGCAGACCGCGATGGGCCTGAGGCAAAGACGGCTTGTCCGCAGGATCATGGGAAGGCCTGAAAATTCGTGAGGCGGCCGGCACTTCCGCGCCGTAACCGCCTCACGCTGCCCCCTTCAAGTGGACCCGCCACAGGAACGAACCCCCTAAACCGTCGTCCCTGCAGCGGCGAAAGGAGAGCCTCAGTTATGAGCTGGACGCAATGGTCACGCATATGTGGGACCAATTTTGCAACGGGGCTGAGGATTTTTTGCAACAAAAGGGAACTCTCAGGCGGGCGCCCGGAAGTGCTTGGAGAGCTTCAAACCCTGGCTCTGATAGTTCGACCCCATCCCTTCGCCATAAACCTCCGGGGGCGGATCGGTCAGGCGCTCGAAGACGAGCCGCCCGATGGTCTGGCCGTGCTCCAGGATGAAGGGCACCTCGCGGGAGCGGACCTCGAGCACCGCCCGGGCGCTGGGCGGTTGGCCTGCCGCGAAGCCGAAACCGGGGTCGAAGAAGCCCGCATAGTGGACCCGGAACTCGCCGACCAGCGGATTGAAGGGCACCATCTCGGCGGCGTAGTCGGGCGGGATCGCGACCGCCTCGCGCGAGGCCAGGATGTAGAACTCGTCCGGGTCCAGGATGATGTGCCCGTCCGGATGGGCGTTGACGGGGTCCCAGAAGGCTTCCGGATCCAGAGTGGCGCGGCGGTCGACGTCGATCAGGGCTGTGTGGCGCTTCGCCCGCCAGCCGATCCGCCCCTGTCCGTCGCCTTTCAGGTCGATGGAGAGCCCCAAGCCGTTGTCGATATCGGCCTCGCCGTCGACCAAAGGCGTCTCGGCATGCAGGCGCTTGAGCTGGGTGTCGGTGAATTGCGGGTTGCCATGGCGGACACGCAGCTGGTTCAGGCGCGAGCCCTTGCGCACCAGCACCGGGAAGGTGCGCGGGCTGATCTCGGCGAAGAGCGGGCCGCGATAGCCGGGCTCGATGCGGTCGAAGGCGACGGCGCGGTCGGTGATCAGCCGGGTGAAGACGTCGATGCGCCCCGTCGAGCTCTTCGGGTTGGCGATGCCGGAGACCCGCGCCGAGAACTCGACGCTCTCCAAGAGCGGCACGACATAGACGCAGCCGGTCTCCAGCACCGCGCCGTCCTTGAGGTCGATGGCGTGCATGAAGACGTTGTGGAGCTTCTCCTCCACCGTGGCATTGGCGCCGGGCAGGAAGCTCGCGCGCACCCGCCAGGCGACGGGGCCGAGCCGCAGGTCGATGCTCGCGGGCTGGAGCTGGGCCTCGTCGAATTCCTCGACGGCGACGATCTCGCGCCGGGCGCGGATCAG
>JAJPHG010000002.1 GCA_021325375.1 Alphaproteobacteria bacterium | reverse complement strand
ATCCCGGGATAACCGATGCATATTGGGATCTGGACACGAGTGGCATCGCCAACCCGGCGCAAGGAGCGGGGAATGTCGCTAACGACCCCGGCATCACGGGCCTGAGCACCACACAATTTCAATCCGGCCTTCCGGCAGGCTTCAAGCAATCAATCTGGAAGCAGAATGGCGCCATCAACGGCGGCTATCCCTATCTCTCCGATCTCCCGCCAAACTAACGCAAGACAAACAAGGGTCCAGTTTGGCCGTTCGTATTTGTTATGGCGCCGCACTCGCCGGAAGGGCGGGCCAGACCCTCAGGCGCGGTGGCACGTCGCGCCGGGGGCTGGCCCGTCCGCACATCGCCCCTTATTCGCCAGAGGCTGCGAGGAGACTCGCGTGCCAGCGCGAGGCGGGAAGCGCCGGCACGCCTAGCCGGTCGGCGGCCAAAGGCCGCGCGAAGCGACGCACCCGCGATGGCGAGTGCGACCGATCGGCCCTTGCCCGTCGTGCATGTCTTTGCCCGGACGTGTCGCTTTTAAAGGGCTATCCGAACGTGAAATCGCCGGAAGTTAGAGAGGAGAGCGTGACGTTGTGCAGCAAAATCGTGTCGTTGCCGTCAAGGGTGATCAGGACGTCGCTATCGACCTGTACCATGTGCGATTGCAGGGCCGTGAAATTGGCAAAGTCATTGTGAGAAAAATGAATGGTGTCATGGCCCGATGTCGTCGCGAGAAAGTCAGTTATGGTATCGTTTCCGAAATTTCCCGAGAAATAGAAGGTATCGGCATTGCCGCCGCCGGTGAGCACATCATCGCCCCGGCCGCCGGTGATGACATCTTTTCCTGAACCACCGTTGAGAACGTCATCGCCGCTGCCGCCGTTCAGCGTATCGTTTCCGGTTCCACCGAAGAACGTGTCGTCAAACGAGCCTCCGATGATTGTGTCGTTTCCGGTGCCACCAGTGACGGTGCCGGTAATTTCGCCGTGACTGGTGTCGAGGAGGTTCGTGCCGCCGACAAAGGTTACATTGCCGTCGATCTCGCCGGTATTGGTCACCGTGGCTGTGCCAGTATCATTGATCGCTACGTCGCCACGGATCATTCCGTCATTGATCATTGTCGTGGTGCCGAAAAGTGTCACCGGGCCATGGATGATGCCGTCGTTTTCAAGCGACGTCGTGCCTCCCGCGCTTTCTCCGCCGCTGACGAGACCGATTATCGTTCCAGAATTATCGATCTGCGTGGTGATCCCGTCGGAAAAGACCTCGCCATGGATCGTGCCGGTATTGGTGAGGGTCCCGCCGTTGAAAAAATCAACGCCACCGATAATCGTACCCGTGTTGTCAACGTTAGCCGAGCTTGAGCCTAAGCTAATATCGCCCACAATCTTTCCACTGTTGGACAGAGACTCGTTCGTGGCATTGAGGGTGAGTCCGGCAGAGCCTGCATTCCAGGTTCCGTCATTGTCGATGGCGAGAACTGAGTTAGATGACGTGTCCCCCGACAAGCCTCCTTGTATCAGGCCCGTATTGGAAATTTGGACAGAGCTGGCCCCGTTGAGAACGAACGCGTAAAGGCCGCTTTCGGAGACAGTTCCGGCATTTATGACCGAAGTGAGATGCCCGGTGATGTAGAATGCTTCCGTCGTGCCGGAGACGGTTCCTAAATTGTCGATGTTGGTGTTGCTGCCTGTTACCTGAACGCCCTGTGCGCCAGTTATCATCCCAGCGTTGACCACGCTCGCATTGTTTCCGTCCAGCGCTAGTCCGGCCAGGGCCCCCTGGACGTAACCCGCGAGCCCAATGGATATATTGCTATTAGCATTGTCGGGGTCCAGGACGATTCCGAAATCGGTCGCCCCGTATACGTCTCCATTGATCGACATCGTCGTCACTGAACCCAGCGTCGAGTTCGCGGCGTTGCAGACGATACCGTCGAACTCGCCGAAGATGGTTCCATCGCTCACGACACTGTTGTTCGAGCCGTTTTCGGATATAAACAGGCCGGCTGCTGAGCCGTCGGTCCCCGTCGCGACCAAAGAACCGCTTGAGCTAATGAACACGGTATCGTTGTTGAAGAGCCCGAGTGCAAAGCCACTCGAAGATTGCATCTCGGTATCGACGAAATAGTTGGTCATAGCTGCCCCCTCTTATCCTAATCCCGCCAGAACCATCCTGGGTTGAGGGAACGATACACGCTTTGGGCGAAGCAAAGAAGAGCGCCCTTCGGAATGTTGGCTCGGGCCACTTGGTCTGGGCGAAGTGACGCCGCGGCGTCGGAGAAGCTTCGCTATCACCCGGGGTCTCGGGGGTGCGACTACCCCCGAGCCGCAGGGCGCGGGACGAGGCTGTCCCGCTCCGGCGTAGCACTCGCGCAGCCGGACTGCCGGGGTGAAACGGGGGCGGCATCAGCCCCCTCGCCAAGCCATCGCGCGGGTGTGTGCTCGATGCACCAATCGCGCGAATACTTGCCGCAAAACTCAACTGCGAAGCGAGACTTGTAAGTGCCACGTTGCGTAGCAATGTATAAGTGCACACATCCCTGGTTGAGGCTTACTTTTCTCGCTTTTGGAATGGCTTGGAGGTGCAAGGCTTGGCGATCTATCACCTACGTCTCAAGGTGATTTCTCGTGCGCTTGGCAGAGCGGCCCGACCCGGCGGCGCAACGCGCCGGTCGGTCGTAGCAGCGGCAGCCTATCGTTCCGGGGAGCGGCTTTACGACTCCGCCCAAGGCAAGTGGTTCGAGTTCGATAAGCCCGATGTCATCCATACGGAGATCCTGGCGCCCGCCGGTTCTCCGGATTGGGTCTTCGACCGGCAGACCCTCTGGAACCGGGTCGATGCCTCCGAGAAGCGGGTAGACGCCCAGCTCGCCCGCGAGGTGGAAATCAGCCTCCCCAGGGAAATGAACAAGGACCAGCAAATAGCGCTGGTCCGCACCTTCGTCGAGGACCATTTCGTCGGCCGTGGCATGGTGGCCGACATCGGCATTCACCGGCCGGACGCCTCCGACGGCGAGGAGCAGCCGCACGCCCATGTCATGCTGACCCTGCGCGGCCTCGATGGTTCAAGCCCGACAGGGTTCGGACCCAAGGAACGCGACTGGAACGAGACGCCCGAGGTGTTCCGGCTGGTGGCGGACGCGCGCAAGCGCTTCAACGATACCGGTCTGCCGGAAGACAAGGCGGCGCTCGACGCCGCCGATGCCCAGCGCAACGTCAATGTCTGGCGCGCGGAGTGGGCGTCTTATGCGAACCGCGCGCTGGCGGCCGTCGGCTCGCAAGCGCGGATCGATCACCGGACGCTGGAAGCGCAGGGCATTGAACGCCCGCCGCAGCCGAATCTTGGCCTCGCCCGGCATATCGAGAACGCCTACGTCTACCTCAAGGACCGCATCACGCAGTGGGTCGCGGTCAAGAAGCGCGAAGCGCTCTATCAGGAAGTCGACTCCTACAAGCTGCGCGATCCGGTGAAGATCGCGGAGTTCGTGCTGCGCCTCACCGACATGGCGGAGGATTTCACGAGGCAGTTCCGACGAACACGTCCTATCCCGGAGGTATCCCTTGACCACTAACGACTTCGACCAGGCGTTCGGCGCCACTCCAAGGTCGGGAAGTTTCGCGCAGCGGGTCGGCAAGGCCGAACCGCTGCGCGAGGGCGAAACCAGCGTCGGTTCCGGCGCCTATAAGCCCTATGGCTTCCTGCCGACCGCTGCGGTCAACGAAAGCTGCGAGGTCGTGCGCTGGATCGAGGGAACGGAGGAATTCGAGGGTATCGAGTTCCCCTACCGGCTCCTGATGGAGGTCGCTTTCAGCGGCGACGAGCAACTGAGGCTGCACCTGCCGACCTGCATCATTACGATTGACGGTAAGCATCTGCGCGATTTGCGCAAGAAGCTCGCACGCCGGCAGGTTACGTTCATTCAGCAATTCAGTTCGCGCGTATGGCCGAACGCAAAGCCGCAAGGCGAGCCCGTCATCGAGAAAATCCAAGTCATCCGGCCAAAATAGGTTCAGCGCAGAAGTGCGCGGCAATAGTCGGGAAGCTGCGCCAGTACATCGCGGATTGAAGGTGACGAACGCGGAACGGGGAGACACACCGCCACGTCGGGATATTTCGCAGGCGCTGCTCTAGCCGCCTTCTTTCTTCGCGGAAGGGCTTGGTAAATCAACGAACCGACACCAAGCGCCGTACCAAGCCAAAAACACGACTTGGCGATCAGCATTCCAGGCCCGTCATTGGGCAAAGTCATGACCCAGTAAAAACCCACACCCCACGCCGGAACGCCGATTAAGATGCGAACAAGCGGCGACTGCATGGTCAGCTTCCGCGCGGGAGTGCGAGGCTCGCCGCCCATTGCGTCCCATTCGCGCTTCCACTCGGTGTACTTCTGCAGCTGATCCATGGCGCGCATAGTCTGACAGAAGACCAAGAACGCGACGATGGCGGGAAGCAGCGAGGCGTCCTCGCTCCACCAGCGATAGCCGAAGAATGCCGTTGCGCCGAACGCTGCGAGAAGCGCAATCGGATTGCCGAACAGGTAGACGAACGGTCCCGGCTTTTTCATTGCTGGAACGTCGTCAAAAGGTAGTTGCGACGGCTGTCGTTGAACGTCTTGCCCGCCTGAAACCAAACCGCCGAGACCTGTTTGCCGTAAGCCGGACCGCCCGTTCGCAGCACGCGCGCGAAGTCGGCGGGCTCTATCTCGTAATCCATCGTCTCGCTGTAGCCTCCGGTGACGCTCTGGCCGCGGTTCAAACCGCGATTGCGGCCGATATTCTCACCCGAGCCGCCGCTGCGGCCGGAGCTGAAGTTGGTGCTGTAGTTACCTTGCGCGTCTCGCGACTGACCGGCGCTCGAATTCCAGCCCGCATTCGTGCTCTCGCCTTCGCTCATGCCATAGGAACGACTATCCGAACTGCCCTCGCTGTAGCTGCCACGACGCTGGATCACGCGCCCGATCGTATCGGCCGCCCAGCGGTTCGTCTCCGGATCGGCGTTGTTGTGAAAAATCTTGGTGCCGAAATTGCCAAGCAGCATATCGGCTTTGTGCTTGGCGTTCTCCGAACCCATCTTCGCGTAATAGGTCGGTAGCGACTGCGTGAGATAGACAGTGCAAGCCCGCGACGAGCGGCAGGTCGACTGAAAGTCGGTATCGAACGAGTTGACGAAATACTGGCTCTCATCCACCCATAAGAACACCGGGCGCTCGCGGTGACGCGATTCCAGCGCATTGCGCGACAGCACCGCGCGCTGCCACATATATTTGAACAGCTGCTGGGCGATGATGCCGTCCTCGTTCCAAGTCAGCGCCGGCATGTCCATGACAATGACAGCGCCATGCAGCGACATTTCGGGGACGACCGTTGTGTCAGTGCAGAAAGCTTTGTGTAGCCGCCCTCGATTGAAGCGGTCGAGCACGGTCGAAAGCGAGATCGCGATATTGCTGCGCGTCTTTGGATCGAGCTGGGCGAACTCGTCGCGCCAATAACTGCCGATCTTCTCGAAGTCGGCGGTGCTAATTGGACGCACGGGCTCCTGCCGGACGGCGAGCAAGGCGCGGAACATGAACGACTCCGCCTGCCAATCGGCGTTTCGCGCTTGGTCCATGCTCGTTGGTGCGGAAGACACAAAGCGGATGATGTCGGGAATGCGTACCGTCCCCGTTGCCGAATAAAGAATAGGAATCGTGTTGCGCAGAAGCTGACGGGTCGCGTCGTCCCAAAACTGCTGCCCGCCCTGGCTCGGGTTCGCACCGGTCAGGCGCGCCGCTTCCAGAATGCGCATCAAGCATTCGACAACACTACCGATCCCGTCGGCGCCCTGACGCGCCAGCTCGTATTCAATAAAGTTGAAGCCGCCGGCACGCTCGCCGAACTGCACAAACGAGTTCATACGCCCATTGGCATAGGCATATTGCGCCCATTGCTCGACCTCGTCCGGCTTGGCGGCGAGCACCAAACCGCCGAACCCGGCGCGCAGGTAGGCGGTAGCCAGGGCTTTGCCTGAGCCGGATGTCTTGCCCGATCCAATACCGCCGAAGACATGCACGCCTTGGCAGGCATCGCGCAGGGTGAACCTGTCCGTCGCCGACAACTGTAGCAGCGGCGCATCAAGGTCGCGAACAAAGCTCAATTTTCCCGCCCACCCGCGTTGCACGAACCGAGAATCACTGCAATTATTACTAGAGGACGGCGCCGAAAAAAGTAGGTCGGCGCGATTTATTCGCGGAGTTGGCGGATGGGTCGTGAAGCGCAGAAGCGGACAAAACCGCAGGGCCTGGGGGAGTTTCTCTCCAATGAATTCCGGCAGGCCGTGCAAGACATTCGCCAGAAGGTCGTTGAGCAAGGCTGGTTCGGCCGAGTAACAACGCCAAAACCCGTGGTCGAGATGCCGTTCCAGACTGTCGAAGCCGATCTCCCCAAGCGCGATCTTAATTGCGAACGTCGGCCGAGCTTTGAAGAAATGTGGGCCGTTCGTGAGCCTGCCGTGACGCCGGATCGTGCCTCGCTTGACATTGAGCACGATGTCTGACGACGACGATTTCTTGTCTGACGCAATTGCGTTCTACCATTCGGAACGCCGGCGATATGGACGCGGTTATAATCATCTCGCGTACGGCAAAGCACGCTGGCGCGAAATCTTAAAACTTGGTTCCAAATATGGTATCGGCGCTTTTATAGCGCTCGGGGCGATGGTTTGGTACGGCTTCGCGTTCGGAGTTTTGATTGCGCTTCTGGTCGGAGCCGGAATTTTCATATATCGAATTTCCACGTTTAGCGGGCCGCTCAAGGAGCAACTATTAGAAGAGTGGGGTAAAGCGTTTCTGATTACATCGGGCACCCTGATTTTCGTCTCATTGGCAATTCTGCGCCTGACTGGATCATTCGATTCCGCCGTCGTGCCGAGCGTAATCTACTTGCTTGTTATCATCTGCGCCGGCCGCGAGCGAATGCTCAATCATCCGTTGCTGTGGGAAGAGGCTTATGCTTTTGAGCGAATATCCGATTTGGAAGAGTTTCGCGACCTGCTGGCGAAGAACAGGGAGGCGGACACTACAGAAATAGAGGGGGCGCTAAATCCGGTTTCATTCCACGGCGAGCTCATCCTGGATCCAGAGATGCGGGACGGATTGAGGAAGCAGCTTGGACTCAGAATTCCAAGGCACTTGAAAAAACTAAATCTTGCCGAAGCTTGGGAACGCCGAGATACAGAAGAAATATCCGTTGCGCTGGAATTGATACAGCGGCGAATGTACCAGGCGTGGGGCGTCAATATCGCTCGTCTGGACGAGATCGTTCAAAAGCGGCACCTCGCACACGAGCTAGCGGCTACGTACCTCTGGAGGGCAAAGATCGTATTGGACGAACTGAGATTCGACCTGCGCACGGTCGCAGCCGGAAATGGCCTGAGAGCGAGCGGCGAAACCCAGTACACAATCCCGAAGAGCCTGCGATACGGTGCAATCCGGCAGTACAAGCTGGCGTTCTATTCCAGTGGCAGCCGGGCAATGGCCTATGCGACAGCTGGACAAATGAACCCTTGGCTCGCCGTGATAGCGGCTTTGGTGGGAATAGTGGGCGCGCAGGTCTACGATTCACGAGCGCTACGCCGCCTTAAGGAGGCCGAGGGACAGCTTACCGTCCTCGCAGGCAGCATTTTGGGCGATGACAGACTCATAGTTACGCTCATACAGACAAGGTTCCTTCCCGATATCGAGCGTCTTGTCGAAGCAGTCAAACAGATCGATTTATTGCTTCCCATAATCGGTCGCCGATATCAGCGAAAGGGGACACCGGAAACAAAAGATGTGATGGCACTCGCGCTGGCTTGTGCCGAAGCAAACCACGTACTCGAAATAAAAGAGAAGGTAGAACAATGAGCGACTCGCAAGACCAGCATGATCGACTGCTGGCGGAAGCTCGCCGAAGAGGCGCCGAAGCGCTTAGTGCAACTGTTGTTCCCACCGGCCTCGATAACGTCGCGGCGTATATCGGACTTGTGGCGAGCGCCCTGGAACTGGGAAAGCTCATTGCCACCGAAGAACGCGATCTTGCAACGATCGGCAACCATCACCAGCGTGAAATGGCAAAGATCGGCGCAGCTTTTACCGAAGTGGAACTGGCCATGAAAGCCGACTTCGCGCGCGACGCATTCCTTCGCGAGCAAACGTTTCAGGTGATCAACAATCTCGTCGCAACGGGACAGTCGGAGATCGCTATGAAGTTTTTTGAAGTGCTGACGAATAATTTTAGCCGTCCGGCGCTCGAAACTGTCTTGGAAGCGCGCAACGAATTTGCGGCCGCGAGTGGCACGCACATCAAGTTGAAATAGATCGTTCGAGATTTCAATGGGTTGAATTTGCGACGCCGTAATACGGCTGTAACAATTGTGTGCTATATTCATCAAATAATTGGGAGGTTCTTATGACGGACACTTTAGAAACCGACGCGCCGCTTCGCGGGCTGTTGCAGGTCTATCTCGGATATGCGCGCATTTCGGACAATCATAACAATAGCATGACTGGCAGAGAACTGACTTGCGGCGGCGGCAACGTCCACCGCGTCGGTATGGTGGATTTTGCGTGGCTGGTAAATTCCATTGGCGAGGCAGCGCTGGGTGCCTTGCCCGACGTTGCGAGTAAAATCACGTTCAACGGCATGAAAAGCCCGCTCGAAATCGAATGTCACGCGCTGGCTATTGCGAATCCCGCACCTGCATCGAGAGAGAAAAAGCGGTAACGTGCATTGATTGGTTTGCTACCGCCAATGCCGCCATATCCGGCGCGCCAGCGCGGCTTCCTCGCGGCCGACGGCCTGCTGGTAGATGGCGGTCGTTTCCAACTTGGCGTGGCCTAGCCATTTCTGCGTGGTCGCCATCGGCACGTTGCCCTCAGCGTTGGCGACGCCGAAGCCGTGCCGCAATCCCTTCGGCATGGCGTGCGCGCCAGCGATGCCCGCGCTCTCCATGATGCGCTTGACGCGCCGCCATGCGGTTTGGCGCGACCAGCGCCAGAGCGGTGCGTCCTTGGTGCGGCTCGCGGCAATGCGCCGTAGCGCGGCCATTAAGTCGGGCGGCACCGGCACCGCGCGGAAGACGGAGCGCCGTCGCTTCAAGGTACGGAACACGACGCGGCCGGTGTCGGGATCGAGACGGCGCGGCGTTAGCGCCAGCGCCTCGCTTAAGCGGCAGCCAGTATAGACGAGGAGGCGGCAGAAGGCATCCGTGTCGCTGTCCGCACGCTGCGCTGCCTTAAGGAAGCGTGGAAGCTCTTTGGCGCAGAGATATTTGCGCTCGCCCGACGTGTCGAACAAGATGAGTTCGCAACGCATCAGGTCATCTCTCCACCGCGTGCAACACTATGGGGAATAGTGTTGCAAGAGGCCGCCCTTAGGAAAGGGGCGGCTGTCCTGGCGAAATCGAGAATTGTGCCGATGGCGTTTCTATTCTTTGCGGAATTGACGGACATGCGGAAACCTCTGGCGAAAGCTGGCGTTCGCCGCAACAGAATTCCCCATAGTGTTACAGATTCCTTGCTTTCGACTGAGGCAAGGAACGCGCCATGGCAAATCAATACGAAGCAAAACACAGCAACGGCCAGACATACACGGTAACGACCGACCAACATCACGGCGACCATACGGCCGAGAACTTCAAGAAGATCCTCGGCGACATCGTGAAGAACAGCGCGGGCGGCGTGGTGAGCGGAACGATCCTGCATTTCGTATTCAAGGGCCGGAAGTAGCCCGATGCGTGCACTGTCCATCAAGGCGCGGTGGCTTTCCGCCGCTGCGCTGGCAGCCTGCGCTTGCCTGACGGTGAGCCAGGCATGCGCACAAGACGCCGTGACGCGCGCCAACCAGGGCGCGTACGAATGGGCCTTGAAGTGCTTTGTGGCGAACGGCTCGGCGGCCGGTACAAGCAAGGACGGCGGCGACGCCGCCAAGGCCGCGGCGTTCGAGGCTCGCGCGCGCACTTCGTTCGATACGGCGTCCGCGCTGGCGGACAAGCTCGGCTACTCCGGAACGCGGTTCAACGAAGATTTGGGCATGACACAGACGCGCGAACTGCCCAGGATCGTGAGGGACATCACCTACCTCCGCAGCACGCTGGCGACCTGTAAGTCGCTCACGATGTAGCTATCGGGTCCGGGCGGCGCCGGTTGCCGTGCCCGGCACGGGGGCGCTTCCCGTCTCGGACGGCGTGCTCGCGGCCGATGCCCGCGCCGTGCGCAACTGCGCGATCACTTCCGGCGAGATACCGTCTAGCGCAGGCGGACGGCTGGCCCCGACATCGAGCGAAGCCGCCGCCTCTTTGGCGGCACCCGGCTTTTGAGCGCTGCCGATGGCTTGCGACAGATCGCGCTCATTGTGTTCGAGCTTTTCGAGCGTCGGCTGGTAATCCCTGCTCCTATCCGCGCCATGCGCGCCCGCGTCTTTCAATTGCTCAATGGCGAGCTTGTTGGCTTGCAGATTGCCCTCCGGCGTGTGCTCGGCCATCGCCGTATCGATGGCGCGTTTGCGCTCCTCTTCGCGGCGGCGATATTCGTCCCGATCCTGCGTTGAGGCAAATTCCAGATACGCGTCGAACTTATGCTCGTCGTAGTACGCGTGCATGAAGTCCGTCACGCTGCCGCGCGCGGCCTCGCTGGCCTGTTGCAGCGCGGCCCTCTCGGTGGCGACGGCCGAACCGGCGCCCTGCACCTGCTGAACGAAGGATTGCGTCGCGGCGACCGATGCCGCGACTTCGGCGCGGATCGCCGCCAGGCTGGCCGGGCTTGCGGCGTCGATGCGCTTCTGCAGCAGCGCCAGCCCGCGCAGCTGCGCTTCGGCCTGCGTGATCGCAAGGCCACTCGACGCGCTCGCCAGCGCGTGACGCAGTTCGGCGAGCTTGCTTTCGATGTCGGCTTGAGCGCCAGCGATCTTTGCGGTCAGCTCGGCGCGGAGGCTAGCCTCCGCGTCATGCGGCGGAGCCGCATGACGGCCACTCGAAGAAAGAACTGTGGGCTCTTGCGCGATACATCCTCTGTATACGGACTATCTGCAATCATAGATTGCAGCCGTTAAGAATTCATTAAGTTTTAGCGACCGCTGCAAGCGACTGAACATACGGCGAAATGGGGCGGCCCGAGGCCGCCCCCTTCGGCTCAGCGGCTCCAAACGAGGACATGATCGCCGTTCTGCTTGCCGACGAGGCGGCAGTAGATCGCATCCGTGAAGCTCGGATCGTCGAGCTTGATGGAAAGGTAGGGCTTGTCGGCCTCACTGGTCTTCGACCAGCCTGCGCCGATCTCGACACCTGCTGCGTAGATGCGGAAGTCGGGGGCGTTCTCGACCGTCTTGGTGACGGGCTTGATTGCCACTTTGGCCTTGAGGGCGAGGGTCGCGATGGTGCCGGTGAAGCTGTCGCCGTCGCGGGTGAATGTGCCGATGGTCGTCATAAAAAGTCTCCTTTGCGTTCGGAAGCCGCCCAATGCGGCCTCGCATGCGCACCGTCAGGAGCCTTGAAGGAGCGGCCGGTTCACCGCAGGGGAACGGGAATTTTGCGAGCGCAGCGGTCGCGAGGAATGCGCCTGCGCAGGGGAAAATTCTCGTTGAACCGGACACGCAAGGCTCCATCTTGCGCATGACAACGAGGACGTGATTGGACAGCTGAGCCGCACAAGGGCAAGACTTAGGACCATCGGCCATTCCTTCGACAGCGCGGGCACACGGCACAGCAATCTCGCGAAAGGGCCAGCGCTAGCAGAAGCTCGCCTGACCGTTCCATAATTCTTCGAATGCGCCGCCGCGTCTTGCGCGGCTTCGTCGCTCTTATGCGCAGTTAGCAGACTAAATTTTCCAAGATGGAAGCCACGCGTTGAGCTGTACGGGCACTGATGCAATCGCACGAAGGAAACGGCTTCCTATGAAAACGTCCAGCACCGCCGCAGCAATGACTAGATCGATTCTCAGATCGATCGCGCAACAATAAAGCGGGCGCGCTCATAGCTTGGCATCTTCGGCACACGCGTTATAGGAATCTTCATCGCCCTATAAATCTCAATTAAAGCCGAACGAATACGGCGGGCATCCTGAAAGCTTTCGGTGCGGATGGCATCTTGCTTCATTGGCAATAGGTCCAGCATGAAGGCCCGCCTGTATCTCATCCCTGAGTACCGGGCGATCAGTGGAGCGCTGTCGCCCCCCAAAACCTTCGTGTAGGCGATGGGATCGAACACGCCGCTATCTAGGAAGGTCAGCGACTTCCTCTCGAGTTTTCTTTCCGTGTCGGATTGAACAGCTAGGATTTTGAGCTGCAACCCAATTGGATCAGCTCGAACTTTCTCTATTGGTATTCCGCGGGCGAGTTCAGCGCTCATGTGCTGACGGGCTGCCTCCTGCGCAACCGAATAGCCCAGCTTCTGCAATTCAATAATCGTGCTTGTCTTGCCAGAACAGGGACCGCCGGTAAGAACAAACCAATTACAAAGCATGGCTTACCCGTTCTCAGGCGTGGCTTCGCGGAATATTTGGAGGTGACGGAACCGGTGCCGCGCTGAGGCCGTGGGCATATTCGTCCGGGTTCGGATTGTCCCCACTATTGCCGACTGACCCGTGCATGTGAATGTAGATGTTCTGCCCCATTGATATTCGGGAAAGGACGATAACGAGATGAAATCCGTAAACTAGGCAGACGAAATTGAACAGGACTCGCCAGTACTGATTGAGCGGAACCAGAAACGGCAACGCTATGAAGAAGATGATGCTGGCAAAAATTCCGGCTCGTCGAAGGTTGTTTTCGAGTGAACGCTCTGACTCGGTGTCTCGCGAGGATGAATCAGCGCGTTGGTACAACGCTAGGCGTTCGGGTTTGTCATTTGAGCAAGAATCATTGGGATGCCTGCGAATAAAAAATAGAAGAAACACAGTTAAGGAAATTAGCGCCGGTGCAGCCCAGAGCATCCAAAATCGGCCAGGGGAGTACTCTTTTAGAGAGTTCAGAATGAGCGCCGATGGAAAATACAGCACAAATAGAAGCAGCGATTCCCAAGCTGTTCCGTGATGAACCATCTCTTGCGTTCGCTGTTTTATGAGGAGCTTCTCGAAAAGCGGAAAGCCAAAGCGGATCATCACGACCGCAATGGCAAAACTCAGTGTCTTGTCAGGTAAGTAGCGCGCGAAATTTTGTAGCACATTGATCGCGATTTGTGAGGAATACACGGCAGTATCTTGGTGCATGACCGGGGTGAGCAGCCCTTGCAGCGCGGTGCGCTCGGCAACCAATAGCTTGTCGAGGGCGCCAGCCACCGCCGGATCGAGTGCAAGAGTGAGACTTTTTCCAAGGGCCAACGTGATCGCGGTTCCTACTGGGGCGCACATAGCAGCGCAGCCTCCGCCGAATAAGAACAATAGTTTTATGTGATCCCTGGCGTGGTGCGGCGGGCTGAGGAAGTAGTCGCGAAGCCTACTTGTCCTAGCTAGGTAGCCCCAGAAAAAACCACCGGTCATGTTGACGAGTGACCATGGAAATACGACCAGATCTGCGCCAGCGCCTGGGTAAAGTATCCAGTTTACCAGCGAATTTGAAATCAAGCCGGTGATCGCGCCATACCATGGCCCGAGCAGCAACGCCACAAAGGCAGTGCCGGTCATGTCCAGATAGAGAATGTTCGTTAGCCGACTTGAAAGGGTTAGCGCGACGAAGTTTGTAACTATGCCGATACTCACAATTGGCAGTACTTCTTTATTCCAAAGGAAAGGCGAATGAACACCATTCACAGCCTGGATCGCATTTGGAAGCGTTATTCGAGGCAGGAAGTCGCGGACAGTGCGCGACAGGTTTCTGACAAACCTGCGTAGATATGTGACTAACTGTATTATAGCGACGATCCCGCCTAGGACCGAAAAAGCGACCATTATAAAATCGGTGAAGCTCCTGAGGGTCACCATCAAAACTCAGTCGACTTGCAGACACGGACAAGCTCCGCAACCTTGTCGATCGACTTCGACCCGTCAGAACGCTTTGCTCCAGAGTTTATGTCGATCGCTGACGGTTTCACAGTGCGTAGCGCATCGGAAATGTTTGTGGCATTCAAACCTCCGGCCAAAATAATGGGTACAGATGTTTTAGCGACGATTTTGGCGGATATAGACCAATCATGGGTGCGCCCTGTACCACCGACTTGGTCATTTGATCGAGCGATGGTATCAAGCAAAAGCGCGTCGACTGACGTCTGGATTTCTAAGGCTCGCCGCATGGCTCTATCGTCTTCGACGCTTACTTTGCCAATCACCTTACGAGGGAAAATCAGCGCGCGAAGCTTGGCCAAATTGGCGGCGCTCATGTCGCTGTGAACCTGAACGCTAGCGCTGGGCACTTGAGCGCAAAGAGCGACAATCTCGCTTGTAGTCTCCAAATGAGTGACGAGAACGGAGTTCAAGAATGGATGCGCTCTCTGCGTGATCGAGCGTGCTACATCCGGAGATACAAAATCTGGAGAAGAGTGAACCTGTCCAACGAGCACGCCAAAAGCATCAATGTCGAGTGCGCTAATGCTTTGAAGCTCTTCAACGCTTCGTATACCGCAGATTTTCAACTTTGCTATGCGCATTGAGTTGCTCGATGAAAGCTCAAACAAAACCGCAGCACTTGAGAGGTTAATGGAGGACCAGTGGTGCTATAGTTAACTGAATACCAAATACGCTGGCAATTCAAGGTTGCTCAACTTTATTGAGAAAGTAAATCGCTGCGCGCTTAAGCAGCAAAGAATAGCATAGATTGCGATAGGTTACCGGTCGCAAGGGGATGCCCGAATGCGCCCGTTCACGCACAGAAAAGCTCGAAATTCGTCCTGTGGTAATTGCGCCGATCCGGTTCAACGCGCCCGTTGCGGCCTTGGCTTGGTCGTAGCGCCTTCGGTCGGCTAAGGCGGCAAGTGCAAGCACTCCTCCTCTGACGTTGCGGTCGCAAGCGATGCAGCCGCCTCCTTCGGCGCAGGTCTTCCGCGCATGGCCGCGACGGTCGCGGTCGAAACGAAGGAGGACTTATGGAACCGCTGACGACAATCGAACTTGGCACCTGCAAATGGCTCGGGATCATCGCCCTGGCGTGCAGCGCCGTCGCTGAACTTCTCAGCCTCGCGAATGGTAACAGCCGCCCCCTGTCATGGACCGCTCGCGAAAACGCCCGTCGCCCGATCACGCACGGACCGGCACGCACTCGATAGGAGGCCGTCATGACGACCTCCGATCTTGCATCGCTACTTTACGCGATCTCTGCCGCGCTGGCGGCCCTGGCCAAGCTGCTGCGGCTGTTCAAGCGGCCGCCGTGACAGGTGGCGACGTTGCGCCACGCCCGATGTCACGATTTGACGGCGTGAGGCTTGAACGATTTCTGCAATTTCATCCGGCGTGCGCGAAGCTTGGCCTCTTCTGCTTCGATGTCGGCGAGTTCCGCTTTGGCTGCTGCCTCGCGCCGCGCTTCTTCACGTTTCGCTCTCCGCTCGACCTCACGGGCTTTGCGTTGCCCTTGCAGTTTCGCATCCGCCGCGTGGCGCTTCTGCGCGGCCGTCAGTTTCGGCGCGCGCGGTGCATCCGGCTCGGCCTTGAAAGCGCCCTTGGAGCCGGCGGGCCGTCGCAGCACCACGCCCGGCTGCGCGAGTGCGGCTTCGACTGCGGCGGTGTCCGTCGTCACGCGCGCGAAGCCCTGTGCAAATTCGCGCGGACTTGCGCCCCAGGCCGCCAGCGCCGCCTTCTGCGACGGCGCGGCGACAACGCTATCGTAAAAGCCCAGGTGGGCGCGAAAGACTTTCAGCGGGCGCGGCATGCGGTCGGTCCGGGGACGACTCTTCTGCAACGATCCTGCGCAAACGGCGTTCCGTGCGCCTGAGCGTTGCGTGAACGGGTTTCTCTTTCGCAGAGGTAAGTTGCTTTCGGAAGGTCCTCGCTTCCGCCCATCCCAGGGGCCAGCGGCCGATGGGCGGATACTGCGGAAGACGCCAGCGGGCGGGCCGCATCGAGGCTCGACGCGGCTTTTTCCGCCCGCTGTCTTGCCGTCCCTGCCGAGCAAGAGCGCCAGCGGCGCGCCGGCACGGCCGGAGTGGGAGTCAAGTGTCGCCGGGCGCAGCGAGGCTCGCTGCTTATTTCCCGGCGCCGCATGACTCCCTCAGTGAGAAGCCTGAGGCGACTTTGATTTGCGGCGAACCGCCAGGGCGCGCGCCGCTTTCGTATCGGCGTCCTTTGGACTGGCCTTCTTGGCCCGCGACTTCTTGCGCGGCTTGGACGGCTTGCCGTCCTTGTCCTGGGCCTGCTCAGAAGCTTCGGGCTGCGCTGCCTCGGCGGGCGGTGCCCAATTGCCCATGCCCTGCAATACGCGATCAGCGTGCTTGATGGTATTCACATGGCCGTAGTGATCTTCGATCATCTTGACGGACGTGCCCATCTGCTCGGCGAGGAAATACACATCGACGCCTTCGCTCAGGCGAAGCGTCGCATAGGTATGGCGGAAGCAGTAGGTCGAGCGCGGAATGCCCGAGGGGCCGTCGCGCAAGCCCGCAAATTTAAGCATGTCCTCGACCAGGTAGGCGTAGAGCACCTTGGTCGATTTGCCGGTGGAGGTGGTGAACACCGGATCGTCCGGCCCCGTCGCGACGCTTAGGCGCCGGATGCGCTCAAGGTACTCGCCCGCATTCTCGATCATGGGCGCAACCAGCTTGCGCGACTTGCCCTTGCCGCTGACGAAAAGAACGACCAGCTCGCGCCCGTCGCGGTCCTTGGCATGGGTCACGTCGCGCCAGCGCAGGTTTCGCGCTTCGGAGGGGCGCATGCCCGTGTTGCACATGATGAGCATGAAATTGTAGGCGACTTCGCGATACCAGCGGCTCTTCTTCGTCGTGGCCTCGGTAATCCATTTGCGGGCCTTGGTATGGAGCCTGCGATATTCCTCCAGCGTGAACTCGTCACGCCGCACCTTGCGGAAGTTGGGCTTGTTCTCGAAGGCGCGGTCGAGCGTGACGTAGCGCTTGTCTGCCGCGTAATGCATGACGGCGGAAAAGATCGACATCTCCATGCGGATCGTCGCGTCGCTCACGATGATCCACGGCTCGTCGATCTTCTTTCTCTTGGCATTGACCTTCGGAAATTTACGCTCGTCAATCTTGTTGCGGATCGCCTTCTGGCGCGCCGCGTCAGCGGCCGCCGCTTTCTTCTCCGCCCAGGCCACTTCCTCGGCGGTGCGCGGCCGGGTGGAGCCCGCCCGCGCCATCCGGCCCTCGCCGTTGGCGCGCCGCCAGTCGGGATAGCCCTCCCAGCGGTCAGGTCCGATCTTGCTGATCTGCGTCGTGCCGACATAGGCGCTGAGCATGCCATCGACCACCGAGCGCACGCGCCTGACGCGCGCGAAAGTGATCTCGCCGCCCTTGGCACGCTGCTCCTGCTTGGCGAGATATTCCTTGCCGATCTCGCTGAACGGCCGGTCGAACACCGGCACGTTGTGCTTGATGAGCGTGTGCATCTCCCCGTCCTGCTGATAGGCGCGGCTGCGCGCATCGGTGCGGTCGGGGGTCTTGAGGGAGACCGTCTTGTAGCGGTCCTCCTTCGGCACCTTCATCCGGCAATACCAGTTGTTATGCGCCACGTCGGCGCGGCGGAAAATGATCAAGCCGGGCTTGAGCTCTTCCTTATCGGTCACGAATGCCATCGGCTCCTCCCGTCTGTGCAGATTCCGTGCAGGTTTCCGGCCTAACCCATTGTTTTGCCGTAGCTGTGCAGGGTATGTGCGGGAGACTATATCAAAAATAGTTGTTTACTTCTAGTTATTTAGTTAGTAATTGTCATCCCGGCGAAAGCGATGCGTTAAGCATCGCGCAGGGCCGGGACCCAGCGTGCAGCGTCTCAATGGGTCCCGGGCCTCGCTGCGCTCGGCCGGGATGACACCTTTTGAGTGGATCAGATCGATAGCAAAATGCTCTAAAACACCTCCGCATCCGCCTGCGGGTAGAGCGGGTCGGGGCCGTAGCGGTTCGGTCCGCGCGTGCCCTCCAGGCAGACCATCACGATCGACCAGATGAGGACGCCGAGAAATCCGACGCTGGACAGGCCTATCAGCACGATCGAGCCCTGGCCGTGCGTATCCTCCTGCATCGCCAATCCCACGCCGAGGCTTCCGGCCAGGACGAACAAGCCGACGCAGAAGCCCAGCACCCAGAAGCCCGAGCGGTTCGTATCGTGCATGCGCCGCGTCCACGCCGCGAGCCAGGGAAGCAGCAAGGCCAGAAAGCCGAGCGTGCTGAACGGAGCGAACCTGCCGCCTTGCGTCGCGGCCGAGTCCAGGATCGAGGTGACGATGCGGACCAGCACGGTGAAAAGGTAGAACCACCAATACTCCGCGCGCCGCGCGCGGCCGGTGAAGTTCACGTATTTCTCGAAGCAGATCCGGATCGCATCGCCGAAGCCCATCATCGGCGGCGGCTGAGCGTAAGGCTGTTGAGGCGGGACGTAGGGCTGTTGGGGCTGGCCGTAGGGCGGCTGGCCGTAGCCCGGAGCGGATTGGCCATAGGGCGGGGCAGGTTGCGTGTAGGCGGGGGCGGCGGGCTGTTCCGCGGCGATCGCGTAGACGTCTTTCGCCTTGGCGCCGTCGGTCTGGAAGTCGACGTCCATCCCGGGGGCCGGCTCGCCGCGCCCACGCCAGTCGATCCGGACGAAGTCGTAGCGTCGACCGTCCTGCCCGGCGATCACGCCTTTGTACTCGGTGTCGCTATAGCCGAGGATTCTGCCCTTCATAGTCCCTCCCGCCGCGGTGCTCTTTCTTATCAAACCGCACGAAGGGCCGCCAGAACGCGTCGGCGAGCGGCGCCTTGGGACTCCAGCGCATTGCGGCCCGGTTGCGAGGCGCGCGCGCGGATGATAAGACGGCCGTCCTGAAGGAGAAGATGGCGTGAACACCCATCACAACATCGGTCTTGCGATCTGTTGCGGCTGACGCCGCGACCGCTCCTTTCCTTCACCTTATCCCACAACGCCGAACAGGCATTAGTATGATGCGGAAGAGTCGCCGCGTCGCAGGATTTTCTTCGAGAACGGGTTCAACGATGACAAAGGCAGCAACGCGGGGAAAATCATGAGCGGCCCGCGCTTCTTCAACACGCTGACCAAGGCCAAGGATGCGCTCGAGGCGCAGCCGGGCTTCGACCGCGCGCGCGTGCGCATGTATGTCTGCGGCCCGACGGTCTACGACTTCGCCCATATCGGCAATGCGCGGCCGGTGATCGTGTTCGACGTGCTGTTCCGGCTGCTGCGCCATCTGTATGGGCCGGCGCATGTCGTCTATGTGCGCAACATCACCGACATCGACGACAAGATCAACGCGCGCGCCGCCGAGATCGCGGCCGCGCGCAATATCGACGTCGAGGCCGCGCGCGTGGAGATCACGCAAGCCACGGCCAGGCAATATCTCGAGGACGTCACCGCGCTCGGCTGCCTGCCGCCCACGCACACGCCGCGCGCGACGGACTATGTGCGCGAGATGGTGGCGATGATCGCCACGCTCGTGGCCGACGGCTTCGCCTATGCCGCGGACGGCCATGTGCTGTTCGAGGTCGCCAGGAAGGCCGACTACGGCAAGCTCGCGCGGCGCTCGCTGGACGAGATGCTCGCGGGCGCGCGCGTCGACGTGGCTCCCTACAAGCGCAATGCGATGGATTTCGTGCTGTGGAAGCCGTCCGACGACAAGACGCCCGGCTGGGATTCGCCCTGGGGCCGCGGCCGTCCCGGCTGGCACATCGAGTGCTCGGCGATGGCGGCGGCGCTGCTCGGCGAGACCTTCGACATCCATGGCGGCGGCATCGATCTCGTCTTCCCGCATCACGAGAACGAGATCGCGCAGAGCGAGGGCGCCCATCACGGCTATGCGCTGGCGCGCATCTGGATGCATAACGGCTTCCTGAACGTCGAAGGCGAGAAGATGTCCAAGAGCCTGGGCAATTTCGTCACCATCAACGAATTGCTCAAAGACTGGCCGGGCGAGGTGCTGCGCTTCAACATGCTGCGCACGCATTACCGCCAGCCGATGGACTGGACCGTCGCGGGCATGAACGAGAGCTGGAAGACGCTCGAGAAATGGTACGCGGCTGCCGAGCCGATCGCCGATCCCCGGATCGGCGACGCGTTTCTCGCGGCGCTCTGCGACGACCTGAACACGCCGCAGGCCATCGCCGAGCTGCACAAGGCGGATGCGCGCGAGCTTGCCGGCGGGCTCGGCCTGCTCGGCTTCTCCAACGTCCAGCTCCGCATCGCGCAGAAGGTCGCGCTAGACACGGCGTGGATCGCCGACGCCATCGCCGCGCGCAACGCCGCCCGCAAGGCGCGCGACTTCAAGGAGTCCGACCGCCTCCGCGACGAGCTGCTGGCCAAGGGCATCGTGCTGAAGGATGGGCCCGACGGCACGACGTGGGAGGTGAAGCGGTAGGGTCGAAACGCGCCATCCTTCGAGGCTCGCTGCGCTCGCACCTCAGGATGACGCTACTGCTTACAGTAGGCACGTCACCCTGAGGTGCGAGGCCGAAGGCCGAGCCTCGAAGGGCGACGGGCCGCTTGCTCCGGCATGCCTCTGGAATGTAAGTTTTGTGACACCTTCACAAAAGCTTCGTTCTTCCATGGCGACCAAGGCTCAGCGCGACTACTACACCATGCCGGCGGCCGGCGAGGTGCTCGATGCGCGCCTGGATGCGATCGCCGAGGTGATGCCCAAGGGCGCCACGGTGCTCGATCTGGGCTGCAACGACGGCTCGGTGTCGAACGGGCTTCTGGAGCGCGGCGCGATCGCGAAGTCGTTCGGCTTCGATCTCGAGGACATCATCGCGCACCGCCGACCCGAGATCGTGTTCCAGGCCGCCGACATGAAGACGTTCGACCTGGGGGCGCTTCCCGACGCCGATGGCGTCTTGATCCTCAACCTCCTGCATCATCTCGTCGGCTTCTCGAAGGAGCGCGCGAAAGAGATCATCGACACGCTGATCGCGCGCTATCCCTTCGTCATCATCGACATGGGCTCGTTCACGGAGAACGGCGACTGGTACTGGCGCAGGGCCTACACCAGGAACTGGAAGAGCGACGCGGAGATGTGGAGCTTCCTCTTCTCTTCCGCGAAGTGGCGTTTCAAGCTCCTGCGCTATCCCACGCAGGGCAAGGGCCAGCGCACGCTGTGGAAGCTCTACCGCGATCCCTATCCGCTGGAGGGGCTCGAGACGGTCGAGACCTTCAAGCGCGTGCCGGGCACGCTCCACAAGAAGCTCATTCCCGTGGCCCAGGTGGGCGACACCGTCGTCGTCAACTCGGTGGAGTTCTCGCTGGCGCGCTCGCGGCAAGGCGACAAGTTCTGGATCAAGCGTTACCTGGGCGGCAACGCCGCGCTGCGCGCGGGGATCGAGTGCGAGCTCGCCCGCCTCGCGGGCCAGGAGGCCATGCTCATCAACCAGCGCGCGCGGCGCGACCTGCGCGCGGTCGAGCCGGTCGCGGTCGATGGCGGCGTGCTGACGTTCCTGTTCGAGCCCGAGCTTTTCGCCGGCGAGATCGTCCACTTCCAGGACTGGTCCGATTTCTTCACCCCGGAGCAGTGCAAGGCCGGCGGCGTTCTCGGTGCGCGGCCCGTCTCCGCGCTTCCCGGATTGCAGCCGATGAAGCTGCTCAGCGCCTGCGATTTCCAGATCTGCGTGACGTGGGACGGAATCTCCGCGCTCGATTTCGAACCCTACAATTGGTTGACGCAGCTGCGCGCCCGCGCGTGACGGCCATGCGCGGGCGGCGTCTCGCGCCTGCGTCGAAGCTTCGTTATATCGACGTATGATGGGTAGGCGCAGAGCGGTGCGAGTGCAGATATGACCAAGGACGGACTGCACGCGGCCGACGAGCCGCTCGGCATGCTCTATGCCGGCGGGACCTATGTTTTATGGGGTTTCGTGCCGCTCTACTGGGCGCAGCTCGCCGGCGTGCCGCCGATGGAGATCACGCTGCACCGCATCCTGTGGGGTGCGGTGTTCGCGGTGCTTTTCACCGCCGCGCGCGGACGGTTCGCCCAGATCGCGCGCATCTTCCGCGACCGCGCGACGCTCATCGCGCTCACGACGTCGAGCCTGCTGATCGCCGCGAACTGGACGGTCTTCATCTGGTGCGTCGCCACACATCAGCTCGTCGAGTCGAGCCTCGGCTACTACCTCACGCCGCTCGTCTCCATGGCGCTGGGCGTCATGCTGCTCGGCGAGCGCGTGTCGCGGCTCAGGGCGGCGGCGATGGGGCTGGCGGGCGTGGCCGTCGCCGTGCAGGCGTTCGAGCTCGGTCACGTGCCCTGGGTCGCGCCCGCGCTGGCACTCTCCTTCGGCTTCTACGGCTATGTGCGCAAGCGCACCCATGTGGATTCGCTCGACGGGCTGACGGTGGAGACGCTGCTGCTGTTCCTGCCCGCCGCCGCGGTGCTCGGCTTTCTGGCGGTCAACGGCACCGGGACGTTCACGTTCGCGCATCCCGCCCGCGATCTGCTCCTGATCGGCGGCGGACCCGTGACGCTGGTGCCGCTTTCGCTGTTCGCGGCCGGCGCGCGCCGCATCCGCATGACGACGCTGGGTTTCCTTCAGTACCTCTCGCCGTCGATCACGCTCTTGGTGGCGACGGGATTGCTGGGCGAGCGTTTCACGCGCACCGACGGGATCACCTTCGCCTTCGTATGGGGGGCGCTGATCCTGGTCGCGCTCGACGGCCAGCTCGCGCGCCTACGCGCGCGGCGCGCCCAGCAGGCGCTCTGAGAGGAAATCCATCGCCGCTTCCGGCGTGGCGGCGCGGCGGTAGGACGTCTTGACCCGCGCCTGCGCGAAGCCATGCTCCACGACGCCCGCGATGAGCGCGTCGAGCGGCGCGTAGAACCCGTGCGTGTCGAGCACCGCCAGGGGCTTGTCGAACACCTTGAGTTGAACGGCGGTGATCACCTCGAAGAATTCGTCCAGCGTGCCGAGCCCGCCGGGCAGCACCGCGAATCCGTCGGACAGGGACATCATCAGCTTCTTGCGCTCGAAAAGGTCGGGAGTGACCAGGATGGTCTGGGCATCGCGCGAGGGCGGCTCGAGATGGCGCAGGAAGTCGGGCAGAATCCCCGTCACATGCGCGCCCCCTTGCCGCGCGGCATGCGCGACCTCGCCCATCAGCCCGACATAGCCGCCGCCGAACAGCAGGTCGAAGCCGCGCGCGGCGAGAAGCTCGCCGAACCGCCTTGCGCCCTGCGCATAGGCGGGATCGGCGCCGGGCGAGGAGCCGCAGAAGACGCAGATGACGGGCTTCTTATCCATGATGGCTGCGGGGTTGCGGTTCTGTCACCTTGTTCCTAAACAGGTTCGCCCTTCAAGGCCACCCGGCCTAGGCTATACCGAAAGAGGTTTTCGTGTTGCGTTGGTTCCTCATCTTCGCCGCTATTGCCATCGCCGCGACCGTCGCGGGATATGTCGTGTTCAACGGCGGAAGTCTGGGGCACTGAGATGGCGCGAGCGGCGGTCGAGGAGGGTGATGGCGCGCCGTCGTTCAGGCCGCTGTGGATGCTGCTTCCCTATCTGTGGCCCAAGGGAAACCCGGAGCTGCGCCTGCGCGTCTTCGCGGCGCTGTTCTTCCTGCTGCTGGCGACGGCGGCCACCAGCGTCTCGCCGCTGTTCTACGGCTGGGCCGTCGACGTGCTGGCGAAGAGCCCGGCCGGGATCGCGCTCGGCCTGGCGCTCGCCTGGATCGGCGCCTACACCGCCTCGCGCATCCTCATGCAGCTCTTCGCGCAGTTGCGCGACGGCATCTTCGCCAAGGTGCAGTACCACGCGATGCGCGAGGTCTCGGTGCAGACCTTCGCGCATGTCCACAGGCTGTCGCTGCGCTTCCACCTGGAACGCAAGACCGGCGGGCTGTCGCGCATCATCGAGCGCGGCATCAAGGGCATCGACACGCTCTTGTCGTTCACGCTGTTCAGCATCTTCCCGACGATCCTGCTGCTCGTCTTCTATGCCGTCATCCTGTTCGTCAAGCTGAACCTGGCGGCGTCGGCGGTCGCGGTGGCGATGGTCGGCGCCTATGTCTGGTTCACCTTCGCGATCACCAATTGGCGCATCCAGTTCCGCCGCGATATGAACCAGAGCGACCAGGACGCCAACACCAAGGCGGTCGACAGCCTGCTCAACTACGAAACCGTCAAATACTTCAACAACGAGGAGCACGAGACGCGCCGTTTCGACGTGTCGATGGCGAAGTATTCGCGCGCCTCGATCCAGGCGCAGATCTCGCTCTCGGTGCTCAATACCGGCCAGGCGATCATCATGGCCGTCGGACTCGGCGCGGTGATGGTGCTCGCGGCCTATGGCGTCAAGGAAGGCCGCTACACGGTGGGCGCGCTGGTCGCGGCGAACGCGATCCTGGTGCAGCTCTACATCCCGCTCAACCTGCTCGGCACGGTCTACCGCGAGATCACCCAGTCGCTGGTCGACATGGATGCGATGTTCCGCCTGCTGAATCAGCCGCAGGAGGTGAAGGACAAGCCCGGCGCGCCGCCGATCAAGGTGGGCCGCGGCGAGATCCGCTTCGACAACGTCGTCTTCGCCTACGAGCCCGCGCGCACGGTCCTGAAAGGCATCAGCTTTACGGTTCCCGCCGGCGGCACGGTCGCGGTGGTGGGGCCGTCGGGCGCGGGCAAGTCCACGATCAGCCGCATCCTCTACCGCTTCTACGAGATCAGATCGGGCAGCGTGACGATCGACGGCCAGGACATCCGCGACGTGACGCAGGCATCCCTGCGCGCCGCCATCGGCATCGTCCCGCAGGACACCGTGCTGTTCAACGACACGGTGCGCTACAACATCGCCTATGGCCGCATCGGCGCCAACGAGGCCGAGATCAAGGAGGCCGCGCGCCACGCCCAGATCGACAAGTTCATCGGCGAGCTGCCGCTCGGCTATGAATCGATGGTGGGCGAGCGCGGGTTGAAGCTCTCCGGCGGAGAGAAGCAGCGCGTCGCCATCGCGCGCACGATCCTGAAGAACCCGCCGATCCTCCTCCTCGACGAGGCGACCTCGGCGCTCGACACCGGCACCGAGCGCGAGATCCAGAGCGCGCTGAACGAGGTCAGCCGCGACCGCACCACGCTCGTCATCGCGCACCGCCTGTCGACCGTCGTCGACGCCGACGAGATCTTGGTGCTCGATCACGGCGAGATCATCGAGCGCGGCCGCCACAACGAGCTCGTCGCCGCGGGCGGCCACTACGCCTCGATGTGGAACAAGCAGAAGGAAGCCGCCGCCGCGCGCGAGAAGCTCAAGGAAGTCGAGAACGACCCGGACGTGGCACCGGGCGTGGCGCGGGTGGCGGTGGATTGAGCTAAGCCGGAGGGGTCATCCTTCGAGGCTCGCTACGCTCGCACCTCAGGATGACGCGTTTGTTGTCAAAATAGGCACGTCACCCTGAGGTGCCCGCGAAGCGGGCCTCGAAGGGCGACGTGCCGCTTGGCTACTACTCCGCCGCTTCCTTCTCGCGGCGCCAATCGTCGACGTAGGTATTCGCAGGCGGAGGTGTCGGCCCCGCGCCGCCGCCGCGCCGGGCCGCGCGGCGCTCGCGCCAGCGATAGGGCAGCGCCAGCATCGATGGCACCAGCCCCAGCGTGATCATCTTCGAGAAGGCGAGCCCGAACACGATCGCGGTGGAGAGCTGAACCCACATCATCCCGTTGGGGCCGCCGATCGTGACCTCGCGCGTCCAGAAATTCGTCTCGACGGCGAACATCATCGGCAGCAAGCCGCCGATCGCGGTGATCGTGGTCAGGAACACCGGACGCAGACGCTGGGCGCTCGAGCGGATCACCGCCTCGATCGGATCCATGCCGGCGTCGCGAAGCCGGTGGAACGTGTCGATGAGCACGATGTTGTGGTTCACCACGATGCCGGCGAGCGCCAGCAGCCCGGTTCCCGTCATGATGATCGAGAACGCCTGGCCCATCACGACCATGCCCAAGAGCGCGCCGATCATTGCGAGCACCACCGCCACCAGGATCAGCGTGGCGTGGTAGAAGCTGTTGAACAGCGCGAGCAGCACCATCGCGATCAGGAACAGCGCCAGGAACGCGGCCTCGATCAGGAAGGCGCCGGATTCGTCCTGCTGCTCCTGCCCGCCCTTGAACGAGACGCGCACGTCCTTGGGGAAGCTCTGGGTGGCGAGCCATTTCTGGATCTTGGCCACTTCCTCGCTCGGCTGGGCCTTGGATTTCAGGCAGTTCGTCTTCACCGTGGCCGAGCACACCGCCTTGATGTTCGCGCGCACGTGATAGACGCGGCGGCCGTCGACGCGCTCGATCGAGTTGACCTGCTGCGCGGGCTTGCGGGTGACGAAGTTGCTGGTCGGCACCATGCTGCCGTCTGCGGTCGGCACGCGCAGATTGTCGAGCGCCTGGATGCCGCGGAACTCGGCCGGATAGCGCACGCGGATGTCGACCTCGTCCTGGCTGTCGTCCGGGCGGTATTTGCCGACCAGGATGCCGTTGGTGACGAGCTGGACCGCGGTGCCGATCGACTGCGCGTTGGCGCCGAAGCGGCTCGCCATCGTGCGGTTGATGTCGAGGTCCCATTCGATGCCGGGCAGCGGGCGCGTGTCCTCGACGTCGCGCAGCTCGTCCATCTTGTCGAGATGGGCGCGGAGCGCGGCGGTGACCTGCGCCAGCGCGGCGTAGTCGTCCGAGTTCACGTCGATCATCACGTCCTTGCCGGTGGGCGGGCCGTTCTGCGGCTCGCGCACCTCGATGTGGACGCCGGGGATGTTCGCGGTCTTGGCGCGGATCTCTTCCTCGATCAGCTTGGCGGGACGGCGCTCGCGATAGTCGAGCAGCTCGACGCCGATGCGGCCGATATTGTCCACCGGCACGCCGCCCGAGCTGTTGAGCGAGTTCGACTGGCCGCCCGACGTCGCCGAGACCGTGCGGATGCCGGGCACGGTCTGCACGATGTTGGAGATGCCCATGACGATGTCGCGCTTCTCGGCCGCCGACAGATTGCCGCGCGCCGAGATGTAGACCGAGGTGTAGCCCGGGTCCTGGTCGACGAAGAATTCGGTGCCGTGGTTGAAGAAATAGAACAGCGTGATCACCAGGGCCACGACGCCGCCCGCGCTCAGGATCACGGTGCCGGGGCGCTGGGTCAGCCACTCGGCCAGATGCGCATACCAGCCGGTGATGCCGGGGATCTCGCGCCAGTCGCCGGTCTCCGACGCCTCGATCGCCTTCTCGTGCTGCTCGTCATGCGGCGGCGTCTTGCCGAACATGCCGCCGAGCACGGGCAGGAAGATCAGCGCCACCACCATCGACGCCGACAGGATGATGATCAGCGTGATCGGGAAGTAGCTCATGAACTTGCCCGCGACGCCGGGCCACAGCAGCATCGGCAGGAAAGCGCCGATCATGGTCGCGGTGGCGCTGACCACCGGCCAGAACATGCGCAAAGCGGCCTGGGCGAAGGCCTCCTTGGGCTTGTGGCCCTCGGTCATCTTGCGGTCGGCATATTCGACGACGATGATCGCGCCGTCGACCAGGATGCCGACCGCGAGCAGCATCGCGAACATGATCATGAAGTTCAGCGTCAGCCCGAGCCCGTTCAGGATCATGAACGCCATCAGGAACGAGGTCGGGATCGCGACGCCGACGAGCAGGCCCGAGCGCAGGCCCAGCGCCGCCACGACGATGATCATCACCAGCAGGATCGCCAGGATGATGGAATCGGAAAGCGAGCCGAGCTGGTCGCGGATGTCGGTCGAATCGTCGAACAGATAGGTGACGTGCACGCCGGCGGGCCAGTTCTTGGCGGCTTTGTCGACGATGTTCCTGACCGCGATGTTGTTGGCGATGATGTTGGCGCCGATGCGCTTGGTGACGTCGAGCCTGAGCGACGGCTGGCCGTTGATGCGCGAATAGGTCGTGGGGTCGTAGAAGGTGCGGTGCACCTGCGCCACGTCGGAGAGCGTGATCGTGGCGTTGGGCGTCGAGCGGATCGGCAGGCTGAGCAGGTCGCCCGCGGTCTCGATGACGCCCGGCACCTTGACCGCGAAGCTGCCGTGACCGGTGTCGATCAGGCCGGCCGCGATCAGCCGGTTGTTGTTGGAGACGGCGTTGAACATCTCCTGCTGGGAGATGCCGAAGCTCTCGAGCTTGGCCGGATCGATGACGATCTCGAGCATCTCCTTGCGGTCGCCGCCGATGTCGACGTCGAGCACCGTGGGGACGAGCTTGATCTCGTCCTTCAGGTCGCGGGCGAGGTGGAGCAGCGTGCGCTCGGGCACCTGGCCCGAGAGCGACACGGCGATCACCGGATCGAGGCTGGTGTTGAACTCCTGCACCGTCGGCGGGTCGGTCTCGGCCGGCAGCAATCCGCGCGCCTCGTCGACCTGCGCGCGCACGTCCTCGAGCGCCTTTTGCTTGTTGAAATTGACGTCGAACTCCAGGATGACGATCGCAAAGCCGCTATAGGCGCGCGCGGTGATCGTCTTCAGGCCCTCGACGGAACGCAGGTTGGTCTCGAGCGGCTTGACCAGAAGGCGCTCGCTGTCCTCCGGGCTGATGCCGGGATAGGACGCCTGCACCAGGATCACCGGGATCGGGATGTCCGGGTTGGATTCCTTGGGGATGTTGAGGAACGCGAGCAGGCCCGCGACGATCACGACCAGGATGGTCGCGATCACCACGCGCGTGTTGCCCACGGCCCATTCGACGATCCGCGTCATGAGGCGTTTCCGTTCTTGTCGAGCACGGTCTTGACGCGCTCGCCGTCGGTGACGAATTCCTGGCCCACGGTGATGACCGGCGTGCGGTCGGGAACGCCCGCGATCCACATGCCGTCGGGCGCGTCGGAGATGATCTTGATCGGCAGGAAGCGCACGACCCCCGCCTCGACCACGCGCACGCCCACCTCGCCGTGATCGTCCAGCACCAGGATGCCGGGCGAGATCTTCATCGCCGGGACCTTCTTCACGGGGATGGCGATGTCGGCGCTGACGCCGTCGCGCAGCTTGGCGTCGGGATTGGGAAGCGTGACCTCGACGCGGAAGGTGCGCGTCGTCGTATCGGCGCGGTCGGCGACGAAGCTGACCTTGCCGGTGACGGTCTCGCCGGTCACCAGCTTGGCCGTCGCCGGATCGCCGATCGCGATCTGGCCGACCTCCTGCTCGTTCACCGTGCCCACCGCCAGGAACGGCTCGGGCGCGATCACCATCTCGCATTTGTCGCCGGCGCGCATGTAGTCGCCGACGTCGACATAGCGGTCGTCGACATAGCCGTCCCAGGGCGCGCGGATCTTGGTGTTGGCGAGCTGGACGTCCATCGTGCTCGCGCCCGCCTTGGCGGCCTCATAGGCGGCCTCGGCCTGGGCGAGCTGCGTCTTGGAGCGGAAGCCCTCCTTGTAGAGCTCCTGCGCGACCTCGAGCTCCTTGCCGGTCTGGGCGACCATCGCGTTCATCTGGCTGACCTTGGCGCCGCGGTCGTTGAGGTCGATCTCGCAGAGGATGTCGCCCTTCCTGACCTTCTGGCCCTTGTCGAAATGGATTGCCTTGACCGTGCCGTCGATCTCGGCGCGGACGTCGACGGCGTGCAGCGACTGGGTGCGGCCGCGCACGGCGACGGTGGCGGCGCGGTCCGACGTCGCGAACTCGACGACGCGGACGGCGGGGGTTGTCGAGGCCGAGCTCGACTTGGCCTCGTCCTTGTCCGCGATCGCCACGACCGGGCGGAAGACGAGGCTCGAGGCGATCCACAAGGCGGCCACGATCATGATGCCGCCGGCCCACTGCCAGCGCGCCTTCATGCGCAGCCAGAACCCGGGCATCACGGTGGTATAGGCCCCGTCCAGAAACCGCCCGATGGCGCGAAGGAACTGCAGGAAGAACATCTCGTTCGTACTCTCTCTACTCGGCGGCCGCGACGGCGGCAGGGGGTTCGGTTTCCAGGCGCGGGCGATAGGCGCGCAGGTATTCGAGCATCGCTTGATAGATGGCGCGCCCGAACCCGTTGGCAAACTCCTCGCCGGGCGTTTTCGGCTTGGTGTTGCTCTCGCTCAACTGCGCCAGCTTGATCTCGGTCTGGGCGGCATAGGTGTCGAGAAGGGCGCGCGCATGGTTCTCGGGCAAGAGGTCCGAGAACAGCATCGCGAAGACGAAGGGCGAGCGGTGGCGGTCCTCGGGCAGCGGCTTGAGCAGCGAGGCGATGAAGGCGCTGCGGCCGGAGGGCGTGATCGAATAGACCTTGCGGTCGGGGCGTTTTTCCTGGGCCTCGGCGCGGACCGAGACCAGGCCCTCCTCGGTCAGCCGGTTCAGGGCCGGATAGATCGAGCCGAAACTCGCCTCGACGAAGTACTGGTACCCGTCGTCCTGGAACAGGTTCTTGATCTCATAGCCCGTGGCGTCACCGCGGGTGAGAATGCCCAAGCAGATTGTGCGGACGTCCATGGTCCCAGCCCGTATCTATATTGGATCGATATAGATCGGTCCTATATAGGTGCGAGGTCTTACAATTCAAGCCACGGATTTGTGTGAAATACGCAATCCCCGGCTGCGTGGGACGAGGGGGCTGGGAACTAGCCCCACTTCCTCTCCCCTTGAGGGGAGATTGCTTGCGACCGCCGAACTCACCCCTCACCTGAAAAATCAAGGGCTTAGGCTTCGCTGCGCTACGCCTAAACCCATGATTTTTCTTCCTCTCCCTCAAGGGGAGAGGTGAAGGGGAACTGTCAGAGAACTTCCACCCGGTCGACTTCGACACCCTTGTTGCCCTGGCGGGTCGAGAAGCGGATGCGCTGCTCGGGGGCCAGGATCTGCACGCCGGAGCGCCGAAGCGCGCTGGCATGCATGTAGACATCGCCGCCGCCATTGTCCGGCATGACGAAGCCGAAGCCCTTCTGGTCGTTGAAGAACTTGACCTTGCCTTCCACCATGGGGCCGCTCGGACCGCTGTCGCGGTCGCGGAAGCCGCCGCCACCGCCGCCGAACCTGTCATGGCCGCCACCACCGAAGCGATCATGGCCGCCGCCGAACCTGTCGTGGCCGCCGCCGCCATGATGGCCGCGCCCGCCGCCGAAGCCGCCGCCGCTGTCGCCGAAATCGCGCCGGGGCCGGGGCGGTCTGCTGCCGCGGTCGCCGAAGCCGCCTCCTCCGCCACCACCGCCGGAGGTGTCGGCGGTGCTGTTGTCGATGTTGTGGACCGCCACGACCTGCAGCCCGCGTGGCGAGTCCTGAAGGTCGCAAACGATCGTCGCGCCCTGATTCAGGCTCGATGCCCCCAGCGTCTGCAGCGCCGAAGCGTGACAGAAGGCGTCCGCACCGTCATCGAGGGTGATGAAACCGTAGCCCTTGGTTGCGTTGAACCACTTGACCGTGCCCTTCGCAGAAGCTCTTGCGAGAGGCCCGCCGCTATTGTCGTAATTTGCCATTCGTGCCGATGCCGCGCTCAAACCGGGCGAGTTCCAAAGACCACGCAGGCTGTCCCGGCCAGGCCCCGCGCGTTAACGCCTATCATGTGCGCAAAACTGACCACACCGCAACGGGGTAACGGGCGGGAACCGGGGCTTTTTTGATGTCAAAAGGGGCTGCTTTTGCCTAGGTTTCGCCCTCCCAAGGGGTGAGCCAAGGGGGGAGGAACAATGCCCGGAAGTCAGGATTTTGCCGCCGATCCGCGCAACGAGAAGGTGCTCATCTACCTGAACGGCGCCCTGGTGCCGCGCGCCGAGGCCCGCGTCTCGGTGTTCGATGCGGGCTTCGTGCTGGGCGACGGGGTATGGGAGGGCTTGCGCCTGCACAAGGGCGGGCTGCTGTTCCTGGAAGCCCATCTGGACCGGCTCTATGACGGCGCGCGCGCCATCGCGCTCGACATCGGCCTTTCGCGCGAGGAGATGGTCGCGGCACTTCGCCGGACCCTTGAGGCGAACGCCATGGAGAGCGGTGTCCATATCCGCCTGATGGTGACGCGCGGACCCAAGAAGGCGCCGAACCAGGACCCGCGCAACGCGCTGGGCACGCCCACCATCGTCATCGTCGCCGAGCACAAGGAGCCGGCCGAGGAGATCGTCAGCCGCGGCCTCAAGCTCGCCACGTCGTCGATCCGCTGCACGCCGAAGGAGATGTTCGACATGCGGCTGAACTCGCACAGCCGGCTGGCGCTGATCCGCGCGCTGCTCGACGTGATCGATAAGGGCGCCGACGAGGCGTTGATGCTCGATCCCGACAGCTTCGTGTCGAGCTGCAACGCGACCAATTTCTTCTTCGTGAAGGACGGCGAGCTTCGCACCTCCTCGGGCGAGTTCTGCTTCAATGGGGTCACGCGCGCCAACGTCATCGCGCTTGCGAAAGCGAACGGCATCGCGTGCAAGCTCGGCAATTTCACCCTCGACGACGTGCATGGCGCGGACGAGGCGTTCGTCACCGGCACGTTCGGCGGGCTGACGCCGGTGCGCGAGATCGACGGCTACACCCTGCCGCTGTCGCTGCCGGGCCCGATGACGATGAAGCTGCGCGCGCTCTATGCGAAATTGAAAGACGACGATGCGGCGAGGTAGTTGCAAATCGCAGTTCAACCCTCCCCTTGAGGGAGGGTCGAAAAATGCGAAGCATTTTTCGGGGAGGGGTAAGGCGGCTCGATACCCCTCCCCGAAATTTGCTTCGCTGCGCTCAGCAAATTATCGACCCTCCCTCAAGGGGAGGGTGGGTTGATGCTTGAGCCGGTCCGCATCGCGATGTGGTCGGGGCCGCGCAACATCTCGACCGCGATGATGCGCTCGTTCGAGAACCGCCCCGACACCGCCGTCATCGACGAGCCGTTCTATGCCGCGTTCCTCGCCGCGACCGGCATCGATCATCCGATGCGCGAGGAGTCGATGGCCTCCCAGCCCAAGAACCCGCGCGCGGTGGTCGAGCGGATCCTGGGCCCCGTGCCGGGAGGCCGGCCGATCTGGTACCAGAAGCACATGACCCACCACATGGTGGCGGGCTTCCCGCGCGATTGGATCGTGCGCATGCGCAACGCGTTCCTGATCCGCGGGCCTGAGGACGTGCTCTTCTCCTACACGCAGAAGCGTGAAGCGGTGACGCTGGACGACATCGGCTTTGTCAGCCAGGCGGAGTTGTTCGACCGCGAGGCGCAGCGTCTGGGCGCAGCACCGCCGGTGATCCATGCCGACGACGTGCTCGCCGATCCGCGCGGAACGCTCGGCGCGCTCTGCGCCGCGCTCGACATCCCCTTCTCGGAGAAGATGCTCGCCTGGCCCGCGGGAAAGCGCGCGACCGACGGCGCCTGGGCGCCGGTGTGGTACGAATCCGTGGAGCGCTCGACCGGCTTCTCGCCGCCACGCGCGAAGACGGCGCAGACGCTGCCCGCGCATCTGCAGAAAATCGCCGATGCCGCGCGGCCGCATTACGAGAAGCTGGTGCAATACAAACTCAAATAATGCGCCAGGTAATCGTGTCGCCGTCGCATGCGGTCGCGAGTACCCGATCGCGATCATATGCAGCAAGCGCGCCTTCCCAGAGTGCGTTCCAGGCGCTGAAAGCTGAAGCGGCGTCGGCAAGCGCGACGCCGTCCATCAGGCGCCAGCCTTGCTGCATCACGGTGTTGCCGTCGACCGTGACGTTCTCGCCCTGGGCGCGCTGCATCATCGCGAGATATTCGACAAAGGATGCGGCGCCGGTCGTCGCATAGGTCTCCTCGAAGAATTGCAGGCCGATGAGGCACGCGGTGCGGCCGACGAGCGCGGTGGCCTCTTCGGGGCCGAACAGCTCCTGCATCGTGGGCAGCAGCGAGCGCACATATTCCATCGCGTAGGAACGCTCGACCTTGCGCAGCCTTTCCTCGGGCCAGTCCGCGCTGTCGAGCTTGGGGGCTGCGGCGGGATCGAAGCGCGGCATGCGCTCGCCGGCTGCGAAGCGCACGCGCTCGTCCGGCGCGATGTCGCGGTCGTATTCGAAGTAATAGCCTTCGAGGCCCGCATCGCCCTCGACCGTTTGTCCGGTGCAGACGAAGCCGAGCCTTGGGTTCTTCAGCGACACGCCGTTGTGGCCGTGCCAGCCGTGCAGCATCGCCTCGTTGACCTCGCGCGGGATCGCGCAGATCGCCGTGCCCTGCCAGATCCAGCGCGGCGGCGGATAGCGCACCCATGCCTTGCGCGGGCTCTCGGCGACGTATTGCGTCTTCACGCCGCCGAGCGCATTGGAGAAATAATGGTACTGCGCGCAGGCGACCGCGTGGGGCAAGCCGTCGAGGCCGAGCTTCTTCAGGCCGGGGAGGAACTTCTCCAGATGCTGGCGGCGGAAATGGGCGAACACGAAGCGCCGCGCGTCTTCGGCGCCCTTGCGGCTGACGAGCGTGAGCACCAGCCCCGTCATCAGCGCGTTGTAGAGCTTTGCCACGGCCTTGTAGCCGGCGACCTCGCTAGTCATGGGCATTCCCGTGAAACGTGTCCGGCATCATATGCTGCAACCGCATTGAATTTCCGTCTCGCTTTCCGCGCGCCAGGCGTCCATGGCATCGTGCCGCGATCGGGAGACGGGACGTGCAGGCCGCGCTGGGCACCATCGAAGGATATTATGGCACCGCGTGGTCCTGGGAAGCGCGCGCGCAGACGATCGCGTTCCTCGCCCCGTACGGCTACGGCTTCCACATCTATGCGCCCAAGGCCGATGCGTTCCTGCGCGAGCGCTGGCAGGAGGATCATCCGCCCGAAGCCGCGGACCGGTTGCGCGCGCTGGCCGCGCATTGCCGCGCGCTGGGCGTGCACTTCGGCGTGGGGTTGAGCCCGTTCGAGATCTATCGCGGCTTCGACCGCGACGCGCGCGCCGCGCTGGCGCGCAAGCTCGCCTTCTTCGCCGGGCTCGGCGTCGAGATGTTCGCGGTCCTGTTCGACGACATGAAAGGCGACACGGCCGGGCTCGCCGCCAAGCAGGTCGACATCGTCCACTGGATCGCGGAGCGCGCCTCGGCGCAAAGCCTGATCGTCTGCCCGAGCTATTATTCCGACGATCCCGTCCTCGACCGTGTCTTTGGCCGCAGGCCCGAAAATTATCTGGAGGAATTCGGCGCGCGCCTCGATCCCTCGGTAGACGTCTTCTGGACCGGCGAGGAGGTTTGCGCGCGCGCTTTCAGCATCGGGCATCTCGAGCGTATCGCGGGACTTCTCGGCCGCAAGCCGTTCCTGTGGGACAACTATCCCGTCAATGACGGCAAGCGCATGTCGAACCACCTGCACCTGCGCGGCTTCACCGGCCGGCCGGCGGAGATCGCCGATTGCATCGCCGCTCACGCCGTCAATCCCGCGCTGCAACCGGTGCTCACGCGCATCCCGATGCTGACGCTGGCTGAGAGCTATGCGAAAGGCGGCGCTTATGAATACGGCCGCGCCTTCGAGACCGCAGCGGAGGCCGTGGCGGGGCCGCAGATCGCTCAGGCTCTGAGACGCGACCTGTCGCTGCTTCAGGACACGGGTCTTGACCGTTTGGGCGACGCGGCGGAGCGCCTGCGCAAGCGCTATGCGGCGTTCGACCACCCCGCGGCGCGTGAAATCGTCTCTTGGCTCGACGGGGCCTGGCGCACTAGCTTCGGTCCATGACGGAACTGGGCCTCGTCGCCGATGCAGGCGGCACCAATGTGCGGTTCGCGCTGGTGGACGCGGACGGCAAGCTGTGCGCGCCGAAGAAGTTCGCGTCGAAGGATTTCCCCGGCATCGCCGAAGCGGCAAAGGCCTATCTCTCGGAGAGCGGCGCCAAGCCGTCGCGGGCGGTGCTCGCGGTGGCGGGCCCGGTGCGCGACAACGCGATCCACATGACCAATATCGGCTGGAAATTCTCCGGCGATGAGGTCGCGGCCGCGCTCGACCTCGCGCAGGTCATGCTGATCAACGATTTCGAGGCCATCGCGCTCGCGGTGCCGCATCTTGGTCCGGACGATCTGGCCGCCATCGGTTCCGACATTCCGATGACGCGCGCCACCGTCGCCATCGTGGGACCCGGCACCGGCTTCGGCGTGTCGGGATGCATCCCGGCGCAGGAGGGCGTCGTCGCGCTGGTGAGCGAAGGCGGTCATGCCTCCTTCGCGCCCGTCGACGAGGTCGAGATCGGCATCCTGAAAACCCTGAGCAAGAGGTTCGGGCGGCTGTCGATCGAACGCATTCTTTCCGGCCCCGGTCTGGTCGTGCTCGCGGAGGCGATGGGCGCGGCACCGGGCACGCTTGTCCCCCAAGAGATCACCGCCCGCGCCAAGGCCGATGCGGGCAGCTTCGAGGCGGAGGTGTTCGCGCGGTTCTGCGCGATCCTGGGCTCGGTCGCGGGCGACATCGCGCTGACGATGGGCGCGCGGGGCGGCGTGCTGATCGCGGGCGGCATCCTGCCCGCGATGCGCGAGGCCTTGGCGGCCAGCGCCTTCCGCGCGCGCTTCGAGGCCAAGGGGCGGTTCAAGGATTACATGCGCGCCATCCCCACCCATCTGATCGTGCAGGATTTCGCAGGGCTCATCGGGGCCGCGGCTGGCTTACGCGCCATGTGCAAGCCCTGACGGACAATTGATTTCCGTAGCATCCCGTTTGTGCTAGGCCAGCGCAGGCTTTCAGCGAGGGAAATCATGCGGATTCTCGGCATTTGTGCTTGCGCGTTTCTGGCCGTTGCCGGCACGGCACAGGCGGCCAACAGGGTGGTGCTGCCCACCAACGTCACGCCGTCGCATTACGACGTTCAGATCACGACCAACGCGACGCAGCTGAGCTTCACCGGCTCGGTCAAGATCGACGTCGACGCCAAGCAATCCGCCAGGACCATCACGCTGAACGCGGCCGATCTCGTCTTCTCCAAAGTCTCGCTCTCGGGCGCCGCCGCCGCGCCGAAGATCTCCTATGACGCCAAGGAGCAGACCGCGACGCTCACCTTCGGCCAAGCTTTCGCGGCCGGCCATCACGTGCTCGCCATCGACTATCGCGGCAAGATCAACGAGCAGGCCGCGGGCATCTTCGCCCTCGACTACGACACGGCCAAAGGCAAGAAGCGCGCGATCTTCACCCAGTTCGAGAACTCCGACGCGCGGCGCTTCATCCCCTCCTGGGACGAGCCCAACAAGAAGGCGACGTTCACGCTCACCGCCACCGTGCCCGCCGACCAGATGGCGATCGCCAACACGCCCATCGCCTCGACGGAATCGCTCCCCGGCGGACTCAAGCGCGTGAGCTTCGCGCAGTCGCCCAAGATGTCGTCCTATCTGCTGTTCTTCGGGCTCGGCGATTTCGAGCGCGTGTCGCGCAAGGTCGACGGCGTCGACATCGGCGTCATCGTCAAGCGCGGCGACACGGCCAAGGCGGACTACGCGCTCGACGCGGCGGCGCACATCCTGCCCTATTACGAGGAATATTTCGGCGTGAAGTACCCGCTGCCCAAGCTCGACCTGATCGGCGGGCCGGGCTCGAGCCAGTTCTTCGGCGCGATGGAGAATTGGGGCGCGATCTTCTATTTCGAGCGCGATCTCGAGATCGACCCCAAGCTCTCCACCGAAGCCGACCGCCGCGGCGTCTACGTCACCATCGCGCATGAGATGGCGCATCAATGGTTCGGCGATCTCGTCACCATGGATTGGTGGGACGATCTGTGGCTGAACGAGGGCTTCGCCTCGTGGATGGAGGTCAAGGCGACCGACCATTTCCATCCCGAATGGCATGTGTGGCTCGACTCCCAGGACGCCAAGGAAGCGGCGATGCGCGTCGACGCGCGCGCCGGCACCCATCCGATCGTCCAGCCGATCCTCGACGTCTTCCAGGCCAACCAGGCGTTCGACACGATCACCTACGAGAAGGGCCAGGCGGTCATCCGCATGCTCGAGAACTACACCGGCGAGGACGCGTTCCGCGCCGGCGTGCGCAACTACATCAAGGCGCATGCCTATGGGAACACGGTGACCGACGATCTGTGGCGCGAGCTCGACAAGACCTCGCCCAGGCCGGTGACCAAGGTCGCGCACGACTTCACGCTGCAGCCCGGCGTGCCGCTGATCCGCGCAAGCGCCTCGCCCAAGGGCATCATGCTCAGCGAGGACCGTTTCGCGATGGACGATTCGGCCCATGCCCCGCTTTCCTGGCAGGTGCCGGTGCTCGTGGGGCCGTGGCGCGGGACGGTGACGCGCGGCGCGCCTGTCGCGGTGCCGGCCCGGCCCGGCGCCGTCGTCAATGACGGGCAGGGCGGCTATTTCCGCACCACCTACGACCCCACCCTCATGCAGGCGCTGGCCAAGGGCTTCCGCGGGCTAAGCCCTGAGAACCAGCTCGGCCTCCTCAACGACAGCCGCGCGCTCGGCTATACCGGCTACGAGAAGCTCTCGGACTTCCTGGAGCTCGCGTCGCAAGCCGACGCCTCGATGAACCCCAAGGTCCTGGCCACGCTGACCGGGCGCCTCGAAGGCATCGACGACCTCTATCGCGGCCTTCCCGGACAGGCGGCGTACCGGGCTTTCGCGCGCAAGCTGCTCGCGCCGGTCTATGCCTCCGTCGGCTGGGACGCGAAGCCGGGCGAGGATTCCAACGTGGCGCTGCTGCGCGGCGACCTGCTCGAGGCGCTCAGCCAGTTCGACGAGCCCGGCGTGACCGCCGAGGCGAAGAAGCGCTTCCAGGCCTATCTCGCCAATCCGGCGGGCACGTCGGCCGACACGCGCCACACGCTGCTCCTGATCGTCGCACGCCACGCCGACGAGGCGACCTGGAACACGCTGCACGACCTGGCGAAGAAGGAGACCAACACGCTCGCCAAGCAGGAGCTCTACGGCGGCCTCGGCCGGGCGCTCGACCGCAAGCTGGCCGACCGCGCGCTCGCGCTCACGCTCACCAGCGAGGCCGCGGTGACGACGCGGCCGGGCATCATCGACAGCGTCGCTTTCGAGTATCCCGACGCCGCCTTCGACTTCACCCTCGCGCATCTGGCGCTGGTCGATTCCTGGCTCGAGGCCGACAGCCGGACCCAATACGTGCCGAGGCTGGTCTCGAACAGCAACGACGCCGGGATGATCGCAAAGCTCAACGCCTTCGCCTCAGCCCATATCCCCGCGACCGCGCGCGCCGATACCGTCCGCGCCGCGAGCGCCATCGCCTTCAACGCCCAGGTCCGCGCCAAGCGCCTGCCCGACGTCGACAAGTGGTTGGCGGGGCGCGCGGGGAAGTAGGGAGATCGAATAACACCGCTGTCATCCCGGCCCTCGCTGCGCTCGGCCGGGATGACATTTATTGATTGGGTCGGATCGATAGCAACTTGCGCCAAAAGAAAACGGGCCGGACTCTCGCCCGGCCCGTTTCTCATTTCTTCAGACCGTGACTAGTTCAGCGTCACGCTCTTGGCCTTCGACGGAACGCCGTTGACCACGACTTCGAGCGTGCTTGGGCCCGTCGTGCAGGTGTTCGGGATGTCGAAGCTCGTCGAGCTCGTGCCGCCGTTGGAGATGCCCATCCGCGAATGATCGTGGGTGCGGGCATAGCAGACGTTGCCGCTGCCGGTGTTGGTGATGCGCACCAGCGGATAGTTCGTCGACATCTGCGCGTCGTCGCCGTAATAGCCGCCGAAGGTCAGGCCCTGGAAGCCGAGGCCGGATATGGCGTTGTTGGTGCTGCCGACGGTGAGCGAAGCCGACACGTGCTTGATCTTCGGCTTGCTGGCCTTGACCGGGTTGCACTTCTTGGGCGTGTAGATCTGCACGTCGCCCACATCGCTCGCCCACAGCGCCTGGCCGGTGGGAAGAATCGACAGACGGCCCTCATAAGAGGACTGGCCGGAGGCGCTGGCAGGCTCGTTGACCTGGGCCTGGGTCACGGTGTTGGGGTCGGTCACGGTGACCTCGACGAAGTGCGACGGCGACTGGAACACGCCCGGGCTCACCTGCTCGAGGACCCTGCCGCAGGTCAGCACGACCGCCGGACCGTCGGAGGAGTCCATGGGCTGACCGCCGATGGTCAAACCGTCGGGACCCGCCGTCCAGTTGCCCGAGGACGGATCGAAGACGCCGGTATGGGCGGTGCCGCCGAGCTGGAAGACCAGGCCGTTCGGCAGAAGCGGCGCGGGGCCGATCTCGTGCGAGGTGGCGTCGACCAGCGAGTTCGCCGTGTTGTTGCCCGCCGCCCAGCTGCCGCTCGGGTTGGCGTCGGTGTAGATCTCCGTGTTGTTGCTGCTGCCGCCCAGATTCCTGTTGGCGTCGACGACAAGGATGGTCTGGTTGGGGAGCATCGTCCAACCTTCCTCGTCGTTGATGTCCGCCTTACCCGTGCCGGTCGAGGCGAAGGTGACGGTCGTGCCGGAGATCGTGGCCTTGGCCTCCTGCGTGGAGCAGCAATTGGCGAGCATGTAGGTGCCGTCGGTCAGCACGACACTCCCCGAGTCGCCGATCTTCGTCCAGCCCGTGGGTGGGCTCACGTTGGTCCAGCTGTTGGCGACCGGATCGTAGAGCGCGCCGGCCTTGGAGAACGCCGAAACGCAATTGATGTACTCGCCGCCGTTCACGATCACGCGGCCGTCGGCAAGGACCTGCGACGCGAAATAGAGAGGCGAGTAGCCGCTCGGCATCGACGCTTCCTTGGTCCAGGTGCCGTTGACGTAGCTGCCCGTGTTGTCGGGCGTGAGCTTGTACCAGTCGGTCGTGCAGCCGTCATGCATCAGCATCGTGCCGTCGGTGAGTTGCAGCGTGGTGTCGGGGAAGCCCGAGCCGGGGAACGCGTGCGTCAAGCCGGTCCACGTGCCCGAATTGGACCTGGGCGGGGCCTGGAAGCCCTGCTTGCTGGCATCCCAGCCATGGTGGCTGGGCAGCGGCGTCATGTGATGGGCGAAGGCGGTCGACGACAGCAGCGCTGCGGCGGTCGCGGCGAGAACTGAGATACGGCTGGAACGCATGCGTGATCCCCTTTCGGACTGGTTTGGTCACTGACGGCAACGCAAGCCCATGCCCACGCGCCGGATTCGCATTCTGGAGGAAACTAACGTGGATGTTAGTTTGGATGCGACGCGCTCGCAAGCGCCGGACCCCACTGCGCATCGCCAACGCGTCATGCTGCAGCGCGAAAATGCTTTGCCGAATTGACACAATCGGCGTCGCGGCGCGTTTTGCGAGTCGTTCGCGAATGCGACGATGCCGGCCCGCGGGCGGACCGGCATGCCGATCGAATCGAAATGCTACTTGTCGAGCTTTTCCATCGCGGCAAGGGCGACGGCGAGGCCGTCCGTGGGGACCGGGATCGCCACCTGCGCGGTACCGCCCGTCGGCTTGAACTCGAGCTGCAGGGTCTTGGCCTTGAGCAGCGTCGGCACGTCGGCGAACTTGATGGATTGGATCGAGAGGCAGAACGCCTTGGCGCAGGTGCGGATCGGGACCGACCAGGCGGTCTGGTCGAGCCGCATCGTCACCGGATCGCCCGTGCCCACCTGGTCCGGCGGGAAGCGCAGGAACATCGCCAGCACCCGCTTGAAGCCGACGGCGCGGAACGTGACCCGGATCTCGTCCGCCGGGTTCTTGGGGCTGCGCATGCCCAGCATCACGCGGCAGCGCGGGATGTGCCAGCCCGGCGGCGGGGGCGCTTCCTTGGGCGCGGTGCCTTGCGAGTTTCCGCTGTCATGGCCGTCCATCGGCGGCGCGTGAGGCAGCTCGTGGACCGGACCGCAGGCCAGCATCCAGCTTCCGACCTTCTGCTGGCCGATGAAATCGGGGCTCAGGTCCTTGACGACCTCGGCGGGGCTGAGATGCTTGGTGTCGACCGTGCCGACGGCCGGCTTGTGCCAATATTGCGCCGCGACGAAGAGGGCCACCACCAGGACGGCGGCAAGGGCCCCACCGATCACCGTATTGCGCATGTCTCACTCCGATATCTATCTGGCTTCGAACCGATTAGCCGTTGGGGGGAAAGTTCTCAAGCTTTCGAGTTTTTGGTGAATTCTTCCGGGACGTCCGGATAGCGCTCGTACACCGCGCCCAGCGCCGTCTTGAGCGGGCCGAGCCAGGGCTCGAAATGCTTCCAGTGGTCGACGCCGCTCTTGTAGAGGGGCATGCGCACCTGCTCCGAGCTCGCCGTGCGCACCGCGCGCTCGGTCTCGTGGAAGCGCAGCGTCTGCTCCTCGAAGGGCAGGCCCAGATATTCGAAGATGCGCCGGATCTCGGTCTCCGGGTCTTCGACGAGCTGCTCGTAGATCACGCGGTGCACCTTGCCCGGCAGCACCTGCTCCCAGAGCGCCATCAGCTCGACATAGTCGCGGTAGTAGCGCCCGACGTCGGTGAGGGCGTAGGTGAAGTGCTGGCCGCGCGCGAAATGCTGCTTGTAGTTGGAGAAGCACGAGCCCATCGGATGCCTGCGCGCGTCGATGATCTTGGCGTTGGGCAGGATCATGTGGATCAGCGGCACATGCGCGTAGTTGTTCGGCATCTTGTCGACGAAGTACTTGCGGCCGAGCTTCCTGTGCGAGCGGGTGTTGTCGATGTACTCCTTGCCGCGGCGCTCGAACTCGTCGGGCTCGAGCCAGCCGAGCAGCTCGGGGTATCCGACCTCGTCGCTTTCCGTCGCGTTGTCCTCGTTCAGGTGCCGCGCCAAGGAGGTGATGTCGGGCAGCTCCATCGTGCCCTCGATCTCGGAATGGCTGGACAGGATCTGCTCGAGCAGCGTCGAGCCCGCGCGGGGCAGGCCGATGACGAAGATCGGATCGCGCGCCTTGTGGCCGTAGCCGCGGCGCTCCTCGAAGAACTCGCGGCTGAAGATCTCCTTGCACAACTCGACGAAGGCATGCGTCTTCTCCGCGTCGTACTCGACGGTCGAGCGCCACAGCGCGTTGCCCTTCTGGTAGTTCTCGAAGGCGAGCTCGTATTTCTTCTGGTCCTCATAGGCCTTGCCGAGAGAGAAGAAGAACTGCACGCGCGCCTCGATGCGCAGGTCGCCGCGCTCGAGCTGGCGGTGCATCTCGGCGATGTCGGTGTCGGTGAAGCGGAAGGTCTTGAGGTTGGCGAGGCTCCAATAGCCGCCGCCGAGCTGCGGCAAAAGCTCGATCGCCTTGCGATAGGCCTGCACGCCTTCGTCCTGCTTGCCGGCGCCTTTGAGCGCGTGGCCGTAAGAGATCCACGAAGCGGGGTGGCTCGGATATTCCTGGACCAGGCCCTCGAACAGCGCCAGCGCGTCCTTGTCCTCGCCCATCTGGCCCAGCACCGATGCCTTCATGGTGCGGAACTGCGGATTGAGCGGGTCCTTCTCGAGCAGGATGTCGATATGCGGGATCGCCTCGTGCAGGCGGTTCTGCAGATAGAGCGAGGAGCAGAGTCGGTAGCGCGCCGCCGAGAAATCGGGGGCGAGCTCGAGGCAGCGCTCGAGCAGCGCCGAGGCGTCCTCGTTGCGGTCCTGCGCGATCGCGGCCTCGGCGAGCATCTTGATCGCGTTGACGTGGTCGGGATGGGTGTCGAGGAACTCGATGAGGATGTCCTCGGTCACGTCGGGGCGGCCGTTGCGCAGCGCCGTCACCGCGCGCTGCAGCGCCGGCTCGTGCACCGAGACGTTGAAGTGGTGCGAATAGGCGGCGTCCGACGCCAGCACGTCGCCGACCAGCACATATTGCTCGCCCAGCGCCGACCACGCGGCGGAGAGGTTGCGGTCGATGTTGACCGCCTCGGTCAGCACCTTGATCGCGGCATGGTTCTCACCCAGCACGCCGAGCACCAGGCCAAGTTCGAGGCGCACCTCGGCCCAGTCCGGCTGCTGGTCCACGAGGGGCGCGAGGACGTCCTTCGCACCCGCCGCGTCGCCTTTGAGCCGCAGCGCCGCGCCCAGGAGCATCGAGGTTTCCGGGTCGCCCGGATGGGATTTCAGGTATTCGCGCGCGGCGGCTTCCGCGAGCTTGGGTTCGCCGGGCAGATGCTTCTTCACGTCCGCGATGGTTGTCGCCGGCCTCTCGGCGACGTCATGAAGGTCGGACATCGTCTACTCTAACCCCTTGGCGGCCTGGACCGATTGGCCCGACCAGCGTTGCTCGCCGCTTCCCCAGCCGCCGGAATATTCTAGCTTGGTGTGAAGCTGGCTGTAAAACCGGGGCACGGCCGGATAGGTATCGAGAACGAAACCGAGCTCGTTCCTGAGCTGGCCGAGCCAGGGCTCGTAGTTCTTCCAGTGGTCGAGTCCTTCGGTGAAGATCGGGCGGCGCACCTGCTCGGCGCTCGCGGTGCGCACCAGCCGGTCGTTCTCGTGGAAGCGCAGCGCCGCCTCCTCGAACGGCAAGCCCAGATAGTCGAACAGCGCGCGGATATGCGTCTGCGGCTCGGCGACCAGCTCCTCATAGATCACGCGGTGCACCTTGCCGGGCAGCACCTCGTCCCAATGCGCCATCAGCTCGACATAGTCGAAATAGTAGCGGCCGAGGTCGGAGAGCGAATAGGCGAAGTCCTGGCCCTGGCCGAAATGCTGCTTGTAGCAGGACAGGCAGCTCGCCATCGGATGGCGGCGCACGTCGATGATCCTGGCGTTGGGCAGGATGAGCTGGAGCATGCCGACATGGGCGAAATTGTTCGGCATCTTGTCGATGAAGTGGGTGCGGCCCATGCGGCGGTGCATGCGCGCGCGCCAGAGATATTCGTCGCCGAGGCCCTTGAGGTTCGGCCCATCGAGGGGGTCGAGCGCTTCGGGATAGTTGACCGCAACGTCGGTGGGCTTGAGCTTGCCGCCGAGACGTCCGGCGAGATAGGGGATCGCGCGCAGCTCGGTCGTGCCCTCGATCTGCGAATGGCTGGCGAGGATCTGCTCGACCAGCGTCGAGCCCGAGCGCGGCAGGCCGACGATGAAGATCGGATCCTTCGATTGCGTGCCGAGGCCGGCGCGGGCGGCGAAGAATTCTTTCGTGAACATCGTCTTGGCGCGGCGCACCTGGCCGCGCGTCTCGTCGGCGTCGTAATTCGTGAGCCCGTGCACGATCTCGTTGCCGCCGCGGTAGAAGAAGAAGGATTCCTCGAAGCGGCTGGCGTCCTCGAGCGCCTTGCCGAGCGCGAAGCAGAACAGCGCGCGGTTCTCGCCCTTCATGTCGGGCCGCGCCACCTGCTGGCGCATCGTTTCGATCTCGGCCTCAGTGAAGCGATAGGTCTTCAGGTTCGCGAGGCTCCAATAGGCGTCGCCCAGGCCCGGCAGCAGCGACGTGGCCTTGCGATAGGCGGCGACGCATTCCGCCCCGCGGCCGAGCGCCTTGAGCGCGTGGCCGTAGGCGAGCCACGCGCCCGGCTGGTTCGGGAACGCCTTGAGCATGATCGCGTATTCGGCGGCCGCGCCCTCGAAATCGCTCATGCGGATGAGGGCTGCGGCCTTCAGGTTGCGGTGATAGGGGTCGTCCTCGATCTTCAGGATCTCGTCGACCTGATCGATCGCCTCCTGCGGCTTGTTCTGCGTCATCAGCAGCGTCGCATAGCGGAAGCGCGCGGCGACGAAGTCCGGCGCCATCTCGACACAGCGCTTGAACAGTTCCTCCGCGCGCACGACGCGGCCCTGCTTGAGCGCGATCTCGCCCAGCATCTTGACCGCGTTGACGTCGCTGGGATTTGCCTTGAGGTGCTCGAGCAGCAGTGCACGCGCCTCGTCGAGGCGGTTCTCGCGATAGGCCGCCATCGCGTCGCGCAGCACCGGATCGCTGATCGAGGCCTTGAAATACTCCGCATACGCCGCATCGGCGCCCTTGCGGCTCCTCATGCGCACCATCTGGTCGCCGAGCGCGTGCCAGGCGTCGGCGAAATTTGGATCGAGGTCGACGGCGTATTTGAGCGACTGGGTGGCGCCGCGGTTGTCGCCGAGCATGCCCAGCACCAGGCCGAGCTCGTAATGGACCTGCGGGCGATGCGACTGCAGCTGCGCCAGCGGCTCCAGGATCGCGCGCGCCGAGGTCGGCGCCCCCTTCCTGCGCAGGGCCACGGCGAGCAGCAGCAGCGCGTCGGGCTCGTCCGGGTTCTCGCGCAGGATGTCGCGCGCCCGCTGTTCCGCGGCAAGCGGGTCCGTCGGCAGCAGACGCCTCACTTCGGCCAGCGCAGCCGGGATGTCTTCGGACGTGTCCGTACTCACCAAAAGCCCTTTGGTTTTTGTGGAAATGCGCAGCGATTAAAGTCTTTGGGCGCCATTTCTGTCAACGATTTCCCATGCTTGGGTTAAGCGCGGTAGCCGGTCAGCGCCGGGCCGAGCGCCTGTTTCAGCGGTCCCAGCCAGGGCTCGTAATTCTGCCATTGCTCGATCTGGGTCTTGAAGATCGGCTGGCGCACCTGCTCGGAGCTGGCGGTGAGCACCGGCCGGTCGTTCTCGTAGAAGCGCAGGCAGGATTCCTCGAAGGGCAGGCCCAGGTAGTCGAGCATGCGGCGGATCTCGGCCTCCGGCTCGGCGATGAGCTTCTCGTGGAACACGCGATGCACCTTGCCGGGCAGGGCGCGGTCCCAATGCGCCATCAGCTCGGCATAGTCGCGCCAATAGCGGCCGAGCGTCTTGAGGTCGTAGGTGAAGGCGTAGTCGCTCTCGAAATCCTGGCGGAAGTTGGAGATGCCGCAGGCCAGCGGATGGCGCCGCGCATCGATGATCCTGGCGTTCGGCAGCATCAGGTGGATGAGGCCGACATGGCGGAAATTCTCCGGCATCTTGTCGATGAAGAAGGCGCGGCCGAGATTGCGGAAAGGCCGCGTCTCCTCGATGTATTCCTCGCCCAGCGCCTCGAACAGATCGCCGTCGAGCTCGAGCAGCGCCTCGGGATAGGGGCCGTCGAGGCGGTCGATGATGGCCGGCACGTTGAGCAGCTCCATCGTCGCCTCGATTTGGGAATGGCTCGACAGGATCTGCTCGATCAGCGTCGAGCCGGAGCGCGGCAGGCCGACGACGAAGATGGGATCGGGCGCGGCGCAGCCATGACCTTCGCGCTGGCTGAAGAACTCGGGCGTGAAGACGGCGCGGATGCGTGCGAACAGGCCGCTCGCCTCGTCGGCGTCGTACTGCGTCTGGGCGTGGCGGATCGCGTTTGCCTTGGCGTAGTGCTCGAAGGACGGCGCGTAGGCCTTCTCGTCCTCCGCCGCCTTGCCGAGCGTGAAATGCAGCAGGCAGCGGTCGGTCTCGCTCAGATCCGGCCGCGCGAGCTCGGCCAGCATCGCCTCGATCTCCGCGGGCTCGAAGCGGAACGTCTTGTTGTTGCCGAGGCTCCAATAGGCCTCGACGAGATGGGGGAAGCGCGCGATGGCGGCGCGATAGGCCGCGATGCTCTCCTTGCCCCTGCCGGCGGCTTTCAGCTCGGCGGCGTAGTTGAGCCAGAGGCCGTGCTTGTCGGCATGATCGCGCAGCAGGCGCTCGTGCAGCGCGAGCGCCTGGGCATAGTCGCCGATGCGGGCGAGGACGACGGCTTTGAGGCTCAGGCATTCGAAATTGTCCGGATCCCCGCCGAGCAGGCGCCCGATCTCCTCCAGCGCGCGATGCGGCTTGTTCATGCGGAAGAGCAGCGTCGCCAGGCGATAGCGCGCGGCGACGAATTCGGGCGCGATCTCCAGACATTCCTCGAGCAGGCCTTCGCCGTCGGCGAAGCAATTCGTGCGGATCGCGACCTCGGCCAGCATGCGCAGCGCGTTGGGATTGCGCGGCGCGGCCTGGAGGAATTGCCGCAGCGCCGTCTCGGCGGCCTCCAGCCGGCCCTGGCCCAGCGCAAGCGCCGCCTCGCGCAGCGCCGGCTCTGGCGGAAGGGCATCTGGCCCGGCTTGCGTCATCGCGACGCTTTGAGCTCGTCCGCGTAGCCGGCGAGCACGGGACCGAGCGCCGATTTGAGCGGCTCGAGCCACTGCTCATAGTGCCGCCAGTCGTCGAGACCTTCCTTGAAGATCGGCCGGCGGACCTGGTCGGCGCTCGCGGTGCGCACCGCGCGCTCGGTCTCGTGGAAGCGCAGCGTCTTCTCCTCGAAAGGCAGCTCGAGATAGTCGAACAGGCGGCGGATCTCGCGCTCGCTGTCCTCGACCACGTGCTCGTAGTGGACGCGGTGCACGCGGCCGGGCAGCGCCTTGTCGAAATGCGCCATGAGCTGGACGTAGTCGGCGTAGTAGCGACCGAGATCGCTCAAGGCGTAGCTGAAATCCTTGCCGAGCGGGAAGTAGTGCTTGAACGCCGAGAAGCAGCACGCCATCGGGTCCCGGCGCGCGTCGATGATCTTGGCGTTGGGCAGCATGAGATGGATGAGGCCGATATGGGCGAAATTGTCCGGCATCTTGTCGACGAAGAACGGCTTGTCCTCGACACGGTGGATGCGCGCGCGTTCGAGATATTCCTCCCCCAGGAGCTTGAGGTCGTCGGCCACGAGGTTGCGCAGGCATTCGGGGTAGGGCGCCTGGCTGTCGGTGGCGAGCGCGGGATGGCTCTGCCCGGCGCGGTACTGCATCGTGCCTTTCGCGCCGATGCGGCCGACGAGAAAGGGGAGGATGCGCAGCTCCATCGTGCCTTCGATCCGCGAGTGGCTGGCGAGGATCTGCTCGATCAGCGTCGAGCCCGAGCGCGGCAGGCCCACGACGAAGATCGGATCGCGCCTGTCGCTGCCCGCGCCCGCGAACTCGGCGAAGTATCTCAGCGTGAACAGCGTCTTGCAGTTCTGCACGTAGACGCTCGTCATCTCGGCATTGTAGTTGATGGTCGCGCGTTTCAGCGCGTTGCCCTCCTTGTAGCGCTCGAAGGCGGACGCGTAATCGGACTTGTCCTCGAGCGCCTTGCCGAGCGCGAAATTGATCTGCACGCGGCTCTCGACCGGAAGGTCGGTCGCGGCCAGCATCGCGCGCATGGCCTCGATCTCGGAATCGTCGAAGCGGAAGGATTTGAGGTTGGCCAGCGCCCAATAGGGCTCGCCGATGCGCGGGAAGCGCTCGATGACCTTGCGATAGGCCGCGATCGCGTCGTCGCGGCGGTTCAGCGTCCTCAACGAATGGGCATAGGCGAGCCAGGGCGCGGGTCCCTTGGGGACGTAGCGCAGCACGATCTCGTACTCGGAAGCCGCCCCCGCGTGATCGCCGACCCAGGCATGGGCCATCGCCTTCAGCCCGTGATGGTTGGGGTTGGCCGGCTCCTGGGCGATGAGGCGGTCGGCATGGGCGAAGGCTTCGTCGCGCTTGTTCTGCATCAGCATCACCGACACGATGGTGTGGCGGGCCGCGACGAAGCCGGGCGCGATCTCGAGGCTGCGCGTCAGCAGCTTTTCCGCCTCCTGGTGGCGGTCGAAGCGCATCACCGTCTCCGCCAGCAGCGTCATCGCGGTGACGTTGTCGGGATCGGCCTCGAGGAACTTGCGCAGAAGCTGTTCCGCCGCCTGCGGCCGGCCTTCGCGCAGCGCCGTCATCGCTTTCTGGATCTGCGGATCTTCGAAAGTGGCGTTGGGGTTGGCGGTGTTCACGTGGCTGTTCTTCCAGGCGAAAGGCGCGGCACAAAAGACGGCAGCGGCGCGCCTGTCAATGCCGTGTCCGCGCGGCCGGCCGCGGCACGCGAAAAAAAGAACGGCGCCGGCGATGTCTCGCAGGCGCCGTCTTCTTGAAGAGGCAGTGGCGGGGTCGCCCCCGCCACGCCGATAGTCCGCCTTAGTGAGGCGCGTGCGCCTGATAAAGGTGGTAGTCGTTCTGGTAGTGGCCGAGATAGGCCGGCGCGATCGTGTACAGATAGGTCTGTATCACGTGCGAGCCGGACGCCACGTCCAGGTTCGTCTGGTTGGTGCGGTTCGTGTACAGCGTCTTCGGCGAGAGAGCGCCGGAGAAGTAGCACGAGCCGTTGGTGAAATATCCATCCACCAGCGGGCAGATGCCAACCTGGTTGTACGAATAGTACGACAGAAGTTCCGCCGTATTTTCCGTAACCACGCGGCAGGCCTTGAGGCAGTTCACCGTCGTGGCCGCATCTTCGACCGCGAAGCCACCGAGCAGGTTCACCGTAGTGGTGCCCCACGTGTCGACGGTCTGCCGAGCCTTGAGATGGTTCGGCTTACCGTGATTCTGGTGCATGCGCTTGAACGGCGCCTTCGCGAAGTTGACGGCTGCATGGGCCTTGGCATTGCCCTGAGGGGCATGCTTCTGCCCAGCCGCCATCGCTGACGGGCCGGCAACGACAAACGCCAGACCGACCGCGGTGGAGAGAAGGAGATTGGTTCTATTCATGTGCTAGGTACTCCCCTTTCGACCGACGATCAGTTGTAGACGTGATAGTCGTTCTGATAGTGACCCATATAGGCCGGCGCGATCGTGTAGACATAGGTCTGGACCGTATGCGTGCCCGAAGCAACCGACAGGTTGGTCTGGTTCGTACGGTTCGTGTACAGCTCCTGGAACGAGAGCGCGCCCGAGAAGTAGCACGAGCCGTTCGTGAAGTAGCCGTCAACCATCGGGCAGATGCCGACCTGGTTGTACGAATAGTACGAGAGGAACTCTGCCGTATCGAGCGTGACGATCGTGCAGGCGTTCTTGCAGACGACGGATTGCGCGGCGTCTTCGGTGGCGAGGCCGCCGAGCAGGGACACCGTGGTGACTCCCCAAGTCTCGACCAGGAACCTCTCCTTGAGGCCGGTATGACGCGGCGGCTGGCCGTGCTTCACCTTGCCGAACTTCGTCGACGTCATATGGGTGAAGTTCTTCGCGCCATTTGCGGGCGAATGCTTTTTGCCCGCGGCCATCGCAGACGGACCGGCAACCACAAACGCCAGGCCGACAGCGGTGGAGAGAAGAAGCTTAGTCTTGCTCATTTGGATGGTACTCCCCTTTCGAAAGATGGTTCATATACGTGCGGCCCCTCGACACACCGCACCACTCTGTGAATGCCCAACGGGCTGCGCGCGAGGGACGCATTCTTGTACAGCCGGCGGAAACCTATCGTGTCTGTAATCGAAGATCAATTGCTGCAAGGCGCAGAAACGTGGGGTTCTTGCGATTGTCACATCGTGGCCCGCTGCACTGCAGCGAATCCGGGCAATGAGGTGCCAAGATGCTTATCCGGCAGGCGGAATCCCTGTCCCGGAATGCTCCAATCTCGATTTGCGTGTGTGAGATTCCTGCAACTCGGCCGTCCTTTATCTCGGCACCGGAGCGCCGTCGGTGTCGCGGGCGCTTTTAATCCGTCGCGATGGGAGAATCGGTATGATGGGCTCGCTTCAGGCCGTGACTGGCGCGGTCGCGTGCAACGACAGATAGTGGGGCCTGAGACGGCTTTCGCGTCACGCTCTTGTTTTCGGCTGAAGATAATTTAATTCCGCCGCGCGAGCGCTGCATCCGCGGGCCCCGAACGCGCTGTCTTTTCCTTCATGAGCGCGGTGTTATGCGGGAAAGCGGCCAAAACGTCCGTGTACGAAAGGTTTTCGACTCCATGTTAAGGCCGGGTAACCATGACGCTTCGGACACGGTGGCGATGCGCGGACTCGGCAACGCCGTTCGTGACATTGCGTACACATGGACCGCACGTGGCATTTCGCGCGGGCGCGGAATAGTGTGCCGGTCCAACAGACAAAGTGCGAAAACGCGATGAGGCTTGAGCAACTCGTTCTGGAGCGCGGGCTGGTGACGCCCGAGACCCTGGTGCGCGCCCGGCTGGTGCAGGCCGAGACCGGCGAGCGTCTGGATTCGGTCCTCACCCGGCTCGGCATGATCGCCGAGCAGGCGCTCGCGGGCGCGCTTGCCAAGGAAACCGGCCTGCCGATCGCGGCGACGAGCGACTTCCCCGCCGAACCGGTGCTGCCCGACGCGATCTCGGTGCGCTTCCTGCGCGACGTGAAGGCGATCCCGATCGCGGCCAATGACGACCAGGTCGACGTGGCGCTGATCGACCCGCTCGATCCCTATCCGCTGGAGGCGCTGTCCTTCGCGCTCGGCCGCAAGGTGCGGCCCCTGATCGCCAAGGCGAACGACCTCGAGGCGGCGCTCGACCGGCTCTACGGCGCCGCCGCCCAGGCGCAGGCGGGCGAGGAGACCGTCGACGAATCCGACGTCGAGCGGCTCAAGGACCTGGCGTCGGACGCGCCGGTGGTGCGCACCGTCAACAACCTGATCGCGCGGGCGTCGGAGCAGCGCGCCTCGGACATCCATATCGAGCCGGCCGAGGATTGCGTGCGCGTGCGCTATCGCATCGACGGCGCGCTGATCGACGTGGAGACCCTGCCGGCGCAGATGAAGCTGCCGCTGGTCTCGCGCATCAAGGTGATGGCCTCGCTCGACATCGCCGAGCGCCGCCTGCCGCAGGATGGTCGTCTTCGGGTCGCGGTGCGCGGCCACGAGATCGACCTTCGCATCGCGACCTCGCCCACGATCCACGGCGAGAGCGTGGTCATGCGTATCCTCGACCGCTCCAGCCTGTCGCTCGACTTCAAGACGCTGGGCTTCGAGGACGACGTGCTGGAGAAGTTCCTCTACGCGCTCAAGCAGCCGCACGGCATCATCCTGGTGACGGGGCCGACCGGCAGCGGCAAGACGACGACGCTTTATGCCTCGCTCGCCGCGATCAACCTGCCCGACCGCAAGATCCTCACCATCGAGGACCCGATCGAATACCGCCTCGCCGGCATCAACCAGACCCAGGTCAAGCCGCAGATCGGGCTGACCTTCGCCGCTGCCCTGCGCTCGTTCCTGCGCCAGGACCCGGACGTGATGATGGTCGGCGAGATCCGCGACCTGGAGACGGCCGAGGTCGCGATCCAGTCGGCGCTGACCGGGCACACCATTCTTTCCACGCTTCATACTAATACCGCGGCCGCGTCCGTGACGCGCCTGCTCGACATGCGCGTGGAGCCGTTCCTCATCACCTCGACCTTGAACGCGGTCCTGGCGCAGCGCCTGGTGCGCCGGCTCTGCCCCAAATGCCGCGAGGCCTATGAGCCGCCGAAAGGCTTCCTCAAGAGCCTGATGCCGGGAACCGAGATCGAGGACGTGCCCGTGCTTTATCACGCGAAGGGCTGCGATGCCTGCGGCGGGACCGGCTTCCGCGGACGCCTCGCGGTGATGGAGCTGCTTCCCGTCGACGACGAGATCGCGGGCATGGTGCTGGCGCGCGCGGAAGCGCGCGAGGTCCAGCGCTCCGCCGTGGCCCACGGCATGCGCACCATGCTCGTGGACGGCATCCGCAAGAGCCAGCAGGGCTTGACGACCATAGAAGAAGTCCTGCGGGCGACGCGCGAGGTCTGATGGCGACGTATCGATATCGCGCCGCCACCGCGGGCGGCCAGCTCAAGACGGGAATCCTGGAAGGGAACTCCCGCGCCGACGCCATCGAGCGCATCAAGCGGCTCGGCCTGATGCCCATCGAGACGGTCGAGACCTCGACCAAGGCCGCCGCGGACGAAAAGAAGCTGCGCCTCAACACCGCGACGCGGCGCGGCATCGTCAACGCCATCGGCGAGCTCGCGGTGCTTTTGAACGCCGGCCTGCCGCTCGACCGCGCGCTCGCCGTCGTCGTCGAGAATTTGAACCGGCCGCTAGTCAAGACCATCTTCGCCAAGCTGCGCGACCGCGTGCGCCACGGCGCGTCGCTGGCGCGCGCCATGACCGAGAGCAACGGCGCCTTCTCGCCCATGGCCTCGGCGATGGCGGAAGCGGGCGAGGCGAGCGGCAAGCTCGACGAGAGCCTGAGCCGGCTCGGCGAGACGATGGAGCGCGCGGAGAATTTGCGCCAGACGATCGTCTCCTCAATGGTCTATCCCATCATGCTGATGGTGATCGCCAGCAGCGTCATCCTCATGATGCTGCTCTTCGTCGTGCCGCAGTTCGAGGATCTGTTCTCCGACAGCGGCGCCAAGCTGCCGCCGATGACGCAGGTCATCATGGGCGCGAGCCATGCGGTGAAGAACTATTGGTACTACGCGGTGGGCTTCGGCGCGATCGCGATCTTCATGCTCCATCGCTGGGTGCAGCAGCCGGCGGTCAGGCGCCTCGTCGACCGCAGGATCCTCAAGCTGCCGGTGATCGGCTCCATCGTGCGCAACGCCGAGACGGCCCGGTTCGCGCGCACGCTGGGCTCGCTCATCGACGGCGGCGTGCCGCTCGCCGGCGCGCTCGCCATCGCGCAGCGCTCGCTCGCCAACATGCACATGCACGACGCGGTCGAGAAGGTCTCGACGGGGCTGCGCCAGGGCGGCGGGCTGTCGGCGCCGCTCGCCCAGACGGGCCTGTTCCCGCCGATGGCGATCTCGTTCCTGCGCACCGGCGAGGAGACGGCGCAGCTCGGCCTGATGCTGACGCGGCTGGCCGACGTGCTCGACCGCGACGTGCGCACCGCGATCGCGCGGCTCATCACCATCATGACCCCGGTGATCACGGTGACGATGGCGGCGCTCGTCGGCACCATCATCGCTTCGATTATGTCTGCTATCCTGGGCTTCAACGATTTGGCGGTAGGACCATGACCTTGATTCAAAAACTCAGCCTGCGTTCCGTGCGACTGAAGACGCGCGGCGAAGGCGGCTTCACCCTTCTCGAGCTCCTGGTCGTGCTCGCGATCATGGGCATGCTCGCGGCCATCATCGCGCCGCAGGTGATCAAATATCTCGGCACCTCGCGCACCCAGACCGCGAAGGTGCAGATCCAGAACGTGATGTCGGCGCTGGAGCTGTTCCGCCTCGACGTCGGGCGCTATCCCACACAGCAGGAAGGCCTGGAGGGGCTCGTCACCGCGCCGACGACCGCGCCCAACTGGAATGGGCCGTACCTCAAGAAGGACAGCGCGCTCAAGGACCCGTGGGGCACGCCCTACGTCTATCAGAATCCGGGCCAGCACGGCGAAGTCGACGTCTATACGCTCGGACAGGACAAGGCGCCCGGCGGAACGGGCGAGGCACAGGATGTCGGAAGCTGGTAGACACTCCGGCTTCACGCTGCTGGAGACGCTGGTCGTCGTGGCGATCACGGCGCTGATCGCCACGATCGTGGTGCCCAATCTCTTGGGCTCGCTGCAGATGCTCGACCTGCAGCAGACGACGCGGCTGCTCGAGGCCGATCTGCGCGTGGCGCGCGCGACCGCGCTCAGGACTGGTCAGAAGGTCGACCTGGAAGCGACCAATCACGGCCGCGAATACGACTGGATCGGCGGCTCGCGCTTCCTGCCCGAAGGCATCACGCTTTCGATGTCCAACCCTTACGTCGTCTATCCCGACGGCTCGGTGCAGAACGCCGCGATCACGCTGACCGCGCGCCACCGCCGCTATTCGGTCAACGTCGACCCGGTGAACGGCTCGGTCACAGTGGGGCAGCAATGAGCGGGGCACGGCGCGGCGATACCGGTTCCGTCCTCATCGAGGCCATGGTGGGGGCGGCGATCATCTCGATGACGCTGATCGCGATGTACACCTCCATCATCACGTCGGCGGCGCACAATCGCATGGCGGAGTCGCGCCGCACCGCCATGATGATCGCGCAGTCCGAGCTCGCCGCGGTCGGGCCGATCATCCCCTCGGCGCCGGGGACGACCGAAGGCACGAACGGCGACTTCTACTGGCGCGTCGACATCGCGCCCTGGCAGCAGGGCGGCCAGCCGCAGCAGCCGGCGCTGGGCCAGGTTCCCAATCCGACGGGCGCGCTCTGCCTCGTCACCGTCACCGTGGCCGACCAGCGGCGCGCGCCGCTCGCGGTTCTGACCACGCTCACGCTTGCGCGGGGGACGTGATGCGGCGCGAGGGCGGATACACGCTGATCGAGATGCTGGCGAGCCTCATCATCGTGGGCCTTGCGGCGGCGATGATGGTGTCGGGCATCGTCACCGGGCGGCGGGTGTGGGAGCACGCCGACGCGGTGACGAGCATGGGCGAGACGGTCTCGGGCACGCAGATGCTGCTGCGCGCGAAGCTCGAGCGCGCCTATCCCGCGACCCGCTACGACAAGATCCCGACCTATGCCGATTTCTACGGCGCCGAGAACACCGTCACCTTCCTGGCGCCGCCGCGCGATATCCATGCTCCCCAGGCTCTCATGCGCTACACCCTGGCGCTGGCCGCGAACGGCGACCTGGTGCTGGCCGACGTGTCCGACGTGGCCGCCAATCCCCAGGCCCTGGAGCCCCTGGTCCTGCTTCACAACGTCCAGCAACTCGACATCGGCTATTACGGCGTGGTACCGCCCGACAAGGCGCCGGCCTGGCACGACACGTGGCAGGGTCGGGCGGTCCTGCCGCTGCTCATGCGGATCCATGTGCAGTTCCCGCCGGACGATCCGCGCGGCTGGCCGGACCTGCTGATCAAACCTTTTGCGATGGTCGATACGATGTGCGTGCTCACGGTCATGACGGGAAAATGCCGGGGCAGGCAATGAACGCCAAAGCGCTCCTCAACATGGACATGGAAACGGCCATCCAGTGGCTGCTCCATTTCTGGCGCTGGTGGACCGGCGAGCTGACCTCCATGCTGCCGCCCGAGTGGCGCGAGCGGCTGTCGCGGCGCATCCGCACCACCGCCGAGATGAAGGGCGACGCGCTCGTCTACCGCAACGCCGAGACCGGGCAGATCCTAGGGGTCAAGCCGCGCGGCCGCATCGAGTTCCTGATGTCGCCCAACCAGGTCTTGACGCGCGAGGTCGATCTGCCGCTGCTGCCGATCAGCGACGTCAAGCGCATGATCGCGCTCGACATCGACCGCCTCACGCCGTTCCAGCCCGAGCAGGTCTATTTCGACGCGGACATCGTCTCGCGCGACCAGGAGAACGGGCGCCAGCAGGTTGCGGTCGGCATCGTGCCGCGCGACACGGCGGTCGCGATCCTGACCGCGGTGCAGGCCAAGGAGCTTTCGCCCGCGGCGCTCGGCGTGAAGGCGCAAGAGGGCGCGCTCGCACCGTCCTTCGATTTCCTGGCCGCGATGCGCGACGCCGAGGGCGGCAATGCCGCGCAGCGCCGCTCGGTCTATTGGTGGGTGGGCGTCGCGGCTCTCCTGGTCATGAATTTCGCGCTGCTGACGTGGCGCGATTCCTCGAGCCTCGACCAGCTCCGCCAGGCGGTGGAGTCGCAAGGGGCACCCGTCGCGGTGGCGATGCGCACGCGCGACCGCGTCGACCACGAAGCCGCGCGCCGCGCGCAATTGCTCGACGCGAAGGAGAAGCTCTCGCCGATGCCGGTGCTCGACGCGGTGACGGCGGCGATGCCGCAGGACGCCTGGGTGCGCCGCTTCGAATGGAACGGCAAGACGGTGCACGTCATCGGCGCGCGCAAGACCTCGCAGGACATCCTGGCGCGGCTCGAAGCCTCGCCCTATCTGCGCAACGCCAAGTCGCTCGCTTCCGACAACCGCGTCGACGCGCAGGGCTATCAGGCCTTCGACATGACGGCCGAGCGCGAGTTCCCGAAAACCCAGGTCGCGGCCGCGGCGCCTCCCGCCCCGGCGGTTCGCGCAAATCCTCATCTTCCCGGCACGGTCCCGCCCGCAGCGCGCATGCCTTTCCCGCATCGGCCCGGGATGCCGCCCGGGGTGCCGGGCATGATGCCGCCGGGGATAGTGCCCAATGGCGTGGCTCCCAGGGCCGCGCCTGGCGTGGTCCCCAATGCTGCGTCGAATGACGACAGCGACGACGACGACAGCGACGACGGCACGCCCGCGGCCAATGCCAAGCCCATGCGGCCGCATCAGCTCCCGCCCGGCATCCGCAGGCCGGTTCCCCTGCATCCTCAAAACACGCCGGGGCCGCATCCATGAGACCGCTCGAGCCCCGCGAGAGGAAGATCATCGCCGTCGGCATCCTGGTGGGGATGCTGGTCGTGGCGTGGTACGCGCTCATCGATCCCTTGATCGTGGGCTTCATCAGCCGCGCGCAGGAGCGCAGCGAGCTTCTCGCCACCTACCAGCGCAACGAGCGCGTGCTGGGCGCGATCTCGACCTGGCGCGAGCAGGCGGACGACCAGGCCGCGACGGCGTCGCAATACGGCATCGTCGCGCCCACCAAGGTTCTCGCGGCCGAGGCGCTGAAGCAGCGCGTCAGCCGTCTGGTGAGCACGGTCGGCGGCACGGCCTCCAACGTGTCGGAGCTTCCCGCCGAGCAGGAAAATTGGGTGCGCGTGCGCGCCGACATGCAGCTTACAATGAGTCAACTTTACAAGAGCCTGACCCGGCTCGAAAATGAGGCGCCTTATGTCGTTGTTGGATACGTTTCGGTCGCGGCCGACCGGGCTACTCAAACCGGACACCTTGCGACGATGGACGTCCGGATTGAGCTCTCGGCTCCCGTCCGGATCAACCAGCCGTCGTAGTCCGGAGCTGATCCCGGCTGCCGCCGTCGTGCTGCTCGTCGTGGCGGCGGGCGTGCAGTTCGCGCTGCCGTCGCAGGCGGCGCTGCCCGAGCGGCATCGCAAAGCCGCGGCGCAACAGCAGGAGGACGCGTCGGAGCAGCCGCGTCCGGTGCCGGCTGCCTACAGCGCGATCATGGCGCATCCGATCTTCGCGCCCGACCGCGCGCCGCCGCCGGCGGAGGCCGAGGACGCGGGCAACCTCAACGGCGTCGAGGTGCTCGGCACCGCCATCGCCGGCAACGACGCGGCCGCGGCGCTGGTGCGCGACACCGACGGCAGCTTCAGGCGCGTGAAGATGGGCGAGGAGATCGCGGGCTGGAAACTCGTCGCCATCGAGCCCAAAGAGCTCGTCTTCGACCGCAACGGCGAGCGCCGCACGCTCGACCTCGACGTCGCAAGGTTGAAGTCGCAGCCCGCGAGCGGTGCGGCGGGGACGACCAAGCCCGCCTTCGGGGCGAACGGCGCGATCCCCAACACCACCACCGCGACCGACGATTCCGACGACAGCGACGACGACCAGTGAGATGACAATGAACCGATTTGTCCTTTCCACGCTCTGCCTGCTCGCCGTATCGAGCGCTGCCATCGCCGACGGCCCGCCCGCGACGCCGTCCGCGAACAATCCGGTCCTGACGGGCCAGACGCAATCCGAGGTCTTCCCCGGCACGCAGACCTTCACTGGCCCGAAGCGCGCCGGTGCCCGCGCCGGGGGGCCGAGCGACGTCACGCTCAACTTCCCCAATGCCGACGTGCATGAGGTGGCCAAGGCGATCCTGGGCGACATCCTGGGCCTGAACTACGCCGTCGACCCCTCCGCCACCGGCTCGGTGACGGTGGTGACGGCGGAGCCGGTCGCCAAGGCCGACGTGCTGCCGATCCTGGAGGAGTCGCTGCAGGCGGCGCATCTGGGCCTCATCAAGAAGGGCGCGGTCTACACCATCATCCCCATCGACAAGGCCAAGAAGCAGCCGACGCTGCTCTCCGCCACCGAGCCCGGCTTCGGCAGCGAGGCGATCACGCTGCACTACGTGAACGCGGTCGAGCTCAAGAAGCTTCTCGATCCGCTGGTGCCCGATGCGGCGATCAGCCAGGCGGATGCAGGCCGCAATGTCGTCATCATCACCGGCACCGCGGACCAGCGCAATTCGATCCGCGGCCTCGTCGAGCAGTTCGACGTGAACTGGCTGCACGGCATGTCGTTCGCGCTGCTCGTGCCGGAGCGCACCGACGCGCACATGCTGCAGCCCGAGCTCGACGCCATCGTCAACACGCCGAACTCGCCGACGCAGGGCCTCGTCAAGCTCATCGTCATCGACCGCATCAACGGCATCCTGGCGATCTCGCCGCAGCCGCAATACCTCAAAGACCTCAAGAAGTGGATGGAGGTCCTCGACCGCGCCGGCGGCGACAACGAGCGCAAGCTCTTCGTCTATCACGTGCAGAACGGCCGCGCGGCCGACCTTGCCACCGTGATGATCAACGCCTTCGGCGGCGGCTCGTCCTCGTCGAGCGCGGCGGCGCATCCGACCGCGCCCAACCTGGCAGCGACCGGGCAGGCCTCGCAGATCGGCTCGACGACGTCCGGCTTCGGCACGACCGGTGGGACGACCGGCGGCTTCGGCAACACGGGCGGCACGACCGGCGGCGGCTTCCAGTCCGGCGGCTTCGGCAGCAGCGGCAGCACCAGCGGCTTCGGCCAGAACACCGGCGTGTCGACCAATCCTTCGCTCGAGCCGGGCTCGACCCAGACCCAGCCGCAGAACGTCTCGCAGACGATCCAGCTTCCCGGCGGCGGCCAGCCGATCACGGTAAGCTCCGACGAGAACAACAACGCCATCGTGGTGTGGGCGACGCCGCGCCAATACGGCACCATCCAGGACGCGCTGAAACAGCTCGATGCCGTGCCGCTGCAGGTCGTGCTCGAGGCCGCGATCACCGAAGTCTCGCTCACCAAGGAGCTGCAGTTCGGCGTGCAATGGCTGCTCAATTCCGGCGTGGGCTCGGTCGGCTTCTCGGAAGGCTCGACGTCGGCGCCGGTCCAGACTTTCCCCGGCTTCTCCTACATCGTCAGCAGCGGCAACCAGATCCAGGCGACGCTGAACGCGCTGCAGGCCATCACCACGATCAAGATCATCTCCGCGCCCAAGGTGCTGGTGCTCAACAACCACACCGCCTCGCTGCAGGTGGGCGACCAGGTGCCGGTGTCGACGGGCAGCTTCACCAACTCCACGACCGGTGATCCCGCGATCGCGACCGACATCCAGTATCTGCCGACCGGCGTCATCCTGCAGGTCACCCCGCGCGTCAACGACAGCGGCTTGGTCCTGCTCGACATCTCGCAGGAGGTGAGCGACGTGAAGCCGGGGACGGGCGGCAACAACTCCGCCAACCAGCCCACGCCCACCATCGAGGACCGCAAGTTCCAGAGCTCGATCGCCGTGCATGACGGCCAGACGATCGCGCTCGGCGGCCTGATCCGCGACAATAACAGCCATCAGCGCGACGGCATCCCCTATCTCTCGCAGATCCCCTATCTCGGCGCGCTGTTCGGCTCGACCGACAACATCGACAACCGCACCGAGCTGCTCGTGCTGCTCACCCCGCGCGTCATCCGCGACGCCAAGGACGCCAAGTCGATCACCGACGAGCTCAAGGAGAAGATCGGCACCGTGGCGCCGCCCGGGCCGCCGAGAGGCGTGATCCATTGAACGCGAAGCGCGAGCGCGGCTATGCGATGATCGCGGCGATCGTCGGCGTCGCCGCGTTCGGCTTCATCGCGTTCCAGCTCATCGCGCAGGACCGCGGCGTGCTCGCGGAAGTGCGCGGCGAGTCCGAGCAGGCCAAGCTCATCGCCGCCTGCAACGCCGGGCTCACCATGGCGATCCACGGGCTCGCCGATCCCGATCCGACGCAGCGCTGGGGCATCGACGGACGCTCGCGGACGGGAAGCTTCAACGGCATCGCGCTCACCGTCACCGTCGAGGACGAGCGCGGCAAGATCCCGCTGAACGGCATCATCGAGGAGGAGGCGCGCCAGCTCTTCCAGATGGCGGGTGCGACGGGGACGCAGCTCGACACGCTCACCGACAGCTTCGAGGACTGGCAGGACGTCGACAACACGGCCCGGCCTGCGGGCGCCGAGGCGCCGTATTACGCGCCGTTCGGCTACAAGCCGCGCAACGCCGGCTTCCATACCATCGGCGAGCTTCGCATGGTCAAGGGCATGACCGACGACATCTACAACAGGGTCGCGCCCGCCTCGACCGTGTTCTTCGGCGAGAGCGGCGGCTTCAGCGAGCAGACCTCGCAGGTGCTCGCGCTCGAGGTTCTGGGCGAGGAGGGGCCGAACTCGCTCGAGGTCCAGCAGCGCGTGGCGCAGCTCTCCGGCAGCGCGGCGACGCCGACGTCTCTGATCAAGGCGAGCTATGTCGCGCGCACGCTCACCGTGCGCGTCGAGGCGCGCGAGAACGGCGCCTACATGAAACGCAGCGCGATCATCGAGCTGACCGGCAACGCCGCGGACCCGTACTGGTTCAGGTATCTGGACTAAGTCGGATCGAACATCTCCGGCAGCCCGTACAGCCAGATGATCCAGATCGCAAACGCGAGAGCGACGCCGAAGGGGATGCGCTCGTCGAGCGCGGCGCGGCCGCGGCGCATCGTGGCGATGCCGACCCACACCAGCCCGACCGCGCAGGCGAGCAGGACGACGAATGCGAGCGCCTGCCAGTCGAGCCACGCGCCCGCGGCGGCTGCCAGCTTCATGTCGCCCATGCCCAATCCCTCCTGGCCGCGCATCGCGCGATAGAGCATGGCGATGGACCAGAACGCGGCGAGGCCCACCGCCGCGCCGATCGCGTGTCCCAGAAGATCGCGCTCCGGCAGGAACCACGACACGACCAGGCCGGCTGCGATCAGCGGCAGGGTGAGCAGATCGGGCAGGCGCAGCGCGAGCATGTCGACCGTCGCCAGCACCAGCAGCGTCCAGCCCAGCACGCAGCTCGCCGTCAGCAGCAATCCCGGCGGCATCACGTAAGCCGCCCACAGGCCGAGCCCGAGGCAGGCCGCGATCATCGTCCAGATCGGGGGCTTGCGCGTATGCGAGAATCTGCGCGCCGCGAACGCCGCCGCCGCGCCGGCGGGCAGCGAGCCACCGGCGACGATCAAGGCGGAGGCATTTGCCACGTCCACGAAAAGCACCTTGCTGGGCCGCGGAATCGGCCGGGATAACGCAATCTGCCCGTGTCGCCCGCGAATTCAAGGCGCGCGGACGGATAAGGATTTACGCACTACGCCGGAAATCCCTCTTCACCACCGTAGCGATTTAGTGTCATTCTCAACTATCGCCGGGCCCGGGTGGAGGGCTTGTGCGCGGTTTCGGTTGGAGGGAGTAGTTCGATGAACAGGTTCCTGTGCGCGCTGCTGCTCGCGCTCGGCGCGATGACGTTGGGATCCGGGGCTGCGCTGGCCGATGGCGGCGTGTGCCCGAGGCTTCCCGCGCAGAGCCCGGTCAACAACCCGCCGGACATCTACAGCCAGAACGGCATCATCGACATCGCGATGAACTACTACACCTCGGTCGACGATGCGGGGCGGTCGCTGTTCTGCTTCGTCACCAGCGACGGGATGGAATCGCCGACGCTGCACGTCAATCCGGGCGACACGATCAAGATCCAGTTGACCAACCAGGTGCCCGGCACGCCTGGCGGCCGCTCGATGCGGGTGTCGAACAGCAGCGACGTCTGCGGCGACGCGACCATGACCGACTCCTCGGTCAACATGCACTTCCACGGCACCAACACCTCGCCGACCTGCCATAGCGACGAGGTCATCCACACGCTGGTCAATTCCGGCGAGACCTTTCAATACGTCCTGCACATCCCCAAGGACGAGCCGCCCGGGCTCTACTGGTACCATCCGCACGTCCACGGCACCTCGTCGCACATGCTGCAAGGCGGAGCGACGGGCATGATCGAGGTCGAGGGCATCGCCAATATCCAGCCCGCGGTCGCCGGCCTGCCGGAGCGCTTCATCATCCTGCGCGACCAGCAATTCGTCGAGAGCCCGATCCAGGGCTCGGGCTTGCCGACGGCGCCGTTCTGGGACACGACGATCAACTACGTGCCGGTCAGCTTCCCGCAATACAAGACCGCGACCATCACGATGCAGCAGGGCAGCCAGGAGTTCTGGCGCGTCGTCAATGCCGGCGCAAACACGATCATGAACCTGCAGGTCGTCTATGACGGCGTGCCGCAGCCCCTGCAGATCGTCGCTTTCGACGGCGTGCCGACGGGCTCGAAGGACGGCCGTCACCAGGGCACGATCGTGACGCAGACCAACATCTTCCTCGTGCCGTCGGCGCGCGCCGAGTTCATCGTCGCAGCACCGCCCAGCACGGTGAAGAAGGCGCAGCTCGTGACGCTGACGATCGACGGCGGCCCGTCATCCGACGTCAATCCCTATCGTCCCTTCGCCACCATCCAGACGAGCACGGCGCCGCAGCATCTGCCGACCCTGGCCCCGCCGTCGCGCGCCGTCGCCAAGCTGCGCTTCGACGATCTCGCCAACGCCAAGATCACGGCGACGCGCAACCTCTTTTTCTCCGAATACTTCATCGCCTTCGGCTTCCACGAAAAGGAGGCCGGGACGTTCTTCATCACCGTCGACGGCCAGAAGGAGACGCTGTTCGATCCCAACAACCCGCCCGCCATCATCACGACCCAGGGCGCGGTCGAGCAGTGGCGCATCGAGAACTGGACCGAGGAGATCCACGCCTTCCACATGCACCAGATCCACTTCCTGGTGCAGGCGGTCAACGACGTGCCGATCCCCAAGGAGCAGCAGCAGCTCTACGACGTGTTCCCCGTGCCCTATTGGAACGGCGACGCGGGGACGCCGTTCCCCAGCATCACCGTCAAGCTCGACTTCCGCGGCAAGGACGTGGGCGACTTCGTCTATCACTGCCACATCCTCGATCACGAGGACGGCGGCATGATGGCGATCATCCGCGTGCTGCCGGCGGGTAAGACGCAGAAGACGGCGAGCAAGTAGAGGCTTTCGAAAGCCACCCTGTCATGGCCCGTGAATGCGGGCCACCCAGGTGACGTCGCTCAGCTCTAAAAAATGGATCACGCGGAGGCGCGGAGATCGCGGAGGAGAATGAATTCCGCGTCTCCGCGTCTCCGCGTGAGTCCTTCCGACAGCATGCAGAACCCAACTGGGTGGCCCGCATGCGCGGGCCACGACGGTTGGGGTGCTCTCGTCAGTTCGGCTTGATCAGCGCGATCAGGCCGTTGGTCTCGCCGTCGGGGCCGGCGGAGACCGTCACCGTGCCCTTGCCCGGACCGGGGTCGATCGCCCAGAGCCCGTCGATCTTGAGCGCCTTGCCCTTCTTGTTGGCGACGGTGCCGATGAAGGTGCCGCTCACCGGATCGAAAGCGTTGATCTTGCCGTCGCCGAAATTGCCGACCAAAAGGTCGTTCGCGAACGCCCCCCAATTGGCGGGGGCGATCGCCATGCCCCAGGGCGCGTTGAGCTGGCCGCCCGCGATGAGCTGCGTCTGCAGATTGCCGCTCAGGTCGAAGACGTCGACATAGCCGAAGCCGGGCTTGTCGACCTCGTCGCCGCCCTTGCCCTGCTTGGCGAAGGCGACGTAGACGCTGCTGCCGATGACCGCGACGTTGAACGGCGCGTATTTCTTCGGCAGCGTCGCGTCGGTGAAGCCGCCGATCTTGTTGAAGCTGGTGTCGAAGACCGAGACCTCGTTGTTCTTGAAGTCGGCCGCGAGCAGATGCTTGTTGGTCGTGTCGAGCGCGAGGCCTTTGTAGATCGCGCCGTGGCCGGAGCCGTCATAGCCGACGATGGCGTTGTTCTCGTCGACGGCGGGCGCCCAGCCGGTGATGAAGCCGGACTCCGAATCGAACAGGAAATACGCCCTGCCGGTCAGGCTGTTCTCGGTCAGATTGAAGGTGATGCCGAACGGCACCGAGACGCATCCCGTCGGCACGCCGTTGGGGATCGCGACGACGGGGAACTGCTTCTCGCCCGACGTGCGGTCGTAGAAAGTCGACTTGTTCGAGCCGTTGTCCGACGTCCATACCGGGTCGGCGTCGCTGTCCTGGCACAGCCCCCACGGATTGACCAGATCGGTGTCCTGCTGCAGCGCGACGCCGGGCTGGTTCGAAACCAGATTGATGATCTTGTATCCGGCGGCGTGCGCGCACGACGCGAACAGGCTTATGCTCAGTGCAAATACGATGGGCGTTTTCATCCAAACCTCCTTGGGCGCTTGATGAACACGCGCGCGTTCCCTCGCGCCGCGCGCGGAGACTGTCATTGGCATCCCGCATTGCCAAGGCGAAGAGGCCGTGAAATTTGATCGGCTTACAGCGTATTGTGGCGGATATTTTCCATTTACGTCGTCACGGCTCGCCAACGCATTGGGCGATGAGCAAAATCAACACCGCGACGAGGAACGAAGGCGCAAACACCTCGCGGAATGACAATAGCGTGAGCGGCTAGGGTGCCAGCACGTCCTTCGCGTCCGGGTGGCGCTTGAACCAGGCGATGGCGTAGGGGCAGGTGGGGACTATTTTGTAGCCCTGCGCGCGGGCCAGCGCCGCGATGCCTTCCATCAGCCGCCCGGCGGTGCCTTTGCCGCGCAGCGCGACCGGCGCCTCGACATGGGGGATGGTGAAGACGTCGCCCGCGCGGCGGTAGGTCGCGAACGCGGTCGCTCCCTCCTCGGTCAGCTCGAAGCGGTGGAGCGCGGGATTGTCGGCGACGCTCATATCCGCTCCCTGATCCAATCCGCCATCAGGTCGATGGCGGCTTCGCGGCCCTCTTCGCTGTCCTCGAAATAGTGCGCGCCGCGCACGAATTCCAGCGTCTTGTCGGTGCCGGCGATGCTGTCGAAGATCTTGCGCGCGTCGGACGGGAACACGCCCATGTCGGCCATGCTCTGGACGACGAGCGCGGGCACAGTGAGCTTGGCAAGCTGCGGCGGGCCTTGGCAGCCGGACGTCTCCAGGCTCCACATCGACAGCCACGCGCGCAACGTCGAGCTGCGGCCGATCCCGAACGGTCCGCGATTGGCGAATTTCGGCGGACCCGCATAGCAGCCGGGACAGGGGCGCTGCGTCGGCTCCACGGCAGGATCGATGAAGCGCAGATCGGCCCAGGTCCGGAACAGCGGGAAGATGCGGTCGGGGATGTGGGCGGCGTTCAATCGCTTCAGCTCGGCCTGCGCCCATGCCGTGATGCGGTAATTGCGCGCGATCTGGGCCGCGCGATAGCGAGAGATGAACTCGGCGGAGAAGGGCGGTCCGTTCTTCTCGTCGAACGGATCGAGCGAAGCATCGGTCTTCGCAGGATCGCTTTCATCGACGACCGACGCGTCCATCCAGTTCGTCAGCACCTCCGGGCGGCCCGGATGCGCGTTCAGCGAGATATAGAGGTCGGCCTTGTGCTCGGCCTCCGCCTGATACGCCGCCATCAGCGAGCCGCCGCCGGAATTGCCCAGCAGCACGATGTTCTCGACGCCGTGCTCACGCAGCCATTTCACGCCGACGGCGATGTCGGCGAGCGCGTGCTCGAGATGGAACAGGTCCTCCGCGCCGCGATAGCGCGTGTTCCAGCCCAGGAACCCGAAGCCGCGCGACGCGAAATAGGGCGCCGAATAGTGCTCGGCGAAGTCGACGTTGTAATGCGTCGCGATCAGCGCGGTCTTAGGGCTCGCGCCGTCCTTCGTCCAATAGAGTCCCTGGCAGGGATGCCCGCCCGCGCCCGCCCGTGGAAGCTTGGGCGAGGCGAGGCCGACGAACTCGCGTGCGATCATACGCGGACCATGAGCTTGCCGCGGTTCGTTCCCGCGAACATGCCCGCAAGCGCGCTCGGCATCTTCTCGAAGCCTTCGACGATGTCGACCGGCGCCTTCAGCTTGCCGCTGTCGAGCCAGGCGCTGAGTGCGGCTTCGGCCTGGGCGCGGCGGTTGTAGAAGTCCATCACCACGAACCCCTCCATGCGGATGCGCTTGGTGACGATGAAGCCGGGCACGCCGAACGGTCCGGGAGCCGGCGTGCCGGTGTTGTATTGCGAGATCGCCCCGCAGCAGGCGACGCGCCCGAACACGTTCATCCGGCGCAGCGCCACCTCCAGCACCGCGCCGCCGGTGTTGTCGAAATAGACGTCGAGGCCGTTCGGACACGCGGCCTTGAGCGCCTTGTCGAGATTGTCGCTCTGGTAGTCGATAGCCGCGTCGAAGCCGAGCTCGTCGACGATCCATTTGCATTTGTCCGCGCCGCGCGTCGTGCCGATCACGCGGCAGCCCGAGATCTTCGCGATCTGTCCCGCGATGGAGCCCACCGCGCCCGCGGCGCCCGAGACGAGCACCGTCTCTCCCGGCCGCGGCCGTCCCACGTCGAGCATCCCGAAATAGGCGGTGAGGCCCGTGATGCCGAGCGCGCCCAGGATGTGCTCGGGCTTGTGCTTCTTGTCGTGCCTGGTCAGCGCGCGGGCGGGCATCGCGGCGTATTGCTGCCAGCCGTACTCGCCGCTCACCAGATCGCCGGGCTCGAAGCCCTTGGCGTTGGAGGACACGACCTCGCCCAGGCCCCAGCCCGCCATCACGTCGCCGGGATTGAGCTGCGAGCGGTAGGTCGCGCCCTGCATCCAGGCGCGGCTGGCGGGATCGAGCGAGAGCAATGTGGTCCTGACCAGAACCTCGCCGGGCTTTGGCTCGGGGACCGCGCTTTCCCTTAAGTCAAAATTGTCCGGCCCGACCTCGGAAGCAGGCTTGCGCGCATATATCCATTGCCGGTTCTGTGTCACGCTTTCCTCCCGGATTTGTGTGCCGCTAGAATGACGCGGAACGAGGGCTGAGGGAAATGGATATCCAGGCGCATGTCGCCCGTGTGCGTCGCGACGGCTACACGGTCGTGGAGGACGCGATCGCGCCCGTGCTGGTCGACGCGCTGAACGCGGCGCTGGAGCGGCTGGAGCGCGAGCACGACGTCAAGCCCGCGATGAACGGCTTCGAGGGCCATAGGACGGTGCGCATCTACAACTTGCTGCGATACGGCGCGCCGTTCGAGCAGGTCCCGGTGCATGAAAGCGTGCTTCCCATCGTCGAGGGCGTGCTCGATTCCGGCTGCCTGATCTCGTCGCTGTCGTCGATCGCCATCGATCCGGGAGAGACCGCGCAGCCCATCCACGCCGACGACATGGTGATCCCGCTCGCCAAGCCGCATAGCCCCATCGTCTGCAACTCGATGTGGGCGCTCAGTGATTTCACCGACGCGAACGGCGCGACGCGGCTCGTTCCCGGAAGTCATCTCAAGACCAATCCGGACTATGGCGGCCGCTACGACACGATCCCGGCCGAGATGAAGAAGGGCAGCGTGCTCATCTGGGACGGCGCGCTGTGGCATGGCGGCGGCGCCAACCGGACGGGCACGCGCCGCACCGGCATCGCGATGAACTATTGCGCCGGCTTCATCCGCCAGCAGGAGAACCAGCAGCTCGGCCTCGCGCCCGAGCTCGTGCGCGGCTTCGCGCCGCGGCTGCAGGAGCTGATCGGCTACGGCGTCTATCAGGGTCTGATCGGCCACATCGACAAGAAGAGCCCCGCGCAGCTCCTGAACGGCGGCGGCGATTTCCAATCGATCTGGACCCGGACATGAGACGCGCGACGCTCGGCCCGCTGGGCGAAGTGAGCCGGCTGACGCTCGGCGGCGGCATCGGCCTCATCTGGGGGCCGTCGAGCCGCGACGAGGTCAAGGCCACGATCCATGCCGCGCTCGATTCCGGCATCGATCTCATCGACACCGCGCCGCTCTACAACCAGGCCGAGACGATCATCGGCGAGACCTTCGGCGGGCGCTTACCTGCGGGCGTGCGCATCACGACCAAATGCGGATTGGGCACGCCGCCGCCGGGCGAGGCGGGCGCGCTGCTCACGGCCTCGCTGGAGGCAAGCCTGAAGACGATGCGGCTGGAGCGCGTCGACGTCTTCTTCCTGCATTCGAACATCTGCGCCGACGATTTCGTCTATGCCGTGCGTCCCGACCGCCAGGACACCTACGCGACGCGCTGGTCGGTTTACGAGAACGAGGTGATCCCGGCGATGGAGCGCCTGCGCGAGACGGGCAAGATCGGCTGCTTCGGCATCACCGGCATCGGCGAGCCCGATGCCGTGCTGCGCGCCGTCGCGCATGAGCGCCCGCCCGGCGTGGTGCAGGCGATCGCGAACCTGCTCGACAGCGCGGGCGCCTTGCGCCGGTTCGCAGGCCCCGAGCGTCCGCGCGAGATCGTAGCGAGCGCGAAGGCGGGCGGCATAGGCGTGATGGGCATCCGCGCGGTGCAGGCCGGCGCGCTCACAGCGGCGATCGACCGCGAGACCTCGCCCAACAATCCGGACACCAAGGACTACGATCGCGCAGCACCCTTCCGCGCGCTGTGCCGCGAATGGGGCGAGGATCCGGCGCTGGTCGCGCACCGCTATGCGCTCGGCATCGCGGGCGTCGACACGGTCGTGCTCGGCGTGAAGAACCGCGACGAGCTCGCGCAATGCATTGCTGCGGAAGCGGCGGGGCCTTTGAGCGGCGAGTGGCTTGCGAAAATCGAAGGCTTGGGTCTGCGTGGAGGTGTTCCATGAAGTTTCGCCGCATCGGGATAGGATTTGGCGTGGTCGCGGCGATAGCGCTGGGCGTGGGGTATTTCACGCCGATAGGGCCGTTCGCGGTGACGGCGCTTCCGGTCGGCGCCGGCTTCGCGGCGCAACTCGCTTGCGGTGGCGTGTTCGTGTCCGACCGCGCACTCGACGACGTGGTAACCCACGACATCCTGCCGTCGTCGCCGCTGATCAAATGGAACAAGTACACGCTGGACCGCGGCGCGCGCACGGTGACGGTGTCGGTCCTGGGGCTGGCGTCGCGCACATCGTATTATCGCCCCGGCATCGGCTGCACCTTGCTCGTGGACTCCGACACCAAGACCTTGGACCGGCAGGCGCAAGGCATCCCCGTGCCCTCCACGGCACCGCGGCCGCAAGCCTGGCCGAAAGGCGACGCGGTCGAGATCGCGCCCGATCCGGCGCTCGAGCGCGCCGTCGCCGACAGCTTCAGCGACGACACGCAAGCGCACGACATCGACACGCGCGCCATCGTCGTCGTGCATGACGGACGCATCGTCGCCGAGCGCTATGCGCCGGGTTTCGGCAAGGACACGCGCCTGCTCGGCTGGTCGATGAGCAAGAGCGTGACGGCGTCGCTCATAGGCACCTTGATCGCAGCGGGCCAGTTGAAGCTCGACGCGCCCGCGCCGGTGCCGGAATGGACCATCGCGGGCGATCCGCGCCACGCGATCACGCTGCGCAACCTGCTCAACATGTCGAGCGGGCTCGCCTTCGAGGAGCCCTACAATCCGGGCTCGGACTCCACCGCGATGCTGTTTGCGAGCCACGACATGGCCGGCTATGCCGCGACGCGCCCGCTCGCGCACGCGCCTGGCACGTTCTGGTCCTATTCGTCGGGCACCGCGAACATCCTGTCGCGCATCGCCTTCATGAAATCCGGCGGCACGCTTGCCTCCTACGAGGCCTATGCGCGCGCGCATGTCTTCGGACCCGCCGGCATGACGAGCGCCGTGTTCGAACCGGATGAGAGCGGCAATTTCGTCGGCAGCTCGTATCTCTACGCGACGGCGCGCGACTGGGCCCGCTTCGGGCTGATGATCCTGGACCGCGGCACGATCAACGGCGCGCGCGTGCTGCCCGAGAGCTTCGTCGATTTCATCTGCGCGCCCGCGCCCGCCGATCCGCGCAAAGGCTATGGCGCACAGTTCTGGCTCAACGCGGTCGAGAAGCAGGGAGCACGCGAGTTCCCGCATCTGCCGACGGACTACTGCGCCGCCGAGGGCCACAATGACGAGTTCGTCTCGATCTTCCCCTCGCGCAGGACGGTGATCGTGCGGCTCGGCTGGACCGGCAACGACTTCGCCTTCAACCGCGACAAGCACTTCGCGGCGATCCTGGCGGCGTTGGCGAAATAGACCTTTCTATATGTTCGCCGCGATGCTCGCTCGAACGGTCGAAGGCTGTTTGCGACGCCCAAGCGCGGGATCGTGAAACCGCGAACCTCCGGGCAAAAAGCCAGAGATTTTCTGCGCTGGCGAACTCGGAACGAATACCGAACATAGGTGCCGAGAAAGTGCTAACATTTGTGCGTAGTGGTGATTCGAACTCATCACCGCACTACGCCCCGCGCCCTGTCAGAGCCGACGCGAGACGCAATCTGGAAACCTTCGGGCTTTCGGCTCCCCGACCTAGGATGGAGCGTGGAATGCCGCGGTTCAAAGTCGCTCATTTGCACGAGCAAGGGCAGGACATGATCATTGTCCCGCTAGATACAAATTTCGGACACCAACCTTCGAGCAGTCAGCACGGGGCTATCGATGACATTCAGCGACACGCTAGGGGCGCGGGGCTGAAAGGAACTGTAGTTCCTGTCTGGGACAATGGTGGTGGCAGGATGGCGTTTATCGCGCCACGGGCTTGGCATTCGTTCTTCACCAGCATCAATCTCTACTTCGTCGCGGCAAATATAAATCGAGAGATTTACTGGTGATTTGCTCCAACGCATGAGAGTTCGCACGCATGATGGGAAGCGGTTCAGCCGGTAAGCCCGGCGTGCGATGACTTGTACCTATTGCGGAATCAGAAAGTTTTTACGCTCGTGCTTATCGGTTGATATCGAAGACACGATCTCTTCTATCTCGTCGAATTAGATGGAGTCGCGAAAATGGCGATGAGTAAATGTGCGAAGTGCGAGTGGCATTTATTCGAGATCAAAGAGTTTGAACCGACAGGATCGAGATACAAAATATATTTTGTCCAATGCACGCGCTGCGGCGTTCCCGTTGGCACAATGGAATATCAAAATACGGCTGCCGTTATTGGAAAGAGCGAGGGCCTCCTGAAGGAAATGGAGGCGCGCCTCAAACACGTTGAGGGAATCGTCGTGCAAATGGCGAACGCATGGAATCGTTCTATTTGAGAAGCACTAACTCTTAACGGACTTCGCCCTCCCAGTAGGCCTACCGATCAGCGTTTGGCAGGTTTCGCGGTATGCGCCTTTTGGCCAACGTAGTCAGAAAATGCCTCACCACCCGCTGAAATTCGTGGTCGGCTCTTGGATCTGGCAATTCCCTATGTAGGGAGATCGAAAAGTGCGAAGCATTTTTCGGGTGGGGGAACGGTGCGGGGCGGTGACCCCCACCCGAAAAATCCTTCGCTGACGCTCCGGGATTTTTCGACCTCCCCACAAGGGGGAGGTTGATTGAATTCCAGGCAGGCACGAACTATCTTCCGTACTGACAATTTGTCACCCCAGGTGCCGCCATGTCCGATGCCCCTCTCCCCGGCGTGTTCCAGCTCACTCCGCTCAATCCCGAGTTCAACGACGATCCGCATGCGCTGCTCGACCGGCTGCGCGGCGCGTGTCCGGTGCATCGCGACACCGAGGCGGGGACGTTCATCCTCACGCGTCACGAGGACGTGCGCGGCGTGCTCTCCGACACCTCGATGTGGCGCGGGCCCGACCGCGCGGAGCCCGAGGCGATGATCCAGCGCGCGATCCTCGAGCAGCGCGTCGAAGGCATCCGCGTGTCCGACGAGGAGGCACGCTCCGGCATCCTGCTGATGGATGAGCCGGATCACATGCGCATTCGCGGGCCGTTCGCCAAGGCGCTCTACAAGCGCGTCGCCAAATGCAAGCCGCTGGTGCAGCGCGTCGTCGACCAATGGCTCGACCGCGTCGCGGGCAAGTCGCGCTTCGACGCGATGGAAGATTTCGCGCTGCGCGTGCCCATCGACGTGATCGCGCGCATCCTGGGCGTGGACGAGAGCCGCCTGGACGAGTTCCGCGAATGGAGCGAGGGCGCGATCCTGGGCCTGAACCCGTTCCGCAGCGAGGACGACACCAGGCGCCTCGTCACAGCCAGCAACGCGCTGTCGTCCTACATGAACGAGCTGATGCGCCGCCGCGCCGCCGAGCCCAGGGACGATCTCGTCAGCGACATGATGCGGCTCAAGGCGGAAGGTGCCGCGCTCGGCGACGGCGAGATCTCGAACAATCTGCAGGGCCTGCTGATCGGCGGCAATCTCACCACCACCGATCTGATCGGCAACGCGATCTGGCTTCTGCTCAAGCATCCGCAGGAGCTTGCGAAGCTCAAGGCCGATCCCGCGCTGATCAACAACGCGGTGGAGGAGGTGCTGCGCTACGAATCCCCGGTCGACATCACCGGCCGCATCGCGCCGCGCGACATGGAGGTCGGCGGCTGCCCGGTGAAGCAGAGCCAGTCGCTGTTCATGTCCTTGCGCGGCGCCAACCGCGATCCGGCCGCGTTCCCCGATCCGCACCGCTTCGACGTCGCGCGCAAGGACGCGCCGCACGTCGCCTTCGGCGGAGGCCTGCATCTGTGCATCGGCGCGCCGCTGGCGCGGCTGGAGGCGCAGGTCGCGCTGCTGACGCTGTTCGAGCGCTTCCCGAAATTGCGCCTGGCCGACGCGGACGCGAAGCCTGAGTGGCGCACGATGCCGTTCTTCCGCGGGCTGAAGGAGTTGCCCGTCGCGACCGGCTAGCGCCTCGTCCCTATTGCGGCGCGTACACCGTGATCTTGCTTCCGGAGACGACGACCAGCTTGCCTTCGCCGGCGGCCAGGCTCGACACGCTGCCGCCCGGATTGTCGGTCCATAGCTGGGCGCCGCTGGCGCCGTCGAGCATGTAGACCGGGCCGTTGCTCGATCCGATCACCGGCTGGCCGTTGATCACGATCGGCAGGCCGGTCAGGTTGCTGCCTGAAAAGCTCCAAGCCACATTGCCGCTCTTCACGTCGAAGCAATAGAGCTTGTTGTTGGTCAGGGTCAGCCCATAGCCGTGCTTGTTGCTGCCGGTGAAGAAGGCCGGCATCTCGCCGCCGGAATAGGTTCCCACGACGTCGCCGGTCTTCGCGTTCAGGACGAAGTTCCCGCTTGCCCAGTCGTTCACATAGGCGCGGTTCTTGAAATAGGAGACCGTGCTGCCGCCGCCGCCCTCGCAGTCGCCGCTATAGTGCCATACCGGCTGGCCGTTGAGCGCGAATTTGTAGTACTGGCACGGATAGGAGACGTAGAGGCCTTTATCGCCATAGGCGGGCGAGCTGTCGTCGCCGTTCTCCACGGACTGGGTCCAATTCACATGGCCGGTCTTCTCATCGACGCCGTAGAGCGTGCCGCCGCTGCCGGCGCCGCCGGTGAAGACCTGCCCCTTGAGCGCGATGGGCGGCGAGGAGAACGCGTATTGGTCGGGCATCTGCGCCGCCCATTTCGTCTTGCCGGTCGACGCCTTCAGCGCGGTCATCAGCCCGTCGAAATCGACGAAGAACAGCTGGCCGTCGTCATAGGCGCCGCCCAGCGATCCGTCGGAAACCAGATGCTCCCAATCCTGCGAGCCGCTGACGAGATCGAGCGCGAAGACGTCATTGCCGTTCGCGACGACGAAGACCTTTCCCTCCGCCACCAGCGCATAGGACAGATCGCCGCCGAGATCCTTGCTCCAAAGCTTGGTCAGCGGAGCGGCGAAGCCCTCGGAGAAGTCGACGCTGCCCGAATGGGCTAGGTTGATCTGCATCGCGACCGCATCTTCGCTCTGGCCCTTGGGCGCAAAAGCGCTTGCGGCGAAAGCCGGCAGTGCCGCGAGCATGACGCTCGAAGCGACCGCGCAACCCAAGGCATGACGACGGAATTTCATGACGTCCCCCAAAAGTCGCAACGTCCACAAGTGCAACCGATCAACCTGGCCCTGTCAAATTAAATCCATACTATCACTAATGGAACGGCCGCCGCGGCGTAGCGCCTTGCGTCACCTCAGCCGCCCTCGATCTCGCCGCGCAGCATCTCGAGGGTCAGCCAGCGCTCCTCGTGTTCGGCGAGTTCGTCCTGCGTGCGCGACAGCTTTTCGCTCAGCGCGGCGAAGCGTCCGGGGTCGCGCGCATAAAGCTCCGCGTCCGACAGGGCCGCCTGCAGCGACGCGATCTCGGCCTCGGACCGCGCGATCTTCTTCGGCAACTCCTCGAGCGCGTGCTTGTCCTTGAAGGTCATGCGGCGTTTCGCGTCGGCGGGCTTTTCGCGCGGCGCGGCCGCCTTGGAAGACGATTTCGGCGCGGCTTTCGCGGCGATGCCACGGCCGCGCTGGGCGAGCATGTCGCTGTAGCCGCCGGCATATTCGACGAATTTGCCGCCGCCCTCCGCCATCAGCACGGAGGTCACGGTGCGGTCGATGAAGTCGCGGTCGTGGCTGACGAGCAGCACCGTGCCCTCGTAGTCCGCGATCATCTCCTGCAGCAGGTCGAGCGTCTCCAGATCGAGATCGTTGGTCGGCTCGTCGAGCACGAGCAGGTTCGAGGGCGAGGCAAGCGCCTTGGCGAGCAGGAGCCGCGCGCGCTCGCCGCCCGACAGGACGCTGACCGGCTGGCGCGCCTGCTCGGCCGCGAAGAGGAAGTCTTTCATGTAGCTAATGACGTGGCGGGGCTTGCCGTCGACGATGACCGAGTCGCCATGGCCCTCGGTCAGCACTTCGGCGAGCGTCGTGTCGTCGAGAAGCTTGCCGCGGTCCTGGTCCAGGCGCGCCATCTGCACGTTGGTGCCCAGGCGCACCGATCCTGCATCCGGCTCGATCACGCCGGTGAGCAGGTTGACCAATGTCGTCTTGCCCGAGCCGTTGGCGCCGATCACGCCGACGCGGTTGCCCTTGAGCAGCCTATAAGAGAAGTCCTTCACGATCGTCCTGTCGCCATAGGACTTCCCGGCGCGGAACGCCTTGACGACGAGGGTGCCGGAGTTCTCGGCGTCCGCCGCTTCGAGCCTGGCGTCGCCGGCGACGCGGCGCTGCTCGCTACGTTCGCGGCGCAGCGCCATCAATCCCGCCAGCCGCCCCTGGTTGCGCTTGCGCCGCGCGCTGACGCCGTAGCGCACCCAATCGAGCTCGGCAGCGATGCGGCGGTCGAGCTTGTGGCGGTCGATCTCTTCCTGCTCGATCGTCGCGTCGCGCCATTCCTCGAAACGCGCGAAGCCCTGGTCGAGCTCGCGCGTGCGCCCGCGGTCGAGCCACAGCGTCGCGCGCGTCAGCCGCGAGAGGAACCGCCGGTCGTGGCTGATGAGCACCAGCGCCGAGCGCATCGAGGCCAGCTCGCTCTCCAGCCATTCGATGCCGGGAAGGTCGAGATGGTTCGTTGGCTCGTCGAGCAGCAGCACGTCCGGCGCCGGCGCCAGCACGCGCACCAGCGCCGCGCGCCGCGCCTCCCCGCCGGAGACTTCGTCCGGCTGCTCCGCGCCCGTGAGCCCCGCCTCGCGCAGCAGGTCCTCCGCGCGCTGCGCATCGTCGCCGGGCGCGAGACCCGCACGCACGAAATCGCCCAGCGTCGCGAAGTCGGAGAAATCCGGCTCCTGCGCGAGGTAGCGGATCGTGGCGCCCGGCTGGAAGAAGCGCTCGCCGGAATCGGGCTCGACGAGGCCGGCCGCGATCTTGAGCAGGGTCGACTTGCCCGAGCCGTTGCGGCCGACGAGGCAGAGCCGCTCGCCCGCCTCGATCGACATCTCAGCGCCGTCGAGCAGCGCGGTGGTGCCGTAGGTCAGGTGAACGTCGCGTAAGGTCAGGAGCGGGGCCATGGCGGGAGGCCAATAGCATTGCCGCGCTCCGGCTCCTATATAAGAAGCATGCCCTTCTCGAATTCCTATGCGCGCCTGCCGGAGCGGTTTTACGCCAAGCTGCCGCCGACGCCGGTCGCCGCCCCCCGCTTGATCAAATGGAACGAGGGGCTGGCGCGCGAGCTCGGCATCGCGATGCTCGACGTCGAGGTGCTGGCGGGCAACCGCCTCGCGGAAGGCAGCGAGCCGCTGGCGATGGCCTATGCCGGGCATCAGTTCGGCGGCTTCGTGCCGCAGCTCGGCGACGGCCGCGCGATCCTGTTGGGCGAGGTCGTCGACACCAAGGGCGTGCTGCGCGACATCCAGCTGAAAGGCTCCGGCCCGACGCCGTTCTCGCGGCGCGGCGACGGGCGCGCGGCGCTGGGACCTGTCCTGCGCGAATACATCGTGGCCGAGGCGATGGCGGCGCTGGGCATCCCCACGACGCGCGCGCTCGCCGCGGTCGCGACCGGCGAGACGGTGTGGCGCGAGGAGCCGTTGCCGGGCGCGGTGCTGACGCGCGTCGCGTCGAGCCACATCCGCGTCGGCACGTTCCAGTATTTCGCCGCGCGCGGCGACGAGGAGGGCCTGCGGCTTCTCGCCGACTATGTGATCGCGCGGCACTATCCGGATGCCGCGGGTCCGCGCGAGATGCTCGACCGTGTGATCGCGGCGCAGGCGCGGCTGATCGCCAAGTGGATGTGCGTCGGCTTCATCCATGGCGTGATGAACACGGACAACATGTCGGTCGCGGGCGAGACCATCGACTACGGCCCCTGCGCCTTCATGGACACCTATCATCCGGAGAAGAAGTTCAGCTCCATCGACGAGATGGGCCGCTATGCCTACATCAACCAGCCGCGCATCGCGCATTGGAACCTGGTCAGGCTGGCCGAGACGCTGCTGCCGCTGATCGGCGAGGCGCAGGCGCAGGCCGCCATCGACGCGTTCCCGTCGCTGTATCAGGACGCGCTCAGCGCCGGCTTCCGCGCCAAGCTGGGCCTGAAGGATGAGCAGCCGGACGACATGACGATGGTGCAGGAGCTTCTCGACGCGATGGCGGCGAACGAGGCGGATTTCACGCTGACCTTCCGCCGTCTTTATGAAGATGCGTTGCCGGACACGTTCGACGCCTGGCGCACGCGCTGGCAGGCGCGCTTGAAAGACGCCGACCGCGAGACGATGCGGCTGGCCAATCCCGCCTTCATCCCGCGCAACCACCGCGTCGAGTTCGCGCTCGCCGCCGCGCAGGCCGGCGACTTCTCGCCGTTCGAGGAGCTGGTGCAGGTTTTGTCGAGGCCCTACGACGATCAGCCGGAATTCGCAAAATATGCGGAGCCGCCCGGGCCGGGTGAGATCGTGCAGCGCACGTTCTGCGGAACGTAAACCCCCATTGTCATGGCCCGCGATTGCGGGCCACCCAGTTGGGTTCTGCACGCTCCTTGAAATGGTTCACGCGGAGGCGCGGAGTACGCGGAGGTTCTTTCTTCTCCGCGCACTCCGCGCCTCCGCGTGCAAAATTTTAGAAAGCGCCGCTGTATCACCTGGGTGGCCCGCATTCGCGGGCCATGACAGCTTGTTTGTTCTGAACATATATTCCGTACACGGAAAATAATTTACACCGCACCCCTTGAACTCTTGGTTGTGGTCACCATTTTTATTTTTGAAAAGTTGTGGAGCAGCGCATGCCGGTGACCTGATCAGGCCTGGGCACGTCAGACAGGGAAGGGCGTCGGTCCAGGCGCGCCCGCGGAACGTTCGTTCCATGATCCCGCGGACGAAGATGAAAGTGTCTGTTCGCGCGCCCTTGACTGGGCCAACGGCTGCTCGCTGGAGCTTCGGGAAAACGAAAGCCCGCCCGGTTGCGTCCCCCGCGCGGGCTTTGTGTTTTTCGCGACGGGCGTCAGATCGATCCCAGCACCACCGACAGCTGGTGCACTTTCCCGTCATCGAGCAAAGGAATGAACGAGCGCTGGTCGGCGCCCAGCATCTTGCCGTCGAGCTTGGCGGCGAGGATGCCGCGGCTGACACCCAGCGGATTGTCGACCGAGATCTGGTAGGTCGAGGAGCGATACCGGAACGTGATCTCGAAGCCCGGCCAGGAATGCGGGATGCAAGGCGAGATCGCCAGGTTGCTTCCCTGCACGCGCAAGCCCAGCAGCCATTCGACGCAAGCGCGATACATCCATCCGGCCGAGCCCGTGTACCAGGTCCAGCCGCCGCGTCCGACATGCGGCGGCATGGAATAGACGTCGGCGCAGATCACGTAGGGCTCGACGCGGTAGCGGTGCATGCCGGCCTGGTCGGAGGAATGATGGATGGGATTGAGCATCGACAGCAGCTCGCCCGCCTTGTCGCCGTCGCCCAGCATCGCAAAAGCAATAGCCGTCCACACCGCGGCGTGGGTGTACTGCCCGCCGTTCTCGCGGATGCCCTGCGGATAGCCCTTGATGTAGCCGGGATCGTGGCTCGGCTTCTCGAAAGGCGGCGAGAACAGCATCACCAGCTTCTCGTCGCGGCGCACGAGATATTTGTCGACCGCCTCCATCGCGCGCGCGGCCCGCGCCGGCTCGGCGCCGCGGCTGATCACGGCCCAGGACTGGGCGATGGAATCGATGCGGCATTCGCTGTTGGTGACGGAGCCGAGCGGGTGGCCGTCGTCGAAATAGGCCCTGCGGTACCAGTCGCCGTCCCACGCCTGGCCTTCGAGCGCGGATTTGAGCTTCATGGCCGCCTCGCGCCATTCGGCGGCGTGCTCGTTCGCGCCGCGCTTCTCGGCGATGGGCGAAAAGCCCATCAGCCCATGATAGAGGAACCAGCCGAGCCACACGCTCTCGCCCTTGCCGCCTTCGCCGACCCGGTCCATGCCGTCGTTCCAGTCGCCCGTGCCCATCAGCGGCAGGCCATGGCTGCCCAGCGCGAGCGATTTGTCGAGCGCCAGCGCGCAATGGTCGAACAGGCTCGCCTGGATTTGCGACGTCGCGGGCTCGAAGAACGCGTCGTGCTCGCCGTCATGCAGGATCGGGCCTTCGATGTAAGGCACCATCTCGTCCAGCACGCCCGCATCGCCGGTGACGCCGACATAATGCGCCGTCGCATAGGCGAGCCACGCGCGGTCGTCGGAGATGCGCGTGCGGATGCCGCGTCCGGATTCCGGCAGCCACCAATGCTGCACGTCGCCTTCGGGGAACTGGCGTCCGGCGGCGCGCAGAAGATGCGCGCGCAGCAGATCGGGCCGCAGCAGGCACATCGCCATCGTGTCCTGGATCTGGTCGCGGAAGCCGTAGGCGCCGCTCGCCTGGTAGAAGCCGGTGCGGCCCCAGATGCGGCAGGAAAGCGTCTGATAGGGCAGCCAGCGGTTCACCAGGATGTCGAGCGCGCGGTCGGGCGTCTTCACCTGAACGGTGGCGAGCGTGTCCTCCCATTGCTGCGTCACGTCCGTGAAGACCTGATCGAGATCGGCCTTGCGGTATTTGAGGACCAGCGCCTCGGCCTCGCCCTTGCCCGCGGCGCTGCCGAGGAGGAAGACGAATTCCTCGCTGCCCGCGGCACCCAATCTCACCGGCGCCTGCAGCGCGCCGCAGGGATCGTAGCCCGCGCCGATGCGGTTGGAGAGCGGCTGGCCGAGCGCGAGCGCCAAGGGACGCTCCAGCGTGCCGTCGCGGCCGATGAACTCGGTGCGGTCGCCGGTCCAGGCGAGCTGCTTGCCGCGCAGATCGGCGAAGGCTATGCGCGAGCCGAACTGATCGTTCCACGGGTTCTGCGCGAAGATCGCCCCGGTCGCAGGATTGATCTCCGTCGAGATGAACAGCGTGGTCGCGCCGCGGTTCGGGCCGAGCACCCATTCGGCGTAGGTCGTGACCGACAGCCGCCGCGCGCGCCCGGAGCGGTTGACGATCTTGAGCCGCGCGATCTTGACCGGATCGTCTTTCGGCACGAACAGAGTCAGCTCGAGCGCGATGCCGTGGGCCGTGTACTCGAAGCGGCTGTAGCCCTGGCCGTGGCGCGCGACATAGCTGCCCGTCTTCTCGCGGATGGGAAGCGGCGTCGGGTTCCACACCTCGCCGCTGTCCTCGTCGCGGATATAGATCGCCTCGCCCGGCGGGTCGGACGTCGCGTCGTTCGACCACGGCGTGAGCTGGTATTGCTGCGCGTTCTTGGCCCAGGTGAAGCCGCTGCCGTCGGTCGACACGGTGAACCCGAAATCCGCGTTGGCGACGACGTTGACCCACGGCGCCGGCGTGCGCTGGCCGCCTTCGAGGATGGTGACGTATTCGCGCCCCTGGAGCGCGAAGCCGCCGAGCCCGTTGAAGAACTCCATCTGCGGCCGGGGCGGCGGCACGTCGGGGATCGCCGGCGCGAACGCACGGCGCGGCGGCGCGGTGCCGGGCGTCTTGTCGCGCGCGCGGTTGACCTGCTCGGCGAGCGTTCCCGCGCCGCCCGTGAGCACGGCGCGCGCCGCCGAGAGCAGCAGCGCGCGGGTCTCCGCCGGGATGGTGTCGGCACGCAGCAGGTAGACCTGGCCGTTCACCTCGTCGCCCGCAAGCCTGGGTGTCGCCTGGTTGGCGCGCACCATGGCGTCGAGGGATTGCTGCAGGTCCTGCGCGTAGGACGTCGCGCGCTCGTTCAGGATCACCAGATCGGCCGCGAGCTGCTTCATCTTCCAATAGTCGTGCGCGCGCAGGAGCTGGCGCACCAGCGCCAGGTCGTTCTCGTCCTCGATGCGCACCAGCACGATGGGCCGGTCGCCGGAGATGCCGTTCGCCCACAAGGTCGAGACCTTGCGCGCGCCGCGGCGCAGCACGTCCGGCGGCGGGCGCAGGACGGGATCGGTATAGAGGACGTGATTGGCGAGGCGTTGATAGAGATGCGCGTCGTCGGCGCCGATGCCCAGATGGCGCAGCTGGATCTGCGCCTGCGTCCAGGCGAGCGTCGCCGCGCGCTCGAAAGCTTGCGCGTCGCGGTGCTTGTCGGCGAGGTCGAGCACCGCCTCGCGGGTCTCCGCCGCCATCGTCCAGAACGAGATGCGCACCGTGGCGCCGCGCGGGATGCGCACGCGCCGGCGCAGGCTGAAGATCGGGTCGAGCACGGGGCCGGAGGTGTTCGAGAGCGGCCAGCCGTCGACGATCGCCGACGGGCTGCGGATCGTCTGGCCGCGGCCGAGGAAGCGGGCGCGGTCGGTCTCGAACTGCACGTCGCCGACGCCTTCGCCCTCGACGACGGAAAGATGCGCCGCCCAGACCTGCGGATCGGACGCGGAACGGCGCCGGCGGGTCCCCAAGATCGCGCCGAGGCCGGTGTCGAACTGGGTTTCGACGAACAGCTTGGCGAAAGCGGGATGCGCCACGTCGTCGGCCTGGCGGGCGAGCGCGAGCTCCGCATAGGAGGTGATCTCGATCTCGCGTTCGCGCAGGCCGCGATTGGTGAGCGAGACGCGGCGGACCTCCGCGTCGTCTTCCGCGGAGATGATCATCTCCAGCGTCGTCGTCATCGTGCCGTCGCGGCGCACGATCTCGCTGCGGTCCTCGCTGAACGTGACCTCGTAGGAATCCGGTTCCGTGCCCGCCGGCTGGTAGCCGGCCGACCAGGTCTCGCCGCTCTTGGCGTCGCGCAGGAAAATGTAGGTGCCCCAATCGTCGCGCGTCACGTCCTCGCGCCAGCGCGTGATCGCTATGTCGCGCCAGCGGCTGTAGCTCGATCCGCCCGCGGTCAGCATCGCGCTGTAGCGGCCGTTGGACATGAGCTGGGTGCGCGGCACGCGCGAATGGGCGCTGGTGTAGCGGCGCTGCGCCTCGGGGATGAGCAGGGCCTCGGGCGTCGTCGCCAGCTGCTCGGGCGGCGGATGGGCCAGCGCCACGTCGCGCGGCATGCGTTCCTGCAGCAGAAGCTCGGCCGCCTGCACGATGGGCTCGGCGTGGAAGCGCGCGCGCATCGCGCCGTCGTTGAGCGCGTTGGCGATGGAGAGCACCGTCATCGCCTGATGGTGCGCCATGTAGCAGCGCACGATCTCGTAGCGCGCGCCTTCGGGAACGCGCGAGCGCGTGAAGTCCAGTGCCTCGTACCAGCCGTAGAACCCGCGCGCCCCCATCCGCGCCATGCGCTCGAAATTGCGCGCGGCGCTCATCGGATCGACCATCGCCGCCAGGCCCGTCGCGTAGGGCGCGATGACGACGTTCTCCGACAGCCCGCGCTTGTAGCCGAGATCGGGCACGCCGAAGCTCGAATATTGATAGGTCTGCTCGATGTTGCGCGCGTTGAAGGCGGATTCCGACACGCCCCAGGGCACGTTCAGCTCGCGGCCGTATTCCTCCTGACGGCGCACGACGAGGCGGTTGGTCTGGGCGAGCAGGCTGCCCGCCGGCGCGCGCATGACGAGCGACGGCATCAGGTACTCGAACATCGAGCCCGACCACGAGATCAGTCCTGCGCTGCCGTCGATGGGGGTCAGCGCGCGGCCGAGCCGGAACCAGTGCTTGGCGGGCAGGTCGCCCTTGGCGATGGCGACGAAGCTGGCGAGCCGCGCCTCGGAGGCGAGCAGGTCGTAGAAGCTCGCATCCAGCGTGCCGTCGCTGCCGCGATAGCCGATGGAGAGCATCTGCTTGTCCTCGTCGAAGAGGAAGCCGAACTCCATCGCGAGCGCCATGCTCCTGGCGTCGTCTTCAAGCGTCTTGAGGCGGTGGCAGAGGAGCCGTGCCGCGGGCACCGCCTGCGCGAGTGCCGCGATGGTGCCGGGCTCGCGCAGGTATTCCGCGTCGCGCTGGTGCGAGGCGATGTCATCCTTGAGTGCCTCGGCGCGGAAGAGAAGCTCGCCGTTGATCGCTTGCGCCTGGTTCACGAGCGTTTCCGCCGCCTGTGCGAGCTCGGGAAACGGCGCCGCCGGAAGCAGCGCGGCAAGGGCTTCGATGGCGGGCGCAAGCTCGCTCGCCTGCGCCGCCTCGCGCAGCAGCCCGAGATCGTCGGCGATGCCTTCGCGCCAGCGCAAGCACTGGATCGGCGCCGCCATCATCTCGGCGCAGGCGTTGGCGAGCGCGATCAGATGCCCCGCGAGATTGCCGCTGTCGACCGAGGAAATGTATTTCGGCTCCAGCGCGCGAAGGTCCTCGGTGCCGTACCAGTTGAAGAAATGGCCGCGGAAGCGCTCGAGCTTGTCCAGCGTGGCGAATGTCGCCTCCAGCCGCTCGACGGTCTTGAGCGTGCCGCTCCAGCCGAAATCGCGCGCCGCGACGCAGGACAGAAGATAGAGCCCGATATTGGTGGGCGAGGTGCGCCGGGCCACGATGTCCGCCGGGCTCTCCTGGAAATTGTCGGGCGGAAGGAAATTGTCTTCCGCCCGGACGAAACGCTCGAAGAATCTCCAGGTGCGGCGTGCGATCAGGCGCAGGCTGCGCGCGTCGGCGGCGCCGACCGTGAGCAGGCGGTCCTTGCCCGGCGGCAGGCTCGCCAGCCGCGCCACGAAGGGCGAGAGCGTCCACAGCGCCAGCAGCGGCGTCGACACTGGCCAGATATGCGGGCGCACGAAGGCGAGCAGAACGCCGACCGCGATGGTGAAGACGGCGCTCGCCACGATCTGGGTGATGAGCGAGCGGCGGTCGAAGGTCGAGGCGTTGCGTGTCTGCGCGGCCGTCGTCCATTCGAGCATGCGCCTGCCGGCGACGAGGCGGAACAGCGTGCGGAACACCGCGTCGACCATCAGCCAGGCCTGATGCGCGAGGAAGGTGAAGAAGAACGCGCTCTGCATCGCGGCCAGCTCGAAATCGTGCGCCAGCACGCGGAAATGATTGCGCAGCGAGATGTCGGGCTTGGCCGGCAATAGCCCCGCGAAGGCCGGAAGCAGCGTCGGCAGCGCGATGGTGAGAAGGATCGACAGCGTCCAGATCTCGGCGGCGCGGCGCGGCATGAACCAGCCGAGGAGGAGCGCGAGCAGCGCCGACGGCGCGGAGAGCGAGCGGCGCAGGTTGTCGAGCAGCTTCCAGCGGCCCATCAGCGGCAGCCTGGTGCGGCTCACGCCCTCATGCGCGGCCTTGCCGAGACCCAGGATCCACGGCAGCAGCTGCCAGTCGCCGCGCGTCCAGCGGTGCTGGCGCGCCGCCGCCACGTCGTAGCGCGAGGGGAATTCCTCGACGACCTCGATGTCGGTGGCGAGCCCCGCGCGCGCCAGGATGCCCTCGAGCAGGTCATGGCTCAGCACCGTGTTCTCGGCGATCTGTCCGTGCAGCGCCGCTTCGAAGGCGTCGACGTCGTAGATGCCCTTGCCGACGAAGGAGCCTTGCTCGAACAGGTCCTGATAGACGTCGCTCACCGCGAAGACGTAAGGGTCGAGGCCGTTGGGGCCGGAGAACACGCGCTGATAGAGCGAGCCTTCGCTGCCCAAGGGAAGCGACGGCGTCACGCGGGGCTGCAGGATGGCGTGGCCGTGGGTGACGAGGCGGCTTACGGGATCGAAGATCGGGCGGTTGAGCGGATGCGCCATCTTGCCGACGAGCCGCCGCCCCGTGCCGATCGGCATGCGCGTGTCGGCGTCGAGCGTGATGACGTAGCGGATGCCTTCGGGCAGCGGCGGCTGGCCGTCGATGGTGACGAAGCTCGTGTCGGCGGCGCCGCGCAGAAGGCGGTTCATCTCGTGCAGCTTGCCGCGCTTGCGTTCCCAGCCAATCCATTTGCGCTCGCCGGCGTTCCACATGCGCTTGCGGTGCAGAAGATAGAAGCGCGGCGTGTTGCCGGCGCCGGGATATCGCTCGTTGAGCCGCGCGATGCCGTGCACGGCTTCCTCGAGAAGCTCGGCGTCGTCCTCATCATGTTCCGTCGCGCTGTCGCACCAGTCGGAGAGCAGGGCGAAGGTGAAATTCGCCTCCGGATTGGAGAGATGGTGCACCTCCAGGCGCTCGATCTGCTCGCGGATGCCGGAGATGTCGATGAGCAGCGTGGGGACGACGATGATCGCGCTGAGTTCCCTCGGCACGCCGTCGCGCAGGTCCATCGCCGGCAGGCGCATGGCGCTCACCTGCTCGGTGATGATGCGGTTGACGATCGCGACGCCGACGTCGCTCGCCGGGACAAGGCCCACGAAAGCGAGCGCGATGAGGATCTTCGCGCCCGCGCCCACGCCCGAGACCGCAAGCAGCGACACGCCGAGCACGACGATGGTGGCGATGGCGATCATGCCGATATAGCCCATGACGCCCATGCGGTACTGCAGGCGGAAGATGCGCGCGCTGAGCCGCGGACGGCTGCCGAGCGCGTTCTCGAGCGTCTCGCGCCCGTGGCCGATCAGATAGTAGCCGGGCTCGCTCTCGCGCGCGGAGAGGGGACTCTTCGGCGTACGCTGCGCGGCGCGCTTGGCCTCGGCGAGCGCGCGGGCGGCGACCTCGCTCTCGTCGCGGCCGCCTCCGCGCGCGATCTCCTCGATGGCGCGGCGGTAGAGATCGCGCGTGGCGAAATCCATCTGCGCGAAGTCGCTGTCCTTGCGCAGCACGGCGTCGACGGGGCTCACCGTCTCGAAGAACTCGGCCCAGTTGACCGAGGAGATGAGCCGCATGGACGTGATCACGTTGCGCACGGTCACGTTGGTGGAGCTCTGGCGCTGGACCTCGTCGCGCAGGATCTGGTCGATGCTGGTGCCGGACGCGGCGAGCTTGTCGTTCAGCCAGTGCAGCGCGGGCGTCGTGCCCGGATCGCGGTCGCGCAGGCGCTGGGAGAGCTGGACCGCGAACGAGGTCGACCACGGTGCCGCGTCCAGGTCGCGCAGGATCGCGCCCGTCGCCGCGCGGTCCGCGCTCAGGATGCGTTCCGCGAGCCCGTCCGCGAGCTGGCCCGCGTTCAGCCGCGCGACGATGCTCTCGGCCAGGCGCCGCAGGTTCTCGACCAGGGTGATGCGCAAGGTGATGGCGATCGCCCACAATTCGCCGATGGTGAGCTTCTGGACGCGCTGGTACGCCTCGACGAAGCGGGTGAGCTTCTCCACGTCGATGGCGCTGTCGGAATGGGCGACCACCGCCCAGGCGATGCCGTAGACGCGCGGATAGCCTTTCAGCGGTCCTTCGGCGAGCTTGGGCAGCAGGCGGTAGAAGCCCGGCGGCAGATCGTCCCTGATCTCGCGGATCTGCTCGTCGACGACATGGAAATTGTCGAGCAGCCATTCCGCGGCGGGCGAGATCGGCTGCGACGCCTTCGTCGCGCGGACGATGTCGCGATAGGCGGCGCGCAGCACGCGCGCATTCTCGATGAGGCGCGGCGCGATGGGCCGGCCGCGTCCGTGCCCTTCCACCACATGTTGCGCGGCGGCAAGGCTGGCCGCATGCTGCTCGAGTCGCTCGATGCTGAACAGCTCGGCACGGATCGGCGGCGCGGGCGCGACCGTCTTGTGGCTCAATGCAAAGATGCGCGGAATATCCAAAGTGACGCCCCGCGGCAATGCACGGCCTTCAACGGAACCCGCGGGAACAACGCGCTATTCGCGGAAAAGTTCCCGAAGTTCCCGCCCGCGGGGGGGCGGTTTACGACGCCAATTTGAGCAGCTCGTGCTTGAGGATCTTCCCGGCCGGGCTCATCGGCATCTCGGCCAGGAGGCGGATGCGGGTCGGACGCTTGTAGGGGGCAAGTTGAGTGGCGGCGAAATCCGCCAGCTCGGCTTCCGTCGGCGACGCGCCGGGCGCTGCATGGACGAAGGCAAGGATGTCTTCGGTCCCGTCCCTGGCGAGGCCGATCACCGCCGAGCGCGCGACCGCGGGGTGGGCGTTGAGCACGCCCTCGATCTCGGCCGGATAGACGTTGAAGCCGAAGCGGATGATCATCTCCTTGGCGCGGCCGACGATGAACCAGCTTCCGTCCTCCTGGCGCGCGAGGTCGCCGGTCTTGAACCAGCCTTCGCCGTCGATCGCGGCGGCGGTCTCTTCAGGCGCGCGGTAGTAGCCCTTCATCACGCCGGGGCTGCGCACGTAGAGCTCGTCGTTGACCAGCTTCGCCTCGACATCGGGAAGAAGTCTGCCGATGCTGCAATCGCCGCGCGGCGCGTCCAGCGGCGTCAAGGTGATCGTCGGCGCGCATTCGGTGATGCCGTAGCCGTTGTGCAGCGGCAGGCCGAACGCGGCCTGGGCCGCCTGCTTCGTCGCCATGTCGAGCGGCGCCCCGGCGCAGGAGATGAGGCGCAGGCGCGGCGCCGCGATCTTGGCCCTACTCTTGCGGCCGGCATATTCGGCGAGCATCGCGTACATCGACGGCGTGCCGATCATCACGCTCAAACCGTCGTTTTCGAGCGCACGCATCGCGGCCGCGGGATCGAAGCGCGCGATCAGATGCACCGACGCGCCCGCGAGAAGCGAGCCGAGAAGCACGCCCGTCAGCCCCAGGATATGCGACACCGGCAGCACGGCGAAGACCCGGTCTTCGGGGGTGAGCGCGCGCGCCTCGCCCGACGCCCGCGCCACGAACATCAGGTTCGCATGGCTCAGCATCACGCCCTTGGGCTTGCCGGTCGTGCCGGTCGTGTAGATGAGGGCTGCGACGTCGCGATCGTCCTCCGGCGCGCAATCTTCATTGATCTGCGAGAACGCCATGTTGCGCGTGTGGATGACGAGCCGCGCGGCGCTGTGGGCGCGGATGTCCTCGATCTCGCGCGGTGTGAGCCGCGCGTTCACGACGATGGGCCAGGCGCCGATCACGGCGCAGGCGAAATAGAGCGCCACCGCGCCGGCGCCGTTCTCGCAGACAAGCATCACGCGGTCGCCCGGCCGCACGCGGTGCTCTTCGAGCCGCGCGACGGCATCTTTGATCGCTGCGTTCAGCTCTGAGTAAGTCCAGCTCCGCGCCGTCTCATGCAGCGCGATGCGCTGGGGCGCCTGCGCCGCCCAATAAGGAACTATCTCGGAGACGAGGGTGGGGGTAGTCATCATCTTGCTCTCCTGTCATCCCCGGCGAGCATCGGCGCCGCAGGCGTCGATGCGAGGGAAGGGGACCCAGGTGTTGGTGAGAGAAAAGGTCGGAAGATTCGAGCACTAAACCCGCGCAATGTGCCAAACGATCCACCTGGGTCCCCTTCCCTCGCGCCGCGCGCAATGCGCGCGACGCTCGCCGGGGATGACAGTGAGCGTTGGGCGAGGAGAGAGGACACCCGCTTCGCCAGCTCCCCCACCTGCTCCTTAAGGATCGAGCCGTGGTCGCCTTTGGTCGTCTGGATGTCGATATCCCCGATCAGCCGTCGCCAGACGTCGCGTGCGCTCGGCGGGAAGACGGCGCCGGTCTTGCCCGCGCGGATGAAGGTCGCGCGGCCGGCATAAGGAAGCGGCGTGTAGGCGATGAGCGCCGTGTCGCCCGCGATGCGTGCGCGCTTGAGCGGCAGCGGCAGGTTCGGGTTCACCTCGCCAAGCCAGTTGTTCACATGCGTCGCGCGGTCGGTCTTGGGCCCGAAGAATTTCCTGCTCAGCGCCGAGGCGAACGCGCGCGGGGTCATGTGCCGCACGCGCCGCGCCAGCTTGCGCGCGCGCACCGTCAGGCGCGTTTTGCGTGGCCAGGTATGCGGATGGGCGAAGGCATCGATCATCAAAAGCTCGGCGACGTTCTCGGGCCCGAGCAGACGCGCCATCTCCAACGCCACCAATCCGCCGAAGGAATAGCCGGCGATGAGATACGGCCCTTGCGGCTGCTTGCCGCGGATCACGTCGACATAGAGCGCGGCCATGCCGGGGATGGATTCGAGCGGCGGTTCGGCGCCGTCGAGTCCACGCGCCTGGATCGCATAGACGGCGCGGTGCGTGTCGAGCGCGCGGCCGAGGCCCGCAAGCTCCATCACCGTTCCGCCGACGCCGTGGACGATGAAGAGCGGCTGGGTCTCGTCGCCCTCTTTGAGCAGGACCAGATGCCGATAGCCCGGCGCGGCCTCGGCTGCGATCAGTTCGACCTGCGCTGCGATGGTCGGCGCGTCGTAGATCGCGGTGATGGGGAGCTTCACGCCGAGCGCGCTTTCGATCTCCAGGAACAGGCCGACGGCCATCAGCGAGTCGCCGCCGAGGTCGAAGAAATCGGCATCGTGCGCGACCGACGGAAGCCGCAACGCGCGGCACCAGATCGCTTCGAGGGCCGCTTCATGCGCCATAGCCGACTCCTGCGAGCGCGGGCGTGACGTCGTGCTTTGCGGCGGCGATCTCGCGCAGCCAGGCGCCGAAGACGGTGCCCGCGACCGTGCGGCCCGGCGCGATTCGGTTGGCGAGGACGGGGAACTGGTCCATCAGCGAAGCGTGGCGCTCACCCGTCGCGCGGGCGCGGAAGCGGTCGAGCAATTCCTTTTCCGTCGCGTTGAAATAGAGGCGCGGAGTGTTCGGATAAGTCTCGCGCTCGCCGGACAGATAGCGCCGCACGTCGCGGACATATTCGCGGCCGAGCGTCTGCGCGTCGTATTCGGGATGGCCCTGGAAGAAGAGCATGCGGTTGCGGCGCTGCTTGACGAACAGCTCCACGCCCGCGTCGTGGGATTCGGTGAGGATGCGGTAGCCGCATTCGCCCAGCGCCTCCGCCGGCACCTCGTTCCAACGCGAATGCGCGACGCGGAAGCTGGCGGGCAGGGCCACGGTCAGATCGTCATGACCGCAGGTCGAATGCTCGAACAGGCCGAAGCATTTGTCCTTCAGCGGACGGCGCTCGATGCCGTCATAGTGCAGCACCGCGGCATGGCTTGCGAGGCACGAGAACGCGGCAGGCGGTCCGTCGCGGTCGAGCCAGTCGAGCAGGTTCGCGAGCGAGTTCCAGAACGGCTCGTCTTTCAGGTGCGCGTGTTTCGGCTCGGTGCCGGTGACGATCACCGCGTCGAGGCCCGCGGCCATAAGCTGCGCAAAATCCTGGTACGAATTCTCCGCCAGATGACGCCGCCCCGTATCGCTGCGCTGCACGCCGCCCAGCGAATAAAGCGAGACGAAGACGCGCAGCTCCGGCGCCGCCGTGTCGATCACGTTGAGGAACTGGCGTGCGGTCGAGAGCAGGGCCGCGTCCGGCATGTTGTTGACGATGCCGAGCTTGAGGCCTTCGAGGCGCCGTCCGGCGCGCGCGCGTTCCAGGATCGCGGGCATCAGGACCAGCCGACGGCGCGCTTGGGTGCCATCTCGATGACCTCGCCCGCCGATGCCTCAAGCGCCTGCGTCAGGTCGGCGATGATGTCGTCGACATGCTCGATGCCGATGCACAGCCGGATCATCTCCGGCTTCACGCCGGCCTGCTCGAGCTGCGCGTCGGTCAATTGGCGATGCGTCGTCGAAGCGGGATGGCAGGCGAGCGATTTGCAGTCGCCGATATTGACCAGCCGCTTGAAGAGCTTGAGCGCGTCGTGGAAGCGCCTGCCGGCCTCGAAGCCGCCCTTGACGCCGAAGGTGAGGAAGGCGGGCCCGCGGCCGCCGAGATATTTCTTCGACAGCGCGTGGTTGGGATCGTTCACATGGCCGGTATAGCTGCACCATTCGACGCGCGGATGGGACCAGAGATAGGCCGCGACCCGCGTGGTGTTCTTGATGTGGCGCTCCATGCGCAGCGGCAGCGTCTCGATTCCCTGCAGCAGCATGAACGAGCTCATCGGCGCGAGCACCGAGCCGGTGTTGCGCTGGCAGACCGTGCGGCAGCGGGCGAGATAGGCGCTCTTGCCGTAATGCTCGGTGTAGACGACGCCGTGATAGGCGTCCTCGGGCTCGGTCAGCATCGGGAAGCGTTCGGCGTTGGCGTTCCAATCGAAGCGGCCGCTGTCGACGATGGCACCGCCCATGGTCGTGCCGTGGCCGCCGAAGAACTTGGTCAGCGAGTGCACGATGATGTCGGCGCCGTAGGTGATCGGCTTGAGCAGCATGGGCGTGGCGATGGTGTTGTCGACGATCAGCGGGACGCCGTGGCGGTGCGCGACCTGGGCCAAGGCCTCGATGTCGGCGACGTTGCCGGCCGGGTTGCCGATGCTCTCGCAATAGACGGCGCGGGTATTCCCGTCGATCAGCTTCTCGACGTCGCACGGCGCGTCGCTGGCGGCGAAGCGGAAATCGATGCCCTGCTTGCGCAGGAAGGAGTTGAACAGGGTGTAGGTCGCCCCGTACAGCGTCGGCAGGGTGACGATGTTCGATCCGGCCTCGGCGATGTTGACGACGGCGTAGTGGACCGCGGCCATGCCGGAGCCGACGCACAGGGCATCGACGCCGCCTTCAAGTGCCGCGACCCGGCGCTCCAGCACCTGGGTCGTGGGGTTGCTCAGGCGCGAATAGATGTTGCCCTGGACCTCAAGGTTGAACAGGCCGGCCGCGTGATCGGCGCTGTCGAACTCGTATGCGACCGTCTGGTAAATGGGCACGGCGACCGAATGCGTCGTGGGATCGGTGTCGTATCCGGCATGGATCGAGAGGGTTTCGTCGCGCATGATGGGTCACCCGATTCGCGATGGTTCAAAAAGGGACGTGTCGAAATGAACGGAGCGGAGAGCCTGGTGCGCACGCTGGTGGGCGCGGGTGTCGAGGTTTGCTTCATGAATCCCGGAACGTCCGAGATTCACTTCGTCCAGACGCTGGATCGCGTGCGCGAGATGCGCGGCGTGCCGGTTCTGTTCGAGGGCGTGGCATCCGGCGCTGCCGACGGCTATGCGCGGATGACGGGGAAACCTGCGTGTGCGTTGTTTCATCTGGGGCCAGGATTAGCGAACGCACTGGCCAACCTGCACAATGCGTGCCGCGCGCGTGTGCCCTTGGTTAACATCGTCGGCGATCACGCGACCTATCACCGCCGCCACGACGCGCCGCTGACCGCGGACATCGAGATGCTGGCGCGGCAATACTCGAAATGGCTGCGCACCTCGACGTCCTCCGCTGATGTGGGCAAGGATTGTGCCGAGGCCGTCGCTGCCGCGACCGCGGCACCCGCGGGCATCGCGACGCTGATCCTTCCCTCCGATACCGCCTGGGGCGACGACGGCAAGGTCGTCGCGGTCGAGAAGCCCCCCGCGCCGCCGCATCCCGGCGCCGCGTCAATCGAACAGGCGCGCGCCATGCTCAAGAACGGCGCGCGCACGGCGATCATCCTGGGCCCGCCGCTGACGCAGGATGAGGATGCGCTGCTCTGCGCGGGACGCATCGCCGCGGCGACGGGAGCAAAGCTGTTCGCGCCGTTCAACGTGACGCGGGTGCTGCGCGGCGCGGGCTTGGCCCCGGTGGAGAGTGTCGCCTATGTCGTCGACCAGGCGCTCGCGCAACTGCGTGAGTTCTCGCAATTCATCCTGGTCGGCGCCGCGGTGCCGGTCGCGTTCTTCGCTTGGCAGGGCAAGCCCAGCGTGCTGATCCCGGAAGGGTCGCAGGTGCATACACTCGCGGCATCCAGCGAAGATTGCGCCGGCGCGCTTGCCGATCTGCAGGACGCGCTCGGCGCGAAAACAGCCAAGCCGTATCTCCAGGAAGCGGCGCGGCCGCCGCTGCCCTCGGGTCCGATCACCATCGAGGGCCTCGCATCCGCCGTCGGCGCGCTGCTGCCGGAAGGCGCGATCGTGGTCGACGAGTCCATCACCTCCGGCCGCGGGATGATGGCCGCGACCAAAGGCGCGTCGCGGCATGACTGGCTGGTCAACACGGGCGGCTCCATCGGCATCGGCATGCCGCTCGCGGTCGGTGCGGCGGTCGCGTGTCCCGAGCGGCCGGTGCTCTGCCTCGAGGCTGACGGCAGCGGCATGTACACGCTCCAGGCGCTGTGGACCGCCGCGCGCGAGAATCTTGCGATCACGGTGGTGGTGTTCGCCAACCGCGCTTATCAGATCCTCAAAGGCGAGATCGCCGCGCTGGGCGGAAATCCCGGTCCGCGCGCTCTGGACATGCTGGAGATCGGCCGTCCCGATCTCGACTGGCTCGCGCTCGCCAAGGGCATGGGCGTGCCCGCGCGGCGCGTCGAGAGCCTGGACGATTTCGCGCGTGCCTTGCGTGACGGCTATGCGAGCCGCGCACCCAACCTGATCGAGGTGCCGCTGTAGCATTCCAACCCTCCCCTTGAGGGAGGGTCGAAAACGCGAAGCGTTTTCGGGGAGGGTTAGGATTGGTGCGGAATACCCCTCCCCGAAATTTGCTTCGCTTCGCTACGCAAATTGTCGACCCTCCCTCAAGGGGAGGGTAGGTGGTAGGAGCATGTGATGAAACCCTGGTCGAAGACCTGGACGTTCTATGACGGCGATTGGCTGGAAGGGAATCCGCCGCTTGCCGGTCCGCGAAGTGCTGCGATGTGGCTGGCCACGACAGTGTTCGACGGCGCGCGCGCGTTCGAGGGCGCGACGCCCGATATCGACCGCCATGTCGCGCGCGTGAACCGCTCTGCGGCGGCGATGGGGTTGAAGCCCGTAGTGGGCGAGGATACGTGGCTCGGCCTGGTGAAGGACGGGCTCAAGCGGTTCGACGCGGACAAGGCGCTCTATATAAAGCCGATGTACTGGGCCGAGCAGAGCGGCGTGGTTCCCGTCGCGCCCGATCCGGACTCGACACGCTGGTGCCTGTGCCTCTACGAGCTGCCGATGCCGCCGGAAGAGGGCCTGGCGATCACGCTCTCGCCGTTCCGCAAGCCCACGGCCGAAACCGCGCCCGTCGACGCGAAGGCGGGCTGCCTCTATCCCAACAATGCGCGCGCCGGCGTGGAAGCCCATGCGCGCGGCTTCGACAACGCGATCATGCTCGACGTGCTGGGCAACGTCGCGGAGCTGGCGACCTCGAACGTATTCATGGCGAAGGACGGCGTGGTCTTCACGCCCGCGCCGAACGGCATGTTCCTGGACGGCATCACGCGCCAGCGCGTCGTGCGGCTGCTGCGCGAGAGCGGCGTGGAGGTGGTGGAGAAAACCTTGTCGTATCGCGATTTCCTGGAAGCGGACGAGATCTTCTCCAGCGGCAATGCCGCCAAGGTGCATCCCGTCAAGCGCATCGACGAGCGCGCGCTGCAGCCGGGGCCGCTCTACCGTCGCGCGCGAAAGCTCTATTGGGAGTTCGCGCACGGATGAACGTCTTCGCCGACACCGTGCTGCTCACCTATGCGGCGCTGTTCCCGATCGTCAATCCGGTCGGCAGCGCGCCGCTGTTCTTGGGCCTCACGCAATTCTGCACCGACAAGGAGCGCCATTCGCTCGCCGCGCGCGTCGCGGCCGGCAGCTTCTTCCTTCTGCTCGGCTCGCTGTTGATCGGCTCCTATGTGCTTGAATTCTTCGGCATCTCGCTCGGCGTCGTGCGCATCGGCGGCGGGCTGGTGGTCGCGACCTTCGGCTGGAAGCTGCTCAATTCCGACGAGCGGCCCGACGGCGACGGCGGCGAGACCAAAAGCGCCTCGCCCGTGCCCGACGCATTCTATCCGCTCACCATGCCGCTGACGGTGGGGCCGGGCTCGATCTCGGTCGCGATCACCTTGGGCAGCCAGCGGCCGCGCGGCGCGAGCCTCATGCACTGGCTGCAGGCGGGCAGCGCCTCGGTGGTGGGCATCGTCGGCATCGTGCTGACGGTCTATCTTTGCTACCGCTTCGCCGAGCGCACGGTCGCGCGGCTGGGCAAGACCGCGACGAACGTGGTCGTGCGGCTCTCCGCCTTCATCATGCTCTGCATCGGCATCGAGATCCTGTGGAGCGGCTGGAGCGATCTGAACGCTCTGGCGAAGTGACGCGCGGCGCGGCATAGTCGTGCCCATGTCCACGCCCATCATCGCGCGCCCCAAGGGCTATTACTTCGAAGTGAAGGCCGGAAAGCGCTATCTGTGGTGCGCCTGCGGGCGCTCGGCCAACCAGCCTTTCTGCGACGGCAGTCATGCCGGCACCGAATTCAAGCCGGTGTTGTTCGAGGCGAAGCAGGACGAGGACGTGCTCTTCTGCGGCTGCAAGCATACCGGCACCGCGCCGTTCTGCGACGGCGCACACAACAACCTTCCCGGCGCCTACGGTTACGACGATCCCGACAGCGACGCCAACCGCGCGGTGCGCGCGGTGCCGCATGGCGAGGATGCGCATGTGGCGCTCGACGGCACCTGCTACGTCTTCGCGACCGCGCGCGCCAGGCTCACGCGGCAAGGCACGTTCGGCTGGTGCCGCATCGTCGGCCCCGACAAGGGCGCGATCTATCAGTCGCAATTCTATGCCGAGCTGACGTCGGGCGCCTCGCCGGTGATCGGTGCCGACGGGCGGCATACGATCCTGTTCGTCACCGAGGGCGAGGGCGAGGTCGAGATCTCGGGCCGCCGTTTCGCGTTCGGACCGCGCACCGGCGCTTATGTGAAGCCCGGGGAGGCGTTCCGCGTCCATGCCGCGCGGTCGGTGAAGTTCTTCGTCTCCACGGGCCCCGCGCTCGACGCGCTCGCGTTCCTCGACACGATGCCGGACAATTTCGACGCTGCGCATCCCAACCGCCTTGCCGAGATCGATCCGTCGCAGCGCCACGCGATGGCCGAGCGCTATTTCCAGATGCTCGTGACCAAAGAGCACGGCTCGACGCTCATCACCCAGTTCATCGGCAACATCCCGCTCTCCAAGGCTGAGCCGCACAAGCATCTCTATGAGGAGGTGCTGATCTTCCTGGGCGGCGCGGGCGTGGTGTGGACGGAGAATACCAAGACGACGGTCGGCGCCGGCGACGTGCTGTTCCTGCCGCGCAAGCAGACGCATTCGGTGCAGTGCACGGTCGAAGGCGGTTTCGATGTCGTAGGCGTCATCTGCCCTGGCGACAATCCGTCGATCAATTACTGATCTGCTTCGTCATGGCCGCCCTTGAGTAGGATATGTGGCCCGCGGTTCCGCAAACTGTGTAGGTTTATTCATCGTTGTCTGCGCCTGACCGCTGCCGTGCCGCGCGTTGAACCCCGCGAGCTTCGAAAAGGCAGCGGATTTGTACGACCTGATCGTCATCGCCACGTGGTGGAGGGTCGTCATGCACTATCTGCGCGATTTCCACACGAAATAGGCGAGCGACAGCAGCACCAGCCACGGCACGCCCACGATCCAGGAGATGTTCCAGTTGGAATCGAGGCCCATGGTCACGAGCACGGCGGCGAGCAGGACGAGCCCCAGGATCTGCATCACCGGGAAGAACGGCATGCGCACGGCGAGCGCACGCGCGTCGTGCACGCGGCGGAAGCGCAGATGGCTGACCAGGATCATCATCCACACCACGATCGCGCCGAACAGCGCCACGCCTTGCAGGTAGTTGTACGCGAACGGCGTGAACTTCGAGACGAGGGCGGAGGCGAGGATGAAGACGGCCGAGAGCAGGACCGCCGCCACCGGCATCCCGCTCGCGTTCAAGCGTCCCAGTGCTGCCGGCGCATATCGCCCGCGCGCGAGCGAGAACAGCATGCGGGCGCAGAGATAGATGTTCGTGTTCATGCTCGAAAGTGCTGCGCTGATGACCACGAAGTTCATGATCCCCGCCGCATAGGCGATGCCGGAATGGGCGAAGACGCGCACGAAAGGACTCTCGGCTACCACTTTCGCGCCGGTCGCGGTCCACGGCATCACGCTGACGACGATGCCGAGCGCCAGGATGTAGAAGAGGAACAGGCGAAGCGCCATGGTGCGCAGCGCGCGCGGGATCGCCACTTGCGGCTCCGGCACCTCGGCCGACGTCACCGCGATCACCTCGATGCCGTAGAACGACAGCACGCCCATGATCACGCCCATCCACATGCCCTTGAGCCCGTTGGGCAGGAAGCCGCCGGGAAGGCCGGTGAGATTGTGCAGCCCCACGGCCGGCGCGCCGATGCCGAAGACCTGCGCGAGCCCGAGCACGATGAACAGGACGATGGCGGTGACCTTGATGAACGCGAACCAGTATTCGATCGTGCCGAAATTCTTCACCGCGCGGGTGTTCACGAAGATGAGGATGGTGGAGAAGCCGAGCGACCACAGCCATACCGGAACGGTCGGGAACCAGAAGGTCATGTAGATGCCGGCCGCGACGGCCTCGCCGCCGATCGCGATCACCTGCGCGAACCAATAGGTGTAGCGCACGACGAAACCCGCCCAGGGCCCGAGATAGGTTTCCGCATAGGTGCCGAAGGAGCCGGCGGTGGGATGCACCACCGCCATCTCGGACAGCGAGAACACCATCACCACCGCGATGAATCCGGCAATGGCGTAGCTGAGCAGCACCGCCGGCCCCGCATAGCCGATGGCGATGGAGCTGCCCATGAACAGCCCGGTGCCGATCGCGCCGCCGAGCCCGATCATCACCACCTGACGTTGCGTGAGTCCCTTGTGCAGCCCGCTCTCGCGCTCGAGGATCGCGTTGTCGGTCATTGGTCCCCCGGATTCGATCAAAAGACACTAGAACAGCTTTCCACGGCGGCGTAATCATTCGGCCTCCCTCGAAGGGGGAGAGTTGGAGGAGAGAGCGTGACCAAGGACTTCCCCATCGACGATCTGCGCGCGAAATTCCCCGCGCTCGGGCGCGCGGCGCCGTTCGTCTACTTCGACAACGCCGCGGGCGCGCAGGCGCCGCAGAGCGTGCTCGACACGGTGGCGATGCATCTTCTCGACTTCAACGTGCAGCGCGGCGGTCGCTACCCCAAGAGCGTCGAGGTCGACCGCGTGATCGCAGCGGCGCGCGCCAAGGTCGCGACCTGGATCAACGCGCGCGAGCCGAGCGAGATCTGCTTCGGCATGAACGCGACCTCGTTCATCCGCCTCGTCAGCCTCGCCATCGGGCAGACCCTGGAGGCGCCGCGCAATCGCATCGTCGTCACCGACCTGGACCACGACGCCAACGTCGCGACGTGGCTGGCGCTCAAGCGCATGGGCGCGGAGTTCGATTGGTGGAAGATGCGTGACGACGGCAAGCTCCACGTCGAGGACCTCGTACCGCTGCTCGACGAGCGCACGCGCATCGTCGCCTGCAATTCGGTCAGCCACGCGCTGGGCTCGCTGCTGGACGTCGCCGCCGTCGCGCGCGCGGCGCATGCGGTGGGCGCGGAGCTCTTCGTCGACAGCGTGCATTACGGTCCGCACGCACTGGCCGACGTGCAGGCGTGGGATTGCGACTATCTCGTCTGCTCCGGCTACAAGGCGTTCGCGCCGCATATGGGGTTCCTGTGGGGGCGGCGCGAGAAGCTCACGGCGCTTCCCACCTTCCGCGAGGAGTTCATCCCCGACGAGCCGCCTTACAAGATCGAGGCCGGCACCTTCATCTACGAGAACGTCGCGGGCATGGGCGCGGCGGTGGATTATTTCGAGGCGCTGGGACGCGAGCTGAGCACCACGTCGAACACGCCGCGCGGCGCCATCGAGACCGCGATGAACGCGATCCGCGCCTATGAGCAGGACCTGTCGCGCGCGATGCTCGAGGCGCTCGCGGAGGTCGACGCAACGGTCTACGGCATCGCCAACCCGGCGCGCACCGCCGAGCGCGTGCCGACAATCTCGTTCAACCTTGGCGGCTACCGTCCCGCCGACGTCGTCGAGCGCATGTCGGACATGGGCATCGGCATCCGCGACGGCCATATGTATGCCCCGCGTCTGATGGGGCGGCTGGGCCTTGCGATGGACCGCGGCTGCATCCGCGCCTCGCTGGTGCACTACAACAGCCTGGAAGAAGTGGCGCGTTTCGGGGAAGCGCTGAAGAAGATCGCTGCCTAGAGCAGGGGGAGAAGAACGTGCGGTACATGAAATGCGTATTCCTGGCGGCGGCCACGCTCGTATTCGCCGCGACGGCAGTCCGCGCCGAGCCCACCATCATCGACCATGTCACGCTGATCGACGGCACCGGGCGCGCGCCCAAGCCGGACATGGCGGTGGTGATCGACGGGGGCAAGTTCACGCTGGTGGGGCCGAGCGTGCTGGCGAAGGGGCTCGCGGGGCAGCGCATCGACGCGACGGGCAAATACCTCATCCCCGGCCTGTTCGACGTGCACATCCACCTCGCTGGCTTCTCGCGCGGCAAGGGCAAGGAATGGGCGCCGGGCGGCAAGACGGGCGACAAATGGGTCGTCGACCGCAAGGCGGGCGAGCAGGCGCTGGCGAGCTATCTCTATGCCGGCGTCACGACGGTGCTCGACGTCGGCAACATCCCGGAGAACATCCTGCCGCTGCGTGCGGACGAGCGCGCGGGGAAGATCCTCAGCCCCCACATCTTCGCGACCGGGAACCTCGTCACCTATCCCGGCAGCCACGGCACCGACATCGCGGTGAACGTCTCGTCCTGGCCGGAAGCCGAGGCGCAGCTCCAGGCGCAATTCGACAGCCAGCATCCCGACGTGCAGAAGATCACCTATGACGACGAGGGCTGGGGCTCACGGCCGCTGATCCCGATCCTGCCGCGCGACCTGCTCGAGCATATCATCCGCTTCTACAACCTGCACGGCGTGCGCACGACGGTGCATGTCTCCAACGAGAGCCGCGCGCTGGAGGCGATCTATTCCGGCGTCGACACGCTGGCGCATACGCCGATCCAGGGGCCGGTGACCGACGCCTTCGTCAGGATGGCGGCCGCCAAGCAAATCCCGATGGCGACGACGATGATGATCGGCGACAATTACACGCGCCTGCACGAGCATCCGGAATATCTCGACCAGCCGCTCTATGTCGCGACCATGGACCCGGCCGAGCGCGCGCGGCTCAAGAAGCTCATAGCCGACGGCAAGGAGACGGCGCTCGCGAACTCCAAGCCGCTCTATCAAAGAAGCTGGCGCATGTGGATGAAGACTCAGACGCCGATCCTTCAGGACAATCTGCGCCGCATCGACGAGGCCGGCGGCGTCATCGCCACCGGCACCGACGGCTCCAACGGCGCGGGCGAGCAGCGCGAGCTCGAGCTGCTCGCGGAGGCCGGCGTCCCGCCGCTGCACATCATCCGCGCCGCGACCTACAACGGCGCGCGCTTCATCGGCAGACAGGAGACGATGGGCTCGATCGAGGAAGGCAAGGACGCCGATTTGGTGTTGCTGGCCGCCGACCCGCTCGCCGACATCAACAATGCCAAGTCCATCCTGATGGTGATGAAGGACGGGGCGATCATCGACGAGAGCAAGCTCGACCTGGCGGGAGGGATGCAGAAGAGACGGATGGAATAGACCAACCCTTCAAACGCCCGCCAACGCCTGCACCAGATCCGCGATCAGGTCGTCGGCGTGCTCGATGCCGACGGAGAGGCGGATGGTCGTGTCGAGGATGCCGAGCTTGGCGCGGATATTCGGGAGTATCCCCGAATGCGTCATCGCGGCGGGGTGGCTGGCGAGCGATTCCGTGCCGCCCAGGCTGACCGCGAGCTTGAAGATCTGAAGCGCGTTCAGGAACGCGAACGCCTCCTTCTGTCCGCCCTTGATGTCGAAGGAGAAGGTCGAGCCGGCGCCCGTCGATTGGCGTTCGAACACCGCGCGCGCGGGCGAGCCCGCGTCGAGGAACGGCAGATAGTGCACCTTCGAGACCTTGGGATGGTCGCGCAGGAATTCGGCGACGTGCCGCGCATTGTCGTTGGCGCGCTCCATGCGCAGGCCCAAGGTCTCGAGACTGCGGCCCAGCATCCAGCAGGTGTGCGGATCGAGCTGCGTGCCGATGCCGCCGCGCAGCGCCTTGATCGGCTCGACCACCTTCTTGCTTCCCAGCGCCGCGCCGGCGATCAGGTCGGAATGGCCGCCGACATATTTGGTCAGCGAATAGACCGACACGTCGGCGCCGTGCTGCAGCGGGCGCTGGAACACGGGGCCGAGCAGCGTGTTGTCGCAGACGATGATCGGTCGATGCGCCTGCACCGCGTCGATCTCGTCCGCGACGCGCCGCATCAGCGCGATGTCGACGAGCGAGTTGGTCGGGTTCGACGGCGTCTCGATCAGGAGGATCGAGATGCGGCCTCGGGTATGCGCCTCGCGCACCGCCGCGCGCACCGCGTCTTCCGCGATGCCGTCGACGAAGCCTATCGAGTCGATGCCGAAGCCGGACAGCGTCTTGGTCATCAGCGTCTCGGTGCCGCCATAGAGCGGCTGGGAATGCACGATCACGTCGCCCGGCCGCGCATAGGCGAGGATTGTGGTCGCGATCGCCGACATGCCGGAGGAGAACAGGATGCAGGCCTCCGCGCCCTCATAGATCGCGAGGCGGTCTTCCACGATCTCGCTGTTGGGATGGTTGAAGCGCGAATAGACGAGGCCCGCGCCTTCGCCCGCGGGCGGACGCTTGCGCCCCGACACATAGTCGAAGAAGTCCTGTCCTTCTTCGGCCGAGCGGAACACGAAGGTCGAGGTCAGGAAGACGGGCGGCTTCACCGCGCCTTCCGACAGCGACGGGTCGTAGCCGTAGGAAAGCATCAAGGTCTCGGGCTTGAGCGCGTGATTGCCGATATGCGTCTTGGAGGGCCGCGGCGCGGTCATGAGGGAATCCGGCTGTGATTGCGGCGGCAGTATGGGCGCTGTGCATGGTGCGATGCAATGAACGCGCAGCGCGCGAGAATAAAGCCGAATGGAGAGCCGCCATTCGCGGCACGCTGCACTGCGTCGATCAACACAGGCGAAGACGTTCGCGCACGTCGTCGAAATGTCGACGCTTCTTCGCATCAAGTTGATTTTAAATTGTTCCATGATTGCTTCCATTCCTAGTTGACTCTTTCGGAAATGCAGTTTCATATTTCTCCAAGAACTGTCGTTGGGGTTGGCGTTCCATAATCCGTCGATTGAAAAAAATTGATCTTGGCTCCGGCGCTTCAACGCTGCGGCCGAGCGAGGAGGTCGCATGCCCGTCACGCCGACTTATCCTGGGGTTTACATCGAAGAGCTTCCCAGCCCGGTCCACACCATCACGGGCGTGGCCACATCCATCGCCGCCTTCGTGGGCTATACGGCCAGCGGGATCGACAACCGCGCCCAGCAGATCCTGAGCTTCGCCGATTACGAACGGCTCTACGGCCCGCTCGAATCCGACAGCGAGCTGAGCTATGCGGTGCAACAGTTCTTCAGCAATGGCGGCGCGCAGGCCTATGTCGTGCGCACGCCGCGTGCCGGCGCCGGCGGCGCGAAAGTGGAGTTCGCCGGGATGACTTTCACCGCGCTCAGCAGCGGCTCCTGGGCGGATAACAACATCATCATCGATACCGACACCGCCGGCGTCGATGCGTCGGACGCCCTGGCGTTCAATCTCACGATCACCAATCTCGTCGACGGCACGATCGAGAAGTTCCCGAAGGTCACGCTGGATACGGCGAGGAAGAACTACGTCGTGACGGTCGTGAACGACGCGGACACCGGCTCGGAGCTCGTGAACGTGGTGGTGACGGGGCCGGTGAGCGGAGCCCCCGTGCCGACGGGCATCACGGGCACTGCCGACGTGCTCGGCACGATAGCGGCCGGGATGGCTCCCGCCCCTGCCATTCCCGGCACGGTGTCGACGAGCAGCGGTTCGAACATCGTGACCGGGGTCGGCACGACCTTCACGTCCAAGGTGCAGCCAAATCAATATGTGACCCTGGGCAGCGCCCCGGCGCTCTACCAAGTCGCTTCCGTCGCCAACAACACGCAGTTGACGCTGACGGGCAATCCCGCCGTGGTGTCCGCCGCTACGCTGTCGGTCGTCGGCGCGACCGCGGACAAGGACTATTCGCTGATCCTGGAGACGTCGGCCCCGTTTCCCGCTCAGCCGCCGCCATTGCCGCTCACGATCAAGATATTCGCCGGCGGTGCGCCGGTGCCGCAATCGGTCATGGGCATCGCCACGCAGGTCCAGCAGGTGATCAACACCACGCTCGGCGTGGCCTGGCCGGGGGCTTACGTGCAATGCACCCCTTCGGGGACGGGCTTGCGGATCAACGCCTATCTGCCGGGCAATATCGACGCGGTCATTTCGTTCGGTACGGTCACCCCCACCGCCTCGCTCGGCGACGCTTCCGCGATCCTCGGCCTGACGGGATCGGGCGTGATCGCGAACGTTGCCCACTATGCGCTCGGCACCGGGCACGGTGGTTCACCCTGGGGTCACCAGACGAGCTCGACCGCGGGCGGCGACGGAAGCTCGCTGCCCGGCACGGCGGAGCTGATCGGCGATCAGGCGTCGTTCACCGGCATCTACGCGCTCGACAAGGTCGACCTGTTCAACATCCTGTGCATCCCCGACGCGACGCGCGCCGACCCCAGCGATCCGTTCTCGCTGGATTCCACCGTCGATCCGGTCGTCATCTACGGCAACGCGATAGGCTATTGCGACCAGCGGCGCGCGATGCTGCTGCTCGATCCGCCGCCCGCGGTGAAGAATCCATCCGCGGCGCTCGACTGGAAATCGTCCACGATCGGCGTGCACGACAAGAACGGCGCCTGCTATTTCCCGCGCATACGGGCCGCCGACGCGAACAACAACTATCAGCTTCGCACCTTCGCGCCCTGCGGCGTCGTTGCCGGGCTGTGGTCGCGCATCGACGCCTCGCGCGGCGTGTGGAAGGCGCCGGCCGGCACCGAGGCGATCCTCACCGGCGTGCAAAGCCTGGTCTACAAGATGAGCGACGCCGAGAACGGCGTGCTCAATCCGCTGGCGGTCAACTGCTTCCGCTCGTTCCCGGTCTACGGCAACATCGTTTGGGGCGCGCGCACGCTGGTCGGCACCGATGCCGAGGGCGACCAGTGGAAATACATCCCCGTGCGCCGGCTCGCGCTCTACATCGAGGAGAGCCTCTATCGCGGCACCAAATGGGCGGTGTTCGAGCCCAACGACGAGCCGCTATGGGCGCAGCTTCGCCTCAACGTCGGCAGCTTCATGCACGACCTGTTCCGCAAGGGCGCGTTCCAGGGCCAGACACCGAACGACGCCTACCTCGTCAAATGCGACAGCACCACGACCACGCAGAGCGACATCGACCACGGGCGCGTGAACATCCTCGTCGCCTTCGCGCCCCTGAAGCCGGCAGAGTTCGTCGTGATCCAGATTCAGCAGCTCGCGGGACAGCTGCAGACCTGAGCGCGCTCATGCGCAAACTCAATTTCGAGAGGGCAAGATGGCCGAATTCACTGTGAACGCCCAGCGTTTCGATCCCTACAAGAACTTCAAGTTCCGCGTGAAGTTCGCGCAGGGCAGCGGCTACGTCGCGGGCGTCAGCAAGGTGAGCATGCTCAAGCGCACGACCGAGGTCGTGAAGCACCGCGAGGGCGGCGATCCCAGCACCAGCCGCAAATCGCCGGGACGCACCGAATACGAAGCCATCACGCTCGAGCGCGGCGTCACCCACGACACCGATTTCGAGATCTGGGCGGCCAAGGTCTGGAATATCAAGACGGGTCTCGGCTCGGAGGTTTCGCTCGCGGATTTCCGCCGCGACGTGATCATCGACTTCTACAACGAGGCCGGCCAGCTTGCGATCTCTTACCACGTGTTCCGCTGCTGGGTTTCGGAATACCAGGCGCTGCCCGATCTCGACGCCAACGCCAACGCCGTCGCGCTCCAGCACATCAAGCTCGAGAACGAGGGCTGGGAGCGCGACTTCTCGGTCGTCGAGCCGACGGAGCCCTCGCTGACGGTGCAATAGGCACGCCGCACGACGTACGAGCGCTGGGAGGACGGCAAGGTGAGCGCGGTACGTCCTTTATCGGATTCGGGGTTGCTGGAGCTGTGGGAGCGCTGCGGCGCGAAGCCGCCGGTCGAGCGCTCGCTGTCGCTGCTCGAGCACGGCTTCCCCGACATGGCGCGCGACGAGATCGAGATCCTCGACATCCGCACGCGCGACCGGCTGCTGATCGAGCTTCGCGCCGCGAGCATCGGCCCGCAGCTCGAGGGCCGCCTGCAATGCCCGCGTTGCGCGGAGTGGCTCGAATTCGCGCTCGAGACCGAGGCCCTGCGGCACACGCTCGCGCAAGATCCGCCGCCGCCCGCACAGGCTTCGGCCTGCGGCGGCTACGAAATCCATCTGCGGCCGGCGGATTCGCGCGACCTCGTGCTCGCCGCGCGCACGCGCGATCTCGCCGCCGGCCGTCGCCTGCTGCTCGAACGTCTCGTCGAGATCCGCGACGGCGAAGGCCTGTGTGTGCCGGCCGAGGCGATCTCCGCCGAGCTGCTGGCCGAAGCGACGGAGCGGCTCGAGACGCTGCAGTCGCAAAGCGAGATACGCCTGGATTTCGTCTGCGCGGCTTGCGGCGCGGAACATGCGCATTTCTTCGACGCGGGCGCGTTCTTCTGGCTCGAGATCTCGCAAGCCGCGCGGCGCCTGATCGACGAGGTGCACGAGCTCGCCTGGGCCTATGGCTGGCCGCAGAGCGAGATCCTGGCGATGAGCGCGCGGCGGCGTCAAGCCTATCTCGATCGGATCTGGCAATGAGCGGCGCGCTCGACCGCCTTCTCCTGGGCGCGCGGGACGGGCCGTCGAGCCTGTTCCCCATGCCGCTTGCGCCGCAATTCCGCGGCGCGAGCGATGCGGCGGCGCCCGTGGAGGATATCCGCGAGAGCACAAGGTCCGCCCGATCGAGAGCGGCGCCGCCCGCGTCACGTTCGTCGCCGGGCATCGACCGGCCTCTGGCGCAACCGCCGCGGCCGGCACAGTCATCGACGAGCCTTCCTTCGGCGCCCGCATCGCCGATAGCTTCGCGCGGCACGTCCGCGTCTGATGACATCCTCGCGCCATCCGCGCCGTTGCCGATTCCGGATCGTGCTTCGCGGTCCGGCGATCCCGTCGTGCGATCCGCACCGGCTTTGGATCGCGCTTTGCCTGCCGTCGAGCCCTTGGCGCAATCCGCGCCGTTCCCGGCCCGGGATCACGCTTCGCCCGCCGGCGCGTTCTCCGCGCAGGCCACGGAGCCGGACGGCGGCCCGCATCGCAAAGAGCCGGCCGCGCACGCCGATGTGCCGGCTTTCGTCCAAAGCGCCGGCATCGCGGCGGATGCGGCGTCGCATTTGGAAACGCAAGCTTCACGGCCGGTGTTCGGGGAGGGCGGAAACGCTTCCGTGACGCGGCCGGCTTCATCCGCGCATTCGACGTCGCGCGCTCGCGATGTTCCGGCGCAGGAGTCCATGCGACCTGCTTCGGATGCGCTGCCGCGATCGGCGTCGGCGCCCGCCGCCGCGGCATTCTCGCCGGACGGCCGCGATGTCTTCGACGCACGCAACGATCAGGAAGTGCCGGAGGTGCCGGCGCGCAATTCCGCTGAGCCGGATTCGGTGCGTGCGCACGAGCGGACAATCCCGCGCGAGCGGTCGCCGGAGCATGCGATCGAGCGGCAGCAGGAGCGGATGATCGTGCGCGAAACGATCTCCACCGCTGCCATGGCCGTCCTGCGCGGCGGCGATGGCGACCGGCGCGGCATGGCGCAGACGCCGCAGGCGCCATCGCCGCCCGCGATCCACGTGACCATCGGGCGCGTCGACGTCCAGGCGGCGCAGGCCCCCCAACCTCCGCGGCCGCGCGCGGCGGCACCACAGCAGCCGAAGCTGTCGCTTGAGGACTATCTCAAGCGCCGCGGGCGGCGCGCGCCGTGAGCGATTTCCTCGCCGTCGCCGGCGTCAGCGCCGTGCTCAAATCGATCCTCGACGACGCGCTTTCGGGGACCGATCTGTCGACGGCGCTCGGTGCGCCGCCGGTCGTCACCGCGCTCCCGCCCGACCGCATCCTGTCCGCCACCGGCTCCAACGAAGTGCCGCAGATCAATCTCTTCCTCTATCACGTCAACACCAATCCGGCTTGGCGCAACAACGAGCTGCCCTGGTACGACAGCAGCGGCCAGCGCGTGCGCAACGCGCCGCTGCCGCTGAACCTGCACTACTTCCTCACGACCTACGGTCCGGGCGAGTTCGATTCCGAGATCCTGCTCGGCTGGGCGATGCAGGTCCTGCACGAGACGCCGATCCTCACCCGCACCTTGATGCAGGCCAAGCTCAACGACCTCGCCAATCCCGGCGGCGGCAATCCCGTGTCGAGCGAGATCAAGGCGATCGCCACGACGACGCTGCCGGAACAGATCGAGCTGGTGCGCATCACGCCCGAAGTGCTCACGATGGACGATCTGTCGAAGCTGTGGACGGCGTTCCAGGCGCGCTATCGCACCACGGCGGCGTATCAGGCCTCCGTGGTGCTGATCCAGAGCAAGCAGCCGACGCGTTCCGCGCTTCCCGTGCAGACGCGCAACATCCAGGTCGAGACGTTCGCGGCCCCGGTCATCGACAGCATCCCGACCCCGGCGCTCGCGGCCGGCGAGACGCTCGTGGTGCTGGGGCGCAATTTCCTCGGCGACGATCCGAGCGCGACCAAGCTCGTGTTCGACGGCGGCGCGGGCTTGGTCCCGGATGTCGTGCAGGGTGCCGCCGTCAAGCTGGCGCTCCCGGCGACGCTGCTCGCGGGCAGGCGCCTTGTACAGGTCTCGCGCGACGTCGAGTTCGGCGCGCCGGCCGTTTCGCGTCCGGGGTTCCAATCCAACCCGGCGACCTTCACGCTGCAGCCGACGCTCCTCACGCAGCCGGCCCCCATCACGCCGGGCGATGTCCTGTCGCTGCAACTGTCGCCGCCGGTCGGGCGCGATCAGTCGGTCACGGTGTTCTTCGGCGACCAAGGCATCGACGCCGATCCGCGCGCGCCCGATGCACCGGATCCGTCCGATACGATCACGGTCACGATCCCGAGCGGGTTCGCAGCCGGAACTTCGACCCTGCGCGTGCGCGTCGACGGGGCCCAGACACGCACCGTGCTGGATGCGAACGGCCAGCTGCGCACGGTCAACACCGACACCACAAAACCGGCGAGCTATGGTCAGCTCCTTCCGCAGGTCACGGTGAGCTGACCATGCGCGCGCCCGGGACATGGCAGGAAGCAAACCAGACGGGGCTCGTCGCCGCGCTCAGGCCGGTACATGCGGCGCTGCTCAGATATGCCGGCCGTGAAGAGGACGCGGCGGCGCTGCCGGAGGAGCGCGCGGAATGCGCAGCCCTCGGCGCGCTGTGCGAGCGGTTCGAGCTTTCGGGCTTCGAATGCGCCACGCTTCTGCTCTGCGCGGGCGTCGAGCTGGACGGCCGCTTCGCGCAGCTCTGCGCCGCGGCGCAGGGCGATCCCAAGCGCGGCTATGCCACCTTCGCGCTGGCGCTCGCGGCGTTGCCCGATGCGCATTGGAGCGCGCTCAGCCGCCAGCAGCCGCTACGCTACTGGCGGCTTCTCGATGTGGGGCCGGGCGACACGTTGGCCATGAGCCCGCTTCGCATCGACGAGCGCATCCTGCATTTCCTCACCGGCGTCGAGTGCACGGACGAGCGCCTGGACGGCATCGTGCACTGGCTGCAGCCGTCCGACACGCCGTTCTATCTCGCGCAGACCGCGGCCAGGATAGCGCGCGTGATCGCAAGGCCGCATCGCGTGCGGCTCGCCGGGCGCGGCGCCGCCGATCGAAGGATCGCCGCCGTCGCGGGACTTGCCGAAGCCGGTGTTGCGGCCTGCCTGCTTTCGGCCGGCGCCGTTCCCGCGAATGCGGCGGATCGCGAGATCGTGCTGCGCCTGTGGAACCGGGAGACGCGGCTTTCGGGCGCGGGGCTCTATGTCGAGCTCGGCGATCTGCCCGCGGAACAGCTCAGGCAGACAGGATCGCTGCTCGAACGGGTCGAAGGCCCGCTCATCGTCGACGTCGCCGACAGCGAGCCGCTGTCCGGGCTGGGCGGCGTCAGGGTCGACGTGCCGCGGCCGTCGGCCGACGACAGGCGCGCGATGTGGCAGGCGCATCTTGGCCCGCTCGCCGCCGGGCTTGGCGGCGAGATCGACGCGGCTGCCGAGCAGTTCGAGCTCGATGCGAGCGGCATCGAGGTCGCGAGCGCGGTGCTGCGCAGCGCGGACGGCGGTGGACCGGGCAGCCTGTGGCAGGCCTGCCGCGACCAGGCGCGCGTCTCGATGACGGAGCTCGCGCAACGCGTCGAGCCCAAGGCGGATTGGGATGGGCTGATCCTGCCCGAGGCGGAGCTCGAGATCCTGCGCCAGATCGCGGCCCATCTGCGCGGCCGCGCGGTCGTGCGCGGGCGCTGGGGCTTCGAGAAGAAGTATTCGCGCGGGCTCGGCATCACCGCGCTGTTCGCCGGCGCCAGCGGCACCGGCAAGACGATGTCGGCGGAAGTGCTGGCCAAGAGCCTCGATCTCGATCTCTACCAGATCGATCTCGCCAGCACCGTGAGCAAGTTCATCGGCGAGACCGAGAAGAACCTCAAGCGCATCTTCGACGCCGCCGACGACAGCGGCGCGATCCTGCTCTTCGACGAGGCCGACGCGCTGTTCGGCAAGCGCACCGAGGTCAAGGACAGCCACGACCGCTACGCCAATCTCGAGGTGAGCTACCTCCTGCAGCGCATGGAGGCCTATCGCGGGCTCGCGATCCTCACCACCAACATGAAGCAGGCGATCGACCAGGCGTTCATGCGCCGCATCCGCTTCATCGTGACCTTTCCGTTTCCGGACGCGGCCCAGCGCACGCGCATATGGCGCAGCGTCTTCCCGGCCGCGGCGCCGCTCGAAGGTCTCGATTTCGACAGGCTCGGCCGCCTCAACATCCCGGGCGGCATCATCCGCAACATCGCCACCCACGCGGCTTTCCTCGCGGCCGGCACGGGCGAGCCGATCCGCATGACGCATCTGCTGCGCGCGACGCGCGCCGAATATTCGAAGCTCGAGAAGCCGCTCACCGCGGCCGAGCTGGGAGGCTGGACATGAGCTGGGGCAAGCCCTCGCATTGGCGGGAGCGCCGTGCCGCCCGCTTCGCGGCCGGCGCGCGCGGGCCCGCGCAGCAAGCCTCGCTCCATCTCGACATCGAGCGCCTGACGCTTTCGGGCGTGCAGCGCCGCGATGCGCCCGCGGTCGCGCGCGCGGTGCAGGCTGAGCTTACGCGGCTTGCGGCACATGCCGCATCCGCGCCGCCGGGCGCGAGCCGGGTCGAGGCCGGAAATGTCGCGCTTGGCCCGACGCCCGAGACGACGGGGCGCGCGATCGGGACCGCGGTGCACAAGGCGGTCTGGCGATGAGCGGAGGAGCATAGATGTCGCAGATCTCGCCGCGCCTGATGAAAGGGGCCCTGCTGCTTCTCGATCCCAATACCGGGATTCCGCTCGGCACGATCAGCCTGCAATACAATCCCGAAACGCTCACGCGCAGCCTCACGCCGCAGAGCATCGAGGATCCTCCCGACCGCTCCGAGATCCTCCGCCTCAAGGGCCCGCCGATCGAGAACATCTCGCTGACCGCGGAGATCGACGCCACCGACCAGCTGGAGACGCAGAACCCGGTCGCGCTCGCCAACGGCATCGCGCCGATCCTGTCGGCGCTGGAGACGCTCGTCTACCCGTCGAGCATCGATCTCATCGCCAACGAGGCGCTGACCCTGCTCGGCACGGTCGAGATCCTGCCGATGGAGTCGGTGCTCACCGTGTTCGTGTGGAACCAGGCGCGCATCACGCCGGTGCGCATCACCAAGCTCGACATCACCGAGGAGGCGTTCGATCCGATGCTCAATCCCATCCGCGCCAAGGTGGAGCTGGGCATGCGCGTGCTCAACGTGAACGACACCGGATTCCTCAACCCCGCCGGCGCCCTCTACATGGTCTATCAGATCCAGAAAGAGGCGTTGGCGCGGGTCAACGGCCAACTGGCCGGATTGCCCAGCGGAGGCTTGCCATGACCTCGCCGCTCGACGGGTTCATCAACGCAGGCGGCGCCAGCGGCGCGCCCACGGCGCCGAACAGCCGCTACTACGGGCTCCCGACGCTCACCTGGACGCGGCCGGACGGCACGCCGGTGCGCTACATCGCGCGCCGGCTGGTGCCGCAGCCGGAGCAGTTCACGGTGCTGCGCCAGTATTTCGTCACCGACGGCGACCGCATCGACAACATCGCCGCCAGCCAGCTCGGCGATCCGCTGCTCTATTGGCTGATCTGCGACGCCAACGGCGCGATGGATCCGCAGAACCTCACCGCCCAGGTCGGACGCGCGATCGAGATCACCCTGCCGTCGGGTATCGGGGGCAACAGTGGCTAGCGGGATCTACTTCACGCTCCTCGTCGGCCCGGTCGTGCCGCTGCCGGCGCCGAAGCCCGTCGTCGACGCGATGACGTCGGTGACGGTGACGACGAGCGCGACGGGCCAGAGCGGTTTCGAGATCGCGTTCAAGCTCGCCGACCGGTCGGTGCTGCAGACGCTGTTCCTGCTCGCACCTGTGTCGCCGGTGATGCAGATCCGCGTGATCCTGGTCGTGACGATGAACTCCATTCCCACGGTCCTGATCGACGGCATCATGACCCATCACCAGGTCACGCCGTCCTCGGGCAGCGGCTGGGGAACGCTGACGGTCAAGGGCGACGACCTCACCGCGGCGATGAAATTGATCGACATCCCCGGCACCCCGATGCCGATGCCGCCGGAGGCGCGCGTGGCGCTGATCCTCGCCAAATATGCGGTCTATGGGATCGTCCCCATGATCGTGCCGAGCATCGTGCCCGACGTGTCGATCGTGGTCGACAAGATCCCCGCGCAGCAGGGCAACGATTTCGAATATCTCACCCAGCTCGCGAACGCCGTCGGCTACGTCTTCTACATCGATCCGGGTCCGCTGCCGGGAATGAACATCGGCTATTGGGGGCCGCAGATAAAGTTCGGCGTTCCCCAGCCCTCGCTCAACATCAACATGGACACCTGGACGAACGTCGAGTCGCTCCAGTTCAGCTACGAGCCGGATCAGTCGGTGCTGCCGATCGTCACCATCCAGCTGGAGCAGACGGGGTTTTCGATCCCCATTCCGATCCCGCCGGTGACGCCGCTGGACCCGCCGCTCGGCCTCTTCGTGCCGATCCCGGTGAAGACGGAAGCGTCCAAATCGTCCGCCAACCTGCCGCCCGGCCAGGCCCTCATGCAAGGCATGGCGCGCGCGTCCGCCGCCGCGGACGTCGTAAGCGGCAGTGGATCGCTGGACGTGCTGCGCTACGGCAGCATCTTGAAAGCGCGCCAGCTCGTCGGCGTGCGCGGCGCGGGCCCGGCCTTCGACGGCCTGCACTATGTCGACAGCGTCACGCACAACATCTCGGTCGGCTCGTACAAGCAGAGCTTCACGCTCAAGCGCAACGCGCTGATCGCCAACACCCCCGTCGTTCCTGCCATGAGCATCTGAAGGAGAGGCGACAACCGTGGGACAATTCGTCGGGAAATATCGGGGCACGGTGCTCAACAACATCGATCCCATGCAGATGGGGCGCCTGCAGGCGAGCGTGCCCGACGTCGCCAACGTGCTGCCGACGACGTGGGCGCTGCCGTGCCTGCCGCTCGGCGGCATCCAGGCCGGCATCTTCACCGTGCCCGCGATCGGCACCTCGGTGTGGATCGAGTTCGAGCACGGCGATCCGGATTATCCGATCTGGACCGGCTGCTTCTGGGGCACGGCGGCGGAGGTGCCGGCGCTCGCGCTTCAGGTGCCCCCGGTGATGCAGCAGATCGTGCTGCAGACCACGATGCAGAACACGCTGCTCATCAGCGACATGCCGGGGCCGACGGGCGGCATCCTGCTCAAGACGATGACCGGCGCGATGATCTCGATCAGCGACGTGGGCATCACCATCAGCAACGGGCAGGGCGCCACCATCATGCTCACCGGGCCGAGCGTGACGGTGAACGCCGGCGCGCTCGTCGTGACATAGGGGAGAAGGATATGCCGGGCTTCCTGCTTCACGTCGGCGCCACCGTGCTGTGCGCCCATGGCGGCCAGGCGACGCCGACCGCGCCCAATCCGCGCCTGACGCTGATGGGCCAGCCCTCGGTGGCGCTTTCGGGCCCTTACACGATCGCGGGCTGTCCGTTCCCCCCGCAGGCGGGCGGGCCCTGCGTCACCGGACAGTGGATGGTGGGCACGCTGCGCGTCATCTCGAACGGCCAGCCGCTGGTCGTGCAAAGCGGCACCTCGGTGTGCACCCCGACGGGCACGCCGCTGATGCCCGTCGTGCAGCAAATCCGCGTCATGGCGATGTGAGGAGAACGATGAACGTCGCATTCCCCTTCGCCTTCGACAGCTCTGGCCGCACCGCGAGCGACGATCTGTCCGCGCATATCGGCGACATGATCGAGCAGATCCTGCTCACGTCGCCGAGCGAGCGCGTCAACCGGCCGACCTTCGGCAGCGGCACCGCGCAGCTCGTCTTCGCGCCCAACAGCGGCACCATCGCCTCCGCCCAGCAGCGGCTCGTCCAGGCCGGGCTGCAGCAATGGCTGTCGGGCGTGATCCAGGTGCAGTCGGTCAAGGTCGAGAACCAGGATTCGACGCTGCAGATCACGGTCCAGTACACGATCGTGCAGACGCAGCAGAGGCAGACCGCGCAGTTCTCCTATGGAGGGCCCGCGCCGTGATCTATGTCTGCGACCAGGAACGCCGCCGCGCCCAGGTGCTCGCGCACTCGACGCTGAACGGCATCGACTATCTGGAGATCCTCGACGGCACGACCGGGCAGCGGACGCTGGCGCTCACCTTCCTGAAGGACGTGACCGGTTTCACGCTTTTGCCCGCGCATATCCTCATCACCGGCGGCGAGACGGTCACGGGCATCAACGTCGTCGCGATCACGCAAGCGACGGCAGCGCGGCCGCTGACGGCGATCCTCGAGGTCGACAAGGGCGGCGACTTCTCCGGCTATACGCTCTCGCTGATCGGGGATTCGCCGCTGTTGCCGCTCGACGGCTTCGATCCGGCGCTGTCGAGCGTGGATTTCTCCTTCAAGGCGGGATGCCCTGCGACGGGCGATTGCGCGAGCGAAGCCTGTTGTCCGCCGGAGTTCGCGGCCGAGCCGGACATCAACTACCTGGTCAAGGACTATCCCGGCTTCCTCCAGGTGATGTACGACCGCCTCGCCGTCCTCATGCCGGACTGGACCGAGCGCAACCCGGCCGATGTCGGCGTCGTGCTCATTGAGATCCTGGCCTATATCGCCGACCAGCTCAGCTACCGCCAGGACGCGGTCGCGACCGAGGCCTATCTCGGCACCGCGCGCAGCCGCATCTCGCTGACCCGCCATGCGCGGCTCGTCGACTATCGCGTCGGCAACGGCGCCAACGCGCGCGCCTGGATACATTTCGACGTGCAGGCGGACATCACCCTGCCCAAGGCTTCGCAGGTCATCCCCCGCGTCGCGGGGCTGCCTTCGGTGATCCTGCGCAGCGGCGGCCTCTACCCGAAGGCCGTGCCCACAAGCCCGCTCGTCTTCGAGACGATGGCCGACGGCGATCTCCATGCGCAACACAACAGGATCAGCTTCTACACCTGGAGCGACGCCGATTGCTGCCTTCCGGCCGGTGCCGTGCGCGCGACGCTCGTGGGAACGCTGAGCGATCTCGCGGCCGGCGACGTGCTGATCTTCCAGGAAGTGCTCGGCCCCGAGACGGGCGATCCCAGCGACGCCGATCCGTCGCATCGCTGGGCGGTTCGGCTCACCTCCGTCGTGTCGCTGGGCGGCGGCGGCCCCGCGCTCACCGATCCGGTGACCGGCGCGTTCATCACCGAGATCGCCTGGGACGATGCCGACGCGCTGCCGTTCGCGCTCTGCGTCTCGTCGACGGCCGACGGCGAGCACGACTCCGCGCCGCTCTCCGACGTGAGCGTCGCGCTCGGCAACAACGTGCCGGCCGACCACGGCTTCACGCGCGGCTGGGAGGAGCTGGGTGTCGTCCCGCCCGCGCGTCCGGCGCCGGTTGTGGCTGGCGGAAGCGGCTGTTCCGGCGCGCCCGCGCCGGTCGCCCCGCCGCCGTTCTTCTTTCCTGCGCTCGCGAGCACGCCGCTGACCTTCGCGCGCGCCTACGATGCTTCGGGACCGGCCTCGGGCTTTGCCGCGCAGAACGAGGACACGCCCGTAGCCTCCATCGCCGTCAGGGACGGCGACGGCGCCGATCCGGATTGGACGATCGCCGGCGATCTTCTCGGAACCGGCGAGCTCGAGCAGCGCTTCGTCGTCGAGATCGACACCGACGGCACCGCGCATCTGCGCTTCGGCGACGGCCAGTTCGGAATGGCGCCGGCGAGCGGCCACGATTTCCAGGCGGCCTATCGCACCGGCAACGGGACGCTCGGCAATGTCGGCGCCGGGACGTTCGGCCACGTCTCACCGCCCATACCGTCCGTCCCGACCGACTATTCCGTGATCACGGGCGTGAGCAATCCCATAGGCGGCGCCGGCGGGCGCGATCCCGAGACGCCGGAGAGCATCCGTCAGAACGCGCCTTTCCAGTTCCGCACGCAGTTGCGTGCCGTCACCGAGGACGATTACGGCGTGGCCGCGATGCGTGACGCGCGCATCCGCGAGGCGCGCGCGAGCCTGCGCTGGACCGGAAGCTGGCGCACCGCCTTCGTCACCGCCGATCCGGCGAACGAGCTGCCCTGGGCCGCGACGTTCGCGGGCTCGCTGAAGAGCGAGCTCGACACCGTGCGCATGATGGGCGTCGACGTCGAGGTCGAGCAGGCGCTCATCGTCGGCCTGCGCATCGAGATGCATGTCTGCGTGAAGCCCGGCTATTTCCGCTCCCAGGTGCGCCAGGCGCTGATGGGCATCTTCACCTCGGCGAACATGCCGAACGGCTCGCCGGGGCTGCTCAATCCGTCCAACTTCACCTTCGGCCAGACCATCTATGTGAGCCCGCTGATCGCCGCGGCGCAGCAGGTGGACGGCATAGCCGCCGTGGAAGTGACCAAGTTCCAGCGCGTCGACGATCCGGCCGTCGACGGCGCGCGCGCGGGCTATCTCTGCATGAACAGGCTCGAGATCGCCCATGTCGACAACGATCCGAGCCGGCCCGATCGCGGCATCTTCGTGCTTTCCCTGGACGGTGGGCTATGAGCGACAACGCCGATTGCGGCTGCTGCGAGGGCGTGGGACGCGCGACCCCGGTCGAGATCTCCAACCGTCCGGGTCTCGCCCAGATCGCCTATCGCGTCGGCACGCATTCGGCGTTCAAGTCGAGCATGATCGCGGCGCTCTCCGACCCGGCCTTCCCGGGCGCGGGCCCGCTGACCACGCGCGACGACGGCGACTTCTCCATCGCGTTCCTCGACGCATGGTCGGTGTCGGCCGACATCCTCACCTTCTATCAGGAGCGGCTGGCCAACGAATCCTATCTGCGTACCGCGGGCCAGCAGCGCTCGGTGTTCGAGCTGGCGCGGCTCGTGGGCTACAAGCCTTCGCCCGGCGTCGCGGCCTCGACCGCGCTCGCCTACACGCTCAACGACGCGCCGGGCGCGCCCGATCCGGTGACGGTGCCCGCGGGCAGCCGCGCGCAGAGCATCCCGCCGCCGGGTCAGATCGCGGCGACGTTCGAGACCTCCGCCGATCTCGTCGCGCGCATCGAGCACAACGCGCTCGCGCCGCAATCCGCGCTGCCGGTGGATTTCTCGCAAGTGACGACACAGCTGTGGTTCTCCGGCACGTCGACGAATTTGAAGCCGGGCGATGCGATCCTCTTCGTCGCCGAGAACCGCTTCAACGACGCGACGAGCCCGTCCTTCGCGCTGCGCATCGTGACGAAGGTCACCGTCGACGCCGTCAACAAGCGCACGCTCGTCGCCTGGGACCGCACGCTCCAGCAGGGCAACCAGTACAGGCAGGATCCGCCGTCCCCCCCGACCGGGGTCAAATTGCCGGTCTGGCACGTCGAGAAGGCCGTTCTCACGGAGCGCGTGTTCTCGCCGAGCGAGGAGAGGTTCACGACCGTCACGTCCCCGTGGGACCTCAGCCTGCTCGACCAGGCCGCGATCTTGAGGGGGACGCGGACCGTGCAGCCGGGCACCAACGCCTCGTCCACTCCGAAAGACGGCGGGGCGCCCGTCAAAACGAACGATCCGCCGTTCACCGCCGCGAGCAAGGTCCATGCCTATGCGCTGCGCCGCAAAGCATCGCTGTTCGGCGCCAACGCGATCGATCCCGCCTTGGCGTCGAAGGGAAACAACAACGGCGACGATTGGTCGTGGCAAACCGACGGGCAGGCCTTCTATCTCGACGCCGCCTATCAAGGCATCGTGCCCACGAGCGATGCCGCAAAGGCGGGGGGCAACGATCCGGCGCAATATAGCTGGGCTGCGCTCACAGTCGGCGGGGGGGTGGATCAGCCTTCCAACATCTACGATCAGGTCTACCGCATCGACGCGGCGAGCGAGGAATCGCCGCTGCGCTACATGCTCTCGAACAAGGCGACGAAGCTCTCGGTGGACACCGTTGCGAGGCTGGCGGCGACCTATGTCATCCCGTGGACGCGCCGGACCGTGGCGTTCGCACAGAGCGAGCCGCTCGACATCCCCGATCAGCCGATCCTCGCGGCCGCGGACACGATCGCGGTCGAAGAGGGCATGATCGCGCCCGTGGGCGGCTCGAGCTTGACGCTGATCGGCGGCGCGCGCCTTGTGTCCAAGCAGGTGATCGCGGTATCCGGCAAGCGGCTGAGGCTGCAGTTCGTCTCCGGCACGGCGACGTTCACGCCCGCCTCCGGCAATGCCGCGATCGCGCCCGCGCTTGGCGACTATTTCCTCCTCGACGCATGGCCGCCGACCTCGGGCTTCGCGGTGCTGACGCCCAAAGGCGTCGCCGGATCGCTGAATGCCGATCCTTCGCAGCTTCTTCTGGTGCCGTCGGACGGCGCCGATCCGGATGCGGGCGAGCTTGCGACGATCGATCAGGTTTCGCCGGGCGGGACGGTCACCGCGCTGACGCTCAAGGCGCCGCTCATGCGTCTCTACGACCGCGCGACGGCCGCGGTGAACGCCAACGTCGTGGCGGCGACGCATGGCGAGACCGTGAACGAGCTTCTCGGCGGCGGAAACGCGGCGGTGGCGAACCAGCGCTTCACGCTGAAGCAGTCGCCGCTCACCTATGTCAGCACCGCGCAGGGGCAGGGCGCGCTGTCGACGCTGCAGGTCTGGGTCAACGATCTCTTGTGGCATGAGCAACCGTCGTTCCTCGCTTCCGGGCCGGCCGACCGCGACTTCGTCACGCGGCAGGGCGACGGCGGCGTGGTCACGGTGCAGTTCGGCGACGGCGCCGGCGGCGCGCGTCCGCCGACAGGCCAGATCAACATCCGGGCGAAATACCGCAAGGGCATCGGCCTGTCCGGCATGGCTGCCGCCGGCCAGATCAGCATGGCGATCGACCGGCCGGGCGGCCTCAGAGGCGTCGTCAATCCGCAACCCGCGACCGGCGGCGCCGATCCCGACGGGCCCGACGACGCGCGCAACAGCGTGCCGGTGCATGTGCAGACGCTCGACCGCGTCGTGTCGCTGGCGGACTACGAGAACTATGCGCGCGCCTTCGCGGGCGTCGCAAAAGCTTTCGCGTCGTGGGCGTGGTTCGGACTGACGCGCGGCGTCGCGGTGACGGTGTGCGGCGCGGGCGGCTCGGCGCTCGATCCGAACGGCGAGACGATCACCAATCTCGCGGCGGCGCTGACGAATTGCGGCAATCCACACGTGCCGCTCAAAGTGATGGCGCACCGGCAGTCGCTGTTCTCCGTCGGCGGACAGGTGCGGGTCGACGCCGATCATGACCCCGGGCTGGTGATGGACAATGTGCGCGCCGCACTGAGCGCTGCGTTCGGCTTTTCGGCGCGCAACCTCGGCCAGCCCGTGGCGCAAAGCGAAGTCATAGCCGCGATCCAGGGCACGGGTGGCGTGGTCGCGGTCGAGCTCACGCGCTTTGCGCTCAATCAAGCCGCCTGGGCGTTCCCGATCTTCGCAGCGCCGCCGACGCCCGCGTCCTTGGGCGCGTTTCGCCTTGTCGCCCGGCATCCGCTTCTCGGGCCGCCGTCCGAGTTCCTGAACGCCGGCAACACGCGGTCCGGCCGCGCCGCGGCGGGGCCTGCGACCTTGCTGCTCATCGATCCCGCGTCGCTCGGCGGACTTGGAGTCTGGCTATGAGCCTGAACGCCGACGACATCTACAGGCTTCTGCCGGCGATCTATCGCACGCGCGACGCGGCCAACGGCGAGCCGCTCAAGGCCATCCTCGGCATCGTCGCGGAGCAGGCGCAGATCCTCGCCGACAACATGCAGGACCTCTACGCCGATCAGTTCATCGAGACCTGCGCGCCCTGGGCGGTGCCCTATATCGGCGATCTCGTCGGCTGGCAGGGCCTGTTCGAGAACGTGCCGGGCACGGGAGGCGGCCGCGCCGAGGTCGCCAACACCATCGGCTATCGCCGGCGCAAGGGCACACGGATCGGGCTCGAGCAGATCGCGCAGGACGTGACCGGCAGGCCCGCCTCAGTGGTCGAGTTCTTCAAGCGGCTGGCCACGACGCAATACATGAACCACCTGAGGCCCGATCACGAGGGCTTCGTCGATCTGCGCCGGGGCATCGCGCTCGAGCGCATCGGCGGTCCGTTCGACGATTTCAACCGCACCGCCGATCTGCGCCGCATCGCGCCGCGCGCGCGCAGCGTGAGCACGCCCGATCTGGCGCCGCTGGACGTCCTGCTGCACGGCGCGGGCCGCTTCAACATTCCCGACATCGGCGCGTATGTGTGGCGCTGGAAGAGCTATCCGGTGACGCTGCAGCCCGCGTTCCGCGTCGACGACAGGCGGTATCTTTTCAGTCCGCTGGGCAACGACATGGCGCTGTTCAACGTCGTCAAGACGCGCGCCGCGTTCTCGTCGCTGACCACGCGCATGGACGTGCCGCAGCCGATCGCGCGGCGCGAGTTCCACGACAATCTCGCGCAGGTGCTGGGCGGCGCCGCGGTCGAGAGCTTCTACGGCGACAGCGTCTCGATCACGGCGGACGGCGCCCTGCTCACCGTCAACGACATCTGCGTCTGCAATCTCGAGAATGCGACCCCCACGGACTGGCCGCCCGGCGAGAACGGCAAAGTCGCGATCGATCCCGTGCTCGGGCGCATCCTGTTCCCGCCCGACCGCACGGCGCCGTCCGAAGTCCTGGTCAGCTACTGCTACGGCTTCGGCGCCGATATCGGCGGCGGAAGCTACAGCCGCATCGACGACGTCGAGGTCGATGCCGAGACGCATCTCCTCGCCGTCGTCGGCGCAGGCAGGACCGACATGTTCGGCCGGCCCTATACGCTCGCCGACGCGATCGCGGATTACAACGCCTTGCCCGCCGGCTCCAACGCGCTCGTCGTGCTCGCGGATTTCAACACCTATGCGACGGACGTGCCCCAGGCGAGCACGATCAATCTGGCGCCGGGCGGCAAGCTCTGGATCGTCTCAGCGCATGTCAGCCCCGACGGAAGCTGGTCGCCGGAAAGCGCGCGCGCGACGCTGACCGGCGATCTGGAGATCGTGGGCTTGAGCGCGTCGCCGACGAGCGGCAATCCGCCGCCGGCCGGCGAATTGATCCTGAGCGGCGTCCTCATGGCCGGCGCGATCCACGCCACCGGCGAGCCGGTCACGATCACGCTCGCCGACACGACGCTGGTGCCCGGCCTCGGGCTCACGCGCGACGGCATGCCGAAATCGCCGGGCAGCCCTTCCGTGGTGCTCGACGCCGCGGGCGGCGCGCTTGCGCTCACGCGCTGCATCACCGGGCCGCTCTTCGTCCATGAAGCGGCGAGCGCGAGCATCGAGTCCAGCATCGTCGACGCGTCGGACCGCTTCGCCGTGGCGTTCGCGGGACCGGACGGCGCGGGCGAGGGTGCGGCGTTGACGGTCTGGAACAGCACGCTGATCGGAAAGGCGCGCACGCATCTGCTCGAGCTCGGCTCCAACACGATTTTCCTGGGCGCGCGGGGCGTGCTCGATCCGTGGGACGCGGCGCTGTGGTGCACGCGTCTGCAGAAAGGGTGCCTGCGCTACTCCTTCGTGCCCGCCGACGCCATCGTTCCCGCCCGCTACCAGTGCCTGCCGAGCGGCAGCGCAAGCGAGCAGGAGACGCTTCCGAGATTCGTCTCGCTCGAATACGGCCGGCCGTCCTACGGCATGCTCGCGGGCGATTGCCCGGTCGCGGTATGGCAGGGCGCCGACGACGAGTCGGAGATCGGCGCGTTCCACGACCTGCACCTGCCGCAGGCGATGAACAATCTCGCCACGCGGTTCGGCGAATACCTGCCGTTCGCGCTCGAGGCCGGCATTTTCCTCGTTCCCTCGCACCACGCGCCGCTGGTCGTGCCCAGGCACGCCTATGGCTACGGCGCCCGGCTCGAAGGCGGGGATCTGGACGAACGCGACCTGCTCTCCCACGCCGTGGGCGCGTCGCTGATCTGAATTGGGTTTGGATGGACAAGTTGGGAACGACGCTCGCGAGGTTACCATGAAGGCCGATTTAAGCCGTCTCCGCTTCGAGCGGAGCAAGCACTACACCTCCGTGCTGATGCAGCAGGGGCGCGTGCAGCTCGATTCCGACGCCAACGAGCAGCGGCTCATAGACGAGCATTTGCGCATCAGCGAGACCATCGACGTCGTGGGTCCGGACGGCGCGCCGATCCATGCGCCGGGCTTCGCGATCGGGCTCACACCCGACGGTGCCTCGCTCACGATCGGGCAGGGGCGGTTCTACCTCGACGGCTTGCTCTGCGAGAACGGGGCGCCGCTCGATTTCACCGCGCAGGATTATCTCATCGATCCCAACACCCCGATCGGCGCGACGCTCGACGATCTGCGCGGCGGCCGGCTTCAGGCGATGCAGGTGTGGCTCGAGGCCTGGCAGCGCTTCGTCATTCCGCTCGACGATCCCGCCATCAAGGAAGTGGCGCTCGGCGAGGCCGACACGACGGCGCGCATCCAGACGGTATGGCGCGTGACCGTGCAGGGTGTTCCCGCGTCCTTCGATATCGGCGTGCTCGCGCAGAACGTGGACACGCTCAACCAGGCGCTCGGCAACCTGCGCCTGACCTCGACGGCGGACCAGGCCGCGGCGGTCACGCCGATCCAGACCGACCTCACGACGGCCTTCAACGCGATTCAGGCACGGCGAACGACAACGCCGACGTTGACGCCGACGGCCTTATCCCCCGCGTCCGTCGACAATCTGCGCCTTGTCTATGCCGGCGTCGTGAGCCGGGTCTCGAACCTCGATCTCCGGAGCATCCAGGGCGTGCAAGTGGTCCAGGCGACGACGGCGCTCGGCAATCTCATCGGCGCGCTGCCGTCGGCGGATTGCTGCGAGACCATGCGATCACGTCCGCCTACCTTGTCGCTGCCCGGAACGCTTGCCGCGCAGGTCAAGAGCACGTCGGACCAGGGCCCGTGCCTTCCGGCGCCCAACGCGGCCTATCGCGGGCTGGAGAACCAGCTCTACCGCATCGAGATCCATCAAGGTGGCGATGCCTCCACCGCGACTTTCAAATGGTCGCGCGACAACGGCTTCGTGGTGACCGGCGTGCGCGGCGAGTCCGGCAGCACGCTGACCGTCGACAGCCTCGGCCTCGACGCCAATTTCGGCTTCGCGCCGGGCCAGTGGGTCGAGATCTCCGACGACAGCGACGAGTTCGCGTTGCCGCCGAACAGGCCGGGCACGCTGGTGCAGATCCAGGCGACCGATCCGACCCGCATGCAGGTGACGTTGCCCGGCACCGCGCCGAGCGTCGATACGATCAACGGCCACGCCAAGATGCGGCGCTGGGACCAGACGACGGGCACGAGCGCGGGCATCGCGCTGGCGCCGGGGAGCTGGATCGAGCTGGAGAACGGCATCCAGGTGGTGTTCTCGGCCGACGGCCTCTATCAGAGCGGCGACTACTGGCTGATCCCCGCGCGCACGGCCACCGGCGACATCGAATGGCCGCCGGCCGACAGCGACGGCCAGCCCGCGCAGCCCGCAGCCCGGATCGTCGTCCATCGCGCGCCGCTCGCCTGCCTGCATCTCGACCAGGACCAGCTCGTCGTGGAGGATTGCCGGCGGATCTTCCGTCCGCTGGTGGAGATCGTACCGCCCGTCGTGCCGAACGCGATGCATGTGAAGACGATCAGCTGGACCCACGACGATTTCATCAGCTGGACCCAGCTCATCTCGTCCGGCCTGACCATCGGCTTCGACAAGGCGCCGAACCCGCTGATCAACGACGCGAACTTCATCGTCACGCTCGAGCTGCCGGTGTGGAACACATTCGGCTTCATCTTCCCGCACCCGGTGCACACTCCCGTTCATACCACGTTGCCGACGACAAACGAGGGATCCTCCACCAACGCCGGCAACGAGACGGCGCGCCTCGCGACCCAGGCGATACAGCCGCCGCCGTCCACGACCGCAACCTCGACCGTGATGCTGGACAAGGCCGCGACCGTTTCACCCACCCTCATGCGCGCGGCGACGGTCTCGGCAACCACACCGATCGCGAAGACGGGCGTGCAGAATACCGGCGTGCTGAATACCGGCGCCGCGTCGACCGCCGCCACGACGGCAACCCCGCCGCCGCCACCGCCACCATCGCCGCCGCCACCACCGCCGCCACAGACCGTCGACCCCGCGGCCACTTCGGCATCCAAGACCGCGTTGCAACAGAGCATATCCGTGATCTCCGGCGCCGGCGCGCCGACGGGATCGGTGGGGCCGGGCCCGAACGTCGACTTCACAACGGCGTCGCAATGGACCTTGAGCAACGCAGGCGTCGATACAGAGGGACCGACCCAGCTGGATCCGGGTGACACCTTGATCGTCGTCGATCCGATCTTCACGCTGCCGCAACGCCTCGGCTATGCACGCCAGCCCTACGTCATCGACGGCAGCATCAGCGACGACGGCACGGGCAGCGGCGTGCGCTGGATCGTGAGGCCGGAAGTGAACCTCTATGTCGCGCCGCTTCTCGTCACCGCGCAGCGCATGCTGGCGCTCGGGGTCTATCCGCGCCTGCGCATCGCGCTGAAGGGGCGCATGATCACGGCGACGGGCACGGGTGGCGAGATGCTCTATCTCGACGGCCAGTGCTTCGGCAAGAGCACGGACGGCTCGCAGCGTCTCGACCTCGTCCTGCCGTCGGGCAACGGCGAGAAGGCGAGCGACTTCGAAAGCTGGGTCTATGTCGTGCCGCAGCCGACGATCTCACTCACGCTCACCCCCGCCGTCGTCGCCGTCAACCAGGGCGATTCGCAAATCGTGGCCGGCAAGGCCACGCTCAGCTTCCCCGCGCTCAGCGACATGCAGGTCACCTTCTCCGTCGCCGACGACGTGGCATCGATCGTCGAGTTCGATCCGGCTTCCGTCACCATTCCCAAGGGTGCGAGTGAAGGGGACACGCAGATCCGGGTCATCGGTCAGCCCGGCACAGCGCTTCCGCCGCAGATATCGATCACGGCGACGCTGGCCGGCGGCAACACGGCTTCCGCGATCCTCGGCTGGTCGATCGCCCAGTCGTGACGGCGATGCGCGCGGTGTGGTCGTTCTGGAGCGTGCCGTTCGAGCGCTTCTATTGGCGCCATTGGGGGAGCGTGGAGAACCATCTGCTCGCCTGGGTGATCTCGGTCAATGCGGCGAGCCGGCACTATGCCGACACGATGCTCGTCACCGACACGCGGGGCAAGGCGCTTCTGGTCGACGCGCTCGGACTTCGCTTCGCGCAGGTCTCGACAGCGCTCGATCGGCTCGACGGCGCCGATCCGGGGCTTTGGATGACGGGCAAGCTCGTCGCCTATGGCCTGCAGGACGAGCCTTTCGTGCACCTCGATTCCGACGTGTTCCTGTGGCGCCGGCTCCCGCCCTCGCTCGAGCGCGCGCCGGTGCTCGCCCAGCATCTCGAACGCCACGCCGACGGCAGGGCGGTCTATTGTTGTCCGGGCGGGCTGGAGGCTTCCTTCGCCGCGGCCGGGGGCGTGCTGCCCGAGGAATGGCTGTGGGCGCGCAGCCAAGGACCGATCGTGCGCGCGCAGAATTGCGGCATCCTGGGCGGCCAGCACGTCGATTTCCTCAAATACTACGCGCAAAGCGCGCTCGCCGTGATCGAGGCGCCGGGCAACGCCGCCGCGTTGGAAAACGTCGCCGACAAATGGCAATTCAACTACCTCAGCGAACAATTCCTGCTGTCGGCGATGCTGGATTTCCACCGCCACCATCCGGAGTCGCCGTTCCGCGGCGTGCACGCGCGCCATCTTTTCGAGTCCTGGGGCGATGCGCTGGATCCGCAAAGCGCGCAGTCGCGCGGCTTCACCCATCTCATGGCCGGCGCCAAGCGCGCGCCGTCCGTGATGCAGCGTATCGCGCGGCGCGTCGAGCGCGACTGGCCCGACTACCGGTCGCGCTGCAGGGCGCTGGCCGGCGCGGCGTGAGGAGGCGACGATGCAAACGCGCCAGCTGTTGCGAAGGCCCGCATCACAGGCGCCGGCTGCTTGTCCATCTCAAGCCGCGCCGCGTGCGCGGCACGAGTCAACAGACGCGGCGAGCGTATGGTTCGACTTCGCCTCGCTCTCGGTGAACGGTGCGCCGCTTCGCCGCAAGCTCGCGGTCGGTTCCCCCCACGACGCGGCGGAGAGCGAGGCCGACCGGGTAGCCGAGCACGTGATGCGCATGCCGGAAACGGGGCCGGTGCTGCAGCGCGCCTGCGTGGCCTGCGAGAAGGAAGACGAGAAACTCCATCGCAAGGAGACCGGTGCCGGGCCGGCGGAGGCGCCGGGCATCGTCGAGGACGTCGTCTCGTCGGGCGGCAGCCCGCTCGACGCGGCGACGCGCGCCTTCATGGAGCCGCGCTTCGGCCATGATTTCTCGCGCATCCGCGTCCATACGGACGCCCGCGCGGCGCAATCGGCGAGCGCCGTCAACGCGCGCGCCTATACCGTCGGCAGCGACATCGTGTTCGGCGGCGGCACCTATGCGCCGCATTCGCAGTCCGGACGCGCGCTGCTCGCCCATGAGCTCGCGCATACGATCCAGCAGGGCTCTTCCGCGGCGCGTCCGGTCGTCCGGCGCGAACTCATGGCCTATAACGCCCAGCACACGGAAATGCTTCCTACCGGCCCGGAAGAGACGGGCGTGACGTCCATTGAAACAAGCGGCGACGCGGCAACCGTTCGAACGGCGTTGAATGCGTTGATCAACGCCGGGAAGGTCGCGACGCGCACCTTTGGCGGCGGGACGATTTTCACGAATCGATCTGCGACACGCAACGAGCTTGAACTCGCTCTGGCGTCCTTTGCCCCGCGCTCGGCGATGGTAGACGCGTTGCTCAACGAGCATAACCTTTATTTGTATGCCCACAGCGAAGTCACCCGATACCACGGCCTTTTCTCGTTCGAGATGGGCAGGCGAACGGATATCGCTGAAAGACAGGTCCGCCGGCCGCTGACGGCACAAGAGCGCACGGAGGCACGTATCGCGTTCGGCACCAGCCTCGACCTGGACGCCATAACGCTCGTGGAAGACGAGCTCATGTCCACCGGCGGGTATATCCGCACAACGCCGGCCGCGATATACGGCCCGCCCGGGTTCTTCAACGGTTTGAATTTCCCGAATCTATTGATCCACGAACTGACGCATTCGTGGCAGTATCAACATGGCGTCTCGCTCGCTACCACGACCTATCATGCGATCTTTTCAACCTACTACTACGGCGACGAAGCGGGACTTCTCGCCGCCGCCAAGGCCGGAAAGCATTTCAAGGATTTCAATACCGAGCAACAGGGAGACATCGTGGAAGATTACTACAAGCGCGTGAAGAGCGGGCAACCGACGACGGCTTGGCTTCCATTCATCAAAGAAGTCCAGCATCCGTGACATTGCCTTGAGAATGTGATGCCGGAGCAGGTAGCATGATCTGCTTCTCGACGTAGGAACGGCGCGTGGAAGATTTGCTGCGACGGATCGGCGTGGTGCTGCCGATCGTCCAGGCTCCGATGGCGGGCGTCTCCACGCCCGAGCTTGCGGCGGCGGTGAGCGAGGCGGGAGGCCTCGGCTCCATCGCCGTCGGTGCCGTCGACGCCGCGGGCGCGCGCGCGATGATCGACACCACGCGGGCCGGGACGCGCAAGCCCTTCAACGTCAACGTCTTCTGCCACAAGCCGGCGACGCCGGACCGCGCGCGCGAAAGCGCCTGGCTCGGCGCCTTGCGGCCGGCATTCGCGCGTTTCGGCAAGGCGCCGCCCGCGGCGATCGGCGAGATCTATGCGAGCTTCGTCGCCGATCCGGCGATGCAGGACCTGCTCGTCGAGACGAGGCCGTCCGTCGTCAGCTTTCATTTCGGCCTGCCCGCGGCGCGCGTGATCGCGCGGCTGAAGGCGGCCGGCATCGTTCTCTTCTCGACCGCGACCAATATCGACGAAGCCCGGGCGGCGGCGGACGCGGGCGTCGACGCGATCGTGGCGCAGGGCTTTGAGGCCGGCGGCCATCGCGGCGTGTTCGATCCGGCCGCGCCGGATCCGCAACTGGGCATTCTCGCGCTGACGCGGCTGCTCGTGCGCGGGGCCCCGCTGCCCGTCATCGCCGCCGGCGGGATCATGGACGGCGCGGGCATCGCGGCCGCCTTGAAGCTTGGTGCGGTGGCAGCCCAGCTTGGGACGGCCTTCGTCGCTTGTCCGGAATCGAGCGCGGACGCGGCGCACCGCGCGGGCCTCGCGGATCCCGGTGCCGCGCACACCACGATGACGACTGTGTTTTCCGGACGCCCGGCGCGCGGTCTTCCCAATGCGATGACGGAGCTTGAGCATGGTGCGCTCGCGGGTCTCGCGGTGCCCGACTATCCAATAGCCTATGACGCCAACAAGGCTCTCGCTGCCGCTGCGAAAGCGAAGCAGGATTTCAGCTTCGCCGCGCAATGGGCCGGGCAGGGCGCGCCTCTCGCGCGCGCAATGCCTGCTCGCGATCTGGTCGCGACGCTCGCCCGCGAGCTCGCGGCCGCGCGCGGCTAGTGCGTCCTCAATTCACCCTTTGCGGCGAGCCGAAATCCCACGGCGGATCGAGCTCGGGGAAATCGTCGGCGGTGACGCGAATCTCGCCGTTGGATTCGACGAGCTTCAGCCGGTACTTCACGGCCGCGATGAGATGAAACGCATAGCGGAACCTGCGATAGGTCTCGACGAGATAGGAGCCGGGACCGTCGCCGGTCCACAAGGCTTTGCGGATCGCGGCGTGCTCGATCGCGCAGACGACGAGGCGGCTTCCGTCCACGGCGGGAATCCGCACCGTATCGGTCGTGTCGTCGAAGATCGCGTGGTTTGAATGAAATTTTATCGACATCGGCCTTCAGGCTTTCTCTGCCCACCGACCCCGCTGGGCGGCAGGATAGGCATCGCGCGCGGCGGATCAAATCAAATTTTGGAAACATGCCGGTCGAATCTTGCGGGGCCTGCGGATATCCTGGCGGCCCGGGGCGTTTCCTAAGGTCGTTTGCGAGGGATGCATGCATGGCCGCCAGGAAGAAAACGAAGAAGCGCAAGGCTCCCGCCAAGGCGCGCCATGCCGCCCGCGACGAGGGCGAGGCCAAGCTGAGCGCGCGGCCGATCTGGCAGGGGCATCTCAAGCTGTCGCTGGTGTCGTGCCCGGTGGCGCTCTACGGCGCGGCATCGCGGGCCAACGACGTCTCGTTCCACCTCTTGAACCCCAAGACCAACAACCGCATCCGCATGATCCCGACCGATCCGGACACGGGCCCCATCGAGCGCGCCGACCTGGTGAAGGGCTACGAGATCTCCAAGAACAGCTACGTCGTCGTCACGCCCAAGGAGCTCGACGCCGTCAAGCTCGAGACCACGCACACCATCGACATCGAGCGCTTCGTGGACGCGAACGACATCGACCGGCTGTTCTGGAACAATCCTTACTACCTGGTGCCGAGCGAGAAGACCGGGCTCGACGCCTACACCGTCATCCGCGACGCGCTGGAAGAGACCGGGCGCATCGCGCTCGGCCGCGTGGTGATGCACACGCGCGAGCGCCTCGTGGCGCTGGAGCCGCGCGGCAAGGGCATTGTCGCGACCACCTTGCGCATGCGCGACGAGGTCGTCGATCCCGCGCAGGCCTTCGCCGACATCCCGGCCGCCAGGCCCGACAAGCGCATGATCGAGATCGCGACCAAGATCATCGAGCAGCAGGAAGGCCCTTTCGACCCCGACGTGTTCGAGGACCGTTACGAGAAGGCGTTGCGCGATCTCATCCGCCGCAAGGAAAAGGGCGAGAAGATCGTCACCGCCGAGCCGGTCGAAGACACCAACGTCATCGACCTGATGGCGGCGCTGAAGAAGAGCCTGAAGCACAAGGGCCGCGCCGAGGAGACCGCACGCCGCGTGAAGAAGCGGGCGCATAGGTAGGGTTTAAATTGGATGGGTCATGCTTCGAGGCACCGCTGCGCGGTGCACCTCAGCATGACGAGCTTGTTTCTATAAGTAGGCACGTCACCCTGAGGTGCGAGCCGAAGGCGAGCCTCGAAGGGCGACGTGCCGTTTCAACACCCGCAAACATTGCTACGCGATCTTCTCCGCCTTCTCCTTCTTGATCTCCCGCGCCGGCTTGTCCTCGCGCAAACCCTTGAAGGACGCCTGGCGGACGTTGCCGTCGCCGGTCCAGCCGGCGAACTCGATCTCGGCGACGAGGACCGGCTTGACCCAATGGACCTCGCGGCCGCGTCTGGGCGCACCCGCGCCGCCGAACGGGCTCTTCGCCGCTTCCTGCGTCTTCAGGCGCGGCAGGAGCAGGGCCACCTTGTCGCGGCCGAAACCGGTGCCGACCTTGCCGACATAGACGAGATGCGCCCCGCGATGCACGCCCACGAGCAGCGAGCGGAAGCGGCCCTCGGTCTCGTCCCAGCCGCCGATCACGACCTCCTGTCCGGCGCGGCATTTGGACTTCATCCAGTCGTTGGTGCGGCCGGAGCGGTAGGGCGCGTCGAGCCGCTTGGAGACGATGCCTTCGAGCGACATGCGGCACGCCGAGTTCAGCATCGCCTCGCCGCCGGTCGAGAAATGCTCGACATACTGGATGTTTGCTCGCTTGGCGCGCGAGAGCATGCGCTTCAGCCGCGCCTTGCGTTCGGACAGCGCAAGCTTGCGCAGATCCTCGCCGCCCGCGAACAGCAGATCGAAGACGAAGAAGACGAGCGCGTCGCTCCTGCCGTCCGACAGTGCGGCTTGCAGCGCGGCGAAGTCCGGCGCGCCGTCTTGGCCGAGCGCCACGATCTCACCGTCGATCAGGCAATCGGGCAGAGCCTGCGCCTCGCGCGCGATGGCCGCGAACTTCTCCGTCCAGTCGAGCCCCTTGCGCGTGCGCAGCACCGCGCGGCCGTCCGCGACGCGCAGCTGCATGCGGTAGCCGTCGAACTTGACCTCATGGCCCCATCCCTTGCCGTCGGGCGGCCGGGCGACGAGCTTAGTGAGCTCAGGCTCCACGAAGCGGGGCGGCTTGGCGGCTTTTGCCATCTCTAGCCGCCGCGCTTGAAATATTGCACGGCACGCTCGTGCTTTTCGGCCGCCGCGCGCGAGCGGAACGTGCCCAGGTTGCGGCGCTTGCCGGTCTTGGGGTCCTTCTTGCGCGAATAGAGGCGGTATTGGCCCGATTTCAGTTTGCGGATCATGACGCGGCTCCGGATTTCCATCTTGAAAGAACGGCTCCATCCGTCAAGCGTTGCACCGCGCGTGGGCTGTCTGCAAAGTGGACGACGTCTGGAAATCTGAAACCGGGGCGGACGATGAAGTTCTTGATCTTTGCGCTTTGTGCGGCGATCGCGCTTGGGTATGAACAGGCATCGGCGGAGGCTTGGAAACCATCTTCAGGTCATGCGCAAATGCCGATATGGCCGGGGACGCCACCCGATGCCAAGCCGATGCCGGGGCCGGAAGACCTGGCGAAGGTCAGCCATCTCGTCGCCGGGCGCCCCTGGATCGCGGTCCTGAAGGTCTCGCAGCCGACGATGACGGTCTATTCTCCGGCTGCGAAGAATACCGAGGCCGCGGTCGTGGTGCTTCCCGGCGGCGGCTTCGAGGTGCTGGCGATCGACCTGGAAGGCACCGAAGCGTGCGACTGGCTGACATCCAAGGGCATCACCTGTGTTCTCTTGAAGTATCGCGTGCCCAGCGAGCCTTATGACTGGCACTGCGATTGCCGCCCCGACGGTCTTGCGACACCGACGCGGTCATTGGAGGATTTGCAAAGGACCATCGGGCTGGTGCGCCTTCACGCCAAGGAATGGCATGTCGATCCGCACAAGATCGGCGTGCTCGGGTTTTCGGCCGGCGGATACCTGGCCGCGGAAATCAGCACGAGATATCGCAAACGCCTGTACGCGCCGCTTGATGATGCCGACAAAGAGAGCGCCCGCCCGGATTTTGCCGTGCTCGTCTATCCGGGGCATCTCGCGCCGGACAAGACGTACAGCAACACTCTGAACCCGAATGTTCCTGTCACCCGTGAAACGCCACCCACGTTCCTGGTGCAGGCGGAAGACGACGAAGTGGACGGTGTGAATCAATCACTGGCCTACTACGCGGCCCTGCGCAGAGCCGGCGTGCCGGTGGAGATGCATCTGTACGCGCAAGGCGGGCATGCGTTCGGCTTGCGGCGAACGGCGTTTGCGATCACCGACTGGCCTCGATTGGTCGAGGCCTGGCTGCACACCATCGGGATGACGCCGCGGTAGCGGTTGCCTCATCCGCGGCGGGTTCCCCAACCGCTTCCGCCCCGCACGAGCTTGATGACCGCGAGAAGGAGGATGGCGCCGATCGTTGCGTTGATGATCGCGGAGGCTATTCCGGCGCCCAAATGAATATTCAGTCTGGGCAGCAACCAGTCGCCGATGAACGCGCCGACGATTCCGACGATGATGTCGCCGATGATGCCGAGGCCGGTGCCTTGCACGATCTGGCCCGCGAGCCAGCCGGCAATCAGGCCCACGACAAGAATGATGATGAGACTTTCGCCTGACATTGCTTATGGCTCCAAGTTTTGCGCGCGGCGATCGACCGCCGGAAGGCGGAAAATCGGAATCGGGCGCGGTCGAAGGGGAACTGTACGCGCGCTGCAAACGTAGAGCCGCGGCAAGATCGAAACTGAGCAGAATTGCTCATTGTCGAAGAATTCGCAGCGCCCGGCGCGCGGGGATATTCGCCGGAATGGTCAATTCTGCTCAGCCGTTCCGGACCACGGCGTCCATCCCGCCAACCTCCGGGATTCGCATCGCTTCCCCCTATTGCGCGCAATCCCGGCTTTAGACCCCGGCCGGGCCAGCCGGCGTGGTCGCATTACGACCGCTTTTGCCGCCGCTGGTACTGGCGCTAGAGCAGGCTGTCTTCGATTTGACCCGCTCAATTTAATGTCATGGCCCGCGACTGCGGGCCACCCAGTTGGGTTCTGCACGGTCTTGGAATGACTCGCGCGGAGACGCGCAGATCGCGGAATTGTGCTTTTCCTCCGTGATCTGCGCGTCTCCGCGTGATCCATTTGCGAGAGCAAAGCAGGCGTTATCTGGGTGGCCTGCAGTCGCGGGCCATGACAGTTTTTTTTGATTCCAACCGATCACAACTGCTCTAGAAGCGGAGCCGTCCGATCCGATTGACGAGATGGCGTCCGCGATGTCGGCGAAGACAATCAAGATCGCACTCGCTCTGCCCCGAGGGTGGCGGATGTCTGTTTGTCGATTTGCGGACGATCAGGAGAAGAGCACCGTGAATCGCGTCCCGGCGCCGTTCTCGTCGCGCCCGAACCGCAATTCGCCGCCGATCTTTGTAACGAAGGACCGGATGATCTTCATTCCCAGCCCTTTGCAGGCGGCGGGATCGAACCCTTCCGGCAGGACGGAGCCGTCATTGCCGACCGACAGCGCGTAGCCCTTTCCGGCTTGCCCTTCCAGCCGGACCGAGATGTTTCCACGGCCGTGCTTGGCCGCGTTGGCGATCAGCTCGCTGACGATGAAGCCGAGCGGAATGCCTGTCGCCACCGGAAGCGTGAGTTCGACCGCCTCGATCTCGATGGGGCGCTCGGGCTGGCCGTGCGGAGACAGCATCACGGCGAAGTCGCGACATAGGTCTTCGACATAGCTCTTGAACACGACGGCTTCGGCGCCGTCGAAGCTGTGAAGGCGGCGATGGACCCGCGCGATCATGGCGACGCGATTGGCCGCGACGGACAGTTGCGCGGCCGCCTCGGGATGCTCCGCTGCCCTGCTTTGCAGCGACAGCAGGCTCACGACCGTCTGCAGCGCGTTCATCAGCCGGTGATCGGCTTCGCGGCCGAGGTTCTCCTGGTGCCGGAGCAATTCGTCCTTTTCGTCCAGCCTGGCGTCCCGGTCGGCCAGATCCTGCCGCAGCCCGATCTCCCTGCTGGTCTGGCGCTGCAGCGCGCGTTGATAATAGGCGACGGGGTCGAATGCGGGACTCGAGCGAATGAGCTCCGGATGTTTGGGTTCACCGTGCAGGTGCAAGACAGTCATCTCATCGGTCCTTCGGGCAGCCCCTGCCACGCCCGCACCCTGACGCTAGGCCCGCACGCCGGCGAAGACTGTGCACAATAGCTCACATGGAGAGCGCGCCGGCCGTCGACGGCCGGGGGAACCCAGCAGCTCAGCCCTTGATGTGCGGCTGGTCGTGGAGAACCAAGTTCAACAGCGAGGTATTGACCTTGATGCCGCCATTGTACTCGATCAAGCCGAGCTTGCGGAACTTGTTCATGAAGAAGCTGACGCGCGAACGCGTCGTGCCGATCATCTCGGCCAATGTTTCCTGACTGATCTTGGCGATCATCGGTTCCGGCTTGGTGTCCTTGCCGAAATTCGCCAGCAGCAGGAGCAGCCGCGCCAGACGCTTTTCGCTCGAGTTGAAGAGCTGGTCCACGAGATCGGCCTCGACGCGGATCGTGCGGCTCAGGAGGTGGGCGATGAACATCTCGGAAAACGCCGGTTCGTCGTGCAGAACGCGGGTGATCGCGGCTTTCTTGATGTGAACGACGGATGCCTCGCTCATCGTGGCTGCCGTCATGATGCGGCGGCGCTGGCCGGCAAGGCATCCTTCGCCGAAAAAATCACCGGTGCTCAGGATGGCGACGACCGCCTCCTTGCCCTGCGGCGAGACGACGGTCAGCTTCACCTTGCCTTGCTGGATGTAGAACACCGCTTCTGCCGCTTCGCCCTGGGAGAAGACGATCTCGCCTTTGCGGTGCTTGGCGACGCGGCGGCCCTCGCCGACCTTGGCGAGAAAGGCTTTCGGGTCGAATACGGCTTTTCGTTTTGGCGGCATCTTCAAATGGCTTTCAGGGAGGCCGCGGCAAAAACGCCTGCACCCGGTTCGCCAAAATAATGGCGATGGGATCCTCCAGACGTTCTTGTAACACGGAACTGCGCAAAACGCTGCATGTGCGGAACGAACGGCGTCGAGGCGCGTTTTAACCAGCGACGGATCAGCTATCCGCCTGCGTGTTTTCCCCCAGCGCACTCGCTTCGGCCCTCAACGGCGGATCCGGCGCAACAAAACACTCTTCTTAGAGCTTTTCGGAGCGTCGGGCGGCATCGCGCCGCCTGAATGGCTTCCGCAAATCAGGACATCGGCATGAAAATGATTCTCAAATCCGCGATCGCGATCGCGGCCCTTTCCAGCGCCACGGCGCTGGTTCCAAGTTCGGCCCTGGCCGGCGCCGTCGGCGTGACGATCGGCATCGGCGTGCCGTCGCCCGTCTATGTTTCGCCCTACGGCCCCGGCTACGTCGCCTATGACGACGATTACTACTACGATCCGATCTTCATCGGCGGATCGTGGTATCACGGTCCCTATCGCTGGCGGATGCATGAAGGTCAGCGCGAGTTCCTCGTCAATGGCGGCTGGCGTCGCAACGAATGGCGCGGCGGCGCAATGCCGAACACGATCATGTTCCGCAACGGCGGCTCGTTCCGAGGCGGCCGCAACGAAGGCTTCGGCGACGCGAACCGCATCAATGCGCGCTTCCATCCCGGCAACGACATGCGCGACGACCGCCGCGATCTGAAGGCCGATCGCCGGAACATGAGAGACGATCACAAGGACGTCCGGCAGGATCGCCGCGACATGCGCGACGACAAGCGCGACGGCAACAACCACGACGGCGACCACCCGCACAACTGATCGGGCAAAGTCCGGCAATCGGAAAGAAGAGTTCTCCGCCAACGCGGGGAACTCTTTTTTGCATCATCGATGCCTGGTTCAGGTTTCGATCGAGGCGGGCGCCTTCATGCCTGGTCGCGCGAACGCGCTTTTAGTCAAGGCAAAACGGCAGGCCGCAGCATCAAATCGTTCGCGCCCTCAACGGATCGAATGGTGCGCGAGCGGGTTCTCATAGCGAGTGAGCGCGTTGGCGCTTGCCCTAACCGGCGCTATTTCCCCTCGGAACCTCGCGCAGGCATATTTTGAGGAATGGACTTATGTTGACTAGAACGAACATGTTGCTTGCCGCGTCGATCGTCGCGCTGAGTGCCGCTTGCGCCGCCGTCGCACCGGCCGAAGCCGCACCCCATGGCGTCAATGTCGGCACATTGACCTGCGGCGTCGCCAGCGGCTGGGGCTTCGTCTTCGGCTCCTCCAAGGATCTGCATTGCACGTTCCGCCAGAACGACCGGCGCGCCGAGCACTACACCGGCTCGATTTCCAAGTTCGGCGTCGATATCGGCTATACCGAAGGCGGCGTCCTGATCTGGGGCGTCTTCGCGCCGAGTTCGGACACGCGCGCCGGCGCGCTTGACGGCGATTATGTCGGCGCCACCGCCGGCGCGACGGTCGGCGTGGGCCTGGGTGCGAATGTGCTGGTCGGCGGCTTCGACCAGTCCTTTGCCTTGCAGCCGCTCAGCGTATCCGACAATCGCGGCTTGAACGTCGCGGCCGGCGTCGGCTCGATCAGCCTCCACCATTCGCAATGAACTGCGACTGCGCGGGCCGAAAGGCCCGCGCAGCGTTGGCCGGCGGCGAAACTGTGACCCGCGCACTTGACAGCGAGCGCGCGCATGGCCATCTATGCAAAAGCGTCTTGAGGCGCGAACTCTCGTTCGACGACCCGGAGAGTGTCCGCCTCAAGCAAGCCCTGAACCATCCACGTAAGACCAATACGGCGCAGGGGCGCGCATTGCTGGTGGTCGTCCACAGCGAAAGCAAGATGAAAGCCACGAGACAGCCGCAGCGGGCGTTTGCCGCAAATCGGCACCAAAGACCCGACAAGACGCCGGCGGGAACGACGAACCGGGGATCGAAAGACGATTTGGAACATTGGCGCCGGCGCCATCAGCACTATCTGAACCTCGCGGAAAACGCGGGAAATGCGGACAGGGTCGACCGCGAAAACTACTGGCAGCACGCCGAGCATTTTCACAGGCTGATTGCCGCCGGAGCGGACTCACGCCGTCACGCGGGCATTGCCGCGGCCGAGCCTGTCTTCGCCCCCGCGTTGATTGACGGGATCGACTCGACCTCCGCCAAGGTGCCGGCCGCTCCGATCGCGGGGTCACAGGGGGTAAGATGACTTATGTAGCGCCCATCGCCTCCATGGAGCCGACGCCGCAGACGGCCGCCCTGTCTCGCAACGAGCGGGCGATTTTGGACGAGCTCGTCGAAGTGCTCTCGGCGCACCCCCGCGGGGTCCGGCGCTGGGTGGTGATGCGCTCGATCCGCGCGAGCAGGACCAAGCGCGGGCGGGATATTCCCCACAAATTCGAAGACGAGGTGGAACGGACTTTCCGCCGGCACTGCTCCACCGCCGCGGAACCGCACCCGGCGGAGCCGGGCGGCGCGCGCTTCTACCGGCCCAAGGAAACGGCCGGCGAGGTTTGGGCGATCATACCCCTGGCCGTGACCGACCCGACGGCCGCCATGCCGCATCCGATGTCTGCCGAGCCGGATGACGGTCACACGTAGAGCGTCTTGGCTCGCTCCAACACGCTCTGCCGGGGAAAGAGGATGGTCGCGGTCGTCCCGGCCCCCGGCACGCTCTCGATCGACAAGCTGGCGCCGTGAAGTTCTGCGAATTGCTTGGTGAGGGGAAGGCCCAGACCGACGCCCTCGTATCTGCGCGCGAGCGACGAGTCGATCTGACCAAAGCGCTCCAGCGCTTTTGGAATGCTGTCCGGCTCCATTCCGATTCCGGTGTCGCTGAAGGTGATGGCAAGTCCGGCCTGGACGACGGCGGCAAGGATCCGCACCTGACCGCCATGCGGCGTGAACTTCACCGCGTTCGATAGCAGATTGAACAGCATCTGACGCAGCCGGCGCCGGTCCGCCATCAGGAATGCCGGCTCGACATCGCACTGGATGCTGACGGATTCCTTTTGTGCCATCGGCTCGATGGCCTCGACGCATTCGTCGATCATCGCACCGAGCTCGATGGGCTCCAGATCGAGCTCGAGCTCTCCCGAATCCATGCGCGAAATGTCGAGAATGTCGTTGATGACGCCGAGCAGATGCGAACCGCTGCCGTGGATGCTCTGGGCATATTCCTTGTAGCGCGCGCTTCCCATCGGGCCGAACATCTCGCCTTTGAGGATATCGGAAAACCCGATGATCGCGTTCAGCGGCGTGCGCAGTTCGTGGCTCATGGTCGCCAGGAATCCGCTCTTCGCGCGGCTGGCCGCTTCCGCGCGGGTCAGTGCCTCGGTGAGCTCGTCGGCGTTGCGGCGCAATTCGTGCTCGGCCAGCACACGGTCCGTGACGTCGACGATGGCGCCGACGAAGCTAACTTTTCCGTCGCGCGGCAGGATGTGAATATAAGGTATGGCGAAGCGCAGCTCGCCGTCCTTGCGGCGTGGACGCCAGATGCGCTTCCCGTCATAGGGGCGCACGATGCCGGACGAAATCATGGCGTTCAGCGCCGGCCGCTCCTCGCCGCTCAACAGGTCGAAGACGGTGAGGCCAGGGATGTCTTCCCGCGCATATCCCAAATGCTCGAGCGCCGCTTTGTTGAGGTCGAGCACGCGCAACGAGGCGCTGCCTTCCCACAACCACATCGGCACCGGATTGTTGTCGAACATCAGCTTGAAGGCGTCTTCGTTGCGCCGGACATCCGTGACGTCGACGCAGATCGAAACAGTGCCGCCATCGGGCGTGCGCCGGTCCTGTACCTGCAGCCAATGGCCGTTGTTCAGATCCTGGATGCGCGAACCTTCGCCCCTGGCGCGCATGGCCATGCGTTCGTCGAGCCACGCCTCTTCACGCCCGTTCGCCTCGGCGTAATGGCCGCCGCGCAGATCCTCTTTCAGCATCTCGCGGAACTGGATGCCGCGGCGCAGAATCTTCAGGCAGGTGCCCGAAATGTCTTCGTAGGGCTTGTTCCACAGATAGAGCCGGTCGGATTTGTCGTAGAACGCGATGCCGGCGGGAAGTGCTGCGATGGCGTTGCGAAGCCTGTGGTCCGCGCGGATTTTTGCGCGCAACAGGAAGCCTGCCGCGATGATCGCGCAGATCAGCAATCCGATGAAGAACTCGAGTTCGAGCACGGGCCGGAAAAGCCTGGGTGTTCCGATGTGACACGGTAAGCAGTTGGAGTAAACGCAACCTTTATTTTTGCCGTGCCGTGGCCGCGATAGCGCGCGCGTGATCGCCTGTGGATTGCCCCCGGGAACGGGGCTGCGCCAATGGCGGCCATCGCGATCCCTGACCCGAAAGCGGCCATTCCTGCCGCGCGCTTCGAACGTCGAAAAAAATTTGCAGGGCGATGTCGATTTCCGGCAAGCTCGTTCGTCGTCACTATGAGGCGCCAAAGGGGCGGGCTCGGACAAGGAGACGGACGATGCGTGTGATGGTGTTCTTCAAAGGCCCGGAAATCAGCGAAATGACCCCCACGCCCGAGATGCTCGAGGCGTTCAAGGCGATGGACGTGTTCACCGAGGAGCTGGTCAAGGCCGGTGTCTTCGTGGCCGGGGCGGGTCTCAAGCCCTCGGCGCAGTCCAAACGCATCGCCATCAATGGCAAAAAGCGCACGGTCATCGACGGGCCGTTCGCCGAGGCCCGCGAGATGGTCGCCGGCTTCTCGATCTGGGAGGTCAAGGACATGGACGAGGCCTTGGCCTGGGTCGCGCGCATGCCTGCCCAGTCGGACCGCCCGGGCGAGATCGAGATCCGGCCGTTCTACGAGGCGACCGATCTGGCGGATTTCGTGACGCCCGAGGAACTCGCGAGCGCCGGCCGTCCCGGAGAGCGCGGAAAGCTCGGCGTCGCCTAGCCGCGTTGGGTATCGATATGACCGCGCAGATCGAAAATTATATTTCCGGCCAACCCGAACCGAAACGCAGCGACATGCGGGCGTTGCACCGCATCGTCCTGCAAATGATGCCAGGGTGTAGACTATGGTTCCTGGACGGCAAAAACAGTGACGGTAAAACCGTCTCCAATCCCAATATCGGGTATGGGCTCCACACCATAAAATATGCCGATGGAAAAACCCGAGAGTTCTATCAAATCGGTCTCAGCGCGAACACGACCGGAATCTCCGTCTACATCCTTGGCATCGAAGACAAGAAATACCTGACCCGGGCATTTGGAAAGAAACTCGGCAAGGCGAGCGTGAGCGGGTATTGCATCAAGTTCAAGGCGCTAAAGGATGTAAACGTCGCCGTGCTCGAAGCGGCAATACGATATGGGGTTGAGGCCACGAGTGAAAACTAGTTTGCCCATGGGGTCTGGCTAGCTTGCCTTCGCTGCGGCCTTGGCCGAAAAAGCGGTGTGAGCGCAGACGAGACGCACCGGGCGATCGAGGCGACCTTTCGCATTGAACGGGCCAGGCTCATCGCGGGCTTGGCCCGGATGGTGCGCAATATCGACCTTGCCGAGGAGCTGGCGCAGGACGCGCTGGTCACGGCCCTCGCCGAATGGCCGAGGACCGGCGTTCCCGCCAATCCGGGCGCCTGGCTGATGGCCGCCGCCAAGCGGCGCGCTATCGACTGGGTTCGTCGCGACAGGATGCGCGAGCGCAAGCACGAGGAGATCGCGCGGACGCTGGACGAGTCCGACGGCACGGCTGGACCGGAGCTTTGGGCGATCGAAGCGGCCATGGATGATGATCTCGGCGACGAGCTCCTGGGCCTCATCTTCACGGCCTGCCATCCCATGCTGTCGCCCGACGCCCGCGCCGCGCTCACCTTGAGGGTAGTCGGCGGCCTGACGACCGACGAGATCGCCCGCGCGTTCCTCACGAGCGAGGCCGCGATCGCGCAGCGTATCGTCCGCGCGAAGAAGGCGATCGCGAAGGCCGGATTGACCTTCGAGGTGCCGCGGGGCGCCGAACGGGCGGTGCGGCTGCCCTCGGTGCTCGAGGTCATCTATCTCATCTTCAATGAAGGTTATGCGGCCACGGCGGGCGAAGACCTTGTCCGGCCGGCCCTGGCCCAAGAGGCGCAACGGCTCGGCCGCATCCTCGCCGGGCTGATGCCCGAGGATGCCGAAGTGCTCGGCCTCCTGGCTCTGATGGAGATCCAGGCGTCGCGCCTCAGCGCGCGCACCGGGCCGGACGGCGCCTTCGTGCCGCTGACCGAGCAGGATCGCGCGCGCTGGGACCAGCTCTTGATCGGCCGGGGCCTCGACGCGCTGGCCCGCGCCGAAGCGCTGGCCAAGGCATCTGGGGAGTGCGACGGTCCCTATGTGCTGCAGGCCGCGCTCGCCGCCTGCCACGCGCGCGCGCGCCGGGCCGCCGATACCGACTGGCCGCGCATCGCCGCGCTCTATGACCGGCTGCGCGTCGCAATGCCTTCGCCTGTGGTCGATCTCAATCGCGCGATCGCCCACAGCATGGCCTATGGGCCTGAAGCGGGCTTGCGCCTGGTGGACGAGATCGCCAACGCCGGCATTCTGCGCGACTACGCGCCATTGCCGGCGGCGAAGGGCGACTTTCTGTTCCGGGCCGGCCGACTGGCCGAGGCGCGCGTCGAATTCAAAGCTGCGGCCGCGCTTACCCGCAACGTGCGGGAAAGGGCCTTTCTCCTCGCACGCGCGGACGCCTGCGACCGCAAGCAGTGAATCGTTGCTTCGCGCGCGTTTCGCGCGGGCGCCGCTGGAGGCATTGATCCCTGACATCGGCGACTACGGCGGGCACGTCATCCGCAGAAGCAATGACGCCCTGCGGCGTTGTATGACCTACGTGAAAGACCTCGACGACAGCCAGGCGCTCAGCAGTGCGGAATTGCGGCGTATCGTCGTCGCGCACATCCTCGATCTGTTCGCGGTGGTCCTGAAGCCGCGGCCACTATGGCGCCTCGCCGTCGCTGCTGCGCCAATCCGCGTCGGCGCCACCGCAACGCTAGGCATTCGCCGATCGCGCGTTACGGAAGAACGGCGCACGTTGATCGGCTCCCGACCGGCGCAGAAGCAGCGATCCCGCAGAATCGATCCGCTCAGAAAATAGTATATGATTCAATTGCTTATGTCGTTGGCTGTGTGGGCAGTCATGTCCGAACCAAGCTCCGCCAGAATTCCCTGTTTATCAGCGAATAACAGCGAATTTCCGGCGATTTGCACCGCTTTCGTTCGAAACGGACGCCGATTGACCGTTCACTTCAATCGGTTGCGAGCAAATTCCTTACGAAAAGTAACAGCGAATTTTTTACAGGAACAGGGAATTTGATCGAGGGAACAGCGGAGGCATTTGCGGTGAACACGGAACGGAATTTATCCGGCCCATTGCGCCGACCGGAATGGTCGCGACGAAAGCGGAGCTGGGCGGCTATCATCGCGGCGGCATCGACCTGGACATAACGAACACGCGCGAACATGAGCCAACTCATCCATACGGCATGCGACGCAGCGGTGGCCGGGGCTGCCGCCGGGGGACGGCCGCAAGCCCATCCGAACCTGGTCCTGGCCACGACGATCCTTGCCTCGAGCCTCGCCTTCGTCGACGGATCGGTCGTCAATGTCGGCCTGCCGGCGATCCGCGTGTCGTTCGACGCCACGGGCGAGACGCTGCAATGGGTCGTCAACGCCTATCTGCTGCTGCTCAGCGCGCTCTTGCTTCTTGGAGGTGCCGCGGGCGACCGGTTCGGCCGCAAGAGATCGCTGATCGTCGGCGTCGCGATCTTCGCGCTGGCGTCGCTGTCCTGCGCGGTCGCACCAAGCATGTCGTGGCTGCTGCTCGGGCGCGCGGTGCAGGGGATCGGTGCGGCCATCCTGTTGCCGAACAGCCTGGCGATCCTGGGCGATGCGTTCACCAGCGCGGAGCGCGGCCGCGCCATCGGCATCTGGGCCGCGATGGGTGCTATTGCCGGCGCCGTCGGGCCGGTTCTCGGGGGATGGCTGATCGATACGGTGGGATGGCGCGCGATCTTTCTCCTGAACCTGCCTTTGGCAGCCGCCGCGATCGCGCTCGCCCTCGCGGTAGTCGAGGACGGGCAGGTGCCCGCCGATCGCGCGCCCGTCGATCTGTTGGGAGGCCTCTTGGCGACGGCGGGGCTCGGAGCGCTGACCTGGGCATTGACGATCGGATCCGGCCGTGCGGGCTGGAACGCAGAAGCCGTTCTGGCGGCTGTGATCGGAGCTGCATTGCTGCTGGCCTTCGTCTGGCTAGAGCGCGTTCGCGGCGAGCGCGCGATGATGCCCCTCGCGCTCTTCGGTTCGCGGACATTCGCCGGACTTTCACTGTTGACGCTCTTCCTATACGGCGCGCTCGGGGGTCTGCTCGTCCTGCTTCCCTATGTGCTGATCGTCGACACGCACTACTCCGGAACCGAAGCAGGCGCTGCGCTCCTGCCGTTTCCCCTGGTGATCGCTATCGCGTCGCCCGCTATGGGTGCATTGGCGGGACGCATCGGCCCGCGGCTCCCGCTCGCGCTGGGCCCCATCGTGGTCGCCGCTGGGTTCTGCCTCCTGCTGCGGATCGACGGCAGCAACAACTATTGGAGCGTCGTCCTGCCGGCGGTTCTCGTCATCGCGCTCGGCATGGCGGGCGCGGTGGCGCCGCTGACGACGGCAGTGTTGGCGTCGGTCGACCATGCGCACACTGGATCCGCATCAGGCTTCAACAGCGCTGTATCGCGAACCGGCGGCCTCGTCGTCACCGCGCTGCTGGGCACGGTGCTCGCGGCGAGCGGGCAGGAACTGATCGCGGAGTTTCATGCCGCCGCGCTCGCGGGCGCCGCGATCGCTGTCGCCGCGTCCGCGAGCGTCTTCCTCCTGGTGAAAGCCTGAGGCGCGGCCTCAAGCTGCGCGCAGGCTGGTTGCCGCCTCGAGCGCGCCGCGCATCGCCTTCGCGCGCTGCTCCGCGCCGATCTGAAGACCTTCGGCGACGATGATCTCGAGATCGGTCACGCCGATGAACGCGAACACGGCGCGGAGATAGGTCTCGAGATGTTCGAGCGCGGCCGCCGGCGTGCCCGCGCCGTAGAAACCGCCGCGCGATATCGCGATGATCACGCGCTTGCTGCCCGCCAACCCTTCGGGTCCGGCGGCGCCGTAGCGAAAGGTCTTCCCAGCCACGACGATGCGGTCGATCCAGGCCTTGAGCTGGCTGGGGATCGTGAAATTGTACATCGGTGCGCCGATGACCACGATATCCGCAGCGAGAAACTCATTTAGTGCGGCCTGACTGGCGGCGACGTCTCCAAGCACCGCCGGCGATTCCGGCGTTGCGCCCTGCGCGGCGGCGAGATGCTCGCCCGAAAGATGCAACAGTGGCTGCGCGGCGAGATCGCGGTAGGCGACCTCGATCCCGGGCGTGGTCTTGCGCAGCTTGTTCACGACCGCGCCGGAAACCTGCCGGCTGGCGGAATTGGCGCCCAGAATGCTGGCGTCGATATGGAGGAGTTTCATGGTGTCCGTCCTAGGTATGGAATTGTTACCTGGACTATATGGGTAACCGGTGCTAGGCCTTGCAAGAAGGCACAAAAACGATACCGGAGCACAGCCAGGTGACCGTCCAGCTTCCCGACCGCGCGTCGGAGGATTGCCGTGCCGTCAGCTCGGTGCTGGCCCGCATCGGCGACAAATGGAGCGTGCTCATCATCGTGCTCCTGGGCGACGGCACCAAGCGCTTCAACGAGATCAAGCGGATGGTGGGCGGCATTTCGCAAAGGATGCTGACGCTGACGCTCCGGGGGTTGGAGCGCGACGGGCTCGTCACACGCACCGTCTATCCCACCATTCCGCCGCGCGTGAATTACGAGCTGACCGCGCTCGGCCGCTCGCTATGGCAAGCCGTCGAGCCGCTCGGCCTGTGGGCGCGGGGCCATGTGAAGGACATCCACGCGGCGCGGACGAAGTTCGATCGCAAAAAGCCCTGAAAGGTCTCGAGATGGAGCGATGGCCGGAATTGCCCTATGCGGCGTGGAAGGACACAAGCGCCACGCTGCAGCTCTGGACGCAGATCGTCGGCAAGACGCGGCTGATGCTCACGCCGTGGCTCAATCACGCGTGGCACGTCACGTTGCGCGTGACGGCCCGAGGCCTCGCGACGCCGCTCATCAGTACGGCGGAACGAGACTTTCAGGTCGAATTCGATTTCATGGATCATGTCCTGTGGCTGCGCAGCGCGGATGGTCATTCCCGCCAGTTGATGCTGCGGCCGATGACCGTGGCTGAGTTCTACGGCGAATATCTCCACGCCCTGTCCGAGCTCGGCATAAACGTGCTCATCAACGAGATACCGAATGAAATAGTCGACGCAATCCCGTTTGATCGGGATACGACACATGCGGCTTACGACCGCGATTACGCCAATCGATTCTGGCGCGCGCTGTTGCGCTCGCACGAGGTGTTCTCGCATTTTCGTACCGCCTTTCTTGGAAAAGCGAGCCCGGTGCATTTCTTCTGGGGCAGCTTCGACCTTGCGGTCACCCGGTTCTCTGGGCGCCGGGCTCCGCTGCATTCCGGCGCGGTTCCGCATCTATCCGACGCGGTGGTGCGCGAGGCCTATTCGCATGAAGTGTCGAGCGCCGGCTTCTGGCCGGGCGGCGGGGCAATCGACTATCCGGCATTCTATTCCTATGCCTATCCCGCGCCGGACGGCTTCGCTTTGGCGCCCGTGAGCCCGCCACAGGCGTTCTTCAGCAAAGAGCTCGGCGAGTACATCCTGCCTTACGAAGCCGTTCGGACGGCACCTGATCCAAGAACGGCGCTGCTGGATTTTCTTCAGAGCACATACGAAGCAGCGGCGAATGGAGGAAAATGGGACCGTGCGAACCTGGAATGCGCGCCGGGCGAGCTCGGAATACCGCGACCGGTGGAAAAACCGTGAAGGACCGGCGGGGCCGAAAATTCTCCGTGCCGAGGCGAGGGGACGGCGATTTGTTCGACCTGACGGTCTTTATCGCTTTCGCTACGCAAGATCGCCGGCTCAATGGTCGCCGCGCGAGCGTCCCACAATGCCGCGAGTACAATCCGTGCATATCGTGCAGGATTCTGCGCAAAAGTCTCTCGGGAACTGGTGCCCACTCTTGGCTATGAGGCGCTGGAGCGTTTCTGTACACGCGAACGGGACCAAAGCCGGGTTTGCCAGCGCATGGAATTTCGGCAGCATTTGACGGTGGTTTTGCGCATCAATGGCCTTGACCGCCAAATGCGAGTCGACGCGCGCACCACGCTGCTCGATTTGTTGCGCGAGCACTTGGCGCTCACGGGAACCAAGAAGGGCTGCAATTTCGGCGAATGCGGCGCCTGCACCGTCCATTTGAACGGACGGCGCGTGAATAGTTGCCTTGTCCTCGCCGCGTCGGCCGACGGCGCGGAGGTGACGACGATTGAAGGTCTCGCTGCCGCCGGCAAGCTCCATCCGGTTCAGCAAGCCTTCATCGATCACGACGCGTTCCAATGCGGCTTTTGCACGCCGGGACAGGTGATGTCCACCGTTGCGCTCATCCGCGAAGGGCATACGAGATCGGAAGCGGAAATTCGCGAATGGATGAGCGGCAATCTTTGCCGGTGCTCGTCCTATCCCCAGATCGTCGCGGCTGTCGAGGCGGCGATACGCGTGAAGGAGGGGTGATGGACTCCTTCGCATACGGCCGCGCGTCCGGCATAGAAGATGCGCTGGCGGAGGGCAGCGGCCCGAACACCGTCTTCCTCGCCGGCGGCACCGAGCTTTTGAACTGGCTTCGGCTTGGCATCGCGAAGCCTGAGCGTGTGATCGATCTCACCCAACTGACAGGGCTCGCCGAGATTGCGCGTCTGCCGGGCGGAGGCCTTCGCATCGGGGCGCTTGCGCGGCTCAATGACGTCGCCCTGAACGATGACGTAGCGCGGGGCTATCCGGTGCTTTCTCAGGCAATCCTGAAGTCGGCTTCCGCCCAGCTTCGCAATCTCGCGACGATCGGCGGCAATCCCTTTCAGAAGACGCGCTGCGGCTACTTCCGCGCCGAGGAGGCGTTACCTTGCAACAAGCGCAATCCCGGCTCCGGCTGTTCGGCGTTGAACGGCATCAACGACAGACATGCGATCTTCGGCTGGAATGAGTCCTGTGTTGCCACTCAACCATCGGACCCCGCAACGGCGCTTGTCGCGTTGGACGCCATTTTCGTCACCGTGCACAGGGAGGGCGAACGACGCATCGAGGCAACAGATTTCCATATCCTTCCCGGCGACACGCCGCACATCGAGAACGCGCTCCGGCATGGCGAGCTGATCGTGGGAATCGAACTTCCCGCCGCTGCGCCCCATTCGGCATACCTCAAGCTTCGTGAACGAGAATCCTATGAATACGCCGTCGTGTCGGCTGCGGTTGCTCTCGACTTGGAAGGAGAGCGCATCTCCCGCGCGCGCATTGCGCTGGGCTCGGTTGCGCTCAAGCCGTGGCGGCTGACGGAGGCAGAACACTCTCTGGTGGGCGTTTCCGCAAACGACAATGCCGCGATCCGAAAGATCATCGAAGGCTCATTCGGGGAAGCCAAGGCCCTCACGCACAGCGCATACAAGATCACACTCGCCAAGAACGCGGCTGTGCGGGCCGTTCGGCTCGCCGCAAGGGCTTCGCCATGAGCATCGGAGAACCTTTTTCCCGCATCGACGGACCGATAAAGGTCACGGGGACTGCGCGCTACACGGCCGATTTGCGCGCCGCGAACATGCTTTATGGGGTTCTTGTCACAGCGAGCATTCCCGCCGGGAAAGTGACCGGGATCGACAAAGGCGGCGCAATGCTGGAGGCCGGTGTCGTCCGTGTGCTCACGCATGAGGACATGCCCCGCGCCCGAACGCCGATAGCAGGGCCGCCTTTCGCACACAGTTTCCTTCCCCTGCAGGACGATCAGATCCGGCACGAAGGCCAAGTCGTCGCTCTTGTCCTCGCCGAGTCGCTCGAAGCTGCCGAAGCCGGTGCGCGCAAGGTGCAGGTCCGCTACGCGCCGACGAAGGCGACGATGCCGGTGGCACTGGCGTGGCCGGAGATCGACCGAGCCGCTGAGCCCCCGCGAAACACCGGCTACTTCTTTTTGGAACCGGAATTCTCGAAGGGAGACGCGGTCCACAATCTTGCGAAGGCTCCAAAGACTGTCGCGACCGTCTATTCGCAGCCGTCCCGCCATCACAATCCGATGGAGACCTCCGCGGTCCTGGCGCTTTGGGAGGGTGACGCACTTACGGTCTATGACTCCACGCAGCACGTATTCGCCGTGCAGCGAGGCTTGGCCGCGCTTTTCGGGATTCCGCCCGCGTCGGTGCGCGTCATCTCGCAGCACACCGGCGGGGCGTTTGGGGTGAAGGGCTTGATCGGCGCGCACGAAGCTCTCGCCGCGCAGGCCGCCCGGATTGCCGGTCGCCCCGTGCGCATCGCGCTCTCGCGGGCGAACATGTATTCGTTCCTCGGTTACCAGCCGCGCATCGTGCAGAAAATGGGCCTCGGCGCCGATGAAAAGGGCATCCTCACGGGAATCACGCATGATGTCGTCAATCTTGCGACGGTAACCGACGACTATATCGAAGCCGCGACCGAAGCATCGAAAGCGCTCTATGCCACGCCGACCATGTGGCTGCGGCAACGCGCCGAGCGTGCCAACGTGGCGATGCCGACGGCGATGCGTGCTCCCGGCGAAGGGCCGGGCATGTGGGCGCTTGAGAGCGCGATGGATGAACTCGCCGTCGATCTCGGCATGGATCCGCTCGATTTGCGGCTCGCCAACTACGCCGAGACCGACCCCGCCACGGGAGCTCCCTGGTCTTCAAAGAAGTTGCGCGATGCGTATGAAGAGGGCGCGCGCCTGTTCGGCTGGCGCGACCGTCCGCGTTTCCCATGGCGCGACGGCGACTGGATCGTCGGCCAAGGCATGGCGAGCTGTCTCATGGGCACGTTCCGGTTTCCCTCCCGCGCGCAAGTGCGCCTGCGCCGCGACGGATCGGCGGTCGTTGAAACCGGAACGCAGGACATCGGCACCGGCGTTCTTACGATCTTCCCGCAAATCGCCGCCGATGTTCTGGGCATTCCTGTCAGCGCGATCGAGTTCAAGATGGGCGACACCACACTTCCCGAAGCGGGCCCGACCTACGGTTCGTCCTCCACGATGGGCGTTGGCGCGGCTGTGCTTGCCGCGGCACAAGATGTTCGCAATAGGCTCGCGCGAATGGCAAATCTATCGCCTGCGGAAGTCTGCATGGCCGACGGCCGCATCGGCCGAACAGGCGCCGCCGAGAGTTTCTCCGTCGCGGATATCCTGGAGCGAGCCGGGGAATCTGAAATCGTCGGCACCGGTTCGTTCGATCCGACCAAGCACGGCGCGGGCTATTCCATGCGGACGTTCGGGGCGATCTTCGTCGAGGTCGGCGTCGATCCCGAGTTGGGCTTGCTGCGCTTGCGCCGCGCCGTCGGCAGCTACAGCGTTGGCCGTATCGTCAATCCGCGCACGGCGCGTGCCCAGCTTCTCGGGGGGATCGTGTGGGGATGGGGCATGGCCGCGATGGAGCAGAGCGCGTTCGAGCCCTCGCTCGGACGCTTCCTCTCGAAAAACCTCGCCGGTGTTGCGATCCCCGTGAACGCCGATATTCCCTCCGACATAACCGTCCACTTCGTCGACGAGGTCGACGAGAAAGCGAGCCCCATCGGCGGCAAGGGCATAGGTGAGCTGGGTGCCACCGGCGTCGCTGCCGCGGTGGCCAACGCAGTCTTCCATGCGACAGGCAAGCGGATTCGCGACTTGCCGATCACGCCGGAAAAGCTGATCGCCTAAAGGGTTACCGCGCCGCAGCGGCCCGATTTGGATGCAAGGACATTTCGTCCTATCCTTCATCGCCGACGATTGTTCGGCTTCGGATTGGAGGCGGGATGAGCGCGGGCCAGGGTTCGCAGGCCGCCGCGGGTCTTTACGGTCCAAGCTTCGGCAAAAAGTTTGGAGCCGGTGACGCTCCTTTCATCAGGACGCGAACGCTGCAAGGCACGGAGGTCGCGGTCACCGAGCTTCGCGTGACTGAGCCGCTTCAGCGATTGTCGGATCCGATACCGCGCGTCGATGCCTATACGATCTGTCTGATGCTGCACGAGATCCCCAACAATGCCTATTGGGAAGATGGGCATCAGGTTTCGGCCATCTCGTTGCGAGCGGGCGAAACGACCATCCAGGACCTGAAGCGTGAGCCGCTGGCGATGATGGACAAGAAAATCCACTCGCTTATCTGGTATCTGCCGCGCGCGACTCTCGACGCGGTGGCCGATCAGGCCAATGTGCCGCGCATCGCCGAACTTCGCTACGAACCCGGCCTCGGAACGGTTGACAAAACGGTTGAGCATATCGGTTTGGCGCTGTTGCCTGCCTTGCGGGCGCCCGAGCGCGTGAATCGTCTTTTTACGGATCATCTGATGTCCGCTTTTGCGGTACATGTCGCACAGGCCTATGGAGAAATGCCGGCCGCTTCGAGGCCGCCAAAAGGCGGACTCGCTCCATGGCAGGAACGGCGGGCCAAGGAATTGATTGTGAGCGATCTCGCCGGCGCGACGCCCCTGAAGGACGTTGCCGCGGCTTGTGGGCTGTCGGTCAGCCACTTCTCGCGGGCATTCAGCAAATCGACCGGCATTTCTCCGCACGCGTGGCTGCTTCAGGCCCGGATCGAAGCCGCCAAAGCCATGCTTCGCAATCGCGATGCATCGATGTCCTCGATCGCTCGTTCCTGCGGCTTCGCCGATCGGAGCCACCTCACTCGCGTGTTCACGCGTCATGCCGGAACAAGCCCCGGCGCCTGGCGCAGGATGGTTGTCGATTGATACCGGGGCGTCGGCAAGCCGGCGCCCCGACGTCACACAAGATTGGGCCGAAGTCTTATTGCCCCAGATAGCGGGCAACAGCGAGTTTGCCGTCGGACGTGCCGGCGACCACGATATTGCCATCGGCTTGCAGGCCGACGGCGGTGGCCAGCGCGTTGTTGCCGGGAAATGCCGTCAGAACTTCCCCGTTCTTGCCGAAACTCGCATCGAGCGCGCCGTTGGCGAGCACGCGCGCCATGCCGAAATATTCATTCGGCGCCCGGAAGAAACGACCGACGGCGAGGATGCTCCCGTCCGCCTGCACCAAATTCGCGTAGTCCTGGCTCAGGTTCACAATACCGGGGCCATACTTGATCACCGGGCTCTTGAAGGAGTGGTCCCGCGAGTTTGTCAGAGTGGACCGCTGCAGCTGGAACTGCTGCAGTTGCGGCCCGGTCGCCCGTTCGGTGATATAGCTATCGTCCGATTGCACGGCCAGCGGGGGCACAACGCTGATCTGTGCCTGCGCGGCGGTGCTGGCGATGACGGTGCCGGGCGTGGTGTCCGTATCGATCGTGCCGTCCCGCAGCAGCCGGGTCGCCGATGCCAGCGTGGGCGTGGATTCGATGGCAAGAACCTTGCCGTCGTTCTGCAAGGCCAGCGCCTCCGGCGCGCCGTCCGTGCCGCCCGGGATGGTCGCAATGCCGGCGTCGCCGAAGCCGGCGTCCACCGAGCCGTCGCCGTTGAGGCGCGTCACCTGCAACGGGCTCGTCTGGTCGGACGAAAAATCGTCGGCGATCAGAATTTGGCCATTGGGCTGCAGCAACAGGACGCGCGGCGAGTCGGTCTGCGCTCCGCCCAGCGCCGTCAGTTGCACAACACCGTTGGTGCCGAAGCTGCTGTCAAGCGTGCCGTTGGCGAGAAAGCGCGCGACCACGCCATGATGCAGAGGGCCGCGATGAACGGGGACATTCACGACGCCGAGAACGACGATCGCGCCGTCCGGCTGGAGCTGCATGTCGCCCTGCAGCGAGAACACGTTGTTCGGAACGGTCAGCGTGACGACGCCCTGGGTGCCAAACGAGGTGTCGACGGCGCCGTTCGGGAGAAGACGGACGATTTTGGCACTATTGGTATCGGCGGGGGCGTCCACCAGGAGTTTGCCATCCGGCTGCTGCAGGGTTTTGAGCGCGAGCGCAGCGCTCACAGGCAGCACCGCGACGCCTTTCTTGCCGAATCTCGGGTCGAGCTGACCCGGTTGCGCGAGCGCGGGTGAGGTCAGTGCGCCGGCCGCGACAACGGCAAGGGCGGCGATCATTCTTGATCTTGACACAGAGTTGTCTCCAGTTTGGTCGTCGGCGTTGATGCGCGACAAACTGGAGACCGATTCATGGAGCGGCTTATTCCCGCCGGCAGTTGTCAGGCAGTATTAATTCCGCGTAACGGCTGCTTTTTCTCCGCTTTGCTCGACTTATTATCCGCGATGCGGAATAAACGGCCGGCACGCGAGGTCATAACTGACGTAACCGCTACAGAGACGATGCGCAAGACGACGGGCAGAGTTAATGAGTGACAGGCGTCGACGGTTTGAAGCGCAAGCGCTTCCGCACCTCGATGCGGCATACAATCTTGCGAGATGGCTCGCGCGTCCGCCGTTGGATGCCGACGACATCGTGCAGGACGCGATGCTGCGCGCCTTTCGCGCGTTCGATTCGGTTCGAGGCGATGACGTGAAGCCATGGTTGATGTCCATCGTGCGCAATTGCTTCCTGACGGCTGTCCAGAGTTCCAAGGCCAAGCTCAACGTTCCGATCCCGTCCGACGACGAAATCGCCGCCGACGATCGCGCATTGATGGCGGAGCATCTGGATCCGGAAGCCGCCGCCATCCAGGCCGAGCGAAGCCGTCATCTCAACAGTGTGATCGCCACGCTGCCGCAGGATTTTCGCGAGGTTCTGGTGCTGCGGGAAATGGAGGACATGTCCTATCGCGAAATCGCGCAGATCACGGGCAATCCGGTCGGCACCGTCATGTCCAGGCTGGCACGGGCGCGCGCGCTGCTGAAGGAGAAGTGCCAACTTGACGGGGAAAGAGGTCGTCATGCCATGCAATGATGCCCTGCAGGTGCAGGCTTATTTCGACGGCGAACTCGACGCGCCGGCCGCGGTGGAAGTGGAGCGGCACCTTGAGAGTTGCGCCGAATGTGCCTTGTTGCTGGCAGACCTGGAAGAAACGCGGCGTCTGGTGCGCGACAACGCGGCCTATCACCGGGCTGACGACGATTTGCGCGAACGCATTGCCGGCATGATGGACCGCGAGGGCGGCCGGCCGGAGAAGCCGGCTCGCGGCTTTATCGGCGACCGCAGATTTCTTTCGGGCTTGACGAGCGGCGTGGGAGCGACGGCGCTGGCGGCGGCCTTCATCTTCTTCCTGGCCGCGCCTCCCGCGCCGAACCTGCTGGTCGCCGACGTGACGAACGCCCATTTGCGCTCGCTGATGTCGGATCATCTTATCGACGTGGTCTCCAGCGATCACCATACCGTGAAGCCGTGGTTCGCCGGCCATGCCGACGTTTCGCCGCCCGCGATCGACTACGCGAAGCAGGGTTTTCGTTTGATCGGGGGGCGGGCGGACTTTGTCGACGGGCACAGGGCGGCGGTGGTGGTCTACCGCCACGGCCTGCACGTCATCAACGTGTTCGCCTGGGCGGCGGATGGCGAAAAACTGCCGGACGCCGTCACGCGCAACGGCTATCACATCGTGTTCTGGAAAAGTGGCGATCTGGTCTTTTGCGCCGTGTCCGACACCGGCGAGAGCGAGCTGACGGAGCTGGTGCGGCTCATGAAAGAAACGAAAACTTAGAATCCGCCGGGAATAAATCGCCAGGCGTCACGGTCTACCTCTCGAACCAACACGAGAGGGATTCATGTCGTCCGAAATCGATCAATCGCGCCGCGGCGCGCTCAAATGCCTGGCCTTCGGCGGGGCAGGCACGCTGTTCATGCTGTCCGGTGGCGTCCTGGCGCCGATCGACCTGGCCATGGCGGCCTCGAAGAAGGTCGCGGGCTTCGTCACCGGAACGCCCTTGTTCCTGCAGATCAGCGACACGCATATCGGCTTCAACAAGGAGGCCAATCCCGACGTCGCGGGAACGCTCAAGCAGACGATCGATCTCGTCAACGCCATGCCGGTCAAGCCGGCTTTGACCATTCACACCGGCGACATCACCCATCTTTCCAAGCCCGCGGAGTTCGACACCGCTGCGCAGTTGCTGTCGGGCCTGAACATCACCGAGCTTCACACCGTGCCCGGCGAGCACGACGTCACCGACGGCTTGGGCACGGAATATTTCAGCCGCTTCGGGCAGGCATCGAACAACAAGGGCTATTACAGCTTCGATCACAACGGCGTGCACTTCGTGGCGCTCGTCAATGTGATGAACTTCAAGGCCAACGGGCTCGGCGGCTTCGGTGCCGACCAGCTCGCCTGGCTGGAACAGGATCTCAAGGGCCGTTCCTCCAGCACGCCGATCGTCGTGTTCGCGCACATGCCCATGTGGACGATCTATGAGCCGTGGGGCTGGGGGACCGGCGACGCGGATCAGGCGATGTCCTATCTGCGGCGCTTCGGTTCCGTCACCGTATTGAACGGCCACATCCATCAGATCGTCCAGAAGGTGGAGGGCAACATCACTTTCCACACCGCGCGCTCGACGGCCTACCCGCAGCCGACCGCGGGCGTCGGACCCGGACCCGGGCCGCTCAAGGTCGCGAGCGACCAGCTTCCGAAGATGCTGGGCGTCACCAGCGTCAGGGTCCTGGCGCATCCGCTCTCGGCGTCGCTCACCGATACCACGCTCGGCTGAGCTTCGCCCCCAGCATTCCCCGCACTCTCAAGGAAAGACACATGCTCATGAAGAATCTTACCCGTACCCTCATCAACGCGGTCGCGGCCGCGATGTTGCTTGCGGGTTCGCCGACTGCCATCAGCGCCGCACAGGCGCAACAGGCCAACGCGGTCATCATCAAGAATTTCGACTTCGCGCCCATGTCGATCACGGTCAAGGCCGGCACGTCGGTGACATGGAAGAACCTCGATGGTGAGCCGCACACTGTCACAAGCGTCGATGGCATTTTCCGCTCCGGCGCGATCGATCAGAACGAGTCGTTCACGTTCAAGTTCGACAAGCCCGGCACTTACAAATATCTCTGCTCGATCCACCCCAGGATGATGGCGGCGGTCATCGTGCAGTAGGTCGCCGTCGGCCGGGTGCCGAACCGCATGGGCCGCCGTCGCCCTACGCCCCCCCCGCTCGGGCGACGGCTGCTCTAAAGTGGGCGGGGCGCGCGTCCTCTCCGCGTCCCGCCCTACTTTTTCCGCTCATGAGCGGCGGCCAAGGGATCGTTTCATGGGCTCGTTCAGCATCTGGCATGTTCTGATCGTGACGATGATCGCGATCGTCCTCTTTGGGGGACGCGGCAAAATCTCCGACCTGATGGGCGATGTCGCCAAGGGCATCAAGAGCTTCCGGGCCGGCCTGAACGATTCCGAAGATGTCCGTCCCGAACCGCCGGCACACGCCTTGGCGCCCGAGCGGCGCGACGGGTGACGTCAATGGTTGTTTTTTGATCACCCAAGGCTCGCAGGCCGCTTCCAAACGGATCTACCATGTCTGACGCCTCCAAGATCAATTTCGACGTCCGCAAACCTCTGTCATTGGCCGCGCGTCCCTCGCGCTTGGAGGCGGAAGACGCCGTGCGCCTGCTTCTGCGCTGGGCAGGCGATGATCCGACCCGCGAAGGTTTGCGCGACACGCCGCAACGCGTGGCGCGAGCCTATGAAGACTGGTTCTGCGGCTATCGCGACGATCCGGAGGAATTCCTGCTGCGGACCTTCGAGGAAGTCGAAGGCTATGACGACATGGTCGTGCTGCGGGATATTCGCTTCGAATCCCATTGCGAGCATCATCTCGCGCCGATCATCGGTCGCGCGCATGTCGGCTATCTGCCCGCCAACAAGGTCGTGGGAATTTCCAAGCTCGCGCGGGTCGTGGAAGCCTACGCACGTCGACTGCAGGTTCAGGAAAAGATGAACGCGCAGATCGCGAGCTGCATCCAAAGAGTTCTCGAGCCGAAGGGTGTCGCTGTGGTCATCGAGAGTGCGCATCAATGCATGACGACGCGGGGTGTCCATAAACAGGGTGTCACGATGGTGACTTCGACCATGCTGGGAGAATTCCGTCAAAACCCGCTGACGCGCCGCGAATTCCTGAGCGTCATCGGCAATCCTGCCGCGCGCAACGGTGACTGACCAACTCCGTCGCGACGCTTGCGAGCGCGCGCGGAATAAAAAGGCGGGCGAGCAAGTCTCCTCTTCGACGTCACTTCCAACGAAACGGAGATCTGCCGATGACTCTTTTCACCCACCTTGCCCGCACACAGGCGGCGGCAGCGTTGATCGGCGCCATCACGGTCGCAGGCATGATCGCGCCTGCCCAGGCGTCCGGCAAGACCGGCGCGGAACAACTTGTCCGGCAGGCTTGCCAATCGGTCATTCGCGTCCAGCCTGGTGAGAGCCAGTTCGACGGCTGCGTCTCCAGCCTCGCGGATTCGCTGGAGAGCGCCAACCGCGGCCGCGCCGTGGCGCAGGCGCGCGATGTCTGCTTCGCGCAGGGCCTCAAGCCCCGCAGCGCCGATTTGAGCCTGTGCCTCCTGACGGCGGCCGACGCGAAGCCCGGTCCGGACGCCATCGAACTGCCCGATACCGCGAGCATGATGACCGGCGCGGCGGATGATCCGCAATCCTCCAAATCCTATTTCGTCGTTTCGTCCGACACCAAGATCCATCGGGAGCGGGAGGCCTGCGCCCGCCTGGGCTTCGATCCGGCTTTCGCTGCTTTCGCGAACTGCGTCGCCAACCTGCAGAGCTCGCTGCAGGGCAGCGACACGTCGGGAGGCTGATGCCGTGGCGGCCAAGGGCGATTTTGCGCGGTTCAACTACGTCGCGATCTTCTTTCACTGGATCGTAGCCGCGCTGATCTTCGCGAACATTCTCATTGCTTGGCAGTTTTGCTGGGTCCAGGGGCCGATGAGGCTCCTGGCCTTCCAGGCGCACAAGTCGATCGGGATCACCGTGCTGCTTCTGAGCGTGCTGCGCATAATGTGGCGCGCGGTGAGCACGCTGCCGCCTTTCCCGGACACGATGCGGAGTTGGGAGAAGGGCGCCTCGAAAATCGTCGAGCGCGGCTTTTATTTCATCATGCTGGCGCTGCCGCTTACCGGATGGGCGCTCGTATCGGCATCCGATCTGCATATCCCGACGATATTGTTCGGCATCGCGTACTGGCCCGACATCCCGCTGATCGGCGCTCTGCCCTTCGACGAAAAGCTTGCCGTGTACAGCGCGTCTGTCGATGCGCACCACATGCTGGCGAAGATCACATATGTTCTGATCGGGCTGCATGTCCTCGCGGCGCTTCGCCACCAATTCATCAAGCGGGACCATGTGCTCGCGCGAATGATCCCGTTTCTCGCGCCGAGAAGGGCGCCGATCGATCTGCGGCGATGGAGAATAGCCGCTAGCAAATGAAGGATATTGGCGCGCGTTCCCGCAGTGAAAGCACGCTCCGCGCCCTGGCGGTGACATTCGCGCTCGCAGGAATGCTGCTGCGCGGCTTGCTACCCGAAGGCTGGATGCCGAGCGCGAGCGTTTCGCCGCTCATGCTTTGTTCGATGGATGCGCAGCAAGCGTCGGCCCCGCCGACAGATACGATGGCGGGAATGCCCGGCATGTCCAAGGCGCCGGCGCATACGCCGATGCAGGACCGTTCGCACGCGCCTTGCGCGTTCGCGGCGGCCGCGCCGCTTTCGCCGCCGCCTGCCGTTTTGCTTGGTGTTCCTCCGACATTATTGGCAACCCGATTCGGTTCTCGTATCGCGCGGCTTGTCATTGTGCGATCCGCCGCCCATAGGCCGAACGCAGCCCGCGCGCCGCCTTTGTCTCTTGTTTGAGTGAAGCCATGCGTGCCGCGCCTTCGTAGGAAGGCGGGCACGATCATACACAACGCAATCGAGAGACGAACATGTTCAACAGTTCCCTGAAGCCATTCGCGTGCGCGCTTGCTTGCGCCACGCTTTTTACAATGCCTGCCTCCGCCCACGGCATTCTCGGTGATCGGTTCTTCCCAGCGACGATTACCAGCGACGATCCCTTTGCTGCGGACGAACTCGCATTGCCGACCTTCTCCGCCTTCCGGCGCGGCGATGGCGGCCCAGCGACGAGCGAGAAAGACTATGATTTCGAATGGTCGAAATCGATCGCACCGGGCTTCGCGATTTCGTTCGCGGGCGGCTATATCGATACCCCTTCGGGAAAGGGCTTCGACAATCTCGAAATCACGCCGGTCGCGGAGGTGATCCGCGATCCGGATCGCGAATTCATCCTCTCGGCCGGGGTGAGTTTCGACATCGGCCGCAGCGGGAGCAGGGCAGTCGCCGACAGCTTCACGACCTACACGCCGGAAGTTCTGTTTGGCAAAGGCTTCGGCGATTTGCCGGACGACATGGCGCTCCTCAGGCCGTTCGCGGTCACTGGCACGCTCGGCTATGCGATCCCTGGAACGTCCGTCACGTCCAGATCGGTGGAATGGGCGGGCGCGCTGGAATACAGCCTGCTTTATCTGCAGAACAACGTGCGCGATCAGGGTTTCGGCAAATTCGTCGCGCAACTGACGCCGATCGTGGAGTTCAGCATGGAAACCCCGACAGGTACGGGCGGCGGCGGAACGACGGGAACGGTCGATCCGGGTCTGCTATGGTCCGGCCAGTACGAGCAGCTGGGCGTGGAGGCGATCATTCCAGTCAACCGCGCCACGGGGAGAAATATCGGCGTGGTGGCGCAACTGCATTTCTATATCGACGACATGTTCCCGGACACGTTCGGCCGACCCTTGTTCGGAGGTGCACGATGAGACGCATCCTGTTGACGGCACTTCTGCTGACGGGTGCGTCCTCGCCCGCCGGCGCACACGCGATGCTTGAGCACGCAAGCCCGGGTGCCGGCGCTGTACTGAGGGTAACGCCGAAGAGTGTCGTACTCGATCTCAGCGAGGCACTGGAGCCGGCGTTCAGCAGTGTGAGCGTGAGCGATGCTGCCGGCCGCGACGTGAGCGCGGCGCGAATGGTCGTGTCGGGCGACACGATGTCGATCGCGCTGAAGCCGTTGGTGCCCGGCGCCTATAGGGTGACCTGGCATGCGGTTTCGGTCGACACGCATCGCACGCAAGGCTCCTACACGTTCGTCGTAAAGCCATGACGTTCCTTTTCGCTCTCATCCGGGCCCTGCACTTCGGAGCCCTGATGGTGGCGTTCGGCGGCAACGCCTATCTGGCGCTGATCAGAAAGCTGCCGGACGCGCGGCCGCGAGACTCTCGGCTGCGCGTTCTGTTCTGCTCCGCCGCGCTAGTCGCGTTCCTGACGGCGCTTGCCGCGCTTTGCCTGACTGCCGGCCTGATGAGCGGCGACTGGCATGCAGCCTATGATCGGCAGGCGGTTTTCGCCGTCGTCACCGCGACTGCGTATGGGCATGTGTTTCTCGCCCGCCTCCCGGTTCTCATTGCGCTGGTGCTGTCGAGCACTCTGATGAAGCGGCCGTTTGCGCCGCTCAACGCAATGTTGGCTTGTGCCTCGCTTGCAATGCTCGCACTGACGAGCCACGCGGCAGCGAGCGATGCTGGACCATCGCTTATGGCAGCGAATGATGCACTTCATCTGCTTTGCGCGGGCTTCTGGATTGGCGGCCTGACGGTGCTCGCGCTGACCGTCGTGGAACGCAGACCAGGCCTGCTCGGCGCCCTTGGCGTGTTCTCGCTGTGGGGGACCTACGCGGTATTCCTTCTGATCGTCGCTGGCACCGTCAACGCGCTCGGCATCCTCCATGGCCCGTTTGCCGGCTTGTCACGCACCTATCTTACCGTCCTGACGGCCAAAATCTTCTTGGCGACGCTGATGATCGCTCTCGCTCTCGCCAACCGGTTCCGCCTGACGCCTGCCATTCATGCCGGAGATCCGGACGGCACCGGCATGCTGCGCTGGAGCGTCGCGACGGAACTCACCGTCGGCGCGGTCGTCGTATTTCTGGCGGCTCTTCTCGGGCTGCTGCCATATGGCGCGCCTGCGTGACTACAATGCAATACTGCGTGCTTCAGACGTCGGCTTGAGAGACCCATTTTAACCGAAGATGATTTTCTCCTCGCCGAAAAACAGCGGTGAGCGCGAGAGGTCGATGAATTTGCGCTCCTCTTCGGCGCTCGACAGCGGCAGCCACGGCTGCTCCCGCCGCGGCGAAGTCCGTGACGTCGAGCGGCCTTAAGATGATCTGCTCGCCATATCGATCGGATAGGTTCCCGAGCGCGCTGATGTTGCGCGCCGTGGCGACGAGGTTGTCACCTGCACGAAGCACCGCTCAGGAAGCACGCACCAAGTCCGCGCGAACTTCCTGTTATGAGCCATGTTTTCGTCGTTGTGCTTGCTCCTGTTCTTTTGTTGGTGGGGAAGCGCCACGCCGAGTTCGAGCCCTCTCCATCGACTCGTTCAGCCCAGAATCGCCCGAACCTCCAGGTGAGCCTCCAGTCCATACCGGCCATATTCGCGCCCGATGCCGGACTGCTTGAACCCGCCGAAGGGCGCCAGAGGCGCATGCGGCGCGCCGTTGATCACCACACGGCCGAATTCCAGCTGCTCGGCGACGCGATGCGCGTGCCTCGGATCGGCGCTCTCAACATAGGCCTGCAGGCCGTAAGGGCTGTCGTTGGCGATTGCGATGGCTTCGTCTTCATCGTCGTAGGGAATGACGCACAGCACCGGGCCGAAGATCTCTTCGCGCGCGATCCGCATCGTGTTGTTGACGCCGGTGAAGATGGTGGGCTGTACGAACCATCCGCGATCCAGTCCTGCCGGACGGCCTTCGCCGCCGATCAACACCTGGGCGCCTTCTTCGATGCCCACGCGAATGTAATTCTGCACGCGATCCCACTGCTTTTGGCTGACCATCGGCCCGACGTTGACGGCGGGATCAGTGGACTCGCCGACCTTGAGGGCCGCGACTGCAGTCTTGAGGCGGTCGAGGATCAAAGGCAGGCGTGACCGCGGTGCCAATATACGTGTACCCGCAATGCAAGCCTGGCCGCTGTTGAGAAAGCCGACCCCGATGACGGTCGAGACCGCCGCGTCGATATCGGCGTCGGGCAGAATGATGTTTGCGCCCTTGCCGCCGAGTTCCAGCGTCACCCGCTTCATTGTATCCGCCGCCGCGCGCATGATGGAGCGGCCCACGGCCGTCGAGCCGGTGAAGGTCACCTTGGCGACGTCCGGATGCGATGTAAGTTCCGCGCCCACCACGTCGCCGCGGCCATTGACGATGTTGAACACGCCGGGCGGCACGCCGGCCTCGTGCAGCGCCTCGGCGAGAACTTGCGTCTGGATGGCGCTCATCTCGCTGGGCTTGATGACGAAAGTGCAGCCCGCCGCCAGAGCAGTGGCGAGCTTGCTGCAGATGGAGCCGATATTGCTGTTCCACGGGCTGATCGCGGCGACGACACCCATCGGCTGCAAAGTGACTTTCGCTCCGCCGACGGTTTGTGTGAATTCGAAAGCCTCGATCGTCTCGGCCATGTCGAGAAAGAGATTGGCTGCGTGGGTCGCCGAGAAGTTCACGAAGGACTGCGGCGCGCCATACTCCTGCGTCATGGCGGCGGCCAAGGCATCGGACCGCGCGGCAACGGCGTCATGCAGACGACGAAGCAGAGCGATACGCTCGGCCTTCGAGGTGCGCGAATAGGCCGGAAAGGCGTGTTTCGCCGCGGCGACGGCCGCCTTGGCGTCGACGGCATCGCCGAGGCGGACCTGACCGATCTTCTCTTCCGTGGCGGGATTGAACAGGTCGAACAGTTCCTGCCCGTGAGGGGTAACGAATTGGCCGTCGATGTAAATTTTGTCGATGGTGCGCATGTGTGTCTCCTCTCGCTGACGAGGACAGAAGTGACATGTCCCGACTGATCTGATAAGACGATCAAAATGGCACAGATTGATGCAAAATATCGCGCAATGAGGGCGAGCCAGCTTGAGCTCGAAGCTGTTGTGGCGGTCGCCCGCCACGGCGGCTTCCGCGTTGCGGCACGCGAACTCGACATGTCTTCCTCGGCGCTAAGCCACGCTGTGGCGGCGCTCGAAGAGCGCTTGGGGGTTCGTCTTTTCAACCGCACCACGCGCAGCGTCGCTCTCTCTGCCGAGGGCGAGCAGTTCGTGACCGAGATCGCTCCGGCTTTGACCGCGATCCGCACCGCCATGGAACGGATCGATGAACACCGCGCCGAACCTGCGGGAGTTCTGCGCCTGAACCTGACGCTCGGCGCCGCGCGGATGATCCTGGCGCCGCTGGTCTTCGAATATACGCGCCGCTATCCGCAAGTGGCCGTTGATATGACGACCGAAGCGGCGATGGTGGACATCGTAGGACAAGGCTTCGACGCTGGCGTCCGGCTGGAAGAGTTTGTCCCGCCCGACATGATCGCTGTGCCTATTACGCCTCCCATACGCTCGATCGTCGTTGGCTCACCCGCTTATTTTGCGGGGCGAAAGCGGCCGAAGACGCCGGCTGAGTTGGCAAACCACCGCTGCATACGCCGACGCACGGGGAGCGGGACGATCTATCGCTGGGAGTTTGAGAAGCGTGGCGAAACGATGGAACTCGACGTCGCGGGTTCGCTCACGCTCGACGAAGGCGACCTGATGTTGCAGGCCGCTTTGGCCGGACAAGGCTTGGCCTATCTCCCCGACGTGGCGATGGCTGATCACATTCAAGCCGGACGGTTGGTGGCAGTTCTGGAAGACTGGTCACCTGCCTATCCGGGCCTGTGCCTCTACTATCCAAGTCGACGAAACATTCCGGCGCGATTGCGCGCATTCATCGACCTAATCCGGCAGCAGGCCTCGCCTCGCAAGACCAAAGCCCCGGGACTGCCTCGGTCGTGAGCGCGAATTGATGTTCGCCGACAAGCGCGTGTGGTGTTCCAGAGATCATTCGCCCATATCTGGTTCTTTCTGGAGAGCCTGTTCGGGTGGTTGCTTCTGACCGCTGTCGCGATCGCGCTTGGGTCCACGATCTTCCACTACAGACGTGATCGCCTCGGACGCTACCGCATTCAACTGCATGCTAGACCCGCGATACCCCCAGCACGACTCAACGCCCATTCGGCGGGATGAGCGCCTCGAATTTTCCGTACTGGAAATCCTCGAAGGCGAGGAGTCTGATAAGCCGCCGCTTCGGCCAATCTGCAGGCATCAGTTTCGCCATGAAAACCAAGGCACGAAAAATTGTCGCAAAGCCGCCGGGTGCTCTGGAGGTTGCTCTCGACAAACTGCAGCTGACTTATGGCCCGCTCGCGCTCGACACGGCGATGCGCAACAGGTTGCGTCACCGGGGTCGCAGGCCGGACGCAGCGTCAAAACCAAGCTGATGGTCTGGTCCCTGGTAGAGGAATGGTCGCGCCGGTACAAGAAGCCCATTTCCGCGGCCTGCCACTTCGCGACATCGCATTGGGTTGTCTGCGAGACATGAATGAACTCGTCGGCGGGTTACATGCACCGCGGGAGACCATTGAACGCTGCCGGTATCCGCACTCCACTTGGCACCGAATCCACGCGGAGGCATCCAAGCTCCTGGCGGCGATACCTGAAGAAAAGGCCAGGCAAGAACAGTTCCTGGAGATGTTTTTGGCCACGGCATAGGCGGGGTCACAGGCTCGGCCTGGTTGCGCGGAATACCCCCTCTTTTGTTGCTCAATTCGAATCGGCATATCGGGCGCGAAGGCTTTGAAATGCTCCGATGGCGAAACCAACTGTCCATCCCAGAAGTCTCCACCGGGGCGTAGCGGCCGGGCTATCCACAACGCGCGAGACGATAGAGGTGGCACCAAGTTGAGATCGCTAGGGTGCAGGCGCAGTTTGTCTCGAATACGGCCGTTCGCCGGTCTGGAAAGTCGTTGAAAGAACCAAGCTTGCTGGCGGGGTTGCTGTTCGACGGCGACGGCAACCGGATGACGCCCTCTCATGCGATGAAGAACGGCAAGCGATATCGCTATTACATCTCCAATAACTTGATAGCAGGCACCAGTCGTGACCGGAAGAGCGAGACGGGCGAAGGTCTGCGGATCCCGGCGCAGGAAATCGAACAGCACGTTGTTACGTCAATCGCGGCGTTTCTCGCCGATGCGCAGAGGGTGATCGCAGAACTGTGTCCGAGCGGCATATCGCCCGCCGTTGCGGGTGCTGCCATACGACGGGCGTCTTCGCTCGGGAATGAATTGGAGACCGATAGCAGTCGAGAGCACTACGAAGCGATCCGCTCGTTGGTGGCGCGGGTTCAGGTCGGTGATGGCGCAATTGCCGTGACGTTGCGGCGGCAATCCTTGGCTGAACGGTTGAGCGCACCGACCGATCCCGGTTCGTCCAACGCGGACGCACCGCTGGAATTGACGATGCCGGCTGAGCTTCGTCGCATCGGGAAAGAGAAGCGGTTGATCGTGGCGGCGCTTGTGCCGAAGACCAATCCCGATGCAGCGCTGATAAAGGCAGTCGTCCGGGCGCATCAATGGTTCGAGATGCTCAAGAATCGGACCGTCGAGTCGATCACTGAAATTGCGAAGGCCGAGGGGCTGCCTCGAACTTATGTCAGCAGCGTCATTCCATTCGCTCTGCTGGCGCCCGACATCACCTCGGCGGTCCTCGAAGGGACCCAGCCGATCGATCTCAGTCTGGACCGGCTCATCAATGCCAAGCTTCCGCTCGATTGGGCCGAGCAGCGGTCGGTTCTCGGCTTCAAATAGCCGCCAGAGCGATGCATGCTGCGCGCGAGCGTCAGTCCAAAACTGGGCTCCGGAGCAAAGCTAGACAAAACGCCGGCAAGAGCGCCGTTAGACTCCAATTCACTGACGCTCACGGGCCTTGGTGGCGCTCAAGCCTTTGAAATATCGGGATGATTTCAGAACGCCAGAGCAAGCTTGATTCGGAGCAAGCCCGCTGGCTGGGGGACTAGGATTCGAACCTAGACAGGCAGAGTCAGAGTCTGCAGTCCTACCGTTAGACGATCCCCCAACGGAGGGACGCTTCTCTAGGCGAGGTGAGGGGCGGATTCAAGGCAAATGCGACGCGCGGACGGCGGGGCGAAAGATTCGCCTTTCTGTTCCCGCGCGGCACGTTAGTTTCAGGGCCGGATCGGCGGGATGGAATCTGTGGCCAGGCTGGCAAGGCGGCATGCACGTTCGGGCCGGGCGCGGAACTCCGTGCCCCTCTTGGCCGTGCTCGATCTCGGCAGCAACAATTGCCGGCTGCTCATCGCGCGGCCGGCGGCGGATGGCGGCTTCCGCGTCGTCGACTCCTTTTCGCGCATCGTGCGCCTGGGCGAGGGCGTGGCGCGCACAGGACGGCTCTCGGACGAGGCGATCGCGCGCACGCTCTCGGCGCTCGCGGTCTGCGCCCAGCATATCCGCGTCAGCGGCGCCCGTCATGTTCGTGCCATCGCGACGGCGGCGGCGCGCGGGGCCGACAACGCCGATGTGCTCATCGCGCGCGCGAAGGAAGAGGTGGGCATCGCGCTCGAGATCGTCTCGCCGGAAGAAGAGGCGCGGCTCGCCGCCGTCGGCTGCGCGCCGCTGATCGGCCGCAATTTCGAGGGCGCGCTCGTCTTCGACATCGGCGGCGGCTCGACCGAGATGATCTGGATGCGGCGCGTGGAGGCGGGCGAGGCGCGCATCGTGCGCTCGGCCTCGGTGCCGGTGGGCGTGGTGGGGCTGTCGGAGGAATATCCCATGCACGACGCGATGGACAGCGCGCAGTTCGACGCGATGCGCGCGCGCATGATCGCGCGGCTCTCGCCCGTGCGCGCGGCGATGGACGCCGCAGCACCCTTCAGCCGCGAGACGCATCATCTGCTCGGCACCTCGGGCACGGTGACGACGCTCGCCGCGGTGGCGATGGGGCTCGATCGCTACATCCGCGCGCGCGTGGACGCGAGCTGGCACGATTGCGACGACATCCTGGCGGTGATCGACAAGCTGATCGGCCTCGATCACGCGGCGCGCGCGCGCATCGGCGCGATCGGGCCGGACCGTGCCGATCTCGTGCTGGCGGGCTGCGCGATCTTCGCCGGCGTCCATGCGCTGTGGCCCTGCAGACAGCTTCGCGTCGCCGATCGCGGCCTGCGCGAGGGCATGCTGCGCGAGCTCCTGAAGGAGGAGCGCATGACGACGCGCGGACCCGACCGTTCCGGCCGCGGCGGCGAGCACGCGCGGCTCAAGAGCCGCAAGCAGCGCAAGCCCTCGTCGAAGCGCTGGCTCGAGCGCCAGCTCAACGATCCCTACGTCGCGAGCGCGAAGAAGGAAGGCTATCGCTCGCGCGCGGCCTACAAGCTGGTCGAGCTCGACGACAAGTTCCGGTTCCTGAAGAAGGGCGCGCGCGTGCTCGATCTCGGCGCGGCGCCCGGCGGCTGGAGCCAGGTCGCGCGCCGGCGCGCGGGCGATGCGGGAAAGGTCGTCGGCGCCGACGTGCTCGAGATCGCACCGCTCGACGGTGCAACGTTCCTGCAGGCCGATCTGCTCGACGCCGAGACGCCGGCGCTGCTCAAGGCGGCGCTCGGCGGCGCGGCCGACGTCGTGCTCACCGACATGGCCGCGCCGACGACGGGCCACCGCGCGACCGATCATCTGCGCACCGCCGCGCTGTTCGAAGCCGCGCTCGATGTGGCGCAGGACATGCTCAAGCCGGGAGGCGCCTTCGTCGGCAAGGTGTTCCAGGGCGGCGCGAGCGGCGAGCTGCTCAAGCGCGTCAAAACGCTCTTCCGCGACGTGAAGCACGTCAAGCCCCCCGCGAGCCGCGCGGAGTCGGTGGAGCTTTACCTCGTCGCCACGGGGTTCCGGGGCAATTCATGATGAACGCACGCGCCGCCGTTTCCATCTAGCGGTGTGGCGCGTCACGATGTCAGCGGCGTTCGTCTTGAACGGTTCATGACGGATACGTTAGCTTTGCGTCATCGCGCCTTGTCGAAGGGGACGCGAGAACGATGCGCGCGGCTTCGCAAAGTCATGCGCCGATCCGTCAAGAAAGCTGGGGGACCCATGCGCATTCCGTCCGTCCGTTCGTTGCTCGCGCTTATGCCGGCGCTTCTGCTCGGCGCCTGCCAGACCCAGATCCCGGCGCACGAGTTCGTGCCCAATGCGGCGCGCGACAAGGTCTCGTCCACGGAGACGGTGCTGCCGATCAAGCAGAGCGAGATCTATGTCTTCGTGCCGCAGTCGAACATCGCGGCGGCCGGCGGCGGCGGCCTTCTGCTGGCGCTGGTCGACGCGGGCGTCGACAGCGTGCGCACCTCCAAGGCCGAGGCCGCGGTCAAGCCGCTGCGCGACGCGCTGATCGACTACAGCTTCGACCAGTCGCTGCAGAACAGCCTCAAGGTCTCGCTGGCCCAGGACACATGGCTGCACGCCGGCGACGGCCACGTCGTGCGGGAAGTCACCGCCGCCAATCTCGACAGCGTGCTCGCGGGTTCCAAGAGCGACGCGGTGCTCTTCACCACGACCGACTACCAACTCTCCAACGATGCGGGGCAGCTCAGCGTGACGATGATCGCGAGCCTGTTTCCCAACAGCGACGCCTTGCGCGCGATCAGGCCCGCGAAGGACGCCAAGACGAAGACCGCGCTGAACAACACGCTCTATCACAACAGGCTGGTCTTCCAGGCGAATGCGCCGGTCCCGGGAGTCGAGCGCGATCAGGCGATCGCGGCGTGGTCGGCGAACCATGGTCAGGCGATGCGCGCCGCGCTCGACGAGGCCGCGTCCAAGCTCGCCTCCATGCTCGCCGCCGACCTCAACCGGCCGGAGGGCGACGTGGACACCGGCACGGGCGCCGAGGTGAAGACCAACAACGTCACCGGCCACGTCATCGCCAAGGATGCGGACGGCGGCGTGGTGCGCTATGGCGACGGCACGCTCGCCTACATGCCCAATTCCATGCTCGATCACTAGGTCCGTGATGTTGCGGATTTCGGCACGGTTCGGCGCGGCGCTGCTCCTGGCGACGGTGGCGGCGTCCTGCGCCGACCGTCCGCCGATGGCGATGTCGTCGCAGTTCTCGCCGTCGTCGCCGCTGCGCGAGCTGCCGGGCGAGCGCGGCGCCTGCCGCGTGCGCATCGGCGCGGTGAAGGATGCGCGGCCGCCGGCCGACATGGCCTCCATGGGCCAGCTCGGCTTCCGTGCCGTGCGCGGCGGCGACGTCGCGGTCTGGCTGCGCTCCGGCCTCGCCTCATTGGGCGGCGACAGGCATCTCGTCATCGTAGACGGCGCGGGCCCCGCCGATGTGGCGTTCGACGTGGATCTGCTCAAGGCCTATATCATGTCGAACGCGCTCGAGGCGAAGGCGGCGACGGTGGTGGTGCGCGTGAGCTACGGCGGCGAGGACACGCAGCTCTATCGCGGCGGAGACGCCGGCGTGAATTGGTCGGAAAGCGAAGGCGAGACGCAATCGGCCTTCGACGCGTCGCTCACGGAGATCCTGAAGCAACTGCGCGCGGATGTGGTCACGCGTTGTCCGAAGAGCTGACGATCACTGCCCGCCGGGATAATTCGGCGCCTCGCGGGTGACGACGACGTCGTGGACGTGGCTTTCGCGCAGGCCGGCGCCGGTGATGCGCACGAATTTCGCGCGTTTGTGGAACTCGGCGATGTCCTTCGAGCCGGTCAGGCCCATCGCGGCGCGCAATCCGCCGACGATCTGGTGCACGACATTGCCGACCGGGCCTTTATAGGCAACCTGGCCCTCGACGCCTTCGGGCACGAGCTTGAGGTTGTCCTGCACCTCGGCCTGGAAGTAGCGGTCGGCCGAGCCGCGCGCCATCGCGCCCAGCGAGCCCATGCCGCGATAGCCCTTGTACGAGCGGCCCTGATAGAGGAACACCTCGCCCGGCGCCTCGTCGGTGCCGGCGAGCAGCGAGCCCACCATGCCGACCGACGCGCCCGCGGCGATCGCCTTGGCGAGATCGCCGGAATATTTGATGCCGCCGTCGGCGACCACGGGCACGCCCGACGCGCGCGCCACCTCGACCGCGTCCATGATCGCGGTGAGCTGCGGCACGCCGACGCCGGCGACGATGCGCGTGGTGCAGATCGAACCCGGGCCGATGCCGACCTTGACCGCGTCAGCGCCCGCGTCGATCAGCGCGCGCGCGCCTTCGGACGTTGCGATGTTGCCCGCGAGAACCTGCGTGTAGTTGCTCGCCTTCTTGATGCGCGCGATCGTGTCGAGCACGTTCCTCGAATGGCCGTGGCTCGAATCCACGACGACGACGTCGCATTCGGCCTCGACGAGCGCGAGCGCACGCTTCAGCCCGTCGTCGCCGACGCTGGTGGCGGCCGCGACGCGCAAACGGCCGCGCTCGTCCTTCGCTGCGTGGGGATGCGCCTTGGCTTTCTCGATGTCCTTGACGGTGATGAGGCCGACGCAGCGATAGGCGTCGTCAACGACCAGGATCTTCTCGATGCGGTGCTGATGCAGCAGCCGCTTGGCCTCGTCGGCGCCGACGCCCTCGCGCACGGTGACGAGCCTGTCCTTGGTCATCAGCGCGCTGACCTTCTCGCGCGGGTCGCTGGCGAAGCGCACGTCGCGGTTGGTCAGAATGCCCACGAGCTTGCCCGCGCCCGTGGCCGTAGCGCCTTCGACGACCGGGATGCCGGAGATGCGGTGGCGCTCCATCAGCGCCAGCGCGTCGGCAAGCGTCGCGTCCGGGCTGATCGTCACCGGATTGACCACCATCCCACTCTCGAACTTCTTCACGCGGCGGACCTGCTCGGCCTGCTCCTCGATGGAGAAGTTCTTGTGGATGACGCCCAATCCGCCCGCCTGCGCCATCGCGATGGCGAGGCCGGCTTCGGTCACCGTGTCCATGGCGGCGGAGATCAGCGGGATGCCGAGCTCGACGGTCTTGGTGAGACGCGTGCGGGTGTCGACCTGGCCGGGGAGGATGTCGGACGGCCCGGGCACCAGGAGCACATCGTCGAAGGTGAGGGCTTCGCGGATGGGGGGGCGCGGTTCCATGCGGGCGTCTATCAGCACCGCGCGCGATTCGCAAGTCCTATCAGTCGCGGGGGCTGCGAGGCCCTCACCCTTCGACAGGCTCAGGGTGAGGGAATGAGACACCGCGCATGCTCTCGCATTCCCTCATGCTGAGCTTGTCGAAGCATGAGGGCGTCGCGATACATCAGAACGTTCCGCGCACTAGCCGTCCGTCTCCTGCTCCGCGATCAGCCGCGAGCCGCGCTCGTAGGTCGCGTAGCGCCACAGCCACTGGATCGCGACGAGCAGGCGGTGCTCGAAGCCGACCAGCAGATAGACGTGGATCAGCGCCCAGAACATCCAGGCGATCCAGCCGCGCATCCGCGTCCAGCCGAAATCGAACACCGCGGCGTGGCGGCCGATGATCGCGGTGTTGCCGCGATTGTGGAAGACGAAGGGCTTGGGCGTCTCGCCGCGCGTGATCTTCCGCGCCAGCGCGTGGCCGAGATAGACGCCCTCTTGCTTGGCCACCTGGGCGAGGCCGGGCAGCGGCTTGCCGTCCGCATCCAATGCCACGGCGATGTCTCCCAGCGCGTAGACGCCGTCGAGGCCCTGCACCGAGAGGTCGCCGTTCACGGCCACACGCCCGGCACGGTCGAGAGCAACGCCCAGCATGCGCGCAAGCGGCGAGGCGCTGACGCCGGCGGCCCAGATCGTGAGCCCCGTGCCGATCTCCTCGCCGCCGACGACGATCTTGTGCGCGGCGATGCTTTCGACGGGCGAATTCGTGCGCACCGTGACGCCCAGGCGCGCGAGCTTGCGCGTCGCGTAGGCGGCGAGGCTTTCGGGAAACGCGTTCAGGATCCTGGGCGCCGCCTCGAGCAGGAGCACGGTCGCGGTCTCGGCGCGGATGCGGTGGAAGTCCTTCGACAGCGTGTAGCGCGCAAGCTCCGCGATCGATCCGGCGAGCTCGACGCCGGTGGGCCCGCCGCCGATCACCGCGATGGTCATCAGCCGCTTCTGTTCGGCGAGGTCTTCGCTCATCTCCGCGCGCTCGAAGGCGAGCAGCAGGCGCGAGCGGATGCGGCGCGCATCCTCGATGGTCTTGAGGCCGGGTGCTGCGCCTTCCCATTCGTCGTGGCCGAAATAGCCGTGCGTCGCTCCGGTCGCGAGCACGAGGATGTCGTAGGCGATGCTCCGTCCACCGCCCAGCGCGACGGTCCGCGCCTTGGGATCAATGCTTGTCACCTCGCCGAGGATCACCTCCACGCTCGGCTCCCGGCGCAGCATCTTGCGGATCGGCTCGGCGATGTCGGCGGGCGAAAGCGCCGCGGTCGCGACCTGATAGAGCAGCGGCTGGAACAGGTGATGGTTCTGCCGGTCGATCAGCGTGACCTTCAAGCCGAAGCGCCCCAGCCCGCGCGCGACCTCGATGCCGGCAAAGCCCGCGCCGATGATGACGATGCGGGGTGTCGACATCTATTTCTTCCGCTCCGCCATTGCCGCCCATTGCAGCAGAAGGATGGTCTTGGCGTCGGCGATCTCGCCGCTCTCCACCATCGCGAGCGCGCGCACGAGCGGAAGCTCGAGCACCTCGATGTCCTCACCTTCGTCCACGAGGCCGCCGCCCTTGGCGGTGCGGCTCGCGGATGAATAGGTCGCCGTGAAAAGATGCATGCGCTCGGTCACGGCGCCCGGCGACATGAAGCAGTGGAAGACGCGGCGCAGCTCGGCGATCTCGACGCCGGCTTCCTCCATCGCCTCGCGCCGCGCGCAGACCTCCGGCGCGTCGCCGTCGAGCGCGCCCGCGATGACCTCGACGAGCGGCGCGGCATGGCCCGCGAGAAAGGCGGGCAGGCGGAACTGGCGCACCAGAAGCACCGTGCCGCGCCCGGGATCGATGGGCAGGACCGCCGCCGCATGGCCGCGGTCGAAGACCTCGCGGTCCTGGCGCTGCCACGCGCCGTCGCCGCGGCGGTAGTCGAAATCGTATTCGCGAAGCTTGTAGCGCTTTTCGGAAAGCAGCTTCACGTCGCGGATGCGCACGCGATCTGTTATGTCGTCGGTCATGACACCCGTCGCCCGTCTGCAAGCCGTCATCGATATCCTCGGCGAGATCGAAGCTACAGCCAAGCCGGTCGAAAGGCACCTGCGCGATTGGGGCAGGGCGCACCGCTTTGCCGGCTCCAAGGACCGCGCCGCGATCGCCGAGCGGGTCTATCGCGTCCTGCGCCACCGCGCGTCGTTCGCCTGGCGCATGGGAAGCGCTGCGCCCCGCGCGCTCGCCATAGCATCGGTGCTGGAGGAGGGCGATGTCGAGGCGTTGTTCGCCGGCACGGGCTATGGCCCCGCGCCGCTGAGCGTGGACGAGCGTGCGGCGATCGCGGCCCCGCCGGCGGGCGACGCGCCGCTCCACGTGCGGGGCGAATATCCCGAATTCCTCGAGGGCGAGCTCGCACGCGCCTTCGGCGATCGCCTGCTCGACGAGATGTGCGCGCTGCAGACGCGTGCACCGGTCGACCTGCGCGTCAACACGCTGCGCGCGGATCGCGACGAGGTTCTGGCCGTGCTGCGCGAAGGCGGCTACGCGGCCGAGCCCACACGGCGCTCGCCGCTCGGCATCCGTCTCGATGCCGGTGTGACGGGGCTGGAGCGCACGACGCTCTACGAAAGCGGCGCGTTCGAGTTCCAGGACGAGGCGGCGCAGCTTGCGTCGCTGTTGTGCGACGCGCGGCCAGGCCAGCGCGTGCTCGATCTCGCGGCCGGTGCCGGCGGAAAGTCGCTGGCGCTGGCGGCGACGATGAATAACGACGGCGAGATCGTCGCGGAGGACGTGCGTGAAGTGGCGCTCGAGGAATTGGAGCGGCGTGCAAAGCGGGCGGGAGTGTCGATTATTTCCACGCGGCTCCCTCGCCCCCGCGAAGCGGGGGAGAGGGCTGGGGTGAGGGGGCGGCTGCAGCGAGCCCAACTTTCGACACCCCCTCACCCCGACCCTCTCCCCCACATGCGTGTGGGAGAGGGAGATTCTTTTGATTTTGATTTGGTTCTCCTCGACGCCCCTTGCTCCGGCACCGGCACGTGGCGCCGTCAGCCGGAGCTGCGCTGGCGGCTGACGCCGGAGCGGCTGGCCGAGCTCATCGCGACGCAGGACGAGCTCCTGGCGCGCGCCGCCGCGCGGGTGAAGCCCGGCGGGCGGCTCGTCTATGCGACCTGCTCGGTGCTGCCGTGCGAGAACGAGGACCGGATCGCGCGCTTCCTAAAATCCCATCCCGGCTTCTCGGCCTCGGGCGACGCGTTCCGCGCCTCGCCGCTTTCGACCGGCACGGATGGTTTTTTCGCGGCCGTGCTGCGATACGGCCCGGCGGACGGAGGACAAGCATGATTCGCGGAAGCTGCCTGTGCGGGGCGATTCGCTTCGAGATCGACAAGGTGCTGGCGCTCACCCATTGCCACTGCGTCCATTGCCGCAAGCTCAGCGGCGCCGCGTTCGCCACCTATGCCCATGTCGCCCAGGACAAGTTCCGTTTCCTCTCCGGCGAGGACATGATGGCGGAGTTCGAATCCTCCCCCGGAAGCCGGCGCAAGCGCTGCCGGGTTTGCGGCTGTCCCGCGCCCGGAAAGGCGCCTTATCTCACCACCGTGAGCATCCCGGCGGGGCTGCTCGACGACGATCCGGGCGTGCGTCCGGTGCTGCACGTGTTCGCCTCGTCCAAGGCCTCGTGGTGGACCATCGCCGACGATCTGCCGCGCCACGAGAAATGGGTGCCCGGCTATGAGCCCAAGACATAGGCTGCGGCGCGAAGCGGGCGCCGCGCGCTCGAGCCGCATGCCTGGACTGCACGGCGGCGGCGCTCTACACCGTTACAGGTTTTTCACGATGCACGGGCCGATTGAAACGGCGCTTCAAGCGCCAGTGGAGGAAACATGTCCGTCCCGGCACTTGCCGCTCGCTGCTGCTGGCTTGTGCGCTGTTGAGCACGGCCTTTGTACCGGCCGCGCAGGCAAGGCACTATCAGGTGCTCCATAGCTTCAGCGGCAGCGACGGTTCCGGCCCGAACGGGAATCTGGTGCTCGACGGCGCCGGCAATCTGTACGGCACGACGGCGGTGGGCGGATCTTTCGGGGACGGGACGATCTTCAAGCTGAGTCCCACCGGGGATTTCACGCTGGCGTATTCCTTCACGGGCGGAAGCGATGGCCGCGTTCCCGAGACCGGCTTGACCCTCGATCCCGCCACCGGCGATCTCTACGGCACGACAGGGGGCGGCGGCGCCGGCTGGGGCGGCGTCTTCAAGCTGACATCGTCCGGTACGCTGGTCGTTCTTCATGATTTCAACCAGGCAACCGATGGCACCTCGCCCAGTGCCACGCTGACGCGTGACGCCAATGGGAATTTCTACGGCACGACGCAGGAAGACGGCGCCCACGGGAACGGCACGGTGTTCGAGCTCGCGGCCAATGGCCAAAGGAAATCTCTTCGGCACGACGTTTCAGGACGGCGGCGGGAACACCGACGGCACGGTGTTCGAGCTCACGGCCAACGGAAAATTCCGAGTTCTGCACGCGCTTGTCGGCACCGACGGGGCAGAACCGCTCGGCGGTCTCGTACGGCACGGCAAGGACCTTTACGGCGTCGCCACCATCGGCGGCAGCGCCAGCGGTACGATCTTCAAGGTCTCGACCGACGGCGCATTCACCGTCCTTCACACCTTGACCGGAGGCGTGGGGCTGGGCGGCGGGATGGCGCGCGACAAGGCGGGCAATCTTTACGGCACGGATTTCAGCGGCGGCCTTGGCTACGTCTTCGCGCTCAGCCCGGGCGGAACGTGGAGCCCGCTCTATAGCTTCACCGGGGGCGACGACGGCGGGATCCCCGCGGGCGACATGCTGCTGATCGGCAAGCAGCTCTATGGCGCGGCCAACAGCGGCGGCGCCGCGGGCGAGTTCGGAACGATCTTCAAGCTCGATCTCCAGGGAAACTTCACCCTCCTGCATGACTTTACCGGTCCGCCGGGCGACGGAGCCCAGCCGTCCGGGGGATTGACCAAAGGCCCCGACGGGAAACTCTACGGCACCACCACCAGGGGCGGCGCGCACGATATGGGGATCATTTTCAGCGTGTCGGCGCAGTAGCGTCCAAACCCGTCATAGCCGCCATGAATGCAGAGTCCCCCGACGCGCTGGACAGATCGCGACTCTCTGGGTAAATCCCGCCATGGCAGCTCCCGTCCTCGTGCTCGACTTCGGCTCGCAGGTGACCCAGCTGATCGCGCGCCGCGTGCGCGAGGCGGGCGTCTATTGCGAGATCGTCCCCTTCAACAAAGCGGATGCCGCGCTCGCGTCCTCGCCGCCGCCGCGCGCCATCATCCTCTCCGGAGGGCCGGCGAGCGTGACGGATGAAGGCGCGCCGCGCGCGCCGCAGCGCGTCTTCGAGATGGGCGTGCCTGTGCTCGGCATCTGCTACGGCGAGATGGCGATGGCCGAGCAGCTTGGCGGAAAGGTCGAGGGCGGACACCATCGCGAGTTCGGCCGCAGCGACATCACGATTCAGAAGAGCTCGCCGCTGCTCGCGGGGCTGGGCCGGATCGGCGACAGCGAGCCGGTGTGGATGAACCACGGCGACAAGATCACCGCCATGCCGCCCGGCTTCGCCGTGGTCGCGACCAGCGAGCATTCCCCGTTCGCGGTGATCGCCGACGAGACGCGCAAGCTCTACGGCATCCAGTTCCATCCCGAGGTCGTGCACACGCCGCGCGGCGCGCAGATGTACAGGAACTTCGTCATCGACATCGCCGGCATCAAGCCGGAGTGGAACATGCACGCGTTCCGCGAGGCGATGGTGGGGCGCATTCGCGCGCAGGTGGGTAGCGCCAAGGTGATCTGCGGCTTGTCGGGCGGCGTGGATTCCTCCGTCGCCGCGGTGCTCATCCACGAGGCGATCGGCGACCAGCTCACCTGCATCTTCGTCGACACCGGATTGATGCGCGCGGGCGAGGCGGACGAGGTGGTGTCGCTGTTCCGCGGCCACTACAACATCCCGCTCATCCACGCCGATGCGTCGGAGATGTTCTTAGGCCGGCTCGCGGGCGTGAGCGACCCCGAGCGGAAGCGCAAGATCATCGGCGCCGCCTTCATCGAGGTGTTCGACGAGGAGGCCAGGAAGATCGGCGGCGCCGAGTTCCTGGCACAGGGCACGCTCTATCCCGACGTGATCGAGAGCGTGAGCGCGACCGGCGGGCCGTCGGTGACGATCAAGTCGCATCACAATGTCGGCGGCTTGCCGGAGCGGATGAAGTTGAAGCTGGTCGAGCCGTTGCGCGATCTCTTCAAGGACGAGGTGCGCGCGCTCGGCCGCGAGCTGGGGATGCCTGCGCATTTCGTCGGCCGCCATCCCTTCCCGGGGCCTGGGCTTGCGATCCGCGTGCCCGGCGAGATCACGCGCGAGAAGCTCGACATCCTGCGCAAGGCCGACACCGTCTACCTGGACGAGATCCGCAAGGCGGGATTGTACGACGAGATCTGGCAAGCCTTCGCGGTATTGCTCCCGGTGCGCACGGTGGGCGTGATGGGCGACGGGCGAACCTACGACTTCGTGCTCGCCCTGCGCGCTGTCACCAGCAGCGACGGCATGACGGCGGATTACTACCCGTTCGAGCATTCCTTTTTGGCGCGCGTCTCGACCCGCATCGTCAACGAAGTCCGCGGCGTGAACCGCGTGGTGTATGACATCACGAGCAAGCCGCCGGGCACGATCGAGTGGGAGTAGAGTGGCTTACCTTTCCTCCGGAAAACGTGCGACAATGGTGCTAGAGGAGCTACGCTGTGCAGCCACCACTAAATGCATCTGCAAGTAGCGCGGGTAAGCTACTTTCAGGCTTCACGTTCGAAGTGCCACAGTTTCAGCGGGAATATTCCTGGTCCGAAGATGAAGTCACCGAATTTTGGGACGATCTTCAAGCGAGCCTTGACGACGATCAGCCCTATTTCCTCGGCCTAGTCATTCTGACTGATAGACCAAAGAGGAAATTCGTAGTCGATGGCCAGCAGCGACTTCTTACGCTGACCCTCCTGGCCACCGCTATATACTATGAGGCCATTAGAGATCGGCGCGCTCTTGCGGATCGCATCCAAGCGGACTTCATCCAGTCTATCGACTACGACACGGATAAAATTGAGCCGCGGATAATCCTGTCTGATGAGACTGATAACCGCACATTTCAAACCATTATCAAAACAGGAGTGTCACCTACAGACATTGACGAGGAAGACTCAGTTTCTTCGCGGATGGTTGAATCGTATGACCTTCTTAGAGGTAAACTTAGAGAAGACCTGAGCACCAATGCGTTCAAACGTCTCGGAAAATGGGCCGATTTCCTCACCCATAGGCTCTATTTTGCAGTGTTTGTTCATCCGGACGCATCATCAGCTTACCAAGTTTATGAAGTAATCAATACGCGCGGCAAGGAATTGACCACCGCCGATTTGTTGAAGAACTATGTGTTGAGCGAAGGTTCCGATGTAATTCGCAACCAGCGTTATAAGAAATGGAAGGAAATCGCGAAACAGTTCGGGGGCGACGGCGCCACGTTCGTTCAGTTCATTCGACATGCTGTTACGGTCGAAAGCGGTCATATCCTGCCAAAGGATCTTTTCGGATTCTTAGCCGGAAGAGAAGAGCATTCGGAAAAGAAGCCGCCCAGCACGCTACAACTACTCAAGCTTCTTGAGAAACATCTACCTTTATATCTGCAGATGATGGATCCCACCCTGCCTGGCCCTGCAAAACCTGAGGCCCTGGGGATTTTTGCGGCCTTAAACAACCTTGGGGTCATCGCAGTACGCCCGATATTGCTTGCTGTTTCCGAAGGGCAAGATTCTCTAAATGGTATGCGGTATGTGCTGCGATTGGTCGTGCGTCGTATCGTAGTTGGCGGTCTAGGCACGGGTAACGTCGAAAGGCGATTCGGTGAGGCCGCTAAAGGGGTGTTTGAAAGCGGCTCATGGAAGATTCTGGAGCGCAATCTGCGAGACCTCAATCCTGGAAAGGAGGACTTCGTCGACCAGTTGCGGCGACGTTCCTTCAGCAAAAGCATTCTCGCATTTCTTCGCAGATCGATAGTGGAGCAAACAACCACCCCGGAAATAGAGGGTACGCTCCATTTTATATGGGCGCGGCAGTTCGAAGATTGGACAGGAATGAGTAAAGAAGATGGGGCGTATTGGGGTGCCACAGTAGGTAACACTTTCCTCTCCGATTTGAGCAAGCGGCCCGAAGAGGCAACAACGTGGCGCGGTTTCAAAGAGGCTCTCCTGCCATCTGCCATCAAGGGTGAGTGGGTCGACCGCTTGGAGAAGATTCGAGACTGGGATGCGAGGGCAGTGGAAAAGATGGGCGCAAAATTGGCAGAGAGCGCTGGCGACATTTGGTATTAGCGGTCGTCAGAATATGGATCTTGGCCAGGATGAGCAGACCCTTATAAACGTTCTCACACGTAGAACGTCAGGCGACGCGCTCAGCGCGCTTATGTTAGCGCTTAGAGCTGATGCTCCCGTTGTCGGTTTGATGCAGACGGCGATAGGCTTTGATTCGAGTTCATTCTTGCGACTTGGCTCGCACCGTAAGAGTGAAGATATTCTAGACTATCTTCGCTCGCAGCACTTAGCCCCGCTTGTTCTTCCGGGGCAAGCGATTCAAGAATTCTGGAATAATCAGCTGCAGGCTGTAGAAACGATCGCAACCAAGGTGAAAGGTAAGTTCGATGCGTTTCAATCGGAGCTGAAACGAGCCGAGCCATTTTTTGAATCGTACGCTGAAAAGATTGATGAGCTTCTGGAGGAATTTCGAACTCAGCACGGTCATATATATGACGAGGCAACGATTCGGAAAACAGGAACAGTATTAGATCTGCTGAAACAGCGAGCTATAGTGTCGTACGCACCGCGGCTGCAGCTTGCAGAGGTTGCCGCCTATCGCAAAAGAACGAAGACGCCTCCTGGATTTAAGGACGATGGAGATGGTGATTTCTTCATCTGGGCCGACTTTCTCACCGGCCTTCAAATGGCCCGTGCAAGGGGCGATAGATTCTCTCGAGCTGTACTTGTCACTCGCGATGTAAAGCTAGATTGGAGCAGATCCGGTATCGCGCATCCGATATTGTCAGCGGAAATAAAAGCTCTGCTCGACATACCGTTTGAAATATGGGGTGAGGATAAGTTGGCATCGGAAATCGACAGAGCCTTGGCTGGCGGGAATGCGCCTCCGTAGGCAACTAGTTAAGAGCAGATTCAAGACGGCAACGCATCGGTGAGTTGTTCCGACTCGGACAAGTCGCCAGATTTCTTTCCAGCAACGGGGACGACCACTCCATGACCACCAACGACCGCACCGTCCTCTCCAGCGATCACGCGGCCATTGCGCTCCGGCAGGCTATTGCCGCGCATATCGCGGCGCGGGGATGAGTGGCGGTGGATATCGGGCCCACCACTCCGGAGAGCACGCACTATCCCGCTCATGGCGAAGTGGCGGCGCGGCGGGTTGGGCATCGTCAACGAAGTTCGCCGCGTGAACCGCGTCGTCCACGACGTGACGAGCAAACCGCCCGGCACGATCAGGCAGGGACGTATGTCAGCCTTACGGCGTCTTCGCCGACGGGTTCGGCTGCGACGAGGCGGAGCGGCGGCCGGGGGGCGGCGAAGTAGGGTTTGCCGCCGCCCAGCACAAACGGCCGGAAGTAGAGACGATACTCGTCGATGAGACCAAGCTCGGTGAGGCTTCCTGCCAGTTCCGGTCCGCCGACATCGATCTCCCCGCCGAGCTGAGCCTTCAGCCCGCGCATCGCCGCCTCGACATCATCCCCGACAAGGGTGGCGTTGGGGCCGACCGACTTCAGCGAGCGCGACACGACCCATTTGGGTTGCTTGCGCCATGCGGCGGCGAAGTCGTGCTCTTCCGTATCCCACTCGGGATGGTCTTCGTCCCAGTAGCGCATGATCTCGTATAAGCGGCGACCGTACACGCAGCCGCT
>JAJPHG010000042.1 GCA_021325375.1 Alphaproteobacteria bacterium | reverse complement strand
CCCGGCACGTTCGCCTGGCCGCCGAGACGGCCTTCGGTGCCGACCTCGCGCGCCACGCGCGTCACCTCGCCCGCGAAGCGGTTGAGCTGGTCGACCATGGTGTTGAGTGTTTCCTTGAGCAGCAGGATCTCGCCGCGCACGTCGACGGTGATCTTGCGGCTCAAATCGCCGCCGGCGATGGCGGTGGCCACCTCGGCGATGTTGCGCACCTGGGCGGTGAGGTTGCCCGCCATCGAGTTCACCGAGTCGGTCAGATCCTTCCAGGTGCCCGCCACGCCGGGCACCTGCGCCTGTCCGCCCAGCTTGCCGTCGGTGCCGACCTCGCGCGCCACGCGCGTCACTTCCGAGGCGAAGGAGTTGAGCTGGTCCACCATCGTGTTGATGGTCTCTTTCAGCTCCAGGATCTCGCCCGACACGTTCACGGTGATCTTCTTCGACAGGTCGCCCTGCGCAACGGCGGTCGCGACTTCGGCGATGTTGCGCACCTGGCCGGTGAGGTTCGAGGCCATCGAGTTCACGGAGTCGGTCAGGTCGTTCCAGGTGCCGGCGACGCCGCGCACGACGGCCTGTCCGCCGAGCTTGCCCTCGGTGCCGACCTCGCGCGCCACGCGCGTCACTTCCGAGGCGAAAGCGTTCAGCTGGTCGACGGTGGTATTGAGCGTCTCCTTCAATTGCAGGATCTCGCCGCGCACGTCGACGGTGATCTTCTTCGACAGGTCGCCGCCGGCGATGGCGGTTGCCACCTCGGCGATGTTGCGGACCTGGGCGGTGAGGTTCGACGCCATGAAGTTCACGTTGTCGGTCAAATCCTTCCAGGTTCCCGCGACGCCGGGCACCTGCGCCTGTCCGCCGAGCTTGCCGTCGGTGCCGACCTCGCGCGCCACGCGCGTCACCTCGCCGGCGAACGCGTTGAGCTGGTCCACCATCGTGTTGATGGTCTCTTTCAGCTCCAGGATCTCGCCCGAGACGTTCACGGTGATCTTCTTCGACAAATCGCCGCCGGCGATGGCGGTCGCCACGCCCGCGATGTTTCGCACCTGGGCGGTGAGGTTCGACGCCATGAAGTTCACGTTGTCGGTCAGGTCCTTCCAGGTGCCTGCCACGCCAGGCACCTGCGCCTGGCCGCCGAGCTTTCCTTCGGTGCCGACTTCGCGCGCCACGCGCGTCACTTCCGAGGCGAAGCCGTTCAACTGATCCACCATCGTGTTGATGGTATCCTTGAGCTCCAGGATCTCGCCGCGCACGTCCACGGTGATCTTGCGCGAGAGGTCGCCGCGCGCCACGGCGGTCGTCACCTGGGCGATGTTGCGCACCTGGTCGGTCAGGTTGCCGCACATCGCATTCACCGAGTCGGTCAGGTCCTTCCAGGTGCCGGCGACGCCGGGCACCAGCGCCTGGCCGCCGAGCTTGCCGTCGGTGCCCACTTCGCGCGCCACGCGCGTCACTTCCGAGGCGAAGGAACGAAGCTGGTCCACCATCGTGTTGATGGCTTCCTTGAGCTGCAAAATCTCGCCGCGCACATCGACGGTGATCTTCTTCGACAGGTCGCCGTTGGCCACCGCGATCGTCACCTCGGCGATGTTGCGGACCTGGGCGGTGAGGTTCGATGCCATCGAGTTCACGGACTCGGTGAGGTCCTTCCACACGCCGGTCACGCCGCGCACCTGCGCCTGGCCGCCGAGCTTGCCCTCGGTGCCCACTTCGCGCGCCACGCGCGTCACCTCCGAGGTGAAGACGCTGAGCTGCTTGATCATCGTGTTGACGATGTTGGCCGAGCGCAGGAATTCGCCCTTGAGCGGACGGCCGTCGACGTCCAGATGCACGGTCTGCAGCAGGTCGCCCTGGGCGACGGCGGCGATGGCGCGCGTCACTTCCGCGGTCGGCCAGAGCAGGTCGTCGATCAGCGCGTTGATCGAGCCTTCCATCTCGCCCCAGGCGCCGCTCTGCATCGCGAACTTCACGCGCTGGCGGGTCTTGCCTTCCTTGCCGACGACCTCGCCGACGCGCTCGAGCTGCTGGGCCATGCGCTCGTTGGCGGCGACGATATCGTTGAAGGCGTCGGCGATCTTGCCGCCGACGCCGGCCTTGTCGGCCGCCATGCGGACCGAGAAATCACCCACGCGCATCGCCTGCAGCGCGCGCAGCAGGGCTTCCTGGTCGATGTCGTCATGAACCGCGCCGTTGACCTTGCCGTTGGCCCGGATCGGGGGCGGGGCGGGCGCCTTCTTCGAGGAGGTGGCTTTGAGGCCGCGTGCGCTCATGGCGCTGCTCCTTTGGCTGCCCTTGCACAACCATTTGTAAATACAAGAGAATTTCCGAACCGCGCCATCGCGCGTGCCTGACAGCCCATGACATCCGTGCCCTTCTGCCGAGCACAGGCACGCGCCTTCGCGCGGCCTAGACCCAGCGCCATCCTGTCAAACGCCCTTATACGGAAATGGTTCCCCGGGCGCCGGACGGAACCGGCACCACGGCAGACCGTTGTTCCCTCACCAATCGGTTTAAGGAGATTCATGATGCGTTTACTCGCGCCTGCCGCATTCTTGCTGCTCAGCACCGCCTCCGCCCTGGCCGTCCAGGACACGCCCGCGACGATCAACGGCGTGGAGACCGTATGCACGGGCGTCGGCTCGGCCAAGGACGACCCGCGCTGGAGCGCCTATCCGGTCAAGATCGTGATCGCCAACACGGCAGGAGAGAACGTGGCGGCCATGCAGATCGCGTTGACCGCGAACGGCAAGCCGGTGGTGCAGACGACCTGCGACGCGCCGTGGATCCTGTTCAAGCTGCCGGCCGGCCATTACGGCGTCACCGCGACGATGGCCACTCCGCCGGGGACTTCCCGCAAAGCGGATTTTACGACCAGCGGCTCGGGCGCGCAGAAGGAAGTGACGATCGCCTTCCCCGCCGCGGCCCCCAACCAGTAACGAGGTGACAACGAAAAGCCCGCCGGAGCATCCTCCGTGCGGGCTTTTGCTTCAAAAGAAATCTGGTCAGGTCACGAAGGCCAGCGCTGCGCCGGCGACGATGGCGGTCAGCGCGAAGAGCGTGAAGCGCGTGCTGGGGAGCAGCAGGTTCGGCTGCCGGGGACCCTCTGCCATGGCCTGCAGCCGGTCGAACATGTTCAGACGATGATCGGCGCTGTCGTGTGCGATGCTCATGGCGAAAACCCGCTGGCCTCTCTCACCTAACGGCGACGGTCATGGAAAGTTCCGTCGCGCCATTCCACGACGCGGGCAATCGGTCTAAAGCTATCCCGGGATGGGAACCAAGCCGGGGCGCGGGCGTTTGGGTAGCGGCGAAGAGGGGGTAAGGGGTTCCTTGCGGGCAAATCGTTGGATTCTACTGGCCGCCATTCCTTTGTTCCTGGCGCTGATCGCCGAGGCCTATCTCTCGGTGCGCTTCGCCGTGGACGAACGCGAGCAGCAGAGCTGGGTCGTCCACACCTACAAGGTCATCGACCGGCTCCAGGACATCTTGAATGACGCCCAGGCAGCCGAAACCGGCCAGCGCGGCTTCATCATCACCCATCAGGACAGGTTCCTGGCGCCCTATCGCGACGGCATCGGCAAGGTGCATCGCGACCTGGGAGAATTCCGTACCCTGACGGCCGACAATCCCACGCAGCAGCGGCGCGCGGGCCTGCTCGACGCAATGGTCGCGGACCGGTTCAAGGCGCTCGACACGACGCTGGCCACATCCCGGCCCGCCGTCTCCCCCGAGATGCTCGCGGCCATGGACCAGGGCAAGGCCAAGATGGACGTGCTGCGCGCCGAGCTCGCCCGCGGCATGGCCGAGGAAGGCGCGCTCCTCAAGGCCCGCACGGACGAGCGCCGGCGCGTCGAGCGCAACGAGGTCGTCGCCAGCTCGCTCGCCGCCGTGGTGGCGCTGTTCGTGATCCTGGGCGCGGCGCTGCTCCTGGTACGCAGCAACCAGAGCCTGAGCCAGAGCGAGCGCAAGCTCGCGAACGAATCGGCCATCCTGCAGACCACGCTCGACACCATCCGCGACGGGATCGCGATGTTCGCGTCCAACGGCGAACTGTGCGTCTTCAACGACAATTTCTTCAAGTTCATGGGCTTTCCGCGTGACCTCGCCCGCGGGCGCGCGCTCCTTTCCGCCTTCGAAGACTTCGAGCGGGACCGCGCGGTGCGGATCTTCGACGAGGCCGAGGGCCGCGGCGCGGCCGGCCATCGCTCGGTTACGCTCGACGACCGCCAGCTCGAGGTCTATCGCGCGCCGGTCCCGACCGGCGGCTTTGTCGTCGTATGCATCGACGCAACCGAGCGGCTGACCGCCGAGCAGACCGCGCGGCAAGCACAGAAGATGGAAGCGATCGGCCATCTCACCGGCGGCGTCGCGCACGACTTCAACAACCTGCTGCAGATCGTCGGCGCCAATCTCGAGCGCGCGAGCATCGACCTCAAGAGCGATCCGGCGAGCTCGGAGCGCATCCTGAATTCCCTCGAGGCGGTACGCCGCGGCGCCCGGCTGACCTCGCAGCTCCTGGCCTTCGCGCGACGCCAGGCGCTCGATCCGCGCTCGACAAATGTCGGCCGCGTCATCCAGGACATGACCAATCTCCTGCGCCGCACCATCGGCGAGCGCATCGACATCGAAAGCATCGTCGCGGGTGGGTTGTGGAACACCTTCATCGATCCCGGACAGCTCGAAGGCGCGCTGCTCAATCTCGCCATAAACGCGCGCGATGCGATGCCGGACGGCGGCAAGCTTACTGTCGAGGTCGCCAACGCCTTCCTCGACGACGCCCATGCCGCCCAGCACAGCGAGGTCGCCTCGGGCCAATACGTGATGGTCGGCGTCAGCGACACGGGCGACGGCATGAGCTTGGACGTCGTCGCGCGCGCCTTCGAGCCGTTCTTCACGACCAAGCCCGAAGGCCGCGGCACGGGTCTCGGCCTCAGCCAGGTCTACGGCTTCGTCAAGCAGTCGGGCGGCCACATCAAGATCTACAGCGAGATCGGCCAGGGCACGACGGTCAAGCTCTATCTGCCGCGCACGCGCAAGCCCGAGGAGGGCACCGGCCCCGTCGCCACCGGCCCCGTCGAAGGCGGCCATGAGCGCATCCTCGTCGTCGAGGACGACGCCGCGGTGCGCGCCGCCGCGGTCGAGTCGCTGACCGAGCTGGGCTACGAGGTGCTCAAGGCCGAGAACGGCGAGCAGGCGCTCGCGATCCTGGGCAGCGGCGTCGCGGTCGACGTGCTGTTCACCGATGTCATCATGCCGGGGCCGATCGGCGCGCGGGAGCTCGCGCGCCGCGCGCAGGAGATGCAGCCCGGGCTCCTGGTGCTCTACACCTCGGGCTACACGCAGAACGCCATCGTGCACAACGGCAAGCTCGACGCCGACGCGCTTCTGCTGAGCAAGCCCTACCGGCGCGAGGATCTGGCGCGCAAGCTGCGCGCGATGCTCGCAGGCCGGCCGAAAGCGGCGAAGGCGCCGCGCAAGGTTCTGATCGTCGAGGACCTGGCGCTCATCCGCATGACGACGGTGGAAATGGTCGAGCAGCTCGGCTTCGCGGTTGCCGAGGCGGGTGACGGCAACGAGGCGCTGTCGGTGCTTCAAGGCGATCCGACCATCGCGATCATGCTCACCGATCTGGGGCTTCCCGGGATGAGCGGGCAGGATCTCGTGGCGCAGGCAACGCTGCTCAGGCCGGATCTCAAGATCGTCATCGTCAGCGGCTATTCCTCGGAGCACGATGGCGGCGTGCTCGCGCGCTTCGCGCATCTGATGAAACCGTTCGACATCGAACAATTGCGCCGCGTGCTCAAGGTGTGAGCCTGCGGAACCCGTTGCGGGACAAGACGTTATCTAGGTCCACAGCAAAAAGGATCACGTCATGGACAAAGACCGCATCAAGGGTGTCGCCGATCAGGCGAAGGGTGCCGTGAAGGACGCGGCCGGCAAAGTGACCGGCGACGCCAAGCTCCAGGCCGAAGGCAAGGCCGACAAGCTTAAAGGCAAGATGGAAAACGCCGTCGGCGGCGCGAAAGACGCCGTGCGCGACGCGGCCAACCAGCACTGATCTGCGTTTCGTCTGACGATAGGAGCGCCGCGCTTGCGGCGCTCCTTTTCGTTTGGGGGATCTTGTTCCTCTCCCCTTGTGGGAGAGGAAGAAAAATCATGGGTTTGGGCTGAGCGAAGCGAAGACCAAGCCCTTGATTTTTCAGGTGAGGGGTGAGTTTGGTTGAGCGAAGAACTCACCCCTCACCAGCAAAATCTTGCGCTTAACTGCGCTGCGCTCCGTTAAGCGCAAGATTTTGCGTCCTCTCCCACAAGGGGAGAGGAAATAAAAAACACGCCCGGTTTTGGCCGGGCGTGCTGTTTCAATCCAAGAGGACTTCACGCGCTGGCGTGAGCTTCCCGTTCCTTGCCGTCGGCATTGGCGGCGTGAGGGATCGTCGGCTTGTGGAAGAACAGAGCCTGGCCGATCGTGGCCTTCACCGTGTCGCGCAGGAACGGCTTGGCGATGAGATAGGTGGGCTCCAGCCGCTCGCCGGTGAGCAGGCATTCCGGGAACGCGGTGATGAAAATGACCGGGATGCTCGTGGAATGCAGGATGTCGGTCGCCGCATCCACGCCCGAGCTTCCGTCGGCGAGCTGGATATCGCAGAGCACGAGGTCCGGCTCGTGCTCCTTGGCGAGGCGCACCGCCTCTTGGCGGGTCGTGGCGATGCCGACGACGGTGTGGCCGAGCTCGGTCACCAGGTTCTCGAGGTCGAGCGCGATGATCATCTCGTCCTCGACGATGAGGATGCGCGACGTCAGGTCGCGGTCGATCGCGCGCAACGTCGCCCCGATCGCGTCCTCGACCTCATCGGTGCGCAGGTCGAGGATGATGGCGGCCTCGTGCACGAAGAAGCCTTCCACGGCGGTGAGCAGCAGCGCCTCGCGCTTGCTCGGCTGCAGCGCCTGCAGGCGCTGCTCGACCGCGGAGAGGTCGCCGGCGCCGTCGGCGTCGAGCGCGCGCGGGCTCGAGGCCGACCAGAATTCGTGGAACAGGCGGTAGAGCGCGATCCTGGGCGGGATATCCTGCCTGAGCGTCACATTGCCCTCCAGCATCGCCTCCAGCAGCGCGCGCACATAGGCGTCGCCGCTTGCCTGCGAGCCGGTGAGCGAGCGGGCGTAGCGGCGCAGATAGGGCAGGTAAGGCCCGACGGTTGATGTCATGGACATGCAGTCCTCCCCTTCTTCCTTAGCCGAGGATAAACGTGGGGACGGCCCGTTGGTTCCCTGGCGCGGCGTGGGAACTTTTGCTCCTAAGCCGGGTTCTTGCTTGCGAAAGCCGAGGACCAAAACACCATGCTGAGTTGGGCATTGACCTTCCTGATCCTGGCCCTGATCGCGGGGTTCCTGGGATTCTTCGGGCTCGCGGGGCTGGCCGCGGGGATCGCCAAGATCCTGCTGTTCGCCTTCCTGATCCTGTTCCTGATCAGCGCGCTGTCGGGCGCGCTGCGCGGCCGCGCGCCGCCCGTCTGAGGGGTTCCGGCGGAACCGATCCGGTTCCGCCGCGTTCCTGTCCGGCGAGCGGGATTTCGCAATGGCATCGCGGTCCCCCCCGATCTCAAAAGCTGTTCGGGGTCCCGCTCGCGCTTTTCAATCCGCTTTCATGAATTCGAACCGGCAGGACAGGCCCTCGGGCAGATAGTCCAGCTGGATTTTCGGGCTGCGCTCGCGCGCGATGCTCTGGCGGATCACCGCGCCGCCGAAGCCTTCCTGTGCCGGCGGCCTGACCGGCGGCCCGCCCGATTCCGACCAGTGCATCACGAAAGCCTGGCCTTGCGCGCCTTGCGTGAGCGACCAGGCGATCGAGATCCGGCCGGTTTCCGAGCTCAGCGCGCCATATTTGATCGCGTTGGTCGCAAGCTCGTGGAATGCCAGCGCCAGCCCGCCTGCGGTGTGCTCCGAAAGCACGACGTCGGGGCCGCCGATGGAGATCCGGGAGCGGATGTCGTCGCTTCCGAACGCCGTGAGCGTCGTCTCCAGGACCGCGCGCAGATCGGCGGTGCGCGCGGTCGAGGACAGCACGATGCCGCCGGTGTTGAGCAGCGTCATCAGCCGGCCCATGAACACGTCGATATATTTGTTGGCCTCGGGCTGACCCTTGGGCCGCGACATGCGGGCGATGGCCTGGACGATGGCGACAAGGTTGCGCGCGCGGTGGCGCATCTCGTCGGCGAGCAGCTCCTTGTGCTGCTCGGCCTGCTTCTGCTCGGTGATCTCCGAGGCGCTGCCGGCGATGAGCTGCGGCTTGCCGTCCTCGCCGACGGCGAGCAGCGTGTCGCGGCTCAGGAACCAGCGCCAGGCGCCCGCCGCGTCGCGCATGCGGAATTCCCACGACAGCGTCTCGCCCGGCCGGATCGCGCGCAGACGCTCGCGATGCTCGGGGAAAGCCTTGGCGTCGTCGGGATGGATATGCGCCGTCCACTCGCTGACGCGCGCGTCGTGCGGCGGCGGATGGCCGAGAAGCTCGCCGAAGCGCCGGTTCTGGAACACGCTCGTCTCGCGGCGCAGGTCATAGACATAGATCACCGTCGGAGCCGTTTCCAGCACGCGGCGGGCGAGGGCGATGTCGAGCTGCTGCAGCGGCATTCCCGAAAGAACCGTGAAATCTTTCCTGGCCGAATCGGCCTCGCGCAAGTCCCGTTCCAGAGCCTTGGAGGAATTCACCGCGCGCGGCCTCAACCCTTACGACGCTTCACTGTCGACCCGTTTCTTATACGTGTCCAGCCGCTCGATTCCGTTCCGCGTTGATACACATGGATACAGGCTTATACCGGGTGGTAAGGTCTCGGTTACTTTACAAAAGGTTACGCGCCGTTGCGTTTCCGGCGCAACCAAATCCCCTGGGGACATTAAATCCGCTTCGGCAAGCGCGGCCCGCGGCGCTAGGATCGCGCCGGCTCGCAATCGGAGGGACCCATGGTTCACAAGCATATCCTATACGGCGTCGAGGGCGGCGTCGCCACGGTCACGCTCAATCGTCCGGACCGGCTGAACGCCTGGACCGGCACGATGCATCACGAGGTCAAGCAGGCGATGCGCGAGGCCTGCGCCGACGAGAGCGTGCGCGTCATCGTTCTCACCGGCGCGGGCCGCGGCTTCTGTGCCGGCGCCGACATGGACCATCTCCAGCAGATCCAGGGCGGCAGCCGCGAGGCGCGCGGCGACGAGCCGTTCGATCCGAACGCGCCGGAAGATTTCCGCAAGACCTATTCCTATTTTCCCTCGGTTCCCAAACCCATCATCGCGGCGATCAACGGGCCCTGCGCCGGGCTCGGCCTGATCATCGCGCTCTACGCCGACATGCGTTTCGCGTCGGACGCGGCGGTGTTCACGACCGCGTTCTCGCGCCGCGGATTGGTGGCGGAGCACGGCATCTCCTGGCTCCTGCCCAGGCTCGTCGGCATCGCCAACGCGGCCGATCTGATGTTCTCCGCGCGCCGGGTGAGCGCCTTGGAAGCCAAGGAGCTCGGCCTCGTCAACCGCGTCTTCCCGCAGGCGACGTTTGCGCAGGAGGTCGCGGCCTATGCCGACATGCTGGCGCGCGAGGTCTCGCCGCGCTCGATGCGCGAGATGAAGCGCGAGCTGTGGAACGCGCAGTTCCAGACGCTGGCGCAGGCGATCACCGCCGCCGATGCCGACATGCCCGCGAGCTTCGAATCCGAAGACTTCAAGGAAGGCATCGCGCATTACATCGAGAAGCGCGCGCCGAGCTTCACGGGGCGCTGAGGTGATCCGCGTCGAGACGCACCCCAAGGGCATCATGCTGGTGACGCTGGCGCGGCCCAAGCGCCTGAACGCGCTCACGCAAGGCATGAAGCGCGACCTGATCGAGCTGATGACGCGCGCCCAGATGGACGATGCCGTCCGCGTCGTCGTCTTCACCGGCGAGGGCCGCGCCTTCTGCGCCGGCGACGACCTGCGCTCCTATCATGACGACGCGCCTGAGACTGTCGCCAAGCTCGGTCCCGGCCACACGACACCCATCGGCACGGCGAACGCGCTGCGGGTCTATTCGCAAGCGCTGAACCTGGCGGTGCGGGGTCTCGACAAGATCACCATCGCCGCGATCAACGGCCCGGCGATCCAGACCGGCCTGTCGCTGGCGCTGTCTTGCGACTTCCGTATCGGCTCGGAAGCGGCCGAGCTCGGCAGCGCGACCTTGCGCTTCGGCCTCTTGCCGGACGAGGGCGGCCATTGGCTGCTGCTTCAGCATCTGGGTCTTGCCGGCACGCTCGACTTCCTCCTGCGCAAGCGCATCGCGGACGCGAAGTCGGCACAGGCGCTCGGCCTCTTGAACGAAGTGGTTCCTGCCGCCGATCTTCTGCCCCGCGCACTCGCGCTCGCCGGCGAGATGGCGGACGGCCCGCAGGTGGCACAGCGCATGCTCAAGCGCTCGGTCTATCAGGCGGCGGAATCGAGCTTCACGCAGGCGCTCGAGGACATCGCCGCGCGCACCGCCGTGACGGACCATCATCCCGACGCGCGCGAGGGCGCCAAATCCTTCGCGGAGAAACGGTCGCCCCGCTTCAATGCGTGGCTGGAGAAACCTTGAGCCCGCGCTCGGCCTCGATGCGGTCATAGGCGACGTTGATCGCGGCGAGCTTGTCGGTGGCCAGCCGCACGAACTCCGGCGGCACGCCGCGGCCGATGAGGCTGTCGGGATGGTTCTCGCGCACCAATCTTCGATAAGTACGATGGATCTCCTCGTCGCTCGCGTCATAGGCGACGCCGAGCACGACGTAAGGGTCGGCCGCGTCGGGCGCGAAGTGGCTGGCGCGGATGCGGCGGAACTCGTTCGGCGCGAAGCCGAAGATCTCGGCGACGCGCTCCAGAAGCGCAAGCTCGCCGGGATGCAGCACGCCGTCGGCCTTGGCGATCTCGAACAACCCGTCGAGGATGTCTTCGAGCAGCGCGGGGTTGCCCGCGAACAGCCGCGCGATCTGCCGCGCATAGGTCTCGTAGCCGGCCGTGTCGCGGCGCGCCAGGTCGAAGACGCGGCGCACATTGGCGGCCTCGTCGGGATGGACGCGGAACAGCCGCTCGAACGCCTCGATCTCGTCGTCGGTGACGATGCCGTCGGCCTTGGCCATCTTGGCGGAGAGCGCGATGACGGCGATGGTGAAGGTGATGTTGGCGTCGCCTTCCGCCGGTCCCGTCAGGACGCGCAGGAAGGCGCCGGCAACGTCGGTGATTTTCCCCCAGATGGACATGGCGCGAGGCTCTAGTCCAATCTCGGCGGAATTGCGACAGGCAAAGATGACATATGAGTAAGCCATGAGCGGGGTGTGGAATTTCTATATCGACCGCGGCGGCACCTTCACCGACATCGTCGCTGAAGGGCCGGACGGCGCGCTCACCACACTCAAGCTGCTCTCCCAGAGCCCGGCCTATGACGACGCGGCGCCGGAAGGGATTCGCCGTGTGCTCGGGCTTGCCTCGAACGCGCCGATTCCGCCCGGGCGAATCGGCGAGGTGCGCATGGGCACGACGGTTGCGACCAACGCGCTGCTGGAGCGCAAGGGCGAGCCGACGGTGCTCGTGACGACCAGGGGCTTCGCCGACCAGCTGCGCATCGGAAACCAGGCACGGCCGAAGCTCTTCGCGCTCAAGATCGAGCTGCCCGACATGGTCTATGCGTGCGTCGTGGAGGCGCGCGAGCGTGTCGCCTTCGACGGCGAGGTGCTGTTGCCGCTCGACGAAGCCGCGTTGCGCGACGACCTGCGTAAGGTGCGCGACGGCGGCATCAGGTCCTGCGCCATACATTTCATGCACGGTTACCGCTTTCCCGCGCATGAGCTGCGCGCGACCGAGATCGCGCGCGAGATAGGCTTCACGCAGGTCTCGGCGGGCCATGCGACCGCGCCCCTGCCGAAATTCGTTCCGCGCGGCGACACCACCGTCGCCGATGCCTACCTTTCCCCGGTGCTCGACCGCTACACGGCGCGGATCGCCGCGACGCTGGGCGAGGCGGCGCGCCTATACTTCATGACCTCGAATGGCGGCCTGGCCGCGCCCGCTTTCTTCCGCGGCAAGGACGCGATCCTGTCCGGGCCCGCGGGCGGCGTCGTCGGCATGGCCGAGACGGCGAAGGAAGCCGGCATCGAGCGCGTCATCGGCTTCGACATGGGCGGCACGTCCACCGACGTCGCGCGCTTCGAAGGCGAATACGAACGCGTCTACGAGACCGAGGTCGCGGGCGTGCGGCTGAAGACGCCGATGATGGCGATCCACACGGTCGCGGCCGGCGGCGGCTCGATCCTGCATTTCGACGGCGCGCGCTTCAGCGTCGGCCCGGACTCCGCCGGCGCCGATCCGGGACCCAAGGCCTATCGCCGCGGCGGCCCGCTGACCATCACCGACGCGAACGTGATGACGGGCAAGCTCAGGCCCGATCTGTTCCCTGCGATCTTCGGCGAGAGCGCTGACCGCCCGCTCGACGAGGCGAGTGTGCGCGCCGCGTTCGCGGCACTCGCGCGCGAGATCGCCGACGGCCGCGAGCCGGAAGCGGTCGCGGACGGCTTCATCCGCATCGCGGTCGAGAACATGGCCAACGCGATCCGCAAGATCTCGATCGCCAAGGGCTACGATCCGCGCGCCTACGCGCTCAATTGCTTCGGCGGCGCGGGCGGACAGCACGCCTGCCTCGTCGCCGATGCGCTCGGCGTGACCAAAGTGCTGATCCATCCGCTGTCCGGGCTGCTCTCGGCCTATGGCATGAAGCTCGCGGCCCTGCGCAGTGTGAAGCAGCAAGCCGTCGGCACGGTGCTGGACGAGGCAAGCATCGCCGCCACGCGCGATCTGGCGGCGCGCCTCGAAAAAGACGCGCGCGCGGAGCTGGCGCGTCAAGGCGCGGAGCGCATGGACAGCCTGACGCGCCTGCACATCCGCTACGAAGGCAGCGATACTGCGCTCGCGCTGCAGCTGGCTTCGGCGGCGGAGCTGCAAAAGGCCTTCGTGCGCGATCACGCAAGACGCTTCGGCTTCGGCTTCGAGGGCAAGCCATTGATCATCGAGTCGATCGAGGTCGAGGCGTTCAGTGTTCCGGACGAGAAGACGGCGGCGTCACCTGCCGCGCGTGTTTCCGGCAACACGGATGCGAAGGTCATCCGCTTCTTCTCGCAAGGTTCCTGGCACGACGCGACGGTCCGCCGCTCCGAGGCGCTGGCGAGCGGCGAGAGCATCGAAGGACCCGCGCTGCTGATCGAGCCGCACCAGACGATCGTCGTCGAGCCCGGCTGGCGCGCGCGGATGTCGGCGTCGCGTGCGCTGATCCTCATGCGCAACGCTCCACGCGCAGCCGCCATCAAGGCGGGTACCGAGGTCGATCCCGTGCTGCTCGAGGTCTTCGCCAACCTCTTCATGGCGATCGCCGAGGAGATGGGCGTGACGCTGCAGAACACCGCGGCCAGCGTGAACATCAAGGAGCGGCTCGATTTCTCCTGCGCGATCTTCGATTGCGACGGCGCGCTGATCGCCAACGCGCCGCACATGCCCGTGCATCTGGGCTCGATGGGCGATTGCGTCACCGCGATCATCGCCAAGCATGCCCACATGCGCGAGGGCGACGTCTTCGTCAGCAACGCGCCTTACGACGGCGGCACGCATCTTCCCGACATCACGGTGGTGATGCCGGTGTTCGTTGACGGCGCGCGGCGCTTCTTCGTCGCCTCCCGAGGCCACCACGCCGATATCGGCGGCATCACGCCGGGCTCGATGCCGCCTTTCTCCAAGAACATCGCCGAGGAGGGCATCCTCTTCGACGGCCAGGTGATGGTGCGCGACGGCGGCTTCGACGAGCGCGCGGTGCGCGCGGTGCTGGACGGCGGCGCGTACCCTGCGCGCAATCCCGAGCAGAACGTCGCCGACCTCAAGGCGCAGGCCGCAGCCTGCGCGAAAGGCGCCGACGGCCTGCGCCATGCCTGCGCGCAGCACGGGCTCGACGTCGTCGAGGCCTATATGCGCCACGTTCAGGACAACGCCGAGGCCTCGGTGCGCAAGGTCATCGAGGCGCTCAAGGACGGCGCGTTCGAGATGCCGATGGACGGCGGCGCCGTGATCCGCGTCGCGGTCACGGTCGACCGCGCCGCGCGCTCGGCCCGCATCGATTTCACCGGCACGAGCGCGCAGGCTAAGAACAATTTCAACGCGCCGGGCTCGGTGACGAAGGCCGCGGTGCTCTATGTCTTCCGCTGCCTCGTGGATTCCGACATCCCGATGAACGCGGGGTGCCTGAGGCCGCTCGAGATCGTGGTGCCCGACGGCTCGATGCTGCGTCCGCGTCCGCCCGGTGCCGTCGCCGCCGGCAATGTCGAGACGAGCCAGGCGGTGGTCGACGCGCTGTTCGGGTGTCTCGGCGTTCTCGCCGCGAGCCAGGGGACGATGAACAACCTCACCTTCGGCAATTCGCGGCTTCAGTACTACGAGACGATCTGCGGCGGCGCGGGCGCGGGCCGCGATTTCGACGGACGTTCCTGCGTGCACACGCACATGACCAATTCGCGCCTCACCGATCCCGAGGTGCTCGAGGGCCGCTATCCTGTGATCGTGGAGGCGTTCTCCGTCCGCCACGGCTCGGGCGGGGCCGGCAGACATCATGGCGGCTGTGGCGCGCGCCGCAGCATCCGCTTCCGCGAGGCGATGACGGCCGCGATCCTCTCGACGCGCCGCGACACCGATCCTTTCGGCCTCGAGGGCGGCGGCCCCGGCGCGCGCGGCACGACGACCCTGATCCGCGCGAACGGCGAACGCGTGCGCCTGAAGGGCCGCGACGAGACACAAGTCGCGGTGGGCGACGCCATCGAGATCGAAACCCCCGGCGGCGGCGGCTTCGGCGCGGCGGAAGCATGATCGGCTAGAGTCACAAACAAACCTGTCATGGCCCGCAAATGCGGGCCACCCAGGTGACGCTTGCTCTTTCTGTCGAAGAAAAAGTCACAGCGAACTTGGCTCCCATGCGCAGAACCCAGCTGGGTGGCCCGCATTCGCGGGCCATGACACTGAGTATGGCTGGGTGAAATCGAACGCAACAAGCTGCGGACGTTTCGTAATGAGAGTGGCCGAACATTCGTTCTCCTGTACAGAACCGCGAAAATCTTTTTGTGCCCGTTTCGGGCATGGCTCCGCCGCCCATGCGAACGGCATTTTTCGAAACGCCGCGCCAGCGCGCGATTGTGCATCGCATCACGGCGGAGAATTTTTTTGCAAGGCGCTGGCGTGAACGAACGGTCTCGCGAGAACACAGGCCCGCAGCGCGGGGTTTCCAGCCCGCTTCGGCTTCCTTCGCAAATGTGGGGATTTAGCCGAGATGGTGATCCGACCGTGACGGTTCAAGGACCGTATTGTCCTTGGATCGCTTTTTTTGTCGGGCATCGGCGATGCGATCGAGCGCCACGGTTAACCTGCCGCTAATTCCATTCGCACTAAGCTGGAGGCTATCCGTCGCGGCAACCCCAATGTCTCCAGCAGAACAACTCATGAAAACCGTCCTGGAGGCGTGGGGAGAGGCAAACCTTGGCCCCGCCCATGAGGCACTCGACGAGCACGTCGTCTGGAAATCCGCTTCCACCCGTGAAAGCGGCGTGTTTCGCTTCGGCGGCGTCTACGAGGGCAAGGCCAGTGTCGTTGCGCTTCTGTCGAAACTGTCGACCCGGTATTTCTTCCGGCGATACGAGGCGAAGGAGATCATGTCGCGGGGCGAAATCGTTTGGGGCCTGTTCGACGTCTATGGCAGCTATCTCCCGCCTGGCGGACGCGAACGGGACCAGATGCCCTTCATCATAGAGACGGCATTTCGCTGGCGAGTCCGCGACGGCAAAATCCTGGAAGCGCAGACGTTCTTCGATACGGCGGCGCTTCTTGCGCAGCAAGGCGAATTTCGATCGACCCAGGTCAGCGTGTAGCGGCGCGCCGCTTGCCCGAGAGAGGGGACTCCTGCCGGGAAGTTTCCTCAACCAATTCTTGCAACATCTAAAGACGATCTCCGATGCTGTCCTAGTTGACCCCCGCAGTGTCCTAGTTTGTTCTAGAGACTGTCCCAATTCGCAAGATGCCAATGCACGCCTGCCGCCGAAATTTCCAGCGCCAGTTCTCTGGATTTCTCTTCCGCACCGTCGCGCTCGATGAGTTCGTAGCGTCGCCCGCAGGTGCGCCACGATGCGCATGGGGCGAGATTCGGCTCCGTATCCCACGATAGATCGGCCCGCCGCCGTAACTCGCCCACCGCTTCTCGGCGGGTTTCAAATTGCCCGCTTTGCAATTCGGCATGGGCTTCATCTTCGATGAACCACATATGTAGTCCCCAATCGTTGAGCGGTGTCCCAATGCGGGTGACGCTACCGGAATTGGCGGAGCAAGCGCAACACGCCCCAGCCGACCAGGAAGGCGCCGAGCAGCATCAAAAGCGTCCATCCTTGCATGGCTCACTCTTTATGAGTGTACACGGCCCGGATACCGCCGATGCCGGCCGCGATCTCCACCGCGCCACCTAATGCCACGCGCCAGATTAGGCCCCACGCGTCCGGCTTCATCTTTCCGCCCTCGAAATCCGCATTTATGCCGCCGCCGCCGTGCGGGGATCGTAGTTCAGGATGGGGCCGAGCCAGCGCTCGGCTTCCGCGACGCTCCAGCCTTTGCGTTTGGCGTAGTCCTCGACCTGGTCGCGCTCGATCTTGCCGATGCCGAAATAGCGGCTCTTGAGGTGCGAGAGGTATAGTCCGCTCACCGACGACCCCGGCCACATCGCGAAGCTTTCGGTCAGCCTGATCCCGGCGCGGGCCTCGGCGTCGAGCAGCTTGAACAGCGTGCCCTTCTCGCTGTGGTCGGGCTGCGCGGGATAGCCGGGCGCGGGGCGGATGCCGCGATAGGCCTCCTTGATCAGCTCGTCATTGCCGAGATGCTCGTCCGGCGCATAGCCCCAAAGTTCCTTGCGCACGCGCTCGTGCAGGCGCTCGGCGAAGGCTTCGGCGAGGCGGTCGGCGAGCGCGCGCAGCAGGATGGCGCTGTAGTCGTCATGGCCGTCCTCGAAGCGCTTGATGTGCGCCTCTTCGCCGAGCCCCGCCGTCACCGCGAAGCCGCCGATGAAGTCCGCCGTGCCTCTGGGCGCGACGAAATCGGCGAGCGCGAGATTGGCACGGCCGGCCTCGCGCGGCATCTGCTGGCGCAGCGTGTGCAGCGTGGCGATCGGGAATTTGCGTGCCTTGTCGCCGAAAACGAGGATGTCGTCGCCTTCGGCGTTCGCCGGCCAGAAGCCGACCGCGGCCTTCGCGGTCAGCCAGTTCTCGGCGACGATCTTCTCCAGCATCTTCTGCGCGTCGGCGAACAGCGCGCGCGCGGCGGCGCCCACCTTGTCGTCGGCGAGGATCGCAGGGTACGGCCCCACCAGCTCCCAGGTCTGGAAGAACGGCGTCCAGTCGATGTAGCGCGCGAGCTCGGCGAGATCGTAAGGCCCATAACTGCGCACGCCCATGAAGCTCGGCACCGGCGGCGCGTAGGCGGCCCAGTCGATCTTCTCCCTGTTGGCGCGGGCGTCGGAGAGCGAAAGCCGCCGCGTGGGGCCGGTGCGCGCGGCGTGCGCGCGGGCGACCTCTTCGTATTCGAGCCGCACCTGGGCGGAGTAGTCGCTGCGCGCGGTCTTGCTGAGCAGGCTCGAGGCGACGCCCACCGCGCGCGAGGCGTCGGCGACGTAGACGGTCTGACCGCGGCGGTAGTTGGGGTCGATCTTGACGGCGGTGTGCACGCGGCTGGTGGTGGCGCCGCCGATGAGGAGCGGGATGTCGAAACCCTGCCTCTCCATCTCGGCCGCGACATGGCACATCTCGTCGAGCGAGGGCGTGATCAGGCCGGAGAGCCCGATGATGTTGGCCTTCTTCTCGCGCGCGGTGTCGAGGATCTTCTGCGTCGGCGTCATCACGCCCAGGTCGATCACCTCATAGCCGTTGCACTGGAGCACCACGCCCACGATGTTCTTGCCGATGTCGTGGACGTCGCCCTTGACCGTGGCCATGACGATGCGGCCCGCGGGCTCGCGCGTGGCGTTCTTCGCCTGCTCGGCTTCCATGAAGGGAAAGAGGTGGGCGACGGCCTTCTTCATCACGCGCGCGGATTTGACGACCTGCGGCAGGAACATCTTGCCCGAGCCGAACAGGTCGCCGACGACGTTCATGCCCGTCATCAGCGGGCCTTCGATGACGTCGAGCGGGCGGGTCGCGGCCAACCGCGCGGCCTCGGTGTCCTCGATCACATAGGCGTCGATGCCGTGCACAAGCGCATGCGTGAGGCGTTCGTCGACCGACAGGCTGCGCCACGCCGCGTCCTCGACCTCGGCCGCCGTGCCGTCCTTCTTGTACTGCTTGGCGATGTCGAGCAGGCGCTCGGTCGCGGACGCCACGCGGTTGAACAGCACGTCCTCGATCGCCTCGCGCAGGGGCGTGGGGATGTCCTGATAGACGGTGAGCTGGCCGGCGTTGACGATGCCCATATCCATCCCCGCCTTGATGGCGTGGAACAGGAACACCGAATGCATCGCCTCGCGCACGGTGTCGTTGCCGCGGAACGAGAAGGAGAAGTTCGACACGCCGCCCGAGACGTGGGTCAGCGGCATCTCCTCGCGGATGACCTTCGTGGCCTCGATGAAGGCCAGGCCGTATTCGTTGTGCTCCTCGATGCCGGTCGCGACGGCGAAGATGTTGGGGTCGAAGATGATGTCCTCGGGCGGGAAGCCGACCTTGTTGACCAGCACGTCATAGGCCCTGCGGCAGATCTCGATCTTGCGCGCGCGCGTGTCGGCCTGGCCCTGCTCGTCGAAGGCCATCACCACGACGGCGGCGCCATAGCGCAGGATCTGGCGCGCGCGGTGCACGAACTCCGCCTCGCCTTCCTTCAGCGAGATGGAATTGACGATGCCCTTGCCCTGCACGCATTTGAGGCCGGCCTCGATCACGCTCCATTTCGAGCTGTCGATCATCACCGGCACGCGGGAGATGTCGGGCTCGCCCGCGGCCATCAGCAGGAAGCGGCGCATCGCGGCCTCGGAATCGATCAGGCCCTCGTCGACATTGACGTCGATGATCTGGGCGCCGTTCTCGACCTGGCCGCGCGCGACTTCGAGCGCGCCTTCGTAATCGTCGGCCGCGATGAGCTTGCGGAACCTGGCGGAGCCGGTGATGTTCGTGCGCTCGCCGACGTTCACGAAATTGAGCTCCGGCGTCAGCGTGAACGGCTCGAGGCCGGAGAGGCGCATATGGCGCGGCTTTTCCGGCACCCGGCGCGGCACGACGCCCTCGACCGCTTCGGCGAAGGCCTTGATGTGCTCCGGCGTGGTGCCGCAGCAGCCGCCGACGATGTTGACGAGGCCGGAGCGCGCGAACTCGCCCATCAGCGCGGACATGTTCTCAGGCGTATCGTCATAGCCGCCGAACTCGTTGGGCAGGCCGGCATTGGGATGGGCGCTGGTGAGCGTGTCGGCGGCGTTCGAGAGCTCGGCGATATACGGGCGAAGCTCCTTGGCGCCGAGCGCGCAGTTCAGGCCCACGGCAAAGGGTTTCGCGTGCCGGACCGAATGCCAGAACGCTTCCGGCGTCTGGCCGGTCAGCGTGCGCCCCGACAGATCGGTGATCGTGCCCGAGATCCACACCGGCAGCCGCTCGCCCAGCTCGTCGAACGCCTCCTCGATCGCGAAGATCGCGGCCTTGGCGTTCAGCGTATCGAACACGGTCTCGACCATGAGGATGTCCGAGCCGCCGCCGATCAGCCCGCACGCCGCCTCGAAATAGGTGCGTTTCAGATCGTCGAAGGTGATGTTGCGGTAGGCGGGATCGTTCACGTCCGGGGAGATGGACGCGGTGCGGTTCGCAGGCCCGATGACGCCGGCGACGAGACGCGGCCGCGACGAGGTGCCCGCCGCGTCGCAGATCTCGCGCGCCAGCCGCGCGCCTTCCTGGTTCAGCTCGCCGACGAGATGGGCGAGGCCGTAATCGGCTTGGCTGGTCTCGGTCGAGGTGAAGGTGTTGGTCTCGATGATGTCGGCGCCGGCGGCGATATAGGCGTTGCCGATCTCGCGGACGATGTCGGGCCGCGTCAGCGTGAGCAGGTCGTTGTCGCCTTTCAGCTCGGTCTTGTGGCCGGTGAAACGGCGCCCGCGGAAATCGTCCTCGCTGAGGCGATAGCTCTGCATCACCACGCCCCATGAGCCGTCGAGGATGAGCACGCGCTTCCTGGCTTCCTCCATCAGCCATTGGATGCGGGATGCGCGGTCGAAGCTCATGACGGAAGTCCCAGAAGGCGGCACGCCGCGAAGGTGAGGTCGGACTGGTTCAGCGTGTAGAAATGGAACTGGTCGAAGCCGCGCGCGTGCAATTCGTCGACCTGCTCGGCCAGCACGGCCGCCGCCACGATGCGGCGCGCTTCGAGATTGTCGTCTAGGCCGTCATAGAGCCGTGCAAGCCAGGCGGGGACCTGGGCACCGCAGCGCTGCGCCATGCGCGTCACGCCCTTGAAGTTCGTCGTCGGCATCAGGCCGGGGATGATCGGCACGGCGATGCCCTCGGCCGCGGCGTTGTCGCGCAGCCGTGCGACGGTGTCGCTGTCGAAACAGAACTGGCCGATGGCGCGCGTGGCGCCGGCGTCGACCTTTTCCTTGAGCAGATCGATGTCGTGGCCGAAGGATTTGGAATCGGGATGGCGCTCGGGATAGCACGAGACGCTGACCTCGAAATCGCCGATGCGGCGGATGCCCCCGATCAGCTCCGGCGTCGAGGCATAACCGTCCGGATGCGCGGCATAGCGCCCGGCCATGTCCGGCATGTCGCCGCGCAGCGCCACGATATGGCGCACGCCCGCGTCCCAATAGGCCTGGACGATCTCGTCGATCTCGCGTCTCGGCGCCGCGACGCAGGTCAGGTGCGCGGCAGGGCTGAGCGCCGTCTCCTGCACCATGCGCTTGACGGTCGCGTGGGTGCGCTCGCGCGTCGATCCGCCCGCGCCGTAGGTCACCGAGACGAAGGCGGGCTTGAGCGGCTCGAGCTTGCGGATCGCGGCCCAGAGCTGCTCCTCGGCCTGCGGCGTCTTGGGCGGCGAGAACTCGAACGACACTTTCATGGGCCGTTCGCCCGCGAGCATGGCTTTGAGGCTCATGCCGCCTCCGCGCGCGCGCGGGGAAGGGCGGTCGCGAGCCACAGCTTCACCGTCAGCTTCTCTTTGGATTTGTGCGCGGAGATCGTCTCGCTCGCCTGCGCCTTCAGGCCGGCGGCCTGGAACCAGCTCTGCACCTCGCGGTCGGAGAAGCCGAGCCGTCTATGCGCGAAATCGGTGCGCAGGAACTCCAGCGCATGCGGCGCGAAATCGGCGATCAGCATGCGCCCGCCGGCGCGCATCACGCGCGCGGCCTCGGCGACGGCCGCGCCGGGGTCGTCCAGATAGTGCAGCACCTGATGGAACAGCACCGCGTCGAAGCCGGCCAGCGCGCCGCCATTGGGGAAGGGCAGGCGATAGGTGTCGCCCAGCCGCACCTGGCATTGCGTCAGCCCCGCGCGCATCAGCCGGTCGCGCGCGATGGCGAGCATCTCCGGGCTCACATCCAGGCCCACGGCACGCTTCACCTGCGATCCGAGCAGCTCGAGCATGCGCCCCGTGCCGGTGCCCGCGTCGAGCAGATGCTCGATCGGCGCTTGAGACATGTGGCGCGCGATCGCGTCCTCGACGTCCTTGTCGGGGGCGTGCAGCGCGCGGATGCGCTCCCACTCCGCGGCATTGGCCTTGAAGTAGGCGGCCGCCTCGGCGGCGCGCGCCTCGCGCACATGGGCGAGGCGCTGCAGGTCGGCTTCGAGCGCGGAGGTCTCGGCCAGTGCGGTGAGCGCGCGGCCGAGCTCGGCGCCCGCGCCCATGTCCGCGGCGCGGTAGAACACCCAGCTGCCTTCCTTGAAGCGCTCGATCAGCCCCGCGTCGCAGAGCAGCTTGAGATGCCGCGACACGCGCGGCTGGCTCTGGCCCACGATCTCGATCAGCTCGCTGACCGTGAGTTCGGCCTGGCGCAGCAGAAGCAGAAGGCGCAGACGGGTGGGATCCCCCGCCGCGCGCAGCATGGTCACGAGCTTTTCCATAACTCATATAAACATATCTTTATATGATTATGCAATGCCGGTTGATCGCCCGCCCGGCTGAAGGCATAAGGCGCGTGGGGATGGGGCACATGCATACGTTGAAAACAGCATTGGTGGCGGCGTTCGGCCTTGTGCTGGCGGGCTGCGCGGGCGTGCCCGCCGGCCCGGCGACCGATCCGGGCGACCCCTACGAGTCCACGAATCGCCAGATATTCGCGGCCAATCAAGACCTTGACCGCATGTTCCTGGCGCGGACGGCGCGCATGTACAACGAAGCGGTGCCCGAATTCGGCCGCGAGCGGATTCACGACCTGCTGGAAAACCTCGACCTGCCGGTGACCTTCGCCAACGATTTGCTGCAGGGCGAACGCAAGCGCGCGGGCGAGACTTTTGCGCGTTTCACCGTGAACACGACCATCGGGCTGGGCGGCCTGTTCGACCCGGCGACGTCCCACTTCGACATGCCCAACCACAGTGAGGATTTCGGCCAGACCTTGGGGGTGTGGGGCGTGGGCGGCGATCCCTATCTGATGCTGCCCGTGCTGGGACCGAGCTCGCCGCGCGACCTGACCGGACGCGCCGTCGATATCGGGCTGGATCCGATGACGTGGCTACGCTTCAAGCAGCACGTCTGGTGGCAGACGGGGCGCGAATATTTCAAGGTCCTCGACCTGCGCGCGCGCAACCTCGATTCGATCGAGGGGATCGAGCGCGGCTCGGTCGATTTCTACGCCACGACGCGCAGCCTCTATCGCCAGTACCGCGAGAACGAGATCCGCAACGGCCGCGTGACCAAGGAAAATTTGCCCGATCTCTGATACGTTGCCATGAACTTGCCACAAGCCGCCGGAACGATCCGCTGGGCTTAGGGCTTTCCCTTGCAGGAACAGGATTGCGCGCGATGTCTAAATTTTCGTCCATATTCGTTTGGCTGCGCCGGGCTGCTCTCGGCGTCCTCCTTCTCTCGCCGGCCATGGCGGGACCGGCCATGGCTGCATCGCCGGCGGAAAGCTTCGTGTCGGTGAACATCGACAAGGGGCTCCAGATCCTGAACAACCGCGGGCTCGGCGCCGCCGATCGCAGCGCGCAGTTCAAGACATTCTTGGAAGGCCTGACCGACATCAACCGCGTGTCGAAGTTCACGCTCGGCGCCGCGCGGCACAGCGCCTCGCCCTCCGACATCGCCGCTTTCGACGCCTCGTTCCGGCAATATGCCGAGGCCGTCTATCAGTCGCGCCTGTCGCAATACACCGGCCAAACCTTGAGAGTGACCGGCTCGAGCGAACCCAATCCCGGCGACACCATCGTCAAGACGCAGATGATCGATCCTTCCGATTCCGGCCAGCAGCCGCTCGAGGTCGACTTCCGCGTCGCCAACGAGAGCGGGCGCCTTGTCGTGATCGACGTCTCGGTCGCGGGCGTGTGGCTGTCGATCGAGGAGCGCGACCAGTTCAGCGCGTTCCTCAGCCAGCACAACGGCAGCATCCCCGCGCTGGTCCAGCACCTGAACCAGCTCACCGTCCAGCTCAGGAACGGCGGCCCGGCGAAGTAGCGTTTCCTCTCCCGCGAGGGAAAAGGAACGTCAGGGCACGAACCCTTGGCCGCGCAGATAGGCGACGATCTCGGCGGCGCAGGCGTCGGCGGTGCGGCCCTGCGTCTTCACCGTGATCTCGGCGTGCTCGGGCTCCTCGTAGGGCGAGGAGATGCCGGTGAAGTTCTTGATCTCGCCGGCTCGCGCCTTCTCGTAGAGGCCTTTCGGGTCGCGCTGCATGCAGACCTCGATCGGCGTGTCGACGAAGATCTCGATGAACTCGGCCGCGCCGACAAGCTCGCGCGCCATGCGCCGCTCGCTCCTGAACGGCGAGATGAACGAGACCAGCACGATGAGGCCCGCATCGACGAACAGCTTCGAGGTCTCGCCGACGCGGCGGATGTTCTCCACCCGGTCGGCATCGGTGAAGCCGAGGTCGCGGTTGAGCCCGTGGCGGACGTTGTCGCCGTCGAGGATGTAGGTGTGCCGCCCGTCTGCGAACAGCGCCTTCTCGACGAGATTGGCGATCGTCGACTTGCCCGAGCCCGACAGGCCGGTGAACCAGAGCACCGCGGGCTTCTGGGTCTTCAGCCCCGCGCGCGCGTTCTTGTTCACGTCGAGCGCCTGCCAGTGCACGTTGGTCGCGCGCCTCAGCCCGAAATCGATCATGCCCGCGGCGACGGTGCCGTTGGTGAAGCGGTCGATGAGGATGAAGCCGCCCGTGTCGCGGTTCTCCGCATACGGATCGAAGGCGATGGGCATCGACAGCGAGACGTTGCCGTAGCCGACCTCGTTCAGCGCCAGCGTCTTGCCGGCCAGATGCTCGAAGGTGTTGACGTCGTCCTTGTGCTTGAGCTCGGTGACGGTGGCGGGCACGGTCTTCGCGCCCACTTTGAGCAGGTATTGCCGGCCCGGCAGCATCTCCTCTTCCGCCATCCACAGGATGTGCGCGGAGAACTGGTCGGAGACTTCGGGGCGCGCGGATGCCGGCGCCAGAACGTCGCCGCGGGAGATGTCGACCTCGTCGGCGAGGCAGATCGTGACCGCTTCGCCGGCCACCGCGTCGTCGAGCTCGCCGTCCATCGTGACGATGCGCGTGACCTTGGTGGTGCGCCCGGAGGCTGCGACCACGACGGCATCGCCCGGCTTCACATGGCCGGCCGAGATCGTGCCGGAGAAGCCGCGGAAGTCGAGATTGGGGCGGTTGACCCACTGCACCGGCATGCGGAACGGCTTGCCGGCCACCGCGGTGTCGACGTCGACGGTGTTGAGGTGATCGAGCAGCGCCGGGCCGTCGTACCAGGGCATGCGCGGCGAGCGCGCGATGACGTTGTCGCCGTAGCGCGCGCTGATCGGGATCGACAGCAGGGTCTTGAAGCCGAGCTGCTGGGCGAAGGAGAGATAGTCCTTGACGATGTCGTCGAAGATCTCCTCCGAGAAGCCTACGAGGTCGATCTTGTTCACCGCCAGCACCACGTGGCGGATGCCGAGCAGCGAGGCGATGTAGGAATGGCGTTTGGATTGCGTAAGCACGCCTTTACGCGCGTCGATGAGCACGACGGCGAGGTCGGAGTTCGACGCGCCGGTCGCCATGTTGCGGGTGTACTGCTCGTGGCCGGGCGTGTCGGCGACGATGAACTTGCGCTTGTCGGTGGCGAAGAAGCGGTAGGCGACGTCGATGGTGATGCCCTGCTCGCGCTCGGCCTCGAGGCCGTCGACGAGGAGCGCGAAATCGATGTTGTCGCCGTCGGTGCCGAACTTCTTGGAATCCTTCTCAAGCGCCGAGAGATGGTCCTCGAACAGCATCTTGGAATCGTAGAGCAGGCGGCCGATCAAGGTCGACTTGCCGTCATCGACGCTGCCGCAGGTGAGGAAGCGCAGGAACGACTTGTTCTCCTGCTCGGCGAGATAGGCTTTGAGGTCGATCTGCGGGGCGGTCATGTCAAACCTGTAAACAAGTCACCATGGCCGGGCTTGACCCGGCCACCCAGCGTGTCCGCGTCAGCGGGCACAAGAAAGGATTTCACGCGGAGACGCGGGGGACGCGGAGAAGAAAAAGAACCCCGCGCACTCCGCGTCTCCGCGTGAACCATCACGGATTCGCTTCGCTCGCTGACGCTCGCTGGCTGGGTGGCCGGGTCAAGCCCGGCCATGGAGGTGTATTTTAGCATCTAAAAATACCCCTCCTTCTTCTTCTTCTCCATCGACGCGTTCTCGTCGTGGTCGATGACGCGGCCCTGGCGTTCGGAGGTGCGGGCAGTGAACATCTCGGCGACGATCTCTTCCAAGGTCACCGCGGACGACTCGACCGCGCCGGTGAGCGGATAGCAGCCCAAGGTGCGGAACCGCACCATCTTCATCTCGGGCGTCTCGCCGTCGCGCAAAGGCATGCGCTCGTCGTCGACCATGATCATCGCGCCGTCGCGCATCACGATCGGGCGCTTGGCGGCGAAATAGAGCGGCACGATGGGGAGCTGCTCCATCATCGTGTATTGCCAGATGTCGAGCTCGGTCCAGTTCGACAGCGGGAAGACGCGGATGCTCTCGCCCTTGTTCACGCGCGTGTTGTAGGTGCGCCAGAGCTCGGGACGCTGGCTCTTGGGGTCCCAGGCGTGCTGGGCGTTGCGGAAGGAGAACACGCGCTCCTTGGCGCGGGACTTCTCCTCGTCGCGGCGCGCCCCGCCGAAGGCCGCGTCGAAGCCGTATTTGTCCAGCGCCTGCTTGAGCGCCTCGGTCTTCATCACCTGGGTGTGCAGCGACGAGCCGGAGGCGAACGGGTTGATGCCCCGCTTCACGCCGTCCTGGTTGGTGTAGACGATCAACTCGAGACCCAGCCGCTTCACGGTCTCGTCGCGGAACTTGATCATCTCCTTGAATTTCCACGTCGTGTCGACATGCATCAGCGGGAAGGGCGGCTTGGAGGGATAGAACGCCTTCACCGCCAGGTGCAGCATCACCCCGGAATCCTTGCCGATGGAGTAGAGCATCACCGGGTTGCGGAACTCGGCCGCCACCTCGCGGATGATGTGGATGCTCTCGGCCTCCAGGCGCTTCAAATGCGACAGACGCGAACTTGTCATGAGATGTGTGACGCCCCTGGGTGAGAGACCCTATATTGCTGAATCCAAACGCAAACTTGCAACCGCTTCGCGTTTATCCTTAACTCGCGAAGGGCGCCTTATAATGTGTGCGGCGTCCGCGCGAAAGATGATCCGCAAACCTCGCAACCCCCACGACGCGCTGTTCAAGGCCGCGGAGAAGGCCGGCCATGCGTTCGAGCGCCGCAAAGGCGCCCAACTGCGGCAAAACGCGCGCACCGCCCAGCAGCAGAAGAACTGGGCCCTGGCCGAGAGCCTGTGGCGCCAGGCCTTGGCGGACGAGCCGGGCGAGCGCGCCTCGGTGATCGGGCTGGCCCAAGTGCTCGTCTATAACGGGAAATTCGACGAGGCGGCGGGGCTGGCGGCGCAGATCGTCGCCGACTGGCCGCAGGACGAGAACGGCCCGACCGTGCAGGCCCGCCTGGCCGAGGAGCGCGGCGACACGGCGGAGGCGCTCGCGCAATGGCGCCGGGTGCTGGAGCTTCAGCCGACCCGCGGCCAGGCGCTGATCCGGCTGGGGCGGCTGATGATCGCCGACGGCGATCTCGACGGCGCGCGGGATTGCGCGACCAAGCTCGCCATGGTCGCGCCCGACAATCCCACCGCCATCGCCCTGCTTGCCGAGATCGCGACCGCCAAGGGCGATCTCGCCGAAGCCGTGCGCCAGCGCCGGGCCCTGACCGAGAAGTTCCCGCAGGAGAGCGCGTTTTGGCGCGACTACGGCGCCGCCCTCATCGCCGCGCGCGATTTTTCGGCGTGCCAAGGCCTGATCGCGAAGCTGAAGGCGAGCGATCCGCAGAACGGCTTGCGGCTGGAAGGCCAATTGCTGGCCGAGCGCGCGCCGGAGAAAGGCCACAGCGAATTCTGGAAGGACGCGCACGCGGCGTTCCCCGGCAACGCCGATTTCCTGCGCAAATACCTCCACGCGGCGCTGCGCGACGGCAGGCGCGACGAGGCGCGGGCGCTGCTCGACGATCTCTTCGCCGGCACCTTGCTGCGCGCCAGCGACGCGAACTTCGTCGTCGGCCTGGTGAACATGAGTGCGGATGGAGGCGAGATCCGTGCGCTCGTGCGCACGTTCCTGAAGCGCTTCCGCGGAACGTCGGACTATCGCCGTCTCGCGCTCAGGCTCAGCCGCATCGTCTTCGCCGATTTCGCGCGGGCTCCGGTCGCGTCGGCGCCGCGGACGCGCGCGATGCTGCGCCACACGCAATGCGATCCGGCGGCGAAGGATTTTCTCGAACGCGCCATCGATATGCTCGACGGCACGCTCTGCGACACCGACATCGACAGGCGCCAGTGCGAGCGCTTCGTCGAAGAGGTGCGTGCGAAGCTTGCCGCCCGCGCACCCTGGTCGATGATCCGCGTCGGCGACGCCGAGAGCAACGCGCTCTCCTACGCGCCCGGCATCGCGCGCCACTTCGACGCCGACGCGGCCGAGCGCGAGATCGTGTGGTGGGGCCGCACCCTCGACGCGCAATCGCGCGCGGCGCTGGGCGCGCGCGTGCTCGCCGCGATGCAGGGCGCCGACGTGCTGGGCGTGCCCACGCTCGAGCGCCTGCTGCGCGACGTGCGCCCGGAGCGGCGCGATTTTCTCGGGTCCACGCGCGGCGGCCGCGGGCTCGCCACCGTGATGCGCGCACTGGAAGCGGGCGGCGCGCTCGCGGGAAAGCGAGATCTCGTGACCTCGGCGCATATCCAGCACGATCTGGAGAAGTGGGATCTCTATCGCGCTCTGACCGAGGGCGTGGACGGCATCGTCGCGGTGTCATGCCATGCGCGGCTGTCCGAGGTGATGCGGCTTTCGCTGAACATCGTCGTGCCGCCGCGCCATGCCTCGCTCGCGAGCTTCGGCATGAGCGAAATGGGCCCGAAGATCCTGCCCGAAGTGCTCGACGAGACGATCGCGAAACTTCCCGATGACCTCGCGGGCCGGTTGGTGATCGTCGGCGCGGGTTACGCCGGCAAGGTGATCATCCAGGAAGCCAAGAAGCGCGGCGCGGTCGCGCTCGATCTCGGCTCCATCCTGGACTACTGGATCGGTGCTGCGACAAGGAGCTATCTGACGGCGGGGCGGGGAGTGGGCTGAACAAGAGCGGCCGAACAAACGCCGCATCAGCGCGCTGACGACCTATCAACTTGACAGGTCGTTTGCTCCTATCATATTGATAGGTTGATGGCGGCGAAGATCGTCCCTCTGAAGGTTCGGCTCACGCGCGAGGGCGCCGAAGCGATAATTCGCGAGTGCTTCGAAGATACGTCGCGCCTTGGATGGACGGACCACGCGATTGAGCAAATGGACGAGAGAGGCATAGTTGACGGTCAAGTCCTCGCGCCTTGGAAAAGGGCATCATTAAAACCGGCCCCGATTTCAGCGAGGAGCATGGCGACTGGGTCTGTGTTTTGAGAAAGGTAGTGGCCGGAAAAGTGGTGCATGCGGTGGTTGGGATTGATGTCGAGCGGAGATGTACGACGGTAATCACCGCGTACTAGAAAGGAGGCTGCATGGCAGAGAAGAGATTCAAGTACACCGCGTGTGGACTCGATAATATCTATCTGGGCAATGGATTCAGCATCGAGAAAGCCTCCCGGGGCCGCATTGTTCGAATTGAAGATCTGCAAGGGCTGCATCGAGCGATCGGAGAAATGCTGGTTCGGCAGAAGAGGAGCCTTGTTGGCGTGGAACTACGGTTTTTGCGTCAAGAACTTGGACTTTCTCAGAGCCGGCTTGCGGGAATGCTGGGTGAGTCTGAGCAATCGGTTGCTCGACGCGAAAAGCGCGAAAAGCAATGGAAAAGGCCGACAGCACAGGAACGCATAATTCGATATATGTATGAGCAGTATATAGAAGGCAGCAATGAAACTCTTTCGGAGTTTCTGAATTTGCTCGGCGAATTGGACGACGTTCAAGACACAGCTATCGAATTCGAGAACGATGGAAAGTGGCATCGGGCCGAAGAGGGGCTCGCTGCGTAAGTGTATCCCGGTCGGGTTTCTGGCTTAGATACCTGGCGGATCGCTTTCTACTTCTTCTCCATCACCCGTTTTGCCCATTGCTTGGCGCGGTTGACCAGGGTGCGGGCTTCTTCGCGCGGCGTGCGCATCGGCAGCGTATAGGGCGGGCCGCCGCGCATCGTCTCGTAGAGCACCAGATCCTCGGCGTTGTCGGCCAGCACGCGCTCGCGGAAGGCGGGCGTGACCTCGCTCTCGTAGCGCTGCGCGTCGGGCTCGGCGTCGCGCACGTCCGTCGCGGGCCAGCCGAGCAGGCCGCCCAGCGCGCCCACGAAGTCGTGCAGGTTCTCGGTGAAGCCGACGCCGAGGAACTTCGCGTCGAGCGTCTCGAGCGCCACGCGCGCGTCCTCGACGTTGCAGATGCGCCGGCATTGGAGGTTGCGGTAGTAGCGCGGGTTCTTTTCCGAGGCGAGCGCATAGAACGTCTCGAGGTCGTTGCTCGCCGCGAGCGTGTTGTCCTTGTGCTTCTTCTTGCGCTTGACGAAGTGATAGAGCGACACGGCGCGATAGAGCGGATGGCGCAGCACCGCGATGGGCAGCAGCGGGCGCGTCACCTTGTTCTCGCGGAAATCGAAATGGTCGGCGAAGGCGCGGATGCCCGCAAGCTCGGCGTCGGTGACGTCCTTCCAGATCACCGGGTTCTTCTTGTACATGCGGCTGTAGACGCGGTCGGGGCCGTAGACGCGCGCCAGCACGAGCCGGCGGATCGTGTTTCCGCCCGTGCGCTGGGCATGGGGATGGACGATCAGCGCGGTCTCGTCCTTGGCGCGGGCGGCCAGCTTGTCGTTGATGAAGAAGGTCGCCACGGATGCTTTCGTTGTCTTGACTGCGCGCGTGCTTTGCGAACTTAGTGGCGCCAGACAAGGAGCGCAACGCGCATGCCGGGACTGAAGAGGGTCGCGCAACTCGCGACGTCGTTCCGCAAGGCGGTCAAGCGCGACGGCATGGGCGCCGTGCCCGGCCTCGTCAAGAAGTTCCTGCTCAGCACGCGATTGGGCAACCGCTTCGCGATGCGCGGGGTCAGCGGCAAGGTCGTGCGCGCCGCGGAAATCCCCGTTTACAAGCGCACCTATACGGTGAATCTGCCCGATGGATACCCCGCGCGGACGGCCGAGGTGACGATCAGCGTGCCGGCGATCCCGCCGCGCCCGCATCTGGAGTTCGCCGAGCACGTGACCGACGGCGAGGGCCGCGCCACCGACCTCGTGCTCGCCTCGGCGATGGGCGGCTTCGGCATCAGCCACGACCTGGGCACGAGCTGGAAATACGTCAAGATCGCGCCGGCCGCCGACCGGCGCATCCTGCACGTCAAGCGCATCGGCGAGGACCGCTATCTGTTGCTCGTCACCGACCGCATTCCCGATCTCACCAAGCCGCGCACGGTCGACCTCCTGGTCGCCAACGAGGCGGGGGAGGTGCTGGCATCGAACCATCTCGCGGCGTCACCCTGGCACGGCTGCCGCTCGCTCGACGCGGCGGACGGCACGCTGATGTATGCGGAATATCCCTACGAGGTGGCGAACGCGACGCCCGGGCAGCGCGACACCAGCCGCGTGTGGCGCTCGCGCGATGAGGGGAAGCACTGGGAGGTCGCGTTCGAGGTCAAGGACATCCGCCACTTCCATTTCCTCCAGGCGCGGCCGGGCAAAAAGGGCGAATGGTGGCTCACCTCCGGCGACGGGCTGGAAGAGTCGCGCATCTATGTCTCGAAGGACGACGGCGATACCTGGCGCGACGTGACCGCGGCCTATACCGGACCGATCCCGATGGACGGCGCGCTCTATCCGCGCACGTCGTTCCGCCTCACCGATCTCGCCTGGACCGGAGACGACGTGGTGTGGGGGACGGACGATTTCCTCTATGCCATCAAGGACGCCCCGATGGGCGCGCGCGTCTTCCGCAGCCCCTGCGCCGACATCATCCGCCCCGAGGTCGTCGGCCGCGCCCATTGGCAGATCCGCAACATGGTCGAGGTGGGGGAGTTCTTCTTCTTCTTGACGCAAGGCGGCAACAAGCCGGACGCGACGATGCAGGAGAAGATGCCCGGCGTGTTCCTGATGCCGAAAGCCGCGCCTGCCGCGGGGCCCGCGCTCACCCATCTCTTCGACGTCGACGTGCATTCACAGACGCGCACCGGCTTCACCTATTCGCGCGCCAGCCGCGCCGCCAAGGACGGCATCTTCTTCACCTTCCGCGCCAGCACCGACGCGTTCCCCACGGGACACAAGATGCTGAGGTGGGAGGTGCGGTACAGCTAAGAAGTAGCCCTCGCCCCCGCTTCAGCGGGGGAGAGGGTTGGGTGAGGGGGTTGTGCCGACGGTGCGTAGAAAAAATTCTTGAAGAGTTCTACGCCGCCAGCGCTCTACGCCGCGCACCCCCTCACCCCAACCCTCTCCCCCACTTCGTGGGGGAGAGGGAGTCATTTGGAATACGACTTCTCTTCCCTCAGCTCCGACCCCAAGAGCTCGTCGATGGCGCGCTTGATCTGCGCGCGACGGTCGTTGGTCGTATAGACGGCGCGGGCCAGCGCGACGAACGCATCGCCGAAATCGCGCTTGGCTTCGCGTGCGCGGATGTCGTCCTCGATCTGCCACAAGGCCTCGTTCACCGCCTTGAGCTCCGCGAACAGCGCGTCGAAGCCGGGGGCGAGCGCGACGTTGGCGAAGAAGGCGTCCGAGATCAGCGCGAGCTCGGTGCGCACATGGTCGAGCTTGGCCTCGTCGCGCAGGCGCTCGTTCTTGATGGTGAGGATCGTGATCCGGTCGGCGGCCTCGCCGTAGGAGACGGGGATGTGGACGGCGCGCATCATTCCTCCATCCGTGCGAGAAGCGCCGCCTCCACGAGATCGACGCCGATCTCGGCCATGCAGCGGCACTGGCCGCGCATGAAGCCCTCGACGTCCTTGATCTCGCAAGGCGCGCAGTCTTTTTCGAGCGCGATCGCCGCGGTCGAGGGGCGCAGCGGCAGGCGCGTCGCGGGATTGGTCGGCGCGAACAGCGCGAGCGTGGGCATGCCCAAGGCGTTGGCGATGTTCATCACGCCGCTGTCGTTGGCGATGAAATGGCTGCAATCCAGCATCGATTCGCACATCGCCGCGATCGAGGCGCCGGTGCGGTTCTCGGTGCCTTCGACATATTCGTCCGAGGTGCCGAAGGAGGCGACGCGAAGCCCGCGCGCGCGCAGGCGGTGCGCGAGCTCGGCATAGTGCGGCCAGCGCTTGACCGTCCAGCTTCCCGTCTTCGAGCCGGCGTGCAGCCCGATCAGGGGCTCGGCCGGCTTGTGCCAGGTGAGATCGCCGCAGAAATAGCCGAGCGTGTCCGCCTCGTCGTAGGGGATGGCAAGCAGGCGCCGCGCGGCTTCGAGGTTGAACGTCGTCTCGTGCATGCCGTCCGGCGAGAAATTGTCCCAGTCGCGCGACCACACGACGCGGCGCGCGTTGAAGGCGACGCGCGCGGCGCCGAAGGAATGCGTCACAAATACTGTGTCATAGGAGCGGCGCAGCACCGCCTGCTTCAGCGAATAGACCGCGCCCACGTAACGCGGGTCGTGCACCAGGAACAGGCTGCGCGCGTGATCCTCCGCGACGACGACGTCGACGGGCGCGCCGCGGCGCCTGGCGATGTTGCGGATCAGGGGCGTGGTGTGGAGCATGTTGCCGAGCCCCGATCCGATCGCGACCAGGAACGGCGCCGACGCGGCCGCGACCAGCTCGTCCAGCGCCGCGCCTTGCGCCGCGACGGTGTAGCGCTGCGAATTCTCGCGCGCCTTGCGCGCGCGCTCGGCGTGATAGTCCGGCTCGTCGAAGAGGCGCGCGATCTCCGCCGCCCAGGCCTGCGGCTCCTCGGGCAGCGACACGCCGCTGTGCTCGAGCAGATAGGGCACGTTGCCGCGGTCCGAGCCGATCACGGGTATGCCGAAGCGCTGCGCCTCGATGCAGACGCGGCTGAACGATTCGCGGAAGCGGTAGCTCGGCACCGCGCAGGCGCGCGCGCCTTCGTAGATCGGCGCCATGTCGTCCACGCGCCCGATGGCGGTGACGTTGGCGAGCCCCGCCGATTCGTAGGCATGCACCGCGTCGTCCAGCGGCGACTGGCTCGCGATGACGAGGAACTGCACTCCCGGCATCAGGGCCGCGACCTTGAGGATCAGGTCGTAGCCCTTGTCGGGCGTGGTGTTGGTGAGCAGGACGTAGTTGGAGGGAAGCGGCGCCATTGGCGCGACACTACTTTAACCTCCTCCTTGTGGGGAGGTCGAAAAATGCGAAGCATTTTTCGGGTGGGGGGCTGAGCCCCGCACCGGACCCCGACCCGAAAAATCCTTGCGCTGCGCTCCAGGATTTTTCGACCTCCCCACAAGGGGGAGGTGAGTCCCTCACTCCGACCCGTTGTCGGTCTTGTCGTCGCCGCCCTTGTCTCTGCGGTGGTTCTTGCGGGCTTCGATGGCGGTCTTGCAGTCGTTGGAGAGCTTGTCCATGTGGCTCTCCAGGCATTGGCGGCGGTCGCGGCCGGTCTGGTCGGCGGCGCAGAACTGCTCGATGTCGGCCTCGCAGGCGCGGCGCAAGCCACCGCGTCCTTCGCGTCCGGCGGCGCGTCCCTCATGCATGGCCGCGCGCCCGCCGAGCCGGGCGGCGGCGTGCTCGCCATGGCGTTCGCAGCTCGCAAGGCCAAGGCACATAAGGGGGAGAAAAAGAAGTAGGGGGTTTTTCATGGCTCACCAAGAACGTTCGTCGCGGTCGTTTCCGTCGCGCTGCGCCTTCTCATAGCACGCAGCCGGGAAAGTGGGGCACGAGGATCGCGGGAAATTGTCTGGCAGAAATATACAACGAAATCAAATGGATATAAATTATTAGCGGTTGTCCGTCACAATCAGACCATAGTCGCTCCCATTCCTGGCGTGACGGGTAGGCGCCGTCCGGCTCCCACCCGCGTTGTGAGGGCGTTGGGGCGGAAAGGCTGTTGCCGCGATGGTCGCCCATGACGTTTCTACTTTGCCGCGCATGACAATTTGTTGTACCCAGTCGACCGAGCATGCGTCGTGGGGCGGCAGAGGAGAGCGGAATGGGGAAGGTGGACTTCAGGACGGACGAGCACGAGCTGAAGGATCTGCGACCGCTCTTTTTCTCACGCTCCCCCAGGGCGGACGATTCGCTCGAGATCGAGGACTTCCCAGACTACCTGGCGAGCATACGAAAATATCTCAGATACGGCCCCGACGTCCTGCAGCACAAGCGGGAGTTCGGCCGCGCGCGCGTCCAGCTTTCGTATATCTGGTACGTAGAACCGCTGGGTGCCATGGTTAAGCTCATTGGCATCGCCATGATGGCCGGTGCCGTCCTGCTTTGTGCCGCGATGTTGGTCGTGGCGCTGCCGCACGTGTTCATGCGCGGCGCATCCGCCGAAACGATGAATGCTCTCATCTACGCCATCGCCGGGCTGGCGGCTCTGGAGGTCTTGTCATCGCTGGCCATTCTGATCGCGACGCGCAGCAGGACCGCTCCCGGCGCGCATAGTCACTACACGCACCGTTAGTACGTTCGGGCCCTCCCATGTCCCGAGCAAGCTTGCGCCGCTTGAGCATTGCCGTGCTTCCCATTGCGCTGGTGGCACTCTCGTTCTGCTGGGCAAAGATCAGCAGTTGCTGGACTGCTGATTGGCGCAACGGCAGTGTGATCGTGGTCAGCCTTGCGTCTGCCATATTCTGGGCTTTGTCCGCCGGCTTGTCTTTCGAGACGCCGGCTGACGTCGACTTCACCGGATTCACCTTTGACGTCAGCAGCAAATTCACGAACCTGCTGGCAGCGGTGTTGACCGGAGCCGCCGTGATCATGCAGGCAAATTACAGCAGCGGCTGCCCGGTGCCTTCCCCCGGAAAGGCACCCTTCGGTGCTCAAGGGGCGATGTTGCAGGCGCCGGTTGCGAGTCCCGACGTTACGCCGGGGGCTTGGGCGCGATCAATCGCGCGCCCCGGCAATGCGCCGGACATAAAGGAAGTATAAGTTCAAGTGATATTTCAAGTGGATAGGGCGCGGTTTGGCTTGCCCTGTCCTGAAAGGGCGCGGTAAAAGTCGCCCGCCTGTGCCTTTCCGGCGCGAGGCGGCTGTCTTCCTCTGGGGCGGACGATACGGATGCGATTTCAACTTCTTGGACGCCGGGTAGCGCGCGGCTTTCGGTTTGCCTGTATGTGCGCGATCGGATTGGGGATCAGCCAGGCTTCGGCACAGACGCTGGGCACGACGGACATCCAGAGCATCCTGCAGGGGGTGACCAACGGCCAGCCGCCGCAGCCCACGCCGCCGCAGCAGCCGACGAGCTCGACGCCGCTGTCGAGCTCGACGACGACCTTGCAGCCCGCAGCCGCGCCCTCGGCGCTGTCGCTGACGCCCTCCGCGCTCGAGAACGATTTCAGCACCCGCGCCGGCGTCACGCTCAAGCAGTTCGGCTATGACATCTTCGGCACCGGCAGCGCGGTCACGCCCACACAGGTCGGCGCGATGCAGGACAGCTACATCCTGGGCGTCGGCGACCAGATCCAGATCATCATGGTCGGCCACGAGAACGCGACCTATCAGGTGACCGTCGACCGCGACGGCCGCATCGTCCTGCTCAACCTGCCGCCGGTCCAGGCTTCGGGCCGCACCATGGGCGAGGTCCGCGCCGAGCTCGCCGCGCGCATCTCCTCGCAGTTCCTCGGCACCAAGAGCTACATCTCGGTCGCCACCATCCGCCAGATCTCGGTCCTGGTGACGGGCGAGGTGAACGTGCCCGGCATGCGCACGCTGACCGCGCTCAACACCGCTCTCGACGCGCTGCTGCTCTCCGGCGGCATCAAGAAGACGGGCACGCTGCGCGGCGTCTATATCGTGCGCGGCACCAGGCGCATCCCGCTCGATCTCTATTCGGTCATCACCCGCGGCTCGCTGGGCGCGGTCGGCGCGCTCGCCGAAGGCGACCGCATCGTGGTCCCGCCGCTCGGCAACACGGTCGCCGTGAGCGGGCTGGTGCAGCATCCGGGCATCTTCGAGCTTCCGGCCGGCCAATCGCGCATCGGCGCGCATGCCTTGCTGGATCTCTCCGGCGGCGAGGAGATCGCGGGCGCCAAGCGGCTGTCCAAGCTCTCGCTGCAGGCCGACGGCAAGATGCAGATGGTGTCGATCCCGAAAGAGGGTTTCGTCGCCAAGGGCGAGGTGCTGTTCGTCGACTTCAACCGCCAGGCCACCAACGCGCGCGTGACCTTGAACGGCGAGGTCACGGTGCCGGGCCAGCATGCGCTGGGCTCGTCGGCCACGGTCGCCGGGATCCTGCGCGATCCCGACGATCTCGGGCCCAACGCCTACACGCTCTTCGCGGTCATCGTGCGCCATGATCCGGCGACGAACTTCCTCAAGCTCGTGCCGTTCTCGATCCAGAGCGTGTTCAACAAGACGCAGACCGTGCGCCTGGTCGACAACGACTTCATCTACGTCTTCAACTATTCCGAGATCCAGGGGCTGTCGCAGGCCGCGGCTTCGCAGCTCTTCAACGCCACCCAATCGCCCAGCGTCACCGCGATGAACCAGCAGCTGCAGCTTCAAGCCCTGCAGCAGCAGGCGACCTCGCAGTCGCTGCCGAGCACGGGGTCGAACACGGGTCCGGGCACGCCGACCGCGCCCAGCCCCCTCTCGCTCGCGCAGATGGCGGCGGCTGCGCAGTCCACCAGCGCGACCCCGACCCCTGCCCCGACCTCTTCGGGCCCGGCCGCGCCGTCCAGCAGCCCGACATCGCAGACGAGCAGCCCGCCCGCGTCCGGCACGACGCCGTCTTCGACGCCGAGCACCCAGCCCACATCGACGACCACGGCTCCGGGCGCCTCGATGGGCACGAACTCGACCACGGTCGCGGCCGTCTCCACCAACCCCAACCAGGTGAACTCCATCGCCAACCGCATGGGGGTGACGCCGACCGCGCTCACCAACCTCGCCAGCGATTATCTCGTCTGGGTGAACGGCGAGGTGCTCAATCCGGGACCCCTGCTCGCCGCCGACGGCGCCAACCTGAACTCCGTGATCGAGGCCGCGGGCGGGCTGTCGCGCCAGGCCGATCTTTCCGGCGTCACCGTCACCTCGACCGACATCGATCCGCAGCGCGGCATGTCGCGCACGCTGCGCAACACCTATGCGCAGAGGACCCAGGACTTCGCGTCGGTGCAGATCCGTCCCTTCGACGCGGTGACGGTGCGCGCGGTGTTCTCCGACCGCATCGGCGAAAGCATCACGATCACCGGCCAGGTGCGCTATCCAGGCACGTACGAGTACACGCGCGACGAGAGGCTGTCCTCCGTGCTTGCGCGTGCCGGCGGGCTGACCGACGAGGCCTATGCCTATGGCGCGGTCTTCACGCGCCAGAGCGCCGCCGCCGCCGAGGTCCAGGCCAACCAGCGCGAGGCGAACATGCTTAACGACGCCATCGTCACGATCGCGTCGCAGCCGGGCGTCTCGGGCACGATACCGCCCAACCTCGCGCCGGTGCAGGCGATGGTGCAGACCTTGCTGCATCAGCCGGTGCTCGGGCGCATCTCGATCTCGGTCGATCCCGCGATCCTGCTCGCCCATCCCGACCGCGATCCGCTGCTCGAGAGCGGCGACGCGATCTACATCCCCAAGCGCCCCTCGACGGTGGCGGTGACGGGCGAGGTCTTGAACGCCGGCGCCTTCACCTGGAAGAAGGACATGTCGCTCGACGACTACATCGATCTGGCGGGCGGCGAGGCCGACGCGGCCGAGGACAGCATGGTCTTCGTGGTGATGCCCGACGGCACCGCGGTGCCGTCGAATTCGAGCTGGTGGTCCTTCGGCGGCGCGACCCACATCCCGGCCGGCGCCACCATCGTCGTGCCGCGCGACCCGCAGCCCTTCAACCTGACGACCTTCCTGTCGGTCTACACCGACATAATCAGCAAGGTCGCCATCACCGCTGCATCGCTGGCGGTGATCAAGGGGAGTTGATCAATATCCCCCTCGCTCCCGCGTAAGCGGGGGAGAGGGGCAGGGGTGAGGGGGATGGTCACCCAAGCGACCAAGTCGGAGCGCAAGTCTCGCTCGACCAGCCGCTCCCGCGCGCGCGAGATGCGGCACAAGCCCGTCGCGATGGAAAAGCTCTTCTGGGACGAAGTGCGCGACCGCAAGCTCGATGGGTTCAAGTTCAGGCGGCAATACCTGATCGGGCCTTACATCGTCGATTTCGTCTGTCTCGAGAAGAAGCTGGTTGTCGAGCTCGATGGCGCGCTGCACGCCAATCGCATCGCATACGACATGGAGCGTGATGCGTTTCTCGCGGGCGCTGGCTATGAGGTCTTCCGTTTCCGCAACGAGGAGCTTGGCGGCGATATCGCGATGGTCATGGCGACCATCCGTCACGCGTTGAAAGCTCCCTCACCCTAGCCCTCTCCCCCGCTTCGCGGGGGAGAGGGAACTTCTTTTTGTTTCGTTTGCCGCCCCAGCCGCGCCGCGAGCTTGAGCTCGTCGAGCATGCGCGCGGCGAACTTGTCGCGGCTGAAGTCGGCGGCGAGCGCGCGGCAGCCGGGGCGCATCGAATCGGCCAGGCCCTGCTCGTCGCGCAGGCGCTCGATCGCGGCGATCAGCGCGGGCACGCTTTCGGGCTCGATCGCCAGGCCCGCGCCGTGCTTCTTCACCAACTCGACCGCGATGCCTTCGGCGCCGATGACGATGGGGCGCTCCATCGCGGCGATCTCGAAGATCTTGGACGGCATGGTGTCGGAGAGCGTCTGGGTCTGCTTCATCGGCACCAGCAGCACGTCGCAGCAGGCGATATGGTCGGGCACCTCGTCCGCGGGCACGCTGCGCACGAAATGGAAATTGTCGAGGCCGGCACGGGCAACGTGACGCACGAGCGTCTCGTGCTGCGCGCCCTCGCCGACGAAGAGGAACGACACGTCGCGCAATTTCTCCGCCGCGCGCACGACGCTCTGCAGGTCGTGGGCGAGGCCCTGCGTGCCGATATAGCCGACGACGAAGCGGCTCTTGAGGCCGTACGTCTCGGCCAACGCATCGGGGCGCGGACGCGGCGAGAACTCGCGCGCGTCGACGCCGTTGGGCACGACGCCGATCTTGGCGCCTGGCACGCCGCGTGCGATCAGCCGCTCGCGCAGGCCCTCATTGGTCGTCACGATCCGCGACGCCGAGCGGTAGAGCCGATCCTCGATGAAGCGCAACAGCCGCACGAAAGGATTGCGCGGACGCATCATGTCCAGCGCCACGATGGAGTCCGGCCACAGGTCACGGACCTCGAACAGCCAGGGCTTGCGGCGCACGAAGGCGATGAGCGCCCCGGACATCGCCGCCAGGAGCTGGGGCGAGGTCGCCATGACGACGTCGGCGGGCTGCCTGAGGCCTGCGAAGAACCCGGTCACGGCAAAGCTCAGGAAGTCCAGGGACCGGCGGACCACGGCCTGGTTCGGCGCCAGATAGGTCCAGACCCGGACGACCGCCACCCCGGCGATTTCCTCGCGCTGCACCAAACGGTTGCGGTAGGGAGCCTGGACGATCCCGGCCGGGAAGTTGGGCACGGAGGTGACAACCGTGACCTGTGTCCCCGCCTCTACCCAGCGCCGGGCATGGGCCAGGGTGCGGATCGCCGGGGCGTTGCGCTCGGGCGCAAAGTTGTCTGTTACAACAAGGACATGCATGAAAAGGCGTCAGCCCGGATGTCTAAGGTTAAGCAGAAATTACCCCGCGCCCCCCGGTATAGCAGGCGGAGAAAAAACCAAAAGTCCAAATACCTTCAAGGCTGTGGCGGGGAAGTCCTTGCGGCCTAAGCTGGGACATGAGACGGTAGCGGCAGGGACGGATTTCGCATGGGGGCGAAACGCAGGCGGGGCTGCAGTGTGATCGTTGGGGTAAAAAGGACAGGACCGCGTGTCAGGTTTCGGGGGTAGATCACATGTTGCATGAGGGGGGCAAAGCAGGTGGGTCGCGGTTGCCGCGTTCCACCGTGGCGGAGCCCGTCGATGGCGATACCCAGACCTTTCCGTTCGCCGTCACAGCCCATCCCATTGCCCGCACAGCGTGCATCGGCTGCGGCTATTGGGGGAAGAAGGTCGCGCGCAATCTGGCGGCGCTGAACGCGCTGCATGCCGTGGCGGACACCTCGCCGGCGGCGCTCGCCGACACCTCCAACGAATATGCCGTTCCGGGACACACCTTCCAGCAGGTCCTGGACGATCCCGATTGCGACGCCGTGGCCATCGCCTCGCCCGCCTCGCTGCACGGCGATCACGTGCGCCGCGCGCTCAGCGCCGGCAAGCACGTCTTCGTCGAGAAGCCGCTCGCGCTGCAGGTCTTCGAGGGCCGCTCGCTGGTCAAGCTGGCGCGCGACCGCGGCCGCATCCTCATGGTCGGCCACGTGCTGCGCTATCACCCCATCGTCATCGCGCTCGTCGAGGCGGCGCGCAGCGGGCGTCTGGGCTCGATCAAGCACGTCTATTCGCGCCGTTTCGGGCTCGGCAAGATCCGCACCGAGGAAGACGTCATCTGGTCCTTCGCGCCGCACGACATCTCGATCATCCTGGCGCTGCTCGGCGAGACCCCGACCTACGTCTCCGGCGAGGCGACGAGCATCTTGAACCCCGGCATCGCCGACATCGCCAACATCCATCTGGGCTTCCCCAGCGGCGTCACCGCGCGCATCTCCGTCTCCTGGCTCAACCCGACCAAGGAGCAGCGCACCGTCATCATCGGCAGCAAGGCGCATGCGGTGTTCGACGACACCCAGCCCTGGGAGAAGAAGCTGCAGATCTACGATCACCGCATCGATCTGTCGGACGCCGCGCCCTCGATCAGCCGCGCCGATCCGGTGTCGCCGACCGTGGTGCAGGCCGAGCCGCTGCGCGAGGAGCTTTCGCATTTCCTCAACTGCGTCGCGACGGGCCGCCAGCCCGTGACCGACGGCGTCGAGGCGCTCGGCGTGCTCAACGTGCTCGAGCAGGCCGCCAAGTCGGTGCGCGCGAAGGCGGGGCATTAGGCAAACGCGCCATCCTTCGAGGCTCGCTTCGCTCGCACCTCAGGATGACGCTACTTAGAGATCGAGTTCTTTCTTAAATTCGTCATCCTGAGGTGGCCGCGAAGCGGCCCTCGAAGAATGACGGCGTCTTCGAAACTGAGACTCGCTCTCATCTTCCCGTCCCCGCTTGCCAACCTTGCGCACTCGTAACATTGTCCGCGTCGCGGCGAGCGGCCTGCTCGCACACAACCGAAATTCAGCCAAGGAGAGTTCCGATGTTTGCCTCTGTGCGCGTCATGGCCGCCTGTGCGGCGGCAGCCGCGGGCCTCGTGCTCGCCGGCGCCCCGGCCGACGCCTTCACCACTTCCAAGAACTATCACATCATGCCGACGCCCGCTTACATGGCGAAGCTGGCGCAGAGGGGCGTCGTGCCCGCGGGGCCGGTGAACTATTACGGCGGCTCGGTGTTCACGAGCTCCAAGGTCGTCTCGGTGATGTGGGGCAGCAGCGTCAATCCGACGATCGTCTCGACCATCCCGGGCTTCTCGGGCGCGATCGTGAACTCGACCTATGTCGACCAGATGAGCCAGTACAGCACCAAAGGCGTGGTTGCCATCAACGGCCACAAGAGCACGAAACAGATTATCAGCCGCGGCACCTATCTCGGCCAGATCGTGATCAATCCCAAGAACAAGAACACGACGCTGCAGGACAGCGACGTCCAGGCCGAGATCGAGCACCAGATCAAGAAGGGCGTGCTGCCCGCCGCCGACCTGAACACGCTCTACATGGTCTACTTCCCGCAGAGCGTGACCATCGAGCTCGACGGTCTGACGAGCTGCGTCGATTTCGGCGCCTATCACTTCGCCACCAACGACGTGAAGCTCGCCAAGAACAACATCTTCTACGCCGTCGAGCCCGATTGCGGCGGCTCGATCGGCAACATCACCTTCGCGGCGAGCCATGAGTTCGCGGAAGCGACGACCGACAACGTGCCGACGCCCGGCTCGGTGCCGGACTTCCCGCAGGCCTGGAACGACGCCAGCGGCTTCGAGATCGCCGACCTCTGCGGCGGCAGCGGCCAGCTCACCGCCGGCACCACGCATTGGACGGTGACGCAGTACTTCCTCAACACCACGATGAAATGCAGCCTCGGCAACTACACGAGCCCGTAGCGCTTTTGACGGCATTGCAGCGGCTGGGAGCTTGGCGCTCCCGGCCGTTTGCACATCCAGTGTCATGGCCCGCGAGTTCGTGGCGACAGCGTACGAACGGGCCACCAGGTGATACAGCCGCGCTCTTCGAATGGTTTCACGCGGAGGCGCGGAGTCGCGGAGAAGCAAAGAACCTCCGCGTCTCCGCGCCTCCGCGTGAGTCTTTGCCGGAGCGCGAAGAACCTACCCGGCTTGCCTGCATTAGCGGGCCATGACAGTTCAGCGATTACGTGTCATTCTCAATCTCGACGTTCGGGCGGAGTGGTCCATGCGAAAAACCCTAAGCGCGGTGCTCCTGGCGTTGAGCCTGGGCGCGCTGCTTCCCACGGCGGCCCACGCCGATGGCGGGGCGTGTCCGCGCTTCGATGCGGGCAGCGACGTGCAGCAGCCGCCGGACTTCTACAGCCAGAACGGCCGGCTCGACGTGGCGATGAACTACTTCACCTCGGTCGACGGCGAAGGGCGCACGCTGTTCTGCTTCGTCACCAGCGACGGAGCGGAATCGCCGACGCTGCACGTCAACCCGGGCGACGCGATCCACATCAAGCTCACCAACATGGTGCCGCCGATCCCGGGCGCGCCCACGATGCGCATGTCGAAGGACGGCGACGTCTGCGGCGATTCCGACCAGACGCCGACCTCGGTCAACATGCATTTCCACGGCACGAACACATCGCCCAAATGCCACAGCGACGAGGTGATCCGTACCCTGATCAATTCCGGCTCGACCTTCGAGTACACGCTCCACATCCCGCCCGACGAGCCGCCGGGGCTCTATTGGTACCACCCGCACGTCCACGGCATCGCGTCGGCGACGGTGCAGGGCGGGGCGACGGGCGCCATCGAGGTCGAGGGCATCGCCAACGTCCAGCCGGCCGTGGCGGGGCTGCCCGAACGCTTCCTGGTGCTGCGCGACGAGCGCTTCATCCAGCTCACCACTCCGCCGCCCACGGGCGGGGCGTTCACGCCGCTGCCGTTCTGGGACGTGACGGTCAACTACGTGCCGGTGCCGTGGCCGAACTATCCGCCCGGAATCGTCCGTATGCAGACGGGCTCGAAGGAGTTCTGGCGCGTCGTCAACGCCGGCGCCAACACCATCATGGACCTGAAGCTGATGTATAACGGTGTCGCCCAGCCGCTGCAGGTCGTGGCTCTGGACGGCGTGCCGACGGGCTCGAAGGACGGCAAGCGCCAGGGCACGATCGTGACCAAGACCGACATCCTGCTGCCGCCGTCGTCGCGCGCGGAGTTCATCGTCACCGCGCCGGGCTCATCCTCGACGAACGCGATCCTGGAGACCGAGACGATCGATGGCGGTCCGGTCTCCGACAGCAACCCGCAGCGCCCGCTGATCCGGATCGTGGCGAGCGATGCGCCGGCGCATCTGCCCAAGATGCCCGAGCCCGGGCGCGCGCAGGCGCGCATGCGCTTCGACGACCTCGCCGACGCCAAGGTGACGGCGACGCGCAGTCTCTATTTCGACGAGGTCATGCCGCCGGGCGCGCGGGAGAATGAGGGCACGACGTTCTTCATCACCGTCGACGGCCAGCAGGAGGAGCTCTTCGACCCCAACAACCCGCCTGCGATCATCACCAACCAGGGCGCCGTCGAGGAATGGACGATCCGCAACATCACCGGCGAGGTGCACGAGTTCCACATGCACCAGATCCACTTCCTGGTGGAGGCCGTCAACGGCGTGGCGATCCCCAAGAAGAAGCAGCAGCTCTACGACGTGTTCCAGGTGGGCTACTGGACTGGCCAGGGCGACCCGCCGAACATCAAGATCAAGCTAGACTTCCGCGGGCCGGACACGGGGCTGTTCGTCTATCACTGCCACATCCTCGACCACGAGGACGGGGGCATGATGGCCATCATCCAGGTGCTGCCGAAGCATTGAAGGGCCGACCCTCCCCTTGAGGGAGGGTCGAAAACGCGAAGCGCTTTCGGGGAGGGGTCCGAGCGAGGCGGCGGACCCCTCCCCGAAAAACACTTCGCTGCGCTCGTGTTTTTCGACCCTTCCTCAAGGGGAGGGTCGAATAGGCGGGCGAGGGTTTCTCTTTAGGTAAGAAACGGTTAACCCTGTTACGTGCTATGCATACAGCGGTATTCCCGCCGCCGCCCCGGGGCTTTGCATGAATATCTGCATGATCGTCCACAACAACGTCACGCGCGACGGGCGGGTCATGCGCGAGGCGAACACACTGCAGCGCGCCGGGCACAGCGTCACGGTGCTCGGCCTGCAGGACGCCGACGCGGCCTCGCCGGTGGAATATCTCGACAGCGGCGTGCGCATCCTGCGCGTCTTCTGGCTGGCCAATGCCTATCGAAGCCTCATCGCCTCGGCGCTGTTCCGCGTGCTGCCGGTGTTCGCGGTGATCGCTGCGCTCCTGTTCGGCATCGCGCTGGGCTTGCGCAGGCTCTTCGCGGCGCAAGGGCCGGTGGCGCGCTTCGGGCACGACGCGTTCGCGGCGGTGATGAACGTCGCCCATTGGCGCTGGCTCGACATGGTCTGGGGCGCGCTGGTGCTCGTCCTCATCGCCGCGCTGATCTACACCGCCTGGCGGGTCATCAAGGCCTATTTGACCCTGCTCTCCACCGGCGCGCAGCAGAGCGCGCGCGAGGAGGACACGGTGCGCCGCTATGCCGAGGCGCTGATGAAGGAAGGCGCGCTCGACGACGCCGATTTCCCGTCGGTGAAATCGCGCATCCCGGGATGGATTCCCGATTGGCTGCTCGCGGTGACGCTGGAGCCGCTGGAATGGTTCGGCGCCAACACGACGCGCTTCACGCTGCTGCGCTACCGCTCGCGCGAGATGACCGAGGTCGCGGTCAAGCTCAAGCCCGACATCGTGCACTGCCACGACTGCCTCACCCTTCCGACCGGCGTGCAGGTGAAGAAGAAGCTCGGCATCCCGCTCGTCTACGACGCGCACGAGATCTACGAGGCGGCGGCGTCGCGCATGGTCGGCATCACCGACTACTACGCGCGCATCCACAAGAAATACCTGCGCTATGTCGACGGCTTCATCGCGGTCAACGACAGCGCCGCGCTCTACTACCGCCACGCCTATCCCGAAGTGCCCAAGGCGGTGGTGATCCGCAACGCCATCCAGCTTTCGCCCAGCGAGCCTTACGACGGACGCCTGCACGACGCGGCCGATCTGCCGTCCGAGCAGCGAATCCTGCTCTATCAGGGCGGCTTCTCGGAAGGCCGCGGCCTGCCGATCCTGGTGCGCTCGGCGTCCATGCTGCCGCCGGGCTGGAGCCTGGTGATGATGGGCTGGGGTCCGCTCTCGGGTTCGCTCAAGCAGATCGCGGCGCAGGCGATCCTGCGTTCGGGGCGCGAGGAAGACCAGATCAAGATCCGCTTCATCCCGCCCGCGCCGCAGAAGGAGCTCAAATCGTGGACCCAAGGAGCCACGCTGGGCATCATCCCCTATGAGGGCAAGATGCTGAACCACTGGATCGCGACGCCCAACAAGCTCTGGGAATATCCAAGCGCCGGCGTGCCCTTGATCGTGCAGCCTTTCCCCGAGATGCGCCGCGTGGTCACCACCTATCACTGCGGCTGGACGCTGCCCGAGACGCTGACCGCCAGCGGCATCGCCGATCTCGTCGCGTCTCTGAGCGACGAGCAGATCGCGCAGGCGCGGCTCGGCTGCATGCGCTTCATCGAAGCCGACAACTGGACCGCGCGCTATGAGAAGCGGCTGCTGGAGCTCTATGCCGGCCTGACGGCGAAGGCGGGCTCCCATGCTTAAGCCCCCTTGTCATTCCCGGCGAGCAGCGCGAAGCGCTGCGAGGGAAGGGAACCCAGGGGACTGGGCACCGTACCCAGTCCCCTGGGTTCCCTTCCCCTCGCTTCGCTCGGCCGGGAATGACAATGAGCGGATGGTGGGAGAAAGAGGCCGATGACCACCACGCAAATGCTCATCGTCGCGGGCGTGTTCGTCGCGGGCGTCGTCCTCGCCGTCGCCGCGATGCTCCTGCGCGAGCGCTGGAACGCCCAGGCGCAGTCGCGCGTCACCGATATCCGCGGGACCTATGAGCCGCTCTTCGCCGATCTGTGGTCGGACGAGATGCATCGCAGGCTCGCCGCCCTCTTCACCGCCGAGCGCGTCGCCAAGACCAGGAGCAGCGCGCGGGGCTTAGGCAGCGTGCTGATCTCCTTCATCCGCCGCCGCCTCGCGAGCGAAGCCGAAGGCGACAGCTATGACGACGTGCGGCTGGCGCTGACGATCCTGGGCACCGCGCCGGTGCGCCAGTCGCTGGCGGAGAGCGGGCAAGGGCTCGACCTGAGCGGCATCGATTTCCGCGGCGCGACGCTGTCGGGCGTGAACCTGTCGGGCTTCCGCCTAGCGCAGAGCCGCTTCGACCGCTGCCGCCTCGCGGGCGCGAAGCTTAGCGGCACCGATCTGTCGGGCGCCTCGCTCGCCGGTGCCGATCTCAACGGCGCCGATCTCAGACGCGCGGATTTCTCCGAGGCCGATCTGTCCGACGCCGACTTCACCCGCGCGCGCGTGGCGTCCGCGAACTTCACCAGCGCCAATATCGGCGGCGCGATCCTGTCCGAGGCGAACGGGCTGATACAGGAACAGCTCGACCAGGCCTTCGGCGACAGCGGCACCGCGGTTCCCGAGCGCATGCGCTTCGTCCCCGGCCGCGCCGGCCGGCCCCGTCGCGAGTAGAGAACATGAGCGACGAGTATTTCCGCCACCCGACCGCGGTGGTCGACGAGGGGGCCTCGATCGGCGCGGGCACCAAGATCTGGCACTTCGCGCATATCCTCACCGGAACGAAGATCGGCGAGCGCTGCGTCATCAGCCAGAACGTGATGATCGGGCCCAAGGTCACCGTCGGAAGCGGCTGCAAGATCCAGAACAACGTCTCGTTGTACGAAGGCGTGACGCTGGAGGACGACGTCTTCTGCGGCCCGTCCATGGTGTTCACCAACGTGCTCTATCCGCGCGCCCATGTGAACCGGCGCGACGAGTTCCTGCCCACGCTCATCCGCCGCGGCGCCACCATCGGCGCCAACGCGACCATCGTCTGCGGCAACACGGTCGGCCGATACGCGATGGTGGGGGCGGGGGCGGTGGTGACCCGCGACGTGCCCGATTTCGCCCTGGTGCTGGGCGCGCCCGCGGTCCGGATCGGCTGGGTCAGCCGCAGCGGCGACCGGCTGGGCGCGGACCTCGTCTGCCCCCGCACGGGCGAGCGCTACTTGCTGGAAGACGACAGGTTGTCGCTTGCCTGAGGGGCGGCGGTTCTCCATAGTCCGCCCCCAAGACACGTCAAAAATCCAGGGAAAAGCATGAGATTGAAGGAATTGAACGACGCGATCGCGGCAACCTGCAACGTCCGCGCGAGCGTCGTCACCGCCGTGCAGAACGAGACGTTCCGCCAGATCCGCGCCGCCCTCGACCGCGGCGAAAAGGTCGTCCTGCCCGAGTTCGGCAGCTTCGTCGTCAAGGAAGCCCCCGCCGCCGAGCCCGGCGGCGAGGTCAAGCGCATCGTGCGTTTCCGCGAGCAGCGCCCCGAAGGCGGCCCCAATGCCGAGAAGCGCAAGGACAAGGCCGGCCGCAAGGCGTCGCGCGCCGAAGCCGCGGGCGGCGAGGACGACGAAGAGGATTGAGTCCGGCAGGGCTGCCGGCGACGGACATGCCGCGCGAGCGGCGCGACAGGATCGGAGGATTTTCATGGCCGAGAACCAGAAGAACGAGAACAAGAAGAAAAAGGTCAAGCCGCCCGGCGCGGAAGACCGCAAGAACGACCGCAAGCGCCTGGGCTACCTCAAGCAGCGCGCCAAGGAGATCAAGAAAGAGCAGCAGGCGATCAAGGACGAGACCAACGCGCTGCGCGCCAAGATGGGCATCTCCGAACGCGGCAAGAAATCCGGCGGCGGCGACGACGACGAGGATTAGAAATTTTGGCGCTTAGGCGCCAAGCGGCACGTCGCCCTTCGAGGCATCGCTTCGCGATGCACCTCAGGGTGATGTACCTACTCTATCAGTGGCGTCATCCTGAGGTGCGAGCGAAGCGAGCCTCGAAGGGCCCATAGCGTCAGCGTATGGGCGCGGTTAGCGGCGCTATTGCCCTCGCGTAAGCTGTGAAATACCGCCGCTTTGCCGCGCCGGGGCTTCTATGATTTTATGCGCCCAGCCGCGCGGGCGCCCAGGTGCCCAAGCAAAACTATAGGAGAAGCGACATGCAGGAACACCTCAAATTCTACATCGACGGCAAATGGGTCGATCCCGTCTCGCCCAAGACCGAGGACGTGATCAATCCTGCCAACGAAGAAGCCTTCGCGCGCGTCGCCCTGGGCTCCAAGGCCGACGTCGACAAGGCGGTCGCGGCCGCGCGGCGCGCCTTCGAGACCTTCTCGCGCACGACGCGCGAGGAACGTGTGGCGCTGCTCGAGAAGATCGTGGCGGTCTATCAGAAGCGCTACGCCGATATCGTGAAGGCGATCTCGATGGAGATGGGCGCGCCGCTCTCCCTGTCGCAGAACGCGCAGGCCGCGATCGGCATCGGTCACCTGAGCCAGGCGATCAAGATCCTGAAGGAATATCAGTTCGAGACGGTGAAGGGCTCCTATGCCATCCGCCGCGAGCCGGTCGGCGTCATCGGCATGATCACGCCGTGGAACTGGCCGATCAACCAGATCTCCTGCAAGGTCGCGCCCGCGCTGGCGGCCGGCTGCACCATGGTCTTGAAGCCGTCCGAGGTCGCACCCTTGAACGCGATCCTCTGGGCCGAGGTGATGGACGAGGCCGGCGTGCCGCCGGGCGTGTTCAACCTCGTCAACGGCGACGGCCCCACGGTCGGCGAGGCGATGTCGGCGCATCCGGGCATCGACATGATGTCGTTCACCGGCTCGACCCGCGCCGGCGTCGCCGTCGCCAAGGCGTCGGCCGACACGGTCAAGCGCGTCGCGCAGGAGCTGGGCGGCAAGTCGCCGAACATCGTCCTCGACGACGCGGATCTCGGCAAGGCGGTGGCGCGCGGCGTGATGCACATGATGCAGAACACCGGGCAGTCCTGCAACGCGCCCTCGCGCATGTTCGTGCCGAAGGCCAAGCACGACGAGGCCGCCCAGATCGCGAAAGCGACGGCGGAGAAGGTCAAGGTCGGCGATCCCTTCGCCGAGGGCACCACGATGGGCCCGGTCGTCAGCGAGACGCAGTTCAACAAGATCCAAGGCCTGATCCAGAAGGGCATCGACGAAGGCGCCACGCTCGTCACCGGCGGCGTGGGCCGTCCGGAAGGCTTGAACCGCGGCTACTATGTGCGCCCGACCGTGTTCGCGAACGTCACCAACGACATGACGATCGCGCGAGAGGAGATCTTCGGACCCGTTCTCGCGATCCTTCCCTATGAGACCGAAGCCGACGCCATCCGCATGGCGAACGACACGCCCTACGGCCTGTCGGGCTATGTGCAGTCGGGCAGCATCGACCACGCCCGCAAGGTCGCCGAGCAGATCCGCGCCGGCAACGTGCACATCAACGGCGCCGGCGGCGACATGAACGCGCCCTTCGGCGGCTACAAGCAATCCGGCACGGGCCGCGAATGGGGCGAGTTCGGCTTCGAGGAGTTCCTCGAGATCAAGGCCGTGCTGGGCTACGCGGAGAAGGCGGCGTAGGAGCTTTGTCTTGGTGGAGGTGCGCGGACAGGCGCGCGCCTGCCCGCATATCCAAATGCTCTAGGATTTCGCAACCGGCGGGAGGCGATGCAGCAGGATGTCGACGACCACCGCATCGCTCACGCCGCATAGGAGCCCGATCAGCAGGGCGTTTGCCGGGTGATGCGGGAGGTCATCCAGGCGGTAACTACCGACCCCGAGCACGAGTATCGAAAACCACAACGTGAGGAAAAGGATATAACTCAATAGCGCGACATAGGTGAGCCGAAGGTTGGGACTAAAGTTCGGGTCGAAGCTGCCAATGTTCTCGAACTCCAATTTTCGGTTGAGAATAAACCCCATTGCGACGACGCCTAGCGCCACGCCGGGATGAAGCAGGCATAGGGGCGTGAACCACGATGTAAATTCGGCCAGCGCTTCTCTGGATATGAGAGTTTCTGGAGCGCGCGCGGTTGCGAACAGGACCGCGCCCAGAACCGCCAACGGCACGAAAGCGACGACGGCGCCGCGTACTGCCAGACTAATCAGGTACTTGTCCCGCGATTCGCGGGCGAGGCGCACGATCTTCTTTCGGATGCGGTCCAATTCGTCGCGACCATCGCTCAAGTTGTAATTCGGTCCCTGTAGACCGACCTGGGCGCCCGCGAGAATCTCGTTGAACAGGAATGTGAACTCCGAATCCGCAGGGGAAATTTCCTTGAGCGCCGTTAGCGTGGCTTCATAGTCCGAACGCAGCTTCTCGACATTGGCATCGCTCGTCGGGGGGTCATGCGCGCGCCGGAAAAACAGCGTGGCGCCGGCGGTACGTCCGTCGGGCGCGAGGTTCACGGCGGTCACGGATGCAAAGTGTTCGGGCACGGCAGGTCACGGAATGCGGTAGTGATGGCATTGTGAACATTTCTCGTAGTAGGGCCCTGGTTTGTAGTCCCATGGGCCGGTGAGCTGCGCCTCAGCCTTGCCCGCGGCGTGTGCAATATCGGCTCCTGAGGCGGTGACTGCCATCGCGCTATATTGCCTGATGCCCACCAGAATCGCTTCAATGCGTCGTACGGTCTCGGCCTGCGCGCCGTATGCGGTCACGGCGCTTTCCGCTTTGCTGAGCAAGCCGCGCAATTCATTGATGAGGGCAACGCTGCGATCGGCGGCTTCCATAATGTCCTCTTCGCGAATGACAACAAAATACCTGCGGTAGTATAGCTCGCGCCGTCAATCCCTGTAAACGGCCGGCCGTGTTCACGATTTCGATGCAAAGAGCCCGCCGAATGTTCTAGCTTGGACGAATGTCTTCGGAATTCTCCATCGCCTCCGTCCCCATCTCGGGCCGCGTCCTGATCGCGCCGATGACCGGCGTCTCGGATTTGCCGTTCCGGCGCGCGGCGTCGCGCTGCGGGGCGCCTTATGTCGCGACCGAGATGGTGGCGTGCGACGCGTTCGCGCGCGGGCGGCCGGACGTCGTACGCCGCGCGGCGGTGGGCGAAGGCCTGCCCTTGATGGTCATCCAGCTCGTCGGCCGCGACGCGGAATGGATCGCGAAGGGTGCCGCGCTCGCCGAACAGGCGGGCGCCGACATTGTCGACATCAACATGGGATGTCCGGCGAAGGAAGTCGCGGGCGCGCTGTCGGGCTCGGCCCTGATGCGCGACCTCGACCATGCCGAGCGCCTGATCGCCGCCGCGGTGGGCGCCACGCGAAAGCCCGTGACGGTGAAGATGCGGCTGGGCTGGGACAGCCTCGCCGCGCCCGAGCTCGCGCTGCGCGCCGAACGCGCGGGCGCCGCCGCCGTCACCGTGCACGGCCGCACGCGGCAGCAGTTCTACAAGGGCCGTGCGGATTGGTGCGCCATCGCCCACGTCAAGCGCGCCGTGCGCATCCCGGTGATCGTCAACGGCGACGTCGTCGATGCCGCGTCGGCGCGCGAGGCGCTGGCGCAATCGGGCGCCGACGCGATCATGATCGGCCGCGGCGCTTATGGGCGGCCCTGGATCGCGAACACCTGGAACGAGCCGCCGCTCGAAACGCGGTTGGCCATCGCGCTCGACCATTTCGCCGACACGCTCGCCTTCTACGGCGACGCGCTGGGCTTGCGCGTGTTCCGCAAGCATCTGGGCTGGTATGTCGAGAAGGCGCCGTTCGGCGGACGCGAAGCGAAATCGCGCCTGTGCCGTCTCGCTTCGCCGCGCGAGGTCGAGGACGCGCTGATGTCGCTTTGGTCGTTGAGGAAAGCCGCATGATCGAGAGACACGCCGACATCGGCGGAATGAACACGTTCATCGTCCATCCCGAGCGCTGTGGTCCGCACCCGGTCGTGCTCTTCTACATGGACGCGCCCGGCATCCGCGAGGAGCTGCGCGACATGGCGCGGCGCCTGGCGAGCGTCGGCTATTACGTGATGCTGCCCAACCTCTATCACCGCTCCGGCGTCGAGGAGTTGGGCCAATTCATCGGCGAAGCGGCGGCCGAAACGCGCAAGAAGATGTTCGCGCTGATGGGCTCGCTGAACATTCCGCTGGTGATGGAAGACACGGACGGGCTGGTTGCGTTCGCCGATGCGGACGCGGCCGCGTCGAAAGGCGCGATCGGCACGCTGGGTTATTGCATGAGCGGGCAATACGCGATCAGCGCCGCGGCGCACCTGCCCTCTCGCGTGCGCGCCGCCGCTTCGATCTACGGTGTGCGCCTCAAGACGGACGCCCCCGACAGCCCCGACCTCGCCGCGCGCAAGGGCCACGCCGAGCTCTACGTCGCCTGGGCCGAGACCGACCACTACGCGCCGCTCGAGGAGCTGGCGCCATTCGAAGCATCGTTGCGCGAAGGCGGCGTGGCGGCCGAGGTCGAGCTCTACAAAGGCGTCGAGCACGGCTTCGCGTTCCCGCAGCGCCCCGCCTACAACCGCGCCGCGGCGGAGCGGCATTGGGAACGCCTGTTCGTACTGTATGAGCGGAACTTGAAATGACACGGCTTGCGATTGCCGTCTTCGGCGCGTTCCTGCTGGGCCTGACCACGGCCTGCGCGGCCGGTGACACGTTTCCACTGGGGCTCGAAAAGCTTCATTGGGATATGCCGCAGGCGGAGGCGAGCGGCCTGTTCCCGCTTCGCGACGATACGTTTCGATCGCCCACCTCGCCGCTGCTGCCTGGCGAGACACGGTTGAAGAGCGAGGCCTATGCTTGGCAAACCTGCCGCTTCGAAGGGGTGTGGCGGTTTTTCAAATCGGGTCTGCACGCAGTCACGCTTATGGACGCACAGGGCAGCGCGGCCTGCACTGAGGCGATCATGAACGCCCTTCGCGCGCGCTACGGCGAGGCCACGGTGACGACCGTGCGCGGTTTCGACAACTACGCATGGGAAACCGCCGCCACCAAGGTAAAATTCATGCCGTCGGCCGGGTTCGGCTCATACGTCTGGTTCTACAGGCCCTCGGACGAGGAGGCGCAGGCCAAGCCTTAGCCGGCCAAGAGCTCGTACGCTGCGAAGACGATCAGCGCGACGGCCACCGCCAGCATGGGCAGCACCGACGCCCAGAAAGCGAACGGGTCTTCCCCGCGCCGTGCCTCCACCAGCGGGTGGGACATATACGATATCCCGGAACGGATGCGCAGAAGCGCCCATGCGCCCAGGACCAGGCCGACGACGAGCAGCGCGACGGCGGTGCCGGTAGCCTCGCTCACGGCCGCATCAATCCTTCGCCCGCTCGACGTATGAGCCGTCCTCGGTCAGCACGACGATGCGCACGCCCGGCACGATGTGGGTCGGCACCATGGTGCGCACGCCGTTCTCGAGCATCGCGGGCTTGAACGAGCCGGACGCGGTCTGGCCCTTCATCGCGGGCTCGGTGTCGGTGACGGCGAGCGTCACGCGCTGCGGCAACTCGATGGAGATCGGCGCGCCGTTGAAGGTGGCGAGCCTCACTTCCATGTTCTCCTGCAGATAGGGCGCCATGTCGCCCAGGATGTCGAGGCCGACATGGATCTGGTCGAAGGTCTCCGGCTGCATGAAGACGTAGTGGTCGCCGTCCTGGTAGAGGTAGTTGTAGGTCTGGTAGTCGATGAACGCCTTTTCGAGGCTGTCAGTGGTCTTGTAGCGCTCGTTGATCTTCACCCCGTCGGAGATGCGGCGCATCTCGAGCTGGGTCACGGGCGTGCCCTTGCCGGGATGGATGTTCTCCGCCGTCAGCACGATATAGAGCTTGCCGTCCTTCTCGATGACGTTGCCTTTGCGGACGTTGCTGGCGATGACAGAAACCACTTTGTACCTCTTGGGCGAAGGGGAGGTGGGGCGTATAGCAGGGGCCGGTCCAAAGGCCAAGAAGATGAGCCCAACTCCCTGGTGGTCGCCCCATATCCATGCCGACAAACGCCCGGCTCTGATCGGGCGCGGGCGGATCAAGGCTGCCGCGCGGGCCTGGTTCGAGGGCCAAGGCTTCACCGAGGTCGAGTGCGGGGCGCTGGTCGTCTCGCCGGGGAACGAGGCGCATCTGCACGCCTTCGCCACGGAACAGGTCGAGACAGGCGGCGCGCGGTCGCGGCGCTATCTGCACACCTCGCCGGAGTTCGCCGCCAAGCGGCTGCTGGCCGCGGGCGAGACGCGCATCTTCGATTTCGCGCGCGTCTTCCGCAACCGCGAGCGCGGGCCGCTGCACGCGCCCGAATTCACCATGCTCGAATGGTACCGCGCGAACGAGGGCTATGAGTGCGTGATCGCGGACAGTCTCGCGCTGGTGCGCCTGGCCGCGGACATAACGGGGGCGAAGATGTTCGCCTATCGCGACCGTATCTGCGATCCGCGCAGCGACGCCCAGCGTCTCACCGTGGCCGACGCCTTCACCCACCACGCCGGCATCGATTTGCTCGCGACCTTGAACGCGAAAGGCGAGGGCGATCGCGACCATCTCGCGACCAGGGCGCGGCGCGCAGGGCTGGACGTGGCCGGCGACGACAATTGGGCCGACATCTTCTCCAAGGTGCTGGTCGCGCGCGTCGAGCCGAAGCTCGGGCTGGAACGGCCCACGATCCTCTTCGAGTATCCGCGCTGCGAGGCAGCCCTCGCTCGCGCCGCGCCGCATGACCCGCGCGTCGCCGAGCGTTTCGAGCTCTATGCGTGCGGCGTCGAGCTCGCCAACGGCTTCGGCGAGCTCACCGACGCAGTTGAGCAGCGCGCCCGCTTCGAGGCGGAGATGGCGGAGAAACAGCGCGTTTACGGCGAGCGCTATCCCATAGACGAGGATTTTTTGGCGGCGCTGTCGCAGATGCCGCCCGCGTCCGGCGTCGCGCTCGGCTTCGACCGTCTGGTGATGCTGGCGGTCGGCGCCCGCAGGCTCGACGACGTGCTGTGGACGCCCGCGCTATAGTTTCCTCTCCTCGAACTCCACTGTCATTCCCGGCCGAGCGATGCCAACGGCATCGCGAGGGGAAGGGAACCCAGTTGGAAAGAACCAGACCAGTCTATCCGCCTGGGTCCCCTTCCCTCGCATCACGTGCTTCGCACGCGATGCTCGCCGGGGATGACAATGTGTGGTGCTGGCTTGCCGCTAATCCTGCACCTTCCCCGGCCGGCGCTGGGCGATGTGCCAGAGGACGCCGGCGGGATCGACGAGATAGACGATGCGCAGGCCCCAGGGCTGCATCGCGGGCGGACGTGGTGCCGCGACGCCGAAGCGGCCCGGCAGGTCGAGGCCCTGGACATGCGCCCACCATGCGTCGAGGTCGTCGACCATGAGCTGCATCATGGTGTTGCAGCCTTCCTCGTAGTAGCGCTGCAGGATGAAGCTGCTGGGTCCGGCCGCGAAGATCGCCACATCGCTGTCGAGCAGCTTGGTGAAGCCGAGCGCTTCGTAGAATTGCTTGGAGAGCTCGAAATCCTTCGTCGGCAGGAACGGCCGCGCGAGCTCGGTGCCGCTGGGTATCATCGTCACATCCTTGGCCCGCTGCCCTTCTTGAAGAACGCGCTCACCTTGTGGCGCGTCTGCTCCCACCACACGACGCGGGCGCTGGTGACCCAGTTGAGCTGGATCACCTTGCGCGGGCCCTCGAACGGCTCGAAGCCGTGCCAGGCGTTGGGCTGGTTCCTGAAGACGACGAGCGTGCCTTCGTCGGGCGGCACCTCCGCCACCACGTCGCCCAGGTCGGTGCCCGAGCGCAGCAGGCGCAGGCGGCCCTTGGGGCTCTCCCATTTGCCGTTCATGTAGATGAGGACGGTGACGAGCTTGGTCACGCTGTCGGTATGGATCTGGCCGTCGCGCGCGCTCGATTGGCCGCGCACCGTCACCATGGTGGGGCGATGCGACAGATCGATGCCGAACTTGTCGGCGACGGCCTTCGTGAACTCCGGCCCGCGGATCGCGTCCATGAAGGACTGGAACGCGGGGCCGTAGGCGAGCGTCGGCAGCGGGAAGCTTCCGGCATGCGTCACGGCGGGGAAATCGCGCTCGATGGCCTCGATCGCTTCCGCCTTCACGAAGCCCGGCACCATCACGTAAGGAAACGGCTCGGCGACCAGGGTCGCGCCGCGCACCGCCTCGACGTCGATGGGAAGGGTCATGAGAGGCCGAATTCGATCTGGGTATACGCCGCGCTCACGATGCCGCCGTCGACGGGCAGCACCGTGCCGGTGACGTAGGAACTCGCGCGCGAGCAGTAGAAGATGGCGGCGCCGATCATGTCCTCGTCGCGGCCGATCCGCCCCCGCGGCACGGCGCGCTCCATCTGTTTGCGCCCGACGGCGAGCACGGGCGCCAGCATCTTGGTGTCGAACGGACCCGGCGCGATGGCGTTGACGTTGATGTTGTCGCGCGCCAGATGCTTGGCGAGGTTGCGGGTCAGATGGTGCACCGCCGCCTTGCTCGCGGAATAGGCATAGCTCTCGAGCGTCGGCTGAAGGATGCCGTCGATGGAGCCGATGTTGACGATGCGCGCGGGATCGTCCTCGCTCGCCGCGGCGCGCAAGAGCGGCAGGAGCGCCTGGGTGAGCAGGAACACCGTTTTCAGGTTCACCGCCATCAGCTTGTCCCAGCCTTTCTCCGCGTACTGGTCGATGGGCTCGGCCCAGGCCGCGCCGGCGTTGTTGACGAGGATGTCGAGCCTGGTCTCGCGCGCCGCGACCTCGGCGGCCAGCGCCTTGACCCCGGCGGTGGTGCCCAGATCGTGCGGCAGCGCGATGCAGGTGCCGGTCTTGCCCAGCTCCGCCTCGGCCGCCGCGCAGGCCTTGGCGTCGCGCGAGGAGATATAGGTCTTCACGCCGGCCTCGACGAAGCCGCGCGCGATCATCAGCCCGATGCCGCGCGACCCGCCGGTGACGAGCGCGGTCTTGCCGCTGAGGGAGAAGAGGGAGGATGTGGGCATGGGGTTGGCCTTATTTAGCGGCCGGCAATATGCCCCCTCGGCTCCGCCGGGTCGAGGGCGGAAAAGCCGCGCGCGGGCGCGTGTGGAGGATCGGCCGTGCCTATGACGCCTTGCGTCAACGTTCCGGCTGCAATGCGTCGAATTGGCCGGAGACGATCAGCGCGGATCCCCGCACATTGCCGGCCGAAGGCAGCGCGTGTTCGAGATCGACGATGTCGCGGCAGAAACTCCAGCCCACTTCCTGCTTGAATTTGTACCGTCCGGGCCTGAGCGCGAAATCGTCGTGGTAGCCGGGCCCCCGCGCGAAGGCGCGGAGATCCTCGTCGACCGTCAACGATGTGCCGGGAAAGATGAAGTATATGGGATCGCCATAACCGACGCCGTGGAAATCCTCCTTGGGTCCATCGCCGAACCTGTCTTGTTCTACGCGCCTTCCATCCGGACCGATGATCTCGATCGAGTTTATCACCGGCGCGAATTCCTCGCTTTGAATGCAGATCGCGCGTTTTGAGACATTCGTGAGCTTGATCTCGAGTGTCGCCGGCGGCTGCGAGAACGTCGTCGACACGGCGATCCACGGGTCCGGATAGGGATGCTGCCTGGGCGGTATCTCGAGGACGCACAGGGACGCAATCAAGAGCAGGGCTTCGAGAGCCTTCGCCATTTCAATATCCTAGCGCGGAAACGCTTGCATCTGGTAGGATGTCCAGCATTGCGTCCGGGCTGTACGCGCGCGTTGCGGCGATTGCGGCGACACTATCTCGACCCTGTGTTCGATATCTCGTGCCCGAAATATTTAGTATGCGGTAGCTCATTGCGACAGGTCCGGCGTTAATCCCGTCCCCGACCCTGCGTACCGATTCGTGCGCGATTGTTTGTACAATCTCCGCCGAAGATTGCCTGAAGAAGTTCGGATTGTTGATCACCATCCTGTCGCCAGCGGTCGAATATTCGGAAAAGCTGGTGCCAGCACTCAGTGGCCAAGCCCTATCAGCCAAATTGGCAGGCCGGTTGCTGTTCACCGCGCCCAGGATGCCGTTGGCGTATTGCATCAGGTGGCCCACGATACTGCCGTTCTCGCCGGCGCCGACGCCGAGATATTTGTCCATCATCGCCGCGGCCTGGGTTTCGGCGGCGTTGAGCGTACCGCCGCTCGCGAGCTTCGCCTGAAGCGAGCGGAGCACGGCGATCTTCCCCGGGAGCTGGCCTCGAAGCTGTCCCTGCGCGGCGTTTATCGCGCCGTTCTGGCCGTTGTTGCAGTTCGTGCATTCCCATCGGCCGCTCGGATCGGTCGCGTTCGCCGGATCGTCCTGGACATAGGTGTAGAGGTCCAAATCGTCCTGGTAGCCGACGGGATCGACTTGCAGGAAACGGGCCTGCGCTGCCGTCATGGTGCAGCAACAACCCAAAGCCGCGAGCAGAAAAACGCGTGTGGCTGGCGACATGCGATACCCCGTTTGCGAAATGCAACCAGTAGGGTAGACGCAACGCGAACTCGCCTCAAGGGTGCTTACCGATACCCCGCGTTCACGTCCGCCAGCGCTTTCGAGCCCGGACACAGCTCCTTCTCGCCCATTCGGTTCAAGGGCCGGGTCACGGTCCCCAGATGGGTATGCAGGTCCTCGGGCTCGGGGTCGACGTAGAGCAGGCCCGTCACCACCTCGCCGGCGGCCTGGCGCTGCTGCAGGTGGGCCATCGCCTCGGCGCGGTTGGTCGCGTCGTAGTCCTTGTGCAGCTTTGCGAGCTTGAGGTACGAGCCGTCGTGCTGGCGCACCACCTCGGTCGTGCCGGGCTCGAAATCGACCTTGATCTCGGTGCGTGCCGGGATGACGTCGATGCGGTTCATCGCCTCGTTGTGCTCGCGGACGTAGTCGAAGCTCTTGGTCGAGCCCGCGTGGTTGTTGAACTGGACGCAGGGGCTGATGACGTCGAGCACGGCCGAGCCCTGATGCGAGATCGCCGCCTTGATCAGCGGCACGAGCTGGTGCTTGTCGCCGGAGAAGCTGCGCGCGACGAAGGTGCAGCCGAGCACCAGCGCCAGGCTCACCAGGTCGATCGGCGAATCCGCGTTGGTGCCGCCGGCCTTCGACTTCGAGCCCTTGTCGGCGGTCGCCGAGAACTGGCCCTTGGTCAGGCCGTAGACGCCGTTGTTCTCGCAGATATAGACCATGTTCACGCCGCGCCGGACGCAATGCGCGAACTGGCCGAGCCCGATCGACGCGCTGTCGCCGTCGCCCGAGACGCCCAGATAGATGAGGTCGCGGTTGGCGAGATTGGCGCCGGTGAGCACGCTCGGCATGCGGCCGTGCACCGAGTTGAAGCCGTGGCTTTGTCCCAGGAAATAGTCCGGCGTCTTGGACGAGCAGCCGATGCCCGACAGCTTGGCGACGCGGTGCGGCTCGAGGTCGAGCTCGAAACAGGCCTGGATCAGCGCCGCGCTGATCGAGTCGTGGCCGCAGCCCGCGCAGAGCGTCGAGATGCGGCCCTCATAGTCGCGATGCGTGAAGCCGAGCTTGTTCTTCGCAAGGCCGGGATGACGCAGCTTGGGCTTGGCGATGTAGGTCATGAATTTGCCTCGAAAGCGTAACCGAATTCGTGGATGTCCTCGGCATAGCGCGCGGCCACGAAGCCGCGGCTCCAATCGTTGTAGTAGGTGGCGTAAGCGCCGTGCTCCGACGCGTTGCGGCGCGAAAGCGCGGCGCTCAGGCCGAGCCTTGCGCAGATGCGCGAGAAATCATCGCCCATGCGCTCGAAGCGGCCGATGAAATCGGCGCCGCGCGCATAGTCGCTCTGCGGGCGCAGGACGTGGAGCGGCTCGAGCCACGCCGCGCCGGAATCGATGAGCCGTATCATCCCGGCGAAGCTCGTCTCCTGGAGCTGCGGCAGGGTGCCGGCGAGATAGCGCCGCGCATAGGCGTAGAACGACACCAGCCGCTCCCACGGATTGCGCACGAAGGCGAATTTGAAATAGCCCGAAAGCTCCGGCTTGCGCGCGACGAGCGCCGGCAGGGTTTCATGCGTGGTCTCGCGCAGCACGTCCGCGTCTGCGTCCGCGAACGGCTCCAAAGCCGCGCGCATCGCGATGCCGCCGGTCTTGGGCACATGCGCGAAGACGAAACGGTGGGCGTGGGAGATGATCATAACTCTCCCCCACTCAAACTCGTCATGGCCCGCGAATGCGGGCCACCCAGTTGAGGTCTTCTCGAAAGGCGCAGCAGAAGTCTCCGTGAATTTTCTCCACCGGCGAAGGCGTCACCTGGGTGGCCCGCATTCGCGGGCCATGACAGTGAGTGCTTCATTCCGCCGCTTCCTTCCGCGTCGCGTTCAGGCGCTCGGCGATGGCTGCGTGGATGAACCGCGCGGTGATCGGCGTGCCGTCGTAATGCAGGATCGAGATCAGCCGCGCGGGATCGACGGCGCATTCGTTGACGATCAGCTTGGCGAGCTGCGCGTCGCGGTTCTGCTCGACGACGAAGACCTGCTCGTGGGCGAGGATGAAGTCCGGCACGGCGTCGGCGAACGGGAAGGCGCGGACGCGCAGCGTGTCGAGATGCAGCCCTTCGGCCGACAGCGCCGCGAACGCCTCGTCCATCGCAGCCGACGTCGAACCGTAATAGATGACGCCGTACTTGGCCTTCTCCTTCGCCCGGCGCGCGATCGGCGCAGGCACCAGCGACTTGGCGGTCTCGAGCTTGCGCAGCAGGCGCTGCATCACCTCGGTGTAGTCCTTGCCTTCCTCGCTGTAGACCGCATAGGCGTTGTGCGACGAGCCGCGCGTGAAATAGGCGCCCTTGGTCGGATGCGTGCCGGGCAGCGTGCGATAGGGAACCGCGTCGCCGTCGACGTCGAGATAGCGCGCGAAGGACTTGCCGGCCTCCAGCTCCTCGGCGGTGATGATCTTGCCGCGGTCATAGACGCGCGCGTCGTCCCATTCGAGCGGCTTGCACAGCCAGTCGTTCATGCCGATGTCGAGGTCCATCATCGAGAAGATCGGCGTCTGCAGGTGTTCGGCGAGGTCGAACGCCATCGCCGCGAACTCGAAGCTCTCGCGCGGATCCTCGGGGAAGAGCAGGACATGCTTGGTGTCGCCGTGGCTGGCGTAGGCCGCGAGCAGGATGTCGGATTGCTGCGTGCGCGTCGGCATGCCGGTCGACGGCCCGCCGCGCTGGATGTCGAAGACCACCGCGGGGATCTCGGCATAATACGCGAAGCCGAAGAACTCCTGCATCAGCGAGATGCCGGGGCCCGAGGTCGCGGTGAAGGAACGCGCGCCGTTCCAGCCGGCGCCGAGCACCATGCCAATGGCCGCGATCTCGTCCTCGGCCTGGACGATGGCGAACTTGTTCTGTCCCGTCACCGGATCGACGCGGAACTTGCGGCAATGGGCGGTGAAGGCCTCGGCGAGCGAGGTCGAGGGCGTGATCGGATACCAGGCGCAGACGGTCGCGCCGCCATAGACCGCGCCCAGCCCCGCCGCGTCGTTGCCGGAGATGAAGATGCGGTCGCCGACCTTGTCGGAATGCGTGACTTTCAGCTTGCAGATTCCGGCGAGGTTCTTCTCGGCGTAATCGTAGCCCAGGCGCAGCGCCGTGCCGTTCATGGTGATGAGCTTGGTCTTGCCCTTGAACTGCTTGACGAGCAATTCGTCGATGGCCTTGAGGTCGAGGCCGATGAGCGAGGCCAGCGCGCCGACATAGATGATGTTCTTGAGAAGCTGGCGCTCGCGCGGGATCGTGCCTTCCATCGAGTTGGAAAGCGCCGTGAACGGCACGCCCATGATGGTGATGTCGGTGCGCAGCTTCTGGCCCGTGAGCGGCTTGGTCGAGTCGTAGAGCAGGTAGCCGCCGGGCTCGACCTCGGCGATGTCCTTGTTCCAGGTCTGCGGGTTCATCGGCACGACGAGATCGACGCCGCCGCGCCGCCCGATCCAGCCTTCGCCGGAAACGCGCACCTCGTACCAGGTCGGCAGGCCCTGGATGTTCGACGGAAAGATGTTGCGCGTCGCTACCGGCACGCCCATGCGCAGCACGCTGCGGGCGAAGAGCTCGTTCGCGGACGCCGAGCCCGAGCCGTTGACGTTGGCGAACTTGACGACGAAGTCGTTGGTGGCAGTCAGTTGCTTCATTTCAATTCTCACGCGGAGACGCGGAGTCGCGGAGGGGAGCTGTGACGCTCCGCGACTCCGCGTCTCCGCGTGAATCCTTTTCTATCGTCCACATGCCTGCGCCGTTTCGAGATAGAACTTCTGCATGTCCCAGGCGCCGGTCGGGCAGCGTTCGGCGCACAGCCCGCAATGCAGGCAGACGTCCTCGTCCTTGACCATCACGCGGCCGGTCTTCAAGTAATCCGAGACGTAGAGCTCCTGCGTCGTGGGATTGTTCGTCGGCGCGGTCAGGTGCGTGCGCAGCGCCTCTTCCGGATCGTTCTCGGTGAAGGTGATGCAGTCCACCGGGCAGATGTCGACGCAGGCGTCGCATTCGATGCAGAGGTTCTTCTCGAACACCGTCTCGATGTCGCAGTTGAGGCAGCGTTGCGCCTCCTTGAAGCCCAGCTCTTTCGTAAAGCCGAGCTCGACCTCCATGTTGACGTCGCGTAGGGTCAGCTCGTGCGGCGCGTGCGGAACCTTGAAGCGCAGGTCCATCGACACGTCGTTGTCGTAGGACCATTCGTGGATGCCCATCTTCTGGCTGGCGATCGTGTGCGGATCGGCAGGGCGGACCTTCACGTCATGGCCGTTGCACAGAAGGTCGATCGACACCGCGGCCGCGTGGCCGTGCGCCACCGCCCAGATGATGTTCTTGGGCCCGAACGCCGCGTCGCCGCCGAAGAAGACCTTCGGGTTGGTCGATTGATAGGTGACCTCGTCGACTTTCGGCATGTCCTTCTTGTCGAACTCGACGCCGATGTCGCGCTCGATCCAGGGGAAAGCGTTCTCTTGGCCGACGGCGACGAGCACATCGTCACATTCCACGTGCAAATCAGGCTCGCCGGTCGGCAGCAGTTTGCGGTTGTCCCCCACGCCCTCGGCCTTCACCTTCTGAAACAGCACGCCGGTGAGCTTGCCGTCCTTGTGGGTGAATTCCTTCGGCACCAGGAAGTTCAGGATCGGGATGCCTTCGCCCATCGCGTCGTCCTTCTCCCAGGGCGACGCCTTCATCTCCTCGAAGCCGGAGCGCACGACGACTTTCACGTCCTCGCCGCCCAGGCGGCGGGACGTCCGGCAGCAATCCATCGCGGTGTTGCCGCCGCCCAGCACGATCACGCGCTTGCCGATCGACGTCGTATGGCCGAACGAGACCGACGACAGCCAGTCGATGCCGATATGGATGTTCTCTTTCGCTTCCTGGCGGCCCGGGATTTCCAATTCGCGCCCGCGCGGCGCGCCGCAGCCGACGAACACCGCGTCGTAGTTCTCGGCGAGCACCGATTTCAGGCTCGAGATTTTTTCGCCGAACCGCGTCTCGGGCTCGAGGCCGAGGATGTAGCCGCACTCTTCGTCCAGCACCGTCTCGGGCAGGCGGAATTTCGGGATCTGCGTGCGCATCATGCCGCCCGCGAACGGATCCTGATCGTAGATCACGACCGTGTAGCCGAGCGGCAGCAGATCGCGCGCCACGGTGAGCGACGCGGGCCCCGCGCCGATCAGCGCGACGCGCTTGCCGTTCTTCTCGGACGCGGGCTTGGGCAGGCGGTCGCGGATATCGTCCTTGCTGTCGGCGGCGACGCGCTTCAGGCGGCAGATCGCGACCGGCTGCTCCTCGACGCGGCCGCGCCGGCACGCCGGCTCGCAGGGGCGGTCGCAGGTGCGCCCGAGCACGCCCGGGAACACGTTGGACTTCCAGTTGATCATATAGGCGTCGGAATACCGCCCCTCCGCGATCAGCCGGATGTACTCCGGCACGGGGGTGTGGGCGGGACACGCCCATTGGCAGTCGACCACCTTGTGGAAGTAATCGGGATTGGAGGTATCGGTCGGCTTCATGCCCGGGCGGCGCGCTTGTTGCGGCGGCCGGCCCTCAGCGATCACAGAACTCATTCTTCCTGTTCGAACTCCCCGACAGCGCGCCCTTGCCCGGCTGACAGATCGTCAATGCGCCCTGTCGCGGCGCACTTATAGCGGCAGACGCCGAGCTTTTCCCCTCTTTTTGCGATATTAGTCGGTGGGAGCGCCCGCGCAACACCCGATTTCGTCGCAACCCCTTGAGATTCCTAAAATTATGGATATCGCGCTGACCCCCGAGCAAGAGGCCGTCGAGGCGGCGGTGACCCGGCTCGCCCAAGCCTTCGGCGACGATTATTGGAGCGCGTGCGACGAGGGGGCGCGCTTCCCGCACGAATTCCACAAAGCCTTCGCCGAGGCCGGTTTCCTCGGGATCACCATGCCGGTGGAGCTGGGCGGCGCCGGCTTGGGCGTCACCGAAGCCGCGATCATGATGCATGCGGTCGGCCGGGGCGGGGGCGGCTATGCGGCCGCCTCGTCGCTGCATCTCAACATCTTCGGTCCCCACGCCATCGTCGTCCACGGCAGCGAGGAACAGAAGCGGCGCATGCTGGCGCCGCTGATCAGGGGCGAGGAGAAGGCCTGTTTCGGCGTCACCGAGCCCAATGCCGGCCTCGACACCGCGAGCATCGAGACCTTCGCGCGGCGGACCAACGACGGCTACATCGTCCGTGGCCGGAAGATCTGGACCACCACCGCGCAGGAGGCCGACCGGATCCTGCTTCTCGCGCGCACCGCGAGGAAGGAGGACGGCAAGCGCCCGACCGATGGGATGACGCTGTTCTACACCGCGCTCGACCGCTCGAAGGTCGAGGTCCGCCGCATCCCCAAGATGGGCCGCGCCGCGGCGGATTCGAACACGGTCTTCATCGACGACCTGTTCGTGCCCGACGAGGACCGCATCGGCGAGGAGGGCAAGGGCTTCCGCTATCTGCTCGACAGCCTGAACCCCGAGCGCATCCTCATCGCCGCCGAGGCGATCGGCCTCGGCCGCGATGCCTTGGCGCGCGCCGCCCGCTACGCCCGCGACCGCGTCGTCTTCGGCCGTCCCATCGGCCAGAACCAGGGCGTGCAGCATCCGCTCGCGGAAGCCTGGGCCTATTTGGAAAGCGCGTGGTGGATGACACTACGCGCCGCGTCTTTGTATGACGCCAAGAAGCCCTGTGGCGCCGAGGCCAACGCGGCCAAGCTCTTGGGCGCGCGCGCCTCGTTCGAGGCGTGCAAGAAGGCGATCATGACCCATGGCGGCATGGGCTACGCGAAGGAATACCAGGTCGAGCGCCTGTTCCGCGAAAGCATGCTGCCGATCATCGCGCCGGTGACGGAGCAGATGATCCTGAGCTACATCGCCGAGAACGTGCTGGATTTGCCGAAGTCGTACTAAAGGCTTGAACGCGGAATCACGGCGACAAACGAATTGTTCCTACGCTTTTGGCCTTGTGCCCTTCTACGATCAAATACCATGTTCCCTCGTCGAGGTCGACCTGTTCATTCAGTGATCTTCGTCCGTTCCAAACCCGAGTGAAGCTATGACTTGCTAGTTGGCCGTGTTCATATTCTTGCATTTCTTCTCTGCCCAAAACTACCAGATTGACGGGCTTCGTCGCGATCATATCTATGTTCACAGCGGTGCGGCGCGGAAGTGAAAATCTGAACACTTCGTATTGCGACGGAGTAACTTTGAATTCGCGATAGCTCGCCATTACTCTGCTTCCTCAGAGGTCGATTGATTAGGTTTTTCGTACGTGCCTATGGGCACCATCGTGATCTTGTTGCCTCCGATTGCGACCTCGTTAACGCGCCTGATCATTCCTCTGATCTCCGAAACGAAAAACGGGGCAATCATGATCAAAGCGGCCTTCCAATGTTCGTCGAGGAACTCGAGGCCGTTGCGCAGGGGGGCGATAAGCCGTTCAGACCAGCCGGAATAGGGATCGATTTCATAGACAATGTGCGCAAGAGCTACACTGAAAAGCAAAAAAACCGTATATGACACAAGGCAGTAATATCCGATCACGCGAAGGTCGAACGAGCCTGGAAATTTGTAGTTGATATGCGGCATAGATGGTCTTGTCTCGCGCGGAGGAAGTTAGTTGTGCATCATTGGTTGGCACGGCAGCGCATCAAATCAGCACCATATCATATTTTGGGCTCTCAAACATGAGCGTACCGATTCTATCGACTGATCGTCTCATCCTGCGTGCCCACACGGCCGGCGACTTCGTGTCCTATCTGGCGGAGCGCTCCGACCCCATGGTGATGAAATATCTCGGCAAGGGCGATCTGCTCACCGAGGAGGAGGCGTGGCAGAAATTCACCTCCATGCCGGGACATTGGGCGCTGATGGGATACGGCACCTGGTCGGTCGTGGAGAAGGAAAGCGGGATGCGCATCGGCAATGTCGGCTTCACCGACAAGAGGCGCCCGCCGGAGCATCCGGCGTGCGGCGCGCCTGAGATGGGCTGGGCGCTCGCGGCATCCGCCCACGGCAAGGGCTATGCGACCGAGGCCGTGAACGCGGCGCTCGATTGGGGGCGCGACGTCTTCGGACGCGGCGCGCGCACGGTGTGCGTGATCTCGACGGACAACACCGCCTCCTTGCGCGTCGCCGGGAAAGTAGGTTTCAAGCAATTCGCAACCGCCACGCGCTACGGCCTTGGCCGCCTCGTCTTCGAACGGATGCTGTAGAGATGGATATCCCCGTCATCGAGACCGAACGCCTGATCCTGCGCGGCCACACGGTCGAGGACTTCCCGTCCTATGCGGCGATGTGGCGGGAGCCCATCGTCACGCGCTTCATCGGCGGCGCGCCGCTCAGCGAAGAGGACGCTTGGGCCAAGTTCATGCGCCTCGCGGGCCACTGGGCGCTTCTCGGCTTCGGCTTCTGGGCGATCGTGGAGAAATCGAGCGGCGCGCGCATCGGCGAGGCGGGCATCCTCGACGTCAAGCGCGACATCGTGCCGTCGTTCCACGGCGTGCCGGAGATCGGCTGGGGCCTTCTGCCCTCCGCGCACGGCAAGGGCTATGCGACCGAGGCGGTGCGCGCCATCCTCGCCTGGGCGGAGCGGCGCTTCGGCAAGGTGCGCATGGTCTGCATCATCGCGCCCGAGAACACGCCGTCCCTGCGCGTCGCCGAACGCGTGGGCTTCCGCGAGGAGACGCGCACGACCTACAAGGGCGAGCCGATCGTCATCCTGCAAATCCCGCGTTGAGATATCTCCCCATCGGCAGCCAGTAATTGTCATACCAGCCGATCGAGAGATGATTTCCCGCGCCGCGCGGAAAGCCGGTGTGGTTGAAGATCAGCCGTGTGCGGGCGCCTTCGTCGCGAAGCTCGAAACTTACCAGAGAGTAGGTGCCCGCATCCCACGATGCCTCGCGCCAGGCCTGGACGAGGCGCGTGCCGGCGGCCAGCTCGATGTTGCGGCCCGAGATGAAGCCGCCGAAGATCTTGAACGCGCCGCCGGCCTCGGTCGAGATCTCGGCCGGCGCCGGTCCGATCTTGCCGGAGCGCGCCGCGGCGCCGAGCTTGACGATGGCGTCGAACTGCGACGCGGTGGTTAGCGCGGCGTAGATGCGCTGCCGTTTGGTGAAGAAGCGGATCTCCTGATGGATCGCCTCGGCATCGTGCGACAGGCCGGGTGTGTCGGTCGCGGCGCGCGCGACCGAAGGCAGCGCCGCGCCCGCGGCCAGGACCGCGAGCCGCGCGATGTCCCGGCGGGTGGGATCGTTTGTCGTCGGCTGCTCCTATCCGTGCTGCCCCAGGCTCAGCATATTCCCGTCGGGGTCCTTGAACCAGGCGACGAAGATGCCGGGCGCGGGCGACCAGATGCCCTGTTCGTCCTGGGGCAGGCCGGGCACGCGCACGAACTCGATGCCGCGCGCGGCGAGCGCCGCCACCGCCTTCTTGATGTCGGCGACTTCCCAGCCGAGCACGGTGAAGGGCTGCGGCGTGAAACTCTTCACCGGCGAGACGCGCAGCGTCGTGCCGTTGGAGTCGAAGACGAGCGCGTACTGGTCCTCGTGGCGCAGCGCGAAGCCGAGCGTGCCACCGTAGAATTCCTTGGCGCGCGCGCGGTCGGTGACGGCGAGGAAGGCGCCGGTCTTGGCATCGGTCAGCATGGGCCGCTCCTTTTGCCTTCACTTTAGCGCGTTCGCCGCTAAAGTCGGAAGCGCGCGGTCAAGAGGACACCATGCCAGGTCTTTTTTTCGAGGAATTCTCGGTCGGACGGACCTTCGCCCATCCGATCCGCCGCACGGTGACGGAGGCCGACAACGTCTTCTTCACCGCGATGACGCACAACCCCGCCCAACTCCATCTCGACGAGGAATACGCCAAGACGACCGAGTTCGGCACGCGCATCGTCAATTCGCTCTTCACGCTGGGGCTGATGATCGGCATCTCGGTCGGCGACACGACCTTGGGCACCACCGTCGCCAATCTCGGCATGGACGAGGTGCGCTTCCCCAAGCCCGTCTTCCACGGCGACACGCTGCATGTGGAGAGCGAGGTGCTCGAGCTGCGCGCCAGCAAGTCGCGCCCCGGCCAGGGCATCGTCGTCTTCCAGCACAAGGCGATCAATCAGCGTGGCGAGATCGTCGCCCAATGCAAACGCAGCGCGCTGATGCTGGGGAAGCCGAAGCAATGAGCCGCTGGGCGGGAGCCGCGCTTGGCGTGATGCTCATCGCGCTCGGCCTTGCGTCGCTGTTTCCGGTGGAGGCGCTGCATCTGGTCACGGGTTACCATACGGTCGGCCTGAGCGGCGATGGCCTGTTCTATATCGGCGTCGCCGGCAGCTTGGCGCTGATCGCCGGGGTGGTGCTGTTGGTGTCGAGCAGGAAGGTGCCGCGATGATCCTGCGCTTGCTTCTCTTCGTGCCCGCCGACAGCGAGAAGAAGCTCGCCAAGGCGAAGGGCTCGCCCGCCGACGCGCTGATCCTGGATCTCGAGGATTCGGTCGCCGCCGAGAACCGGCCCGCGGCGCGGGCGCTGCGTGCGCATTCGTCGTAGCGTTGCGCGGAAAGTAGTCCTGATGTTGTTTAAAACCTGGCATTGATTCCCGCATCATTTGATGCTAAGAGTGATGCATAGGAGCTTCTCATGCGCACCACGATCACGCTGGACGACGAATTGCTCGCCGACGCGGAAAAATATACCGGCATCAAGGAAAGAACCGCGCTGGTGAACGCGGGGCTGAAGTCGCTCGTGGAGCGGGAGGCCGCGCGCCGGCTCGCACGGCTGGGTGGCACCGAACCCCAATTTCGCGCGCCGCCTCGCCGCCGCTTCGGCAAGCCGTGATCTTGGCCGACAGCTCGGTTTGGGCCGATCATCTTCGCTTCGAAGATCCAACATTGGCTATCTTGCTCGATGCGGAGCAGGTACTCATGCATCCCTTCGTCATCGGCGAAATTGCTTTGGGCTATCTGAAGCGGCGAGACGCGATCCTTTTGGATTTAAAGAAGATGACTCAGGCGCCTCGCGCTTCCGATGACGAAGTTCTTCATCTCATAAACAGCCGGGGTCTAGTCGTGAGCGGGATCGGGTATGTCGACGCGCATTTGCTTGCCGCGGTCAGGCTGCTGCCGGGTACCGGTTTGTGGACCCGCGACAAAAAGCTTCATGCTGCCGCCGAGCGGCTGGGCTTCGCCATAACTCCCGATCGCAAGACGCTTCCATGATCCTGCGCTCGCTTCTCTTCGTGCCGGCCGACAGCGAGAAGAAGCTCGCCAAGGCGCGGACCTCGCCCGCGGACGCGCTGATCCTGGATCTCGAGGATTCGGTGGCGGCGGACAACCGGCCCGCGGCGCGGGCGCTGGTGCGGGAGTTCCTGAAGGACACGCATCCGCAATCGATCTGGGTGCGGATCAATCCCCTGGGCAGCGAGGATTTCATCCGCGACGTCGAGGCGGTGACGGCTTGCGCGCCCGCGGGCTTCGTCATCCCCAAGCCGGACGGGCCGCAGGCGCTCAACGTGATCGACGCCCATCTCATCACGCGCGAGACGCAGGCGGGCCTCGCCCACGGCACGATCAGGCTCCTGCCCGTGGCGACGGAGACGCCCATCGCCGCGATGTCGCTGCAGGACTATCGCGTCAGGCCGCCGCGGCTGGCGGCGATGACCTGGGGTGCGGAGGATCTGTCGGCGGCGCTGGGAGCTGCGGGCAATCGCGGTGAGGACGGCGAGTTCCTGCTCACCTATCGCGTCGTGCGCTCGCTCTGCCTGATCGCGGCGAAGGCGGCGGAGGTACCGGCGATCGAGACGCTGTACGCCGATTTCCGAGACGCGAAAGGCCTCGAACGCGCCGCGCGCGCGGCCCAGCGCGAGGGCTTCTCAGGCATGCTCGCGATACATCCCGGCCAGGTGGAGACGATCAACGCCGCGTTCACCCCGTCCACGGACGACGTCGCGCATGCCGGGCGCGTCGTCGCCGCCTTCGCGAGCGGCGCCGGCGTCGCGTCGCTGGACGGCAAGATGCTGGATCAGCCGCATCTCAAGCAGGCCAGGCACGTGCTGGCGCTTCACGAGCAGATTGCGAACCGACCCTCCCCTTGAGGGAGGGTCGAAAACGCGAAGCGTTTTCGGGGAGGGGCACGGCGCAGACCGCTACCCCTCCCCGAAAAACACTTCGCTTCGCTCGTGTTTTTCGACCCTCCCTCAAGGGGAGGGTTGAGCGGGCTTGTGCGCCTTCGCCCGCGCCATGATCCAGCCGTAGAGCACCACGATCAGGGCCGCGAACAGCGCGGTCGAAACCCAGTTGATCCAAACAAAATCCACCGGCGCGAGCTGGAACGGCACCGGATTGTTCGTCGCCCAGATCATCCCGGCGTTGATCACGCCCCACAGGCTCTCGCCCACGATCATGCCCGAGGCGATGAGCACGGCCAGGCGCTGCGAATATTCCGGCGACGGCGTGCGCTTGGTCCAGTTGTCGTAGAGATGGCCGATGACGGCGCCGATCACCACGGGCAAGGTCGCGCTCACCGGCAGATAGATGCCGATGCCGACGGCGAGCGGCGACAGGCGCAGGAGCTTGGCGAGCCCGAGCAGCTCGTCCAGCACGACGAGGCCGACGCCGAGCCCGATGCCGGCATAGAGCATGTCCCAGTTGAGGTCGCCGCCGATCACGCCCTGCGCCAGCGCCGAGATCAGCGTCGCTTGCGGCGCGGGCAGCGGCTTGGTCCCGGCCACGACGTGCAGGTTGGGCGCGCCGAGGAAGCCCATCGAATTGGCGATCATGTTCAGCACCGGCGGGATCACCGCGGCGCCCGCGAGCACGCCTATGATCAGCGCCCATTGCTGGGCGCGCGGCGTGGCTTTCACGAGCTGGCCGGTCTTGAGGTCCTGCAGGTTGTTGTTGGAGATCGTGGCGATGGCGAAGACGATCGCGGTGGTGAACAGCGCGAAGGCGATCAGCGTCTTCTGCGTGTCGGGGCCGGGATGCTCGACGGCGACGAAGATCGCGGCGCAGGAGACGATGGCGAGGATGCCGACGCCCGAGATCGGCGAGTTCGAGGCGCCGATCAGTCCCGCCATGTAGCCGCACACCGCCGCGATCAGGAAGCCGCCGACGAAGACGAACGGCACGGCGATGAGGACGAGTGTCCTGGCCTCGCCCGACAACGGTGTCGGCTGCAGGAACTCGAACAGCAGATAGGCGATGACGCCGAGACAGGCGAGCGCCAAGAGCCCGATCCAGCCGGGCGACATGTCGGTGTCGGTGCGCTCGCCAGCGCCGCCTTTCGTCCGCCGCGAGGCCGACAAGGTCGAGATCACGCCGCTCACCACCGGCCCGATCAGCTTGATCAGCGTCCACACCGACGCAACCGCGATCGCGCCCGCGCCGATGAAGCGCACCTGCTTGCGCCAGATGAAATCGGCATAGTCGGACGGCGAGGCGATGGTGAAGGGATTGTGCGGCACGGGGAAGGGATGCGCGCTCAGCCACGGCACCGCGACGCCCCAGGCGATGACGAGGCCGAGCAGCATCGCCATGCCGACGGAAAGCCCGACGAGATATCCCGCGCCCACCAGCGCGAGCGAGAAGCCCATGTCGAAGCCGCTGGCCGCGTTCGGGAGACCCAAGCGGTCGAGGCGGAAGAAGCGGGTGAACTCGGCGGTCGCGTATCCGGTCGCGGCCACGATGGCGAGGCCCGCGGACGCGAGCGCGCCATAGACGACCGCGACGAGGCCCTCGCGCGATTCCCGCGTCGCCTGTCCGCGCGCGGCCTCGCCGACTTCGAGCACCTCCGCCGCGGCCACACCTTCCGGGTACGGAAGGTCGGTGTCGACCACCATCGCGCGGCGCAGGGGGATCGTGAACAGCACGCCCAGGATGCCGCCCGAGGCGCAGATCCAGAACGAGGTCCAGAACGGGAAGTCCACCCACCAGCCGACGATCAGAAGGCCCGGCAGCACGAAGATGATGGCGGAGAGCGTGCCCGCGGCCGACGCCACGGTCTGCACGATGTTGTTCTCGAGGATGGTGGAGCTCTTGAACAGCGACAGCACCGCCATGGAGATGACGGCCGCGGGGATCGAGGTCGCGAAGGTGAGGCCCACGCGCAGTCCCAGATAAACGTTCGCCGCGGTGAAGACGAGGGTGATGAGCACCCCCAGGATCACGCCCCTCAGCGTGAGCTCGAGCATGGGCTTTCCAGGCGCGGACATCTCTTTCCCCTCTTTAACCTCCCCCTTGTGGGGAGGTCGAAAATCCGAAGGATTTTCGGGTGGGGGAGCGGTGCAAGCCCCCCACCCGAAATCTCTCCGCTACGCTACGAGATTTCGACCTCCCCACAAGGGGGAGGTAGGAAAGAAAAGAAACAGCGCGCCGCCCGCGAGAGCTACGGCAGCGTCATCTCGAACACGACGCCGGCGCCGGTGAATCCGCTCGCGGTCGAGCCTCCCAGACCCGTGGTGCCGTACAGCGCGCCGTTGTTGATCAGCAACCCGCCGCCGAACGGGTCGGCGCCGTCCGCGCAGTTGGCCTGGGCGCAGAAATTGTAGAGCGTCAGGAACGATCCGGCATGGGTGTATTCGAAGATCGTGCCGGCGCCGGGAGGGGACGTGACCGGCGACGGGTTGGCGCCGCCGCTCTCCGTGACGCCGAAGATGTCGTCCTGTGAGTCCAGGACGATCGCGACCGGGCCGGCGCCGTCCGTGCAATTTGCGCCGCTCGGGCAGAAATCGTGCAGCAGCGCGTACTGGTAGATCGTAGAGCGGGCGCCGCATGCGCGGCAGCTGCCGGGCGCGAGGCTGAACAGCGTGCCGCGGGACGTCGCGCCGCCGCCGGTGTCCGCGATCCCATAGAGCGTGGCGCCGTCGCTTGCGAGCGCGAATCCGATATAGGTCTCGCCCGTGGCCGAGATGTAGAGGATGCTGTGGTTGAACCCGCCGGCGCCGTCGGGCGTGAGCTCGAAGATCGTGCCGTCCGACGTCCCGCCGAACAGATCGCCGTTCGCGTCCATCACCAGATTGCCTTGCGGCTTCATCCCGTCGGCGCAGTCGCTGATCTGGCAGAACGAGTAGATCACGCGCTCGCCCCACGCCTTGCGGCCGGGCTTGGGCGGGGTCAGTTCGTAGACGACGCCTTCGCTATTGCTGCCGCCCTTGGTCGTCATGCCGTACAGCGGGGAGACGCCGTCATAGATTTGGCCGCTCTCTTTGCCCTGGTAGTCGAGGCTGCCGGAACCGGGCTGGCAACCGTCGGTCCCCTGGAAGATGTGCAGCGGGTGGAGCTGCCGCTCGGTGGACTTCATATAGACCGCGCCGCACGTTTTCTCAGGGACGCCCGTCGTCGTGCCGTAGAGGTTGCCCGAGACGTCCAGGACCGGCGTCGCTTCGGGCTCGCCGCCCTCGCTGCAGAAGTCCGGATCGCAAAACGCCTTGAGCACGTGCTTGAAATAACGCGCGCCGCCATGCTTGGGCACGAGCTCGTAGAGCGCACCTGCGTCGAAGCGGCCGCCGAAGGCGGTGACGCCGAAAAGATCGCCGTTCGCATCGATCGCCGGCGCGCCGGCCGCCAGCCCGCCGTCGGCGCAGCTCGTCGCCTGGCAGAAGCTGTGCAGCACGCGATAGTTGACGATCGCGCCGGCCTGGGCCTGCGCGCTCCAAAGCCCCGCCGCCAGCGACAGGCCGCAAACGAACACGCTGCGCGCGAAATTCCCGCTCATGACACCCCCCTGGTTTTTCGCGACCATAGCATTTCGCGGCGGTGCGGCACATCCTGTCGGGTGACGAAACGATGAAAAAAAGAGGGAGAGCTTTCGCTCTCCCTCTTTCCCCGGCGCGACCATGTTGCCCCAAGGCGCGCCGGCGCGGAACCTCGGCCCTCAGTAGTGGACAACCTGCGCGGTGTTGCCGACCGCGGACGAGCTCACATTCACGCTGCCTCCGACATTGTAGGCATTGACGTTGGTGGTGGAGTTCACCGCCGACTGGTTGAGCTGGTTGGTGTTGACGAAATTGTACTTGGCGTTGGTGTCCTCGGTGTAGACGTTGGCCGCCACCGACCCCGCCACGTTGACGTCGTTCTGCACCTGCGCCGCGAAGACGTTCGTCGCCTGGCTCGGATCGCCGACCGCGCATTGCTGCTTGGAGTTCACCACCGTGTAGGCCGGATCGGTCGACACGTCGGCGTTGTTGCAGGCGACCTGGTTGCTCATGTTGACGCTGCCGTTGATGTTGGTGATCTGCGACGTCAGATCCGAGCCGACTGCGGCGCCCGAGGCGTACTGGTTGTTGTTGACGATGGTGTTGTTCATCGTCACCGCCTGGAAGGCGTTGGCCGTCGCGCTCGCCTGGCCGTTGACGTCGCCGTTGACGTTGTCGACCGTGACGTTGGTGTTGTTCCAGACCGTGTCCAGGTTGATCTGCTTGTTGATGATGTCGCTCTCATTGGTATTGCCGTCCGGCGCCGTGGCGCCATTGGACGTGGCGTCCGCCGTCGAATAGCCGGTCGGCTGGACCTGCATCACGCCGCCGCCCGCGTTCGAGCCCGTCGTCGGCGTGGCGGAACCGGTGGGGTTCACCATCATCACGCCGTTGCCGGCGTTGCTGCTCAGGTTCGGATCGGCCGAGCCGCCCTGCGGCGTCACGGTCATCACCGTGCCGCCCGCGTTGGGGCCGAGGTTGATGCTGCCGGCCAGGTCGTCGTTGGACGAGGTGGGCCGGATCTGCATCACCGGGTTGCCGGTGACGTGGCTGCTAGTCAACCCGTCCGCGCAGGCCGCCGTCGGAAGCATCAGGACTGCTGTAGTAGCGATAAGGCTCCTGGCGAGACGTGTCATTGTACTTCTCCTCTTTCATGGCGGTCGTGGTGTGCGCGGCTGCGACGGGTGCCGGAGCGGGCGCTTGCTGATAGACGGCATGCTGCTTGTCGGTCGCGTCGGCGAGCGGGTCGTTGTCGGTGCCGATGTTGACGTCGCAGGCGTTGGCGGGGATGCGGTAGAGGCGCGAGGTCATCTCCAGCACCGCGCGCTCGATCACCGAGCGCACCGCGAGCTGGACCGGCTCGAGCGCGCTCTCGCCGACGGATGCGTCGAAGAAGGTCTGGCCCATGAAGTCGAAGACGCCGGCCTGAATCTGATGGCCGATGATCTGCTTCTGGTAGGAGATCACGTCGACGACCTGCAGCGTGTTGGTGTCGACCAGACGCAGGTCCAGGCCGACATTCATCACATAGAGGCTGGCGGATGCCGAGCCTTTGAGGCCGTTGGTCGTCGTCTGGCCGCCGTCGCCATTGGCGCCTTGCGAGCGGATGTTGAAGTTGAGCTCGGTGATGCCGCCGACCATGTAGTAGTCGGAGCCGGGGATCGAGCCCGCCATGATGCGGCGGTAGTCGCCCGATTGCGGCTGGTCGTTGCCGATCAGCTTGTTGTTGGCGTATTTGAGCTCCATCTCGGCGACCGAGGTGTCGAAGCGCTCGACGAGCTGCACGCCGGACTTCGACAAGGCGGACATCGCCATCAGGGCTGCGCCCTGCGTCAGCTTGCGGCCCGAATTGTCGCTCTCGTTCTTGCCGGTGTAGTCGGCGATCTGGCCGACCGCGATGCGCAGCGGCCGCTGGGCGGTGTAGCGCGTCATGCAGCGCAGCGCCGTCGAATAGGGCGTCTCGTTGGAGATCACCGGCGAGCCGCCGATGGGCGCGGTGTAGCGGCCGGTGTCGTCGGGCGTCTGGCTGATGCAGCCCTCGAGCGCCATGGCGGCGATGAGGATCACCAACGGTTTGATGAGGTATTTGCGTCCGCGCAGTGTCATGGGATGGGGCCTCCCCTTTCAATTCAAGTTCAGTTCACGGTGTTGTTGGCGGTCTGGTTGCCGTTGTTGGTCTGGACGGAATCCACGATGACGATGTTGTTCGAGCCGGCGGTCACGACGTTGAGCTGGTTGCCGATCGCACTCGCGCTGCCCACGGTGCCGCCGACGCCGCCGGTGGTGGGGCTGAAGGCCTGCACGCCGCCGACTTCGGCGAAGGAGGACGAGGTGATCTGGCCGTTGACGACCGCGAGGTTGCCGTTGGCATCGCGCAGCGACGAGGTCACCGGCGCGTTCATCTGCGAGGTCGACGACATGCCGATGGGCGCGTTGTAGTTGCCCGAATTGTCATACCCGCCCGCGAGCGCGGTGCCGGCCGAAGCCGCGAGTGCTGCGCCTGCGATGAGAAGCGTCCTGATGTTCGTCATGGGCGTGGCCCTTGAATTGGTCTCCGACCCCATAGAGCAACCGCCGTGCCATCTATTGGCGGGGTGGCGATGCGGTATTTGTCCCAAAGCGGAACGGGACCAATTCTGATGGGTCATCCTTCGAGGCTCGCCCTACGGGCTCGCACCTCAGGATGACGAGTTTGTTGTTGCAGTAGGCACGTCACCCTGAGGTGCGAGCGTAGCGAGCCTCGAAGGGCGACGTGCCGCTTCTCCCTGCTTCAATATGAACGGCCGGTGCTCTAACCTGTCCCAAATTGGAGACGCGCGTGGCGACCCTCGAATTCTTCTTCGATTGCTCCTCGCCCTGGACCTATCTCGCGTTCACGCGGATCCACGGCGTGCTCGCGCGCACCGGCGCAGAGGCCGTGTGGCGGCCGATCCTGGTGGGCGGGGTGTTCAACGCGGTGAACCAGGACGTCTATGAGCGCCGGGCCCATCCCGACAAGCGCAAGGCGTCCTATTCCGAGAAGGACCTGCAGGACTGGGCGCGGCTCGCCGGCATCAGGGTCGGCAAGCCGCCGGTCTTTCCCGTGCGCGCGGTCTTAGGCATGCGCTGTGTCCTCGCCGCGGACGAACACGGTAAACTGGTCGCGCTGTCGCGCGCGCTGTTCGAGGCCTATTGGGGCGAGCTCAAGGACATCAGCCGGCCCGATGTCCTGGCCGAGGCGTGCCGGGCCGCGGGCCTCGACGCGAAAGCGATCCTGGCGCGCAGCGAGGCGCAGGATATAAAGGACCGCCTGCGCGCCAACACCGAAGAGGTCATCGCGCGCGGCGGCTTCGGATCGCCGACGATGTTCGTGGACGGCACCGACATGTATTTCGGCAACGACCGGCTGCCCTTGGTCGAGGCCGCGTTGACGCGCTGAGGCAAGGCAATGGCGTTCCTGCAGGCCGGACGAGGCGAAGGGCCCTTCTGGGGCGATGGGCGCCAGGCGATGCTCAACGTGCCGCCGGCCGTGCTGTGGCTGATCGCGGTGCTCGCGGCCGCGCATGCGCTGCGCGTCTTCATGCCGCCGGCCATCGGCAACACCATCCTGCACCTTTTCGCCTTCGTGCCGCAGCACGTCGCCCAGATCCACGGCCTCGGCTGGACGACGCTCGCGGCCGTCTCCTCGTTTCTCGCCTATATGTTCGTGCAACTGGACGCGACCGGCGTCGCGGTCGAGTGCCTGCTGCTGCTCGCTTTCGGGTCCGTCGTGGCGCGGCGCTTCGGGACGTGGCGGTTCCTGGCGATCTTCGCGGGCGGCGGGATCGCGGGCGCGCTTCTCTATGTGGCGACGGCGTGGAATTCGCCGGCCGGGCTCGTCGGTGCGGGCGGCGGCGTGACGGCCGTCATGCTGAGCGCGATCCGCGCGACCTGGATGCGCCAGACCCGCCCCACGACCCACCCGCCGGAGCTGGCCGGGGTCCTGTCGCCGCAAGTCCTGGTCACCGTCGTCCTTTGGATGGGCCTGTCGTTCATCTTCCCCGCGTCGGTCGTTCTGCCCACCGGCGTGGGCACGGCCCTGATCTGGCAGCAGTCGCTGGCGGGCATCGCCGTGGGCCTTGCGCTCTCGGAACTCTTCGATCGGATGATGCCGAAAATCGACTTGAGCAGGCACTAGGGTCCTTGAATTTCAAGGATTTGAGGCCAGCTATCTCCTGAAGGACGCAGGAGAACTCCATGTCCGATATTCCTCCGGGCGGCGCGAACGCCCAGACCTATCCGGTGCCGGTGCATCATCCGCTCCCGATCGCGCGCCTGCTCTATGCGCTCGGTTTCGCGTTCGTCGCCTGGCTCGTCCTTTGGATCGTCTTCGTGCTCGCGGTCGCGCAGTTCGTCGTGCTCGTGATCAACGGCAAGGCAAACGACGAGCTCAAGCATATTTCGCTGAGTCTGCTGCAGTACCTGTTCGAGCTGCTCGCCTTCATCGTTTTCGCGCGCGACGAACGGCCGTTTCCGTTCGCTCCTTTCCCCAAGGCGGGATGACACGCGGAGCGCGAAAAGGCGTGCGCCGGTATTCGCGAGAGCTGTAAAACATCCATATAAAGCAAAGGCTTATATCTAAAGTTCCGGCGCTATTCGAAAGTTGCGATAGCATGCCGTATAGTCGCTTTTCACTGTGGCATATTGGGTACAAAGCTTTCGCGAAATTGCGCCCCTTGTTGGCGCTTCCGAATATCCCCTTGCCCCCCTACTGACATTCCATCAATCTTGTTGCGCCAAAATTGCGCCGTGCTGGGTCTGCCCGGGATGGGCTGCGTCGCACTTGGTCATAGATGGCCTCAATGAAAACGAGGCCGCAACGGGGAGTTCAAGATGCCTGCGAAGCGTTCGCTTGGGACGAAACAGTCCCTCACGTTCATTGGTGCGCTGCTGGTGACAACCGCATTCACGGTGCCGGCTTTCGCGCAGATCGAGACCGTCGTGGTGACGGCCGAAAAGAGGGCGGAAGACATCCAGTCGGTGCCGATCGCGGTGACGGCCTATACGTCGCAGGACCTCGCGGCCCACCAGGTGAACCAGTTCAAGGACATCCAGTTCTCCACCCCGAACGTCTATTACTCGAAGACGAACTTCACGAGTTCGAACTTCCAGATCCGCGGCATCGGCACGCAGGTGATCTCCGGCGACGCCGAATCCGGCATCGCCTTCAACATCGACGACGTGTTCTACGAGAACGCCCCCGTCGACTCCGGCCAGTTCTACGACATCGACCGCGTCGAAGTGCTGCGCGGCCCGCAAAGCACACTGTACGGACGCGGCGCCACCGGCGGCGCGGTGAACGTGTTCTCGGCCAAGCCCAAGCTGGACGCCTTCGCGGCGAGCATCGACGCCACCTACGGCACCTACAACACCTCCGAGATCAAGGGCATGGTCAACATGCCGATCATCGACAACGAGCTCGGCATCCGCGTCGCGGGCGATTGGGTGCGCCATGATGGCTACGCGACCAACGTCGACGCGGCCAACACGCAAGATGGCGACGCCCACCCCGACTCGCGTGACCAGTGGTCGGGCCGCGCGCTCATCCGCTGGCAGCCGACCAGCAACACGACGGTCGACCTGATCTACTCGCACGGCGACGAGAACGACACCCGCATGCGTGGCGAGAAGCAGCTCTGCCACACCGATCCCAGCGGCGTGCTCGGCTGTCTCCCCGATAAGCTCGCCAACGGCCCGGTGAACCCGAACGCGACGTTCTTCAACATCCCGGTGTCGACGCAGGCGACGACGGAAGTTTTCGGACCGGTCTTTGGGCCGGGGCTCGGCCTGTTCGACCTGAACACTCCGTTCGTGCCGACGGCGAATATGGTCCCGAGCGATCCGCGCACGATCAACTCCGACTTCACGCCGACCACGAAGGGCCGCAGCAATTCGATCTCGGCCGAGGTGAAGCAGAAATGGACTGACTGGCTGGATATGACGCTGGTCGGCGGTTATGCGGACGGCAGTGTCACCTCGCAGGAAAGCTACACCAACTCGCCCGGCCAGCCCTTCGATCCCATCAAGCTGTTCACCAGCGAGGCGACGTTCGAAGGTGTGATGGCGGCGTATGTCGCCGGTGGCTTGGTTCCGGCGAACTATGCGCAGCACTACAACTACATCCTGAACGGCTTCGATCTGGCGACGTTCACGCCCGGCAACAACGGCACGCTGCCGACCTCGGCCACCACCAACAACGGTATCATCGGCGGTTCAATCGAACGCTACTCGAACAATCCGTTCGCGTTCGACCAGTCGAACGGTGCGACCAAGCAAATCTCGGCCGACCTTCGCTTCAACACGGATTTCGAAGGTCCGCTGAACTTCATGATCGCAGCCTATTATCTGAGGTCCCAGGGCGCGGGCGATTACTTCGTTAACGCAAATACGCTCGACTATGGCCAAAGCTTGCTCGGCGCAATCGGCGGACCGGCCAACCTTATCCCGCCCTATGGCGAGCCGAGCGGACACGATCCGGTTGTCGGCGCGCAATGCGCCGCGACCGGCTGCGTCTTCGGCACGCCGTACTACGACAACAATACCGAGAACACCGGCGTCGAATCGAAAGCGATCTATGGCGAAGCCTATTGGACCGCGATCCCCGACACGCTGAAGGTGACCCTTGGTCTGCGCGGCACCGAGGACATCAAGTCCTTCACCGGCCGCATCGCCATCTTCAACGGCTATGAATCGCTCGGCACCACCAACGCCAATCAAGGCCTCGCGCTGTGCAACGCGCAGCTCCAGGCGGAACTCGCGTCGCTCGGTGACAGCGATCCAACCAACGACCGCGGTTTGGCGCAGGCCGGTTGCGACTTCGACAGCGGCACGCCTGGCGCGCAGCTCTATGAAGTCACCCATCGCGACTTCGAGCAGCTGACCGGCCGTGCCGTGATCGATTGGACGCCGAAGCTCGACTTCACGGACCAGAGCTTGGTTTATGCGTCGTATTCGCGCGGCTACAAGGCGGGCGGCTCGAACCCGGGCGTGCAGACAGGCAACCTCAGTGGCATCCCGACCAGCTATGCGCCGGAATCGATCGACGCCTACGAAGTCGGCAGCAAGAACACGTTGCTCGACGGCCGCCTGCAGGCGAACCTGACGGCGTGGTACTACGACTACGGCAACTACCAGATCTCGTCGATCATCGCGAACACCTCGGTCAACACCAACATCAACTCCTTCCTGAACGGCTTGGAAGGCGAGTTCCTGTGGGCGCCGACCGACCGTTGGCAGTTCGACATGAACGCGAGCTGGACGGAGTCCAAGGTCGGCCAGACAGCGCAGATCGACACCCGCAACCCGGGCGCCGGACTGAACTACGCACTGGTCGTGAAGGACGCGACGCTGACGACGACCAACGCACAGAACTGCGTGCTCTATCACAATGGCACCAACGGCACCGGCAACTTCGCCGCTGACTTCGCGACGTTGAACTTGTTCAGCGGCGGCCTGTTCTTCGCGCCTCCGGGCGGCCTGAACGGTTTGTCGGGTGCGGGCGTTCCGAACGCGTCATATGGTACGTGTAACGCCGGCATCCTCGCGAGCCTGCCGACAGCAACCGTGCAGCCTGATGGCACGATCGACCTGCCGGGCGGCTTCACCACGGCCGATCCGGCGACCGGCGGCAGCCTGACGGGCGTGCCGATAAACCTCGACGGCAAGCAGCTCGCCAACACGCCTCCCTACACGGTCAGCTTCGGCGCGCAGTACACGGCGCCGGTGGGCGGCGGGTTCAACCTCGTCAGCCGCGCCGACTTCTACTGGCAGGCCGCGAGCTGGGGCCGCATCTTCAACGATCCGGCGGACAAGATTAAGTCCTACAGCGTGATGAACGCGCTGTTCACGCTCAACGCGCCGGACAATGCTTGGTACGTGTCGCTGTACGGCCGCAACCTGCTCGGCGGCAACCAGGTCACGGGCCAGTATCTGACGAGCTCCTCGTCGGGCCTGTGGACGGGCGTGTTCTACGGCGAGCCGCGCAACGTCGGCATCACGATCGGCGCGCGCTTCTAGGAAGCGGCACCGGTTCGAAATTGGGGGGCGCCGGGCAACCGGCGCCCCTTGTCTTTTCACAACCCTCCCCTTGAGGGAGGGTCGAAAAATGCGAAGCATTTTTCGGGGAGGGTTCGGCGCTTGCGTCATACCCCTCCCCGAAATTTGCCTCGCTACGCTCGCAAATTTCGACCCTCCCTCAAGGGGAGGGTTGATTTTAGAGCTTTGTTCGCAGCGAATTGCACTTGTGCCTGACCATAAGGAGCCGACGATGAAGACGCGCAAGCTCGGAAGCTCCGGCATCGAGGTCTCGGTCGTCGGTCTCGGCTGCAACAATTTCGGCGTGCTCGACGTCGAGTCGTCGCGCAAGGTCGTCGGCCGCGCGCTCGATCTCGGCGTGACGCTGCTCGACACCGCCGACATCTACGGCAATCGCGGCGGCTCGGAGACGCAGCTCGGCGAGATCTTGGGACCTCGCCGCAAGGACATCGTGCTCGCCACCAAGTTCGGCATGGCGATGGACGACGACGCCTCGAAGGCGCGCGCCGGCCGTAGCTACATCATGGACGCGGTGGAGGCGAGCCTGAAGCGGCTCAAGACCGATTGGATCGATCTCTACCAGCTCCACACGCCCGATGCGAAGACGCCGATGGAAGAGACGCTGCGCGCCCTCGACGATCTGGTGAAAGCGGGCAAGGTGCGCGCGATCGGCTGCTCGAACTTGGCCCCGCAAGGCGTGCGCGACGCGGCCGCGCTCGCGCGCGACAAGGGTCTCACGCCTTTCGTCACGGCGCAGGACGAGTACAGCCTCGTCGTGCGCGGCGCGGAAAAGGCGCTGATGCCCGCGCTCGAAGAGAGCCGCATGTCGCTGCTCCCCTATTTCCCGCTCGCCAGCGGCCTGCTCACCGGCAAATACGCGCGCGGAAGCGAGATCCCCGCGAACACGCGCTTCGGCCGCATGCAGCGCTTCTCCGACCGCTACATGAACGAGGAGAACTGGGCGATCGTCGAGCGGCTGCGTGCGTTCTGCGAGGCGCGGGACAAAAGCCTGCTCGAGCTCGCCTTCGCCTGGCTGCTCGCCCATCCCGTGCTCGCCAGCGTCATCGCCGGCGCCACGCGGCCGGAGCAGGTCGAGGCCAACGTCAAGGCGGCCGCGTGGGAGCTGACCGCGGACGAACTCGCGGATGTGAACCGGTTGAGCGCGAAGGATTAGAGTGCGCGGGAGGAAATATGCGAAAGCTCCTGCTCATCCTTCTGATCGCCATGCCGGCGGCCGGCTGCGCCGGCGCGGACCGCGATAAGGACGAGGCTTTCGCCGCGCGACATGATCCGATCGCGGCACAGAAGGCGTGCAAAAAGCAGGGCAAGCAGGCGCAACTCTCCCCGATGGCGGAAGATCACGGCCAGCATTTCGCCGTCTATTCCGGCTACAGATGCTTCGGTCCCGGAGACGAGGGGTATAAGCCCCAAGCCGCGCCGTCGAATTGAAGCGTGATTGCCCCATTCGGCGCCAAGCAGTTGGAACTACTCCGCTGCGGAAGGCTGCTGCGCTGCGCCGTGTCCGCGCGCGCCAGAGAGGCGGCTGCCGAGATTGTCGAGGCCGATATAGATCACCGGCGTGATGTAGAGGGTCAGGAGCTGCGACAGCAGCAATCCACCCACCACCGCCAGGCCCAGCGGCTGGCGCGCCTCGCCGCCCTCGCCCCAGCCGATGGCGATGGGAAGCGTGCCCATCAGGGCCGCCATCGTCGTCATCATGATCGGACGGAAGCGGATCACCGCCGCCTCGAAGATCGCCTTCTCGGGCGGCACGCCCTCGCCGCGCTCACGCTGCAAGGCGAAGTCGATCATCATGATCGCGTTCTTCTTGACGATGCCGATCAGCATGATCATGCCCACGAAGGCATAGAGGCTGAGCGGAATGCCGAACAGCCACAGCGTGATCAGCGCGCCGACCGCGGCCGAAGGCAGCCCCGACAGGATCGTCAGCGGATGGATGAAGCTCTCGTAGAGGATGCCCAGGATGATGTAGACGGTGATGATGGCGATCGCGAGCAGCACGCCCATGTTGCTCATCGAGCTCTGGAACGCCTGCGCCGTGCCCTGGAAGCTCGCCGATACGCCCGCGGGCGCGCCAAGCTGCTGCTGCACCTTGCCGATCGCCGTCACCGCGTCGCTGAGCGCCACGCCGGGCGCCAGGTTGAAGGACAGCGTCACCGCGGGGAGCTGGCCCAGATGGTTGACGCTGAGCGCCTCGACGCCGTTGTGCATCTTCGTCACCGCGGAGAGCGGCACGAGCTGGTTGTTCGTGCCCGTGACGTAGAGCCTGGAAAGGTCGAGCGCGCGCTGCTGGTATTGCGGCATCAGCTCCAGCATCACCCAGTACTGGTTGGAGGTGCCGTAGATGGTCGAGACCTGCTCGCCGCCGAAGGCCGCGCCCAGCGCCGTCTCTATCGTTGCCGGCGAGACCCCGAACGCGGCGGCGGCGTCGCGTTTGATGTCGACATTCACCGCCGGTGCCGAGACGTCCAGGTCGCTGTTGACGTCGAGAAAGCCCTTGGTGCTCGACAGAGCCTGCTGAAGCTGCACGGCGTAGGCCTGCAGCTCGTTCTGGTCGAGGTCCTGCAGCGTGTACTGATACTGCGACTTCGACTGGATGCCGCCGATCGGAATGGCGGGCGGGTTCTGCATATACAGCTTGAGGCCGGGGATCACCGAGAGCTTGGGCCTGAGCTCCTGGATGATCTGGTCGGCCGACAGGCCGCGGTCCGAGCGCGGCTTCAGCTTGAACAGCATCGTGCCCGTGTTCGAGCCCGAGCGCGAGCCGCCGCCGCCCACGAACGACATCACGCCTTGCACGTTCTTGTCCTGGGCCGCGATGCTTGCTGCTTGCTGCTGGTAGGCCGTCATCTTGGCGAAGGAGGTGCGGTCCGAGGCTTCGGTCGAGGCGCGGATCTGGCCGGTGTCGGTGCTCGGGATGAAATCCGTGCGCGAATACATGAACATCACCACGGTCATCACCAGGCTCGCCACGAACACGCCCATGATCAGGCCGCGGCGCTCGAGGCTCCAATGCAGCGAACGCTCGTAGCCCTGCTCGACCCTCTTGAAGGTGTTTTCCGACACTTCGTAGAACTTGCCGTGATGGCTGCTCTTGCCGGGCTTGATGAAGCGCGCGCACAGCATCGGCGTCAGCGTCACCGAGACCACACCGGAGACGACGATGGCCAGGATGATGGTCACGGCGAACTCGTGCAGCAGCCGCCCCACGATGCCGCCCATGAAGACGATGGGGATGAACACCGCCGCCAGCGAGACCGTCATCGAAAGGATGGTGAACCCGATCTCGGCGGAGCCCTTGTACGCCGCTTCCAGCGGCTTCTCGCCGTCCTCGACATGGCGCATGATGTTCTCGAGCATCACGATCGCGTCGTCGACGACGAAGCCGACCGACAGCGTCAGCGCCATGAGCGAGAGGTTGTCGAGGCTGTAGCCGAGCAACGCCATGCCGGCGAAGGTGCCGACCACGGCGAGCGGCAGCGCGATCGAGGGGATGATGGTCGCCGACAGCGTGCGCAGGAAAAGGAAGATCACCATGATCACGAGCAGGGCCGCGATCACGAGCGTCGTCTGCACGTCGGCGACCGAGCCGCGGATCGACTGGCTGCGGTCGTAGATCACGTTGAGCGAGACCGATTTCGGCAGGCTCAGCAGGAATTTCGGGATGACGCGATTGATCGAATCGACGATCTGGATGGTGTTGGAGCCGGGCTGGCGCTGGATCGCGAGCACGATGGCGTGCTGGCCGTTGTACCAGGAGCCGACGAGATTGTTCTCGACGCTGTCGATCGTCCGGCCGACGTCCTGGATGCGCACCGGCGCGCCGTTCTGATAGGCGATGATCTGGCGGTTGTATGCGGCCGCGTCCTCGAGCTGGCCGTTGGTGTGGATCAGCGTCGCCTGTGTCGGGCCGTTGAGCTGGCCGGTCGCCTGGTTGACGTTGGCGCTTTGGATCGCGCTCGCGACTTGGTTGATGCCGATGCCGCGCGCCGCAAGCGCGAAGGGATCGACCTGCACGCGCGCCGCGTAGATCTGCGAGCCGTAGACGTTGACCTGCGCCACGCCCGCCAGTGTGGAGAGCTGCCGGGCGAGCAGGTTCTCGGCGTATTTGTCGAGCTGGTAGAGCGGCATCGTCGGCGACTGCATCGCCAGATAGATGATCGGCGAATCCGACGGGTTCACCTTGCGCAGCGTCGGCGGGCTCGGGAGGTTGCTGGGAAGCTGACGCGCCGCGGCCTGGATCGCGGTCTGCACGTCGCCCGCGGCGCCGTCGATGTCGCGGTCCAGGTCGAACTGGAGGGTGATGCTGGTCGAGCCCTGCGCGCTCGAGGACGTCATCGAGGAGATGCCGGCGATGGTGGAGAACTGGCTCTCCAAAGGCGTGGCGACCGACGAGGCCATGGTCTGCGGATCGGCGCCGGGAAGGCTCGCCGACACCTGGATGGTCGGGAAGTCGACGTTGGGCAGTTCGCTGACGGGCAGCATGGAATAGCCGAACGCGCCGAAGATGAGCAGCGCCGCCATCAGCAGCGTCGTCATGATCGGCTTGCTGATGAACGGTGCGGAGATGTTCATTGCGCGCCCGCGGGAGCTTGGCTCTGGTTGCCGCCCTTGCCCGCGAGATTGCTTTTGATCGCAACCGGACCGCCGGGCACGACACGCAACTGGCCATCGGTGATGACCTTGTCGCCGGGGCTCAACCGGCCCTTGATCGGCTTGACGGCGACGGTCGTGCCGTCGTCGTTGAGCACGTCGACGTTCTGTATCCTGGCCTTGGACTGCTTGTCGACGAGCCACACATAGGAGCTCGCGGGACCTGCGTTCACCGCGTCATGCGGCACGACGAGCGTGCGCTGGAGCGTGTCGAGATCGACCGACATGTCGACGAGCTGTCCGGGCACGAGCTTGGAGTCGGTGTTGGGATAGGTCGCGCGCAATTCGATCGTGCCGGTGGTGTTGCTCACCTCGTTGCCGACGAAGTCGACTTTCGCCTGCAAAGGCTGTCCGTTCGGCAGGTGCAGGTCGATGGCGGCGATGAGCCGGCCCTGGGCCCAGCGCTGCTGGATGCGCGGCAGGTCCGATTGCGCCAGCGAGAACGACACCTTCACCGGCTGGATCTGGGTGATGACGACGAGGGGATTGGCGCTGGTGCCGCTGCTCGCCGACGTGCTGCTCGACGGCGTGGCCGACGCCGCCGTGGTGGCGGTGGGGCTGGTGTTGCTGCCGCCGCCGGTGGTCACCATGTTGCCGGGCTGGATCATGATCGAGCCCGTCTTGCCGTCGATGGGCGAGCGGATCGTGGTGTAGCCGACATTGAGCGCGGCCATGTCGATGGCGGCCCTGTCGGACTGCACCGTCGCCGCGAAACCTTTCGCCGCGGCGACCGCCTGGTCGACCTGCTGCTGGGTCGCGGCTCCCTGCGCGAGCAGGGCGCTATAGCGCTTCTCGTCGTTGGCGGCGCTGACGAGGCTCGCTTGGTCCTTGGCGAGCTGTGCGCGCGCCTGCTCCAGCGAGGCCTGATAGGGTCGGGGATCGATCTGGAACAGCACTTGGCCGGCACGGACGATGTCGCCTTCCTTGAAGGACGCCGTCATGAGCTGGCCGGTGACGCGGGCGGTGACCTGCACCGTCGCGTTGGCGACGACGGTGCCCAGCGTGTGCTCGGTCACGGTCACGTCCTGCCGGCCCACGATCGCCACCTTCACCGGCGGGGCCGGCTGGGCGTGTTCCTTGGCTCCGCCTCCGAAGAGCAGCTTGCTCGCCAGCCAGACCGCGGCGACGAGCAGCACGATCCCGAGCAGGCTGAGGATCAGCCTCAGGCGCGTGTCCGGGTTGCGGACCGCCGCAGGGATGCGCTGCACCGTCCCGGAGTCGAACGCGTTGGAAAGGCGGATATTCATTCCGTGGATCCTTGGGAGGCCCCTTAATTCGGGCTCCGGCGGGCATTTTCCTAGCATGCATTTCCGAAATATTGGCCCCATGCGGGGCTTTTTTGTAACGAAATGCATGATTCCAACGCGCCGCGACGAAGAAAGGCCGCGATTGCAAAACGTTAACGGTAGGGCTGCCCGGAGGGAGCCGCGGTTTCGGCCAGATTTTCCTTAAGGATATCCAGGACCTGCCGGGCGGCCTCCGTTCCGGCCCGCATCTGGCCCTTCCAGGTCAGCTTCTGCATCGGCGTCGCGGCCAGGAGCTCCTCGATGGTCGCGCGCTTGCGTTCGCCCAGCGGGCTTGTGCCCTCCTCGTTGCCCAGACTGGCGGCAAGCGCCACCCTGCCGATGTCGCCGACCGGGACCTTGGGCATCCGTTCCCAAAGGGCGGCCAGCTCCGGCCGCGAGGACAGGACGTATTCGAAGGTGTAGGGCATGAAGAAATAGCCGTGCACGCCGCGGCCTTCGCGCTCGATCGCCTCGAAATAGCGCGTGATCATGTGCTCCCACGCCGCCATCAGGGCGCTGCGCGGCGCCGCCGCCAGGAACCAGGTCGCGATCAGCCGCTCGGCATTGGGAAGGGTGTAGGCGAAAAGCCCCGCGGGGGCGACGCGCTCGTGAATCCAGGGATCGACGGCGCCCAAGCAGAAATTCGTCGCGTCCGCCCACACCCCGCCATGCGTGCGCAAGAGCCTGAGCCGCACGCGGTTCGCATAGCCGCGGACGAACGACATGTCCTTCTGTCTCGGCGGATCGTCGAGCACGGTCTTGAGCGATGCGACGTCGAGCGCGTGCACCTCGTAGCCGGGATTGCGCTGGCGCCAGGATCGCAGACAGAGATGGCAGATCTCCGGCGCCTTGTCCCAGCCGTCGTGCCAGTACATCCAGATCCGGCGCGGGATCGGAGCCGGGGCATTTCCGGGGAGGGCCGCGATCTCGCTTTCGGCGCCGAGCTTGCGCAGATAGTCGAACATCTCGGCCTTGAGCCGCATGTTCTTGGCGCGCCGGAACGCGCGGACGTCCGCCGGATCGCGCTTTTCCCCCCCGTTTTCCGGCATTTAGGACCCGATTCCCCTTCCATCCCCGGCGCGGTTGCCGCCATCAGACCCGCTCTATATAAGCCGCCCTTCCCCGACCCGAGTCCCTCAGCCCATGAATCTGCGCAACATCGCCATCATAGCCCATGTCGACCATGGCAAGACCACGCTCGTGGACCAGCTCCTCAAGCAGTCGGGCTCGGTGCGCGAGAACCAGCACATGCAGGAGCGCGCGATGGACTCCAACGACCTGGAGCGCGAGCGCGGCATCACCATCCTGGCCAAATGCACCAGCGTCGAGTGGCAGGGCACGCGCATCAACATCGTCGACACGCCCGGCCACGCCGATTTCGGCGGCGAGGTCGAGCGCATCCTCTCCATGGTCGACGGCGTGGTGCTGCTCGTCGACGCGGCCGAGTCGGTGATGCCGCAGACCAAGTTCGTGCTCTCCAAGGCGCTGAAGCTTGGGCTGAAGCCCATCGTCGTCATCAACAAGATCGACCGCCACGACGCGCAGCCGAAAGAGACGCTGGAAAGCATCTTCGACCTGTTCCTGGCGCTGGACGCCAACGACGACCAGCTCAACTTCCACTATCTCTATGCTTCGGGCCGCAACGGCTGGGCGGTCAAGGAACTGGAGGACGAGCACAAGAATCTGGATCCGCTGTTCGAACTCGTCGTCGCGGACGTGCCGGCGCCCAAGCCGATGGCATTCGCCGGCGACGAGTTTGCCTTCACCATGCTGGTGACGACGCTGGAGGCCGATCCCTATCTCGGCCGCATCCTGACGGGGCGCATCGAGACCGGTGCGATGACCGTCAACCGCGTCATCAAGGTGCTGAACAATGACGGCAAGGAGATCGAGCGCGCGCGCGTGACAAAGCTGCTCGCGTTCCGCGGGCTGGCGCGCGTGCCGGTGGCGCGGGCCGAAGCGGGCGACATCATCGCCATCGCGGGGCTTCAGATCGCAACCGTCGCCGACACGCTCTGCGACATGAGCGTGAGCGAGGCGATCCACGCCAATCCGATCGATCCGCCGACGCTCGCGATGACGGTGTCGGTGAACGATTCCCCGCTCGCCGGCCGCGAGGGCGACAAGGTCCAGTCGCGCGTGATCCGCGAGCGTCTCTTCCGCGAGGCCGAGGGCAATGTCGCGATCAAGGTCAGCGAGACGGGCGACGGCGCGTTCGAGGTCGCCGGCCGCGGCGAGCTCCAGCTCGGCGTGCTGATCGAGACGATGCGCCGCGAAGGCTTCGAGGTTTCCATCAGCCGCCCGCGCGTGCTGTTCCAGCAGGGCCCGAAGGGCGAGCGGCTGGAGCCGATGGAGGAAGTCACCATCGACGTCGACGATCCCTATACCGGCATCGTCATCGAGAAGATCTCGATCCGCAAGGGCGAGATGACCGACATGCGCCCGACGGGCGCGGGCAAGACGCGGATCACGTTCCTGGCGCCGTCGCGCGGCCTCATCGGTTATCACGGCGAGTTCCTGACCGACACGCGCGGCACCGGCGTCATCAACCGCATGTTCCATAGCTACGCGCCGCATAAGGGGGCGATCCCGAGCCGCACCAACGGCGTCCTGATCTCGACCGGGGACGGCGAGGCGGTCGCCTATGCGCTTTGGTACCTGGAGGAACGCGGCAAGCTCTTCGTCATGCCCGGGACCAAGGTCTATCAGGGCATGGTCATCGGCCAGAACGCCAAGGACAACGACCTCGAGGTCAACCCCTTGAAGGCCAAGCAGCTCACCAACATCCGCGCGTCCTCGAAGGACGAGGCGGTGCGCCTGACGCCGATCGTGCCGATGACCTTGGAGCAGGCCATCGCCTATATCGAGGACGACGAGCTGGTGGAAGTGACGCCGCAGTCGATCCGCATCCGCAAACGCGAACTCTCCCCCCACGACCGCAAACGCACGTCGAGAGCGGCGGTGGAGTAGTCAGGGGCGGCCGACCTTTACACCCGTCTTGCGATGGCTCGCGAAATAGAGCCGCAGCACCCAGTTCATCTTGGTCTGCCAGCCTTTGCCTTGGCGTTTGAACCACTTCACCACGTCTTCGTCGAGGCGGATGGTGACGCTTTTCTTCCTGCCGGGACCGGGCATGAGGCCGACATAGACCGTCCTGGGACGCCATTCCATATTGGGTAGCTCGGGCAAGTCGCTGGTATCGATTTGGTCATCCGGGAGTGCGGCGAGCGCGTCGAGCCGCTTCTTCTGCTCCGGCGTGAGTTCAGGAATCTCCGAAAGCCTTACGCTCACGAGGCGTGGCCCTGCGCGCCGTGATGATACGGTAGACTTCTTCTTCGCCTTCTTCGTAGGTGGTGTAGGAAACGACGTATAGCTTCCCGTTGATTTCACCGGTCGCACGCCAGCGGGTTTCTCCATGCTCGTCACCTTCGATGTCCTGTTGCCTGAACGGATCACGGAATACGCTTACGACTTCCTCGAACGTCAAGCCATGCTTGCGACGGTTCGCCTCCGCTTTTCGCGGATCCCACTCGAACCGGGTCGTTTCCGCCATCCTAGTCTCTCAACCATGTACTTACAAGCGTACATACGCACGAGCGCTCTGGCTGCATACCAGGGGTAACCGTAGCTTAAAAGCGGACTTTGTGGCAAGCCCGTGCCCGCTACTTCTGCGGCATCAGCCCCAGCCTGCCGCCGATCATGCGGTCGACGAGGCGCTTGGGGAGGATGTTGACCATCGTGTCCTGCACGCGGTCGGGCGAGACGGAATAGCGCGTCTTCGGATGCGCGATGGTGAGCGCCTTGTGGATCGCCTTGCCGAGCTCCTCGGGCTTGAGGCCCTTGGCGCCGCGCTCCAGCATGTAGCTCCTGATGCGCTTGAGCTGGTCGATATAGGGCGTGTTGGCGTATTGGTTGACGTCGATCTCGTCGGCCTTGTTCCAGATCGGCGTGGCGACGGCGCCGGGCGCCACGATGATCACGTCGATGCCGAACAGCATCAGCTCGCGGCGCAGCGACTCCGACAACCCCTCGAGCGCGAATTTCGACGCGTTGTACGGACCCACGAACGGGTTGGCGTTCTTGCCGCCGACCGAGGAGATCATGACGATCCTTCCCGGGGCGCCCTTGCGGGTCTTGTCCACGCCGAGCAGCGGCGCGAAGGCCTGGGTGACGATGAGCTGACCCACGACGTTGACCTCGAGCTGGTGGCGCAGCTCGTCGATCTTGAGATAGAGCAGGGGCCCAGCGACCGCGATGCCGGCATTGTTGACGAGGCCGGCCAGCGTCTCGTGCCCAAGCGCGGCCGACACTTTCTCGGCAGCCGCGTTCACCGCCGCCGCGTCGGTCACGTCGAAGAGCAGCGGCACGAAATTGTCGCCGAACTCGGCCTTCAGCCGGTCGCCGTCGGCCTGTTTGCGCACCGAGCCGAAGACCCGCAAGCCGTTCTCGATCAGGACCTTCGCGGCGCCCCAGCCGATGCCGGTGGACGAGCCTGTTACGACGACGCTTTTCATGGCATGACCTCATCAGTAGCGAATGCGGACATTATACATGATCGACGCCGAAACCATCGCCTTCGCCCACAAGCTCGCCGATGCCGCCGGCGCGGTCATCCGCCCCTATTTCCGCGTGCGTCTCGACGTCGACGACAAGGGTGCTGCGAAGGGCGACATCTTCGATCCGGTGACCGCCGCCGACCGCGAGGCCGAGCGCGCGATCCGCGCCGTCATCGACCGCGAGCGCCCCGACGACGGCATCCTCGGCGAGGAGTTCGGCGAGAAGGAAGGCAAGAGCGGGCGGCGCTGGGTGCTCGATCCGGTGGACGGCACGCGCGCCTTCATCAACGGCCGCCACGAATGGGGCTCGCTGATCGCGCTCGAGGAAGGCCGCCGGCCCGTGCTCGGCATCGTCGACCAACCGGTGCTGGGCGAGCGCTTCGTCGGCGTGAACGGAACCGCATCGCTGCGCGGGAGAGATAAGACAACGCCGCTTCACGTGCGCGAATGCGCGAGTCTAAATGACGCGATCCTGTGCTGCACGCATCCTTATGCCTATTTCGAGGCGGAAGAGCGCGCCGCGTTCCGCAGGGTCTCGAGCGCGGTCAAGATGAGCCGCTTCGGCGGCGACTGCTACATCTTCGGCCTGCTCGCGATGGGCTTCTGCGACGTCATCGTGGAATCGCATTTCCACCGCTGGGACGTGGCCGCGCTGATCCCGCTGATCGAAGGCGCGGGCGGCATCATCACGAACTGGCAGGGCGGCGACTGCAGCGAAGGCGGCCAATGTGTCGCCAGCGGCGACGGGCGCGTGCACGACGCGGTGCTGAAACTGCTGGCGGGATAAAACGTCAGCCGCGCGGCCTAGTGCGGCACGGACGCTGTGAACGCCAGATCCGCGTTGTCCGTGCTCCAGCTCACGGTCGTCCACTCCGTCAAGTCCCCGACATCGTCCAGATAGACGAACGTTCCCTTTGCATAGGTTGCGTCGGGCACGGCGCCCCACTTCATCGTGAAAGGGTTGTCCTGGCAGGCGGTGTAATCCTTGTCGACGGTCGCGAACACGACGTATTTCTTTTTCGGGGTGACGTTCACGGAGGATTTGAAGGTCACGCGATGGAAATTGCTGTCATTGAAGTTGAGCACCATCGGAGCGGATTCATAGAGCTGGCGCTGCTCCCAAACCTTAGAGACCGGCCATGACAATTACGGGCTGAGTTGGACATTCGCATGCATTTAAAGGTGCGCGCGGTACCCGCTATTCGCGTTGTCAGGCGAGCTTCGCGCTGAACGCAGCTTTCAAGGCGTGCGGATATAGCCGTGCACGACCTTGTTGTCGTCCACAAAATTGCCTGCGATCAGCCCGGAGGCAACGATGCCGGCGACGAAGGTGCCGGTGTTCGCCACGGTTCCCTCGCCGGCGTCGAAGAGCTCGATCGTTCCGTCGTCGTGACGGATCCAGCCATGCCAGAGCCCGCCCGGGAATGTCACGGCGTCCCCTACCATCCGCCGGTCGCCGTTCACCGTCGCGAGGCCCGTGAGGCCGAAAGAGCCGAAATTGCGGGGGAAGCGGAACGTGTGCAGCGTCCCATCGGGATCGCGGACATAGCCATCGGTGGCGGAACCGTGCCTCTTGAAGTAGTACCCCGCGACGGAGCCGTCGTCGTCGAGCGCGAAGGCGCCGGCGTCGATGCCGGGCGGCCGGATGAGGCTCATCGTCCCGTCGGGCTGGCGGAGGAAGCCATAGGAGCTGCTCTCGCCGTCGCATTCCCCGACGACGGCGCCGGCCGTGTTGATGCCGAACGTTTCGATGGCGCTGCAGCGGTTTGATTTGAACGGTGTCACCGTGCCGTCCGGCATGCGCACGAAGCCCTTGGAGTCCCCCATCTCGCCGGAGACGATGCCGGATTGGTTGATGTCCTCGGCGGTGACCCGCTTGTGGCCGCGCCGGATCTCCGTGACCGTGCCGTCCGCCGTTCGGACGAAGCCGATGACCTGGCTGCCCTGGAAGTAGAAGCCGGTGACGGCTCCGCTGTCGTTGACGCCGGTGACGTCGATGCCGTCGGCGCCGGAAATGGAAAAGGTCGTTATTGTCCCGTCGGGCGTCCTGACGAAGCCGCAACCCTCGCCGCAAGGACCGGAGGCGTCGTAATTGCCCGCGACGACGCCGGATTGGCTGACTGAGCTCACCGAAGTAAGGGTCGCGCCGGGCACGTCGAACATGGTGATGGCGGGTTCGGCGAGCGCGGGTGCCGCCGCGAGCAGCAGGAATGCCGTCAGAGCCGTGCGCATGGGGTTTCTCCTAAGAGGCGAAGTTGCCATTACGCTATCGGAAAACGTGCGCGCGCGCCACTTGAACGGGCGAGCGCGTGCTACAACGCCGCAAACGCGTCGAACGCCCCCCAGAATCTCGCGCGGATGGAGTCGTCCTCCATCAGGATCTCGTGCTCGCTGTCGGGGAGATCGAGGTATTCGCTATGCGGCATGCGATGCGCGAATTCGCGCGTCGCGCTCGTCACGCAGATGCGGTCCTTGCCGGGGCCGCAGACGAGTGTCGGCGTCTCTATCGCTTCGGCGTAGCCCGGCTCCGCCATGCGCGCCATGGAGCGGTAGGCCGCCTGAAGCCAGCCCCAGGACGGGCCGGCGAGGCGCAGGTCGGGATGGTCGCTCAGGAATTTCTGCGCGCGCGCGAAACGTTCGCGGTCCGAGGTCACGAGCTGCGTGTCGAAGGTGATGAGGAAGGGATCGCGTTCCGCCATGCCCCAGGCGAAATCGTCGCCGCGGCCGAGCGCGTTGTAGAGCCCGCTCACCGCGCGCGCCAGCCACGGCGGATAGCCGCGCGCGGAGAACTCGATCATCGGCGCGGTCGTGACCGCGGCGCGGATGGCGCCGGGCCTGTCGTGCAGCGTGCGCAGCAGGATGTGGGCACCCATCGAATGGGCGAGCGCGAAGGGTGGTCCGTCCGAGATCGGGCGGACGACCTGATCGAGGAAGCTCGTCAGGTCGTCGTCATATTCGGCGAAGTCGCGCACATGCGCGGGGAGAGGATTCTTCTGGCCGCGCTCCGATCCGCCCTGGCCGCGCCAGTCGAACGTCGCGACCGTGAAGCCGCGCGCGTTCAGTTCGCCGATGACCTCGTCGTATTTCTCGATGAACTCGGTCTGCCCGCCGAGCAGCACGCACACACCGCGCGTCTGCGGCTGCGCGCCGAACACGGCGCAACGCAGGCGCCGGCCGTCGCAGGCCTGGATGAAGCGGGGTTGAAAGGTGAGCGACATGGCGAATAGCGAATGGCGAGTAGCGAATAGGCCCTATTCGCCATTCGCTACTCCCTATTCGCTTATCCCCGCGCCTTCTGAAGGATGGGGCTGAGCTTCATCGCCAAGCCCATGTCGCCGGCGACGCGCAGCTTGCCCTGCATGAAGGCGCTGGTGCCGTCGAGCTCGCCTTTGACCATCTTCTCGAAGGTGTCGAGGCTGACCGAGATGGTGCAGTCGGCGTTCTTGCCGTCGCCGTCGCTCACCGTGTTGGGGGTCGACTTGCCGTCGATCAGGACCGAGCCCGGCTCGCCGAAATCGAATTTGAGCGTTCCGCCCAGCCCGGAATTGTCGCCGATCGCGGTTCCCATCTGGGTGATGATCTCTTGCACTTGCGGCGAGGCCATGGCGGTTCCTTCCCTTCGTGTGTTCTGCCTCCTTATATCCTTAATTCCGCCCCTTCTGCATAGGAGGAATGTGACAATCCTGCTAAACAGGGCGGGAGCCACTGGGGAGAGGCATGAGCCTGGCGCCCGAAGACGACACACCGGCGCTCGCCACGGCAGCGCCCTCGCCCGACGAGAAGCGCGACGCGCTGGGCAATTTCTGTTTCTACCTGCATTTCGCGATCATGATCTACATCGTCGCGGGTTGGGCGATCCCGGTGCACGCGACGCTCTATTTCTATCTCGCGTTCCTGCCGGCGGTCGCGGCGCATTGGCAGATAAACAGGAACTCCTGCATCCTCAACAACATCGAGTCCTGGCTGCGCTACGGCACCTGGCGCTCGGTGCAGAACGCCGAGGAAGGTGCGTGGCTGAAGACGCTGATCAAGAACGTCACCGGCCTCGACCTGGCGGCATGGCAAGTCGATCTCATCACCTATGGCATCATGGCGCTGTTGTGGGCGGCAGGCTTCAGTCATCTGCGCTGGTGGTAGGGCGGCGCCTCGTCCTGGCGCTGTCCTGCGTGCCGCTGCTCGCGGCCGCGGACGCGCCCCCGGTCGCGGACTGGTCCAAGGGCATCGAGACCGTCGTGGTCACCGCGCACCGCTCCGGCCCCCTGATGTGGCGGGTGAAGAAGGGCGACGCGACGGTGGTGCTTCTGGGCATCGTCGAGCCGGTGCCGGAGAAGCTCGAATGGGACGGCTCAGCCGTCCATGACGCGCTCAAGGGCGCGCGGCAATTGCTGCTGCCGCCGCAGGCGTCGGTCGGCATCGTCGAGGGGCTGTGGTTCCTCGCCTGGAACTCGGACAAGGTCTATCTGCCGTCCGACACCCCGATGGAATCGACATTGCCGGCGTCCTTGCGCGCGCGGTTCGTGGCGGCGCGCGAGAAGATCCACCGCGATGCGGACCGCTATGCGGGCCTGCGCGTGCCGCTGGCAGGGCTGCGCTACGAGGGCGACTTCTTCGAGGCGCGCGGTCTCGTCTATGACGAGCCGCAAGCGGGCCTCAAGCGCATCGCGCGCTCGCTGAACGTGCCGGTGAAGCCGATCGCGCAGTATGAGGCGATCCCGATGCTCAAGCAGCTTCCGAACATGTCCGCGACCGCGAATGAGATGTGCCTTGCGGCCTCGCTCGACGACGCCGACGCGCTCAGCGCCCATGCCGTGCCGGCGGCACAGGCCTGGGCGAAAGGCGATCTCGCCGGCATCGAGGCCAACTATTCCGAGCGCCGCTTCGAAAGCTGCATCCAGGCGGTGCCGAGCTTCGCCGATCTCTTCAAGCGCGCGGTGAACGATTCCATGAACGCGCTGAACGGCGCGCTGGCGAAACCTGGGACGACGGTGATGGTTGTTTCGCTGGGCGAGCTGCTGCGCGAGAACGGAATGCTCGACAAGCTCGCGGCGGAAGGGCTGAGCGTGGAGGAGGAGTGAGTACAACCCTCCCCTTGAGGGAGGGTCGAAAAATGCGAAGCGTTTTTCGGGGAGGGGTGAGCAGGACGATTACCCCTCCCCGAAATTTGCTTCGCTGCGCTCTGCAAATTGTCGACCCTCCCTCAAGGGGAGGGTGGTTTCTCACACCGTCACCTTCACCGGCATGTCGGTCTGCCTGCCGCCGCGCGACAGGGAGCGCGCCAGGGGCGAGCGCAGGAAGAGGTCGCCGCCCGCCGCATAGGCCTTGGGCCCGATCTCGCGCACGAGATGGGTGTATTCCTCCGGCGTGATGTGCGTGCGGTCCCACAGGAACGCGGCGCTCTTGAGCTCTTCGTAGCGCCGGTCGTCCTCGGCCACATCGCCCACCAGGTTGCATTCGCGCTCGAGCAGGCAGGCGGCCCCGCACGGCGTCTGCGGGCCGTCCTTGGCGATGGCCATGAAGATGCCGTCCATCACCTCGACCTGCGGCATGTTCACGCCGTTGAGAAGGCAGAACAGGATCGAGTCGTCGCTCTCGTCGATGAGGATGCCGTGGAGCTGACCCGCGAGCTGCAGCAGCGGCCCGCGGCACTCATAGGCCGAGTTGCCCCAGCGCATGTGCAGGATGCCGTCCTGCTTGCGGATCATGATCACGTCGCGGACGAACTCGCCCATCCGCGTGAAGGCGAGGCGCTTGGCGTTCCAGATGCCTTCGAAGCCGTGACCGCGCCGGGCCGTCTCGTTGCGCGCGGTCTCGATGAGGCGCGCTGGGAAATCGATCGCGGTGAACCCCGGCGCGGCCGCGTCCTTCACCGCCACGCTGGCATCGACTCCCAGACGCTCGGCCAGCGCCACCAGCGGCAGCTCCCAATCGAGCATGGTGAAGCGGGGATGGCGCTTGGCGACCAGCGCGGTGAGCGCCGCGAAATTGTGCGCGGACGGCGTCACCGTGCCCGCCGCCCAGCGCCCGACCAGGGATTTGTCGACCTTGAGCTCCGCCGCCAGCCGGCCGCGGCTCATCGAAAAGGCCTTCAGCACCAGGTTGAGCTTCGCGCCGAAATCCGAGCCCGCCACGTCCCCACCGCGCCTCAAATTCTGCCGCCAGGATCGCATGTTTGCGCTGAAATGCAACGGTTGCATGCACCGTTGCACAGTCCGCCGCCCGCCGATGCAACTGGGCGCACGGCGCGGATCAGACCAAAAGCCCCGCCCGGAAACGAACCCTGGGAGGGACCCATGAACAAGCTGCTGACCATCACTGCCGCCCTGGCGCTCGCGGGCGCCGCTTTCGCCGGCCAGGCCCACGCGGCCGCGACGATCACGGTGCTGCATTCCTTCTGCGCCAAGACCGATTGCACCGACGGCGGCCTGCCGTCCTCGCCGCTGGTGAGCGACGGCGCCGGCAACTATTACGGCACGACGCAGCAGGGCGGGGATATGAACGAGGGCACCGTCTTCAAGGCGCATTTCGACGGCACGCGCTGGGACGTCACCCGCATCTACAGCTTCTGCGCCAAGAACAATTGCGCCGACGGCGCCCAGCCCTATGGCGGCCTGGTCATCGACATGAACGGCAATCTCTACGGCGCGGCCACCGGCGGCGGCGCGAACGCCAAGGGCATGCTCTTCAAGCTCGCTCCGCACGGTTCGAAATACCTGTTCACTGATATCCACGATTTCTGCTCGGCCGCGAACTGCGTCGACGGCGCGACGCCGGGATATATGACGCTCGCCTATCAGGGGCAGTCGTCGGGCACGCCCTATGACGGCACCTCGCCGCTCTACGGCACGACGTTCCTGGGCGGCGCGAGCAGCGTTGGGCAGTTCGGCGTGGCCTTCTCGTTCACGCCCAAGGGCAAAGGCTGGACCTACAAGGACATCTACGACTTCTGCTCGCTTGCGAATTGCAACGACGGCGCTCTGGCCGACACGGGCGTGACGGTCGACGGCTCCGGCAATCTCTACGGCGCGCTGGAGGCCGGCGGCGAGTTTCAGAACGCCGATCACGGCGGCACGATCTACAAGCTGAGCTTCAACGGCACGCGTTGGAAGTTCAATCTGCTGCACGCCTTCTGCGAGGACGTGGACGGCGCCGGCACCTGCACCGACGGCGACGGTCCGTTGTCGCCGCCCGCGGTCGATGCCGACGGCAATGTCTACGGCACGACATTCAACGGCGGCCTGCTCAACGGGGGCGCCGCGTACGAAGTGTCCGCAGGCGGCAAGTTCGCATCGCTCCACAGCTTCTGCACGGTCGGTATGTGCCTCGACGGCCAGAACCCCGGGCCTGCCGGGCTCATGCTCGACAATCACGGCAATTTGTTCGGGACGACCACCGCCGGCGGCAACAAGACGCTCAGCGACGGCGCCGTGTTCCAGCTCTCGGGCACCAAGCACACCACGCTCACCACGATCATCGCCTTCAAAGGGACGAACGGCGCCATGCCCTATTCCAGCGTGACGGTCGACGGCTCCGGCAATCTCTTCGGCGTGACGACCGGCGGCGGCAAGGACAAGGAAGGCGTGCTCTTCCAGATCAAGCCCTGAAGCCCAAATCCGAAATCATGGAGACGACCATGAACAAGCTTCTCATCTCGGCGCTCGCTTTCGCGGCGTTCGTCCTGGCGACCGGCGCCGATGCCGCCCGCTATCGCGACATCCACGTCTTCTGCGCGAAGACGAACTGCCCGGACGGCGCGGCGCCGTTCGGCGCGCCGGTGGGCGACGGCAAGGGCGATTATTTCGGAACGACGGTCGACGGCGGACGCTTCGGCGGCGGCACGGTCTACCAGATGACGCTGGCAAGCGGAAAATGGCAGCAGAGCGTGCTCTACAGCTTCTGCGCCAAGTCGAGCTGCCCCGACGGGGCCGCGCCGCAGGGCAATCTGGTCATCGACACCTCCGCAAACCTCTACGGCATCGCCCGCAACAGCGGGAAGAACTCGGGCGGTGTCGTGTTCGAGCTGTCGCAGGACAGCAAGGGCTGGACCTATCGCAAGCTCTACGATTTCTGCTCGGCCAAGAGCTGCGCCGACGGCTTTGCCCCCATCAATATGTCGCTCACCTATCGCGGCGCCGCGTCGGGCGTGCCTTACGACGGCACCTCGCCGCTGTACGGCACGACGGCCAGCGGCGGCGCGGCGAGCGAAGGCGTCGTGTTCAGCCTGGCCCCGCTCCACGGCGTGTGGACCGAGACGGTGATCCATTCCTTCTGCCAGGCGAAGAATTGCGCCGATGGCGCGGTGTCCGTCGGCGGCGTCGCGGTCGACGGCTCGGGCAATCTCTTCGGGTCCACGGTGGGCGGCGGCAAATACGCCAAGGGCACGCTCTGGCAGCTCGCGCCGAGCGGCAAGAAATGGATCTTCACGACGCTGCACCATTTCTGCGCCGACCAGTCCGGTTGCGCGGACGGCGCGGCGCCGGAGAGCGCGATGATCCTGGACGGGACGGGCACGCTCTACGGCACGACCACGAGCGGGGGAACGAACAGCAACGGAGTCGTCTTCCAGCTCGTGCCGAACGGCGCCAAGTCGCATCACTCGGTCCTCTACACCTTCTGCCAGCAGACCGGCTGCGCCGACGGGTCCGTGAGCCTGGCTTCGCTCGCGCTCGACGGAGCGGGAAATCTCTACGGCGCGACGGAGGCGGGCGGCGCGAACGACAGCGGCACGCTGTTCCGTCTCGACGGACCGAAATTCTCGCGCTTCACGACGCTGGTGAGTTTCGGCGGCACCGACACGACCGGCACGGGGCCGGTCTCGCTGACGCTGGATGCCACGGGCGCCCTGTTCGGCGCCGCGGACAGCGGCGGTCCGAACAATGAGGGCACCGCCTTCCAGTACACGCCTTGAAACGGGGGATCACGATGAACAGGGTTTTTCTTTTCGCACTCGCGCTGGGCCTCGCGGTCTGCGGCAGCGCGCAAGCAGTGACGTACTCGGTTGTCCACGATTTCTGCGGCAAGCGGCACTGCACCGACGGAGCCCAGCCCTGGTCGCCGCCGGTGACCGACGGCGCGGACAATTGGTTCGGAACCACGCCGCTGGGCGGCGACAACAATGATGGGACAATCTACCAGATGTCCTTGGCGGGCGGGCACAAGAGCTTCACCCGGCTCTACAGCTTCTGCTCGAAGAAGAATTGCGCCGACGGCAGGGATCCGCAGGCCGGGCTGATCATCGATTCCAGCGGCAATCTCTACGGTACGACCAAGGCCGGCGGCAGCGGCGACGACGGCGTCGTGTTCGAGCTCGTCAAGGGCGCCGGCACCTGGACCTACAAGGTGCTCTACAAGTTCTGCTCGCAGGCGAACTGCGCCGACGGCGCCACGCCCTACGACGTGACGCTCGGCTATCCCGGCATGTCGGGCGGGTCCGCCTATAACGGCATCGTGCCGCTCTACGGCACGACGTCCGCGGGCGGCGCGGCCAATCTCGGCGTCGTTTTCGCGCTGACGCCCGGCGGCGGAAATTGGACCGAGCAGGTGATCCACGATTTCTGCCAGGACGCGTCCTGCAGCGACGGCAAGGCGCCGCTATACGGCGTGGTCGTCGATGGCGCGGGCAATGTCTTCGGCGGGACGGGGCAGGGCGGCAAGCATTCCTCCGGCGTGCTCTTCGAGATGACACAGGGCGGCGGCAGTTGGACCTATGGCGTGCTGCACAATTTCTGCGCCGAGACGAGCTGCGCCGACGGAAACAATCCGGTCGGGCCGCTCCTCACCGACATCGATCTCAACGTCTACGGCGTGACGGACGATGGAGGCAGCCAAGGCTTCGGCGTCGTCTTCAAGCTCGTTCCCAACGGCGCCAAGTCGAAGCTCTTCGTCCTCCACGATTTCTGCGTCGATGGCGGGAATTGCGTCGACGGCGCGCATCCGCGCGGAGGCCTGGTGCAGGACAGCATCGGCCTCATCTACGGCGTGGCCGGCTTTGGCGGCGACATGAATGTGGGCACGGTCTGGCGCCTCAGCGGCGCCAAACACACGGTATTCACGCGGCTTGTGTCCTTCGGCGATGCCTCGACGCCCGGCGGATCGCCGCAGGGCGGCCTCTTCATCGTCAACCCCAACGGGCCGTTCTACGGCACGGCGTCGTTCGGCGGCGCGAACAACAATGGCGTGCTGTTCAAGCTGAAAAAATGAGGGGGGAGCAGGGCCTCTTGAAACGTCAAAACCCGCTTCCTACCTAGGGAATGTCCGGGCGGCCAGATGGCGTCCGGGCCTTGAGAACGGCCCTTGCCCGGCAGGGAAGGGCCTCAACCAAACGCTTTTAGGAGGTTTGACCATGCGCAGTTTCGACTTCTCCCCGCTCTTCCGCTCGACCGTCGGTTTTGACCGCATGTTCGACATGCTCGATCAGGTCGCGGACACGAGCCAGGGCTATCCCCCGTACAACATCGAGCGCACCGACGAATCCAAGTACCGCATCAGCGTCGCGGTCGCCGGCTTCGGCGAGAAGGATCTGAACGTCGAGGTGCGCGACGGCGTCTTGTCGGTCACCGGCAAGCGCGAGGACGCGGACAAGCAGTCCTATCTCCATCACGGCATCGCCGGCCGCGCCTTCGAGCGCCGCTTCCAGCTCGCCGAGCACGTCGAGGTGAAGGGCGCCCGGCTCGAGAACGGCCTGCTCCATGTCGACCTGGAGCGCATCGTGCCGGAAGAGAAGAAGCCCCGCCGCATCGCGATCAACGCGCCCGCGGCGCCGGAGCTCAAGACCATCGAAGGCTCCGCCAAGGCGGCCTAACGACGGTCTGACGGAATGAAAAAGGCCGGATGGGAAACCGTCCGGCCTTTTTTCGCTTCAGCGCGTCCTCAGGAAGCCGTGCATGATGTTGTCGCCGTCGATGTAGTACCCGGCGACCATGTCGCCGTCGTTGATCCCGACAGGGTAGGTGCCTTGATACCGCTGGTTCCCGGCGCCTCGCATGCGGAACGTCGCGACCTTTCCGTTGGGGCGATAGACGAAGCCGACGCCGACGCTGTCGGCGCCGGTGCAGTAGCCGGTGACCATGCCCCTGCGGTTGATGCCGAATGCGTTGGCGTAGGAGAACCCGGGAGCGTCGATGGTCGTGAACGTCCCATCGGGCGCCCGGACATAGCCGTGACCACCCGTGCCGTCCTCGAAGTATCCGGCGATCGCGCCCGACTTGTTGATGGCCGCGACCTCGGTCTGAAACGAACCCGCGGGATCGAAGGACGTGATGGTGCCGTCCGCCGTCCGCACGAAGCCATGATCGACATTGCCGTTGTCGGGCCAGCCTCCCGCGACCGTGCCTCCGGCGTTTATCGCAGTCGGCGTGGGACCTCCGCGCGCGCCTGCGAGACTGAACGATGTGATCTTCCCGCGGGCGGACCGGATGAAGCCGAAAGTGTTGGTGGACTCGGAATAATACCCCGTGGTCACGCCTTTGTCGTTGATGGCGTTCGCGGATGTCCAATCTCCATCCCAATCGAACGTGGTGATCGTGCCGTCGGCTGCGCGGATGAAGCTGTGCGTGTGAAAGTCGGCATCCAGATAGAAGCCCGTCGTCGCGCCGTCGGTGTTGATGCTCTTGACGTAGGTCGAGACGGACCCCGGAGGCGCGAAGGTGACGAATGACCCGTCGATCTGGCGCAGGAAGCCCAGATACTGCGTGCCGTCGGCATAGTATCCCGTGATCGTGCCCGCTTCGTTGATGCCGGTCGTGTTGGTCTGTGTCGAACCGGGCGGATCGAAGGAGATGAACGTCGGCTTGGCCCCGGCCGGCGATCCGAGGCACAAGGCGCAGACGGCCATCCCGGCGATAAGGACATCGCGGAAGCGCCGCGACTGTGTTTCAGCTTTCTCGAACATGTCGCAATACTCCTTTCCAAATCGCCGATTATAGGCACATCGTCGCGCTTCGCGCGATCCTGGCCGCTGTTCTACTTTTTCGGGCAGCGGGGGCGTGCGTATTAATCTCGGCGGCGGCCTTTGCGTGACAGTCTTATGCGCTTGGGCCTATTCTCCGATTCGCATTCCGAGCCCCTGAGCGTATGCCGTCCTGGCAGAGTGAGTTGTTCCGGCGTTTCTCGCGCCTGTCGCAGCCGCGGGTCGCGGCGGGCGCGGCTGCGGATATCGCCGAGCTGCGCCGTCAGTACACCTATCTTTCCGACCGCTTCGGGGCCGCGCCCGGCGACGTCGCCTTCGAGGCTGGCCATGTGGGACCCATCAAGGGCGAATGGGTCAAGCACGGGCCCGCGACCGCCGACCGGCTCATTCTTTATTTCCACGGCGGCGGCTACATCGCGGGCTCGCCGGAGACCCATCGCCCGCTGATCGCGCGGCTGGCACAGGCCTCCGAGGCGCACGCCTTCGTGCCGGCCTATCGCCTCGCGCCGGAATTCGCATTCCCCGCCGCGGTGCGCGACGGCATCGACGCCTATCGCCATCTCATCGCCAAGGTCGATCCGAAGGCGATCGTGGTCGCGGGCGACGGCTCGGGCGGCGGGCTGGCCTTCGCGGTCCTGCTCGCCGCGCGCAATGCGGGACTGGCGATGCCCGCGGCCGTGGTGGCGATGTCGCCCTGGGCGGATCTGTCGCTCTGCGGCATGAGCGTGCTCACCAACAAGGGCAACGACACCGCGCTGACATGGGAGCTTCTGTTCCTGAGCGCGCGCCAATACCTGCGCAAGACCAATCCCTGCGATCCCTATGCGAGCCCGGCCTATGCGAACTTCCGCGACTTCCCGCCGGTGATGGTGCATGCGGGAAGCCTGGAGATGCTCAAGGACGACGCCAGCCGCATCGGCGACCGCGCCGCCGATTCCGGCACGCCGGTGAGCGTGGAGATCTACGACCACATGCAGCACGTCTTCCAGGCGAACCCCTACGTGCCCGAGGCGCGCGTCAGCCTGCAGCGCCTGGGCCAGTTCGTCCGCGCCAAGACGCCGGCCGCGCGCGACGCAGCCCCTTGACGGACGCGCGCCGCTTCTCGCCATCCACCGCGCGCAATCGCGAGCCGATCCTGGCCGTGCTGAAACGCGTGCTGGGCGAGCACGCGCGCGTGCTCGAGATCGCGTCGGGCGCCGGCGAGCATGCGGTCTTCTTCGCGCGCGCGATGCCGCACCTGCGCTGGCAGCCGAGCGATCCCGACGCCGCGTCGCGCGAAAGCATCGCCGCCTGGACCGCGCATGAGGGTCTCGCGAACGTGGCACCGCCGCTCGCCATCGACGTATGCGCCGCCGATTGGAAGGCGGAAGGACCGTTCGACGCCGTCGTGGCGATCAACATGATCCACATCGCGCCCTGGGCGGCGACGCAGGGATTGTTCGCGGGCGCCGGGCGCGTGCTCGGGCCCGGCGGCGTCGTGGTTCTCTATGGTCCTTACAAACGGGACGGTAGGCATACCGCGCCCTCCAACGAAGCATTCGAGGCGTGGCTGAAGGCGCAAGATCCCGCCTTCGGCGTGCGCGACCTCGGCGCGGTGGAAGACGAAGCGAAGAAGCGCGGCTTCGCTCTGCGCGAGATCGTCGAGATGCCGGCCAACAACCTGTCGGTGATTTTCGCGATCTGAAAGAGCGCGATCTGAGACGGATCGTCAAGTCTTTGGGACGGGCGGCATATCGCTGTCGCCGCGGTCGATGCCAGAGTCCCGCCGGGCCGTCTGGAGAGGCATCATGTCCCGTGTTTGTATCTTGATATGCGCTCTGGCGTGCCTTCTGGCCGCGCCTGCGGGCGCCAGTCCCGGTCCTTTCACCTACCGGGCCGTGGTCAGCAAATTCGGCGTGCTCAACCGCCACGGCGGCGGCGCCGTGTCGGCGGAGATGGCGAGCAGGGGACAGTACGTCGTGGGCTTCGCGTCCGACATCGACGCCTGCACGATCGTAGCCACGCTCGGCCGCGCGACGACCGACGGCGGGCAGGTGGAGAAGCCGGGATTCATCTCGGCCGCCCCCGTCGCGGTGAATTCCAATTTTGTCTCGGTCTATACGAGCGACATGCGAGGCCGGCCCCGCGACTACGCCTTCCATGTTCTCGTCGCTTGCCCATAGAGAGGACACGCGGATGTTCGTGAGAAACCTGTCCATAGCCGCCTGCGCCGCGACGCTGCTGTCCTTCTCCGCGGGTGCCACCCCGACCCCGGCGGACGGCTTCATCGTCGTCAATGCCGACGGAACGGTGGCGCGCGCGTCGAAGGGCTACGACGATTTCAAGTTCGACGTCGGCGCCTATGAAATCTCCTACCCGACCTCGCTGTACAATTGCGCCTACAGCGTCACCGAGGGCACAAGCGATGCCACGGCTCCCGCGGAGGGTTTTGCGACCGTCGTCGGGCGCGCCGAGAATCCGCTGATTGTCCATGTCCAGACCTATGATGCCTCCGGCCAACGCGCCGACCGGGGATTTCATCTCATCGTGCGCTGTTGAGGAGGCCGTCATGAGCCCGACGCGGATTTCCGTTCTTGCCGTGATCGCCGCAACCCTCGCCGGTTCGCCGGCCACAGCCACAACCACCGCGCCGCCCTCCGCCGCAGCGACGGTCGCCGGCGACGGCACGCTGGTGCGCGGCATCGCGGTCACAAGCGCGGCCCACGTCGATACGGGCGTCTACACCGTGACCTTCAGCAGCCCCGATGTCCCGTCGGCCTGTGCCTTCACGGCAAGCGTCGGTGTCGCGGTGGGAGAAAATGTGGCGGCGAGCCTCGTCAATGTCGGAGGCAGCGACAGCGCCGGCACCATCAGCGTGCGCACCTACAACGCCGCGACGCGCGCCCCGGCCGATCTGCCGTTCAACGTCTATGTCGCCTGCTGAAGCTTCGCTGCAACCCTTTGGGGACGGCCGGTTTCCCGTACCATCGTGACGCGAACGGTTCTCACCGGCAGCGCACCATCCTGAAGCCACTCCCCGCCTCCCGCCCCGCATGCTAAAGTGATGGGGAATTTGGAGGTACGCCATGCTTTGGAAACTCAGCGTGCCGCTCGCGCTTTTGCTCGCGGCGGTTCCTGCGGTCGCAGCCGCGCCCGCCCATAACGCGCCGTCGAAGACGACCGTCCACGGTGCGCCGGGGATCCTCGCCATCAGCTACACCGCGGTCGTCAATTCCGCGGGCAAGCTCGTGCGCGGCTCGGGCGCGACCGCGGCGTCGCAACCGGAGGGCCCCGGAACCTATGAGGTCGATTTCACCAATGACGTGACGAACTGCGCCTATGTCGCGACCATCGGCGAGCCGGGCAGCAAGGGCTCGGAGCCGGCTGCCTACGTCACCGTCGTGGGACGTTCGGGCGTCGGCAATGGGATCTTCGTGGAGACCTACGCGCACAACGGCAGCCTCAAGAACCTGCCTTTCCAAGTCGATGTCGGCTGCTGAGCGGAGGAAACCATGACACGCACGATGCTATCCACGGCACTCCTGCTCGCGGCGCTCATCTGCTCCGCCAATGCCGGCGAGCGCGCGATCCGCAGCGGCTGGGCCGTCGTCGGAAGCGACGGCACTTTGGTGCGCGGCGGCAACACGACCGGCGCCACCCATCTGAACACAGGCGTCTACGAGGTGGATTTCGCCAACTCGGTCAAGAAATGCGTCTACACCGCGACCGTCGGCCTGCCGGGCGTGGACGGCACCAACGCCGCGAGCTTCGTCACCGTCGCCGGGCGCGGCAGCAACGACGACGGCGTCTTCGTGACGACCTTCGACCAGCACGGCGATCCGGCCGATCTCGGCTTTCACCTGAACGTACGCTGCTAGGAGAGAGGCCATGAAAGGCACAACCATCTTCGTCGCCGCGGCCGCGCTGGCGCTTACGTTTTCAGCTGCCCTGGCGGGCGGCAACGCGCCGAGCGATTTCGCCGTCGTCGACTCCGACGGGACACTGGCGCGCGGCATGGGCGCCACGGGCGCGATCCATCTGGAAACGGGCGTCTACGAGGTCGATTTCGTCAAGAACATCACCGCCTGCGGCTACACCGCGACGATCGGCCTGTCGGGCACGGCCGGCGCGTCCGATCCGGGCACCGTCACCGTCGTGGGCCGCTCGGAAAACAACAAGGCGCTCTATATCCAGACGTTCAACACCAAGGGGAAGCCTGCCGATCTGGGCTTTCACGTGATCGTGCAATGCTGACGACGCGGCGCCGAAGGCGCCGCGCGGTTCACAAGGAGGGGAAATGCATTCGGGAAGATGTCTGGCGCTCGCGGCTTTGTTCGCGGCGTCGATGGTGAGCGTTGACGGCTCCGCCGCGCCCGCGCCGGGGGCAGCGTCGTTCAGCGCCACCGCGGTCGTCAAAAAGTTCGGCACGCTCAAGAAGGGACACGGCGCCGTCTCGGCGCAGCATCTCGGCAACGGCAAATATACGGTCACCTTCGCCATCAACGTCGCCTCGCCGGTTTGCGGGGCGGTCGCCACGATCGGGCGGGCGACCTTCGACGGCGGCCTAAACAACGACGCCAGCTTCGTCACCGTCGCCAATGTCACGGGCGACGACAACACGCTCTATGTGGAGACGCGCGACAAGCGCGGACGTCTCCACGATCTTCCGTTCAACCTGATGGTCGGCTGCTAGGAGAGATACGATGGGAAAAATTCATCCGCTTGTCGCGGCTCTCTGCGCAAGCCTGATTGCGGTGCCTTCTTTCGCGGCGCCGGGGCCGCCGGCGAGTCTTTTCGTCGTGGTCGGCGCCGATGGCACCCTGGCGCGCGGGTCGAGCGCCAAGATCGCCCACGGGGGGACGGGAAGCTATCTCGTGGATTTCCCCGTGAACATTCCCGGCTGCACCTTCATCGCCGGCGTCGGCACGGCCGACAAGACGCAGCCCTCCGCCGGCACGATCACGCTCGCGCCCGGCGCCGGCAACAAGAACGTCGTGTTCGTGTCGACCTTCGACGGCAGCGGCAATGCGGCCGATCAGCCGTTCCATCTCGTCGTCAATTGCGCGAGCGAGGCGCGCAACCCGGAAGTCGCCGGTGCCGTCGACGCCGGCGGCAACGTCGTGCGCGCGCTCGGCATCTCGGGGGCGAGCCATCCGGATACGGGCGTCTATGAGGTGAACACCGACATCTCCGACGCATCGAGCGCCTGCGCCACGCCCGCCACGATCGGGGCGGCGGGCACCACGGTGCCGTCGCCCGGCATGGTCAGCGTCGCGCAAGGCACCACGACGAGCGACATCGAGGTCTATACCTTCGACGTCGACGGCAATCCCGCGGACCGCCCGTTCCAGCTCTATGTGGAGTGTTGAGGTCTTAAGCCACGATCGCGGCGGGGGCGGGGGCCAGGTCCTGCGGCAGCTTGGCGCCGGTGAGATCGGCGTCGGCGCTGTTGGCGCCGCGCAGCTCGGCGTCGGTCAGATTGGCATAGGACAGATCGGTGCCGGTGAGGTTCGCGCGCCTTAGGTCCGCGCCGCGGAAATCGGCGTAGCGCGCATTGGCCTGGTCGAGCCTGGCCGGCAGGAGCCGCGCGTCGGAGATCATCAAGGGCCCGAGCTTGGCGTCGCGCAGGTCGGCGTGATTGAGCTTGGCGCCGGCGAGATTGACGCCGCGCAGATCGGTGCCGCACAGCTTGGCGGAGCGCAGATCGGCGTCCTGCAGGTTGCTTCCCTGCAGTGAGGCGCCTTCGAGATCCAACCCGTAGAGATTGGCGCCCGGCGCGATCAGTGCGGTGAGCACGCGATGCTGGAACAGCGCCACCTTGCGCAGGTCCATGCCGGAGAGATCGGCGGGACGGCCTTCGCGGCCGTCGCTCTCCACCCAGCGCGCATGGCTCGCGAGCATGTCCTCGATCGGCGTTTCGAGATCTTGCGGAACGCGTCCGCTTGGCTGCTCGGTGAGCGCGCCCGTCATGTCGGCGCCCTGCATGATGGCCATGGTCAGCCGGCAGCCTACGAGCACGGCACCCGCGAGATTGGCGCCCGACAGATCGCAGCTCGACAGGTCGGCGTTCTCGAGATTGGCGCCCGCGAACGTGGCCTGGCGCAGATTGGCGCGCACCAGGCGGCAGCCCTTCATCATCGCGTCGGTGAAGTCGGCCTGGATGGCGGCGGCACCGCCCATCTTGGCGCGTTCGAGATTGGCGGAGTTGAGCATGGCGCCGCCCATCTCCGACGGCCCCAGGTCGTGCTGCATCACGCGCAGGTTCCCGAACTTGTCCTTCTCCGCGATCGTGCCTTCGCGCAGATCGGCCTCGTAGAGATCGGCGCCGATCAGATTGGCGCCGCGCAGGCAGGCGCCGCGCAGGTCGGAGCGGCGGATGCTGGCGCCCGCCAGATTGGCCCGGCGCAGGTCGGCGCCGAAGAAGCTCGTCGAATCGAGCCGCGCGCCGGCGAGATTGGCCTCCTCCAGCACGGCGCCGGTGAAATCGGCGTCACAGAGGTTGCGCCCGGAAAGGTCGAGGCCGGAAAGGTCGCTGAACGCGAAGACCGCGCGCGCCCCGCCCATCCGCCCGGAATAGAGCATCTCGTGCCGGGCGACCGCAGCGGCGACGTCCTTCTGGGTTAGCCTGGCGAAGCTCGTGCGGCGAATGGGCTGCATCGGGGGGTGGCCCGCGCGTTAAGGATGACGGACAGGCATTCTTCGCCTAACCCTCTAATACCTGATTAAAATGGGGAAAGTTGCCTTTGGCCTCGGCGGAGGCTAGGTGACGGGTTGGGACTTGTGTATGGTCCGCCCGGGTTGCGCCTTAAGCTGGGGAAGCGGCGCGCGGGGACCGGTACTTGGTGTCGTTAACGCCAGCGCGGCCTGGGTTCCCACCCACGGTTCGATTGGCCGAGGAAATTTAAGGGGTTCGCCTTGAAAAAGCAGGTCCTGTTGCTGTCCGTTGCCGTGGCCGCTTTGTCGGCGTCGCCCGGCTTTGCCCAGACGGCCGATCCCATAGACGACATCACCACGGCGATCACCACGCCGGTCACGACCGCGACGGCGGGACCGGGCGGCGTCCCGGCCGATATCCTGCTCGACACCGGCGGCAGCATCGCGATCACGGTCGCGGGCGATCAGACCACGCCGCAGGCCGCGCTGACGATCAATACGCCCAACAGCTTCAGCGGTCTCACCGGCACGTCCATCAGCGCCAACAACACCGACATGGGCGTCGGCATCATGGTCGATCTGACCGCGGCCGACATCGACGCGACGAACGACGGCTGCACGACCAGTTGCACGCACACCTTCGAAGGCATCACCGACGCCGGCACGATCTCGCTGACCGGCACCGGCAGCGACAAGGTCGGCCTCTATCTCGAAGGCGCCGACCCCACGACCGCGACGACGGTCTACAAATTCATCGGCAACATCGACATGACCGATTCGACGATCACCATCACCGGTGACACGAGCGCGGGCATCAAGATCGATTCGCTGGCCGAACTCGACGGCAACCTCACCATCGGTTCGATAACCTCGAAGCCGAGCTCGACCACCTCGACGGCCAGCGAGATCGGCGTCGATATCCTCGGCACGGTCTACGGCGACATCATCACGGTCGGAGGCGTGAATATCACCGGCAGCGCGGGCCCGACCACCACCCCCGGCATCGGCATGGATCTGGCCGGGGCCATCTACGGCAACGTGACGGTCGGCACCGGCACCGGCGTGGACGCGATCGGCTCCGGTGCGCAGGGCATCCTGCTGACCGGCAGCCTCAATCCTTGCGATCCCAGCGTGACGACGACCTGCGCGGCCACGAGCCTCGGCTCGCTGATCGTCAACGGAACGATCAGCGTCGTGGCCAAGACCGGCTCGCTCACGGCGACCACCGGCAACAACGTGGCGGGCATCGCGCTGGCCATCGGCGGCAACATCGCCGGCGGCATCTACAACGCCGGTCCCACCTTCTCGGGCGACACGATCGCCACCGCGTCGATCTCCTCGCAGGGCATCGCGCCGACCGTGGAGATCAGCCCGACGCTCGAAACCGCGACGACCGTCGCGCCGATCGTCATCGGCACCTACACCGACGCCCTGGATCCGGGCTTCTCCTTCTACAACCGCGGCTCGATCATCTCGTCGTCCTCGAATTCGAACGACAGCACCGAGGCGGTGTTCATCGGCGGCGGCAACACGATCGCCACCACGACGCTGACGGGCGGAATTTTCAATTCGGGCACGATCCAGACGGTCGCCACCGACCTGAAGGGCGCCACCACGATCACCGACGCCGACGCGATCGCCTTCGGCGGCTTCGCCTATATCGGCGTGACCACGACGGACGGCAAGACCTTCACGGGCGACATCTGGCAGTTCTCCGGCGGCTGCACGGGCACCAGCATCGACGGCTTCCAGTATTGCGGTGCCAAGGCCATCGACCAAGCCGGTTTCGTCAACTCCTCCGAAGCCGGGGCCGGCAGGATCATCGCCTCCGTCGGCGGCGCCGCGAACGGCGAAGCCACCGCGATCAGCATCGGCACGAACGCTTATCTGGGCTCGATCATCAACGAGGGCCTGATCTCGGCCGTGGCCACGACGACGGACCCGATCGACACCACGATCCTCGAGGCGCGCGCCATCGTCGACAATTCGGGCACGCTCGCCTTCATCGAGAACAACGGCACGATCGCGGCCGCGGTGTCGACGCTCCAGAACGACACGCAGAAGGCGATCGCCATCGACCTCTCCGGCGACGCCGACGGATCGGTCGCCTCCCATGGCGTTCTCATCCTCAATCAGGCGACGGCGCAGTCGGCCGCGACGATCACCGGCGCCATCATCTTCGGCGCGGGCGACAACCAGGTCATCGACGTCGAAGGCGCGACGACGACCAACACCGCGACCATCAACGGCGACATCACCTATGGCGGCGGCGGCGCCACGCCGGGCAGCGACAAGCTTTTCATCGGCAATTTCGCCACCGTCACCGGCACGATCCTCGCCGACCCGGGACTGGGGGTCACCGTCGACATCCGCGCGGGCGGCACGCTCAACCTCTTGAACGACAGCCAGGCGCTCACTGCCTACGATTTCACCGTCGAGAACACCGGCACGCTCAATCTGACGGTGCTGGAGGAGTTCAAGTCCGGCATCGTCGACGCCCTGCACAGCGTGAACATCAACGACGGCGCGAACCTGAACATCACCTATGGCAGCTTCGTTCCGAGCAATTCGATCTTCACGCTCTTCACCGCGCCCAAGGGCGGCATCACCGTCGACCAGTCGCAGCTCAACACCTACAACGCCGAGCTCGCGCAGGACCTTCCGTTCCTGTTCGACTCCGCCACGATGTCGCTCGACACCACCGACAGTCCCGACACCGACGCGCTGATCCTGACGGTCGATCCCAAGACCGCGCAGGAACTGGGATTCAAGCCGGGTAGCTACGCGGCGCAGATGTTGCCGATCACCAACGTGGCGCTCGGCAACGACGACAAGCTCGGCGCGGCCTTCGTCGCCGGCATCACCAACCAGACCCAGGCGCAACGCGCTTATGAGCAGGCCGCGCCCGACGTCTCGGGCGGCGCGCGCGCCATCGCGGTCGCGCTCACCGACCAGTCCAGCGGCCCCGTCGCCGCGCGCCAGCGCATGCTGCGCATGTACGGCAAGCAGGACGGCGAGGTCACGCTCTGGGGCCAGGAGTTCGCCGAGTTCGTGAGCGATCCCGGCGACAGGAGCACGGGTCAGACCGGCTTCAAGGACCACGGCTTCGGCTTCGTGCTCGGCATGGACGGCGGCGATCCCAAGACCGGCTGGTACGGCGGCGCGTTCAGCTTCTACTCCGGCGACATCATCGAGCCGTATCCGCGCGACAGCCACTCCAACACGCTGTGGTACATGCTCACCGGCTACACCGACTGGCGCGGCAAGGGCCTGTTCCTCGATACCAAGGCCGATCTCGGCTACTTCGACGTCAAGTCCAAGCGCTTCATCGACCTGACGATCCCTGGCGCCAACGGCGCGGCGCCGACGGCGTTCCAGGACGAGGCCGACGGCCATCGTCCGGGCGAGATGGGCGCGCTCGGCATGACGACCGGCGCGATCCTGGCCTACGGCTCCACGACCATCACCCCGCAGCTCGCCATCGACGGCATGGCGATGCGCGAGGAAGGCTACACCGAGACGCATCCCGACCTCGTGGCCGGCACCTCGGCGACCGGCAACGGCAAGGGCATGGATCTGATGACCCAGTCCTACTACGCCAATTCGCTGCGCGCCTTCTTAGGGACCGAAGTCCGCGAGGACCTGAACTTCGGCGACTTCTTCGTGCAGCCCGACATGCGGGTCGGCTACCGCTACGACTTCCTCAACGACCCGACGAAGCTCAAATTCGCCTATGCCTTCGGCAATTCGACGGGCACGGGACCCGGGCAGATCACCACGCTGCAGGGCCCCGATCCGGCGCAGGGCAATTTCGTCGCCGGCGCGTCGCTCGCCGCCACGACCGATGCCTGGACGCTGGGCGCGAGTTACGACTTCGTCCGCGGCACTAACGGCGCCACGACGCAGGTCGGCACGATCCACCTGCTGGGAAGGATATAGGAAGCGCCAAGCGACACGTCGCCCTTCGAGGCCCGCCTTCGGCGGGCGCCTCAGGGTGACGTGTCTATTTCTAACAGTAGCGTCATCCTGAGGTGCGAGCGAAGCGAGCCTCGAAGGACGACGCGTCTCACCCCCGCGCCAGCGCGATGAGCTTGTCGACGTCCTCCTCGCGTGTCGCGAACGAGGTCACCAGGCGCACGAGCGTGCGGCCGCCCCTGGGCGGCTCCCAATCGTAGAATCGCGCGCCGCCCGCGCGCAGCCTTGCCGCCGTGGCGTCGGGCAGGCGCGCGAAGACCTCGTTCGCCTCGACGGGAAACTCCGTCTCGACGCCCAGGCCCTGCGCCAGGCGCTTCGCAAGCGCGTTGGCCCGGGCGGCATTGCGCAGCCACAACCCGTCGCTGAGATAGGCCTCGAGCTGCGCCGAGACGAAGCGCTGCTTGGAGATGAGATGGCCGGCCTTCTTGCGCCGCCAGACGAAATCGCCGCACGCCGCGGGATCGAAGAAGACGACCGCCTCCGCAGCCACCGCGCCGTTCTTGGTGGCGCCGAAGGAGAGCACGTCGACGCCCGCGCGCCAGGTGAGCTCGGCCGCGCTGCAGCCCAGATGGGCGAGCGCGTTGGCGAAGCGCGCGCCGTCCATGTGCAGCTTCAGGCCTTGGGCGTGTGCCGCGCGCGCGATCGCAGCGATCTCGTCCACGCCATAGACCGTGCCGAGCTCGCTGGCCTGCGTGATGCTCACCGCGGCGGGCTGGGCGTGATGCACCGAGCCCTTTTCGAAACGGGCGATCGCGGCCTCTATCGCGTCCGGCGCGAGCTTGCCGTTCGCGCCGTCCAGCGTCACGAGCTTGGCGCCGTGGGTGAACCACTCCACCGCCGCGCATTCGTCGGTCGAGATATGCGATGCCGCGTGGGCGATGATCGCGCCATGCGCCGGCACCAGGCTCGAAAGCGCAAGCGCGTTCGCGGCCGAGCCGGTGATCACCGGAAAGACCGCCACCTCGCGCTCGAAGATCTCGGCGAAACGGCGCGCCAGCCGCGCGCTCACCGCGTCGTCGCCGTAGGAGGCTTGCGCGCCTTCGTTGACGCGTGCGAGCGAGGCCAGGATTTCTGGGGCCGCGCCGTAGCAATTGTCGCTCGTGAAGTTCATCCGTCCTCCTTCGAGGCGCGCGGCCGTGCCGCGCGCACCTCAGGATGACGGATGAACTGCGTCACGCTGAGGTGCGAGCAAAGCGAGCCTCGAAGCGTCACCACGTCCCCGTGTTGGGCATCGAGGCCCAGGGCTCGGCGGGAGGAAGGCTGCCGCCGTCCTGCAGAAGCTCGATCGAGATCCCGTCGGGCGAGCGCACGAACGCCATGTGGCCGTCGCGCGGCGGGCGGTTGATGGTGACGCCGGCCGCCATCAGCCCGGCGCACAGCGCGTAGATGTCCTTCACCCTGTAGGCGAGATGGCCGAAGTTTCGTCCGCCCGTGTAGTTCTCGCTGTCCCAATTGTAGGTCAGCTCGACCATCGGCGCCTGGTCGCGCGCGGCGCGTTCGGCATCTTCGGGGGCCGCGAGGAAGACGAGCGTGAAGCGGCCCTTGTCGTTGTCGATTCGGCGAATCTCGGCGAGCCCGAGCTTGGCGCAATAGAAGTCGAGCGCCGCGTCCAGGTCGGCCACTCGAACCATGGTGTGGAGATAGCGCATGTCGCTTGCCTTCACTTTTTGCTGATCGTCACGGGGTGGATCACGCGACCCTAGCATCGCCGTCCGCCGCGACAACCGCGAATGCGTGCGTCCGGACGTTGGCGCGGCATGCGACGAAACTGCGCACGCAAGATTCTTTTTCGCCTTGTCACAAACGCAATTTCGCCATCACCGCCGAATATAAGGCCTTGAAAATGTGGGGCGATACGTCCCGTCGCGTTGCGGACGGGCCGGTGATGACGAAGCCGTGACGCCGTTTGGAGGCGCGCCGGAGACGCGCGAAGACGGAACCGGTCGAGCCCTTATCGCGTTGGGAAATGTTTCATCCACAGGGTCGAAAAGGGAACAATCCGGTTCCCTACTAGTTTTAACCAGATAGGATATGAGACAGAGTTAACCAATCGAAAGACTGGACCGATCTAAAAACGATGACTACGATGAAACCAAGATCGACGAAGCGCTCCGAAACGGGGGCGCCCGAAGGGGGTTACGTGAGTTCACCGCTCCGTCGCGGAGGATTTGTCCTCTGCGCCGCGTTTAGTCTTGCCAGGCCAGAATAGACCCATGGACCAGCCATTCCACAGCATGCGCACCATCCCGCAGCGGGCGTTCACGCCGCAGCGCGCTTTAGGTATGGTCGCCGCCGTCGCACTTCAAGCGGGCTTCGTCTACGCGATCGTCTCCGGCCTCGCCGCGACGATGATCCAGAAGCTTCCCGACGTGCTGAAGGTCGACGTGCAGCAGGAGAAGATCACTCCCAAGCCGCCGCCGCCGCCGCCGCCGCAAGTCGACATTCCGCCGCCGCCGACCGCGCCGCCGCCTGTGATCAACATCCAGACGGAATCCGCGCCCAGTCCGATCACGGTGACGAACAAGCCGCCGCCGCCGCCGCCGGTGGTGGTCCACCAGGCGGTCTCGACGCCGGTCTCGATCGGCCGCGCGCATTCCTGCCTCGATCGCTATCCCGAAGTCTCGGTGCGCCTGAACGAGGAAGGCACGACGACGCTGTCGTTCAAGGTGATGACCGATGGAAGCGTGAGCAACGTGACGGTCGCCAAGTCGAGCGGCTCGGACCGTCTCGACAACGCCGCCATCACCTGCGCCGAGCGCTGGAAGTACAAGCCCGCCAGCCAGGACGGCAACCCGGTGGAGACGCCTGGGTGGCAGGCCAACGTCGTGTGGAAGCTGCATTGAAGGATCAACGAGCTTAGGGCCGATCGAGGGGATCGGCCCTTCTTATGGGAATTAACCTGGAGTACCGAAAAAATGATCTCGAAATACCTGACGATCGTGGCCGCCGTCGTGTTGATGGCGGGCCCGGCCTTGGCCCAGAACAACGGCGCCGCGCCCGCGACGCCGCCGGCCTCGACGACGGCCGCTCCGACCGCGGCCCCGACGGCTGCGCCGGCCACCACGCCGACCGTCACCCCGCCCGCGCCCAACAAGCCGCAGACCTCCGCGGACCAGGACAATCCCTACGGCCTGATGGACATCATCCATAAGGGCAACCCGGTGTCGCTCGGCGTGCTCGCGCTTCTCGGCATCATGTCGGTCGGCAGCTGGTACATCTTCTTCGTCAAGTATCTCGAGCAGAGCCGCATCCTCGGCCAGGCGCGTTCGGTCGAGCGCCGCTTCTGGTCGTCGGGCACGCTCAACGAGGGCATCGACAAGCTGCCCAAGAACTCGATGTTCCGCCTCATCGCCGAAAGCGGCGTGCGTGCCAGCCAGGGCGGCACCTCGCTCGTCGGCTTGAACGACTGGATCGCGATGTCGCTGACCCGTCAACTCGAGGACGCCAATGCCCGTCTCCAGGGCGGCATCGCCTTCCTCGCCTCGGTCGGCTCGACGGCGCCGTTCGTCGGTCTGTTCGGCACGGTGTGGGGCATTCTGCAGGCGCTCATCGCCATCGGCGTCGCCGGCCAGGCCTCGATCGACAAGGTCGCCGGTCCGGTGGGCGAGGCGCTGATCATGACCGCGATCGGTCTGTTCGTGGCCGTGCCCGCGGTGCTCTGCTACAACTTCCTCGTCCGCCGCAACAAGGTCATCACCGAGAAGCTTCGCGGCTTCGCGGGCGACCTGCAGACCTACCTGATCTCGAAGAGCAAATAAGCTTCGGATTACGGTTTGTAGGAGATCGCACGCATGTCGATGAACGTTCAGGGTGACGGCGGCCAGGACGAAGCCGAACTGAACACCACCATCAACACGACACCCCTCGTGGACGTGATGCTGGTGCTGCTCATCATCTTCCTGGTCACCATTCCGGTGATCGTGAAGACGGTTCCCGTCACGCTGCCCAACCAGCGCAACATCGCCACGCAGACGAAGCCGGAAAACATCGTCATCGCGATCGATAAGGACGAGAACGTCTATTACAACAACCAGCCGATCGAATCGTCGGAGCTCCGCGACCGCTTCATCGACGCGCTGCGCCGCGCCCAGGCCCGTGGCCTGAGCGCGGAGCGGATGCCCGAGGTGCACATCCGCGGCGACCGCAACGTGCGTTTCGAGGCGGTGGGCCGCGTGATCTTCGCGGCGCAGCAGGCAGGCATCCTGAAAGTCGGGTTCCTCACCGAGCCGCGCAACGAAGGTCCGTAAGCGTCCCATTTGAAAGGTAGAAGGTAGTACGTCATGGCAGGCAGTGTCGGTCCGGCAAGCGGCGAAGGCGAGGTGATGGTGGAGATGAACACCACGCCGCTCATCGACGTCATGCTCGTGCTTCTCACCCTTCTCATCATCACGCTGCCGATCCAGACCCATGCGGTGAAGCTGGACATGCCGCAGCCGCCGAAGACCGAGCCGCCGCCGCCCCTGACCCCGCCGGTCAATCTGGGCGTCGATTTCGACGGCACGATCACCTGGAACGGCGCGCCGATCGACCGCTCCACGATGGATTCCTATTTCCTCGCGGAGACCCAGAAGGAGCTTCCGCTGCAGGCGGAAATCCATCTCAATCCCGACAAGCTCGCGAAGTATGACAACGTCGCGATGGTGCTCGCCGATGCGCAACGTATCGGCATCACCAAGATCGGGTTCTCGGACACTGCGCAATACCAATAATGTGAGGGGTTATCGCGGCGAAAAGGGAGCATGCTGTCCGCATGTCTGGCCTTGAGGCCGTGTGTTTGAAGACGAGGTTCTCGAAATGACTGCCCAAGATTTCCGCACCGCGCTCCGTACCAAGGTCGCGGCCTTCCTTCTCGGTGCCGCCGTCGTGGCGGGGACCGGCCTCACGCTGACCGTACCCGCGGACGCCGCAGTGCGCTCCGCCGTCGGCAAGCCGCTCCAGGAAGCGCAGAGCATGGCCGCGTCCGGCAACTACTCCGGCGCGATGGCGAAGGTCCGCCAGGCCGAGGGCGTCGGCGGGCTGACGCCGGAAGAGAGCCGCGTCGTCGAGCAGATGAAGTCCTATATCGAATCCAAGCAGGGCGGCTCGGGCCCCAAGGCGAAGTTCTCGAACGACTACCGCTCGGGCCGCTGGAGCGCGGTCTTGTCCGACGCCGACGAGATGCACGGCCAGCTCGACGGCAACGACATGGCCGCGGTCGCGACCGCCTATTACAGGCTCGGCCGCAACGCCGAATGCGTGAAGTACATCAAGGGCCATTTCGGCAGCGGCGCCAGCGAGCTGGTGCTGCAGATCGAGCGCGCCTGCGCGTTCGGCGCCGGCGACGACGCTACCCAGACCGAGACGCTCACCGAGCTCGTCGCGCGCACCGGCAAGACCGAATATTGGGGCCAGCTCCTGTCCTCCGCCGAGCACGCCAAGGCGCTCAAGGACCACCAGACGCTGGACCTCTACCGCATCCGCATGATCACCGGCACGATGAGCGGCGCCAAGGATTACACCCTGCTCGCCAAGCTCGCGATCGAGTTCGGCTTCAACGCCGAGGCCCAGTCCGTGATCCAGAAGGGCATCGACGCCAAGCTGCTCACCGATCCCTCGACGCCGCGCCTGATGGGCATGGCGACGAGCCAGGCCCAGGCCGACGTCGCGAGCTGGCCCAAGCAGCTCGCCGCCGCCAAGGCCGCGCCGTCGGGCGACGCGCTCGTCAAGCTCGGCGAGGATTTGATCGGCCAGGGCAAGGCGAACGACGCCGTCGGCCTCATCCAGCAGGGCATCGCCAAGGACAAGGCCGACATGACCAACGCCCAGACGCGTCTCGGCCAGGCCTATCTCGCCGCCGGCCAGAAGGACCAGGCGGTGCGCGCCTTTGGCAAGGTCCAGGGCACGCCCAACGAGATGCTCGTCGCCAAGCTCTGGGCGCTCGCCGCGAGGAAGTAGAACTAAGCGAATAGGGAATGGCGAATAGCGAATAGAACTCTATTCGCTACTCGCCATTCGCATTTTCTACCTCGCTGCCGTCTTCTGCGCGTGTTCGTGCTCCAGATAGCCGCGCGTGTCGATGTCGGGCGGTACGGCGACGCCTTTGCCGGCACCGGGGACTTTGAGCTCGTCCAGCGTGAAGTCCATCTCGGCGTCGTAGGTGCGGTCGATCTGGTTGCGTAGGGGCTGCTCGGCGTCGTACCAGGCCGCTTTCAGCGTCGTCTCCGGGCAGGTCGCGAGCTCTTCGGGCCTCGTCGCGCCCCAGCGCCGCTCGGCACACTGATAAGGATCGAAGGACAGCGCGAACAGCCGCTTGCGCAGCTCCTCATAGCCGAGCGTCACCTGCGAACCGTCGCTGCGCGCATAGGTGAGCGTGCATGCTTGCGCCTTCCTGTCGTAAAGCGCGATCAGGTCGGCCGTGAGATCGCTGCCCTTGTATTGCAGCTTGGGATCCTTGGCGCGGGCCATGCGCACGAAGCGCTCGGCCGCGTCGCGCAATTCCTTGAACGCGGTCTTCAGGCGGGCGTCGCGCGACGGCGTCGAAAAGGTCTCCCAGTCGCCGTCGGTGCCGTAGATGTTGTCGGGCAGGCGCGCGGGCTCGGCTTGCTGCGCCAGCCCCGCCTTCACCGCCAGGTCGACGGCGTCGAGGCGGTCGTGCAGGTCGGCGCAGTTGGAATCGATCATGTCGGCGACTTCGCGCAGCGGATCGAATTGCAGCTTGCCGCCGGCGAGCTTGGCACGGACATAGTCGTACCAGTCGAGCGAGGCGCCGTTCAGCGTGAACGTGCCCTCGCGCCAGTCATGGTCGTCGTCCGGCTTTTTGCCGTTGCCGTAGAACTGCTCGAGCGAGAAATCCGCGATCTCGTCGTTCGCGGCCGGCACGACGTGGCCGCCCGCGAAGCTGCCGTCGGCGAGTTGGCGCGCGCCCACGAGCTTGGCCGGCCGCCAGTTCTTGAAGCCCGCGCTCATGCCCGGGAACGCGCGCACGAAGCGCAGGTCGTAGAAGCCGTGGGTCAGCGAGCTGTCGGGATGGGCGTCGATGTAGTGGATGCGCCCGTCGGGCTCGACCTTGTAGACGGTCGCGACATGGCCGTTGGGATCGTAGATCACCGTGCCCGGCCGGATCGACTTGGCGTCGATCGCGGGCGAGTAGAGGTCGTCCTCTTCCGGCTCCTCGAGCGCGGGGTGGATGCGGAACGTGCCCGACGAGACGTTGTCGCGGATCTCGTCCCAGATCTCGTAGCCGCTCTTCTCGCCGCTCGGGATGGTGATGCGCTCGGCGACCGCGTTGCCGTTGAAGCCGTAGCGGAAGTCGCGCCCGCGTCCGCGCATGCTGACCTGGCTCACATAGCCGAAGGGCAGGCCGCGCTTCCAGGCGAAGTAGAAGCGCAGATTGTAGGCGAGGTCGGCGCAATCGGAGCGGAAATACACCCCCGGCGGATCGGTGCCATGGAACGGGTTGCGGGTGGAGTGCAGGCAGGAATCGACCGTGTTGCAGCCCGAATCCCCGATCTCCGCGACGAAGCGGCTGTAGTCGCGCTCGTCGGTGTCGCTCCAATGGTCGTGGCGCACGACGAAGATGGAGGGATAGGTTGTCTGGACCGGCGCCGGCGCGTCGGCGCGCGCGCCGCCCGCCAGAAGCGTGGCCGCCGCCCAGGCCGCCAAGGCCGTCTTTTCCCACCCCATGGCGGGGAGGGTAGGGGGTTCGTTTGGGCGGTCAAGCTGTCCAGGGGACGGTCCTGGCTCGGCGTTGCCCTCGGGCAACGCTCCCGCCGTCAGTCCAAAATGTCATGGCCCGCGAATGCGGGCCACCCGGGTGACATGGCGGTGCTCTTAAAGCCTCGCACGCGGAGGCGCGGAGTCGCGGAGAAGAAAAGAACCTCCGCGCCTCCGCGTGAGTCCTTCTGAGATCGTGCAGAACCCAACTGGGTGGCCCGCATTCGCGGGCCATGACATTGTGGTGCATGCCCGACCTTCTCACCCCCGACGAAGCCCAGGCGCTGCTGCTCAGCCTGCGGGTGTCGTTCGTGGGGGTGTTCGCGGCGCTGCCGTTCGCGGTCGCGGCCGCCCTGCTGCTGGCCAGGACGCGGTTTCCCGGCAAGATCGTCGTCGACGGGATCATCCACCTGCCGCTGGTCCTGCCGCCGGTGGCCATCGGCTTCCTGCTCCTGATCGTGCTGGGCACGCGGGCGGGGCTCGGCGCGTTCCTGCTGCAGCATTTCGGCATCCGCTTCGTCTTCAGCTGGACGGGCGCCGCGCTCACTTCGGCGCTGATCACCTTCCCGTTCCAGGTGCGCGCGATCAGGCTGGCGCTTGAAGGCGCCGATCCCGGCCTCGACGAGGCCGCCAGGACCCTGGGCGCGGGCTGGCTCGACCGGCTGGTCAATCTCACGCTGCCGCTTGCGCTGCCCGGCATCGTCGCGGGTGTGATCACGGCCTTCGCGGCCAGCCTCGGCGAGTTCGGCGCCATCATCACCTTCGTCTCCAACATCCCGGGCGAAACGCGCACCCTGCCGCTGGCGATCTACAGCGCGCTGCAGGAGCCGGGCGGCGAGGCGGAGGCCGCGCGGCTTTCGCTCATCTCCATCGCCTTGGCGCTGATCTTCATGACGCTCGCCGAAGCCGCGCAGAGAAAGATGCGGCGATGAGCGTCGAGGTCCGCATCCGCCACCGCTTCAAGACCTTCGCGCTCGACGTCGCGTTCGAGGCCGAGCGCGCGGGCGTGACCGCCCTGTTCGGACCGTCGGGCGCGGGCAAGACGAGCGTGATCAACGCCATCGCGGGCCTCTCGCGTCCCGACGAAGGCCGCATCGCGATCGGGGGCCGCGTCGTGCTCGACACTGAGGCGGGGATCTTCGTGCCCGCCCGCGCGCGCCGCACCGGCTATGTGTTCCAGGATTCGCGCCTCTTCCCGCATATGAGCGTCGAGGACAATCTGCGCTTCGGCCGCAGGCGCGCGCCCTTTCCCGTGGACGAGCACGAGATCGAGCACGTCGTCGAGATGCTGGGCCTCACCCATCTCCTGGAGCGCAATCCGCGCGCGCTTTCCGGCGGCGAGAAGGGGCGCGTCGCGCTCGGCCGTGCGCTGCTCTCCTCGCCCGACATCCTGCTGCTCGACGAGCCGCTGGCAGCGCTCGACGCGGCGCGTCGGCAGGAGATCCTTCCCTATCTCGAGCGCCTGCGCGACGAGACCAAGCTGCCGATGTTCTACGTCAGCCACGCCGTCGACGAGGTTGCGCGCCTGGCGCATGAGATCGTCGTGCTGCGCGAGGGCCGCGTCGCGGCGCAAGGCTCGGTGTTCGACCTGCTCACGCGCATCGAGGGCGGCATCGAGGGCATGGGCGCCGTGCTCGACACGCGCATCGAAAGCCATGGCGAGGATCTGAGCGTGCTCGTCTTCGATCATGGCCGGCTCTACGTGCCGCGCGTGCAGCGTGACGTCGGGACGCGCGTGCGCGTGCGGCTGCGCGCCGAGGACATCATGCTGGCGCGCGAGGAGCCGCGCGCGATCTCCGCCAACAACATCCTGCCCGCGACGGTGAGCGCGATGCGCTACGGCGCGCAGGCCGATATCCAGATCGCGATGGGCGCCGCACGCCTCGTCGCCCGCGTCACCCGCGCCTCCGCCAAGCGCCTGGAACTCGCGCCCGGCGCGCACGTCTTCGCGATCGTCAAGAGCGTGATCGTCGACGCGGCGGGGTGAATTTCAAAAGCATAAAATGTCATGGCCCGCGAATGCGGGCCACCCAGCTGGGTTCTGCACGCTCTGGAAAGGACTCACGCGAAGCCGCGGAGTTCGCATTCTACTCCGCGACTCCGCGTGAAACGAGCGAGAGCAAACAGGTGTCACCTGGGTGGCCCGCATTCGCGGGCCATGACAGTATGGGGCATTGCAATCTATGGAGCTCGGAGATGCCCCTGATCCCCTATGCCGATACCGCGCGGCTTCCCGAGGACGCGGCGCAGGCGTTCAAGAGCCTGCCGCGCAAGCTCAACATCTTCCGCATGTGGGCGAACGCGGCGACGTGCTTCCGGCCCGGCCTGTCGTTCGGCACGGCGATCCTGTCGAAGCAGAAGCTGGCGCCGGATCTGCGCGAGCTCATCATCCTGATGGTGGCGCGGCTGGAGGGCGGCATCTACGAATGGGTGCAGCACGTCCCCATCGGCAAGCGCGCCGGCTGCACGGACGCGCAGATCGCCGCGCTCGAGGCCCTGCGCTTCGACGACACGGCGTTCGATGCGCGGGCGAAAGCGATGCTGACGCTGGTGCGCGAGGTTGTGCGCGACGTGAAGGCGCGCGAAGAGACGGTCGAAGCCGCCAAGGCGCATTTCTCCCCACAGGAGATCGTCGAGATCATCCTGACCGCGGGCTTCTACATGACCATGGCGCGGATGACCGAGACGACGCGGGTGGACGTGGATGCTCCGCCGGGTGTCGCGGTGCCGGAGTGGGGAAGGGTGGTGTAGTCCAGCCCTCCCTCAAGGGGAGGGTAGGTCTTTCCTTCGAAACACCAGCCGCTTCGACAGGGTGAAGTTGAACACCAGTCCCGCGAGCACGCCGCAGGCCAGCGCCAGAAGCGGATCGAGCGCGAGGAAACGCGTCAGCGCTTCGTAGGTGGCGAGGTTCACCACCGCGCCGACGCTGTTGGTCGCCACGAACCGCGCCCATTCGGCGAGCAGATTGTCGCTTGCGTGCTCGCGGAAGGTGAGCATGCGGTTGCCCCACCAGGTGAAGGTCACCGACGGTACGAAAGCGAAGAACCAGGCGACGTCCTTGCCCAGATGCAGCAGGTGGAGCGCGATCCACAGCGCCGCCTCGTTGACGAGGAAGCCGGCGCCGCCCACCAGCGCAAAGCGCAGGAAGGCGCTCACGGCAGCTTCAGATCCTGGGGTCCGGGGATGGCGAGATAAGCCATGCGCTTGTCCTCCCAGCGGCCGCGCGTGACGGTATCGAGGATCAGCCCGCTCGCCAGCGACAGGAAGCCCAGCACCATGAACCCGACCGCCAGCACCGCCGTCGGCAGACGCGGCACCAGCCCGGTGTGGAAGTAGTCGAGCACCACAGGCGTGCCCAGAAGCAGCGAGGAGATCATCAACAGCGCCGCGATGGTGGTGAAGAAGACGAGCGGACGCTCCTCGCGCACCAGGGCTGCGATGGTGAAGAGGATGCGCAAGCCGTCGCGATAGGTATTGAGCTTGCTCACCGAGCCCTCGGGGCGCTCCTTGTAGCGCGTCTCGACCTCGGCCATCGGCATCAGAAGCCGCACGGCATGCACGGTGAGCTCGGTCTCGATGCCGAAGCCTTCCGCCGTGAACGGGAACGATTTCACGAAGCGGCGCGACATGATCCGGTAGCCGCTGAGCAGGTCGTTGAGCTTCACGCGGAACATCACCGAGGTCAGCGTCGTCAGCAGCCAGTTGCCGAGCACGTGGCCGGGGCGGTACGCGGCCTGTCCGGTGGCGACGCGCCGGCCGGAGACGATATCGAGGCCGTCCTCGACGAGCCTTCGGATCAGCGCAGGCGCGGCGGAGGCGTCATAGGTGTCGTCGCCGTCGACCAGCACATAGACGTCGGCTTCCACGTCGGCGAACATCCGGCGCACGACGTTGCCCTTGCCCTGGCGCAGCTCGGTGCGCACCACCGCGCCCGCCTCGCGCGCGCGGGCGGCGGTCCCATCCTTCGAATTGTTGTCGTAGACGTAGATCACAGCACCCGGCAGCGCGGCCTTGAAGTCGCGCACCACGGTGGCGATCGCGGCCTCCTCGTTGTAGCAGGGCACGATCACGGCGATGCGGGCGGTCATGTCGGTCATCGGTCTATCTCGGCCCGGGCTTCCAGCCGGGCGGCTTGGGGGACAATGGGCACAATTGATATTCGCCCGCGAGGTTGGTGTCGAACAGCACGCATTTGGGCCAGTCGATGATGAGGTCGTAGTCCAGCACCGCGTCGTGCGCCCGCGTCATATCGAACGAATCGGCAATAAGATAGAGCGCGCCCTTGAACGCCTTGACGCGGGCGCGCATCTCTTTGGTGAGCAGCGTGCCGTCCTTGGGCTGCAGCATCCAGCCGTCGATGCGCAGCACCGGGATCGCGGGCGGCATCTCCGGCACGATGAAGCCCATGGGCGAGTTGCCGGTCATCAACACCATGGTGTGCTTGGGATCGTCGAACTTCGGCAGCGCGATGCTGACATAGGGGCTCTCCAGCGGCGCGCGTTCGAGGAAATCGGCGCGCGTCAGGAGCAGGGCCGCGAAGAACAGGCCGGCGAGCGTGAGCAGCTGCGCGCGCCTGGGCATCGGCAACAGGCCGACCGCGGCGGCGATGAGGATCGGCGCCAGCATCTCGAGCAGCACGATGTAGCGGTAGATCGCGAAGACCTTGAGCCAGACGACATAGGAGACGGCCGCGAACGCGAAGAGCACCGCGGTGGCACGCGGCGAGACCAGCGGGTCCTTCGAGCGGCGCCCGAACGCCCAGACGATGCCGGCTGCGATCACCGAGACATAGGCGAGCGCGACGCGGATGTCGCGATAGGGCAGATCGTCGGCGACCGACCAGTCCTCGGCGAAGAGGATGGGATAGAGCACCTCGCGCCAGAAATGCGTCGGCACGAAGCGCAGGTCGCGATAGGGCCTGGCCAGCGCGAGCGTGGAATGGAAATGATCGTTGAAATAGGGGAACAGCGGATTGCCGGTCAGGTGATCCATCTGGACCATCCACCACGCCGAGAACAGCGCGAAGCCGGCGATGCCGCCGACGGCGCCGGCGAAGAGGCGCGTGCCCTGATGCTTCCAGTCGCCGCCGAGCACGATCAGACCCGCCGCGAAGCCGAGCGCGAACGGCGCCTCGGGCAGCTTGAGCCCCGGCGTGATGCCGACGAGGAATCCCGCGAGCGCGGTCCACAGCGCGGTCTTTATCAGCGAGCCTTCGCGCAACGCGCGCGCGTTCACGACCAGGATCGCGATGCCGCTCAGGATGAAGACGCTCATCACGTTGTCGTAGTAGTGCAGCCCGAGCAGCCCGAGCGTCAGCCCGCCCGTCTGCCCGAGCAGCGCCAGCGTCGCGGCGCCGAGCCTGTATTCGTCCATGCGCAGGCTCTGCCGCGCGATGAGGTAGAGGGGGACGACATTGGCGCCCTGCACCGCGCCCAGCACGGCGAGCGCGAACCACACCGGCGTCTTTGTCGCCAGCTCGTAGAACGGGATGTCGAGGAACGGGTTGTAGTAGCTCGCCTGGTGCGCGACGACGACGTCGAATCCCATGCGGCCGTGCAGGTAGGCGTAAGGGATGTACCAATGATAGTTGCGGAAATCCCACGACGTGTCCTTGCCCAGATAGACGACGAACCCCGCCCAGAACAGAATCGAAAGGCCCAGGAACAGCCACTCGCGCGGCGCCAGCTTGAGGTCGCGTGGATCGTCGGAGGTCAGGGACATCAACCGGCCGGTGGGAGATTTGCTGGAAGCAATCTAGCTCAATCTGTCATGGCCCGCGAATGCGGGCCACCTAGATCAAGTCTTCTTTGTTCCCACAAAAAAAGATCGTCATGGCCCGGACAAGCCGGGCAATGACGGTGTGGGGTTGGAGAGAGGGCACAGAACCCACCTGGGTGGCCCGCATTCGCGGGCCATGACATTTGGGCGCGGTAGGAACTACCCCTCCACCGCCGGCTCGACCGCCAGGTTCGACAGGAACTGGCGGGTGCAGGCGGACCAGGAGCGGGTCAGGGCATAGTCCCGACAGGCTTGGCGGGGGATGGCGAGCGCGGCTTGGCAGGCCTTGGCCAGGTCCTCGTCCAGCACGGCCACCGGTGCGCCGTCCACCACGTCCAGCGGGCCCTGAACCGGATAGGCGGCCACGGGCACGCCGCAGGCCAGGGCCTCCAGGATGACGAGGCCGAAGGTGTCGGTGCGGCTGGGGAAGACGAAGACGTCGCTGGCGGCATAGGCGCGGACAAGCTCCTCGCCTGTCTTCTGGCCGAGGAAGCGGGCGTCGGGGAACTTGCGCTCCAGCGCGGCGCGCGCGGGGCCGTCGCCGATCACGACCTTGGTGCCGGGCAGGTCGAGGGCGAGGAACGCCTCGATGTTCTTCTCCACGGCGATGCGGCCGACATAGAGCCACACCGGTCCGGGAACGCCGAGCGACGCGTCGGGGATGGGGCGGAAGCGCTCGACATCAACGCCGCGCGACCAGATGCGCAAATTCTTGAAGTCGTGACCCTCCATCTCGCGCTTGAGCGAGGGCGTCGCCACCATCATCGCGGTCGCGGGCGAATGGAACCAGCGCAGGAAGCGGTAGACCGTCTCCTCCGGGATGAAGGAGAAGCGCGCGCGCACATATTCGGGGAAGCGCGTGTGGAAGGACGTCGTGTAGGGGATGGCGTATTTGATGCAGATCGCGCGCGCCGAAAGCCCCAGCGTGCCTTCGGTCGCGATATGGATCGCATCGGGCGCGAACTCGCGGATCTCCTTCTCGAGGCCGGCGCGCGGGAAGATCGCCAGGCGGATCTCGGGATAGGTCGGCATCGGGATGGTGAAGCGGCCCTGCGGCGTCGCGTAGCGCACCTCGTGGCCGAGCGCGGTGAGGTCGCGGCCCAGCGTCTCCAGCGTGCGCACCACGCCGTTGACCTGCGGCGCCCAGGCGTCGGTGACGACGAGGATCTTCAGGTGGTCTTCGCCCGACAGGTGGCCTATGCCGGCCGGCAT
>JAJPHG010000025.1 GCA_021325375.1 Alphaproteobacteria bacterium | reverse complement strand
GAATGCGGGTCACCCAGCTGGGTTCTGCACATTGCTGAAAAGGATTCACGCGGAGGCGCGGAGCCGCGGAGGTTCTTTTCTTCTCCGCGACTCCGCGTCTCCGCGTGAAAAACTTCGAAGAGCGCAACTGCATCACCTGGGTGGCCCGCATTCGCGGGCCATGACAAGGGGGCTAATACAAAGGTTCCACCACGCCCACCGGCGCATCGCCCAGATAGACGATGCCGTCCTTGGCGCCGAGGACGACGCCCATCTTGCCCGCTTGGTCGGCGCCGGCCTTCGCGGCGCGGTCGCGAAGCGCGGCTGCGAAGCCGCCGGGCTTGGTCTGGGGATTGTGCGCGAGCCAATCGGGCATGCCCGTGACCTTGACGTCGAGAAGCCCCGACGGGCGCTTCGCGTCGTCGAGGCCGATACGGCCGTGGGCGAGCATGTCGAGCGTGCTCCAGTTGATCTCGAACGGATCGGCGTGCAGCGCGCCTTGCGCCTTGCGCCATGCCTCCACCGCGCTTCGCCAATCGGCGCGCCCGGCGCGCAGCCCATCGAAGGCGCGGGCCGCGGAGACGTCGCCCTGAAGTGCTATGAGGCTGATGCGGTCGCCGAACGCGCCGCGCAGCCTGGGCGCAAGCTGCACGTCCTCGCCGCTGGTGGCGACGTCGAGCGTGTCCTTGGACCGGCGGATATGGAACTGGATGCGCCCCGCCGCGAGCGCGGGCGAATCGAACGCGACGAGATCGAGATCGAAACGCGAAAGGCCCACCTCGTCCTGGATCGCGCTCGCATGCAGGCTTCCGGTCTGGAAGTCGAGATGATGGCCCTTGCCCCAGGCGAGGCTCTGCTTTCCCGCCGCCTCGAAGATCAGCTCTTTGCGTCCATAGGTGAGGCCGTGCAGCGCGAAATGCTCGGCGCGCCACACGATGGGGCCGTCGGCCGTCGCGACCTGAACGCTGAGATCGTCGAGCACCGCTTCGAGCCGGAAGGGAAACCCGCCGACGCTGCGCTTGCCGTACCGCACCGTCACGCCCGGCATCGCCTCGCCGCGTTGCATCGCGTCGAGATGCGTCTCGAGCGCGCCCGCGACAACCCACCAGCGCGTGCCGGCCGCGAAGGCGACCAGCAGCAGAAGCCCGAACGGTGCGTAGAGGAAGAAGCGGCTGGAGTAGTTCATCGTGCCCCCAATCTACCCTCCCCTTGAGGGAGGGTCGAAAAATGCGAAGCATTTTTCGGGGAGGGGTTCGCGCTTGCGGCCTTACCCCTCCCCGAAATTCCCTTCTCGCTTCGCTCGAAGGAAATTTCGACCCTCCCTCAAGGGGGAGGGTCTATCCTACCCGCATTTCGAATAGCCGCAGGAGACGCAGCTGTCGCAGCCTTCCAGGCGCACGAAGCTGGGGCTGCCGCAGCGCGGGCAGAACCGCGCCGGCGCGCCTTCCGCGGCCATGGCGACGGCGCGGCGCTCCTCCTTGGGCAGCGTCGCGTCGCGCTGCGCCATGAAGCCGGTCGCGACCAGATGCTGCTCGATCACCTCGCCGATGGCGGCGAGCAGCGAGGGGACGTAGCGTCCGCCCATCCACTGGCCGCCGCGCGGGTCGAACACCGCCTTCATCTCGTCGACGACGAAGGAGACGTCGCCGCCGCGCCTGAACACCGCGCTGATCATGCGGGTGAGTGCGAGCGTCCAAGCATAGGCCTCCATGTTCTTGGAGTTGATGAAGACCTCGAAGGGCCGCCTGCGCCCGTCCTTCTCGATGTCGTTGATGGTGATGTAGAAGGCGTGGTCGGAATCCAGCCATTTGATCTTGTAGGTCTGGCCGAGCAGCACGTCGGGACGGTCGAGCGGCCGGGTCATGTAGACGATGCCGCCGGTCTCGCGCTGCTCGGGAAGGTCGAGCGGCAGCAGCGGCTCGCCCGATTCCAGCGTGGGGGGCTTCGGCGCGGGCGCGGCTTCGAGCACCGCGCCCGTCACCGCGTTCGGGCGATAGGTCGTGCAGCCCTTGCAGCCCAGCGCATAAGCGCCCGCATAGACGTCCTTGAACGCGTCGAAGGCGATCTCGGCCGGCACGTTGATCGTCTTGGAGATCGAGCTGTCGATGTGCTTCTGCGCCGCCGCCTGGACCCCGAGATGGTCGGCGGGGCCAAGCGTCTGGGCGTTGACGAAATAGTCCGGCAGGCTCGCGTCTTCGCCGAAGCGGGCGCGGAATGCGCGATAGGCGTAATCCTCGACCTCTTCTTCGGCGCGCGTGCCGTCGGGCTTGAGGATGCGGCGCTTGTAGCTGTAGGCGAAGACCGGCTCGATGCCGCTCGACACATTGCCGGCGAAGAGCGAGATCGTGCCCGTCGGCGCGATCGAGGTGAGCAACCCGTTGCGGATGCCGTGCGCCGCGATGCCGTCCCGGATCTCCTGCGGCAGCGCCCGGATATGCGGGCGGGCGAGATATTCCCGCGCGTCGAAAAGCGGGAACGCGCCCTTCTCGCGCGCGATCTCCACCGAAGCGGCATAGGCCGCGTGGCTGAGCGCCGCCAGCCATGTCTCGATCAGCGCCAGGCTCTCGGGCGAGCCGTAGCGCGTGCGGCAGAAGATGAGCGCGTCGGCCAGCCCGGTGACGCCGAGCCCGATGCGCCGCTTGGCCTTCGCCTCGTTGCGTTGCTCGGGCAACGGAAAGCGCGAGATGTCGATGGCGTTGTCCATCAGCCGCACCGCGGTTCGCGTGAGCGCTTTCAATTCGTCGAGATCGACATGCGCATCGCCGCCGAACGGCTCCTTCACCAGCTTGGCGAGATTGATCGAGCCCAGCAGACACGCGCCATAAGGCGGCAGAGGCTCTTCACCGCACGGGTTTGTCGAATAGATGGTCTCGCAATAACTCAGATTGTTCTGCTGGTTGATGCGGTCGATGAAGATCACGCCGGGCTCGGCGTAGTCGTAGGTCGCGCGCATGATGCGGTCCCACAATTCGCGCGCGCGCAACGTCCTGTAGACGCGGCCGCCGAATGTGAGGTCCCATTGCGCGTCGTCCTTCACCGCGGCCATGAAGGCATCGCTGACCAGGACCGAGAGGTTGAAATTGGTCAGGCGGCCCTGCGTCTGCTTGGCGGCGATGAAATCCTCGATGTCGGGATGGTCGCAGGCCAGCGTCGCCATCATCGCGCCGCGGCGGCTGCCCGCGCTCATGATCGTGCGGCACATCGAATCCCACACATCCATGAACGAGACCGGGCCCGAGGCGTCGGCGCCCACGCCCGCGACCGGGGCGCCTTTGGGGCGCAGCGTCGAGAAGTCGTAGCCGATGCCGCCGCCCTGCTGCAGCGTCAGCGCCGCCTCGCGCAACCCTGAGAAGATCCCGTCCATCGAATCGGGGATGGCGCCCATCACGAAGCAGTTGAACAGCGTCACCTGACGCTCGGTCCCGGCGCCGGCCAGGATGCGCCCCGCCGGCAGGAAACGGTGGCCCGCCAGGGCGCGGGCGAAATCGAGCGCCCAGGCGCGGCGCTGCTCGGGCCGCTCGGCCCCCGCCGCCGCCAGCGCCACGCGCGCCCAGGTGTCGGCCACGTCGGCGTCCACGGGCGTGCCGTCCGGCGCCTTCAGGCGGTATTTCATGTCCCAGATCTGGCGGGAAATGTCGGTCATGCAGGCCAGTCTAAAGTCAGCGTCCTAATAAACAATGGCTATTGTTCATGGATTGTTCCGGATATGCCGCGGCCGCCGAGAGAATCGGCGGCCGCGACGATTTCAAAAATTACTTCGCCGCAGGCGCGGGGGCCGGCGCGGGAGCAGGCGCCATCGAGGCCTGCTGCGGCACCAGCGAGATGTTCACCGGGCTCGTATACTTGTTGTCGGAGCCGGTGGACGAGTCGATCGCCCAGCCGATGCCGCCGCCCACGACGATGTTGCCGAACGTCATGGCCTCCACGCCCGAATGGTTCAGGAACGTGGCCGTCTGATAGCCCGGCTTGTCGCAGACGACGGTGATGTCGTGCTTCGTCTTGCGGATCGTGACCGTGTCGGGCGTCGAGGCGATCTGGGCGATCTGGCCCTCGGTGCGGTTGAGCACGCAGGACGCGCCCGGCGGATTAGTGTTCACCGTGATGGCCTGATGCGTGCCTTCGGTGATGGAGGCGCAACCGCCGAGGCAAGTCGCACCGACCGCGAGCGCGGCGATAAGTCTGGTATTCATTGGCGTTCCCCTTCGATGAACGAAAAGTATAGTTCTCTTCATGCACGACGCCAAGAAGCGCAACCGGATTAGTTGCGTTTCATCCCGTATTCGCTGCTTCAAAACCACGCAGCCGCCGCGCGCGTTAGGATTAACCGCTGTTTCGCGGCATGCGCGCTTCCGCGATCAACCGCGTGGTGGCCGTCTCGATGCGGTCTTCCAACTGCTTCATGAACTCGCGGCTTTTCAACCCCGGAGGGATCGGCTCCAGGAACTCAAGCACGATGCGCCCCGGGCGCTTGACGAAGCCGGTCCAGAACAGGCCCGAATTCAGCGCCGCGGGCACGCATTCGACGCCGAGCTGTCCGTAGAGCCCCGCCACGCCCGGCTTGTAATCCGGCGGCGCGCCGGCCTTCTTGCGCGTGCCTTCGGGGAAGATGAGCACGGAGCGGCCTTGCGCGATCACCGCTTTGGCCGCGGCCGCCATGCGCCTGAGCGCCTGCGCCCCGCCCGCGCGGTCGATCGCGATCGAGCCCGCCTTGGAGACGTACCAGCCATAGAACGGGATGAAGGTGAGCCCGCGCTTGAGCACCACCGCGGGATCGTCGAGCGTGAGATAGAGCGCCATCGTGTCCCACATGCTCATATGCTTGGCGGCGACGAGCACGCCGTTCGCAGGCCTCGTGCCGCGCACCTCGAACGCGATGCCGGCGATGACGCGCAAGCCCCAGAAGACGAGCGCGCTCCAGCTTCGCGACATCCACACCGTGATCCCGCGCGGAAGCGCGAGCGCGGGCAGGAACACGATCGCGAGCGTGGCCGAAACCAGCGCGAACCAGAGGAAGAAGAGTGCGGAGCGGAAAAGTATCACGGACCCTCATCCACCCTCCCCTTGAGGGGGGAATTATATACTTTACTCCCTCGGCAACCGAGGGTAGAGTTTTCCCTTGACGACGGGGGATTCCCAATGAGCCGCTCCACGATCTCGACCTTCGACCTGTTCAAAGCCTTCCCCGACGAGGAGGCGGCCCGAGCCTATATCGAGGCCCGACGCTGGCCTAGCGGCGTTCTCTGCCCGTCATGCAATCACCGGGAGCGGGTCGCCGCCCGGAAGAACGGCTACTACCGCTGCAACGCGTGCGGGCTCGACTTCACGGTCCGCACGGGGACGATCTTCGAGCGCTCGCACATCCCGCTCCACAAGTGGCTCTACGCGATGTACCTCCTGATGACGGCCCGGAAGGGCGTCTCCAGCATGCAGCTCGCGAAGGAACTCGGTGTCACCCAGAAGTCCTCCTGGTTCATGCTGCAGCGCCTGCGCGAGGCCTGCGGTGGCGACCTCACGACCCTGCGCGGGATCGTCGAGGTGGACGAGACCTACGTCGGCGGCAAGGAGAAGAACAAGCACGTCCACAAGCGCGACAAGAAGAACATAGGCGGGCGCGGCAAAACCGCCGTCATCGGAATAAGGGAGCGCGGGGGCCGCACGAAGGCCCACCCTGTCGCGCGGACCGACGGCGCGACGCTGAAGGCCGCGATCCGCGCGAACATCGCGCCGGGCTCTATGATCCACACCGATGAGCACGGTGCCTACGCGGGTCTCGCCCCGGACTACGGCCACGAGGTCATCGTCCACGGCAACGACGAGTACGTGCGCGGCGACGTCACGACGAACGGAATCGAGAGCGTCTGGGCGGTGATGAAGCGCGGGCTCTACGGGACGTACCACCACGTCAGCCCGAGGCACCTCCACCGCTACGTGGACGAGTTCACGTTCCGCTTGAACGACGGCGACGTGCGACGGCATACTATGGACCGCATCGCGAGCCTCGTCTCAGCCTCGGTCGGGAAGCGGCTCACCTACGAGAGGCTCATCTCTTGAGAGACGTCCCCATAGCGCTCGACGCTGTACTGGATCGGGTACTCGCTTTCGGGCCGAGCAAGAAGAGCGCGGGGAAATCCACCAAACAGAGGAAACCCCGCACACGGAAAAGGCAAAAGAAACTGCGCGCGGAACGAGCCTCGTCAGGGTAGTATTATCGCGCGTTCGGAGTAACGCACTGAGCACCTCCAGTCTTTCGCGGCGTAGCGAAGAAACAGGTTGAGACGAAGCCTTCCGGTCCGAGCCGGAAGGCTTTTTTCGTTCCCAATTTTTGGGATGTCAGTCCTGCGCCACTTGACGCGCCTTCGACCACTGACGGCGCTCGCGCGAAGATCGTTCGCGACCGGCCCGGCGTCACCTCGGCAGATTGCTTTTTCTCACGCACGATCTTTGGTTGTCAAGGCTCCACTTTGCCCTCCTTGAGCCCGTCGAGTAGGATGCACGCGGGACGACTCTCTAGCCGTCCTGGGGTGTGAGAACCCCGCACCTAACGGCGTAAGTGCGACCGTGACTCGCGCTCCTCCACCCCTATGGTCGAGGAGGCACCGGCGTATGTTCAGGTCTAACGGCTAAAGGCCGGTGCAGACCTCTTAGGTGCGGTCTTCTCAACTCCCCGATCACCAGGCGGAGGGGAAGATGCACGGCGTGTTCATATTGTTGACGGTCCTCGTCGTCTCGGGATGCGCGCAGCTACAGTACATATACGACCCTTGGGACGCGCCGCTCCCGCGAGCGCAGGCGTCCGGTCCAGCGTGGACAGGGATCACGACGCCTTCACCGCAGCCGACGACGGCCGACCAGCAGCGGCAAGCCTTCCAGGATCGCGCGATGCAGCACTACCTCGCGACGCACCCCGGCGCCACGAGCCTCGACTTCTACCGCTATCGCTCGTTCTGCACGAAGTACGCCGAGTGGGTCACCAGGGTCTCCGCGTACCGGAATGGAAACCTGCCGCGTTCCTACGCCGAGAACTGGGCGCGGCAGGAGTCGGCAAACGACGCTCCTGGGCTCGACCCGGAGACCGCTTCCGCCGTGGAGGAAATACTCTTCGGGATCGTCGGAGGCATCTACACAGGCACGCACATGACGAACCAGGAGGCGGTCGACGATTGTCTCATGGGCCACCTGCTGCGCGACCCCGATCACTAAAACGGGGTCGTTTTGCCGGGTAGGGGAGTCATCTATATAATTCCCCTTGAGGGAGGGTCGACAATTTGCGGAGCGAAGCAAATTTCGGGGAGGGGTACTTGCGCGGGTGCCGGAACCCCTCCCCGAAAAATGCTTCGCATTTTTCGATGTCGGTACGCTGTCGCTACCTCCACCCTCAAGGGGAGGGTTGCTCAGCGCGATGCGGTGCGAGATTTGCCGCCCTGGTCCTTGCCGTCAAGAGCCGGACGAGTGACCGCGTTGCGCACGGTGCTCGCGAGGTACTTGGCGTATTCGCCCTGCAGCACGCGCAGCGCGCGCGTGTCGTGCCACCAGCCCGCAAGGTCGATGTCCTCGGGCTCCACGGGATAGGGTTCGAGCTTGACGCCCGGCATCGCGGCCTCGAACTCGGTCATGCTGCGCGGCATGTGATAGCTCGCGGTCACCACGATCAGGCTCTTGAAGCGGTGCGCGCGCGCCCAGTTCGCCGCTTCTAACGCGTTGCCGCGCGTGTTCTCGGCCATATAGCCCATGTCGGCGCAGCAATCGAAGCGCGCCCCGCCATGGGTGAGGCGCTTGACCTCTTCCTTCGTGGTGTTGGGATGGACGCCGCTGATGAGGAGGCGGTCGGCCTGGTTGCTCTCGAGCAGGTTGACCGCGGCCGAGAGCCGCTCGTCGCCGCCGGTCAGCGCCACGATGCCTTGCGCGCGTTTGGCTGTGGGCTTGGGCACCGGCAGGCTAGCCACGAAGGCGACAAAGCCCGCGAGGTAGAGCACCACCAGCGCTGCGACCCACTTCCACACGGCACGGCCTCGTTTCATCGCCCCTATTGTAACGCGCAAATCGTAAATTCGAGAAAACCCCAGTCTTGCGGCGGTTTTGTGGTCAATAAATTCAATAGATTTGGCGCAACGCCGCCAAAACCGAGATCCGCGCGGTGGCGAGCGCAATGATGCCGGAGACCGCGGGCACCAGCAGAAGCCAGGGCATCTCGGCGAGCCTCAGCCCCAAGGGCGGCAGGAACGGCACCGCCTCGACGCCGGCGAATTCGAGTCCGCCTACACTCGCGAAGAACAAAGCGGCGAGCGCCGCGCCGACGAGCGACGCGCCCAATGTCGAGACGAAATAGTGCCGCTCGAAGGCGCGCGCGATGAAGCGCGACTGCGCGCCCATCTGATGCAGCAGCGCCACGATCTCGTGATAGGCCTCAAGTCCCGCGCGCGTCGCGAACGCGACCGTCGCCGCCGTCGCGATGGCGATGAGCAGCAGGATGCCGTAGGCCGACCAGGTGATCGCCTCGGCCAAGGCCTTCAGCCGCGAGATCCAGCGCGCGTGATCGTCGACGAGGGAATCCGGCGCGGCCTTCTTGAGCTCATGCGTCAGGGCCGCGAGATCGACCTGCGCGCCCGGCGTGATCGTCGCGTCGATGAGGCGCGGCAGCGGCAGCTCCGCCACCAGCGCGTCGCTGCCGATCCAGGGCTGCACCAGCGCCAAGGTCTGGTCCTGGCTGAGGGGTGCGGCGTGCGCGATGCCGGGCGTGGCGCGCAACACCGCCAGCGCCGCGTCCGTCTCGCGGTCGAGCCCCGCGCCGGGCGCATCCTGCGCCGGCGGGACGATCTGCACGGTCAGTCTGTCGGAGAGGCCCGCGCGCCAGCCGAGCGCGGTGCGCTCCGCGATCAGCGAGGCGCCGAGCGCGAGCGCCGCCAGGAACGCCATGATCGCGATGACGATGTCCAGCGGTGCCGCGCCCTTCTCGCGCGGCAGGATGGCGTTCGCGTTGCGTCCGAGGTTCATGGCCGCTGCGTCCGCATCTCGACTAGGCGGCCGTCGACGAGGCGCATCTCTCGCGCGCGCATGCCTTCGATGAGCGCGCGGTCGTGGGTCGCGATCAGGACGGTGGTGCCCAGCCGGTTGAGCTCGGCGAAGAGTCGGATCAGGCGCTGGCCGATCTCGGCGTCGACATTGCCCGTGGGCTCGTCGGCGATGAGCAGGTCGGGCCGCGCCACGACCGCGCGCGCGATGGCGATGCGCTGCTGCTCGCCGCCGGACAGCGTCGCAGGCTTGGCGCGCATCCTGTCCCCCAAGCCGACCCAGGAGAGCAGCTCCTCGACGTCCTGCTCGTATTCGTTCTCGCGCCTTCCGGCGAGCCTGAGCGGCAGTGCCACGTTGTCGAAGGCGGAGAGATGCGGCAGCAGCCGGAAATCCTGGAACACGACGCCGATGCGACGCCTGAGCGCCGGGAACTCGGAGCGCTTGGTCACCGACAGGTCGCGGCTGAACAGCGTCACCAGTCCGCGCGACGGCGGCTGCATCATGTCGATCAGCCTGAGCAGCGTCGTCTTGCCCGCGCCGGAGAGCCCGGTGAGGAAGGTGAACGAGCCCGCCTCGAGCACGAAGGTGACGTCGCGCAGCACTTCGGGCCCCGCGCCGTAGCGCATGCCGACGTTTTCGAAGCGAACCATGAATCGAACATAGAGGAAGTTGGGGGGAGTTTGAATCGCCGCAATGGCACTCAAAAAAGATGTCATCCCGGCCGAGCGTAGCGAGTGCCGGGACCCAGCGCGCAAACCGCACCCTGGGTCCCGGCCCTGCGCGATGCGTCCGTACGCTGTCGCTACGGACCATCGCTTGGCCGGGATGACAGTTGGTGATTCCAAGCTGTGCGCCATTGACCGCACGAGCCTTGCCTGAACCCGCCGCTTGCGCCATTTTCAACCCGCGGTTCGAAGCCCTACGGAACATGATCCTCACCTGCCCGCAATGCGCGACGCGCTATCAGGCGGACGCGGCGAAGTTCCGCCCCGCAGGCCGCAACGTGCGCTGCGCGAAATGCGCACATCTGTGGCATCAGGACCCGCCGCCGGACGAATCGGACCCGCTCGCCGACCTCGTCGCGCCGGAGTCCGAACAGCCGCCGGAGCAGCCGCCCGAGCCCGTGCCGCCGCCTCCACCGCCGCCCCCGCCGCCCGTCATGCGCAGCGCGCCGCCGAGGGCGGAGGCTTTCGCGCCCAACCCCGTCATCGCGCGTGAAGCGGCCGCCGCCGCGGAGCCGCGCGCGAAATCGCGCTGGCCGAGGCGGATCGGCGTCGTGCTCGGCTGGACCCTGCTGATCGCCGTGGTGCTCGCGCTCGGCTGGTCGGCGCTGACCTTCCGCCAGCAGATCGCGACGATCTGGCCGCAATCGGCGTCGGTCTATGCCGCGCTCGGCATGAAGGCGCAGACGAGCGGCCTCGACATCCAGAACTATGCCACGACGCGCATCAGCGAGGCCGGCCAGCCGGTGCTCGTCGTCACCGGCACCGTCGCCAATACCGGCGCGCACGAGCTTCCCGTGCCGGAGATCCGCGCCGCGCTCACCGACGAGGATCGCCGCGAGCTCTATCAGTGGAAGTTCATGCCGGGCGTGGCGACGCTGAAGCCCGGGCAGACCGTCAAGTTCCGCTCGCGCCTCACCAACCCGCCCGGCGGCGGCAGTCATGTCGAGCTGCGCTTCGCGAGAGAAGGCGAGTGACGGCCGAAATCCTGTTCTCGGAAAAGGAGATCGCCGAGCGCGTCGAAGACCTCGCCCGCGAGATCGTGGTCCGCGGGCCCGAGATCGCCGTGCCGATCCTCGTAGGCAGCTTCGTCTTCGCCGCCGACCTGTTGCGCGCGCTGGCGCGGCTCGGCCTGTCGCTGCCGATGGAGTTCCTGTGGCTGCGCTCCTATGACGGCAAGAACGCGCAAGACGCGGTGTCGGTGATCGCGGGCCCCGGTGAAGCGGTACGCGGCAAGTCGGTGCTCCTGATCGACGGCGTCCTCGACAGCGGCGCCACGATCGCCAAAGCGCGCGTGCTTCTGAAGGACGCCGGCGCTGCGTCCGTGCTCACCGCCGTCGCCGTCGACAAGCTGCGCGGCGACGCGCTCGCCCATGCCGACTTCGCGCTGTTCCACGGCGTGACGGAGTTCATCGCGGGGTATGGGATGGATCACGACGGCGCCGAGCGCGGGCTGCCTTATATCGTGCGGGTGGAATAGCACAATCGTCCGTGGAAGCGGCCCGTCGCCCTTCGAGGCTCGCTTTGCTCGCACCTCAGGGTGACGTGCCTACTGATAGAAACAAGCTCGTCATCCTGAGGTGCGAGCCCGAAGGGCGAGCCTCGAAGGATGACCCATCCAATTCGATCTCAATCAAAACTGCTTCAGCAGCCGGTCGATGTAGTCGAGCTCCGATTGCGGGCGGCCGCGTTCGGCGGCGCGGCGGCGCAGCTCCTTCAAGATCTCGCGCGCGCGCTGGAGATCGGAGACGCTGGGCACCTTGACGTCGCCGCCCACGTCCTGGCCGCTGGCGCCTTCGTTGCGGCCGAGCGGATCGGTGCCGTCGCCCTGGCCCTGCGGCCCCGCGCGGTCCAGGAGCTGCTTGGCGAGATCGCCCGCGCCTTTGCGCATCTGTTCCAGCGCCTGCTTCTGGTCGATGCCGGCATTGGGCAGGTCCGGTGCGCTGAGATCGCCTTGCGCCTGGCCCATCGAGTTGCCCGCCTCGCCGAGCGATTTCGGCGGGTCGAGCTTCTGGCCGCCGAGGTCCTTGAGGATCTTGTCGAGCTGGTCGTGCAGTTGGCGCTGCTGCTCGGCGAGGCCTTTCGGGCCGCCATCCTTGGGATCGCCCTTGCCCTGGCCCTGGCGGAACGTCTTGTCGACGAGGCCGCGCTGCTTGCCCATCAGATCGCCGAGCCCCTGGATCGCGTCGCTCAGCGCCTTGTCCTGCGGCGACTGCTTGCCGTTGCCGCCCGAGCCCGTGCCGTTCGTCATGCGCAGGTTCTCGAGCAGGCTCTGCAGGAGCGCGAGCATCTGTTCGGCCTGGGCGCGGTCGCCGCTCTGGGCGAGCTGCTCGATGGCTTTCAGCAGCGCCTCGAGATCGGCCTGGCTCATCACCTTGCCGTCGGGCGCGGATTGCGCGTTCTCGTCGGGCGGGTTCTCCGCGAGCGCTTTGAGGTAACGCTGCAGCGCCTCGCGATAGCGCTCCATCAGCGAGTCGATCACCTCCTGCGGCGCGTTCTGGGCGAGCGCCGCGGAGAGCATCTGCTTGATGCGGCGCAGCTCCTCCGCCGCGCTGAGCAGCCCGCCGCGCTCCAGACCGCTTGCGATCTGCCACAACAGATCGCCCGCCTGGCCGACCTCCTCGTCATGGGTCGCGTTCTTCAGCGTCCAATAGGCCGAGCGGATGCCGAGAAAGACGCCGAGCTGGTCCTGATAGAAACGGTCGGGCGCGAAGGTCAGCGCCTCCAGCGTGTTGGCGACGTGGGGCCTGAGCCGCACGTCGCCCGTCGCCAGCACCTGGCGCTGCTCGATCAGCGCGCGCGCCAGCGGATTGGTGAAGACGCGCGCGGGCAAGGTGAAGCGCGCCGCTTTGGAGAAGCCCGACTGCCCCGCGCCGTCGATCGCCTCAAGCACGATGTCGACGTCGAGCCCGGCATAGGGATGCGCGGTGAGGTCGCGGAACGCGGTCTCGGTCACCGTCTTGGCCGAAGGCTGGTCGAGCGGCAGGTCGACGATAAGGTCCTTGCCGTAATGGCCGTGCGGCGTGATGTGCGCGCGGGCTGCCACGACGCCGTAATCGTCGCCCGCGGTGAAGGCGAGCTTGAGCGCGTCGTGCTCGGTGCGCGCGGGCGCCGACGAGAACGCGATCACGGGCTTGTCGTCGGGGAGCACGTGCAAGCGCCAGTCGCCGATGGTGCGCCCGCCGCTGCGCACGCGCACGGAGGTGTTCTCTGCGATGCGCGCGGTGCTCGCATACTCGCCCGAGCCGCCCGCGAACGACGCGCCGTCGACGGAGACATAGGGCGCATGGCTCGCGCCGTGGACGCGCAGGTTGAGCGTCGAGCCCGTGGGCACCGTGACCGTGTGCACGCCGGATTGGCTCAAATAGACCGGCGCCTCGCCCGTATAGGCCGGCGGATCGATCCAGGCGTCGATGGAGACGTTCGCGGCCTCGCCCGTGCCGGGCCCGAAGGCAGAGGCGAGGCGCTGGCGCCAGTCGCCGCCCGCGACGAGCGCCCCCGCCGCGATCAGCAGCAGCACGACATAGCGCAGCGCGCGCGGATCGCGCTTGGGCAGCGACGAGCGCGGCCAGGAGACGCGAAGCTTTCCGATATCGGCGAGGCGGCGGCCGAGATGCGCGCGCCACAGGGCTTCGGCGAGCGCGTCGCCATGGCCGGCCGCGATCACGTCCTCGCTTTCCGAGATCGGACGATGCTCAAGCGTGCTGTCGCGCTCGACGCGGCGTGCGCCGTCGCTCCAGGACGGCCAGCGCAACCCGTCGAGCGCGAAATAGAGCGACAGCCCCATGCCTGCGACGAGGCTGGCGAGCAGCAGCGCATGCAGCGGCCAGGGAAGGAGCGTGGGAAGTCCGAACAACGCGGCAGCCGCGAACGCGCCCGCGATGCCGCTGGCCGGCCACAGCGCCGGCCACACGCGCTCCCACACCAGCGCCGCGCGCGCGCCGCGGATATAGGCGCCGGCCCGCCTAAGCGAGCCAGTCCGGAATTCTGTCGGTGGCGATAAGCGCGTCATAACCGATCCGGGGCCGCACGACACTCCAACGCTCCCCCTTGACCAGGACCTCGGGGGCGGGGGGACGCGCATTGTAGGCCGAGGACATCACCGCGCCATAGGCCCCCGCGGTCAGGAACGCGACAAGATCGCCCGCTTTCAGCGCCGCCATCTCGCGGCCTTGCGCAAAGACATCCGTGGATTCGCAGACCGGACCCACCACGTCGTAGCGCGCCCTGGCATGGCCGGGCATGGGCTCGGCCACGGACACGATCTCGTGATGCGCCTCGTAAAGCGCGGGCCGCAAGAGATCGTTCATGCCCGCGTCGAGGATCGCGAACGCCTTGGTTTCGCCCTGTTTGACATAGAGCACCTGCGCGACCAGCACGCCCGCATTGGCGGCGATCAGCCGCCCCGGCTCGAAGATCAGCCGCGCGCCCAAGCCCCGCGTCGCGCGCTCCACCATCGCGCCATAGGCGCTGGGGTCGGGCGGCGGCGTGTTGTCGGTCCGATACGACACGCCCAGCCCGCCGCCGAGATCGAGGCGCGCGATGTCGTGGCCGTCGGCGCGCAGGACCTTCGCCAACTCGACGATCCGCGCGAAGGCCGCCTCGAACGGCGCCAGCTCGGTGATCTGGCTGCCGATGTGCACGTCGATGCCGACGATGCGGATACCGTCGAGGCGCGCGGCGGCCGCATAGGCTTCGCGCGCGCGGCTGATGGGAATGCCGAACTTGCTCTCCGCCGTGCCGGTGGTGATCTTGGCATGGGTCTTGGCGTCGACGTCCGGATTGATGCGCAAGGTCACCGGCGCGACGAGGCCCTTGGCGAGCGCGATGACGTTCAGCGCGTCGAGCTCCGGCTCGCTCTCGACATTGAACTGATGGATGCCCGCTTCGAGGCCGAGCGCCATCTCGGCCTTCGTCTTTCCCACGCCGGAGAAGACGATGCGCTCCGCCGTGATCCCCGCCGCGAGCGCTTTCCTCAGCTCGCCGCCCGAGACAACGTCGGCGCCCGCGCCCAGCCGCGCCAGCGTCCTCAGGACACCGAGATTTCCATTGGCCTTGACGGAGAAGGCGATCAGCGAGTCTTTCGGCACGGCGGCGGCGAAGGCGCGATAGTGCCGCTCCAGCGTCGCGCTCGAATAGCAGTAGAACGGCGTGCCGACCTCGCGGGCGAGCACGGCCAGATCGACGTCCTCGGCATGCAGCGAGCCGCTCTTGTAAGCGAAATGGTTCATTCGCCGATCGGCAGAGGCGGCTTGGACGGGTCCTTCTGGTTCTTCGCCGTGGGCTTGCCGTCGGGGAGCACGAGCTCGTTCTTCACGCCGCACGACGCGAGCGTAAAGCTCAAAGCGGCGACAACGGCTAGAAGGCGCAAGGTCATTTCAACTTCTCCCGCCAGAACGCGATCTGCTCCCGGACGCGGCTCGGCGCCGTGCCGCCCTCGCTCATGCGCGAGTTCACCGACGCCTCCAGGCTCAGCACAGCATACACGTCCTTGGTGAGGCGCGGCTCGATCTTTTGCATCTCGGCAAGCGGCAGCTTGTCCAGGCTCACCTGGGCCTCCTCCGCGCATTTTACGATGCTGCCTGCGATATGATGGGCCTCGCGGAACGGCATCTTCAGCACGCGCACCAGCCAATCGGCGAGATCGGTCGCGGTCGGGAAACCGGCCTCAGCAGCACGCCGCATCGCCGCCGGGTCGGCCTTCAAATCGGCGATCATGCCCGTCATCGCGCGCAGGCTGAGACCCAGCGTGTCGGCGGCGTCGAAGACGCGCTCCTTGTCCTCCTGCAGGTCGCTGCCATAGGCGAGCGCAAGGCCCTTGACGACGGTGGCCAGCGCCACGAAATCGCCCAGCACCCTGCCCGTCTTGCCGCGCACCAGCTCGGCCGCGTCGGGATTGCGCTTCTGCGGCATGATCGAGGAGCCGGTCGTGAACGCGTCCGACAGGCGCACGAAACCGAAGGCGGGGCTCGTCCACTGCACCAGCTCGCCCGCGAGCCGCGAGACGTTCGTCATGCAGATCGTGCAGGCGCTCAAGTATTCGAGCGCGAAATCGCGCGCCGACACGGCATCGAGCGAATTGCGCATCGGATGCGAAAAGCCCAGCGCCTTGGCCGTCGCCTTGCGGTCGATCGGGAACGAGGTGCCCGCGAGCGCGGCCGCCCCCAGCGGAGACTCGTTCAGCCGCGCGACCGCATCCGCAAAGCGTCCCGCGTCGCGCGCCAGCATCTCGACATAGGCCAGGCAATGATGCGCGAAGGTTATGGGCTGCGCGGGCTGCATATGCGTGAAGCCGGGCATGATGGTTTCCACATGCAGCTCGGCCTGCGACAAGAGGCTGCGCTGCAACCCGTCGATCAGCGCGCGCGCATGGGTGCAGGCCTCGCGCACCCAGAGTCTGAAATCCGTCGCCACCTGGTCGTTGCGCGAGCGCGCGGTGTGCAGGCGCCCCGCCGCCTCGCCCACGATCTCCTTCAGCCGCGACTCGATGTTGAGGTGGATGTCTTCCAATTCACGTTTGAAGACGAACTTGCCGTCCACGATCTCCTTCTCGACCGCGTCGAGACCGGCGAGGATCGCGGCGCCGTCGGCGTCCGGGATGATGCCCTGCGCCGCCAGCATCCGGGCATGCGCCCGCGACCCGGCCAGGTCCTGCAGGGCCAGGCGTTTGTCGAAATCGATGGAGGGCGTTATGTCCTTCATCACGGAGGCGGGGCCTTCAGCAAAGCGGCCGCCCCACATCGAATTGGTGCTCATAGGATACCCATGATGCGGACCAGGAACCTTCTCGTCGCCGCTTTGGTGCTGGCCGCTCTCGGCACAGCAGGGGTTCTATATTGGAAGAGGTCCGCGCCTGTCCACGCGGCGCTCGTGCCCCCCGCGTCGCTGGCGCGGCTGGCGCCGTCAAAGCCCGCCGCCGTGGCGGCCGTGTCGTTCACCGGCACGGACGGCACGCGCCATACGCTGGCCGAGTTCAAGGGACATTACGTGCTGCTCAATCTTTGGGCGGTGTGGTGCGCGCCCTGCGTCAAGGAGCTTCCGGCCCTGGCCAGGCTCCAGGCCGCGGTGCCCAAGGGGAGGCTGGAAGTCGTGCCCGTCGACGTCGCGCGCGGCACGCCCGCCGACGCGGCGTCTTTCCTCAAGGCGCACGGCGCGGCGCGGCTTCCCGCCTTCATCGACGCCGATCTCGGCATGATGCGCGTGTTCGGCGCCTACGGCCTGCCGCTCACCGTGCTCATCGACGACAAGGGCCGCGAGGTCGCCCGTGCCGTCGGCCCCGCCGATTGGGACGCGCCGGATGCCATCGACTACTTCAAGGCGCTGACGGGCAAGAGGTAGACCCCGGACTCACCTCAATGTCATGGCCCGCGAATGCGGGCCACCCAGGTGGGTTCTGCACGCTATCGAAGATTCGCACGCGGAGTCGCGGAGTTTGCGCTCATCCTCCGCGACTCCGCGTCTCCGCGTGATCCATTTTTCTGAAAGGGTTCAACAAACGTTACCTGGGTGGCCCGCATTCGCGGGCCATGACATTATTGGTTCATCGCCGCATCGTAGTCGCGCCACATCTTCGCGCAGTCGACGACACAGCCTTCGCGCATCGCGCGGTCGATGGCCATCACGGTGAGGCCGGCCTCCATCGACTCCCGCGGCGTCACGGGAAACGCGGCGCGGCCGTCGAGCGCCGCGAGCAGGTCGCGCGCCATCGCCTGGTCGGCGCCGTTGTGGCTGTCTTGCGTGCGCCCGCCATAGTCGATGCGCTCCGGCTTGCCCCTGTCGTGCGCCGAACGGACCATCAGCCGGTTGCGCACCAGATCGGCGATCAGCGTGCCTTTCGTGCCCGCGACGTACCAGCGCCGCTCGGTCAGGCTCACATGGCTGTTGGAATGAAAGGACAGGCGCATGCCGTTCGCATATTCGACGAGCGCGACTTGGTGGTCGGCGACGTCCATGTCGGAATGAAACGCGTCGTTCGCGCCCGACCAGCCGGCGTCGACGGCCGAATAGGCCTCGTGCTCAGTGGCTCGCTCCGGCTCGAAGATGCGCTTGCCCCCGAAGCTGGCGACGCGCGCGGGCCGCGCACCCGCGATGCGTCCGAAGATATCGAAATCGTGGCAGACCTTGTCGAGCAGGAACGAGCCGCCCCATGCCTGCTTGCGCCGCCAGTTGCGCGCGAGATAGGCGCCGTGCTCGGGCGGCAGGTGCTCGGTCGCGTCCATCGACACGATCTCGCCCAGCGCGCCGCCGTCCACCCGCGCGATCACCTCGCGCACGATCGGCATGGAGCGCATGACGAGCCCGATATAAAGAGGCGGCGCGGCGTTGAGATGGCGCGCGAGCGCGAACGTCTCTTCTTCGGTGCGCACGATCGGCTTCTCGGCGAAGACCGGATAACCCGCAGCGAACGCGGCGAGCAAATGCTCGTAGTGCAGATGATTGGGCGAGCCGATCATCACCAGGTCGAACGGGCCGTCCTCGAGCAGCGACCGCGCATCGCCATGAGCGCGCACGTCGCGCTTGAGGATCGAAAGCCCTACCGGTGCCGGATCGGCATAACCCGCGATGTCGAGCTCCCAGCCGACCTCCTCCATCGCCAGCAGCACATGGGCGATGCGCTGGCCCAGCCCGATGACGGCGACGCGCTTGGCCGTCATGCGCCGTCTCCCTCATCGCGCAGCAGCGAGGCATGCAGCGACGGATCGGCTTCGGGATTGGAGGCGCGCAGCTCGGCCTTCGCCGGGATCTCGTAAAGGCGCGCAAGACTCACCAAGGCCGCGATGAGCGCGAACCCGCTCGAGATCAGCAAGCCCACCGTCGGCGCCTGGCCGGCCAAGCGCGCGAACAGCAGCGCCGCCAGCGCGGCACCCGTCGTCTGTCCGAGCAGGCGCGCCGTGCCGAGCATGCCGCTGGCGCCGCCGCTGCGCTCCTTGGGCGCGGCGCTGATCATCGCGCGGTTGTTGGGCGACTGGAAAATCCCGAAGCCGAAACCGCTGAGCGCCATGCGCCAGCCGATGTCGAGATAGCCGGGATGCTCCGGCAGGAAGGCGAAGGACAGCAAGCCCATGGCGAAGGCGAACAGGCCGATGCCGCCCAGGAGGCCGGCCGAATAGCGGTCGGCGAGGCGTCCGGCGAGCGGGGCCGCGATGCAGATCGCCAGCGGCCACGGCGTGATGAGCAAGCCCGTCTCCACCGCGCTGAAATGCAGCTCGTTCTGGAACAGGAACGGCAGCGACACGAGCGACAGCATCTGCGCCACGAAGGACGAGATCGAGGTCGAGACCGACAGCGCGAAGATCGGGATCTTCAAAAGATCGACGGGCAGAAGCGGCGCCGTGAGCGCCAATTGCCGCCGCACCAGGAACCAGCCGAGCGCGATCGTCGTCACCATCTCGATCAGGAACAGGGGAAAGCTCTCGCCATGTCCGAGCGCGTCGACGCTGCCGATCAGAAGACCGAACGTCGCCGCGCTGAGGAGCGCGCTCGTGATGTCGAAACCGTGCGGAGACGGTTTGGTGTGCGGCAGGGAACTCCAGCCGACCGCCACCGCGGCGATGCCGATGGGCACGTTGACGGCGAACAGCCAGGGCCAGTTCGCGACCGCGAGGATGGCGCCCGCGATGGTGGGGCCGACCGCCGAGGACACCGCCACGACCAGCGCGTTGATGCCGATGCCGCGGCCGAGGGCGGCTTGCGGATAGATGAAGCGCAGGAGCGCGATGTTCACGCTCATGATGCCCGCGGCCCCGAAGCCCTGGATCACGCGCGCCAGCGCCAGCATGGGCAGCGTCGTCGAGAACGCGCAAGCCAGCGATGCGATCGTGAAGAGGGCGAGCCCGCCGAGATAGACGCGGCGATAGCCCATGATGTCGCCGAGCGACGACAGCGGCAGCAGCGAGATGGTGATCGCGAGCTGGTAGCCGTTGACGATCCAGATCGACAGCGCCGGATCGGTGTGCAGGTCGGACGCGATGGTCGGCAGCGCGACGTTGGCGATGGCCGAGTCGATCACCGCCAGCGTGATGCCGAGCCCTATGGCGAGAATCGCCCAATAGCGCTGCGGGGTCGGCAAGCCGTCAGTCATGGCGCGGTGGTGATACCGCGCGAGCGCGCGACGCGCAACGCATCACCCAACGCTCCCCAACGTCATGGCCCGCGAATGCGGGCCACCCAGTTGGGTTCTGCACCATCGAAAACGATTCACGCGGAGGCGCGGAGTCCGCGGAGGTTCTTCCCGTCTCCGCGGACTCCGCGTCTCCGCGTGCTAAATTGGAAGGTGTGAGCCTAAGTCACCTGGGTGGCCCGCATTCGCGGGCCATGACAATTTGGGTGGACGCTGTTACCGCGTCGGCACCGGGTGCTCGCCGCGGTAGTCGTAGAAGCCGCGGCCGGTCTTCTGGCCGAGCCAGCCGGCCTCGACGTATTTCACCAAGAGCGGGCACGGGCGGTATTTGGAGTCCGCGAGGCCCTCATACAGCACCTGCATCACGCTCAGGCACGTATCCAGGCCGATGAAATCGGCGAGCTGGAGCGGGCCCATCGGATGGTTGGCGCCGAGCTTCATCGCGGTGTCGATGGCCTCCACATTGCCGACGCCTTCATACAGCGTGTAGACGGCCTCGTTGATCATCGGCAGCAGGATGCGGTTGACGATGAAGGCCGGGAAGTCCTCGGCATAGGCGGCGGTCTTGCCGACGCGGCGGACGATGTCGAGCGCGGCCTGGAAGGTGGAATCGTCGGTGGCGATGCCGCGGATGACCTCCACCAGCTGCATCATCGGCACCGGGTTCATGAAATGCAGGCCGATGAAATGCTCCGGCCGGTCGGTCGAAGCCGCAAGACGCGTGACCGAGATCGACGAGGTGTTCGTCGCGATCAGCGTGTTCTTGCCGATGCGCGGGCAGAGGTCCTGGAAGATCTTGCGCTTGACGCTCTCGTCCTCGGTCGCGGCCTCGATGACGAGATCGCGATCCTGCATCCCGTCGAGGCCTTCGGCGGTGTGGATGCGCTTGAGCGCGCCCTCGACCGCCTCGCTCTTGATCAGCCCGCGCGCCGCCTGGCGGTTCATGTTCTTGGTGATGCGCTCGAGCGCCTTGCCGAGCTGCTCGGCGTTGATGTCCTCGAGCGTCACGTCGAAGCCCGCCAGCGCCAGCACATGGGCGATGCCGTTGCCCATCTGGCCTGCACCGATTACGCCGATGCGTTCGATACTCATCTGTATGTCCTTTACTTGTAGCCGAGCTTGGTCAGCTCTTCGTTCATCTCGGGGATCGCCTTGAAGAGATCGGCGACCAGCCCGTAATCGGCGACCTGGAAGATCGGCGCTTCCTCGTCCTTGTTGATGGCGGCGATGACCTTGGAGTCCTTCATGCCGGCCAGATGCTGAATGGCACCTGAAATCCCGACGGCGATGTAGAGATCGGGCGCCACGACCTTGCCGGTCTGGCCGACCTGGTAGTCGTTGGGCACGAAGCCAGCATCGACGGCGGCGCGGCTCGCGCCCACCGCGGCGTGGAGCTTGTCGGCGATGGCGTCGAGCATGTGGAAGTTCTCGCCCGACTGCATGCCGCGACCGCCGGAGATGATGATCTTGGCGGAGGTGAGCTCGGGCCGCTCGGATTTCGACAGCTCCTCGCCCACGAATTTCGAAAGGCCCGGATCGGCCGCGGCAGAGACTTTCTCGATCGCCGCGCTGCCGCCCTCGCCCGCCGGTTTGAACGTCGTCGTGCGCACGGTGATGACTTTCTTGCCCGCGGGCGCCTGCACCGTCGCCAGCGCGTTGCCGGCATAGATCGGACGCACGAAGGTGTCGGAAGAGACGACGCTCAAGATCTCGGAGACCTGCGGCACGTCGAGCTTGGCCGCGACGCGCGGCATGTAGTTCTTGCCGTTGGTCGTGGCGGGCGCGAGGATCGCGTCGTATTTGTCCGCCAGCGACAGGATCAGCGTTTCCATCGTCTCGGCGACCATCTTGGCGTAGAGCGCGTCGTCGGCGACGAGCACCTTCTCCACGCCCGCGATCTTCGACGCGGCCTGCGCGACCGCATCGCAGCCCTGTCCCGCGACGAGGATGTGCACGGGCCCGCCGACCTGGCCGGCCGCGGTCACGACCTTCGCGGTCGCGTCCTTCAGCGTCTTGTTGTCGTGCTCGGCGATGACGAGAGTGGCCATGTCAGATCACTCCCGCTTCGTTCTTGAGCTTGTCGAGCAGCTCGGCGACGGTCTTCACCTTCACGCCCGCCTTGCGCTTTTCGGGCTCGGTGACTTTCAGCGTCTTGAGGCGCGGCGTGACGTCGACGCCGTAGTCCGACGGGCTCTTCTCGTCGATCGGCTTCTTCTTCGCCTTCATGATGTTGGGGAGCGAGGCATAGCGCGGCTCGTTGAGGCGCAGGTCCACGGTCATCACCGCGGGCAGCTTCACCTCGACGGTCTGAAGGCCGCCATCGATCTCGCGTTCGATCTGCGCGCTGCCGTCGCCGAGCTCAAGCTTGTGCGCGAACGTGCCCTGCGGCCAGCCGAGCAGCGCGGCCAGCATCTGGCCCGTCTGGTTGCTGTCGTCGTCGATGGCCTGCTTGCCGGTGATGACGAGCGTCGGCTGCTCGGCGTCGCAGATGGCTTTGAGGATCTTGGCGACCGCGAGCGGCTCGACCTCGCCGTCGGTCTTGACCAGGATGCCCCGGTCGGCGCCCATCGCAAGCGCGGTGCGCAGCGTCTCGGACGCCTGTTGCGGGCCGATGGAGACGGCGATGACTTCCGTCGCCTTGCCCTTCTCCTTCAGGCGTACCGCTTCCTCGACGCTGATCTCGTCGAAGGGGTTCATGGACATCTTGACGTTGGCGAGGTCCACGCCGGTCTGGTCCGGCTTCACGCGGACCTTGACGTTGTAGTCGATCACCCGCTTGACGGGGACAAGTACCTTCATGACTGAGCAGATCCCCTGATGGGCGGCGTTTTTTCGCGTCCGGCCTTGCCCGTCCGCAACCTTGTTCGCCCCGCCCTCTTTTGTGCGGCGCAAAAACTAGGACCGCGACTGACCGTCTGTCAACGAACCTTCATGGCGGAGAATCTACCTTATCCACCGGCCTGGAACTGGGGGATTTTATGGTTGCGGTGCAGCATAACCCCCGACCTGCGGCAACCCGCCGCAGTTCGGTGCAGGACGCCAGATAAACCAAAGGGGAGCCTTTGAGAGCTCCCCTTGGTCGGACATCGCCCTTGCAGGCAACGGACACCCTGCCGGGGCCGCGAATGTAGACTATATAAGCCTATAGCGCTGAATTTTCAAATAGACAGACGATTGGGTAGCGGGTCAGTTTGGAAAAACAGTCAAATAGATAGACCATGCGCCCAAGATCAGTCCGATCAGGCCAAGTACCAGCGACAGAATGCCCAACCGAGCGGCGATACGATACGCCGGGTCAGAAGCTCTCCAAGCCCATAGAAAATCCCCAATGACAAACATCGGAGTTAGTTTGAATGTGGCCTCTTGACCTAACTTCAGATCAAGACGAGCGCGAGTTTCCAAATCCAAACGAATTTCCCCAGCATTTCCTGAACCGCGCAGAATAACGAACGCCGCTTTTTTATTTACAGACAGTAGGCACACCTGTCCCTTTTTTAGCCCTCCACGGTCGTTAAAATGGATGCGCGCAAAGTCGCGATAAGACTCTGCCCGTTGCGCTTGCTCCACCCGCAGCAAAACACTATGCGTCCTTAAACACATTCTGCGCTTCCCACGCTTCTACTATTTTCACGATATCACCAATCTCCCAAGGACGGTCAGTCTACGCTTTGGCGCTCGCGATACGCACGCCTTCGCCTTCACTGCCTTCGGCATTGAGGAGTTTGACGCCGCCGCGACGGAGCGCTTTTTGGATTTCGATGAGTGCGTTTCCGCGCGTGTCGCTCTTGCCGTTCTCGAAGCGGCTGATCGTATCCAGCGGAATTTTTGCCGCTTCAGCCAAGTCCGCTTGGGTCCACCCAAGGAGCGCGCGCGCTGCTTTGCATTGACGGGGCGAGATCATGGCGGACCACGATCACCGCGGCCCGGAATTTGCCCATATAATCCAAAATTTTTCTGGAAATACACTGTACAAATCTACATAAACGTCAAACTATCCGACAACCTACTGGGGGTAATCTGTGCTGAAACGCGCAAAGCCGAATCAAAAGACGTCGACCGCGATCGACGCGCATGTCGGTGCGCGGCTGAGGGCGTTGCGCCGCGGGCGCGGCGTGACGCAGAGCGATCTCGGCGCGTGGCTCGGGGTCAGCTATACGCAGGTACAGAAATACGAGCGCGGCATCGACCGGTTGAGCGCATCGCGCCTGTTCCAGATCGCGCGCATCTTCAAGGTGCCGATCGGGAATTTCTTCGAGGGACTCTAGCGTCCGGCGTTCTGATCGATCAGCGCGTCGGTCAGCGGGCACGGGTCTTCCATCGTGGTGTAGGTCTTGTCGGCGAGCTGGGTCAGCTCAAGACCCAGCTGCAAAAAGACGATGTGCTTGGTGTGGGCGATGCCGCCGCGCTCGTACCAGATGAACCAGAAATCGTTGACGCGGCCGGCGCGGATGAAACGCGCGCCCGGCGCGTTCTTGTCGATGATCACGTCGGTCGCGTTGAACGGGGCGCCGCGGTCGGCCATCGCTCCGATGTTGCTCGCGATCCAGGATTTGATCGACGGCGGGAGCTTCGTGATCGAATTCAGATCGATGCCGCCCTTGTGGTGCAGCGAGCAGACGAAGTCGACGTTGTCGGGCAGCGTGTCGGCCGCGGCCGGCGATGCCGCAAGCAGCAGCCCCGCAAGCAACGGCCAACGCGGGCTCATTTGAGCGTCGAGAGATAGGCTACGACGTCGGCGACCTGCTCCGGGTTGCCGATGCCGGCGAAGGCCATGCGGTTGCCGGGGACGACGGCGCCCGGATGGGTGACATAGGCGCCGAGCTTGTCCGGCGTCCAGGTGATGCCCGAACCCTTCATCGCGGCGCTGTAGGAGAAGCCGGGCGCGGTGCCCGCCTTGCGGCCGACGACGCCGAAGAGGTTGGGCCCGAGACCGTTGCCGCCGCCCTTCTCCACCGTGTGGCAGATGGCGCAGCGCTGGAAGACGCTCTTGCCCTTGGCGGCGTCGCCGGCCTGTGCGGCGACGCCCGATGCGATGAGTATGGAAAATCCCAGGGCTACAAAGCGAACCATGTGAATATCCTCAACGTATTGTTGTCCCCATCGTAATTCTTGCCCGCGCCGTCGAACTTTGTATAGAGCGTATACTGCAATCCCACCCGCATGTTGAAGCGCGGCCCGAACGGCGAGACGTCGTTGCCCCAGGGGGTCGCGTCGATCTGGAAGCGCAGACCCGTGCTGTCCGGCGAGAAGGTACGGTTGTCGGCATAGAGAAGCGCATCGCGCGAGCCCGTGGTGTCGAAGAACTGCACCGTCGCGCCCACCCAATCGTGCCAATAGTACGAACCGTCGATCCTGAAATCGTCGAGCGAGTCGCTCGAGCGCGCCGCGCCGCCCAAAAGATGCGTCGCGTTCAGATCCTGCTCTTCGTGGGTATAGCGGGCATTGATCGTGTAGACGTTCGTCTCGTCGCCGAGGAACTGGTACGACGCGTCGAGGCCGTAGTCGGAATAGTGGTCGGTCTTGCCCGTGCTCGAATCGTCGCCGGGATGGAAGCTCGGGAAGAAGCCGAAGGCGCCGACCTCGAGATTGCTGCTGTTCTCCAGATCCTTCTGCCACGCCACGCGCACATAGGGCGCCGCGCCGTCGATCGAGCCGGCGCCGCTGTCGGCACCGACCGCGCTCAGGAAATGCAGGCCCGGCGTGAAGTAGATGCCGGCCTCGGTATAGAGTCCGTTCGCGAATTGCGCATAGGCCGTCGTGCCCAGCACCGCCTGCTCGTAGCCGCCGTCGAAGATCGTGGCGGCCGCCGGTCCCGGCGCCAGATCGCTGTTGGTGTAGGGAAAGCCCCAGGCGGGCAGCGTGTTGAACGGATCCTCGATGGCGGGATTGTTGTTGAGGGTGAGGCCCACGAGCACGTCGTCGCCGCCGATGGTGAAGTGATCGACGGCTCGGATATCGAGATTGTCCCAGCCGAAGGCGCGGCCGACGCCGTCATAGGTGAACTGCGAGAACGCGCCGAAATGATCGCCGATGCCGCCCGCGAGGAAGAGGCTCGCCTCGTCGAGCGTGACATTGTTGTTGGTGGCGTAGTGATCGGCGGGCGGCTGCTCCTGGTCCTTCGCCGTGTTGACGAAAGAGGCGACCGCCATCGCCGAAATCGGCGGCGTGAAGGCGTCGCTGACGCGCTGGGTGTAGCCGCCCATCTTGAACTTGCGTCCGAAGTCGGTGAGCTGCGGACCGAGGCCGCCGATGTGGCACGCCTGGCAGCGCAGGCCCGTCTGCTGCGCGAAGGCGGGAACGGCGGAGGCCGGTGTCGCCGCGAAGGCGGTGACGGCCGCCGTGACGGCAAGCGAAATCGCTTTGAGAATGAGGGTCGGTCGCATGTTTTCCCCGTGGTACGGCCCTCTGGGCCGCGAAAACCGGAGGAATCCGGAATGACCAAACCGTAATGCGAGTGCGTCGCAATAAGTAAGAGGAAAGTACGCGTTTACAGTGTAATTCTACATAATTTACGGCATATATCTGTGTAATATTGACCGAGGGTTGAATTACCCACTTAGTCCTCCCCGTCCTTACGGGGAGGATGAGCATCTCGCGACCAACAGTTGTGAGTTGTCGCAAAGATTACGGTCATGAAATTTTTCCTTCCGCCTGCAATTCACGGCCGGTAACTTTGCGGCTTCGTGCGGTTGAGGGGCAAATACGATGACGATCAATCCCATCAAGGGCGGCTTCGGCGACGACAGCCTCACAGGCACGTCCGGAAACGACATCTTCAACCTCACGCGCGGCGGCAACGACACGGTCGATGCGGGCGGCGGCAACGACGTCTTCTGGATGGGCGCCACGCTCAACGCCGGCGACAAGCTCGACGGCGGCGACGGCACCGATCAGGTCGATCTGAACGGCGACTATTCCGCCGGGCTCGTGCTCGCGGCCGATACGATCACCAATATCGAGAAGATCTTCCTCGCTTCCGGCCACAGCTACAACCTGACGACCGATGACGGCAACGTCGCGGCCGGCGCGCGGCTGATGATCAACGCGCAGTCGCTGGGCGCGGGCGACAGCCTCACCTTCAACGGCGGCGCCGAGCTCGACGGCCATTTCAACATCTTCGCGGGCGCGGGCAGCGACACGCTGACCGGCGGCGCGGGCAACGACATGTTCCATCTCGAGAAGGGCGGTAACGACACCGTCCATGGCGGCGACGGCAACGATACGGTTTTCCTGGGCGACACGTTCACCAGCGCCGACGCGATCGACGGCGGCGCCGGCCGCGACACCGTCGAGCTCGCGGGCATGGGCGACGATTCCATCTCCTTCACCGCCACGACGATGACCAATGTCGAGGTGCTGAGGCTCGACGCGGGGCATTTCTATACACTCGTCACCAATGACGCGACGGTCGCGGCGGGACACGTGCTCACCGTCGATGCTTCCGCGCTGACCTCGAGCGACGCCTTCGAGTTCGACGGCAGCGCCGAGACCGACGGGTTGTTCGACATCATCGCGGGCGGCAGCCTTCTGAACACCCTGACCGGCGGCGCCGGAAACGACATCTTCGATCTGACCCATGTGGACGCCACGGCCAACACGACGGTGTCGGGCGAAGGCGGCAACGACACGTTCCAGTTCCACGCCAATTTCGACAGCTCCAGCCAGACCGTCGACGGTGGCGCCGGCATCAACACGCTGGAGCTGAGCGGCGACTACACCTTCGTAAGCCTGGTCGGCGGGGTGATCTCGAACATCCAGGACGTGGTGCTCGAGGGCGGATTTTCCTACACGGGCATGCAGGTCTTCGACGACATCTCGGGCGGCGGGCCGACCAAGATCGATGCGACGTCGCTGAGCGCGGGCGACACGGTGGGTCTCGACGCGACGAATTCGACGGACAGCCTGCTCTTTTTCGCGGGCGACGGGACCTACGACCTCACCGGCTCGACGAACGCCGACAAGTTCTACATGGGCGCGCATTTCAGCGCCTCGGACCAGGTAGACGGCGGCGCCGGCATGGACAAGGTGATCCTGGAAGGCGACTACACCGGCGCGAACGCGCTCACTTTCAACGCAAGCACGCTCAGCAACGTGGAAGTGCTGCAGCTCAACGCCGGCCACAGCTACGACATCACCACCGACGACGCCACGGTCGCGGCCAACAAGGTGCTGCATGTCGACGCCTCGGCGCTGGGCACGAGCAACGCGCTGACCTTCGACGGCTCGGCGGAGACGGACGGCACCTTCGTGGTGATCGGCGGCGCGGGCAATGACGCGCTCACCGGCGGCGGCTGGTTCAACTTCTTCGACCTCAGCCTCGGCGGCAACGACACGGTTCACGCGAGCCCCGGCGTCACCAGCATCTATATGGGCGCGGCACTCACCGCCGCCGACCAGATCGACGGCAGCGCGGGCCCGACCGAGATCGAGCTCAACGGCGATTATTCCGGCGCGCATGCGCTGGTGGCCAACGCGACGACGATCCTCGACCTCGCCGAGATCGACCTCGATGCCGGGCACAATTACGACCTGACGGTCGTCGACGCCAATCTTGAGACCGGCTTCGGGACCACCGTCGACGGCGAGTTCCTGGGCCCGTCTAACTGGCTGCATTTCGACGGCTCGGCGGAGACGACGGGCGCCTTCCAGCTCATCGACGGGCTGGGCGACGACGTGCTGATCGGCGGCGGCGGCAATGACGTCCTGAGCTTCGACGGCGGCGGCACGGATACCGGCAAAGGCAATGGCGGCGACGATTTCTTCGACGTCTGCGGCCATCTGGATTCCACCGACCAGTTCGACGGCGGCGCGGGCGTCGACACGGTCGAGCTGACCGCGAGCGAGACGAGCACCGGCAACTACACCGGCGCCGACGCGCTGCACCTGACGGCCGGGATGCTCGCCAATTTCGAGCAGATGGATCTCGACGGCGGCGGCAGCTACGATATCACCACCGTGGATGCGACGGTGGCGAGCGGAGTGAACTTCGTCGTCGATGCGACCCTTCTTGCTCCTGCCGATACGCTCAGCTTCGACGGCTCGGCCGAGACCGACGGCCGCTTCGAGTTCGACATGGGCGCGAACTTCCAGACCGGCGACCACCTCGTCGGCGGCGCGCAGAACGACACGCTGGTTCTGGATGGCGACTATTCGACGGAGCTCGACATCTCCAGCGCGATGATGTCGAGCATCGGCGACCTCGTCGTCGAGGGCAGCACCGTCTACGACCTCAAGCTCACCGACGCCGCGGCCGCAGGCGCGAGCCTGGTGGTGGATGCGGGCACCTCCACGGGAGCCCTCATCTTCGACGGCTCGGTCGCGACCGGCATCCTCACCATCTATGACAGCGCGGGTGACGACACGATCACGACCGGCGGCGGCGGCGACGAGATCAATCTCGAGCATGGCGGTACCGACACGGTGCATGCCGGAGGTGGCAATGACGGAATCCTGGCGAACGGCAATTTGACGGCGGCCGACACGATCGACGGCGGCGCGGGCACCGACTCCCTCGTGCTCGACGGCGATTACTCCGCCGGCCTCGTCTTCGGCGCCGCGACGATGACCAATGTGGAGAGGCTCGCGGTCGATGGCGGCCACAGCTACAATCTCACCACCAATGACGGCAACGTAGCGGCGCTGTTCTCGCTGACGGTCGACGCGTCCAACCTTACCGCAACCGACACGCTCACCTTCGACGGTTCGGCGGAGCTGGACGGCAATTTCGACATCACCGACGGCGCGGGCGACGACGTGCTGACGGGCGGCGCGCAGGGCGACACGTTCAAGCTCGAGAAAGGCGGCATCGATACCGTCCATGGCGGCGGCGGCGACGACACCGTCTTCGCGTTCGGCACGATCACCGCGGCCGACACGCTCGACGGCGGCACGGGCTCCAACCACCTGCACCTGAACGGCGACTATACCGGCGGGAACGCGCTCGTGCTCGGCGCGACCACGGTCACCAATTTCGAGGAAATCTCGTTCGCGCTCGGCAACAGCTACGACATCACCACCAACGACGCGACCGTGGCGGCCGGCCAGACGCTGCAGGTGGACGCGCAGACAAACCCCGGCGACACCGTGACCTTCGACGGCTCGGCGGAGACGGACGGCCATTTCAGCATGCTGGGTGGCCCGGGCACCGACATCTTCACCGGCGGTGGGCTCTCCGACACCTTCGACATGTCGAACGGCGGCGTCGATACCGTCCATGGCGGCGGCGGCGACGACACGATCGGCATGGGCGGCACGCTCACCGCCGCCGACACGATCGACGGCGGCGCGGGCAGCGATACCGTCACGCTCGCGGGTGCTTACAGTTCTCTCGACCTCAATAGCGCCCACATCACGAATGTCGAGACGATAACTTTCCTGGGTGGCTTCGCGGAGAGCGCCATCACGCTCACCGGCAACATCTCGGGCGGCGCGGCATTCCTCGCGATCAATGGGTTGGCCGCGGCCAGCCTCGATTTCGACGGCTCGGGAGAGACCGGCTCAACCCAGCTCGACATCACCGGAAGCGCCGGCAACGACGTGCTCACCGGGAGCGCCAACAACGACGGATTCAACCTCACTGCCGGCGGCGACGACACGACGCATGGCGGCGCCGGCAACGACACGTTCTCGTTCGGCGGCGCCTTCACGGCGGCCGACACGATCGACGGCGGCGCCAACACCGACACGATCTCGCTCAACGGCGACTATTCGGCGGGCCTTACGCTGGGCGCCACGACGATCACGAGCATCGAAAACATCGTGATCTCGGCGGCGGGCCATAGCTACAATCTCACCACCGTCGACCAGAACGTGGCCTCGGGCGCGACGCTGACGATTAACGCCTCCGCGCTCGGCGCCTCCGACACGCTGACCTTCAGCGGCGCGGCAGAGAACGACGGCCATTTCAACATCATCGGCGGCGCGGGAAGCGACACGCTCACCGGCGGCGCGCAGTCCGACACCTTCGATCTGTCGGTGAATGACGGGACGGCGACCGACACGGCCCATGGCGGCGGCGGCAATGACGGCTTCACGCTGAACAGCGCGGCGGCCTTCAACGACGTGATCGACGGCGGGACAGGAAGCGACACGCTCACCCTCACCGGCACGCTCAACGCGTTGCTCAGCGACTCGCGGGACACCAGCATCGAGACCCTCGATATCGCAGGCACCGGCGTCGCGTCGGTGACGGTCATCGGCGATATCGCGGGCGGCGGCCAGACCCTGCACATCGCGGTGATCGCGAGCACCGATCTCACGCAGATCGACCTCAGCCAGGCGACTTCCGCGCTCTACAGCTTCACCGGCAGCGCCACCCAGGACGACACGGTCATCTTCGGCGGCAATTTCAACGTCAACGACACGATCGACGGCGGCGGCGCGCCGGTCTTCGACGCGTTGTCGCTCGACGGCGACTATTCGGGCGGCCATGCGCTCGTCTTCAACGACACGACGATCGCCGACATCAACCTGATCAGCTTCGGCGACGGCTTCAGCTACAACCTCACCCTCACCGACGCCAACCTCGCCGTCGGCGGCAGCATGATGTTCGACGGCACACAGCTCACCGCCGGCCACACGCTGACGGTGAACGATGCGGCCGAGACCACCGTCGGCATCGAATTCAACGGCGGCGCCGGCGACGACGTCATCCATGCGGGCGGCGGCGCCGACCAGCTCAATGGCGGCGCGGGCAACGACGTCCTCGACGCGGGCGCCGGCGAGAGCCAGATCGACGGCGGCGCGGGCCAGGACACGATCACCGTGGACGCCTCCGTCAGCTCCCAGATCTTCACCTTCGACGCGGTGACCGATTCCACCGGCGCGACCTACGACAAGGTGACCGGCATGAATTTCAACGTCGCCACCTTCGACATCGGCACCTTCGATCCGTCGCTGGTCACGGGGATCGACGCGGCGGTGACGCACGGCACGCTGGACACTGGCGCGAATTTCGACAGCGACCTCGCGGCGGCGATCGGCGCGGGCCAGCTGGGCCCCCACCACGCAGTCCTGTTCACGGCGGATTCGAGCAGCACGGGCCTGGCGGGCCACACTTTCCTGGTCGTCGACGTGAACGGCACGGCCGGCTACCAGGCGGGAGCGGACCTGGTGATCGACGTCACGGGATACACCGGCACGCTGGCCGCGGGCGATTTCTTCTGAAACGCAATAGCGCTACTCGCCCTTCGCGGTCTCGATCGCCGCGCGGAAAGCGACGGGATCGGCGATGGTCGGAAGCTCGATCGCGTCGACGCCGGTGCCCTCGATGCGCAGGCGCCCGAAGCCCAGGATGCGGCCGAACAGGCCCTGGTCCACCTTCACGCCCTCGATGTTGTGGATCGCCATCTCTTGCGTATGCAGCGAGAACAGGCCCGTTTTCATGATGAACCGGTGCGTGGTGATACCGATCTCGGTCGTGGCCTTGCGGATCAGCATCGGGATCGCGACGACCAATCCGATCACGGTCAGCGCAAGCAGGACCGCGCCGAGCGTATAGGACCAGTGGAAGCTGGCCTCTTTGACGACGCGCTCGTTCGCGCCCAGCGAGTCTTGGATATAGGACATGGCGTCTCTCCTGATCTCCGCGTAGGGCTTGGATATAGTGGCTCGCCTCCCCTTGCGGGAGAGGCGAGGGCGCGCGATGAATGCGCATCGTTCACGATCCATGCGACGCATGCAACCGCAAGACATCCAGCCCGACCAGGGCCCGAGCCCGCCGCAAGCGCCCCGCCGGCCCTCGCTGCTGAGCTATCTGCTGCCGCGCAAGGGGTTCTGGGGCCTGGCGCTGCTGATCGACCTCAACATCGCCGTCTATCTCGCCATGGTGATCGCGGGGCTCGGCGTCATGGAGTTCCAGACCGGCGATCTCGTCGACTGGGGCGCCAATTACGGGCCGGCGCTCGAAGGGGTGGGCCTCATCCGGCTCGTCACCAGCACCTTCGTCCATGCGGGGCTGCTGCACATCGCGACCAATATGTATGGCCTGCTGCTCGGCGGACTCTTCCTGGCGCCGGTCGCGCGCAATGGAAGGTTGATCTTCTGCTATCTCTTCTGCGGGGTCGCGGGCAGCATCCTGAGCGCGGTGACGCATCCGGGCGTGGTGAGCGTCGGCGCCTCGGGCGCCATCTTCGGCCTGTTCGGGATGCTGTTCGTGCTCGCAGGGCTCGGCGACCGCCGCTTCCTCGCCGTGCGGCGATCGATGTTCTCCAACGCCGTCTTCATCATCGTCATCAACCTGGCGCTCGGCTTCACGATCCCCGGCATCGACGTCTCCGCGCATATCGGCGGGCTGATTGCCGGATGCGTGCTCGGCCTCATCTTCTTCCTGACCGGCGGACGCGCCGCGCCGGCGGAGTAGCTATCGCCGCGGCCGCTGCTTCGCCGATATTGATTTGATGACGATCCGCCCTTTCGCGCCACGCTTGAACGGCTGCCCCGCCTTCTCCAGCGCCTGTTCGATCAGCGCGCGCACGCCGGGCTCCGCCAGCGTCGCAGCTCCCTCCTTCAGCACGATATGCCGCGTCGTCTTGCCCGCGCCTTTGAGCAGCTTGCCGGGATCCTTGAGCGGCAACGTTCCGAAGAAGAACAGGCTCGCCCATCTGGGATAGACCGCGATGGAGAACCAGACATCCCGCACCCGCTCGCCGGTGGCGAACCCGATCGCGAGCGCATTGTAGTTGTCATAGACGAGCTCGATCGCGCCGGGACAGATCTTGCGCATCGCCACGAGCACGCCGCGCGCGCTCTTGGCCATTGGCGGCGTGAACTTGTCGAGGAATTCGTCGAGCTGGGCTTTGGGTGTCATATCCCATTCTGTCATGGCCCGCGAATGCGGGCCACCCAGTTGGGTTGCATACCCTTGAAATGATTCACGCGGAGAACACGGAGGTTCTTTTCCACTCCGCGAACTCCGCGTCTCCGCGTGCAACTATTCGAAAAGCGCGGCTGCATCACCTGGGTGGCCCGCATTCGCGGGCCATGATACCGGGGGATGGCTACCGCTGCTCGTGCTCCGGCAGCAGGACCTCGCGCACGCCCTTGTGATTGGGGCGCGAGATCACCCCGTCCTCTTCCATGCGCTCGATCAGCGAGGCGGCGCGGTTGTAGCCGATCTGCAGGCGGCGCTGGATGTAGCTCGTCGTGGCGCGACGCTCGCGCGCCACCACCGCCAGCGCCTTGTCGTAGAGATCGTCGCCGGCTTCGGCGTTGCCGCCGCCCATGAGCGCGTAGGGATCGTCGCCCGGCTCGTCGGGCTCCTCGGTGACGGCATCGAGATATTCGGGCCGGCCCTGGGACTTGAGGAACCTCACCACGTCCTCGACCTCGTGGTCGGAGACGAAGGGGCCGTGGATGCGCCGGATGCGCCCGCCCGCCATCATGTAGAGCATGTCGCCCTGGCCGAGCAGCTGCTCGGCGCCCTGCTCGCCCAGGATGGTGCGGCTGTCGATCTTGCTCGTCACATGGAACGAGATGCGGGTCGGGAAGTTCGCCTTGATCGTGCCGGTGATGACGTCGACCGAGGGGCGCTGGGTCGCGGCGATGAGATGGATGCCGGCCGCGCGCGCCATCTGCGCCAGGCGCTGCACCGCGCCCTCGATCTCCTTGCCGGAGATCATCATCAGGTCGGCCACCTCGTCGACCACCACGACGATGTAGGGCATGGGCTCGAGCTCGAGCTGCTCGTCCTCGTAGATCGGCTTTCCCGTCTCGCGGTCGAAGCCGGTCTGCACGGTGCGCTTGAGGACCTCGCCCTTGTCGCGCGCCTTGCGCACGCGGTCGTTGAAGGCCTCGACGCCGCGCACGCCGAGCTTGGACATCTTGCGGTAGCGCTCTTCCATCTCGCGCACCGCCCATTTGAGCGCGACCACCGCCTTCTTGGGCTCGGTGACGACGGGGGCGAGGAGATGCGGGATGCCTTCATAGACCGAAAGCTCGAGCATCTTGGGATCGATCATGATCATCCGGCAGTGCTCGGGCGGAAGCCGGTAGAGCAGCGACAGGATCATCGTGTTGAGGCCGACGGACTTGCCCGAGCCGGTGGTGCCGGCGATGAGAAGATGCGGCATCTTGGCGAGATCGGCCAGGATCGGCTCGCCGCCGATGGACTTTCCGAGCGCCAGCGTCAGCGGCGCGCGCACCTTCTCGTAGTCGGCGCTGCTCAGCAGCTCGCGCAGGTAGACCGTCTCGCGGGTGAGGTTGGGCAGCTCGATGCCGATGACGTTGCGGCCGGAGATCGTGGCGATGCGCGCCGCCACCGCCGACATCGAGCGCGCGACGTCGTCGGACAGCGAGATCACGCGCGAGGACTTTACGCCGGCCGCGGGCTCGAACTCGTAAAGCGTCACCACCGGGCCGGGCCGGACGGCGACGATGCGGCCCTTGACGCCGAAATCGGCGAGCACGGCTTCGAGCATGCGCGCGTTCTCTTCCAGCGCCTCGTCGGAGAGCGCGGCGTTTTCTCCGACATGCACCACCGGCTCGGCGAGCAGGCCGAGCGAGGGAAGCTGATACTCGCCCGAGGCGAGGTTGAGCGCGGGCTGCTTGGGCCGCGCGGTCTTGGTCTGCGCCGTCTTGCGCGCCTCGTCGCGCTTGATGCGCGTCTCGCGGCGCTCGGCCAAGCGGGTCGCCGCGATCGGCTCCGGCGCGATGTCGAGGGCGTATTCGTCATGCGCTTCCTCGAGATCCTCGCTCCGCGGCTCCTCGTCCTCTTCGTCGTAGTCGTGCGCCCTCTCGCGCTTGGGAAGCTTGATCTTGGCCCCCAGCCAATAGACCGCCGCCGCGCCATTGCCGACGCCGCGCGCGATCCTGGAGAAGCGCAGGCCCGTCGCGATGAAGGCGAGCGGAAGGCCCGCGATGAGCAGCAGCAGCGGCAGCACGGTACCGATCCACGGCTGGCCCCAGACATGGCCTGCGTTCTGCGACAGCGACGCGGCCCAGATGCCGATCCATCCACCGGCGCCCGCGGGCAGCGTCTCTGGCCGCGGAAACGCGCCCAGCCCGCCCGCGACGAGCACGGTGCCGATCGGCCAGGCGAGCGCGCGCCAGATCGCGCGTGAGATGCCGCGCCCCATCAAGGCGCGCGCGCCCCACACCGCAAGCGGCGCGATGAAGGCGATGGCGGCGATCCCGAAGGTCTGCAGCAGCATGTCGGCGGCGGTCGCGCCCAACGGGCCGAGCCAGTTGCTCACCGCCTTGCCGGTCGCGTTGTTCAGGCTGGGATCGGTCGAGGAATAGGTGGCGAGCGACACGGTCACCGCCAGCGTCGCCAGCACGATCACGACGCCCGCGCCGCGCATGATCGCGAGCTGCGTCAGCCGCACGACCGCGATGCGGGCCTCGGCGAGCGCATCGCTCATCGCCGCCCCACGCGACCGGGGTTGATAGACCGTGCCCATCAGGTGCCGCGCTGCCCTAAGACTTCGCTCATCCGCTCAAGGGCCGTCGAAATGGTTGACAAATCGTTTACGAGCGCCACCCGGAGGTATGAAAACCCAGGGTTTGTGCGGGGTTTTCCGGGCTCGGTCGCGCGGCCCATATAGGCGCCGGGCAGCGTCCTGACCCCCGCCTTGCGCCACAGCGCGAGCGCCGTCTCCTCGCCGTTGCCGACGTCGAGCCAGAGGAAGAACCCGCCCTCCGGGATTCGGAACCCCGTGCGGTTGCCGAGGAGACGGCGGGCGAGCTCGAAGCGCTCGACATATTGCGCGCGGTTGGCGGCGACATGGGCATCGTCGCTCCAGCACGCGGCCGAGGCCGCCATGATCGGCATCGGCACCTGGGGCCCCGCATAGTTGCGGAACGCGCGGAACGTCGCCATCAGCTTGGGCGCCCCCGCGACGATGCCGGAGCGCAATCCCGGCATGCCGGATCGCTTCGACAGAGAGTGGAAGGTGAGCAGCCGCTCGAACGGCGCGCCGCGCATGGTGAGCGCGCCCGTGGGCGGCTTGCCCAGATAGATGTCGGCGTAGCACTCGTCGGCAAGCACGGTGAAATCGTAGCGGTCGGCGAGCGCGAAGAGATCCTTCCAATACTGCTCGCCCGCCACCGCGCCTTCGGGGTTGGAGGGCGAGCAGATATAGGCGGCGACCGCGCGCTCCAGCGTCTCCGTCGGAAGCGACGCATAGTCGGGCAGGAATCCGCTCGCGGCATGGGCCGGCACGAAGACAGGCTCGGCGCCGGCAGACAGGATCGCCGCCGCATAGCATTGATAGAATGGGTTCGGCAGCAGGATCACCGGACGCGCGCCCGCTTTCGTCTCCGGCGTCAAGATGAACGGCGCCAGGAACAGGCCCTCGCGCGTGCCGTTGAGCGGCAGCACCTCGCGCTCGGGATCGACGTCCACGCCGAAGCGGCGCTTGATCCAGCCCGCCGCCGCGTCGCGCCAGGCCTTGGTGCCGTTGATCGGCGGATATTCGCCGAACTGGTGCGCGTGGCTGTTCAGCGCCTCCATCACGAAGGCGGGCGTGGTGCCCCGCGGATCGCCGACCGAGAGCGCGATCGGCTCCATCCCCGGCGGATGCGGGTCGAGCAGATCGGCCAGCATCGCGAAGGAGCCGGGCGGCAATTGGGACAGACGGCCTGGGAACACGGTGCGAAATCCTTCGAGGTGTTCGGAATCCTAGAGTTGATCGTATTCAACGGGAATCCCCAAAATGTCATCCCAGCCAAGCGAGCGAGTGCCGGGATGACAATTTGGGGCGGGGTGCTACGGTCCGAGCTCATGACCAAGACCTGCGACGTGATCATCGGCGGCGGCGGGATGGTGGGGCTGACGCTCGGCCTCGCGCTGGCGCGCGGCGGGATGACGGTCGCGGTCGCCGATCCGCTGCCGAAGCAGACCGTCACCGGGGTCGCGTTCGACGGACGGGTGAGCGCGCTCGCCTATGCCGCCGTGCGCATGTTCCGCGCGCTCGGCGTGTGGGAGCACCTGGAACGCGACGCCCAGCCGATCGAGGACATCCTCGTCACCGATGGCGGGCCCGGACGCGCGCCTTCGCCGTTCTCGCTGCATTTCGACGGCGCGGAGGCCGGCACGCCGCTCGGCCATATCGCCGAGAACCGCCATATCCGCAGCGCCCTGTTCGCCGCGGCGGAGGCTGTGCCGAACTTGACGCTGATCGCGCCGGCGTCGCTTGTCGATCTCGCCGCCGGTGCGCATGCGATCACCGCGACGCTGAGCAGCGGCGAGACGATCGACGCGCGTCTTGCCGTCGCCGCCGACGGACGCGACTCGGCGATGCGCGAGCGCATGCGCATCGGCGTCGTGGGCTGGGACTATCCGCAAACCGGGATCGTGGCGACGGTGGCGCATGAGAAGCCGCACAACGGCGTGGCATACGAGCATTTCCTGCCGTCGGGACCGTTCGCGATTCTGCCCATGACGGGAAATAGATCTTCGCTCGTCTGGACGGAACGCGCGGAGCTCGTGCCCAGGCTGATGGCGCTCGACGAGGCCGCGTTCAATGCCGAGATCGCGACGCGTTTCGGTGCGCATCTGGGCGCGACTGAGGCGGCCGGCCCGCGCTGGTCCTATCCGCTCAAATTCCATCTGGCGCGCGACTACGTGCGGCCGCGCTTCGCGCTTGCGGGCGACGCGGCGCACGGCATCCATCCGATCGCGGGACAGGGGCTCAATCTCGGCCTCAAGGACGCCGCTGCGCTCGCCGAGATCGTGCTCGACGCCGCGCGATTGGGTCTGGATTTCGGCGCGCTCGATTGCTTGAAGCGCTACGAACGCTGGCGGCGCTTCGATTCCTTCGCATTGGCAGCCGCGACCGACGCGCTGACGCGGCTCTTCTCCAACGACATCGCGCCGTTGCGCGCGTTGCGCGACCTCGGAATGGGCGTCATCGACCGCATCGGCCCCGCGCGCCGCTTCTTCATGCGCCACGCCGGCGGCGACGTCGGCAAGCTCCCGCGATTGATGCGGGGCGAGGCGGCTTGAGATTTTTCCGGTATGTTGGCGCAAAGGGTGAAACCTTACCCATGCACCACCCAGGCAATGAACCGGACTATGCCGCCCCCCATGCCCCAAGACCTGAACCCGCGAACTGAGGCCGTCATCACCCGCCTGTGGCGGGACCTGTATCGGCGCTGGCGGCGCCGGAAGCGCTCAAATATCGTCTCGAAATCGGTGCGAGAGGGTTCCTCTACCGAAGTGATCCTTGCCCGACTGCGAAGCGATGGCGCCGGGAAGATCGATTCGATCCGCGCCTTGCGGGATGGCGCTCGAATGCCCATCGCGGACGGAAAGCGGATCGTGCATTTCAGCGCCGTCTGGGCGGATACGAAAGAGCGGGACGAGAAGCTCTGGGATGTAATTGAGGAAGCCATAAAAGGCTTGCCCTAAATCCCACTATTTCCCGCCAAATCCTGGCTAGGCCGGTGGCGTTTGCGCCAACATACCGCAAATCAATTGCTCTTGATCCTGTCTTCCTCGCGGCGCGCGCGCAGCGCGGCGGGGAGGTCCATGTAGAAGCCCCGCGCTATCGCGCGCATCCTGTCGGCGCGGGCCTCGAGCGCGTCCGCCTCGTTCATGAACGTCTCGCCTTCGAAGAGGTAGCGCGTCACCGGCTCGCCCGTGCGCTCGTCGGGGACGGTGACCGTGCTCACCTCCTCGACCTGCTCCTCGGCCAGCTTGAGGGTGTGGCGGAAATGCGCCTGCGGGTCGCCGCGGTCCAGGCGCTCGGCGAGGATGCGCTCGCGCGAGCGCGCGTCGAAGCGGCGGAACGCGCCCGTCACGCGCGGATGGACCAGAACCAGCCCCGCGAGCACGATCAAGGCGACAGTGACGATATTCCAGACCATCCCCCACTATGTAGGAGCGGGCGGGCGTCCCTCAACCCCTCTCGCGCTCCAGCCTCTCTTGTTCAAGGTAGGCGCGCGATTGCATCTCCAGCAGCCGCGACACGGTGCGCTGGAACGCGGCAGACCCCTCGCCTTCGGGGTAGAGCCGGTCCGGCGGGACGGCGGCGGAACAGACGAGCTTGATGTTCTCGTCATAAAGCGTGTCGATGAGCTGGATGAACCGCCGCGCGGCGTCGCGCATGTCCGTGTTCATCTGCGGGATGCGGTCGATCAGCAGCGTGTGGAAATTGTGCGCGATGGCGAGATAGTCGGCCGCCGCGAGCGGCGCCAGGCAAAGCGCGTCGAACGGAAAGCGCGCCACGCCCTTCGCCGCGCAGGGCACGACGAGCGCGCGGCCGAGCACGGTGAGCGTCTGCGCGTCGCCGCCCTTGCGGCCGGTGAGCTTGAGCCAATCCTCGTCCATCGCGGCGTCGGTCTCGGGGCCCAAGGGCGTGAGATAGACGTTCAGCCCGCCGATGAGGCGGCGGCGGTAATCGATCGCGCCGCCGAGCTCGACCACGTCGAGCTTTTCCTTGATGAGCGCGATGAAGGGCAGGAAGAGCTGGCGGTTGAGGCCGTCTTCGTACAACCGGTCCGGCGCGGTGTTCGAGGTCGCCACGATCACCACGCCGCGCTCCAGGAGCTGCTCGAACAGGCGGCCGAGGATCATCGCGTCGGCGACGTCGTTCACCTGGAACTCGTCGAAGCACAGCAGCCGCGCTTCGTCGGCGATCGTCCTGGCGACGGGCAGGATCGCGTCGCTGGCGCCGATGCGCTGGCGCTCGGCATGCAGGCGGGCATGGGTCTCGACCATGAAGACGTTGAAGTGGACGCGGCGCTTGGGCGCCGTCTCGACGCTCTCGAAGAACAGGTCCATCAGCATCGTCTTGCCGCGCCCGACATCGCCGAAGATGTAGAGTCCGCGCGGCGGCTTGCGCGGACCGAACAGGCCGCGGCCGGGGCGCCAGCGCGCGAGCGCCTGCGCCAGCGCCTCGAGCCTGGCCGCGACGCGGTCCTGGCCGGCGTCGGGCTTGAGCGTGCCGTTCGCGACGGCTTTGCGGTATCGGGCGAGGAAGGGCATCAGCGGCGCGGCAGGATCGCCCAGTAGTCGAGGTCCAGGACGACGTTCTCATTGTATGCGCCGTCCTTCCTATCGGGAAAATCGCCGCAGGGCAGGTTCTTGGTCGCGACCGTGCGCAGGCGCAGCGCGCCGCAATCGTGCCGGTCCATGATCAGGCCCGAGGCTTTGGGGACCGTCGTCTTGTCGAGGATTTCGGTCCACGCGAAGATCGTGTCGCCCGCGAACACCGGGCCCACGTGCCGCCCGCCATTGATCGCGCAGATCGAGAACGCGGTCGGCAGGCCGTTGTAGGACAGCGCGCGCGCGATCGAGATCACATGCCCGCCATAGACGATGCGCTTGCCGAAGCGGCCCTGCTTTTCCGAGAACTGGTTGAAATGCACGCGCGCGGTGTTGTGATAGAGCCGCGTCGCCATCATGTGCTCGGCGTCCTCGATCGTCGTGCCGTCGATGTGGTCGATCTTCTCGCCGATTTCGTAGTCTTCCCAGGTGAGCGCGCCTCCCACCTCGTGCGGCGGCGGCGATTTGAAGTCGATGCCGTCGGGCGCGACCAGCGAGGCGGGCGAGACGACGCTTTGCAGCTCGGGCACCGTCGTTTGCGGTGGCGGCGAGGCGGCGTCGCGCTTGCGCACCATCACCCAGCGCACGAAGGAGACGACCTCATCGTCCATCCCGTCCAGCGCCTCGGTGCGCACATAGACGGTGCCGGTCTTGCCGTCGGAGTTCTCCTTCAGTCCGATCACTTCCGAAGACGTGCTCAGCGTGGCGCCGGGATAGAGCGGCTTGCCGAGGCGCACCTGCGCGTAGCCCAGATTGGCGACCGCGTTGAGCGAGATGTCGCCCACGCTCGCCCCGAAGGCCATGTGGAAGACGAGCAGGTCGTCGAACGGCGTCGTCTTGTGGCCCATCGCGCACGCCAACGGCTCGCTCGACTGCAGCGCGAAGCGCGCGCCGTAGATCGCCTTGTAGAGCGCGGCGTCCCCCACCGTCAGCGTGCGCGGCGGCGCATGGACGAAACGCTGCCGGAGCGCGAAATCCTCGAAGAAATTGCCGGTGGATGCCTTTACCGCCGTCACCCCTTTACCCCCTATTGTCATCCCGGACGCGCCGAAGGCGCGGTCCGGGACCCAGCGTTGAGCAGGGCTGGATATAGATCAGTCCAGTACGGATTGTCGCGCTCGATGAGATTTTTCTTCCAATCCCGACGCCAGCGCTTGATCCGCTTCTCCCATGCGATGGCATCGTTGATGTCACCGTACCGCTCGTACCATACCAACATCTTCACGCCGTATTTTCTGGTGAAGCCCCGGATGAGCCCTTCTCGATGCTCATAAATCCGTCGCATCAGGTCGTTGGGCACGCCGACATAGAGCGTTTCCTGTGGCTTGCTGGCCAGCATGTAGACGAAATAGCAATGATCGCGCATGGCCGCCCCCTGGGTCCCGGCACGCGCTGCGCTCGGCCGGGATGACAATCGGGCCTAGGTTAGCTGTTCTATCGCATCCGCCAAAGCCACGGTCCGCCGCGCGATGTCGGCGTGGAGGATCTCGACCATGCGGCCGTCGAGCTTGATCGCGCCCTTGCCCTTGTTCTCGGGCAGTGCGAACGCGGCGATGATCTTGCGCGCGGCGGCGATCTCGTCCGCCGAGGGCGCGAAGATCTCGTTGCAGGGGCCGACCTGGCTTGGATGGATCAGCGTCTTGCCGTCGAAGCCGAAGGCGCGCGCCTGGCGGCATTGCGCGGCGAAGCCGTCCGCGTCCTGGATGTCGTTGAACACGCCGTCGATGACGGCGAGGCCGTGCGCGCGCGCCGCCGTCACCGACAGGGCGAGCGAAGCGGCCAGATTGGCGCGGTCCCTCATGTGCTCGCCGCGCATCTCCTTGACGAGATCGTTGGTGCCCATGACGAAGCAGGCGAGCCCGCGTTCCGTCGCCGCGAGTGCGGCGATGTTGAGGATCGCGAGCGGCGTCTCGATCATCGCCCACAGCGCCATGCCCGGCGCGCGCTCGGCGACGCGCAACAGGTCGCTTGGCTCGGAGACTTTCGGGATCAGGATCGCGTCGGGTCGTGCTGCGGCAACGGCCGTGATGTCGGGCCCGCCCCACGATGTCGACAGCGCATTGACGCGCACGATCACCTCGCGCTTGCCGAAACCCTTCGCGCCCACCGCATCCACGACCTGCTGCCGCGCGGCGTCTTTCGCATCGGGCGCGACGGCGTCCTCGAGATCCAGGATCAGCGCATCGGCGGCGATGTCGCGCGCCTTCTCCAGCGCGCGCGCGTTGGAGCCCGGCATATAGAGCACGGAGCGGCGCGGACGGATCGTCGCCATCTCAGCCTCCGCCGACATAGCGCGCGCGGGCGGCGGCGCGATAGGCCTGAACTTCGGCGTCATCAAGAAGGCGCTTCGTCCACTTGGCCATCACTTTCGCCATGCGCTCGGGCGCCAGGCCGAGCTGCGACTGCGCCACGCCGCCGTTCACGCTCTCATGGTATTCGGCGATGCGGTCGCCCTCGAGCACGAAGCGGCTGATGCCGTCGATGACGACCTCGCGGCCCTTGAACTCCGGGATCGTCGAGACGAAGCGCGACAGCGAGCGCGCATAGCCGATATCGCCGCAGCACGCCGGATCGAAGAACGTCCAGTCGTATTCGGCGGCGTCGCGGTGGAAGAGGTTCTCCAGCATCCCCGCGATCGCCTCGCGCCCGCGATGCGGCCCGTAGATGTAGTCGTGATAGACGCCGCCCTCGGTGAAGAGATGCGAGAGCGCGCGCCCGTCGCCTGCGGTGGCCGCGGCGCCGAAATGGGCGATGAGGGATTTAAATGCTTCGCTTTCCATCGCCCTATATTGTCATGGCCCGCGAATGCGGGCCACCCAGGTGACGCCCGCATTGCCTTCAACAGGTTATCACGCGGAGGACGCGGAGGGACAGCTCAACTCCGCGCACTCCGCGTCTCCGCGTGATTCCTTCACGATCATGCAGAACCCAGCTGGGTGGCCCGCATTCGCGGGCCATGACAGTTGGGGTCGGTTCAGGCCGCTTTCAGAATCTTCCGGTTGATCAGACACTCCGCGATCTGCACGGCGTTCAGCGCGGCGCCCTTGCGCAGATTGTCGCTCACCACCCACAGCGACAATCCGTGCTCGACGGTCGGGTCCTTGCGGATGCGGCTGACATAGGTCGCGTCCTCGCCGACGCATTCGATCGGCGTGACGTAGCCGCCGTCCTCGCGCTTGTCGACGACGAGCACGCCCGGCGCCTCGCGCAGGATCGCGCGCGCGCGCTCCGCGGTGATCGGCCGCTCGAACTCGACGTTCACCGCTTCGGAATGGCCGACGAAGACCGGCACGCGCACGCAGGTCGCGGTGAGCTGGATGTCGGGGTCGAGGATCTTCTGCACCTCGGCCATCATCTTGAATTCCTCGTTGGTGTAGCCGCTGGCGTGGAATTCCTGGATCTGGGGGATGACGTTGAACGCGATCTGCTTGGTGAAATGCTCCGTCTCGATCGGGTCGGCGACGAAGATCGCGCGCGTCTGGCGGAAGAGCTCGTCCATCGCGGCCTTGCCGGCGCCCGAGACGGATTGATAGGTCGCCACCACCACGCGCTTGATCTTGGCCTCGTCGTTCAAGGGCTTCAGCGCCACCACGAGCTGGGCGATGGCGCAGTTGGGATTGGCGATGATGCCTTTCTTGATGTTGTCGAGATCGTGGGCATTGACCTCCGGCACCACCAGCGGCACCTCGCGGTCGAGGCGCCAGCACGACGCGTTGTCGATGACGAGCGCGCCTTGGGCCACGATCTTCGGCGCCCAGGGCTTGGAGATGGCCGAGCCCGCCGCCATCAGCACGATGTCGGTGCCCTTGAAATCGTAGTAATCGAGCGCCTTCACCTTCAGCACGCCGTCGCCGAACGACACCTCCGTGCCGTTGGAGCGCGTCGAGGCGAGCGCCACGACCTCGCGCGCGGGGAATTGGCGCTGGGCGAGGACGTTCAGCATCTCCCGCCCGACATTGCCGGTCGCGCCGACCACGGCGACCTTGTAGCTCATGATACTTTCGTCCCTTCACACGTTCGATGAGGGAGCAATACTAGAGGAAAATGACGGAGAAAAGGCGTTTAGAACGGTTTTTATTCCATCTTCGTCATGGCCGCCCCTGGTCCGTAGCGACAGCGTGCGGACGCCATCCAGCGCGAGCGATAGCGAGCACGTGACTCTGGATGGCCGGGTCAAGCCCGGCCATGACGATGAATGAGCGATAGGTATTACTCCCCCGGATGCCAGCGCAGCTCGAGCTTGGGCGCGCCGCCGTCGACCGTGCCTACGAGACCGGGGCCGCTCGGGCCGCCCAGGCGCTGCTCGAAGAGATCCGCGTGACCGCTGCCCGCGCCGAAGCGCCGGGCGATGCCGTCCATGTAGGTCTTGGTGAAGCGGACCGGTGGCGCCGGGTCGGCCTGCCCGTGCGTCATGGGCCAGGGCTGGTCCTTCAGCCAGAACGCGCGGGTGTCGTGCCGATTGCCGAAATCGTCGCCCAGCGCCGGAACGGCCGTCGCCGATAGTACGAACAAGGCTACGAGAACGCGTTTCACTTCTGCCTCCCAGGCACAAGCTAGAACGCGAGGCTTGAAGGATTGGTTGCGCGTCCGTTCGCAAGCGGACGCGCGAAATTGACCTTAAACGACGCCTTTGGCGCGAAGCGCTTCGATTTCCGTAGCTTGAATGGCTAACAGGCCTTGGAGGATTTCTTCCGTGTGCTGCCCGAGCAGCGGCGGGGCGCAGCGGTATTCGGGCGGCGTGGCAGACAGGCGCAAGGGACTGGCGACGAGGCTCATCGCGCCCGCGGTCGCGTGCTGCATGGCGACGGTGAGGCCGCGGGCGATGGCCTGTGGGTCCGCGAAGACCTGGTCGATGCGGTTGATGGCGCCGCAGGGGACGTTGGCCGCCTCCAGCAGCGCGATCCAATGCTCGACGCCGTGGCGGCGCATGACGGGCTCGATGCGCGCGATCAGGGCGGCGCGATGGGCGACGCGCTCGGCGTTGCCGGCGAAGCGCGGATCGCGCGCGAGTTCGCCCATGCCCGCAACCTTGGCGAAGCTCGCGAACTGGCGGTCGTTGGCGACGGCCAGGATCAGGTGTCCGTCGGCCACCTCAAAGACCTGATAGGGCACGATGTTGGGATGGGCGTTGCCCAGGCGCTGGGGCAGCATCCCGCCGACCAGATAGTTCGTTGCCTGGTTGGCGAGGCCCGCCGCCTGGCAGTCGAACAGCGCCATGTCGATGGATTGGCCTTCGCCCGTCCGCGCCTGGTGCAGCAGCGCGGCCAGGATCGCGATGGCCGTATATAGACCCGTCACCAGGTCGCTGACCGCCACGCCCACCTTCATCGGCTCGGCGCCCGGCGCCCCGTCCGGCTGGCCGGTGACGCTCATCAGCCCACCCATGCCCTGGATGAGATAGTCGTAGCCCGCCTTGTCCTTCTTGGGTCCGTCATGGCCGAAGCCGGTCAGCGAGCAATAGATGAGCGCCGGGTTCTCGTTCCTGAGGCTTTCATAGTCGAGGCCGTACTTCGCCAGCGCCCCGGTCTTGAAGTTCTCCACCACCACATGGGCGCGCCGGGCCAGGCGCTTCACCAGCGCGGCACCCTCGGGCTTGGAGAAATCGATGGTGACCGATTTCTTGTTGCGGTTGGCGGCGAGGAAATAGGTGGCGTCGCCCCGTGTCCCATCGGGCCCGTTAATGAACGGTGGGCCAAAGTGACGCGTCTCGTCACCCTCGCCGGGTTTCTCGACCTTGATCACCTCCGCGCCCAGATCGCCCAGGATTTGCGTGGCCCAGGGCGCCGCGAGCACGCGGGAAAGGTCCAAAACCCGGATGTGGGAAAGCGCGCCCATCGGTCAAACAATCTTAACGGTGGTGGGGCGAAGGAATAGCACTCGCCGGGGTGGCGATGCTAAAGTGCCCTGGGCTGCCAAACAACGAGACAAAACAATGACAAAGACCTTGAGGACCGGGGCCTGCCTGCTCGCCCTTCTGGCCGCTGGAACCGATGCCGCCACCGCCCGCCATACCTCCACCTGTGCCGATCCGGGCGAGGTGAGCGCGCTGCAGACCGCCGCCGTGCAGCAGGAGCTGATGGACAGCGCGCTCGGCTGCGGCCAGCCCTTCGTCCAGAAGTTCAACGCCTTCCAGACGGCATATAGCGGGGAACTGCGCCGCTCCGACCGCACGCTGCTGACCTTCTTCAAGCGCCTCTACGGGCCGTCGAAGGGCGACGCGGAATACAACCTCTTCAAGACCAACATGGCGTCCAAGGCCGAGATGCGCCGGGTGCACAACATCACCGATTTCTGCACCTCGGCGGACCTCGTCTTCGGGGCGGCGCTCGCGGCCGACAAGCCCTCGCTCACCGATTTCGTGGCGGGCGTGCAGATCAACGACACCGACGACTCGCCGGTCGGCAAATGCGAGATCTCCGTCGCGGTCACGCTCAAGGGTGCCATGGCCGGTCCCGACATGATCCCGAAGCCCAATCCGACGCGCCAGGCTGCCGTCGAGCCGCCGCTGCCCTCGCCCGCGAGCCTGTCGCTGGGCGTGCAGACGGTCCAGGCCCCGGCTGCGGCACCCGCGCCTGCGCCCGCTCCGGCGCAACCCGAGCAGAAGCCGGCCGAGAAAAAGAGCGGCGGCTTCCTGTCGGGACTGTTCGGGCATTAGCGCAAATTGTCATCCCGGCCGAGCGATGCGAAGCATCGCGCAGGGCCGGGACCTACGGTGCAATCGGCTCACTGGGTCCCGGCACTCGCTACGCTCGGCCGGGATGACAGCTTGCTACTTCGTCCCCCACGTCACCTGGCCGGTCGTGCCGTCGCTGGCCTTGGTGGCGGTGATGGAGAGCGTGCGCTTGTCCTTCTCGTTGGCGGCGACGTAGCTCTTGGTGCCGCCCATATCCATGTTCATCGTCTGGGCCATGCCGATCGCCTCGGCCTTCTGCTTGTAGAAGGCGATGACGTCGTCGGGCGAGGCGGTGGTGGTGAACGACACCATGCCGCCCGAGCCGTCCTTGCCCTGGCCGCTGAAGCTCGCCGTCACCTTGGCGCCGGGATAGAGCGGGATGTCGGAGGGCATCTTGGCGCTCGAGCCGGTGCCGAACTCGACCTTGTCGCCGTTCGCGCCGGTGATGGTCATGTGGCCGTCACCCTCCTTGGAGACGCTGACGCTGTTGCCGTTGCTGTCGGTATAGGTCTTCTGGTCGCTCCTGCCGCAGCCCACAAGAGTGACGGCGGCGCCGATCATCGCGACGGCGAATAGCTTGCGCATGGATCCCCTCCAAAGGTTTCTGAAATGTCAGAGTCGCCTAAGCCTAGGCCAAAAACAAGGCTGCCCAAAAACAAGGCTGGCCGAAAACAAGAAGGGCCGCCCCTGCGCGGGACGGCCCTTCCATTGTCTGACTGGGTTTCAGCGAACCCTGGCGTCTTAGACGCCCGCCCCCCGGATTTCGAGGATCCAGGTCGCGGCGTTCGCCCACCGCAGACGATGACAATGAGACACTGGATCACCTCCTTTCAAGACAGTTGCGAGGCACAGATTACGCGAGCCGCCGCCGGCCGTCACGCGGAAAAACGCGCTCGCCAGTCGCCGCCCGCAAGCAGCAATCCCTCGTCCGAAGTGACAGTGACGAGATCGAAGCCCTTCGCCGCCATGGCGCGGGCATAGTCGACGCTCTTGCAGAAGATGCCGGCGCGGATGCCGGAACGTTTGGCCTGGGCCAGCACCTTGTCGATCGCCTCGACGACGACCGGATCGGTCTGGTCGGCCTGGACCGCACGGCCGAGCGAGAGCCCAAGATCGCTGGGCCCGATATAGAGCATGTCGAGGCCTTCGACCGAGGCGATCTCTTCGAGGTTCTCGACGCCCTTTTTCGTTTCGATCTGGATGATCGAAAGCAGCGTGTCGTTGGCGTGGGCCACGTAGTCGCTTCCCGCATAGAGCATCGCGCGCCGGGGACCGACGCTGCGATAGCCCAAGGGCGCGTAGCGGCAGGCGCCGACGAAGCGGCGGCATTCCTCCGCCGTCTCGACGCTGGGGCACATGACGCCATAGGCCCCCGCGTCGAGCGCGCGCATCACGTCGCCCGGCTCGTTCCAGGGCACGCGGACGAGCGGCACCGTGTCGGTGGTCGAGATCGCGGTCAGCATCGCGCACATCGACTCATAGCCGATCTGGCCGTGCTGCTGGTCCAGCAGGATGCTGTCCCAGCCCTGATGGGCCGCGATCTCGGCGCTCAGGCCCCCCGGCAGGCACATCCAGAAATTGGACGCGGGCCTACCCGTCTTCCAGATCTCTCTCAGCTTGTTGGGTCGCACCGAATCGCCTCCTGTGGGATATATAGCGGCCAATGGAATCGCTTTCGACCGATTGCGTGATAGCCGGCGGAGGGCCGGCGGGGATGATGTGCGCCCTGCTGCTCGCGCGCGCCGGCGTCGACGTGATCGTGCTGGAGAAGCACGCGGACTTCCTGCGCGACTTCCGCGGCGACACGGTCCATCCCTCGACCTTGGACGTGATCGCGGAACTGGGCGTGCTCGACAAGTTCCTCGCCCGCCCGCACACCGAGGTGCGCGACATCTCGGTGGAGATCGGCAAGGAGAGCTTCGTCGCCGGCGACTTCACGCATCTGCCGACCGTTTGCAAGTTCATCGCGCTGATGCCGCAATGGGACTTCCTCGACTTTCTCCTGGGCGAGGCCGAGCATTACGACAATTTCCGCCTGAAGATGCAGGCCGAGGTCACCGACCTTCTCGCCAAGGGCGGGCGCATCGCGGGCGTGCTGGCCAAGACGCCGGACGGGCTCTGCGAGATCCGCGCCAAGCTCGTCATCGGCGCGGACGGGCGCCACTCCACCGTGCGCGCCAAGGCCAACCTGAAGATCAAGGAGTTCGGCGCGCCGTTCGACGTCTTGTGGATGCGTCTTCCCTATGCGCAGGGCGATCCCAAGGAGCCGGTGGCGCGTTTCCAGGGCGGCGACTTCTTCATCATGCTCTATCGCGGCGATTATTGGCAGTGCGCCTTCGTCATCCCCAAAGGCGCGTTCGGCATGATGAAGGCCGAAGGCCTGACCGGATTCCGCGCGCGGCTGCGCAGCGTCGCCGGTTTCGCGCGCGACCGCGTCGAGACGATCCAGAGCTTCGATGACGTCAGGCTCCTGACCGTGCGCGTCGACCGGCTGGAGCGCTGGGCGCGGCGCGGCCTGCTGTGCATCGGCGACGCGGCGCATGCGATGTCGCCGGTGGGCGGCGTCGGCATCAACCTCGCGATCCAGGACGCTGTCGCAACCGCGAACATCCTCGCCCCGGTGCTCAAGAAGCGCGTCCCGCGGCTGAGCGACCTCGACAAGGTCCAGCGCCGCCGCCTGTTTCCCACCAGAGTCGTTCAACGCTTCCAGGTCATCGTCCAGAACCGCATCCTCGCCCCCAACCTGCGCGCCCGCCAGACGCCCAAGCCGCCTTTCGTCCTGCGTCTGATGAGCCGCTGGCCCTGGCTGCGCCGTATCCCCGCCCGCTTCCTCGGCGTGGGGGTCAGGCCGGAGCATGTGAGGACCGAGAACGTAGCTGCCAAAACGGAGCCGCCCCTTCATCCTTCGACAAGCTCAGGATGAGGGGTCAGCTCAGGCCTTCACGCCGAGCTTGTCGAAGGGTGAGGCAACCGGCACGCAGACAGCAGCCTGCCTACTGCAGCGATAGCTGCGCCTGGTCGGAGCATTTGGCTCCGCTGTCGCCGTCCACGACCGCGATATAGGTCAAAGAGGTCGCGACCCCCTTTGTGACCTTGCCGTAGAACACGTCGTAGGTCTGACCGTTGATCGTGATCGTGGTCTTCGTGTTGGAATACGCCGCGGTGCCGGAGACGGTCGTCAGAACCGGCGGGCTGCCTTGCGCCGTGAAGCCGTTGAGCGTCGCCATTCCGCTGCCGCTGTCGGCCACCAAGGTCCCGGTCGTATGCGAGATGCCCGCCAGCGTGCCGTTGGTGTTGAAGCAGCTCTCGATCCACGTATAGGTGTAGGTACCCGAAACGACCGGGACGGCTTTCGGCGGCGGCGTCCCTGCCGCGAGGACAGAGCTGCAGAACATCAGCGTGGCTGCCGCTGTCGGAAACATGCGCATGGAAAAATCCCCCCGGAATGATGCCTCAATAATAACATCGTTCGAGATATCCCACCACGCGCGCGCCGATGACAAAACCGCAATCCGTGAGCACATGACTGCGAAGACGGAGCCGCCCTTCATCCTTCGACAGGCTCAGGACGAAGGGTCTTGGGGCAGCGCGAACCTTCACCCTGAACCTGTCGAAGGGTGAGCAACCCGCACACCGGTTAAAGCGTGCCCCTTCGTTCAAACCGCAACATCGTGATCGTTGATTTGCCGTTCGCAAGTCACATCTGCATCGTCCAGCCTTCGACGCCCTGGGCTGCTTGGCGGATGGCCTCCGACAGCGTCGGATGCGGATGGCTGGTGCGGGCGATGTCTTCGCTGGCGGCGCCGAACTCTATCGCCAGCGCTGCTTCGGCGATCATCTCGCCGGCGCTGGCGCCCAGGATGTGGACGCCGAGCACCTGATCGGTCTTGGCGTCGGCGAGGACCTTCACGAAGCCGTCGGTCGCGGCGATGGTCTTGGCGCGGGCGTTGGCGGTGAAGGGGAACTTGCCGGTCTTGTAGGCGACGCCCGCGGCCTTCAGCTCTTCCTCGGTCCGGCCAACGGAGGCGACTTCGGGCGCGGTGTAGACGACCGACGGGATCGCGTCGTAGTTCACGTGCCCCGCGCGGCCGGCGATGTTCTCGGCCATCGCGACCGCCTCGTCCTCGGCCTTGTGCGCCAGCATCGCGCCCTCGCGGCAGTCGCCGATGGCCCAGATGTTCGCAACGTTGGTGCTGTAATGCGCGTCCGTGACGACGCGGCCGCGCGCGTCGAAGCCGACACCGACCTCTTTCAAACCCAAGCCATCCGTATACGGACGTCGGCCGATGGAGACGAGCATCACGTCGGTCTCGATCACCTGCCGCTCGCCGCCCGCCGACGGCTCGACGCTCACCTTGAGCGCGTCGCCGGACTTCTCCACGCCCACGACCTTGGTCGAAAGCTGGAACTTCATGCCCTGGCGGGTGAGGATCCGCTGGAACTGCTTGCCCACCTCGCCGTCGAGGCCGGGCGTGATGCGGTCGAGGAACTCCACGACCAGCACCTCGGCGCCGAGCCTGCGCCACACCGAGCCGAGCTCAAGCCCGATATAGCCGCCGCCGACGACGAGCAGGCGCTTCGGCACGCTCTTGAGCGCCAGCGCCCCGGTCGAGGACACGATGCGCTCCTCGTCGATCGTGACACCCGGCAAAGGCATGACGTCGGAGCCCGTGGCGATGACGATATGCCTAGTCTCCAGCGCGCGGACCGAGCCGTCCTTGGCCTTGACCTCGACCTTGCCGGGGGCGGCGATGCGGCCCTCCCCCACGATGGCCTCGGCCTTGTTCTTCTTGAGCAGGAACTCGACGCCCTTGGTGAGCTCGCCCACGACCTTGGTCTTGTGGGCCATCATGGCGGGCAGGTCGAGCTCCACACTGGCCTTGATGCCGAGCTTGGCGAAGTCCTTGGACGCTTCCTCCAGCCGCTCGCTGGCGTGGAGCAGGGCCTTGGAAGGGATGCATCCCACATTGAGACAGGTGCCGCCGAAGGTGCCCCGGGCGTCGACGCAGGCGGTCTTGAGGCCCAGCTGGCCCAGCCTTATCGCCGCGTTATAGCCACCCGGTCCGCCGCCGATCACGACTGCATCGAATTGATCTGCCATGGAAATTTGTCCGAAGTTCCCGAAGTTCCGTTGAGCGCGAGGGTTATGCGCCCCGTGCCCGCGATAGGCAATTTGGGGGCGCGCAAAATTTTTTCAAAAAAATCGCGCACCCCCAGGAACCGATTTCCGGTCCGAAAGTTCTTATCTGCGAGCGGACGTCCTCTTCGGTACGCCCCAGCCCCTTCGACAGCCCGCATTGGATGTCCGCTCATTGTCCCGTTGTTGAAAGCGCCGGCTCCGGCCCCTCCGAGCCGGCGTTTTTCTTTTCAAGGACTTACGAGATAGCGGTCGTAGATCGCGACCGGCGCCGCGCCCCGACGGCGAAGGACAGGGGTTAGCGGGGCGGCCGACCGGAACGTTCCATGCCGGTCGCGGTCCTGCTCCGCCACATAGACGAACGGCCCCTTGCCCAGCTTAGCCCCAAGGCCCCGTTCCGGCTCGTTCACCTGGATGACAGGCACGTGGCCGTAGAACGAGAACCACGCCGTGGTCTCGTAGTCCGTCGTGAGCACGGTTGCCGGACGCATCGCCTCGACCTGCGCCACGACGTCGGGGATGCCGAAGGCGAGCAGGCGCGAGATGGGGTCCTTTCTTCCGAGCGGCAGCACGCCGAAGAACGCCTGGGCATAGCAGGCGAGCAGCATCACCGCCGCGACGGGAGCCGCGGGCCGGCGCAGCCAGCCCCGGCATTCCGCGGCCGCGACCGCGAGCATGGGATAGAGGAAGCACGGCCAGTTGCCCTGCACGCGGTCGTGCAAGGCATGGACGGCGAAATAGAGGATCGCGGGGCCGCTAAGCGCGATGACGAGGCGGTTGCGGGTGACGCAGGCGGCTGCGAGCACGAAAGGCGAGGCGAGCAGGAGCTGGGCGCCCAGGAACTCGAAGATGTAGCGCAGGGTGAAATGCCCCGCGCCGACGCGGCCGAACTGGAACGCGAAGGTCTGCCAGTGATGCGTCTGGTTCCACCACAGATTCGGCGCGAAGATAAGAAGTGCGAGCACGGCACCCAGATAGGGCCAGGGCGACAGGAACCAGCGCCGCGCGACGAAGACCATCCAGGCGAGCGCGCCGAGACCCAAGAAGAATCCCGTATATTTCGACAGCAGCGCCAGCCCGCCCGCGGCGCCGACGGCGAGCCACCAGCGCGGGTCCTCGTCGAGCTTCGTCATCGCCCAGAGGAACGCGGCCGAGGCCGCGATCAAGGGCGCGTCGGGCGTCGCCGCCATCGTCTCGACCGCGATCATCGCCGTGAGATTGAAGAGCAGGCAGGCGCGCTCCCCGCCCGCGCGCCACACGAACCAGCTCGCGGCGACGGAGAGCAGCAGCGGCACCACGCGCACGCCGAACGCGGTATCGCCGAAGACGAGCGTGCCGGCGCGGATCAGGAACGCGATGGCCGGCGGATGGTCGTAGTAGCCGGCGGCCAGATGCTTCGACCACAGCCAGTAATAGGCTTCGTCGGCGGAGAGCGGCAGCACCGCGCCGGCGACGAAGCGCAGCAGGACCAGACCGGCGATGGCGGCGTAGAGATATCTATTCACCTAACTCACCATGGCCGGGCTTGACCCGGCCACCCAGCCAGCGAGCTGGCAGCGAGCGAAATGAACGAGGGTTTCACGCGGAGACGCGGAGGACGCGGAGAAGAAAAAGAAACTCCGCGTCCTCCGCGTCTCCGCGTGAATCTTACTGCGCCCGCTGACGCGGGCGCGCTGGGTGGCCGGGTCAAGCCCGGCCATGGTGAATTGGGGCATCACCTGGTCCGCCACACGAAGAGGCTCGACATCGCGTAGTTCCAGAACGCGCCCATCAGCGCGCCGGCAAGCCCTGCCGCCCACCACACTTCGCGCTCGGCGGCGAAGAGCCACGCGGCCAGGCCCACATTGGTCAGCGCGCCGATGGAGCAGATGGCGCAGAAGCTCAAGAACCCCCACAGCATCGACCAGCCCTTGAGCCGCCGGTCGCGATAGGTGAGCTCGTTGTTCAAGAAGAAATTGCTCGTCATCGCGGCGAAGGTCGCAACCGACTGCGCGGGCGTGAACGCAAGCCACAACAGCGCGCCCTTGAGCACGCCCAGATGGATGACGAGGCCGAGCGCGCCGACGATGGCGAAGAAGATGAAGCGCGGGTCGAGGAAGCCGCCGGAGAGCTTGGCGATCAGCAGGCCGATGAATTCCAGGCCGACCTGGACGTTGAACTTGCTCTCGCCCGCATGCCGCGTGCCGAAGACGAAGGGCTGCTCGGCGATGCGAAGCCCGTCGCTCGCGGTGGCGATGTCGAGCAGGATCTTGAAGCCGGCGGGCGAGAGGCGCGGCACCACCTCGTCGAAGCGGTCGCGGCGCATCATGAAGAAGCCGCTCATCGGATCGCTCAAGCTTGTGCCGAGCACGCGATGGGTGATCGCGGTCGCGACGCGGCTGATCATGCCGCGACTCTCGCCGAAGGAGTCCGCGCTGCCGCCCGCCACGTAGCGGGTCGCGGCGACGAGATCGACGCCCTCATCTTTGAGCGTCTTGAGCATCTTGGGCAGCACGGTCTCGTCATGCTGCAGATCGGCATCCATCACCGCCACCACCGGCGCCGAGGACGACAGCATGCCTTCGATGCAGGCGCCCGCGAGCCCGCGGCGTCCGACGCGGCGGATGCAGCGCACGCGGGGATCGCTCGCGGCGATGGACTTCACCTCGGCGGCGGTGCCGTCGGGCGAATTGTCGTCGACGAAGATCGCTTCCCAGCCGATGCCGGCGAGCGCCTTGTCCAGGCGGCGCACCAGCTCTGCGACGTTGTCGCGCTCCTTGAAGGTCGGGATGACGACCGACAGTTCCATCAATGCGGCTCGCCCGGGCGATAGTCCGCCTCGATATGGCCCCGAAGCTGGGCCTGCGTAAAGAGCACGGGTTTGGTCTTCATCGCCACGAACAGCGGCGCCTGATCGGCATAGTGCTTGGAGCTCGTGTCCAGCGTGGCGGAGCCGAACTGGTGGATGCTCTCGGACGAGAGCTTCCCGTCCTTGTCCCAGGTCACGAACATGATGAAGGTGTCGCCGCCCTCGGCCGTCAGCGTGCCGTCCATCTCGGGCGTGCCGTAGACGGCGCGATAGGTGTCCGGCCCGCCGTCGATGGGCAGGTTCACCGTGCCGCGCCGGAAGCGGTTGACCTGGCCCCATTCCGGATCGACGCGCTTGAAGTGGTCGAGCAGCGTCTGCTCCGCGCGCTTCAGCGATTCCACCGGCGTCAGCGACCAGTCGTGGTCGTGGCGGGCGCGCAGGACGGGCTCGGCGGTGAGGATCGCGAGCGCCGCGCCCCGGCTATGGATGTCGGCGCTCAGGTTCCAATGGGTGAGCAGGTCGCACGCCTTGGCGTCGCGCGCAGGACTGCAGAGCTCGGCGATGATCCTGGCGATGTCGGAGCGGGTGCTGTAACGCACGTCGAACTTGTACCTGCGGAAGGCGTCGGCGGTGATCGCCTTGTCGGCACCGAACGTCTCGAGCGCGCGATAGGCACGGTTGGTCATGTTGGACTGGATGCCCATCCAGCTCGGATAGTCCGATGCCTTCAGGTCGTCTTCCGGCGCGGTCGCCTCAAACGGCGTGTTGTTGGAGTTGAAGACGAAGCCCGATTTCGGGTTCCAGAGCTGCGGCAGCCTGTCGAACGGCACGATGGCGTTCGGGATCAGGTCGGAGCGGTCGCCGGGGATATACCCCTTCCAGTCCACGCCGTCCTTACGCACCGGGAACCGGCCGTTGTAGAGATAGCCGATGTTGCCCTTTTCGTCGGCATAGACGTAGTTGATGCTGGGCAGCGCCTGCAGGCGCATCGCCTGTTTCCATTCGTCGAGATTTTTGGCCTTGTCGAGCTGAAAGTACTGCTCGACCTGCCGGATCTCGCCCATGCCCGCATAGCGCACCGCGAAGACGCCGTGATCGGTCTTGAAGACGGGACCGTGGACCGAGAACAGGACCGGGCGGTGCACGGTCCAGATCAGGGGCCCGAAGATCTTCACCCGGATCGCGGCGTCCTCGACCTCGAAGTCGCGCCACTTGCCGTCGAGGCGGTACTGGTTGTCGTTGGCGGGATTGATGACGAGGCGGTAGATGTCGACGAGATCGGGCTCGTTGACGGTGTTGGCCCAGCCCAGATGCTCGTTGTGCCCGTGCAGCATGAAGGGCGAGCCGGGGAAGAAGCCGCCCGCGACGTGCCAGCCCTCGTCGCTCTGAAGCACCGCCTCGTACCACGCGACCGGGCCGGTATAGGGCTGATGCGAATTGACCAAGAGGCGCGTCGCGCCGTCGGCCGAACGCCGCGGCGCGACCGCCATCCCGTTCGAGCCGATGGGAGGCACGGGCTTGCCGCCGGTGTCGGCGGTGAGTTTTTTCAGCGTATCGGCAAAGCCATAGAAGAACGGCGTCTTGAACACGAAGCCGGCCGCGATGTCCTTGCCCGTGAGCGGCAGGAGACCCGGCTTCACCGCACCCTGATGAAGTGCCGCGTAATAGTTCACGCCGTCGGCGTAACCTTCGAGCACGCGTTTCACGGCGGGCGAGAGATCGCGGTCGTAGCGGGCGTCGATCGTCTCCCACACCCGCATCGCATGGACGAGATAGTCGCCGGGCGCGGCCTTGAGGCCTTCGCTCGCCGCGAGCCTGCCGCGGGTCGCCAGCGCCGCGTCCTGGATGGTCGCGAAATCGTCCTCGCCATGGGCGAAGCCGAGACCGAACGCCACATCGGCATCGCTGCGGCCGAAGACATGCGGCACGCCATAGGTGTCGCGCATGATATGGACGTTATACGCCTTGGCCTTGGCGATGAGCGTCGCCGGATCCGGCTCGGCGGTCTGCCCCGCGCGGTCCGAGACGATGACCCAGCCGAGCGCGATCAGCACAAGGCCCAGAATGACGGCGGCGCCGATCTTCGCGGTACGCATATCTTCCTCTCGAAATCAGTGGACGCCAGGGCCCATCGTGGAGTCGGCAATATGGGCGCGGCGCATCAAAGGCAAGGCGAGAAGCGACACCGCGAAGAGGATCGCGATCAGAAGCCACGCCTCGTTGAAGGATTGCGTCAGCGCCGCGCGCTTGACCATGGGCCCCAGGATCGCCTTGGTCATGTCGTCGACCGGGCCCGTCGGCGCGCTCAGGAACTGCTTGAGCGGGATGCCGACCTCGCGCGCCGCCGTCACGTCGCGCGCCTGGAGCCGGGCGACCAGGCTGTCGAGATGGCCCTGCGTGCGCTGCTCCAGGATGGTGTCGATGAGCGCGATGCCGATGGCGCCGCCGAGATTGCGCATCAGGTTGAACATCGCGCTCGCATCGGGCACCTCGGCTTGCGGCCAGCGCTCGAGCGCGAGCCGCGTCGCCGGCAACAGGCAGAGCATGATGCTGACGCCGCGGATCACCTGCGGCCAGAACGTGTCGTCGCTCTTCTCGAACAGCCATTGGAAGACGGGCGGCCAGCCATGCATCCACGAGGCCTGAACCATCGTGGCGGACGGCGTCTCGAAGCCGTTGATCAGCAGCCCGGCGCCGAACAGCCCGAAGCCGATCGCGGTCAGAAGGCGCGGATCGATGCGCGTCTCGAGCCAGGCGGCGAGCGGCGCGGTCAGGAGCTGCACCGCGCCCGACACCATCATCACCTCGCCGATCTCGAGCGGCGTGTGGTTGCGCACCAGACCTAGGAATATCGAGAGCAGATAGGTCGCGCCGTAGACGCCGAGCCCGAACACGAAGCTGAGCGCGCAGCCGAGCGAGAACGACAGGTCGCGGAAGCGTCGCAGGTTCACGAAGGGATGCGCGCTCCTCAGGCACGCGGCCACGCCCGTGGCCGCCGACACGGTGCAGACGATGATCAGCGTCATGACGAACAGGCCGTGCCAGCCACGCTTGGGCGCCTCCTTGAGGAGGAGCTCGAGGGTGCCTAGGAACACCGCGGCGAGCAGGATCGTCGCGTAATTGATGCGGGTCAGCGCGCGCAAATTCGCTTTCTCATGCGCGACGCAAAAGCCGACAAGAAGCGCCACGATCAGTCCCGGCACGATGTTGACCAGGAAGATCCAGTGCCAGGAATAGGTCTCGGTGAGATAGCCGCCGACCGCCGGCCCGATGGTGGGCGCGATCATCGCGAAGGTGCCCGCGATCATGGTCGCGAGCACGCGGTTCTTCTCCGGGAACTGGGTGAAGGCGGAGGTGAAGACGCCGGGGATCAGCATGCCGCCGCAGAAGCCCTGGAACACGCGCACCGCGAGCAGCGGCTCGAGCGTGGCGCAGAGCGCGCAGCCCAGGCTCGCCAAGGTGAAGCCCAGCGTGGCCAAGACGAACATCCAGCGCAGCGACAGCGCGCGCGTCAGCCAGCCGGTGAGCGGGATCGCGATCACCTCGGCGATGAGATAGCCGGTCTGGATCCAGCTCATCCGGTCGGACGAGATGTTCAGCGCCGATTGGATGTTGGTCAGCGAGCTCGCCACCACCTGGATGTCCAGGATGGCCATGAACATGCCGACGCACATCGCGCTGAAGCCGATCCAGGACTTGAGACTGACCGTCATTCGGCGGGAACGGCGAAGGAGATGGCGGCGAAGCTCCTCGCGCGGCCGTCCATCACGCGCCGCCACAGGGGCGGCACGAGCGCGAGCAGGATGCTTCCCGCATAGCCCGCCGGAAGCTCGGGCGCCTGGGCCACGAACTGAAGGTCCTGATAGGAGATCGAGGGCTTGCGATGATGATAGCTGTGCCGGCCCATGTTGAAGATCAGCAGGTTCACCAGCACGTTCGAGCTGTTCCAGCTGTGCCGATCTGAGAGCGGCTCGAAACGGCCTTGCGCATCGGCGCGCCGCAACAGACCGTAATGGGCGATGTAGTTGAACAGCTCCAGCACCACGATCGCGACGAAGGATTGAAGTGCGAAGAACAGGAGTCCTTTCGCGCCCCATACCGCCGTGACCGCGGCGAAGGACAGCAGCGCGACGGCGATGTCCGCGACGATGCGGCTATTGAGGAACGCGCGGCCCGGGCAACGCACGCGCTCGAAGCGCCACGACTCCAGGAACTGACCGGGCAAGGTGCGCAGCAGGAACGCGTAGAAGCCCTCGCCCAGCCGCGCCGTCGCGGAGTCGCGCAAGGTCGCGGCATAGCGGTGATGGACATGGACATGGGCGACGCGGAAATGGCGATAGGCCATGGCGCTGAGCATGATCGCGCCCAGCATGCGCTCGCTCTTGCTGCGGCTGTGCACCAGCTCATGCGCCGCGAGCATGCCGAAGACGCCCGTCGTGACGCCGGTGCCGAGCACGAGGCTGGCGAAGCCCAGCGGTGAGGCCGCGACCGCGCTCGCCGTGGCCCAGGCGACGCAGGCGATCTGCAGCGGCACGTAGACATAGAACAGCGTGCGGAAATTGCGCGCCGCCGAGCCGGACTTCAGCACGTCGCCGCGCGGGCTGACGAACTCGGCGCCGATGAGGAAGGCGAGCAGCAGGGCTATGGTCAAAAGCGGGCCCGCCGCCCCGGCCCCGAGGTAGAATGCCGGGATCGAAGCCAGAAGCAGGAACGGACCGGCATAGAGGATCATGTGCAGCGCCCCGGACCAGCTTAGCCTTTTGCGGCCGCGGCGCCAGGGCCGGAAACGGCCCTGCGCGGCGCCAGCGCGCCGTTTTCCTGGTGGATCCGCCACGCCAGCACGCCCGCGTTGAGCATGGTGAAGATGCCCGCGACCCACCACTCGGCGAAGGCGAGCGGCAGCACCAGGATCTCGGCCGAGACGACGAGATAGTTCGGATGGCGCACGAAGCGGTAGGGGCCCCTGCGCACCAGGGGCGCGTCCTTGAGCGTGATGATGCGCGTCGTCCAGTAGGGGCCGAGCGTCGCCAGCACCCACACCCGCAGGCCCTGAAGTACGGCGAAGACGCCGATCAGGACCCAGCTGATCTTCAGATCAGCGGGCAGCATCGCCACCACCGCGACCAGCCACGCGGCATGCAGGAGCACGATCAGGGGATAATGCGCGCGGCCGATCTCGACCGCGCCGCGGGCTTTGAGCGCGGCCGTGTTGCGCTCGGCATAGACGAGCTCGGCCAGGCGCTGCAGGACCACGAGGCCCACGATGACATAGGCCGCCTCGCGCATCAGCTCTCGATCATCTGGAAGGTGGCGGAGAAGCCGGGGCCGAGCGCGGTCATCAGGATGCGCTGGTTCTTCTTTCGCCAGTCCATGCGCTCCAGCACGAAGAGCGCGGTCACCGCCGACATGTTGCCGAAGTCGCGCAGCACCTCGCGGCTCTCCTTCAGCGCGCCGCGCTCGATCTGGAACGCATCCTCCAGCGCGTCGAGCACCTTGGCGCCGCCGGGATGGCAGGCGAACTTGTCGATGTGGCCCAGCTTGAGATCGTTGCGCGCCAGGAAGGCATGCAGGATCGTGGGAAAATCGTTGGCGACCAGCGTCGGGATGCTTTGGCTGAAGATCGCTTTCAGCCCATCCTCCTCGACATCCCAGCCCATGATGCCGAGCGAGTCCGGCCAGGTGTGCTCGCCCGCGGCGCCGAAGGCGGGGCCGTCGCCATCCGTCGACAGGATCGCGCCCGCGGCGCCGTCGCCGAACAAGGCGGTGGCGACGAAATTGCTCTTGGTCAGGTCGTTCTTGCGGAAGGTGAGCGCGCAGAGCTCGACCACCAGGAACAGCACGCGCGAGCCCGGACGCGCGCGCGCTAGGTCCGCGGCGCGGCTGAGGCCCGTCACGCCGCCCGCGCAGCCCAGCCCGAAGATCGGAAGCCTTCTGATGTCGCGCCTGAGCCCCATGCGCTCGATGACGAGCGCGTCCAGGCTCGGCGTCGCGATGCCCGTGGTCGAGGAGACGACGATGGCGTCGATGTCGTCCTTGGAGAGGCCCGCCTCGTCGAGAAGCGCGCCCGCGACCTTCTCGAACAGATCGACGGCGTTCTGGACATAGAGCGCGGTGCGGTCGCGCCAGCCATGATCGTCCGTGTACCAGTCGATCGGCACGCAGGAATAGCGCCGCTCGATCCCGGTATTGGTGAAGACCGGCAGGAGCCTCTCCACGTCGCGGCGCTCGCCGAACAACTGCCCGGCCCGGATCACGACATCTTTTTGCTCAAGCACATACGGCGGTACGGCGCTCTTCAGCGCCAGCAGACGCGACTGCATTACTTACAACTTTCTTTTCGTCTGACTGGCCCCGCCAGATTTGACTATAACGCGTCACGAACCCGAAGGGCTATCGTTTTGCGTGCGCCTATTCCACACGGGGCGCGCGGAGTTTCACGCGAGCGCACTATTTTACCTTGTACGGAACAAGCACGAAAACATGTTCAATGCGGATTTGTCGCCGGCCGCTGCGCGGACAGGTCGAGCACGCCGGGCCTGTCCCAATCGCCCTCGGGACGGATCAGCACGAGCGGATCGCTCTCCATCGTGAGTCGATCGGGATGCGGCGCGGTCACGGCGGAGATCTCGACATATTCGTGATCGGAGAACGCGAAAGGCCGGCGGCTCGGCAGCTGCACGAAACCGAAGCGTTTCCAAAGCCCGGCGAGTCGCGCCTGCAAATGGGCATACATCCTGCGATAACCCTTGCGGCGGCACATTTCGATGGTGAACTCCCCCACCGCCCGCGCGATGAGCGTGCGCCGGTAGCGCGGCAGGATCGCGAAACGCTCGAACTTCACGAAGTCGGCGAAATAGCGGATGCGCACGACGGCGGCGGGTTGTCCGTCGACAAAGCCCAGGACATGACCGCCGGCGTAATCGTTGCCGTCGAACTCCTCGTCATAAGGACAGTTCTGCTCGGTCATGAACACCGCGGCGCGGATGGCCATGGCCTGGGCCATCATTTCCGCCGTGGAGACGAGCTTCACCTCCAGCCGGTGCTTCGAGGCCCTGTCGGCGGGCGGCCGCTTTCCCTCGACGATCGGCATGGCGCGCACCTGCACGCGGAATTCGTCGGGGAAGGTGAGCGTGAAACTCGAGCCGATCTTCGCGTCCGCGTATTCGCGGCTCTTCGACGAGCGGCGGATCGAGTCCAGCGCGGACTGGGTCGAAATCCATCCCGTGACGGGGGTACGCTCGAACAGATCCGCGCCCATGGCGTGGGCCAGGAGCGCAAAGCCGACATTGCCGAGGCCGGGCATGACCATTGACCAGAGGTAGAGTGCCGCGGGATCCTCGCCGGGCTTGACCATGAAGGCGAAATCCGGTGCTTTCAGATCGATTTTCTCGGCCTCGAATGCAGCTTTTCCCGTCTCGTTCAGAGGAAGCAGGCTGAAGAATCCGACAAGCTCGGCCCCTTTGCGCGTCTCATCGGGGGAGCGCAAGATCACCCAATGCGACATGGGATTGTACCTATAGACGGATTTAATAACGTCGAGCGAGGCGATGTTCGGACCGAGCTCGCGCAATGCGATCGCATAGCCGTCGACGAATTCGACCGGTGATGGGTGCTTTATGAAAACGAACTTGCCGTCGGGAGTTTTGATGCCCGGCTCGAATGCCAGATCTACCGTATTTTGAGGTGTTGCCCCGGAGTCGGCGTACCTGTTGGAAGGCGCCGACTTCGCCGCGTCGTACTTATCCATCTTGAAACTCGCAAGTTGTGGTCATTTTCTTCCCGAAGACCGTTCCATGCAACGGCTTTCTTGGCTCTCGTCACGGCACGCGGGGCTATACAAAAAAGTACAACCAGGACTGGTTGCGTCCGCGAAACCCCGCGCGCTAACCCATTGTCGCCCCTAGGTAGAATACAAAAACAGCCGTTACCGGTTTCTTGCGGCAGGGCCTCGCACGGCGGTTGAGCGGTGCAAAGAAAATTACTCAACAAGCCGTAATCTCGCGTTGCTTCGCCATGTAGGTGATTGGAATTGCTACGAAATCATGACGATTTACAGAGCAGGAAACCATGTCTAAGCTTTCTATTCGTGAGCGAAACCTCCCACTGGGGGAGGACGACCACGGACCGAGGAGAACGTCATGAGGGTTAGCGGAATTATTCTGGCATTGGCGTGCGCCGCCACGTTCCTGGCGCCAACTGCCGCGTCGGCGCAGGCGACGCGCACCTGGATTTCCGGCGTCGGCGACGACGTCAATCCGTGCTCGCGCACGGCACCCTGCAAGACCTTCCCGGGCGCGATTGCCAAGACCGCGGCGGGCGGCGAGATCGACACGCTCGATCCGGGCGGATTCGGCGCGGTCACCGTCGTCAAGGCGATCACGCTGGCCGATGAAGGCGTCGGCGAAGGCGGCATCCTGGTCGCCGGCACCAACGGCGTCACCGTCAATTGCTCGACCGATCCGAACTGCGTCGTCGTCGTGCGCGGCCTGCAGATCGACGGCGGCCCGATCGGCTCGAACAGCCTGAACGGCATCAAGTTCATCGCCGGGCGCGCGCTGATCGTGCAGAACTGCGTGATCCGCAACTTCACGGGCGGCTCGCCCAACGGCTACGGCATCAACTTCGCGCCTTCGTCCGGCACGGCGGAAAGCCTCGTCATCGACAACACGACCATCCAGGCCAACGGCACGGGCAGCGTCGGCGCCGGCACGGGCGGCGGCGTCCTGATCCAGACCCAGGCCGGCACGGCGACGGTCAATGCGTCGATCGACAATTCCGTGATCACGACGAACAACGCCGGCGTCCGCGCCGACGGCACGCTCGGCGGCACGGCGATCAACGTGGCGATCACCCGCAGCGAGGTCACCAACAACGTCAATGGCGGCGTCGCTTCGGTCAACGTCAACGCGGCGGGCGCCGTCCCGGTGACGGTGAGCGTCGACCACAGCCAGGTTTCGGGCAACAATGTCGGCATCAACGCCAACGGCTTCTCCAACGCCATCCTGCGCATCGGCAACTCGCAGCTCTTCGAGAACACGACGGGCTTCAAGCAGGTCGGCGCGTCCGTGATGACCTCGTTCGGCAACAACAACATCAGCGACAACGGTGCCGGCACCGGTACGCTGGGTTCGATGCCCGCGTCTTAAAATCCCAACTCTACGATGAAAGGCCCCGGAGCTCGCGCTCCGGGGCTTTTTATTTGCGCAAGGTTTCGCGCACGCTTTCCAAGAACCCGAGCATCCGCAAATCGGCTTCGTACCAGCGCTCCAGCGCCGCGCGACCCGTGGCGCTCAGCTGCGTCTGCATGCCGTGCGGCGTGCGATGCGACGAGACCTCGTCCTCGGGAAGACGCAGCGATGGCGGCAGATCGAGGCGCCGCTTGATCTCCTCGAGATCGGCGGCCAGCGTCTCGGTGCGTCCCACCCAGACGATGTCGTCCTGCCTTTCGCGCAAATAAGCTTCGGAGACCAGCCAGTCCGACAAGGGCTGATTGACGTGGCGGATCCCGCTCATCGCCGCCAGCGCCGCGGGCGCGCGGGCGTCGAGCGCCTGCGCCAGCGCGTCCGGCGTCTTGAAGGCGGCGAAGGCTTCGGCTTCGGCGGCGTTCCACGGCCGGTCGAACAGCGGGCGTCCCATGCGCAGGCGGCTGTTGAAACCGCTCACGAACCGCGCCACGGGATCGCGCACGACGAAGACGACGCGCTCGCCCGCCGGCACCTGGGCGAGCGTCGTGCCGTGTTCGTGCAGGAGCAAGCCCCGCTCCGCTGCGACCGGGCTCAAACCCGCCTTCAGCGCCATGCCGCCGGTCTTGCGGATATGCAGGAAATGGACGGGCGCGCTCATCGCGCTATGATAGGCTATTCGGGCAACAGGGGGCCAACATGGATACGACCGTTTCGACCGAGCTTCAGATGCTGTTCTGCGCCATCGCGCTCGGCATCGTCCAACTCCTCATCGCCGTCCTGGCAAGCGTCGGCACCAGGGGCATGCCCTGGGCCGCCGGACCGCGCGACGACCCCGGCGCGCCGCTGGGCAAGATGGCCGGGCGGCTGGAACGCGCCTATCGCAACTTCCTCGAGACCTTCGCGCTCTTCGCCGCGGCCGTCCTCCTCGCCCACGCGCTCGACAAGACCAATCCCGCCTCCGTGCTCGGCGCGCAGATCTATGTGTGGGCGCGGCTCCTTTACATCCCGGCCTATGTCTTCGCCGTTCCGTTCCTGCGCACGCTGATCTGGCTGGCGTCGCTGATCGGCATCCTCATGGTGATGTCGGCGATCTGGCCGGGATAGGGCGCGCGCTCTAGTTTCGGCGTGCGACCGCGGCGCATGGCTGGAGCGGGCGCGGCGCATTTCCGCGCACCAAGTCTTCGCCCCTAGATGAGCATGGCTCGAAAAAGGGGAGCATCCCATGCTGCGCGAAGCATTCGTCCTGGCCGCCTTGGCTTTCCTGCCCATGGCGGCGCTCGCCGACGAACCCGTCTCGGTGATGATCGTGGGCGGCTTCCACATGAACAATCCCGGCCAAGACCTGCATAACGTCCGGGCCGACGACATGCTCGCGCCCAAACGGCAGGGCGAGATCGCCGCCGTCACCGGCGCGCTGGCGAAATTCAAGCCGACAATGGTCGCGGCCGAGTGGCCGTCCGATCTCGTGAACCAGCGCTACGACGCCTATCTCAAGGGCACGCTCGCGCCGTCGCGCAACGAGGTCGTCCAGCTCGGCTTCCGCCTCGCCAAGGAGGCCGGGCTCGCGCGCGTGGACGGCATCGACGCCGACGGCGACTTTCCCTACGACGCGGTGATGGCCTACGCGAAAGCGCACGGCCGGGACGGGCTCCTCGCCGAGGCGAACGCGCAGGTCGAAACGGCGGTCAAGATGCAGGACGACCTGCTGGCCAAGGGCAGCGTCGGCGGCGTCCTGCGCTATCTCAACGATCCCGGCCGCGTCGCGGGCGACAACGGCTTCTATCGGCTGATGCTGAAGGTGGGCGGCGGAAGCGAGCAGCCCGGCGCCGAGCTTCTCACCCAATGGTACCGCCGCAACTTCCTCATCTGCGCCAATCTCGTGCAGCGCGCCAAGCCCGGCGACCGCGTGGTCGTGTTCTACGGCTCCGGCCACGGCTTCCTGCTGCGCCAATGCGTGAGCGAGATGCCGGGGTTCAAGCTCATCGAGGCGAACGACTACCTGCCGCAGTGACGCTTCTAGAGAACCAGCGGGACGAGCGCCTTGCGCCGCGCGGGATAGTCCGCGAAGCGCGCCTTGTACCAGCGGTGATGCGCAAGCGCGCGCGGGCCCAGATTGGCCGCCGTCCAGACCGCGAAAGCCAGCGCCGGTCCGTTCCAGCACATCAGCGCGAAGCCCGACCACTCCACGATCTCGCCCAGATGGTTGGGGCAGGAGACGCGTTCGAAGGCGCCGCCGCGCGGAATGCGATAGCGGGCGGCGTCGCCATCCGCGCGCAACGCGATCAGGCGGTTGTCCGCCCAGATGTTGAGCGCCGCCCCGGCCAGGAAGATCGTCAGTCCACAGATGAAGCGCCAATCGGCGATCCAGCTTGCCGGATAGGCGACATTGCCGAGATAAAAGCCGTTCAATCCCGCATTGACGAGATTGAACGCGACGGCGCAAGCGGCGACGGCGAGCGGCATCGTCCGGCCGCGCGTCTTCAGCCGCCAGGGATAGATGAGCGCGCGGTTGGCGTAATGCGCCGTCCACGCCGCGAAGAAGATCCACGACGCGGGCGATTTGGGCGCGGAACCATTTAGAAAGAGCGCGGCGAAGAGCACGAGCGACACGCTCTCCATCGCGAACCAGGCGAGGCGGTTGGAGATGCCGGGGCCCCAGCCGCCGCGCCTGTGGCGGCCATAAGGCGCGCTGACGGCGAGCTGCGCGGGCGCGAGCAGGACCGCGAGCGCGGTCCAGCCGATCACGACGGCGTTGAGGAGATGCGGGGCTATTCTTCGTCCGCCTGCGACATCACCGAGACCAGGCGCAGCACGTGCTTGCGCACGCCCGGGCTCTTGATGCTGCAGAACTTGGCGTAGAGCTCCTCGGCGCTCGAGAGCACGACGGGCAGCGGCTTCTTGGAGCGGCTGATCGGCTCGAGGCCTTCGAAGAAATAGGAGATGTCGACCTCGAGCAGGTTGGCCATCTCGAAGAGGCGGCCGGCGCTGACGCGGTTCTTGCCGCTCTCGTATTTCTGGATCTGCTGGAAGCTGATGCCGAGCGGCTCTCCGAACTCGGTCTGGCTCATACCGCGCGCCTTGCGCGCCATGCGGATACGCTTGGCGACATGGTCGTCGTAAGCATTGGCGTTTCTTGCATTGAACGTAGGAGACGCAGAGCGCGCGTTGGTCTTGTGCATTGTACCCGAATCCTTTTGCATTGATATCAATCATTGCACGGTGAGAATTTGTCAACGAGATTTGCTAAAAAAGAACAGCGTAGTTAACTGCCATATACAGCCACGCTTTCGCCAGTATTTGGACGAGACTATTTCGTTTCTGTTTTTTGAGAGAAAAAAACCAAGCTTTTCATTTGCGCGCGTCGCTCATGTGTCAAAAAAAGCAACACCAGGTTGACCGCGAAGCCGGTTCGGCCGTTCATTCCGATCGTTTAACCCGGCCGTTCTCCATCCGGGCGAAGCCGGCGAAAGGATTGGCCAGCGTCTTGCCGGTATAGGCCTTGGCGAGGTCGGCCGGCGCGATGAACTCGTCGCGGAACCAGGGGAAGTGCCTGGGAGAGAACGACGCGATCAGAAGATCGGCAAGGCGGCGCACGCGCGGAATGCGCGCCGCATCGACGTGATAGGTCATCCAGATGTCGAGGGGCACATGGACGTCGACGTCGAGGACGACGGGAACGATCGGCGCGCCGATCGTGTAGACATAGGTGGGCAGCATGCCGATGCCGGCGCCGTTGACGATCGACCAGTAATGCGCGCTGCTGACATTGGTGCGCAGCGACACCAGCCCTTCCGGCTTCACGCCCGGGAAAAGACGGTTGTAGAGCGCCTGCCATTTGTCGTCCTCATCCGCCTGGATGACGATGCGATGGTTCTGCAGATCGGCGACCGTCTTGGGCATGCCGTAGATGTCGATATAGGACTGGGCGGCGAAGAGCACGAGATGCATCTGGCCGAGCTTGACGATGCGAAGCTCCTGCGCGGCCGGCCGGATGAGCTGCACCGCGATGTCCACTTCCATGCGCAGCACGTCGGCCGAGCGCATCGCGCAGTTGACGTCGAGCAGCAGCTTCGGGTTGGCGCGCTGGAACTCGACGAGGTTGGGCGCGATCCACAGCGTGCCGAGGCCCTCGGTCACGCCGAAGCGGACCTTGCCCGCGACCGTGAGGTCGGTGGAGTCGCGCGCCTGCACCAGCGCGCGGGCCGCTTCTTCCATCTTGTTGGCCGCGGCGAGGATCTTGTCGCCCTCGGCCGTCACGCGCACGCCGTCGACGTGACGCGTGACCAGCGTCACGCCCAGCGATTTTTCGAAGCCGCTAATACGCTTGCGAAGCGCATTCACCGAGAGGCCGACATGTTCCGCAGCCGCGCGAAAGCTCTTGCAGCGCACGAGTTCCAGGAACAGGTGCGCGCTCTCCCAGTCGAGCAACTGCCCGGCCTGGGGCTTGAGCGCCTGTTCACCCGCGAGAACGGGCCGTTCACCTGCCGTCCGCATACCTACCAGCCTTCCTTCCACTAAAACATACACACGAAACTAGCGGTGGGGTAGAACCAATGACGGAACATTCTCTGTCTCTCATTCGGTCTGACACGCAGTGCGGTGCTGCGCCGGTTCAGGGTAAAAGCCACCCGCTTAACCAACTCGACCCGGCACGCTGGGCGCGGCGGCTGGTCATTTTTCAACCACCCGTGGAAATGATCGGGCATTTGTGCGAATTGGCGCGGGATCACATCGCCGGCATGGCGGATCGCGGTGCCGTGCAACGCGTGGTGGAGGCCAACCCCTACTCTCTTTGGGCAATCGCGCGCAAATCGTCGTTCGATCCCGCCGATCCCAGGCCCGAAGGTTTCGCGGCCGTTCTTCTGCTGACCAAACAGGGTCTTAGGGCTCTGGCGGAGCGCACGCTGGACTGTTCCGATCCCGATCCGGCGATGCTGGCCAAGCCCGGCGAGCGGCCTGCGGGCATCTATTTCTGGGCGACGTTCGCGCCCGGAACGCTGGCGCCGGCGGTGACGCTGGTGGTGGAGAAATTCTCGGCCGCGCCGTTCGACGGCGTGGCACTCTACACGCGCGCGACCACGCCCGACGGCCGGCGCTTCACCGAGACGCTGGGCTTCCGCCAGGACACGATCATCGACGGCATCGAGGCGCCGCATCTCTATGTCTACGAACGCGCCCGGGCCAAGCCTCCCGTTCAGCCGCTCTACGACACTTATGGTCGACAGAAGGAGCACCACACGCTGTCGGTGAGCGTCGCGCGCGAGTTCAGCGACCTGTTGCGCGTCGCCAGCATCCGCAGCGCCGTCTATATCGGCGAGCAGCAATGCCCGTTCGAGGAGGAATTCGACGGCAACGACATGATGGCCGCGCATCTGATCGGCTATTCGGGCGACGAGCCGGTGGCGTGCATCCGCGTGCGCTTCTTCGCCGACTTCGCGAAGATGGAGCGGCTGGCGGTGCGCAAGGAGTTCCGCAACACGCGCATCTCCTTCATGGTGGTCAAGGCCGCGATCGAGCTCTGCCGCGTCAAGGGATACCGGCGCATCTACGGCCACGCGCAGCGCCGTCTGCTCGATTTCTGGGCCCGCTTCGGCGCCAAGCCGTTCGAGGGCGGCAAGTCGTTCGTCTTTTCCGATTTCGATTACGTCGAGGTGCTGATCGAGGCCGAGCCGCATCCCAATGCCATCAAGCTCGGCACCGATCCCTTCGTCATCATCCGTCCCGAGGGCCGCTGGCACGTGCCGGGCGTCCTCGAGCGTTCGTCGTCCCGTCCCGCAACCCGTCCTTCCGTAGGATATGTGTGACCATGAGTGAAGTTCTCCAGTTCGAGCACTATCATCAGAAATGGCGCCCGGCGCCGCCGCTGGTCTTCGTCGACATGCTGCAAGGCCAGCTCGAAAGCGAGGAGGATTTCGGCCGCGGCGAGACCGACCCCGTCCTCGCCAAGTGCCGCCTGCTTCTGGCGGAGGCGCGCGAGCGGCACTGGCCGGTCGCGTTCGTGCGCAACGCGCCGACGCCCACGGCACGGGGCTCGGCCGCGTCGCGCTGGATCGAGGGCTTCGAGCCCCGGCGCGCCGACATGGTCTTCGACCGCACGGGGCCGTCCTGCTACTCGAACGAGGCGTTCGCCGATGCGATGGATTCGGCGGGGCGCGTCTATGTGCTCGCGGGGTTCGGCGCGGAAAGCTCGTGCCTTTCGACGCTGATGGACGCGGCGCGCAACGATCATTTCGTCGGCCTCGTGCGCGACGCGTCGGCGACCCGGCCGCTGCCCGGCTACGACGCGGCGGCGAGCCACCGCGCGGTGCTCGCCGTGTCGACCCGCTATGCGACCATCGTGACCGCCGAGCACTGGATCGACGTCGCGGCCGGCAAAGCCCAGGAAACCTCGAAACGCCCGAACGCGCGCAAGGTGCCTTAGGGTCGCGCAGTGTTTTTCTCCTTCTCGAACAAAGTCGTCATCGCCCGGCCCCCGGATCGCGCGAAGCGCGACCGGAGGACAGGCTTGTCCGGGCGACCCATCTTTCTTCCTTTTTGCCGCCAAATTGGATCGCCCGGACCCTTGCGGGCCGGGCGATGACGATTGGTTGCTGGAGCGCGTGGAACCCATCCAAGTGGCCCGCCCGCAGCGGCCCTTATGAATTTCGTATTTTCCGCCCATAACACCGCATGGAATTCTAACGCCTCGCGGACCTAAGCCTTCGCCTGAGCAGCGGCACCGATGCGCAGCTCGGGCGGATCACATGGCGGACATCCTCAAATTCCAATCCCTCGCGCGAACGGGCCCACAGCGGCGCGTCGTCGAGGCGCGAGGCCCGAGGGGACGCGATGGCAAACGGCGGCAAATGAGGTATATTGGCGCTATGGATGACCTTCTCAAACGCATCGCGGTGGACCCCAAGATCATGGCGGGAAAGCCGGTGATATCCGGCACCAGGATCACGGTCGAAGCCATCTTGGAGCGTCTCTATGGCGGCATGAGCGAGGCCGATATCCGCCGCGAGCTTCCGCATCTAGCGGCCGAGGACATCAAGGCCGCACAGCTCTACGCGCTTGAGATCGTGCGGCATGAGGAAGTCCTCATCGAGTGAACGTGGCGGGGCTGCGCTTTCTTTTCGACGAAAACATGTCTCGCGAAATCGGATCGGTCGCGAGCGAGGAAGGCCATGATGCCGCCTGGCTTGTCGATAGCCGAAGGGGCGCCAAAGACGATGACGTGCTCGCCGAGGCCCTGCAAGAGAACCGCATCGTCGTGACGGAGGACATGGATTTCGGCCGTCTGGTCTTTGCCGAACGGATGGGATCAGCAGGCGTCGTCCTGATCCGCATCGCACCGTGGAAACAGGACCTTCGCCGCGAACGATTCTGCTGGCTCCTGCGCGAACACTCCGATCGTCTCAGCGGCAGCTTCACCGTGCTTGGGGAGAAGACCTGGCGTGTGCGCGCGATCCTGTCCGAGGGCGGCAATTGAGCGGCGACCGCGACTCGAGGCCCTCGCCCGACGCCCTGTTGAAGCAGGCCGGGCGCGAGGGGCGTGGGCGGCTGAAAGTGTTCCTGGGTGCGGCGCCCGGCGTCGGCAAGACTTATGAGATGCTCTCGCAGGGCCGCCAGCGCAAGCTCGACGGCGTCGACGTCGTCATCGGCGTGGTCGAGACGCATGGCCGCATCGAGACCGAGACGCTGACCAAGGGCTTCGAGACCGTCCCCAAGAAGCGCTCGCTCTACAAAGGGCGCGTGCTGGCCGAGATGGACATCGATGCCATCCTGCAGCGAAAGCCGCAGCTCGCCCTCGTCGACGAGCTCGCCCACACCAATGCCGACGGCAGCCGCCATCCCAAGCGCTATCTCGACGTGGAAGAGCTGCTGACTGCGGGCATCGACGTCTACACCACCGTCAACGTCCAGCACGTCGAGAGCCTGAACGACGTCGTAGCCCAGATCACGCGCATCCGCGTGCGCGAGACGGTGCCCGACCGCATCCTCGACGAGGCGGCCGAGATCGAGCTGGTCGACACCACCGCCGACGACCTGCTGAAACGTCTGCGCGAAGGCAAGGTCTATGTGCGGGCGCAGGCCGAGCGCGCGCTCAAGCATTTCTTCTCGCCCGGCAACCTCACCGCCTTGCGCGAGCTTGCGCTGCGCCGCACCGCCCAGCGCGTCGACCGCGACATGACCGACTACATGCAGACGCATGCGATCGGCGGCCCCTGGCCGGCGGGCGAGCGCATCCTCGTCTGCGTCAACGAGCATCCGGCGAGTGCCGAGCTGGTGCGCCGCGCGCGCAGGCTCGCCGACAATTCGCGAGCCGACTGGACCGCGGTCTATGTCGAGGGCCCGCGGCATCTTTCGCTCGGCGAGGCGCAAAAAGACCGCATCGCCGACACGCTGCGCCTCGCCCAGCGCCTGGGCGCGGAGACCGCGACCATCCCCGGACGCGACATCGCGCAGGCGCTGCTCGACTACGCGACGCGCAACAACGTCACGCAGATCCTGATCGGCAAGTCCGAGCGCACGCGCTGGTTCGAGCTGCTGCACGGCTCGGTCGTGCGCGATCTGATGCGCGACAGCGGCACGATCAGCGTCACCGCCGTGCTCGCCCAGGGTGACGCCGTGCGGCCTAAGACGGTGGCAACGACGGTGGCCCAGGACCCCAACGCATGGGCGAGCTATGCCTGGAGCACGCTCGCGCTGGCGGCGACGGTCGGCGTCGCATGGGCGATGAACACGCTGATGCATCTCGCGCTCGGCAGCGTGGGGATGTTCTTTCTCGTCCCTGTGCTGCTCAGCGCCGTCTCGTTCGGCCTGCGCCCGGCGCTCTTCACGTCTTTCGCGAGCGTGATGGCGTACAATTTCTTCTTCCTGCCGCCGCGCTACACCTTCACCATCGCCGCCCCCGACAACTGGCTGTCCTTCGCCGTGCTGCTGCTGGTCGCGGTGACGGCGGCCAACCTGGCCGCGCGCGTCCGTGCCCAGGCCAACCTCGCGGCGGCGCGGGCGCAGGTGGCGGGCGAGCTCTACCAGTTCACCGGCAAGCTCGCGGCCAGCGCGCGCCTCGACGACATCCTGTGGGCGGCGGCGTTCCAGATCGCCTCGATGCTCAAGACCAATGTCGTGATCCTGCTGCCGGACCGTAAGACCGGCCGGCTGGAGATCCGCGTCGGCTATCCGCCCGAGGACGAATTGGACGCACAGGACCTCGCCGCCGCGATGTGGTGCTGGGAGAAGGGCGCCCCCGCCGGCCGCAACGCCGAGACGCTGCCCGGCGCCAAGCGCCTGTTCCTGCCGATGCGCACCGGCAAGGGGCTGGTCGGGGTGATCGGATTGATGCGGCGGGACGATGCGGGATTGCTGTCGCCGGACGAACGGCGCCTGCTCGACTCGCTGCTCGACCAGACCGCGCTCGCCATCGAGCGCTCGCTGCTGGCCGAGCGCGTCGACGAGGCGCAGGTGCGTGCCGAGGCCGACAAGCTGCGCGTCGCGATGCTGAGCTCGCTGTCGCACGATTTGCGCACGCCGCTTGCGTCGATCCTGGGCGCCGCGACGTCGCTGATCTCGGGCATCGCCTTATATAACGCGCAGCAGACGGCCGACCTGCTCGCCACCATCCGCGACGAGGCCGAGCGCATGGACCGCTTCATCGGCAACCTGCTCGACATGTCGCGTCTCGAAGCCGGCGCCCTGGGGACGAAGGTCGAGGCGCTGCCGGTGCGCGAGGTCGTCGAGGCGGCCGTCAAGCGGCTGGGCCGAAGGCTCGCTGCGCACACGCTCGACATCGATCTCGCCGACAACCTGCCGCTGGTCCTGGCCGATCCGCTTCTGCTGGAGCAGAGCATCGTCAACCTTCTCGACAATGCGGCAAAATACGCGGCGCAAGGCACGCATATCCGCGTCGCGGCGTCGGCGACGCCGGAGCGCGAGCTCGTCACCATCCAGGACGAAGGCCCCGGCATCGCGCCGGACGACCTGCCCCACATCTTCGACAAATTCTATCGCGCGAAGGACGCCGACCGCCGCGCCGCGGGAACCGGATTGGGGCTCGCGGTGGCGCGCGGCTTCGTGGAATCCTTCGGAGGCTCGCTGGAGGCGGCCAACCGCAAGGACGGCAAGGGCGCGATGCTTACGCTGTCGCTGCCGCGCGCATCGGAAGAGGAGCATGGCATCTAAGCTGCCCAAGATCCTGATCGTCGACGACGAACCGCAGATCCGCCGCTTCCTGCGCGCGAGCCTGCCCCCGCACGGCTACGACTATATGGAAGCGGGCAGCAGCGCCGAGGCGCTCAAGACCTTCACAAAAGAAAAACCCGACGCCGTCATCCTCGATCTCGGCCTTCCCGACCAGGACGGTTTCGCGGTCATCGAGGAGATTCGTAAAGTCGCGCTCACCCCCATCGTCGTGCTGTCGGCGCGCAGCGACGTCGAGGGCAAGGTACGCGCGCTCGAGCTCGGCGCCGACGACTACGTGACCAAGCCCTTCGACATGGACGAGCTGCTCGCGCGCCTCAAGGCCGCGCTCAGACACGGGCTACAGAGCGCCGGCGAGACACCGGTCTTCCAGACGGGAAGGCTCAAGATCGATCTGATGAACCGGCGCGTGCTGCTGGGCGAAAGCGAGGTCCATCTCTCGCCCAAGGAATACAATTTGCTGCGTTTCCTCGCTTCTCATGCCGGCAAGGTCGTCACGCACCAGCAGCTCTTAAGGGAAGTATGGGGCCCCGCCCATCTCGAGGACGTGCAATATCTGCGCGTGCTGATGCGCCAGTTGCGCCAGAAGCTCGAGCCCAAGGGCGAGCCGAACCTGCTGGTGACGGAACCCGCGATCGGCTACCGGCTGCTGGTGCTGCCGTAGGATCCATACTCAATTGAAATTCTTGATGTCATGGCCCGCGAATGCGGGCCACCCAGGTGGGCTCTGCACGATATAGAAGATTCGCACGCGGAGACGTGGAGATCGCGGAGTCCAGTTCCCTCCGTGATCTCCGCGTCTCCGCGTGATCCCTTTGTAAGAGCGCAACGGACGTCACCTGGGTGGCCCGCATTCGCGGGCCATGACAAGTTTGGTGAGACTAACCCAGCGCCGGACCTCAGACCTGCTCCGTCACGCCCGGGGTCGCCATCGCACGCACCAGGCCCGCGATCGCGCTGCGCACGTCGCGGTCGCCGATGCGCGGGAACATGGCGGCCACCGTGCGGCCGTCGCGGGTCCTGGCCAGCTCGAGCGACAGGGCCTCGACGCGGGCGGGCGCGATCTCCCCTTCCGGCGACTGCCTGAGCCCCTCGAAGAAATACGCGACGGGCGCATCGAGCAGCACGGCGACCTTATAGAGAGTGGCGGCGCTCATACGGCACAACCCATGCTCGTAGCGCTGGACCATCTGGAAGGTGAGCCCCAGCTCGCGCGCCAGCGCCGCCTGGTTCATCTTCAGCGCCTTGCGGCGGGCCCGCAGGCGCGTGCCGACATGCTCGTCGATCGGATTACGCGGTTTTTTCTGTCGCATACTCTCACCCCAAACACAGCGTTCCCGCCCCGGCCGACAGGAACCAGGTTACATTTACATCGTAAACAGGAGTACCGGCCACAAAACGGTCCCGAGATGCCGCGAGGTTGAGCTGGTAGCCCACTCTCGTCTCATGCACCTATTCCTGACCTTAGTCTGACGGCGGAATCATGTATGCGTAAAATCCGAGACATGGGCGTTCAACCCGTTGAACATAGCAACTATTACGCGGCACCCGACTGGGCCGGCGCGCGCGTGTTCCTGGAGGTCGTCCGCTCGGGCAGTTTCCGCGGCGCGGCCACGAAGCTCGGCATGTCGATCAATACGCTGCGTCACCGCTTGAGCGAGTTCGAAAGGCAGGTCGGCCAGACGCTCGTTACGCGGCATATCGACGGCGTGCGGCTGACGATGGAAGGTGAAAACGTGCTGGAGGCCGCGACCCGCATGGAAACCGCGTCCTTCGACTTCATGCATCTGAAGAATCGCGGCAACGTCCTGAAAGGCGAAGTCCGGGTCGGCGCGACCGAGGGTATTGGCGGATTCTGGCTGGCGCCGCGCCTCGTCCAGTTCCAACGCGACAATCCCGAGATAATCGTCAACATGCGCTGCGCCATGCAGCCGGCCGACGTGATGCGGCTCGAGACGGACCTCGCGGTACAGATCCAGCGGCCCGACAGCGGCAACCTGAAGCTCGTCAAGCTGGGCCGCCTGCACGCCATGCCTTTCGCCACGCAGCAATATCTCGACGCGCATGGCACGCCGAAAACGCGCGCTGACGTTCGCAAACATCGCATCGTGCTGCAGGTCGCCGAAGAGATAATGTCGATCAGAGAATATCAGCGCATACTACCCGGCGCGCCCGAGATCGGCACGATTTGCCTCAAGTCGAACAACAGCAGCGCGCATTTCTGGTACATCGCGCAATCCGCGGGTATCGGCATATTGCCGACCTATCTGCCGGCCGCGGGCGCGAATATCGTTCCGGTCGACATCGAGGATATGCATTATTATCACGACATCTGGCTGACCTATCATCCCGATGCCAGCAAGACGGCACGGGTACGGCGCGTCATCGACTTTCTGATCGAGGCGTTCTCGCCGCAGATCTATCCGTGCTTCCGCGACGAGTTCGTCCATCCGCGCGACATGCCGCCGACCGGCGGCACGCCGCTCCGCGAGATGATCGACCCGCCCGGGGAACCACGGCCGCAGCGCAAATCCCGCAAGCCGCAACGCGGCTAGAGAGACGAGGCGTTCCCGCCGGACTTCAGGACGATCACGTTCCAGGAGTGCGGTTGCACCGCCGCGCGCAGCACGTCCGCGTGCAACGAAGCCTCCATTTTCCGCGGGGCGACCGCGTCCGGTTCGAGCTTCGTGTTCGCCGCCTTCAGATCATCATGGTGAAGCATCTCGGCCGCCATCACCTCGCACGCACCGAAGCCGCGCAATTCCACGGAGATGTTCATCGCCTGATCCGCCCGGTTCAGCGCGAAGAGCGTGACGCGGCCGGTTTCTTCGTCGTGAAGGACGCTCGCCAGGAGGTTGTCGAGCGTTTGCAATGCCGCGGCCTGGAAGCTTTCCGTTTCGATCCGCGTGCGCAGCACATTGCCGCGGCCGAAGCGCGAGGCCTGCGCGAAGGGATGGAAGATGGTCTGCCGCCAGGCGGGTCCGCCTTCCTCCGTCATGATCGCGCCGATGACGTTGACAAGCTGCGCCAGGCACGCGGCCTTCACGCGGTCGGCGTTGTTCATCAGCGTGATCAGGACGCCGCCGACGATCAGCGCGTCCTCGAAATTGTAGACTTCCTCGATCAGCTTGGGCGCGCGCGGCCAGCCGGGCTTGCGCAAGTCGGACGCGTTGTGCGCCTTGTACCAGACGTTCCATTCGTCGAGCGACAGCATGATGCGCTTGGGCGAGCGGCGCTTGGCGGCGACCGCATCGGCGATGGCGGCGACTTCCTTGATGAAGCAATCCAGGTCCTCGATCACCGAGAAATAGCTTTTGATGTCGCCGGCGTCGTTGCGGAAATACTGATGCAGCGAGATGAAATCGACCTGGTCGAAGCAGCGCTCGAGCACGTCGTGCTCCCAATGCCCGAAGGTCGGCATCGCGCGGTTGGAGGAGCCGCAGGCGGTGAGCGTGATGCTAGGGTCGACCCAGCGCATGACCTTGGCCGTCTCCTGCGCGACGCGGCCGTATTCGGCCGCCGTCTTCTGGCAGATCTGCCACGGCCCATCCATCTCGTTGCCGAGGCACCAGAACTTGATGCCGTGCGGCTCTTCGAAACCATGGGCGCGGCGCAGGTCGGAATAATGGGTGCCGCCCGGATGATTGCAGTACTCGACGAAATGGCGCGCCTCGTCCGGGCCGCGCGTGCCGAGATTGACCGCGAACATCGGCTCGACGCCCGCGGCCTTGCACCAGGTGATGAACTCGTTGGTGCCGAACTGGTTGGTCTCGGTCGAGCCCCAGGCGAGATCGAGCCGCGTCGGGCGCTGCGCTTTCGGACCCACACCGTCTTCCCAATTGTAGCCGGAGAGGAAATTTCCGCCGGGATAGCGCACGATCGTGGCGCCCAGCTCCCGGGTCAGCGCCAGCACGTCGCCGCGCAAGCCGTTCGCGTCCGCGGTAGGATGGCCAGGCTCGTAGATGCCGCCATAGACGCAGCGTCCCATATGCTCGACGAAGGTGCCGAACACGCGCCGGTCCAGCGGCGAGACGATGAAATCGCGGTCGGCGACAATCCTGCTGGTCAGCATGAGGAACTCCAGGTCAAAGCAGGTTAAAGAGGACGTCGTTGACGCGGCGCTGCGCGTCGGCAAGCGCCGTGTTGATGGGCTTCTGGCCCGTGATCGCGGATTCCATCTCTTCCGAGACGATCTGCTGGATGATGAACTGGCGCTGCACGCCCGGCGGCAAGGGCGTTGCGGCATCGACCAGCCCCGCGATCCCGGCGCGATGCGGCAGCGCCCGCCAGCGCGCGCTGTCGATCACGTCGCGATAGGCCGGCAGATGGCCGGTGCGCGACCATTCGAAGTCATTGTCCTTCAGGAACCGCAGCAGGCGGAAGATCGCGCGCGTCTTCTGCGCACTGCGCTTGGCCGTGGGCATGACCCAGGAATGGCCGTCGGCATAGGTCGCGTCGCGTCCGGGATAGAGCTGCGGATAGGGAACGACCGCGTAGCCGTTGGCGAGCGGCGAGCCCGGCTGCTTCGACGCCTGCTCATAGGCGCCGATCATCCAGGTGCCGACGAGATAGACCCCGCCCTGCCCGTTCAGGAAGCCGCTGGTCGCGGCGGTGTAGTCCTGGTCCTTCGAGGTCAGCCCCTCGTCGTAGATCTGCTTGAACAGCGCGAGCACGCGATGGGCCTGCGGCGTGCTCAGCCGTATGTGATGCGGATCGGGGAAGATCACCGCGTTCTGCTGCATCAGGAACGTGAACAGGTTGCGCGCATAGGCCGCCGGCTCGTTGACCATCGATTGCAGGAGATAAGGCTTGCCCGTGGCGCGCTTGAACTGGCGCGCCTGGGCCAGCAGCTCTTCGGGGCTGTGCGGCAGCACCGGCTTGCCGCCCTGCACCAGGCCCGCGGCCCGGAACAGGTTCATGTTGATCTGCCAGAGCGGCGCCCAATTGTCGAAAGGCAGCGCATAGACATGGCCGCCGCGCATCACGCCTTCGCGCGCGGCGCGCGTGAAGCTCGCCGGCGACACACCGACCGAGGCGAGCCCATCGTCCAGCGGCATGATCAGCCGGCGCTGGGCGTAGTCGGAGATCACCGATTGGTGCATGGTCACGAGGTCCGGCGGATCGCCTGCCGCGAGCTCGGCGGAAAGCTGGTCGTAGCCCGGCCAGTAGACGACGTTGACCTTGACGTGGATGTCGGGGTTCTCGGCGTTGAACTTGTTGATCAGCGTCGTGACGATGCCGCACTCGCCCTCGGCGGCCGCGACATTGGTGGAACTGCCGTATTCCGCGTCGCAGGCACCGAAGAAGCGCTGCAGCGTGATCTGCACCGGACCGGCCTGCTTCGGTGCGCAGCCCAGAAGCGCGCCAAGCATCGTCAGGCAGGCGAGCGCGCGCCGCATCACGCCGCCGCCCGCGACACGCCGGCCACGATGTAGCGCTGGAAGATCACATAGACGATCAGGATCGGCACGCTGGCGAACACCGCCTGCGCCATGAGAAAGCCGAGCCCGTTGGTCTGCGCGAAATTCATCTGCGACGAGGCGACGCCGACGGTGAGCGTGTACATGTCCGAATTCGTCGCCGAGATCAGCGGCCACCAATAATCGTTCCACGTCGCCAGGAACGTGAAGATGCCCAGCGTCGCCTGCGCCGGCAGGGACAGCGGCAACAAGATCTTCCAGAACGTGCGGAACCGCGAGGCGCCGTCGAGCCACGCCGCCTCTTCGAGCTCCTTCGGCATGGCACGGAAATACTGGGTCATCAGGAACACGCCGAAGGGCGCGGCCAGTCCCGGGAAGATCAGCCCGCCATAGGTATTGTGGAGCGAGAGCGCGCTGAACATCTGGTGGCGCGCGATGATCACCGATTGCTCGGGGATCGCCAGCCCGAAGAGCACCAGGATGAAGATCACGTCGCGCCCCGGAAATCGCAGCCGCGCGAAGCCGTATCCCGCGAGCGACGACAGCGCCAGCACGCCGAACGTCACGCCCAGCGAGACGATGGCGCTGTTGAGCAGCCAGCCGAACACGGCGGAATGCCCGAAGATGTCGGCATAGTTCTGCAGCGTATAGGGCGGCGCGAACGCCGTGCCCGTGCCGCGCAGCAGCTCCGCATTGGACTTGAGCGACAGAAGCAGCGTCCACAGCAGCGGCGCCGCCATGATCAGCGCGGCGAGCGCCAGTGCCGCCGTCGCGGCGATGCGGCCAGGGCCGTGGCGCGTCTGCCCCATCGTCAGCTCCGCCCGCGCGAGGCGAGGTATTGCGTCATCGCCGCCGCCAGGATGATGCAGAACAGGATCTCCGACGCTGCGGCGGCATAGCCGATATCCCAGCGCTGGAAGCCGATCTGGTAGATGAAGAGCACGATCGGCAGCGAGGCGTTGTTGGGGCCGCCCAGGGTCATGATCTGCGCCTGGCCGAAGAGCTGGAACTGCAGGATGATCTCGATGACCACGACGACGAGCGCGGTGCGCCGGATCGACGGCAGGGTGACCCTGAGCAGCGTGCGCCACCAGCCCGCATTGTCGAGCGCCGCCGCCTCGTAGAGATCTTTCGGCACCTGCTGCAGCGCGGCCAGGAACAGCATCATCGGCAAGCCGATGCACCACCAGATCGTGGTCAGCGCCACGGCCGGCATGGCGAGACGCGCGTCGCTGAGGAACGGCACGGAAGGCAGATGCAGGCTTGCGAGAAGATCGGCGATCAGCCCGCCGTCGGGCACCAGCACCATGCGCCAGATCAAGGTCACGATGGTGACCGACAGCACCGAGGACGAGAAGAACAGCCCGCGCAGCACCGCCGAACGCCGCGTGCCGTTGTTGAGGGCGAGTGCGAGCGCCAGCCCGATGACGGTCAACGCCGGCACGGTCAGCAGGACGAAATAGCAGGTGTTCCACACCGCCTTGCGGAAGACATCGTCCTTGAAGAGCCGCACGTAGTTCTCGAAACCGATATATTGCGAGCCGCCGAAGAGGTCGGCCTTGTGCAGGCTGAGCCATATGCCGGACACAAGCGGATAGACGAGCAGCACGAGGAACACGAGAAGATAGGGTGCGACGAACAAGGCACCGCTCAACGCCTCGCCCGATGCCGCATCGCGTGCGCGCGCTTTCATGCCGGCGCCGCCTTCAGGTTCCGGCCGTCGGAGCCGAACAGATGTCCGGCTGCGGCGTCGAGCACCAGTCCGGTCTCGTCGCCGGGCCGAGCCGTGCAAGGCGCAGCCGCCAGAGCGACGACGCGGTCGCCACGCGAGAGCGCGAGATGGACATGCGTCTTGTCGCCAAGGAACTCCACGAACTCGACCGTCGCGTTCGTATCGCCCGCACCGGGCGCGCAAAGCCGCACCGCTTCGGGCCGCAGCCCCAGGCGCAGGGCGCCGTCCTTGATCGCTGACGCCGGCAGCGACGTCTCCAGTTGCGTGCCGTCGCCGAGAGCCACACGCAGGAACGCGCCGTCGGCTGTCGCCTGCGCGACGGGAAGGATGTTCATCGCCGGAGAGCCGACGAAGGTGGCGACGAACTCGGTCGCGGGACTGGCATAGATCTCGAGCGGCGTTCCGATCTGCTCGATGCGCCGCTGGTTCATCACCACGATGCGGTCGGCGAGGCTCATCGCCTCGGTCTGGTCGTGGGTCACGAAGATCATCGCGGTCCTGATGCGCCGGTGCAGGCCCGCGATCTCCTGCCGCGTGCGGCTGCGCAGCGCCGCGTCCAGGTTCGACAGCGGCTCGTCGAACATGAACACTTTCGGCTCCTTGACGATGGCGCGGCCGATGGCGACGCGCTGGCGCTGGCCGCCGGAAAGCTCCGAAGGCCTGCGGCCGAGCAGATGCTCCATCTCCAGCATCTTTGCCGCCTGCGCGATGCGCCGGTCGATCTCCGCCCGCGCGGTGCCGATGTTGATCAGGCCGAACGCCATGTTCTCGCGCACGCTCATATGCGGATAGAGCGCGTAGCTCTGGAACACCATCGCCACGCCGCGCTTGCCGGGCGCCAGCCGGTCGACGCGCACGCCGTCGATCAGGATCTGGCCCTCATCGATCGTCTCCAGCCCCGCGATCGCGCGCAGCAGCGTCGACTTCCCGCAGCCCGACGGGCCGAGCACGACCAGAAGCTCGTCCGCGCCGATCTCGAGCGAGACGTCGTCCAAGACCGGCGTATCGCCGAAGCGCTTGCTGACGTTGCGCAGCGCAAGACCGCTCACGTCGTCCCTCCCGTTTGCGTCGCGCGGATCAATGATTGTGGCGGGGAATGCCCTTCGTCCGCGCGATGCGCTGATACTTCACCGCCGGCTCGAGGACGGCGCCGGTCGACATCTGGCCGATCGTGCCGCGCTGCATCTCCTGCCACGGCGTCTGGCTGGCAGGATAGGCATAGCCGCCGGCCGCTGCGAGAGCCTCGAGCCGCTTGGCGAGCTCGCCGTCGGCCAAAAGCACGTTCACCTCGCCCTTGCGCAGATCGACGCGCACCCGGTCGCCGGTCGCCAGCACCGCGAGCCCGCTGCCGACCGCCGCCTCCGGCGAGGCGTTGAGGATCGATGGCGAACCCGACGTGCCCGACTGGCGGCCGTCGCCGATGCAGGGAAGGACATGGACGCCCTGGGCGATGAGCTGCACCGGAGCGCGCATGTTCACCACCTCGGCGCCGCCGGGATAGCCGATCGGGCCGGTGCCGCGCATGAAGAGGACGCAGCGCTCGTCGATGTCCAGCGCCGCATCGTCGATGCGCGCGTGGTAGTCTTCCGGGCCGTCGAAGACGATGGCGCGGCCTTCGAACGCTTCCGGATCCTTCGGGTTCGAGAGATAACGGTCGCGGAACTCCTTGGAGATCACGCTCGTCTTCATGATCGCGGAGTCGAAGAGGTTGCCGCGCAGCACCAGGAAGCCGGCTCTTTCGCTCAGCGGACGATCGAAGGGCCGGATCACCGCCTCGTCCAGGATCGTGGCGTCGGCGCAATTCTCGCCGATGGAGCGGCCGTTGGCGGTGAGCGCGCCTTGCGCGATCAGGCCCTTCTTCATCAATTGGGAAACGACGGCGGGCACGCCGCCTGCGCGATAGAAATCCTCGCCCAGATATTCGCCGGCGGGCTGCAGGTTCACGAGCAGCGGGACGTCGTAGCCGTGGGTCTGCCAATCGTCGATGGAAAGCTCCACGCCGATGTGGCGCGCGAGCGCGATCAGGTGCAGCGGCGCATTGGTCGAGCCGCCCAGCGCGGAGTTGACGCGCACGGCATTGAGGAAAGCGTCGCGCGTGAGGATGTCCGACGGCTTGCGGTCGGCATGGATCATCTCGACGATGCGCTTTCCCGTCAAATAGGCGCATTCCTGGCGGTCGCGATGCGGCGCGGGGATCGCGGCCGATCCGGGCAGCGACATGCCGAGCGCCTCGGCGAGACTGTTCATCGTCGTCGCCGTCCCCATCGTGTTGCAGTAACCGGTCGAGGGCGCGGCGGATGCGACCAGCTTGATGAACTGGGCACGGTCGATCTCGCCCGCGGCGAAGCGCTCGCGCGCCTTCCACACCACGGCGCCGGAACCGATGCGCTTGCCCTCGGCCCAGGCGCTGATCATCGGCCCGACCGACAGCGCGATGGCCGGGATGTCGACCGTCGCCGCCGCCATCAGGCAAGCCGGTGTCGTCTTGTCACAACCGGTCGTCAGCACCACGCCGTCGATCGGGTAGCCGTAGAGGATCTCGACCAGTCCCAGATAGGCGAGATTGCGGTCGAGGCCTGCCGTCGGACGCTTGCCGGTCTCCTGGATCGGATGGACCGGAAACTCGATCGGCACGCCGCCGGCGTCGCGGATGCCGTCGCGCACGCGCTCGGCCAGCACCAGATGATGCCGGTTGCAGGGCGAAAGATCCGAGCCCGTCTGCGCGATGCCGACGATGGGCCGGCCCGATTGGAGCTCTTCGAGGGTCAGGCCGAAATTCATGTAACGCTCGAGATAGAGCGCAGTCATGTCGGTATTGTCGCGGTCGTCGAACCAGGCTCTTGAGCGCAGCCGACGGGTTGACGCTGGCGAGGTCATGGAGAGTATCCGCTCAAGTGCCCGCTCCGCTCAGATTCCCGTCGCACAGGCATGGCAAAGCCGACACGCTTCACGCAAGACCTCGAACGAAACAACCCGAGATGCTCCCCCCAATTTACTCAGACAAATTCGCATATCACCCCAACCTTGGCAAGGCGCATCGAGGTTAAGACGCTGGCCGCAAGCTCAATTGTCTGATTTAATCCCCGGCGTGACGAACGGGTGGGCGATGCCGAAAATCAGACTTATTCTTATCATCGCAGCCGCCGCGCTGTCGTCGGCAGGCGCCGTGTCCGCCCACGCGGCCGGTCCCGTCAAGGCGCCGTTCGGGCGCGTGGGAGATGAGACGGTGGACGCCTACACGCTGAGGAACCGGCACGGGATCGAAGCGAAGATCGTCACCTGGGGCGCGACGCTGGTCTCGCTCACCGTCCCCGACCGGCACGGCAAGCTCGCCAACGTCGTGCTGGGCTTCGACAGCATCGATCCTTATCTGAAGGGCGTGCCCTATTTCGGCGCGACGGTGGGACGCTATGCCAACCGCATCGCGCACGGCCGCTTCACGCTGGACGGCAAGACCTACCAGCTACCGCAAAACGACGGACCGAACAGCCTGCATGGCGGCACCAAAGGTTTCGACAAACGTCTGTGGACGGCAGAGCCGCAAGCGGGCGAAGCGGTACGGCTGACCTATGTCAGCGCCAACGATGAAGAAGGCTATCCGGGCGCGCTCACCGCGCATGTCACCTACCGGCTCGGCGATGACGACACGCTGAGCATCGAATTCCAGGCGACGACGACGGCGCCGACGCCGGTCAATCTCGCCAATCACGCCTATTTCAACCTGACCGGCGATTTCACGCGCCCGATCCTCGACCATGTCCTGCGCGTGGACGCCGGGCGTTTCACGCCCGTCGACGCGACGCTCATCCCCACCGGCGAGCTTCGCGCCGTGGCGGGCACGCCGTTCGACTTCCGCAAGGCGGAACGCATCGCAAGCCGGATCGAGGACAAGGACGAACAGCTCGCGCGCGGCCATGGCTACGACCACAATTGGGTCCTCGACAAGCCGTCGCCCGGCGCGATGAGTTTGGCCGCGGTGCTGAGCGATCCGGCGAGCGGGCGCACGATGGAGGTGCGCACGACGCAGCCCGGCCTGCAATTCTATTCGGGCAATTTCCTCGACGGGAAGCCGGCGGGCGCGGGCACGGTGTTCCAGCACCGCACGGGCCTGTGCCTGGAGACGCAGCATTTCCCCGACTCCCCGAACCAGCCCGCGTTCCCGTCCACGATCCTGCGCCCGGGCGAGACCTATTCCGAAAAGACCGTGCTGACGTTCAAGACGTCGAAGTGAACCGATAAAGCCCCGCGCCGTGCGGCGGCAATACGGGCGCGAAGACGTTGCGATGGATTGCGAGATCGCGCCGCTCCCACAGATCGCGCACCCGCGCGGATTCCGGCACGGCTACTGACACGGGCGCGGCGGTGTCGCCGAAATTGAACAGCGCAACACAGCGCTCGCCATCCAGCGTCGCCCCCCATGCGGCCTTGGCGGTATCGCGAAACAGCTCGTGGGCCGCTTCGCCCTTGCGGTTGACGGCCAGGACCTCGTCGTTGGTGAGCAGCGACGCCGTGGCGTCGTCCAGCTTGCGCAGGTCCCCGCCCATGATGAGCGGCGAGCGCGCGATGCACCACAGCGTCATCACCGTGCGCTGCTCGTCGCGGCTGAAGCGCGTCATGCGCCTGCCCATCTCCAGCACGCCGAACGGCAGCATGTCGGCGTCGGGCCAGGCGCCCGCGCGCGCCAGAGGCGCCCAATGTTTCAGGCGCTCGAACTGCTCGAGGACCGCGGGCCAGGAATCCCAGAAATCGTCGCTGATGCGCCACATGTTGGCGTTTTGCGCGACGTCGTCCGCGGCGGCGAGCGGCGTCTCGCCCGGCGACAGCGACAGGATCATGGGCCGCCCGCAGGCGTCGATGGCGCGGCGCACGGCGTGGATCTCGGCCGCGTTGCGCGCATAAGGCCGGCTCATATCGTCCGCCTTGGCGAAATCGACGCCCCAGGAGGCATAGAGCTTGAAGACGGAGTCATAGTAGTCCTGCGCGCCGGGCCTGGTCGTGTCGATGCCGTACATGTCCGTGTTCCACGGACAGACATTCACGCGATCGGCAATCTCGCCCGCGCGATATGACGTGCCCAAGATCGGCAGGTTGCGGTCGGCCGCCTGGCGCGGCACGCCGCGCATCATGTGGATGCCGAATTTCAGGCCCAGGCCATGGACGAAATCGGCCAGAGGCTTGAACCCGGCGCCGTTCGCCGCGGAAGGAAAACGGTTGGGCGCGGGTACCAGCCGTCCCCACTCATCCATCGCCAGCGCGGCATCCTTGCGATAGTCGTAGCTGTTCGCGCCGGGTTCGTACCATTGGATGTCGATGGTGAAGACGTCGTAGCCGTGCGGCAGCAGACGCTCCGCCATGATCCGCGCATTGGCGCGGGCTTCGTCCTCGCGGATCGTCGGCCCGAAACTGTCCCATGAGTTCCAGCCCATGGGCGGGCGCGGCGCCAGAGCATGGAAATCGTCCGTGGCGCGTGCGCTTCGCAGCAGCAGCGGGCTCACCGCGGCGGCGGCCATCGCATCGCGACGCGTGAGAAGCATCTATTGCAACGTCAGCACGACCACAGACTTGGCCGGCAGGGTGAGTGAAAGCTTGCCGCCGCCGAGCGACGCGCCGGTGAAGACAGCGGGCCGCACCGCATCCGGCGCATCGAAGGTGTTGCGCGCATCCATCGCGGAGGCGGTGAGGATCTCGCCGCTCACCTTGGCGACGTTCGCCCCATCGATGGCCACCGTCACCGGCATCGCATGGCCGGGATCGAGATTGACCAGGGCCACGACGATCCTGCCGTCGCTCGTATGCGCCGCCGAAAGGCTGACCGACGGCACCGAGACGGCGCCCAGCTTGTAATCGGGTGCTTGAACATCGGCGGGAAGGAACGTCGCGTCCTGGAACGGCCGGAACATGCGGAAGACGTGATAGGTCGGCGTCAGCACCATCTTCGGACCGTCGGTCAGGATCATCGCCTGCAGCACGTTGACCATCTGCGCGATGTTGGCCATGCGCACGCGGTCGGCGTGGCGGTGGAAGATGTTGAAGTTCAGCGCCGCGACCAGCGCGTCGCGCAGCGTGTTCTGCTGATAGAGGAAGCCCGGCTCGCGTCCGCCTTCCGGATCGTACCACGTGCCCCATTCGTCGACGTCGAAGGCGATCTTCTTCTCGGGATCGTATTTGTCCATCAGGGCCACGTTCTGCGCGATGAAGCCGTCCATGCGCAGCGTATGGGCGAGGGTCGATATCCACTGGTCCTCGCCGAAGCCGGTCGCCGGTCCCTTGCTCTCCCATTTGTCACCGGGGATCGTGTAGTAGTGGAACGTCACCGCACCGATGTCGCGATGCACCTGCGAGGTCAGCGTCTCCGCCCATGACGTGTCGTTGTCGTTGCCGCCGCTCGCCACGATGACGGGCCGGGCGCCGCGGGGGGCTTTGAGGAAATTCGCATACTGCTTGAAGAGATCGGCATAGCGGCCGGGCGTCATGTCGCCGCCGCAGCCCCAGGCTTCGTTGCCGACCGCGAAATAGGCGATCCTCCAGGGCGCGGGATGGCCGTTGCGCGCGCGCTCGGCGGTCAGCGCGGTCGGCTTGTCCGACGTCATGTATTGCAGCCACTGCGCCATCTCCGCCGGCGAGCCGGTGCCGAGATTGGCGTTGATATAGGCGTCGGCGCCGATCATCTGCGCGAAGTCGAGGAATTCATGCGTGCCGAACGCGTTGGTCTCGGGCACGCCGCCCCAATTGGTGTTCAGCGTCACCGGCCGCTTGGCGCGCGGCCCGATGCCGTCGCGCCAGTGATACTCATCGGCGAAGCAGCCGCCCGGCCAGCGCACGACCGGCACGTGCAGGTCGCGCAGCGCCGCGACCACGTCGTTGCGGAAGCCGCGCGTGTTGGGGATCTTCGACCGCTCGCCCACCCATACGCCTTCAGAGATGCCGCGGCCGAGATGCTCGGCGAACTGGCCGTAGATATGCCGGTCGATCACCGGGCCCGGACGATCGGCATGGATCGTGGCGACGGCGGCCTGCGGCACATCCGCGGCGCGTGCTGCGGGTGCGGCCAACAGGAGAAGAATCGCGGCGGCCCGAACACGCATCGCAGGCATCCTTTCTAGAGGATCACCGACGGCCATCCGTCGGGTGTCCAGCCGATCGGCGAGACGCGCAGCGTCGGCACCCCGCCGTTCTGCGCATCATAGGCGTGATAGACGAGATAGTAGCGATCGCCGTCGCGGCATACCGACTGCCCGCCGGGACCCTTGAAGCGGTCGTTGCCGACGAGGACCTGCTGGCCGTAGCCGTGCATCATCTCCTTGCCGTCGGGGCCGAGATACGGCCCCAGCACGTCCTTCGAGCGCCCTGCGACGATGTTGTAGTCGCTCTTCGCGCCGCGGCAGCAGAAGTCGAACGAGACGAACAGGTAATAATATCCGCCGTGCTCGGTGAGGAACGGCGCCTCGATCGCGTCGGGCGGCTGCGGACGGTAGGCGAGCGGCTGCACCTGCGCGCCGGCCAAGGGCTTTCCCGTGGCGGGATCGAGCGCGATGATCTTGATCCCGGTCCAGAAGCTTCCGAAGGCGAGCCAATGCTTGCCGTCCGTGTCGACGAACCGGTTCGGATCGATGCAGTTGTATTTGTCGAACGTATCGGACGAGATCACCAGCCCCTGGTCCTGCCACCCATAGCCGGGCGCCGCGGGATCGAGCGTCGCGTTGGTCGCAAGCCCGATCACCGAATGGTTCGAGCCGAAGGTCGAGACCGCGTAGTAGAGATAGTAGCGGCCGCCATGGAACGAGATGTCGGGCGCCCAGATCCCCCTGGTGCCGGGCACCGCGTCCTTCGTCCATTTGGGAAGCTCGGCGAACACCGCGCCGCCGCGCGTCCAATTCAAGAGATTCTTCGACGACCGCCACGGGATCAGCCCCGCATCGGCGCCGCTCGGTCCCGTGCTGAACACATAGAAGGTGTCGCCCTGCTTGATCATGCAAGGATCGTGGACGGGTGTCAGGTCCCCGGTCATGCGGTCGTTGATCACGCCGCCGAAGCTGCGCGGCGCGAGCGCCATGCCGCCGAGCGCGAGCGCGGAACCGAGAAGGGTACGGCGGCTCAGATGAGATTCGCCGGTCATGCTCTCTCCCGAAACAGATGGCCGGCCATCCTCGAGGGACAACCGGCCACCTTCACGTACTGCCCCCCGTCAATAGCGGAAGCGGATGCCCAGCGCGACGGTCTGGTCGAACCGGCGCGTATCGCGCCGGAATTCCGGATTTCCGAAATAGTCCTGATAGTCGCTGCCCAGCAGATTGGTCGCGTCCAGCGTGGCGGTGAAGTGCTCGTCCAGCTGGTAGCTCGCCGACAGATCGAGCCAGGGCTGCGCCTTGGCGAAGATCTCGCTGGGCTGCTGGCCGCCGCCCGGCGCCGGCCCGACGTCGAAGCCGTCACGCCAGTTGTAGGCGACGCGCAGCGAGACCGGCCCCTTCTCGTAGATGCCGACGAGGTTGTAGGACCATCTCGAGATGTTCGCGAAGGCCCCGTCGACGAAGGTGACGTTAGCCTGCGCGCCCAGCCCGCTGAACGGACCGGGGAGGAAGTCGAAGAACTGCGTGTAGCCCGCCTCGACGCCGTCGATATGACCCGCCGGCGCGTTGATGGGCCTCGTCACCTGATACTGGATGTTGTTGATCGTCTCCTCGGTGACGGTGGACTCGATATAGCCGTCGATCTGGCGATAGAACACCGCGCCCGTCAGCGCGCTCTGCGGACCGAAATAGTATTCCAGCGAGAGATCGACGTTGTCGGACTTGACCGGGGCGAGGTCCGGGTTGCCGCTCGAACCGGAGCCGAGCAGCGTTCCGGTGGAGCTGGACAGCGTAAGGCCCGGATTGAGCTCCGGAAAGGTGGGATGGGTGACGGTCTGGCTCGCCGCGAAGCGCAGGAGCAGGTCGTCCTGGAGCTCGAACTTCACGTTCAGGCTCGGCAGCCAGTCCACCATGTTCTTGTCGCTGATCACGGGCGTGATCGTGGTGATGCCGTTGTTGGTCACGACGGTGTTGCCCAGCGAGTCCGCCTGCGTGTCGACGAGGCGAAGACCCGCATTGCCCGAGACCGGGATCGCGCCGAGGTCGAAGCCGAAATTGGCCTTGACGTAACCGGAATAGCTCTGCTCGCGATCGTCGAAGGATTGCGTCGGATCGTCTGGCGGCGGCGAGGTCGGCTGACCGAACGCGGTGCGCAGAAAGGCGACGTTCTGGATCAGCCAGTTCGGATCGGCATCGATCCATTGCGAGATGCCGAACTTGCCGTCGAAGATCGAGCCGCTGGTCGCGTGCCAGGCACCCTGAAGCGACGCCAGATCGGTGAAGCAGCCGGGGCCGTTCGGATCGTTGCCGCGGCAGTCGAGGCCGCCGCCATTGTCCTGGCGGTTGCGCGCGTAACGGTCGACATAGCGCAGGCCCGCGTCGAACGACTTGAAGAATCCGCCGTCGCCCATGTCGTAGTTGATGTCGCCGCGCCAGTCTTCCTCGTTTCCGTACTGCTTGGTGCGCTGATCGTAGAACTGGCGGAAATGGTACTGCGTCGGATCGAGCAGGTTGATGCCCGTCACGTTCATATAAGGCGTGCCGCTGTCATGATAGTTGAAGTCCGCCGTATAGCCGCCCGGCGGGGGATAGTATTCGGTGTCCAGGATCACGCCGATCTGCGAGAAGCGGCTGTCGGTGTAGTCGAACTCGGTCGTGGCGGTGAGGCGCCCGAAGTTCCAGCTCGCGCCCGTCGCCGCCTGATAGGTGTCGGTCCTGGGTACGAAGGACTGGTCGCTGGTCAGATCGTAGCAGCCGCCCGTGACGGTCTTCACCAGATCGGTTCCGGGGAACACGGTCGCGGTGCTCGGATCGGCGCAGATCCAGGGCAGGCCCACGAAGAAGTCGACGTTGTTGGGATTGCGGTAGCGCGTATAGAAGAATTCCGCATAGACCTCGGTATTGGCATTGGGCGCCCATTGCGCCGAGACGTTCGCCGAGGTGCGCTGGCGGTCGCCGTTGATCGACTGCGCGCCTTCGGTCAGCGGCGTGAACGCATCGCCGTTCGGACCCGTCGAGCCGGTGACCGGGCCGATGTCCTGGGTGTCGATGTAGTTGTCGAGGATCTCCTCCTTGTAGCGGTCGCGGCGGTACGACACGTCGACGAGGAGGCCGAGCTCGCCCATCGCCGTGTTCCAGCGGTTGCTCCACAACATGCTGCCATCGGGATCGTCGTTGTCGGACAGCGAGCTGTGCGTGCCGTGCACGGTGCCGGCGACCTCAAGCCCGTCGAAGTCGAACGGACGGTGCAGGCGCACGTCGATCAGGCCGGCGATGCCGCCCTCGATATCGTCGGCGCGAGGGGTCTTTTCCACGTCGACGCGGGCCAGCAGCTCGGCCGGGATGTCCTGCAGCGTGACGAAACGCCCCGTCGAGGTGAAGATCTCGCGGCCGTTGAGCAAGGTGGCCACGTCGGGAAGGCCGCGGATGAGCAGCTGGTTCGCCTCCGCGGCGTTACGGCTGACCTGCACGCCCGTGACGTGCTGCAGCGCCTCGATGACGTTGTTGTCGGGCAGTTTGCCGATGTCCTCGGCGACGATGGAATCGACGACCTGATCGGCCTTCTTCTTGATGTCGAGCGAGCTCTTGACGCTGGCCCGCACGCCGGTCACGACGACGGTTTCGATCGGGCCGGAGTTCTGACCGGAATTCTGGCCGGTTTGCGGCGCGGTCTGCGCCCCCGCGGCGCCGAAAGCGGATATCGCAGCGTAGGACAATGCGCACGCCAATGCGGTTCGCAATTTCATGTGTTCCTCCCCTCGCGCGCCCTGATTCGTTCGGCTTTCCATCGCTGAACCGCGCTTTATAACTCAGACAATAGGCGAGTCCGGAGGGCGGCGCAAGACGACGGGGCCTATTGTCTGAGTTTTTTGGCGCACGGAAATCCCGCTGTGCCCTTTCTGCCACGCACGAAAAAGCCTCGTTGCCTGTTGGACAATTGACGCCGGCGGCGATACAGATTCTTGAGGAAAATCAGGCTTCACCGGCTCAAATGACGGCGTCCACGCCCGTGCCCGATTCGAGGGCAAAATCGCTGCGGTTGCACGGCACGATCGCGCGAAAGCTCGGGATCGCGATCGTATCGGGCCGATATAAGCCGGGCGACCTCCTGGACGGAGAGATCGCCTCCAGCGAGCAATTTGAAGTTTCGCGCACCGCCTATCGCGAGGCGGTGCGGATTCTGGCGGCCAAGGGGCTCGTCGACGCCAGGCCGAAAGTCGGCACGCGGATCAACCAGCAAGCGAAGTGGAACCTGCTAGATCCGGACGTGCTCGACTGGACGTTCGAGTCCGAGCCCGATCTCGAGCTGCTGAACAGCCTGTTCGAGCTTCGCAACGTGGTCGAGTCCGCGGCCGCGGGCCTCGCTGCCACGCGCCGGTCGGCGGCGCATCTCAAGGCCATGCGCACGGCGCTCGAAGGCATGTCCAAATACACGCTGGCGACGGAAGAAGGCCGCCAGGCCGATCTCGACTTCCACGCCACGCTTCTGGACGCGACGAACAACCCGTTCATGATATCGCTCACCAACGGCGTCAGCGCGGCCATCAGCACGACGACGATGTTCAAGCAGCGCAAGCGTCCATTGCGCCGCGATCCGCTGCCCGACCATCTCAGGGTGTTCGAGGCCATCGCCGAGCGCGATCCGGGCAAGGCCCAGCAGGCGATGAGCGAGCTGATCGAGCTCGCGCGCATGGACACGCCGATCTCGCGCAAGGGCGGCAGCCGCCGCGCCGGCTGACGACCGGCCGGCAACAAAAGGGCTGACTTATTGTCTGAGTTATCTTAAAGTTCGGGCTCCGATCATCCCGAAAGCGGTTTCATGCCCCCGACCGGCCAGCTCATCATCGGCTTCCAGCGCGTCGCGACCGCAGAGACCTTCCGCGCCGCCGGCGCAGGTCCCGATTTCAGCGTCGCGGGCCAAGCCGAGGTGGACCGCGCCTGCGCGCTTGCCGATGCCGCGTTCGACGATTTCCGCCAAACCAGCCTCGAGTCACGCGCGCGGTTCCTCGAGCTTTGTGCCGACAAGATCCTGGAGTTGGGCGACGAATTGCTCGAGCGCGCGGGTGCCGAGACCAACCTGCCCCGCGCCCGGCTCGAAGGTGAGCGCGGACGCACGACCGGACAGCTTCGGCTGTTCGCGCAAGTGGTGCGGCAAGGCGATTTCCTGGGCGCACGCATCGATCCCGCGCTGCCGGAGCGCAAGCCCCTGCCCCGCGCCGACATCCGCCAGAGGAAAATCCCGCTGGGCCCGGTGGCGGTGTTCGGCGCCAGCAACTTTCCCCTCGCCTTCTCCACGGCCGGCGGCGACACCGCTTCGGCGCTGGCGGCGGGATGCCCCGTGATCGTCAAGGCGCATCCGTCGCATCCCGGCACATCCGAGCTCGCGGCCGGCGTGATCAGCGACGCGGCGAAAGCCTGCGGCCTGCCAGAAGGCGTCTTCTCGCATCTGAGCGGGCCTTCCAACGAATTGGGCGCCGCCCTCGTCCAGGACCCGCGCATCAAGGCGGTCGGCTTCACGGGTTCGCGCGCCGGAGGGCTCGCGCTGATGAAGCTCGCGGCGGCGCGGCACGAGCCGATTCCCGTCTATGCCGAGATGAGCAGCGTCAATCCGGTGGTACTGTTGCCGGCCGCGCTGAAGGCGCGCGCCGAGGCGCTCGCCGCAGGCTTCGCGGCTTCGCTCACTTTGGGCGTCGGCCAGTTCTGCACCAATCCCGGGCTCGTCTTCGCGCTCGACGGTCCCGATCTCGACCGCTTCGTGACGGCGGCGGAGAAGGCGATAACCAAAGTCGCGCCGGGACGGATGCTGTCGCCGGCGATCTGCGCGAATTACGGCGCCGGTGTCGCGCGCCTGCGCTCGCATCCGGCGATCTCGCAGATCGCGGGTGTGACCGGCGACGCGGCCCTGGCCGGAGCGGCGCTGTTCCAGGTGAGCGTGGGCGATTTCCTGGCGCACCGCGCGCTGGAAGAGGAAGTGTTTGGGCCATCCTCGATCGTCGTGCGCTGCCGCGATCTCGCGGAGCTCGCGGCCGCGCTGAGCGGGCTTGAAGGCCAGCTCACGGCGACATTGCATATGGACGCGGATGATCGCGATGGCGCGGCGGCGTTGCTGCCGATCCTGGAAAAGAAGGCGGGCCGCGTTCTCGCCAATGGCTGGCCGACGGGCGTCGAGGTCTCGCCCGCGATGGTGCATGGCGGTCCGTTCCCGGCGACGTCGGATACGCGCACCACCTCGGTCGGCACGCTCGCGATCGAGCGGTTCCTGAGGCCGGTCTGCTATCAGGACATCCCGGACGATTTGCTGGCGCCGGAGTTGGCCGACGGCAATCCGCTCGGGCTGCGCCGCATGGTCGACGGAAAGTTCGTGTCGCCATGACGCTGCGCCTGATCCAGTTGGACGACGGTGTCGCGGCGGCCATCGACGGCACGCATGCGTGGCGCGTGAAGGGTGCGACGACGATCCATGCACTGGCGAGCGCCGCGATCGGGGCGAAAGCGACGCTGGCCGGTATGGTGGAGCAAGCCGGACGCGGGGAAGACATCGACCTTCTCGAAGCCTTGAACGCGGGACGCATCCTTTCGCCCGCGAGCCATCCCGATCCCGCGCGCATCTTCCTGACCGGAACGGGACTGACCCATCTGGGCTCGGCGGACGCGCGCGACAGGATGCACGCCAAGGCGCATGCCGCCGATGCCACCGATTCCATGAGGATGTTCCGCTTGGGATTGGAGGGCGGCAAACCGGTGCAAGGCGAAACCGGCGTGCAGCCGGAATGGTTCTACAAGGGCGATGGACGCAGCATCGTCGCGCCCGGGCAGCCATTGCCGTCGCCGGATTTCGCGCTGGACGGCGGCGAAGAGCCCGAGATCGCCGGAATCTATCTGATCGCGGCGGACGGGACGCCGTTCCGGCTGGGCTTCGCGCTCGCCAACGAGTTCTCCGATCACGTCACGGAGCGGACCAACTATCTTTATCTTGCCCACTCCAAGCTCAGGCACGCGGCGCTCGGCCCCGAGCTGCTCACCGGCGAACTTCCCGCCGACATCCGCGGCCAGGTGCGCGTGCGGCGTGAAGGGCGGGCCCTCTGGGAAAAACCCTTCCTCACCGGCGAAGCGAACATGTCGCATCGCATCACCAATCTGGAGCATCATCACTTCAAATACGCGCTGTTCCGCCGGCCGGGCGACCTGCATGTGCATTTCTTCGGCACGGCGACGCTGTCGTTCTCCGACGGCGTCAAGGCGCGCGACGGCGACATCTTCGAGATCGAGGCGCCGCCTTTCGCGCTGCCGCTGCGCAATGCTTTGCAAACCGTGCCGTCGCCGGACACGACGGTACGGAGTCTTTGAACGACGCTTCCATAAAGAGAAGCGAGGGGAGGAATATCGGTGAACCCGGTTCGCATCGGACTGGTCGGCGTCGGCAAGATCGCGCGTGACCAGCATATCCCTTCGATCGCAGGGAACCCCGGCCTTGTGCTCGCGGCGGCAGCCAGCCGGCATGCACAAGTCGACGGCGTTGCGAACTACCCTTCGATCGAGGCGATGCTCGAAGGCGCTCCCGATCTCGACGCGGTGGCGATCTGCACGCCGCCGCAGCTGCACTATGAGGCAGCGAAGCTCGCGCTCGCCAAGGGCAAGCACGTCCTCCTCGAGAAGCCGCCCTGCACCTCGGTCCTGCAGCTGGAGCACCTGGTGCGGCTGGCGAAAGATGCAGACCGTACGCTCTATCAGACCTGGCATTCCCAACATGCGCCCGGCGTCGCGCGCGCTGCGCGTCTGCTTTCCGGGCGCAAGCTTCGCCGCGCCCGTGTGACGTGGAAGGAGGACGTGCGCCAGTGGCATCCGGGACAGCGCTGGATCTGGCAGGAAGGCGGCTTCGGCGTCTTCGACCCCGGCATCAACGCGCTCTCGATCCTGACCAAACTCATCCCCGGCGCGTTCTTCCCGCGCAAGGCCGTGCTGGTCGTGCCGTCGAACTGCCAGACGCCGATCGCGGCCGAGCTCGAGCTCGAAAGCGACGATGGCGCGGAGATATTTGCCAGCCTCGACTTCCGCCATACCGGCGTGCAGACCTGGGACATCGATTTCGAGACTGACCGCGGCCCGCTCAAGCTGTCGTCCGGCGGCGCTAAGCTTTCCATCGACGGCGCCGCGGTGCCGTCCGATGAAAGCGCGCTCGCGGGCGAATATCCGTCGATCTATCGCCGTTTTGCCGAATTGATCGCACGCCGCGAAAGCGACGTCGACGCGCGGCCGCTCAAGCTCGTCGCCGACATCCTGCTCACAGCCGCGCAGCTGAGCGTCGAGCCGTTCGAGGACTAAAAGGGGGAAATCATGATCCGAGGCCCGGTATTCAATATCGCGGACTGGCTGGTCGTCGCTCTGTTCGTCGCGGTGATGCTCGCGATCGTCGTCTATGCGATGCGGTCGAAGGCGCGGTCGGGCGCCGACTATTTCCTCTCCAGCCGCGACAGCAACTGGTTGCAGATCGGCACCTCGATCTTCTCCTCCAACATCGGCTCGGAGCATCTGGTGGGGCTGGCCGGCGCGGGCTTCGCGACCGGCATGGCGATGGCGCATTGGGAGATGCAAGGCTGGCTCATCCTCGTGCTCGGCTGGGTGTTCGTGCCGCTCTACGACCGGATGAAGGTCTTCACCATGCCGGAGTTCCTCGAGCTGCGCTTCAGCCGCGGCTCGCGCAACGTGCTCAGCCTGCTCACCATCGCGAGCCTGGTGCTGACCAAGATCGCGGTGACGATCTATGCCGGCGACGTGGTCGTTCGCACCCTGCTCGGCATCGACACGGTGGAGATCTTCGGCCTGCACATCGACGTGTTCTGGGTGATCGCGCTCGGCCTCGCCTTCACCACCGGCCTCTACACCGTGCTCGGCGGGTTGCGCGTGATCATGTACACGGCCGTGCTGCAGGCGCCCGTGCTGATCGCAGGCTCGCTCTGCATTCTCTATGCGGGCCTGCACGCGCTCGGGCATGGCGACCTTCTTGCCGGATGGCACGCGACCGTCGCGGCGGCCGGCAACAACATCCATCTCATCCGGCCGCTCGGCGATCCGGACTGGTCCTGGGCGGCCGTGCTGCCGGGATCGGCGATTATCGGCTTCTGGTATTGGTGCACGGACCAGTACATCGTCCAGCGCGTGCTGGCAGGCCGAAACCAGCAGCAGTCGCGGCGCGGCGCGATCCTGGCGGCGTTCCTGAAGCTGACGCCGGTCTTCATCTTCCTGGTGCCCGGCATGATCGCCTTCGCGCTGACCAAGACGCCGGGCATGGGCTTCCACACCAGCGGCGACGCGGCCTACACCTCGCTGGTCGCGCAGATCCTGCCGCATGGCCTGCGCGGGATGGTGGCGTGCTCGATGATCATGGCGCTGATGGCGTCGCTGGCGTCGAAGTTCAACGCCTCGGCGACGCTGTTCACGATGGACTTCTTCCGCGAATGGTATCCGAACGCGTCGGGCCGCACCGAGGTCGTGGTCGGCCGCATCGCGACCGCCGTCATCGTGGTGATGGGCATCTGCTGGGTGCTGGTGATCAAGAGCCTGCATTCGGACCTCTACGTCTATCTGCAGAGCGTGCAGGGTTACCTTTCGCCGGCCATCGCGGTCTTGTTCCTGCTGGGCGTGTTCTGGCGGCGCGCGACCGCGCCCGCGGCGCTGATCGCCTTCGTCATCGGCGTCGCGGGAGGCTTCGCGCGGCTCGCTGCAGATCTCGTCATGCGCGACGACGGCGCGACCGTGACGGCACTCAAGCAGCAGCTCTACAGCCACGCGATCACGCAGGCCGGATACGACGCGCAGATCGCCGTGATCCGCGCCCGCCACGGCTGGGTGTTCGACTTCTGGAACATCCACTGGCTCTATTACACCCAGATCCTGCTCGTCCTGACCGCGGCGCTGATGATCGCGATCAGCCTGATCACCAAGGCACCCGATCCCAAGACGGTGAAATACACCTGGTTCGGCGCCACGCCGCAGGAGAAGGCCGCGACCCGCGCAAGCTGGAACGGAATGGACGTCGCGCTGAGCCTGATCGTGCTCGCCGCTGTCGCCGCGTTCTACGCCGTGTTCTGGTAGAGCCGCGTCGTCTCGCCGGCGATCGCGAAATAGGGCCTGAAGGCCTGCATACCGTCGCGCGTGCTTACGCGCCATTCCGCCGAGCCCGGAGCTGCCTGCCGGACCGACATCAGATCGGAACGTGTGAGCGGCAGGAAGCGGTCGCCGACGGCGAACAAGGCGAGCGGACCTTGCATGACGGCAAGCAGATCAGGATGCTTTTCGTCCACCGCCTTCAGGCGCAGCGGCATGTCGAGCGTCAGCGCGATCTTGTCGCCGTCGCGCCACTCGCGCCGGATCTCGTGGAACGCACCCGGCAGCACCGGTTCGCCCACGCGCTTGCCGTTCACGGCGATGGCGGTGCCCTTGCCCGCCCAAGCCGGAATGCGCAGGGCGATGGAAAAGGTTTCCGGCGCTTTCGCATCGACCGCGATCTCGATGCCGGAATCGAGCGGATAGGCGGTCGTCTGCGTGATCGTGGCGCCGCGCCAGCTGAGCCGCGAGGGCGCGTAGAGGTTCACGAAAACGCCGCGGTCGTCCGCGAGATAGGCGCTGATCCCGTAATCCGCCACGATCTGGCCGAGCGTGCCCGAGCAGCACGGACATCTGTACTCGAAATATGTCTTGGCGCCGACGGCGTTGTAGTCCGCGTAGTAGAACGCGGTGCCGTCGGGCTTCATCGGCAGCGCGCCGAGCACGGTGTTGTAGAGCACCCGTTCCATGCTGTCGCCGTAGCGGCTGTCGCCGGTCGCGCACAGCAGATGGCGCGCGATCTTGAAATGGCCATAGGCGCCGCAGGGCGTCTCGAAGCCCGCATGCGTCGTGTTCAGCGAGTCGCCGAGCGCGCCGGAGCCGGGGACGACGAAGCCCTCATTGGGGCCCCAGCCGCCGGTGGCGAAGCTCTGCGCCAGCACGAAATCGAAGCCGTTGCGCGCGGCGTGAAGATGCTTCGGATCGCCATCCACGAGCCACGCCTGCATCGCCGAGCTCAAGGCGTTCACATGGCTGTAGGCGTGCCGGCCCGGAAGGACGTTCTCCCCCCGCGCCAGCGGCTCGAAATAGTCGCCGTCGAGCAGGAACCGGCGCGCCAGCGTGCGGTAGCGCTCGCCCGCGCCGCGCTGCCAGGCGAGATAGAGATTTTCCGGCAGGGTGTAGGACTCGTCCCAGGTGTACGCGACGTTGCGATGCGGGCGCGCCGCCATCTCAGGCCGCGACAGCGCTTTTTCCGGCAGGTGCGGTAGCGCCGCATCGGTCGCGCGATCGAGCAAAGCAAGCGCACCGGCGACGCCGGCGAATTCATGCGCGTCGATCAGACCGATATTGATCTTGTCGAACGTGTAGGCCGGAAGCGGGGAATCCCTGAAGAACCGTTCGCCGATCGTCGGCGCGAAGCCCGACACCAGCCGCTCCACCTTTTGCTTCGTCGCGACGTCGCCCGTCGCCGCATGGGCGCGCGCCAGGCCGGATACATACTGCCCGAAGCTGTGGCCCGGGATGAATCCATGCATGTCGGCGGGAGGATCGAAGCCGGCGGAAGCGTTGTACCAGCCGCCGAGATCGTCGCCCGGCGCGGGCAGTCCGGCGACCCGGCGGAAAGGCTTGAGCAGCGCGTCCTCGTCCATGGCCAGAAGCGTCGCGTGATGGCCGCGGAACTGATCGAGCATCGGACCTTCGAGCAGGGCCACATCCGCGCGCCGCACCGGAAGCATCGGGCGAGCCGCCCGCAGCGACGCCGAGGCGCCGGTCGCGAGCGCACCACTCGCGAGCGAGGCGCCGGCGAGCTTCAAGACGGATCTGCGGCATAGGGAGCGCACCAGACACCTTTCTATTTGTCTGACATATGTCTAGCACAGATGCCGCCGGATCGCTCGCGGGAATCCGGGGGCGCCGGGACAAAAATACGTCGTTACGTCTGCAGGCTTTCCCAGGCGAAGTGGCCGCGGCGGATGCCCTGCGCGACGCGTTCGATCGGCTCGTCCAGCGCGATGTCGTCGACGACGCAAGGCTTGGTTTCTTCGAAGAAGCCGACGCCGCCCAGCCCGGTGCGCATCTCCAGCAGCAGGCGCAGCGCGACGGAGGGGTTTTCCGGCGTCGGATCCGGCCGCGCATCGTGGCGTCCGCCGCCGCCGCCGCGTCTCTGCGCGAGAAGCGGCCGCTCGATCGCGAGCGTATGGAACAGCGGCCCCAGGCTCTCGGCGATGCGATCCTCGCACTTTGCCGTGAGGCGCCCGAGCCGCGCCGGCTTGCGGAACTGCACGCCCTGATAGGCGCAGAGCAGCTCGATCGCCGTGATGCGCTCGGCGTTCACGATCACCTCGTTGAGCTTTCGCGCGGCGAGGGTCGACATGGCGACGTGATCCTCGCTCGACTCTCCGGTCGGCACGGAATCCGTCGACGCCGGCATGGCGAGAAGCCGGTTCTCCGTGACCAGCGACGCGGCGGTGTATTGCGCGATCATGAAGCCCGAGTTCAAGCCCGGCCGCCAGACGAGATAGGACGGCAGGCCCTTGGACTGGCGCGCATCGGTCAAGCAGCTCGTCCGGCGCTCGGAGATGTCGCCGATCTCCGCGACCGCCGCGGCGAGATAATCCGCGACCGAGCCGATGGGCTGGCCGTGAAAATTCGCCGCCGATTTCACGGCGTCGGCGGCCAGGCTCCATCCGTTCTCGAGCTTCTTGCGGAATTCCTCGACTCCGGGAAGTGCTGCCGCATCCCCGTATCCGAGCCCCGCCAGGATCGGCCGCAGAGGGATGAGCGGATTGTCGGTGCCCGAATTGATCTCGATCTCCACCGTCTCCCTCGCGCGCGCGCAAGCCTCGCGCGCAGCCCCGATGACGGTGACCGAGGCGCGGAAGGAGTAGTTGTCCTGAACCTCCGGCGATGACGGAACGATCCTGCTGACGTGCTCGTGATAGATGTCGAGGAGCTTTTCCCAAAGCGCGTCGGGGATGTCGGATCCGTCGGCGCCTTCCGCGCGGCGCAGGCAATCGCGCCACGACGCCCTGATCCCGGCCTTGTTCAGCGCGCGGTCCCAGGCCACGAGCTCTTCCGCCTTCGGATAGGCGAGCACGCTTCCCGCGTCGAGCGGCGGACGGCCGTCGGCTCCGCGCTCGGCTTCGACGGCCTGCCAGCATCGCCTGCGGAAATCCAGAAGCCCGCCGCGCAAGCGCTCCAACGCTGCGCGTTGCTTCTGCCGCTGCGCGCGCGCTTCGGGGTCCTTCCGCTTCCCGGCGTCCTTCTCCAGATCCATCATCTCGCGCGACAGGCGCACGATCGCCAGGTTCAGGCGGCCGAGATTGAGGCCCAGCGGCGCAAGCCTGGGCACCAGCTGCGACCGCTCCAGCGCCGCCCGTACCCGGGCTGCGGATTCCACGTGTCCCTTGTGAGGGCGCAGGCGCACGACATCCTCATGCAGGAAATCCCAAACGGCCTGGATCGCCTCGCAGCTCATCGCCACCGTCGTCTCCGCGGTCTCGATAAGCCGCCCGGCGTCGTGAACGCCCAGCGCCAGCAGCGCGGTCGAGAAGATCGCGCCGTTGTTGGAGGCGAGGCCTTCCTTCGCTTCCAGCTCGAACTGTCCGCCGATCCTGCTCTCGTAGGCGCGCCAGATTTCGTCGCCCTCCAGCGGCTCGAAATCCTGGCCCATGGGCTCCGCGACATAGAAGTGGTCGCTTCGGCGCATGTCGCCCGCGCGCGCGAAACCCGGCGCCGGCCGGGGCGCTTCGCGAAGACGCTTGTGGACGCGCGCGCTGGGATCGCCGATGCAAGCCAGAACGAGGTGGGAAAGCGGAGCCAGGTCACCGGAGCTGCCGACCGAACCCTGCTGCGGCACGTAGGGATAGATATCGTTGTTGAGCATGTCGATCAGGCGCTGGACGAGCGCGCTTCGGGCTCCGGAATCGCCGCGTGCCAGCGCGTGCGCGCGCATGAGCAGTGCCGCGCGCACGACGTCCTCGGCGAACGGCTTGCCCACCCCGCTGCTGTGGCTGCGGATGAGATTGAGCGAGAGCGCGGCCGCGTCCGCTCTCTCCACGGCGACGTTGCGCAGCGACGCGAAACCGGTGGTCAGGCCGTAGACCTTGACCTCCTTCTCGAGAAGCACGTCGACAACCGCCGCTCCGAGGCCGATGCGCCTGCGCACCTCGTCCGTCAGCTTGACGCGTCTTCCTTCGCGGGCCACCTCGACCACCTCGCGCACCGCGAGGTCGTGTCCGTGGCCGATTTCCAATTCTTCCCGCATCGTCGCTCTCAGTTCTTACGGCGACTTTCGTTATTTGCCGTGTTGGGCCTTCATCAACTACACGACCGCATCAGGCAACCCGGCGGACGCAAATCTCGCGGCTTGGACCAGGCGATCCGGACGCAACATCGCTCCCACCGCGGGCGCCCTGCAATGGCCGCCGGACAACTCCTCCAAGAGGCTGTCGTACCGGCCGCCTCCACCGAGGAACGCGTTCGTCGAGGCTTCGTACAATTCGAACACGATCCCGTCGTAATAGGAAAACCCGCGCCCGAGGCCGGCGTCGAATTCCGCCGTGTCCACCCTGATCCCGTCGGCCGAGAGCCCGTCGATCAGCTTCTCCCAGCGATCCACGCGCGGGGTCTCGTCGACACCGATGCGCCTGGCGATGTCTTGAAGACGCTTCAGGGATTGCTTGACCGAGCCGCGGATATGGGCCACGCCATGCAGCTCGTCGGCTTGGGCATCGGTGAGGCCCAGATGCGCCTCCTCGGCCTTCGAGACCATTCGCTGGGCGATTTCATCGATCGTCCGCCCACCGACGACTTCGCCGCCCGACAGGGCGACGATCTCCTTGACCGCCTCCACGGCGCGGCCGGATGGAAGGCCGGACAGCGCCTCCACCAGCGCCGATTGCTTTCGATTGCTCAAGCGCGCATTGTCCACGGCCCGCTCGAAAGCATTTTTCGTGACCAGGCCGCGCTTCATGGACGCCCGGCGTTGAGGATGGAGCGGAAGAGCGTCGATCAAATCGAATATCAGCCCCACATCGGCGAGCACGACGCGGACGTTGCTGACGCCCGCCTTGTGGACGGCGTCCAGCGTGGCCCGGATGAGGCGCAGCTCGATGTCCAGGGGATCGCCCCCGCCGAACAGCTCGACGCCGACCTGGCGATGCACGACCTCGCTGCCGGACGAGGCTTGATCGCCGCGGAAGACGACGTCGTCGTAGAAGAAATTGCCTTTGTCGAGGCGGCCGTCCGCGATCTCTATGGCGAGCGCGAGCGTGTAGTCGGGCCGCAGGCAGTACGCATCGCCGTTCCCGGAATCGAATTCCACGATGCGCTGGCGATAGGCCTCTCCCATGAAATCCAGGTAGGGCTGCAGCGGCTGCGTGGCCGGGACCTGAACCCGCCGCACGTCGAGGCTGGAGAAGCCCGAACGAATCCGTGCGGCGGCCTCATCGACGGCATCGAGGTCGGTCGCATGCGCCATGGCGAAGGTTCCGGCAATTCCGTCCGGATGATAAGTTCATTGAACCGGCCGCGCAAACCGACTCCCAGCCGGCGCCAAGGCGGGTATTGCGCTGGTCGAGATCAGAACGCGCGTCGTGCGAGTATCGCCTCGACGGCCGACACGAGTTCTTCCGGAGCGAACGGCTTGTGCAGCATCTTCTCCGCGGCAAGCTCCTGCGGCGGGCTGGCTCCCGTATAGCCGGTCATAAACAAAAGGGCGATGCGGGGCTGGGCAGCGCGCACGGATTTCGCCAGCGTGAAGCCGTCGACTTTGGGCATGCGGATGTCGGTTACGATCAGGTCGATGTCCGGCTGCCCTTGCACGATGGAAAGCGCTTCTTCGCCATCGGGCGCGTCGAGCACGTTGTGCCCCTCGCCTTCAAGCGTTTCGACGATAAGACTGCGGACAAGATGTTCGTCCTCGACGGCCAATATCTTAGCCATTGCGGTCCCCCATTGAAGTCTCCTCGCTGACAAGCGCCGGCAGGTAGATCGAAATCGTCGTTCCCTCTTCCGGCGCGCTCCTGATTCTCATCTGACCGCCCGATTGCGTCACGAACCCGTAAGCCGTGCTCAGACCGAGGCCCGTGCCCTGGCCGACCGGCTTGGTCGTGAAGAACGGGTCGAACGCTTTCGCCTGCACTTCCGGCGACATGCCGACGCCCGTATCGGCGATTTCCAAGAGGGCGAAGCCGCGAGACGCCCCGCCGTCATCGAGCGTCACATCCCGCGTGGAGATGGCAACCCGCCCCCCGGCGGGAAGGGCGTCGCGCGCGTTGACGACGATATTGAGGATGATGTTCTCCATCTGATTGCGGTCGACCAACACCTTCGACCGGGCATCCAAATGCGGCTCCGTCTCGATATTCTCGCGCAACGAGCTGCGGATGAGATCGCGCATTCCGATGACGAGTTCGTTCAGGTCGGTCTCGACGGGCGAAAGCGATTGTTTGCGCGAGAAGCCGAGTACCCTTTGCGTCAGAGCGGCGGCCCGCCGTATTCCTTCGTCCGCGCCCTGAAGATGCCGGTCGCCATCGGGCAGCGAGAGCTTCTTCTTCAAGAGATGCAAATTCCCCTTGACGATCATCAAGTGATTGTTGAGGTCGTGCGCGATGCCTCCGGAAAGCTGGCCGAGGGCTTCCATCTTCTGGCTCTGCCGCAGCTCTTCCTCGACGCGCTCGCGTTCCGCGATCTCGCTTTGCAGCCGCGCATTAGCGGCCGAGAGGCTTTCGGATTGCCGCGCCAGACGTCCCTGTGCATTGCCCAATCCGACAATGACGAAGATCGCCATGAAGGCCAGCAACACCACCACGGCATAGCGGCTCAGCCGTGTCGCGCGCGGTTCCGGGCTCAGACGCAGATAGACCCAACCCAGCGCCGTCCCGCTTTGGACGACGGGCACCACGAGTTCCCTCGCGTTCGTCATCGCCGTCAAGCTCGAAAGCCGCGGCGACAGAGCCCTGCCGCCATCCCTTGCAAGTCCCGTCAGCAGGCTCCCGTCCTTCTTGTAGATTCCCGCGGCTGCGATCCCCGGATTGACCAGCATGGGTCGGACATACTCCTCCGCCGCGTTGCGATCGCCGAAGGAAAGCGCCGCAGAAACGCTTGCCGCCAGCGTCTGCGCCTCTCCCAGCGCCGCCTGCGCGCGTTGGGTTTGATAGAGCTGCTCTTCGTAAAACGCCGCGAAAACGCCTGCGATCAAAAGCGCGACCGCGCCGGCCAGCGCCGCCCACGGCAAGTCCCGGACTCTATGAAACGAAAGCCACGTCATGACGGCGGCACTGCGGGGCGCGTGACCGTTCTGGCGAGGCCGAGCAGCTTGGAGCTGATCGTCAAGCCGTCCTCGGCCGCGAGCTTGGCGTCGATGTCGAAGCTCACATGGTGCTCGACCGTCACCAGTTGGACGATTCCGTGCTGACCCTCGAGCGAGGTGACGGTCAGGATCGGCTTGCCGTGAACGGCATCGAGCACGCCTCCGGCCGCGACGGACGACGCGATGTAGAGGATCGCGCAGTCGGCGGGCGGCTCGCCTTCCGCCAGCGCGCGAATCTGGATCGGCCGCTCATCGACGCGCTGCCCGGCGGTGACTTGGGGCAGGAGCACGCTCACGCGATCGGTGCCGATGCTGCAGATCGTGAAAGGAGCGCCGGCGGCAGGATGTGTCGGCCAGGTCACGAAGGGCGCGAATTTATAGATATAGGCCGCCTTGACCGTGTCCTCGAGCGGAACGGATTCGGCGGCGGCCGCGGCGCAGGGCGCAAGTCCCATCAGCCCGACGGCAAAGACGCACCGGAGCCGGCGTGCGCCTAGAAACGCCATTGCAGGCCCACGGAAAAGCTTCGGGGCACCGCGTCGGCTTCCGAGGACGGGAACTCCTGGTGATGCGCATGCAGCAGGTTGAAGCCCGAGAGCGAAAGCCTCGTCGTGTCCGAGACGTTCCACCAGATATTTGCGTTGAGCTCGACATAGTCCGGCACGTGAGGATCCGGCAGAGGACCGACGTAACGCAGATCGGCATCGATCCCCAAATCGCCGGTCAGGTTCATCGACGAGCGCAAGGTGGCGCTCCGGCTGGGGTCGTCGCCGAGCTGCGACGTACCGATACCCACCGCCGTCGCGCCGGGCTTGAATTTGAATTGCTCGGCCAATTCATCGAAGGACGCGGAGAGATGCCACCAGGGCGCGGCCTGATAGTCCGCCCAGGCCTCGAAGCCGTAGGTGTGCCCCTCGAGGTCGTTGCCCCAGGTCAGGTTGAGGAACGCCGGCCCGGGGACGATCTCGATGCTGCGCAGATCGCTATAGTCGTTGTAGAAGGCCGACAGCGAGAACGAGATGCCGGGGTCGAGCTCCATCCGCGTTCCGATTTCGTAAGCCGTCAGGTCGGCGGATTGGAAATCGCGGTCGCCGTTCAGCGCCACCACGCTGCCGACGCGCTCGGCCACGTCGACATCGAAGGGCGTGGGCGAACGGATCGCGCGAGAGACCGCGGCCCAAAGCAGCAGATCGTCGCTTGCTTTCCAGGACAAGCGCGCGGTCGGAAGCGGCTCGACGCCGGAGTAAGGATCGGCTTCCAGCTTCAGGCCCAGGATCGCGGTCAGCGCGGGCGTCAACGCGATGCTGTCCTGCGCGAAGACATCGCCGAGATCGAGCGTGCGGCTGGGCGGCACGAAGAACAGCCCATCCGTTCCGTAGATGCGATAAGGACTGACGCGAATTCCGCCACCCACGACCATCTTGTTGTCCGTACCGAGGGCGAAGCTGTATTGCCCTTCCAGATCGTATTGGTCGAGCTCATAGGTGCCGTTGTCCGGCGTGCCGCGGCTGGTGTGATCGTAGTAGGCGAGCACCTGCATCACCGAGCCGTCCGACCAGGCATGGCTCCACGCGGTCTGAATGTTGTGTCCCGTGATGTTTTCGTTCGGCGCACCCGGTTGCGCTTCCCAGCCCGTATAGGCATCGCCTTGGAACGTGACGTTGTCCACTTCGCTGGGCGTCCAGTCGAGACGGAAGCCGCCCTGGGGTCTGGACCATTGATCATGCGCGGTCTGGCCCGAAGCCAGTTGCGTATCCGCGCCCCAATAATCGCCCATATAGAAACGATAGGCGAGCGAATCGCTCAAGCGCCCGCCATATTGCAGCGTGGCGCTCTGTTCGAGATTGCCTGCCGATACTTCGACCAAGCCACCCTGCGTATGCGAGGCCTTCTTGGTGATGATATTGATGACGCCGTTGACGGCGTTCGCGCCCCATAGTGTGGCACCCGGTCCGCTGATCACCTCGATACGCTCGATGTCGGCCGGCGGAACGTCCTGCATGTCCCAATAGACGCCGGAATAGAGCGGCGTGTAGACGCTGCGGCCATCGATCAGGACGAGAAGCTGGTTGGCGAAGTTCTGGTCGTTGATGTTGCCGCTGAAACCCCGCGCCGTGATGATGTAGCGGCTCGCGCTGATCTGGTCGACCTGCAGGTTCGGCGCCAGGCGCAGGATTTCCGGCAGCGTAACCGCGCCGGAACGCGCGATCGCTTCCTGGGTAATGACGTAGATGGCCGCCGGCGCGTCGCTGAGATCCTCACGGGTCTTGGTCACCGAGGTGACGTCCAGACCTTCGAGTTGCCCGATGGACATTTCCTGAATGTCACGGACGGTCTGGGCGTCGGACGGCCCGCCCCAAAAGAGCGTTCCGACAGCGACGAATCCGCGCAAAACAAGGGAAAACCGGCGCATAGCCCCTCCACCGGGTAGTCCCATCAAACGTGCTGGACCGGGAAAAGTTCCATCCCGAAAAGTCGTTAATCACGTTCTATGTACGCCCGGCGACCGTATAGCCGACAGTACGCGAAGCGTCCAGAAGCCGTCGCGTGCGCATGTGATGCTCGTGGAGCTGCTCGGTGCGAACCGCAGGTGCCGCAGCGGGAATGAGATACCTCCGCTCACGCAGGTGGAAGCAACGCGTTGCTCCGCGATCGTCGCCCTATCTCAGCCTTTTGAAGTTACGACCCGTCTCCAGCGGGCCGGGCTATCACCCACAACGCGTCCGAACGCGCGCGTGAATGCCGTTTGATCGGAGAAGCCGGACCGCAGAGCGATATCTGCAATAGGAAGATCGCTCGTCGCCAACAAGGATTTCGCACGGTCGATCCTGCGTTGGAGAAGCCAGCGATAGGGCGACATGCCGAAACTCTTCCGGAACGCGCGCGTGAAGTGACTCACCGACAGGCCGCACTCGCGCGCCATGTCGGAAAGATGGATTCTGCCGTCGAGACTCTCGCTTATCATCTCCGCGGCGCGCCTTCCCTGCCAGGGCGCCAGTCCGCCTCGCTTTGCGGCGCCCAAAGGGGGAAGCCCGCCATAGGTCCTGAGCACATGCGCGCCGAGGATGAGGCTGAACTGGTCAAGAGCGAGTGAGCCGATCCAGTCGCGCGAACCGATCAGAGGCAGGACATATTGCGTGAGTTGGGCCACCACGATGTCGTGCTCGCAGATCGCGAATTTGTAGGAACCTGCAGGCTCGGTTCCGTGATCCCTCGCGATCGCGTCGAGGCCCGCTTTCGGCACGTGATAGTGCACATAGTCGAAGCCGGCGCCCACCCAGCAGACCGGATCGGATTGGAGATCCATGACGCTCGTGCGCAGCGACGGAATGTAGGGGACGTCGATCGCCTTCCCGTCGATCCAAAGGTCGTAGGCGCGCAGCGGCACGGGTAGGATCGAAACCGAAATGTGCAGCGCGGCTTCGCTCGGCACGCGCGTCGTTCGATCCGGAATGCCGGTGTCGGACTGCAGGCGCGTGATCGCGAAAAGATTGTCGCCGGGCCACGACGTCGAGACCTGTTCGCTTTCCTTCAGATGAAAGTGAGCGGCGAGGTTGTCTCCGAACGCTCCCTTGGGATTGTTCGGCTTATGTCGCGACGAGGCTGCCTGTTGGTTCATGGCGGAAACCGCAAGCAAGGTGCCGGACGGTAGGAATCCCCGGTTGGCTTGTCCAGGGCACGGCGGAAAAATCCCGCATCCAGGCCGCTGCGCATCGCGGCCGGTCCCGGAGAAACAGCGCAATTCGAACAAAATGATCCGTTCGGCAAACAAAGGCGGAATCCGCAAAGAACGCGAGCACGCGTTGGTGAACTATCGCCTTGAGCAGAAAGTCTCCAAGAACCTCATCCGTCCGACGCCGCGAGGCCGCCATGACTGAACCCCGCTTTGCGGCCTCGAGACGCGGAGTCCTCGCGGGCGCGGTCGGCTTGGGCCTGACCGCCGGACTCCCAGCCGCCGCCGATGACCGGCGGCTCCCTCAACCCCGAAAGGAGAGCGCGATGACAAGCAAACCCGGAATCGTATTTGCGCATGGACTTTGGGCCGACGGCTCGTGCTTCCAGAAGCTGATCCCCTCGTTGCAGTCTCACGGCCACGAGGTGATGTGTTCCCAGCACGGCCTGGACTCCCTCAAGAGCGACGTCGATTGCGTCAAACGTTGCTTCGGGCGCGTCAACGGCCCCGTCGTTCTCGTTGGTCACTCATACGGCGGAACGCTGATCACGCATGCCGGGATGGACGAGCGGGTTGCCGCCCTGGTCTATATCTGCGCCCTCGCACCCGACGAGACCGAGACATCACAGGGCCAGCAGGACAAGTTCCCCAAGACCCCCGTCTTCTCTCACATCGAAGTCGCTGATGGGCGCATTTGGCTGCGGCCGGACGGGACGGCAGATTTCTGCGGCGATCTCTCGCAGACCGAGCAGAAGATCGTCTGGGCGACCCAAGGCGTGCCCGCGCCGGACCTCTTCAACCAGAAGCTCGATGGAGTCGCGTGGCGAACGAAGCCGAGCTGGTATGTCGTCGGCACCAAGGACCGCACCGTCCATCCCGATCTGGAACGCGCCGCCGCCAAACGCATGGGCGCCAAGACGGTCGAACTCGACTCCAGTCACGTCCCGATGCTGTCCAAGCCGCAGGCCGTGCTCGAGGTGATCCTCGACGCCGCGAAAGCGGTGTCGTCGCGCACGGGGTGAAGCCGGCCGCCGAGCTTGAGGCGATGGACGGAATTCGCTCGACCTCGTACGGGGTTGGGCTGAGCCATCGCTCAGAACGGGCCTGCGAGCGATGCGGGCACCAGCGCCACCAGCAGCAATATGCCCGGAACCGACCAGCCATACTGCTCGCTCTTGAACAGCGTGACGATGGCGCCGAAGGTGACGATCGCGCCGAGGACGACTCCCCAGACGCGCGTCTCGGCGTTCACAAGGAACAGGGCTGCGATCAGCTCGAGCAAGCCGGTCACGCGATAGAATTTGCGCGGCAGTTCCCAACGCTCGTAAGCGCGCCGGACAAAAGCCGGACCGGGCAGTTGGACGATGCCGGCTGCCGCGAACAGGACGGCAACCGATTGTGCAATGATAGTGAAAGCGATTGCGTGCGGCATCTCTCCCTCGGCGGCCGGATCGACCGCCGAGATTTATGTATCGATCAATACAGAATCAAGCCGCGACGCGCGATTTTTTCTTCGGCTTGGCTTTGGCCCGCACCGGCCAGGAGGCAAGCGCCAGGCGCGCGATGTCCAGCAATTCTTCCGCGCCGGCGCCGGCGCTTGCGTGCATGCAGATGCCGTTGGCCATGGCGGAGAGATAGCGCGCCAGCGTGGCGGGGTCGGCATCCCTGGGCAGGTCGCCGTCCTTGCGCGCGCGTTCGAAGCGCTCGCGGAGCTTGGCTTCTTTTTCCGCGCGATGGCGCGCGACCTCTTCGGGGATCGAGGAGTCTCCGCAGGATCCGCTCTGCACCAGAAGGCAGCCCGGCGGGTTCATGCCGCCATTGGTATCGGATGCGAACTCCGCGATGCCTTCCAGATAGTTTCTCGCCACGCCGAACGCATCGGGCGCGGCGAGCACCTTGTCCATGAATTCCTTGCGCCGCGCGTCGTAGCGTTCCAGGACGGCACGGAACAGTCCCTCCTTGCTGCCGAACGCCGCATATAAGGAAGGCGCGTTGATCCCCATCGCCGTCGTCAGGTCCGAAAGCGACGCGGCCTCGTAACCTTTGCGCCAAAAGACGTTCATCGCGCGATCGGCGGCTTGATCGACGCAAAAACCTCTCGGGCGGCCCGTCCGCATGGAGCGTTTTCCCTTTTATTATTGTATCGAGTGATACATAATGTGCTTGACGCGGTTCGTCCAGCTCCTATATCTGTATCGTTCAATACAGAATAGGAGGCCGCGATGGCCCATATTGCCGAACTGCTTCAGGTGGCCAGGCTCGCCGACGGCAAGTCAGTACCCCGTAACCTTTTGAAAAAGCGCGCAATTCTCGGCGGTCTCGCCTTGGTCGGCATGGCGGTGGTGGGGCTGTCCCTGCACAACGCCGGCGCGACCCCGGACCCGGCCGCCGCGGCCGATGCCGCGATTCCGGTGACGGTCGCCGCTGTCGACGCCAAACCCGTCCGGCTGTGGTCCGAATTTTCCGGCCGCATGACGGCGGTCGATTCCGCCGATGTGCGCCCGGAGGTGAGCGGGCGCATCACCGAGATCCGCTTCAAGGACGGCGAGAGCGTTCACGCGGGCGACGTGCTGCTCGTCATCGATCCGCGCCCCTATGCGGCGGCGGTCGCCAAGGCCGAGGCCGATCTGGCGACGGCCAGGACCAATGCGCGCCTCGCCGGCACCGAGCTCGACCGCGCCAAGCGGCTGATGGAAGCGCAAGCCGTCGCGCGCGACACCTATGATCAGCGCGCCAACGCGGTCGGTGTGGCGCAGGCCTCGATCCAGTCGGCTGAGGCCGTGCTGGCCCAGGCCAAGCTCGATCTCGACCATGCCTATGTGAAGGCGCCGATCGACGGCCGCGTCGGCCGCGCCGAGATCACGGTCGGCAACCTGGTGCAGACCGTGCCCGCGCCGCTGCTCACCACCATCGTGTCCGACAAGGGCATCTATGCCGATTTCGACGTCGACGAGCAGACCTATCTGCGCACCGTGCGCGCCCATGCCGCGACGCTGGATCAGGAGAAGAAGCTGCCGGTGCAGCTTACCGTGCAGGGCGATGCCGCGCACCCCCCCTATGACGGCATGATTGAGAGCTTCGACAACAGGATCGAGACCGGCAGCGGCACGATCCGCGCTCGCGCCCGCTTCGCCAACACCGACGGCGCGCTGGTGCCCGGCATGTTCGTGTCGGTGCGCCTGTGGGCGGCCGAGCCGAGCGACACCATTCTGGTTCCGGAAGACGCGGTCGGCAGCGACCAGTCCAAGCGCTTCGTCTTCGTCGTGACGCCCGGCCACAGGGCGGATTACCGCGAGGTGGCGCTCGGCCAGGAGATGGACGGAAAGCGCGTGGTGCTCTCGGGCCTGCGTTCCGGCGAGAAGATCATCGTCGACGGCGTGCAGCGCGTGCAGCCCGGCGCCGCCGTCGATCCGCATCCCGCGGCGCCGGGCAAGCTCGCGTCGAGCTAGGCCGCCGCTTAGAATTCAACTGATGTCCTGAACCCGCTTTTCAGAGGACGCCATGAGTCTGTCCAAATTCTTCGTCGATCGCCCGATCTTCGCGGGCGTCATCTCGGTCATGATCTTCCTTGGCGGTCTGATCGCGATGACGCAATTGCCGATCTCGGAGTACCCCGAGGTCGTGCCGCCCTCGGTCGTCGTGAAGGCGCAGTTCCCCGGCGCCAACCCGAACGTCATTGCCGAAACCGTCGCCACGCCGCTCGAGGAGCAGATCAACGGCACCGAGAACATGCTCTACATGTTCTCCCAGGCCGCGTCCGACGGCACGCTGACGCTTACCGTCACCTTCAAGATCGGCACCAATCCCGACCTCGCGCAGCAGCTGGTGCAGAACCGCGTCAACCAGGCGCTGCCGCGCCTGCCGCAAGTGACCCAGGCGCTCGGCGTCACCACGACCAAGAGCTCGCCCGACCTCACCATGGTCGTGCATCTGAATTCGCCGGATGGGCGCTACGACATGCTCTACCTGCGCAACTACGCCGTGCTGAACGTCAAGGACCGGCTCGCCAAGATCGAAGGCGTGGGCAGCGTGCAGCTCTTCGGCTCGGGCGACTATGCCATGCGCATCTGGCTCAACCCCGACAGGATCGCCGAGCGCGGAATGACGGCCGACGATGTCGTCGCTGCGATCCGCAAGCAGAACGTCCAGGTCGCCGCCGGCGTCATCAACGGCCCACCGTACAGCCAAGCCGGTCGCCAGCAGCTTCCGATCAACGTGCAAGGGCGCCTCAGCGAACCCGAACAGTTCGCGAATATCGTCGTCAAGCGCGACAACGGCGTCGTCACGCGGCTGGGCGACGTTGCGCGCGTCGAGATCGACGCGTCGCAATACGGCCTGCGCTCGCTGCTCGACAACAAGCAGGCCGTCGCCATCCCGATCTTCCAGGCGCCGGGCTCGAACGCGATCGCGATCTCGGACCAGGTGCGCGCCACCATGGAGGAGCTCAAGCAGAATTTCCCGAAAGGGATGGGCTATTCCATTGTCTACGACCCGACCGTGTTCGTGCGCGACTCGATCCGCGCGGTCGTCCATACGCTGCTCGAGGCCGTGGCGCTGGTCGTTCTGGTGGTGATCCTGTTCCTCCAGACCTGGCGCGCCTCGATCATCCCGCTGCTCGCCGTGCCCGTGTCGATCGTCGGCACCTTTGCGTTCATGCTGGCGTTCGGCTTCTCGATCAACGCGCTGTCGCTGTTCGGATTGGTGCTCGCCATCGGCATCGTGGTCGACGACGCCATCGTCGTGGTCGAGAACGTCGAGCGCAACATCGAGGCGGGTCTGGCGCCGCGCGAGGCGACGCTCAAGGCGATGTCCGAGGTGACCGGCCCCATCATCGCCATCGCACTGGTCTTGTGCGCGGTGTTCGTGCCGATCGCCTTCATCAGCGGACTGACGGGAGAGTTCTACCGCCAGTTCGCGCTGACCATCGCGTTTTCGACGGTCATCTCGGCGTTCAATTCGCTCACCCTGTCGCCGGCGCTGGCCGCGACGCTGCTCAAGGCGCACGGCGCGCCGAAGGACGCGCTGGCGCGCGGCATGGACAAGGTCCTGGGCCCGTTCTTCCGCCTCTTCAACCGCGTGTTCCATCGCGGCTCGCAGGGCTATGGGCGCGGCGTGGGCGGAATCCTCAAGCGCCGCACGCGCGCGTTTGCCGTCTACGCCGCGCTGCTGGGCCTCACCTGGCTGGGTTTCCAGGCCGTGCCCCCAGGCTTCGTGCCGATGCAGGACAAGGCCTATCTCGTCAGCTTCGCGCAGCTCCCCGAAGGCGCGACGCTCGACCGCGCCGAGGCCGTCATCCGCAAGATGTCCGACATCGCGCTCAAGGAGCCGGGCGTCGAGAACGCCGTGGCGTTCCCGGGCCTGTCGATCAACGGCTTCATCAACAGCGCCTCGTCCGGCATCGTCTTCGTGACCTTGAAGCCTTTCGACCAGAGAAGCCAATCGGGCCTCGCCATCGCGCAGAGCCTTCAGAAGAAATATGGCGGCATCGGCGGCAACGCGATGATCGCGATCTTCCCGCCGCCGCCGGTGATGGGACTGGGCACGATCGGCGGCTTCAAGCTGCAGGTCGAGGACCGCACCGACAGGGGCGACGCGGCGCTCGATCGCGCGATGCAGGATATCCAGGCCAAGGCTCGGCAGCGGCCTGAGCTTGCCGGCGTGTTCTCCGTCTTCAACATCGGCGTGCCGCAGCTCTATGCCGATCTCGACCGCACCAAGGCGATGCAGCTCGGCGTCGACGTCCAGGACGTGTTCGACACGATGCAGACCTATCTGGGCTCGGTCTATGTCGACGACTTCAACCGTTTCGGCCGCACCTATGAGGTGATCGCGCAGGCCGACACACCGTTCCGCTCGCGGCCGGAGGACATCCTCCGCCTCAAGACCCGCAACGCCGCGGGCGAGATGGTGCCGTTCGGCTCGATCATGCGCGTCACCGAGACCGCCGGCCCCGACAGCGCCATGCGCTACAACGGCTTCCGCGCCGCCGACCTGAACGGCGCGCCCGCGCCGGGCTATTCGACCGGCCAGGCGCAGGCCGCGATCACCAAGCTGCTGAACGAGAACCTGCCCAAGGGTATGACGTTCGAGTGGACCGATCTCACCTATCAGCAGATTCTGGCGGGCAATACGGCGCTGCTCGTCTTCCCGCTTTGCGTGCTGCTCGTCTTCCTGGTGCTGGCGGCGCAGTACGAGAGCCTGTTCCTGCCGCTTGCGATCATCTTGATCGTGCCGATGTGCCTGTTCAGCGCCATCGGCGGCGTGTGGCTCACCGGCGGCGACAACAACATCTTCACCCAGATCGGCCTGTTCGTGCTCATCGGGCTCGCCTGCAAGAACGCGATCCTGATCGTGGAATTCGCGCGCGAGCTCGAGATCCGAGGCAAGACGACGCTGGATGCCGCCATCGAGGCGGCGCGGCTCAGGCTGCGTCCGATCCTGATGACGTCGTTCGCGTTCATCATGGGCGTCGTGCCGCTGGTGTTCACCTCGGGCGCCGGCGCGGAGATGCGCCACGCGATGGGCATCGCGGTGTTCTTCGGCATGCTGGGCGTGACGTTCTTCGGCCTGTTCCTGACCCCGGCGTTCTACGTCGCGCTGCGCCAGATCGAGAAGCGCGTCACCCGCCAGGAGGCGGTGCACCATCACGTATAAGTCGCTATTTGTCGTCACAGCGAGGGTCGCTTGACAGCTTGCTCAAGAACCCAATCCATGTCGGCGAGATCACGCGCAAGGGACGGAGCCATACGCGTCTCGATGAGGTGGACGTGTGCGGGGATCAGTTGGCTCCGCGAAATCGCGATGCGCGCTCCGGTTTCGAACACCGGCTCCAAGAGAACGGCCACGTCAGGCTGGATGAGAATCCGGGCAGACCTCCACCTCAATCGTGATGTGACTGAGGCTTTCGACCTCTGCCAAGCGCGATTTATAAGCACTTGCGGGCCGGGGATCGGCGGTCACCAATGTTGCGATCACCGCGTTGTGCCCCGGACCGAGACGCCAGAGGTGCAGGTCTGCGACTCGATCCGCGCCGATCTCAAGACGCTCTCTGATCCGGGCCGCGAGCTTATGGTCGCAGGACATATCGAGTAAGACGCCGCCGGCAGCCCGGATCAGGCCCCAGGACCAGTTGGCGATGACGCAGGCGCCGACAATGCCCATCACCGGGTCCATCCAGACCAGGCCGAGTTCGCGACCGGCGAGAAGGCCGATGATCGCGAGAACGGACACGGCCGCGTCCGCGATCACATGCACATAGGCGGCCCGCATGTTCAGATCGTGCTTATGGCCTCGGTCATCGCCATGATGACGGTGCGCCTCGTCATCGAAATAGTCGCCGTGGTCGTGCCCATGCGCGTGGTCGTGGTCGTCCCGTAGCAGCCATGCGCTCAGAATATTGACGCAGAGTCCGAGTCCGGCAATCGGCAACGCCTGATCGAAGTTGATGGGCACCGGGCTCAGAAGGCGGGAGACGCTCTCAACCCCGATCAGGATCGCGATCATCGCGAGTATCAGCGCGCTCGAATACGCCGCCAGCTCGCCGAGCTTGCCGGTCCCGAAGGCGAACCGCCGGTCCTTCGCGTGGCGGCGGGCATAGGTGTAGGCCAGGGCCGCGATAAGCAATGCGCCCGCATGTGTGGACATGTGCATGCCGTCGGCGATCAGCGCCATGGAGCCGAAGAAGAATCCACCCACGATCTCCGCGACCATCATCGCGCTGCAGAGCGCGATCACGGCCCAGGTCTTGCGCTCATTACGCTCGTGATGCTCGCCCAGATAGATGTGGTCGTGGCGGAATGGATCGATGGAGTGTTCGTGCGACGACATGGGACGCCCTCATTCGGCGAAGCGGTTATTTGATGTAGGTGCGCAGCACGTCGAGCAGTTCGTCGGCGGCTTCCTGCTCGTCGCGCGAGCGCTTATGGTCGGGGTCGGTCATGTGCATGAGGATGTGATCCTCGACAACCTCGGCCATGAGACCGTTGATCGCGCCGCGCGCGGTGGTCAGGAGCCGCATCACCTCGCTGCATCCCTGGTCCGCTTCGAGCGCGCGTTCGAGCGCGTCGATCTGGCCGCGCAGGCGGCGGACCCGGTTCAGGAGCTTCTGCTTGCCTTCGACGACGTGTGCCATTGCTCTCCTCGAAAATACCCCAACGGGTATATTGCATATACCCACGGGGGTATGTATATGCAAGCCCGCGAAACGATTGTCGCGCTTTTGAGATTGGTTCGGTCTTTCTGGCGGCGCCGCGCCCATCAAGACCGCAAGGAGGAGGAACGCTGAACATGTGGACCGCTCTCGCAACCGTGACGGTTCCGTCACAATCTGCTGGCAACGCTCGCGTCGCCGGTCAATCGTGACCCTCCTGCCGCCAAGCCTCTAGCCCAGGCCCTCGAAATGCGCTTTGCAGTGCTCATTCCACCGGTTTCCGTCAAAGGGCGCCGCTTTCCTCTGAACCCCTGGGACATGCTGGCCGCGGTGCTGGTGCTTGGTTTCGTCGTGCTGTTCGCGAGCACAAGCCAGTTGCTCCTGGAGCCGCTGGCCAAGCTCGCAAGTACGCCGATCTCGCTTTCGCCGTCCGCGCTGCCCGAATATGCGCTGCGCACGTCGCTGCGCATGCTGATCGCGATGGTCGCGTCGCTGGTCTTCACGTTCACCTATGCGACCTGGGCGGCGAAGAGCCTGCGCGCCGGGTCGTTGCTCATTCCGATCCTCGACATCCTGCAATCGGTCCCGATCCTCGGCTTCATCTCGATCACGGTCGTCTTCTTCATGTCGCTCGCGCCGGGGCGCGTGTTCGGGGCGGAGCTTGCCGCCGTATTTGCGATCTTCACGAGCCAGGCCTGGAACATGGCGTTCAGCTTCTATCAGTCGCTGCGCACGGTCCCCACCGAACTCACCGAAGCCGGACAGCTTTTCGGACTGAACGCCTGGGCGCGGTTCTGGCGCATCGACGCGCCGTTCGCGATGCCGTCGCTGATCTGGAACATGATGATGTCGATGTCCGGCGGCTGGTTCTTCGTCGTCGCCTCGGAAGCGATCAGCGTCGGCCACACGACCGTCACGCTTCCCGGCATCGGCTCCTACATCGCGGTGGCGATCGCGCAGCGCAATCTCGGCGCCATCTTCTGGGCCATCGGCGCGATGCTGATCGTCATCCTGATCTACGATCAGCTGCTGTTCCGCCCTCTCGTCGCGTGGGCGGACCGCTTCCGCTTCGACCAGGAGCAGGGCGACGACAAGCCACAGTCCTGGGCGCTGACGGTCTTCCGCCGCTCGCGCCTGATCGCGGCGATGGCCGCGCCGTTCACGTCGTTCATGAGCTGGACTTACCGCCTCGCGCCGCCGAAGCCGATCCTGACCGCCATTCCCAAAATGCCGGTATCGCAGCGCGCGGCCGACTTCCTCTGGTACGGCATCCTCGTCGTGGCCGGCGCGCTCGCGCTATGGCAGATCGCGAGCTTCGCGGGCCCGATTTCGGTGGCGGAGATCCTGCGGGTCCTGGGGCTCGGCCTGATCACCATGCTTCGTGTGCTGCTCCTGATCGCGCTGGCGAGCGCCATCTGGACGCCCATCGGCATCACTGTCGGCATGCGCCCGTCGCTGGCGCGCTTCGTCCAGCCCATCGCGCAGTTCCTCGCCGCGTTCCCGGCCAACCTTCTGTTCCCGGTCGCGGTGTCGCTGATCGTCATGTTTCAGCTCAATGCGGACATCTGGTTGTCGCCGCTGATGGTGCTTGGCACGCAGTGGTACATCCTGTTCAACGTGATCGCAGGCGCGTCCGTTCTGCCGCACGAACTGCGCGACGTCGGCACCAACTTCCAGGTGCGCGGCTGGCTGTGGTGGCGCAAGGTCGCGCTTCCCGGCGTCTTTCCTTTCTATGTGACGGGCGCGATCACCGCTTCGGGCGGCTCGTGGAACGCCGCCATCGTCGCCGAGGTCGCGACCTGGGGCGACCATACGCTCAGGGCGCACGGCCTTGGCGCCTATATCGCCGACGCGACGACGGCGGGCGACTTTCACCGCATCGTGCTCGGCATCGCGGTCATGAGTTTCTTGGTGACGGTCGTCAATCGCGTGTTCTGGCGGCCGCTCTATTGGTATGCCGAGCGCAAGTTCCGGCTCGGTTGACGGAGGCGAAGATGGAAAACGATACGCTCCTGGACGTTCGCGCGGTCGGACGCTCCTTTCCCCGCCCCGGCGGAAGCGAGTTGCTCGTCCTCGAGGACGTGAACCTCACGCTCAACGATTGCGAGATCGTCGGCCTGCTCGGCCGCTCGGGCTCGGGCAAGTCCACACTGCTGCGGATCATCTCCGGTCTCTCGCCGCCCTCGCGCGGATCGGTCAGCTATATGGGCCACGCTGTCGATGGTCCGGCGAACGGCATCGCGATGGTGTTCCAGAGCTTCGCGCTTTTCCCCTGGCTCACGGTCTTGGAGAACGTGCAGCTCGGCCTCGAAGCGCTCGGCCTGCCGCCCAAGGACATCCGCGCCCGCGCGCTGTCCGCCATCGACCTCATCGGCCTCGACGGCTACGAATCCGCCTATCCGCGCGAGCTGTCCGGCGGCATGCGCCAGCGCGTCGGTTTCGCCCGAGCCCTCGTCGTCCATCCCAACATTCTCCTCATGGACGAGCCGTTCTCCGCGCTCGACGTGCTGACGGCGGAGAACCTGCGCACCGATTTCCTCGACCTCTGGGGCGAAGGGCAGCTTCCGATTAAGGGCGTGATCCTCGTCACCCACAACATCGAGGAAGCGGTCCTGATGTGCGATCGCGTGCTGCTGTTCTCGACCAATCCCGGCCGCATCGTGACAGAAATCAAGATCGATCTGCGCCAGCCGCGCGACCGCCAGGACCCGGCCTTCATCTCCGTCGTCGAGCGCATCTATGCCGAGATGACCGCGCGGCGCGGCGATCACGCGGCGCAACGCAAAGAGCGTTTCCCGGGCAGCGGCATCGGCACGCAGCTGCATCCTGTTTCCGCGAACCTCATTGCCGGCCTCGTCGAAGCGGTCGCCGCTGCCCCCTATGACGGCAAGGCGGACCTTCCCGACCTCACCGCCGACCTGCAGCTGGAAGTCGACGAGCTGTTCCCCGTCGCCGAGACGCTCCAGATGCTCAGGCTTGCCGAACTGGAAGGCGGCGACATAAAGCTCACCCACATGGGCAAGTTGTTTGCCGAAAAGGACCTGAACGGCCGTAAGGAAATATTCTCCCGCGCGCTGGTGAGCTACGTCGCCCTTGCCGCCCACATCCGCCGTATCCTCGACGAACGCGGCAGCCACACCGCGCCCAAGAGCCGCTTCTTCGACGAGCTGGAGGACTACATGACCTCCGACGCCGCCGAGGAGACGCTGCGCGCCGTGATCGGGTGGGGCCGCTTCGGCGAGTTGTTCGCCTATGACGACGAGACGGCGATGTTCAGTCTGGACAATCCGCGATAAACCGCCGGTTCGACCGGAATGATTGGTGGGTGATGCAGGAATCGAACCTGCGACCCGCTGATTAAGAGGCGTGGTTTTTAATCTACCATAGCTTCTCATACCATAACCTAAGCCATTGGGGCCGTTGATATTTCCGCAAAGCGGAGTATCACGGCGAAACATGCGTTTTCGCTCCTTCGGGAGCGATCCGCGAGACTATGGCGAGACTAATTATGCGACTGACAGACATCACCATCCGCACTCTCAAGGCGCCCAAGAAGGGCGTTGTTTTGTACTCAGACGACGCGCTTTCGGGCTTCGGCGTGCGGGTGAGCCAAGCGGGCACCAAGAGCTTCGTGCTCACCCATGGGCCGCGCCGGCAGCGCGAGACCATCGGGCGCGTCGGCATCATATCGCTTTCGGAAGCGCGAACCGAAGCCAAGCGTCGTCTCGCGCAGTACACCCTCGGCAAGGACAAGCCGAAGGCCATCACCTGGAACGCGGCGAAGGACGAATACCTTGCCGAGCGAGAGCCGGAACTGAGCGCCCACACCAACCGCGCCTACCGCTACTACCTCGGCCGCACCTTCCGGTATGGCACGACCAAGCTCACCGACATCACGCCCTACGACCTCTCGCACAGCTTGGCAAAGCTCAATCATACGCCGGTCTGCCAGCGCTATGCTTACACCACGATCCGCGCCTTCATGCGCTGGGCGCACAGGAAGCACTACCTCGACCGCAACCCTATGGAGCGGATGCAGTGCCCGCATCCCTATGTGCCCCGCGAGCGCGTCCTGAGCGACGCGGAGCTCGCCCGCGTGTGGGAAGCGGCCGGAGATGATACCTTCGGCAGAATAGTGAAGCTCCTTATCCTCACCGGACAGCGCCGGGGAGAGGTTGCACAGCTCAAGGGGAGCATGATCGGCACGGACACGATCACCCTGCCCGCACCCCTCTGCAAGAACCGGCGCTCGCACACCTTCCCGCTCGGCGCGCTCGCGTGGACTTTCCTCGATCCCGAGATGGAGGCCGATGAATATTTCTTCAAAGGGCGCGGCAAGGAGACGCCCTTCGACGGCTGGTCCAAGTGCAAGCCGAAGCTCGAAGAGCGCGCCGGGGTGAAGGAGTGGACTCTGCATGACCTACGTCGCACGTTCGCCTCTGGGCTCGCGGCGCAGGGTGTCTCAATTCCGGTGATCGAGCGGCTGCTCAATCACATCTCGGGCAGCTTTGGCGGGATCGTGGGCGTCTATCAGCGTTACGACTACCTGCCCGAGATGCGAGACGCTATCGAGAAATGGGAAAATCATATTTCGAGACTTGTGGGGGCCGAATAGAAATCCATCCCATCAACCGAGTGAAACGTAGCTCAACACAACATTGCGAACCCGCTGCGATGCAATGTGTAGCTTCCTCAGTGAGGCCCTTGTGGCGTGCCATTGGTGTTCTGCGGTGAGGCTCCAGATCTGGGCGGCACTGGGGCGTTGGAAGCCTTCGCCCCTGGTGGGGTCGTGCTGGAATTCGTAGCCGCCGAGAAAGCGGCTGGCTGCTGAACAGCGGCACCAGCTCGATGCTCGGTGACATAGCTAATGAAGTCGCGCGCGAAGCCGCCTATGATCGCGGAGCCCAAGGTGGCGGCGATACTCAAGAAAATAAGCACGCGCGTCAGCCTTCGATCAAATTTGGAAACCTGATCGCGGAACGCTTCCTGCTTTCCTTCGACCGCTTTGATTTCTGCCTTTAATCGTTTCTCTAGGGCATAGATCGAATCGACCGTGCCAGTGATGTTTCCAATTAGCAGAGGGGGGATGCCCTGTGGTCCAGCAACAGACTTATGCTTTTCGGACCGGGCATCTAAATCGGCGATCCAGAGCAGGAACATCGGCAAGCCCCGTTGCAAATGTATCGTCGCCGGACCCGCATTAAACACGGAGAAGATTAGTCGGCCCTTCCATCCTGGATCAACGTGAAAGCCGGAAACATTTACTAGCCCTTTTGCCTTAAAGGTTGTCTTGATCGAGATGAATCCCATCCGCTCGGCCGGAATTGTCACCAATTCTTCTGTTAGAAGGAATGCGAATTGGCCTGGCGGAATGGTGAAAGGGCCATCTGCGGGCAGAACCTGCTTCGTGTGCGTGCTGGGGGAAGGATTATCCAGCGTTGGTGTTACATAGACCTCGTCACCGATGCGCAGCGTGATAGCATTGCAATCAACGAGCGTTTTATCTGTGTGGCCAACGAGGCTGGCCAGGTGTGATTCGAGTCGCTGACTACTCCAGAATGTCACGCCCAGCCTCCCATTCGCGTTATGTTCGTCTGCTCGGCAGCTTGTCCGTGCTTCGAAGTGAGTTGAGGAACTCTATACTATTTGGAGAAGACGTTGATATCGCTATCTAGTGGTGTGCGCATAGATGTGTGTCCGATAACGGCACTTCAGGGTGCCGTTCTGCAAGCAGAGGCGTCACTCTTGGATGGCGTCTCTCAAGCGCGAGCCAGAGAAATTATCGCGGGACGCAATCTGGCCCGGCGAATGATGAAATGCATGGGGTTGCCTGCGGCCCCCATACTACGAGATCAATTCGGCGCTCCGATTTGGCCAACCGGCCTCTGCGGCAGCATCGCTCATTCACGCAGACACGTCGCACTGGCTCTGAGCTATCTATCGGAATTGCGCTCCGTTGGAATTGATATCGTAGATGGCGATTCACTAGGTCAGGAAGCGAGATCGATCGCTACAAACGAAGAAATTCAGGCGTTCGTGGCGTCATCGCTCGCCTCTGGAATTGATGAGGCTGCGAATCTTATCTTTTCCGCCAAAGAGGCCCTGTTTAAGTGCCAGGCATCTATTACCGGCAATCAAGACTTGGATTGGCTTGAGGTGAGGCTTTCTCCAGGTGCCGACGGCACCGTATCTGCCGCTGCTCCTAGTTTGCCGCCGCTTTTCGAGGACACAGTGAGAGGAATTCGGATTTTACTAGAACAAATTCAAGGAGTTAACGTCTTCGTGGCAGCGCTCCGCTGATATCAAAGATAATGTTTGAAAATCGAACAGAAATATCCTATATGGTTCGATAACCGAACTGAGGGGTCGCTATGGCCGACAAGCTTAGTGAGCAGGAATTTCTGGCACTGAAGGCTAAGTGCGAGCCTTTGTTGCAGGAAGCCCTCAAGGCCGAGCTCACCGATACGACGATCAAGGCCGATCCAAAATCGGACTTGTGGGAACTGCCCACGGTGGATTCCAAGACCGTCTGCAAGCTGTCTCCCAAGTTCGAGGAGCTCACCGGCCGCAAGCTGAAGGTCAAATGGGTCAAGAAGGGCGGCTATGACAGCATCCCCGAGGCTGTCGCTGACCTCATGAGCAACTTCGCCAAAGATCACGTGGCGACGGCTGAAGCTGTATCGATCGCTGCCGAGTAGCGTACCTATTCCGAAGGAGTGAAGACATGCCATCCAACCGAGAGTCCATTGCCGCGAAGCTCAAGGACGCCCGGGAATACTTGGGATTGTCCCAACAAGAGGTCGCTGACGCGCTCAAAATTCCTAGGTCCGCCATATCGCTCCTGGAGACTGCGCAGCGGGGAGTCGAGTCAACAGAACTGCAGGCTTTGGCCCGATTGTATCGAAGGCCTATAGGCTATTTCACGGGCGAGGAGGTCGAACCCCTTGGGGGAGATGTCGCGATGCTGGCGAAGCAGGTGGCGCAACTCTCGGAGGGTGATCGTAACGAGCTTCTTCGTTTTAGTGAGTACTTGGTTCAACGATCGAAGGCCGATGCAAGCAAATGACCACCAAGCGCGAAGCCATACTCAATGGCGTTGCAAAGGCCAGCGAACTGCACGCGAAGCTGGGCGTCCGCCAGGCACTTTCTGAGGGCGTGGGCGCGATAGACGTGTATGGAGCAGCTCACCAACTCGGACTGCTCGTCATGTTCCGGCCGTTGCGCGGCCTTCTCGGCGCATACGTTCCGACGCGCGACGCCAGCGGCATGCTCATCACGACCGCGCGTGACCTTCATGTGCAACGATTCACGGCGGCGCACGAGCTGGGCCATCATGTATTGGCGCATCGCGCGTTGAGCTTGGATAAGGTCGTTGGCTTCGTTGGCAGAGGCGAAACTTCGACACACGATTTGCAAGAAGTGGAGGCTGACGCCTTTGCAGCCGAATTCCTTCTTCCGAAATGGTTGGTCGTAGCGCACGTCAATCGTCAGGGATGGAGTACGAAGGACCTCGCTCAGCAAGACATCGCCTACCAACTGTCGCTTAGGCTGGGTGCAAGCTACTCCGCGACGTGCTGGGCGTTGCTCTCACATAACATCTTGACGCGAACTCAGGCCATGACGCTTGAGGCCGCAGAGCCAAAGGCTGCAAAGCGACGCGCTCTTCCGGGACCGAAGCCATCCGACTGGCACCGCGATATCTGGGTCCTGTCGGAGAAAGACAAGGGCGCGCACCTTATCGGCGGGCCGGAGGACATGATCGTTGTTTCTCTCAATGAACATATCGCCGGTGGTTACGCCTGGGATGAGAGCGGCATAAAGAAAGCGGGAATGAACCTGCACAGCGACGACCGCCTCTCCGCCGCCGACAATCGGCTTGGCGGAGGGGTTCGACGCAGATTCATTATGCAGGGGCAAGGGCAGGCTCACCTGCATCTGGAAGAGCGCCGGCCATGGGATTCATCTCAGGAAAGCATCGACAGTTTTGAAGTTGATCTGACACTGGTCGGACGTGAGGCCGCCGGTCTGCCGCGTGCGGGGCGTCAACTCGCGGCATGACCAAGTCTCACACGATCAAGGCCAAAGCCGACCTCCGCCCTCTATGCTCTCCTGTGCGAGATCAGGGAGCGCGGCCGACGTGCCTTGCGTGCGCCACGAGCGATGCCCACAGCATCGAACAGAGCTGCCCGCCACTTTCTGCAGAGTTCTTGTTCTTCCATGCCATCCGACTGGCAAAGATCGGGAATTTGCAGGACGGCATTCTTTTCGAAGAAGCGGCGGCGGCATTGGAGAAGAGCGGGCAACCCGTTGAAGCAGAATGGCCATACACCTTAGTTCAGGCTAGTCCATGGGTCGCACCTGCTGTCACCGCGTTATGGCGTGGAGTGCTTTCTCATGACGTGGCCGATGCCGCGCTCAAAATTGCGCATCTGCTGCAAGCAAACAGACCTGTCGTTCTTGGCCTCAAGATATCTCCGAAGTTTTTGAAGCCTCGGATGCCGGCCGCTACTATAGACGGGGATGGACCGGGATACGGCGGGCACGCGGTTATGGCTGTTGGATTGGGACTAGGCCCCGTAGCACGCTCAAGAATTCTCATTCGAAATAGCTGGGGCAAAGCTTGGGGTGATAGCGGCTATGCTTGGCTGTCGCCGTCGTATCTCTCCGACAAGCTCATTGGGTACGCATCCGTCACGCCGAAGGCAAAGGTATAGGAGGGAAACATGTTTGCACGATCTGCCACGACTCGCGCGGAAGCGTGGCTATTGGCCGCCGAACGAATGCAGGAGACGCACGAACGGGAATACAATGTTGTACTGGAAGTCCAGCAACCCGAGCTGGCGACTGATGTCTCACGAGCTATTGAGAAGAAGGTCGATACTTTTTTGCGCACCAAAGGCGCGCAACCGACTCATACGGTGGCTGAGACCATCTTCCCTGCCACCGAGTATCAATATGGAGGCATCGGGGCGGTCTACGACTACCCAGATAGCGTCTTCAGGTTCATCGAAGGCCCAGAGACGCGGTGGGGTACTTATGCCCTGAGACTTACACAACGAACCTGCTCAGACGGGACTAAGCTGATTCCGCTTGAATTGGTGATCAATAAGCTAAAAAAGCAGGTGAAAAGCGGCAACGCCATGCGTGCCATCTACGAGCTAGATCTCGGCTTCGAAGCGATGGACCTCAAGCTATATGAAGCAGAGGACGACCATAACGCTCACCGCGGCGGCCAATGCCTCAGCCATATAAGCCTTAAGCTGGGGGAGAACGGGGAACTCTATCTCACGGCGTTGTACCGCTATCAGTATTTCGTCCAAAAGGCTTTGGGAAACTTTCTCGGCTTGGCTCGCCTCCAAGCCGCCATCGCACATGAAGCGGGAATTCCCGTTGGCCCGCTGGTTTGTCATGCAACTATGGCAGTTCTGGAGGACAAGCAATTTGAGAGCAATCTAAACTGGTCCCGCGCTGAAGTATCGGCGCTCATCAGGGAGTGTCAAGCTACTCGCAACGGTGCCGTGGTGGAGGCTGCGTGAACCTTCGCAGATACCAACAGGAAGCGGTCCAAACAGCGCAGGTCAACTGGCGTGATTCAAGGAAGCGCCATATTCCAGCTTTCGGCGTCATTGGCGAGCTAGGTTCGCTCGTTTCAGAACTCAAGAAGACCTTGCGCGACGGCAAAGCGTATACGGACGGCAGCCAGAACCTTGTAGAGGAGTTCGGTGATGTCCTTTGGTATCTTTGCGCGATAGCAAGCCACTATGAGCTACAACTCGATACGCTTATTGCTGAGGCAAAGCCCCCGCGCCCAGGGAAACCGCCCTTCGGGCACATTTATGCAATGGTGCGGACGATTACGCCCCTGACCGAAGCTTTTGAGAGTTTGCCGTCTACGCTTACCGATGTGCAGCGCAAGCGACTGGCGCGATGCGTCGGCGCCGCTGGCGCTGCGACCTTACAGGCAATCCGACAGCAAAAGCTCAAGCTCTCCGAGATATTAGAAACCAATTTGCGAAAGGTGAAAGGCATGTTTGGGCCGGACACTCCCGGTCCCGCGCGTCTCTTCGATAGTCCAAAATCACCACGATATGAGCGGCTGCCTCGTAAACTCGACATTCAATTCCTAGAAAGATCGCGAGGCGGCGGGCGCGTGGAAGTCATTATGCGTGTTGACGACATCAATATCGGAGACCGTCTGACTGACAATTCCTTTCACGATGACGGCTACCGGTACCACGACGCGTTTCATCTCGCTTACGCTGCCGTTCTAGGATGGTCGCCCGTCACACGGGCCATCTTTCGTGCAAAACGCAAAAGCGATCCTCGTAAAGATGAAGCTGAGGACGGCGCCCGAGCGATTATTATCGAGGAGGCCATTGCGCATACCGTGTTTAACTATGCGCTCGGCCATTCGATGCTTCGAGGACTGACCAGAATTGACCACAATTTGCTGAAATTTATCGGTCGAATGGTTCGCAATCTTGAAGTCAGCGCGTGTGAACTGCACGAATGGCAGCGGGCCATACTTGTGGGCTTTGAGGCCTTCCGTGAGCTGATGGCAAATCGCGGCGGCTGGCTGCTTCTTGATGCTGAAAATCAGAGCCTCACCTATTCTCGCGAAGGCCCGAGCGGTCGCTAGAGCATTGGTATGTGTTCGTTGATGTTCCACTTGGGCGGAAACCAGGGCGCGAACCTATTCATGTTGGGCACAAATTTCTGCTTAATTCGAGTCCGGCCTGAAAGACCAAGGACATCGGGGTGTACTACCCGAGCATACTTGTCGACTTCGCAAAATAAGTTTTGGCAGTCGATTAACTGCAGGCGCCGGCCCCAAAGTGACTGAAAGTTCAAGTCGCGGTCACTGAATTCCTGCTCCTGACGATCTGTTACCCACGCAATAGTGCCTGTCTCATCATAGTCGCCCAGGTTTGAGAAGCACTTTTGAATACCGTCCCGCGCGCCAGGACCGGGAACCACAAAGTCCATTTCGGAGAAATTCAGAAATGGTGTGTAGTTCAGGTCAATCAGAAACTGGAAAGCTAGAAAAGGACCGAAACCTGGTATACCGCGTAACACACCAAACGCACGCTCCATCGAGTTCGACTGAGTCAAATTTTTTCCGATTGGACCTCTTAGGATACTTTCGAGCAGGGCGGTGTGCATCCGATGCTTCCTGGATTCTCGAATGTTCGCGGGACCACTCGGCATGATGTAGGCATTTGAGTAGATCTTTTGCCCATGTGCGCTTGCTTCATCTAGGACATCGTTGATGCGAGCAGCAGAAAAGGTCTGTGCAGTTATATTGCCAAGCTTTGTCTCAAGCAGCTCCCAGGTTTGCGCTTTGTTGAATATCTTGAAAAGCAACACGCGAATGAGCGTTGACTCCCAATCATCGGGGCCAGCGTAGATGACGTTTCGAATTAGATATTGGCTAGTTCGATCCGACGCTCGATATGCGTTTGTGAATTTATGTTGAATCAAAACCGGGTCGTCTGTCCAAGGCCCTTTCTGTCCCGCAGCCCGTGCATGAAAGATGCGCTGTCGCTCTGTCGCAAAGCGCCAATATGTATCGAAGACTCTAGTGGGCTTGGGCGGGGCCTTCTTTACAAATATGCTGATTCGCCTCGCAACGCCAATTTCGTTTGCCGAAACGGAGAGAGAGGTATCCCGCTGTATGCGGAATTGTGATCGGCGCGACATTCCAGCTGCTCCATTTCAAGGCGATGACTTTATTGTCGTTTTTCCCAATTTCAATGGCGCATGACAGGCATTTTCTGTCTGCCACATTCCTCGGCACGAGATCTCGCTAGCCCACAATCGAAAAAAGGCTGAAATACCCGAATTGGTGATAGCCGGTCGCGAATCATACTGGTCCTACTGTCTTGACCGAGTCACATAAAAGGACAGCCAACCACAAGGGTAGGCCGTCAAGATAGTTGCTCGTTCGAATGCACCCCGACCGCTTGGTTTCGTCTTGTCGGGCTGGTGCGCTTCCCCGCGCGGTTGACTTGAGCGCGGTCTGCTAGCTAGCCGCCTGTGCAAGTCGCGCATGCGGGTATCACACAAGATGCGCCGAGCGTTTCGTGCCCATGAAGGACGCGAAAGAACTCATCCGCTCATGCGGATGGCGTTTGCGCTGAAGGGCTCGCTCGGCGTGCCGTCGATCATGAGTTTGAGATACATGGAATGGTTCGGGAGGTTGATGAGGTCCATCACCTCGAACTTCGGCTGAAGTTCCTTCGCGAGGAGCGATGCGTCCTCCGAACCAACGCGGAAAGAGATCAACGTCCCCGCGTTGCCGATCACCGCGTGCTGAATGTCCAGCTCTAGCTGGTGCAAGTATTGATGCGCGAGCACGAGCCCCACGCCGTACTTCCGTAGCTCGCTCATCATGTTTGCGAGCATGAGCGTCGTGAAGTTGTGGAACTCGTCGAGGTAGACGAAGAAGGGCCGTCGTGTATCCGGCTCGCTTTCCGCACGGCTGAATGCCGCCAGGCCAAGGGTCGAGACCACCAGGCTTCCGAGGAGCAGAGAGCTGTCCTCCCCGAGCCGCCCCTTCGATACGTTGACGAGTAGGATCACTCCCTGGTCCATGAGAGACCGGAAATGCAAGTCAATCTCCGGTTCCACAAGGATACGGTAGAGCATTGGGTCGGACAGCAACGCCCCAAGCTTGTTCTGGATCGGCGCACAAGCTTCGGCCCGGAGCCGGGCCGGGTATTCGTTGAACTCGCTTTCCCAAAACTCCTTCACGACAGAGTTGCGAATGTCTTTGACTACCTCCTTGCGAAAATCGTCATCCGAATAGAGCCGCAAGATGTCGGGTAGCTTAGAGTCGCTGCGCTCTAGGAGCGTGTACAGGGTGTTGCGCAGGACGTGCTCCATTCGCACGCCCCAGGCGTCGGGCCAGAGCTTCTTGAGCGTTTCGAGGAGACCCGAGACGGCCAGCGGAATCTTGTCCTCGCGGACGCGCCGGAGCGGGTTGTATCCGTATGGCTGAAAGGGATTGGTGGCGTCCAGGTGGACCAGCCGCTCGGGGTCGAGGATGGCGATGCCCTTGGCGAGCGGCTCTACGAGATCGCCATGCGGGTCAACGAGCGCGAAGCCGCGTCCTGCCGTGAAGTCCTGCAATGCCATCGTTTGCAGCAGCGTGGACTTACCGACGCCGGTCTTGCCGATCACGTACATGTGCGAAAGGCGGTCTGCCTCCTTGATGCCAAATGGTATCGACTTGTTGTGATGATTGGTCCGAGCGAAGTACGAGACCTCGTTGTTTGATGGCATGGTCCCATCGTGCCGACAGAGCCTTAGCGACGTAAGGCGGTACTTTTTGACCTGTAGTCATGTCGGCAGCGGCTCGGCCGAAATCCGGTGCACGCCTTTGTTAAGGGCAGGCGCGCACAATTCCGCCGGCCGCACCATCACAGCGTGCTAGACGTGTGGATGTTGGGGACTTTCAAGCGTCGGGATGTTTGGCCTCCGAGTACGGTTGCTTCTCACGGGCGGGTTGACGCCTGCGCTATTTTCTTTCTGGTCAACCGCGATGATTATATCCAGCAATTTCTTGGCGCGTTGCTTAGGCGTGCCACGACACGGGCCACCATTTTGCGATATTCGCCATTTAACGATCTCTTGATAGGGAGATTTCAGCGTAATTGCTGGATTATTTCCGTCTGCACCGAAGTTCGAGGTCACGTGGCCCATGATCTCGCGGCGTTCGGTGACAGTTGCGGAAATATAGCCTGAATACGCGGCAGTTCCGAGTTCGAGTTTTTTGAACGCCTTGCCGCGCGGAAGCTCACTAGCGGAGATCGCGGCGACCTGATCCAGCAGGTTCCGCTCCTCGCCCAGGAGGCCGTGCTTTCTCGCTTCAAAGGTCTCCTTGTCGATCATCTGGTCGATATAGGCGTCGGTGAGGCGAGAGAGGCGGTCGGAGCATTTCGCAAGACGCATATCGAGCGCAGCTCTCAGCTTGGCGGTCTCTTCTGTGACGTGTTTGCGCTCGACCTCCACGAAGTCCCTGAACTCCCTCCGTTCGGCTTCGTCGCATATGAGCAGCCTGAGCAACTTTTGGAGCGCATCGTCGATATAGTCCTCTCGGATGCTCGTGCCACGGCAGGTTTCGGAGTGGCAGCGGTAGTAGGTATTTCGACCCTTCTGCCGCTCCCCGACGAGGCGGAGACCGCACTTGACGCAGGTGATGAGGCGACGGAACAAGAAATCGTGCTTGACCGAGCGCAACGCAGTCTTGTCAGCCAGGATAACCTGTACCCGGTCATAGGTCGCCTTGGACACCAGCGGCGAGTGCTTGCCCCTGAACGTTCGGCCAGCCTTTCCGATATGGATAAGGCCGATGTAGAAAGCGTTGTGGAGCACCTTTGAGAGCGTGGCTTTGGAAAGTGCTTTGCCGCTCTTGGAGCGAAGTCCTCGCGCTTTCAGATCGTCCCGTAGCTGAGACAGTGTATATCGGTTGGTCGCGTACAACTCGAAAGCCTGACGAATAAACGGCGCCTTTGCCGGATCGATCGCCTTGGGAATACCCGCGCCCCTGTCGAGGTATCCGATAGGTGCCGGAAGCGGATAGACGCCCTGCTCCAGGCGCCCGTAGAAGCCCTTCTTGGCCTCCTCTCGGTTGTTGCGGATGAAGTCCGCGGCAACGACGGCCAGGATGTCGGCCGACAGCCGACCGCCCCGCGACTTTAGGTCGATCGGCTCATGAGCGAACTGCACGTCGATGCCTCGGTCAAAGAGGCGGCTTAGATTGTTCCAGTCCTCGAGATTGCGGGCGCCCCTATCGATTTTGTGGATGATGACGCCTTGCGCCTCGCCTTTCTCCAAGCGTGCGAGCATCCCCAGGAACACACCCCGACCGGCCTTAGCAGCGGTCTGGACCTCGACAAACCAAGCCACAACATGGAAGCCGCGCTGCGCGGCGAACTTCTCGATGTCGCTTTTTTGGGCTTCGAGGGATACGCCCTTTTCCTGTTTTTTGTCGGAAACGCGGATATAGCCGAAGTAGGGCTTCATATAGGCCGGTGGTTAGTCCGGTAATCGGAATCTACCGCGCCATCAGGATTCGCGCGAATCGTGCCGTTCCCGATCTTCGATCGCCAATCGCTCGTCTATTCGCACCAGCAGCGCCACGAGCGCTCGCAGGTTCGCATAAGCTTCTTCGCGCGCTTCCTCAGACGCCTTCGGCATATAGCGGTCCACGAATAATTCGCCGGGACGGCGCTCCGGTTGTTTCTTTTTCATGGACGCATATTCGCGCGTAGTTGGCATCCGCATAAGGCGGGACTTTGTGACCGCTACTCAATAAGTGCAGCCTTATGCGAATTGACCGTTGCTCTCACCATTGCCGATATGAGCAACGAACAACATTCAGGCCAGGATGTGCGGCCTACGCCGACCGTTTCGCGTGTGTGTGAAGATCGAACGCTCATTGAGCTTGTCTACGACCCCGCAAAGCGGACGACCGGGTTAGCCCTCTCGCGCTTCGATGGCCTCTGGAATGTCGAGCGTGAGGTTCGCATAGATAGCGGGGAAGTCCTTATGCCGTACTCCCCAACGAACAACCTCATTGCCAATGAGTGTGTTTTGCTTCCGTCGGGGCCGTCGGAGTTCTTCACCAAGGAGGAACTGATCGCAGACATCGAGGCGTATCTGCATCGCTATGTCGATCTCTCGCCGCTGTTCGCCAAAATCGCCTCGTACTACGTCCTCCTCACCTGGGTTCACGACGCTTTCAACGAGGTGCCTTATCTGCGCCTGCGCGGCGAATACGGCACGGGCAAGACGCGTGCCCTGATGACCATAGGCTCCCTCTGCTACAAAGCCTTCTCGGCCAGCGGGGCGTCCACGACATCCCCGATCTTCCACACGCTCGACGCCTTCGGCGGCACGCTTCTCTTCGACGAAGCCGATTTGCCGTATAGCGACGCGCGGGCGGATATTGTGAAGATCCTCAATAACGGGACCGTGCGGGGAATGCCGGTGCTTAGAACGGTTGTGAACAGGCATAGGGAATTCAACCCGAAAGCCTTCAAGGTGTTCGGTCCCAAGATCGTCGCCATGCGGGGCTCGTTCGACGACCGCGCCCTCGAAAGCCGCTTTTTCACCGAGGAGACCGGGAGATCGAAGCTGCGCGCGGACATTGCTATACAGCTACCGGACACCATGAAAGCGGAGGCGCTGGCACTCCGCAACCGCCTCCTTCACTTCCGGTTCTGCAACTTCTTCTCCATCAAAGCGGACCCGGCCGCCCTTATGGAAGGCGTGGAGCCGCGTCTCAACCAGACTGCTGCTCCGCTCTTGAGCCTTATTGACGACACCGCCCTACGCTCCGAAATCCAACGCGCTTTCGTCGAAGAATACCAAGCGACGCTGGCCGAACAGCGCGAGACCGTCGAAGCTCGAATTATCAAGGCTATCGGTGATGCCTTCGCCTCTGCGGATGGAGCAAGTGTGGCCTTGAAAGATGTTGCCGACCGCTTCAATCGAGAGCACGGCGCAGAATATGGCGGGCCGAGATCAAATCGCTGGATTGGGCATATGGTGCGAACGCGACTGCATTTGACGACGCGCAAGAGCGTGGGCGTCTATGCAATTCCCGCGACCGAGAAGCCGAAAGTGGAAGCGCTTGCCGCGAGGTTTCAGGTATGAGCGGCTATTCCACCATCGTCGGGTTGATGAACTTTTGAGAGAGATTTTATTTTTCCATGATGGGCGATTTGTATATTCCCGCCGTCCCTCCGCTTGGTTTGGGGTTTACCACAGGTCAAGAAGTGCCGCCTTACGCGGCATTCTGCATCTTGGGAGGATAACACCGGTCCACCAGGACCGCTTTTATTTTGCTTGTTGCCATGTCACCGCTACTACCCAATTACCTCAGAACGCTCCGCTTGCAGTGGGGCCTTAGCCAACTTGAGCTCGCGGGCCTTCTCGGCATCACCGAAAGCGCATTGTCCAAGTTCGAAAGCCAGGCGCTCGCACCGACGAAAAACCTGATGCTCGGCGTTCAGGTCATATTCGGCCAGGACGCGCGCCAAGCATTTCCCGCGCTCTACGCGCAAGCGGAGCGAACTATCATGCGTCGCGCCTCGTCGTTCTCAGTACGGCTTGAAGAACAGGGTGATGCCGCCTCGAAGCGGAAGCTGAAGCTCCTGTCCGAAATGATCAGGCGCTCAGAGCCTAACAACAACCATCTATGACCGCCCGCCACAAGCCGGGGCTCGCACTTGCCATTCATCCCACGTCACGCGGGTTCGGGTGGGCGCTCTTTGAAGGTCCGCTTATGCCAGTGGATTGGGGCCTCGCGACCGTGAAGGCGAAACGGAGTGCCCATTCGCTGGAGCGCTTCGAAAGGCTGTTGGACCGCTACAAACCTACAGTGGTCGTATTCGAGCAATTCGAGCAACGCCCCTCGCGCCGCCATGAGCGCATACGTGACCTCTGCCACCGGATGATCCGGCTGGCGAATGGGCGCGGCATCCACACGCCGATCTATAGCCGGGACACGGTACGCGAATGCTTCGAGCATTGCGGGAGCAAGACCCGCCACGGCATTGCGCTTTCGGTCGCGGATCAGATCGAGATATTCCGTCACCGCTTGCCGCGCGAACGCAAGCGATGGGGCGAGAGCGAGGATGTCCGCCAGAGCTTATTCGATGCCGTTGCGCTCGCGATCACGCACTTTGCCGTGACGAGCAAACCAGTCAACCGAACCAAATCATAGCTGCCCGACCTCCCCGGCATTCGGGAGCACCGGAATGGTCCGGCGCTCCCGCTGTGCATGGGAGGTATTTATGGCAAGCGCAGTTCTTTCCGCATCCAAAACGAACGTGTACGAGGCCGTGACCGCGCAGATCGTCGCGGCCATCGAGGCGGGGGCCGGAACCTGCGTCATGCCCTGGCACGACTGCGTGGTCCCCGTTTCCATGCCTCAGAACGCCCTTACCGAGATGCCGTACCACGGCATCAACGTGGTGGCGCTGTGGGCGCAGGCGGCGACCAAGCTCTATCCCTCCGGGTATTGGGCCAGCTACGAGCAATGGCGCAAGCTCGACGCTCAGGTGAGGAAGGGCGAGCGCGGCTCCCTCATCATCTTCTACAAGAAGCTCGACGGCGACGCGGAGCCCGAAGCGGACGAAGCCGACGCGCCCCGCATCGTTCTGCGGCACTCGCACGTCTTCAATGCGTATCAGGTGGAAGGTTGGGACGTGCCGGCGCCGCCCTGCCGCTCGGAAGTCGAGACGAACGAGCAGATCGCGGCGTTCGTGGAAGCGACCAAGGCCGACATTCGGCATGGCGGCCATACTGCCTGCTATCACCGTCAGGGCGACCACATCGCCATGCCGCTGCCGGAGCACTTCCGGGGCACGCCGACCAGCTCACCTACCGAGGCGTACTACGCCGTCCTTTTGCACGAACTGACGCATTGGACGGGCGCCCCGCATCGGCTCGATCGCGTGAATGGAAAGCGGTTCGGTGACCGGGACTATGCTTTTGAGGAACTGGTTGCCGAGCTTGGGGCGGCGTTTCTCTGCTCGGCGTTCCGTCTCGTGAACGAGCCGCGCCCGGATCATGCCGCGTATATCTCGCACTGGCTTGACCTTCTCAATCGGGACAATCGGGCCATCTTCGCGGCGGCGGCACTCGCACAGCAAGCGGTGGAATATCTGCGGGTGATCGCTGGCAGCGGCCAGCCCTAATCCCAAGCCTCGGCGCAATGCCGAGGCTTGCTTTCTGCTTGTCCAAAGACCTTCAAACGGCGCTTCCCGCAGCGCGGGAGCTTTATTGTCGATGCTCCCTGCGATAGAACGGAATCGCGCAAGGAGCATCGGGCGGGGCTCAGATATGTGGATAGTCGATATCATCGCGGCTGTGTTGTTCGTCGGGTCGTCGGGAATTCTTTTCAACGAGAGATACCGTAAGAACATCTATCTCGTGGTAGCCGCTGGCGTGATAGCGCTCTTTGCGACCTATCTCATGACTAGAGAGCTCGTCATCCAGATCGTCAAAGAGACGATGGCGCTGCAAAGCTCCTCAGGGACGACACCAACTCAAAAGCAAGCGCCCTCTACCTCGACGCCGACGCAGCCCCTGGTTAGTCATGATACCGGCCCTCGGCCATCCACCCCTGACGAGCAGCCCGCAACCGTCATCGCCTCACCGGACGATATTCGCGGGGCGCAGGCGTACGGCCGTAAGGACTACGCAACGGCGCTCGCGGTGCTGACGCCGCTCTCGGAACAAGGAGACCCGGTGGCGGAGTACTACGTAGGCAAGATGATGTGGCGTGGCGAGGGCATCGCGCGCGACCCTGGCAAGGGATATGACCTTCTCAACCGCGCGGCGACGGCAGGAATTGCCGACGCTCAGAACTTCATGGGCATGTTCAATCGCCGGGGAAACTATGTCCCGGTGAACTATGGCGAAGCGATGAAATGGTATCTGCTTGCCGCGAAGCAGGGCTACAAGAACGCCCAGATGTATATTGCGGTACTCTATCGCGACGGAAAGGGAACGACGAAGGACATCCCGACGGCCTACATGTGGGCAGTCATCGCGTCGAGTGAGGGCGACCCCACGGCGCAACAGCTGAGAGCCAAGCTCGAACCGTCTCTGACCGAAGCACAGAGGAACGATGCGCGGGAGCGCGCTAAGCAATGGCTTGCAACGGAAGTGGTGCAGCATCCGAGGAGTATTTATTCCCTCACTCATGCGGCCCCCTAGTCCCGAGGCTCATACGCGCGCGACGACGGCTGGACTACGGCGTCCAGGCGACCGCGCCATCGGGGCGGAGCACGAACCACACTGTGGAAACGGGGTCGCGCTCAAGGACGATGATCCAGGTGAACGTGCCGAAGGTAGTGCCCGACGGAAGCACAGACGATAGTTCCTTGGTCGGGACGAACTCGGCCACGATCTTGTAGCTGCGCATGGTCGTGAGGGCCCCGGTCTTCGGGTCCGGCGCCTGAAACTCGTTGACGAGCGCCACGGACTTGGCCTTGAAGTTTCCCCAATAGTAATAGAACCAGGTCCCGCACCAGCGGTCCCCGTTGGTGGCCCAGAAGCGATAGGTCGAGAAGAGCTTCGGGACGGGCATATAGGACTGACCCTGCTTGTCGAACACGGCACCTTCGACGTGCTGGAGCACGCGCGCCATCATCCAACCGGCGTCGGGGACGGATGCGAGGTTGAGTTTCTCCGGGAAGCACTTGGTCTTGGCGATGTCAGCGGTATAGGTGGGAGGGACGAGCATCGCCCAGCCTCCGACGCCCTGGCCGAGCTCTCCGTTATCATCCAGCATGGTCGCGTAGATGCCGTCCTGGGCGCCCTCGCCACGCGACATGGCGACGTAGAACGGAGCCCCCACGTTAATGGTGATTTTTGCCGCGACGGGATCAGGCGTGGCGCCTGCGGTCCCGCCACCGGCGCCATTCCCTGCGGAGGACTTTCCGCAGCCCGCCGCGCCGAGGACGAGCAAAGCAGCCAGCGCACGAGCGAGCCAAGCCATGGCGACCCCCGAGATTGAAACAATATGGGGGATTTTGTTTCAACTGTGGGTGAACACTACCCTTCGCTCAAAAAGGGCCAGAGGACATCACGCACGCGAAGTACTAAGAGCCGTCATCACGTGTCTGCGATGCTCTCGACCCAACGTTTGGCCACAAGGTACAAGCAGTCGACACCATCCGGGACAAAAGCCGCATCACCATCAGCATATGTGCTTCGATTCATACCCACGATATTCCCAAATACGGGGTCTTTGTCTCGGGTGATTGACGTAAATACCCTAAGAGGCCTGTTTCTGCCGGAGAAGAAGCCAATCTCGTGAGCGATGCTCAGACTCAAGTGACCTGTGCCATCCTCATTCAGAGCGAGGACGGCACAGGCGTCACTCGCCCAAAGCCGCGAAAATACAGCCCTGTATACCTGGATATCATAGTATCTGTTTTCGTCTTTCCCCGGATTTGCCGCTTCGATCACCGCGCACTGACATGCTTCGATGGCTCTCACGATTTCCTTCACACTTCGCTCCTGCTCCTCATAAACCGCCCGATGCTTTGCAGCCGCATCAATAAAGCGCTTGGACAAGAAAACAAACTTCTTTGGATGAAGACCGTGCTTCAAAAAAAAACTTTGTGCTCGCCTCCTCTCTCACCTGCGCACGTTCAACGGCAATTTCTGTGTCTATTTGAACAAGCTCTTTCCTCTTTGGTGTGAGAAAGAGAGACTTCTCCGCGAGCTTCCCCTCGTTGATAGTAATAGCATCGATACTGTATTTCGAATCGATTGCTCTCAACTTTGAACGAAGTTCATTGAAGTCAGTCTCTTTCACTTGACCGCCAGCTTTCAACGGCTCGCAGGCGGCAACAAAAACGGATGTTTTTGCTGTTCGCTCCGTTGGAGGTGTCCTTGAAAGGCGCGACGATAAAATATTGTACCCTTGACCGCCGATAACTCGTGAAATTTCTCTAAGCGCGCCCGGTCGATTTCGGTGTGGCACTTTTAGCTCGATAACGCCTTTTTTAGGTATGATGTATCGAAGTAGCCGCTGGTCGGGATTTGATGACACGACCACCCTTGAGAGGTCATAGACCTCATCAGCGTTAGGGAATTTCTCCTGTATTCTCTTTTTCCAATCACCATATCTAATCCAGCCATGCTTCACTGGAACCGTCTGCTGAAGCATGAAGCTAAGTTTGTCGAGTTGATAAACTGGATTGATGCGGTAATTCAGAACATCGGCGTGAGATTGTTGAATTTCCTCCATTATCTGTCGGATCTGGCTCTCTAGGATGTCGCTCTTGTCTGATGCTGGTTCCATCACCACATGCATCTTGTGCTTATTGCGCCCCTCAAGGGTGATCGTCTCAGAAAGCACGATATTCATGTTATTGCTGCATCTCTGGGCGATACCGTCACCCAGCCAAGCTAGAAGATCAGTGACAGCTCCGGCGCGTTCCCCCAACTCGATTTCCAAAGCAAAGGTCGCATCCAGGTACTCGGATTGTAGCGGAGTGACTACAATGTCCGGCAGGCCTTCGCCCCCTGTATTGCTCTGAACAAGCATGATCGAGACTTCAGCGCCGGTCTGCAATCCCAACGGCCCTCTTACCGACCAAGGAAGCGGGAGGTGGTTACTTGGAGGGAGAATAATTAGATCACTCTGAATTTCCATCGTTGCCCCCGCGCTGAATGAATTCAGCAAATATCTTTCTCAACTTTCGCGGGCATAGGCTAGCAGCAAATTCCGCGCTCTGTTAACTGGCGACGGACGGTGCGTGAGAGATGACTAATAACCTAACATTGATAACGGCTTAGCGATTTGGCTATGTCAAACTTGCAGGGGTCCGTTCCTCGTCACCTACTCAATGACGAAACTTCTTTGAAACTCGACGCCATGTGAGGTGTGCAAGCGAGCGTTCTTCCTCACCGATAAGCGAGGTGTAGATCTCGGTGGTTTCGAGTTGAGCATGGCCCATCCATCGTTTGATGAGCGTAAGCGGTATCTGATTAAGTGCCGCCTCGGCACCGAAGGCGTGTCGCAAAGCTTTTGGCGTACAGAGATAATTTGGGTTCGCCGCGCGTTGCATCACCTGTCGAACGCGACGCCATGCCGTCGTCCTGCTCCATGTCCAAAGGCGTTGGCGCGCTTTGGCAGGATCACCTCGCGCTTCGCTGTAGTGATGTACACCATCCAGATAGAACAGCAGATTTCGGGGAACCGGCACGGCCCGGATGATGCCCTTCTTTCGGCGTTTCAACGTCTCAAAGTTGATTGACCCGTTCGCTTCGTCTATGCGCTCGGGCGTGAGGGCCAGCACTTCCGATACCCGCGCACCACTGAACGCGAGAACGGCGCAGAAGCTCGACGTTTTCCCCCGTACTTGCAGCGCTGCCCGAAGAAAGGCCGCGCGCTCGGTGGGGACTAGGTATTTGCGGCGTCCGCGCTCGTCAAACAAAGACCAATCCATGCCTCCATTCATGGCTATTCCCGCGTGAGCGTGTCTATTCTTTTTGTTTGACTTCCTTGACTGCTTTGAAACAAAATCCCCCATATTGTTTCAGAATAGCATTCTTTTCATCATCTTGTTCAATCTACTGATGCGAGCGTGCGCGCAAGCGCTGAAGCGCCGCTATTCATCCACAGCTATCAGTCAAGGTCGTGTTGCGAGATATTGGATTTTCGTCGCACTTTTAACACATGCAGGTTCTCAAGAATCGGCGGATGATCTTAAAGAGTGGCTCGAATGACCCGACCACGCAGCGCCCAGAAAATCTGCTTTTTCATTACACCAATCGGCGAGCCCGGCTCTACGGAGAGGAAACGTGCTGACCAGGTGCAGCGCTACATCCTGCGCGAGGTTTTAGGTAGGAAGTATAAGATAGTCCGCGCGGACGAGTTAGCTCACCCTGGCTCCATCACCCACCAGATCATTTCCCTGCTCTACAACGCGGATCTCGTGATCGCAGACCTCACAGGATCGAACGCAAATGTCGCCTACGAACTCGCCGTGCGGCATGCGTTCAATAAGGTCTCGATCCATCTTATTGATAGGGCTGACCACATCCCGTTCGACCTCAAGGACGAGAGAACCATCGTCTTCGACTTGTCCGATCCGGACTCGAACGACGAGTGCAAGAGGGAGCTGAAGCGATACATCGCAGCAATCGCGGGCGGCAGGACCGAGTACTCCTCCCCGGTGTTTCGCACGCTCGGCGTAGCGGCCGCCACCGCCGAGGAGAAGGAGGGCTTCCTCGACACGCTAGCAGACAAGGTAGACTCGATAGCCTCAGACGTAAGTTCGATTGAGTCTACCCTCACGCTCTCCGACTTGGACGAGATCGACTCCATCAAAGACGATGTTGAGACGTTGCTGAAAGTGCAAGCGGACGCTCACGCGGTTCAGAAGAGGATCGAGGCGACACTGAAATTGATATTCGACAAGCTGGGCTGATGAGCGGTAGCTCAGGCTTATGTCAGCTTCGAGCGCTTTAATAGCGCATCCTGAATTTGCTGGACGAGAGCTGCGTAACGACTGTCATCATTAGTTGATCGAACTGGATCAATACAAAACCGAATTATTCGATCTCGTACTTCACGTTCGCATTTTGACAGCACTTCGCGGTCCGCTCGATCTTCGCTTTCCATGAAGACGGGGTCTAGGATCGATACCGCGATTTGTGCCGAACCGAACGCCTCTGCTGCCACCGCTTCCCAAGGCTCAACTCGCCAGCAAGCGGTTTGGTCGGAGCAGCTTAGCAGACCCAGGCGATACAAATGCCACAGCGCCACGTTGTGTGAGCAGGCATATGCGCCATGTTTCGAGGAGTAGTGAAGTATCTCCTTTGCAAGGCGAGCACCTTCCTGCTTCCCCACTAGGGCATCCATACCCCTACTGCATGATTGGAGACGATGTTCAAAACACAGAAAATCGGGTTGATGCTTTTCCGCCAGCTTAGATAAGAGTTTCTTAGCTGACGGCATGATGAATTCTGGAGCGACAAGATCGTCATCATATAGAACAACGCGCCGGACACTGATACCCAACCGGGCCAGTTTGTCGGCGACAAGGGAGCCCGCGTGTGCGCTCATGCATAGCTGCGCGTCGTCAAATAGTCCCGTACGATCCGCATACACATGGCCGTACTCGACGCAAACGTCGAATTTGTGAGGGCGCAAAATCACCTTGCTGCCTCGATCAAATCCATAGCTTGAGCCGGGCCGTTATATTGCTCCAATTGATTGCACAATCGCAGCGAAGCCTCTTGAAACTTGGGCTCGAACGCCAACGATAAGACTTTTGAACGGAAGCGCTCCTCGTCTCCGAGGATTTCTTCCTCAACGATCTCGCCGGCTCCCTCTAACGCAAGTTTTTCCGAATGATACAGGCGTTCGGAATCGTTGTGCGGTAGCAAAAGCTGCGGCACGCCATGCTTGATTGCAAGCATCATGGTATTGGCGGTGCCAGCGTGTAGAACAACGTCGGCCTTCGACATTGCCGTTCCCCCAGGCAGCCAATCTGAAGAGCTACCGCTCGTGCCGGCGGCAATTAGACCGATGCCGGACTTGGAAAGGGCGTCTAACGAGCTGGACCAAACTGCTCTCGAAACATCGCTAGTGGAAAGATAGACATAGAGGCAAGCACTCTCATCTCCGCATCGCTTTACTTTCAAAGGCATGTCCTGATATTCGAGCGGCTCAAAGAGGAGATGGCCCACGAATGCGAACTGCTCCTTTGTGGAAATTTCAGGTTCCAAACTGGGTATCATTGGAACTGTAATGACGGTCGCAAACTTTGTCACCAGCTCGGACAGATCGGCGATAGCCCCCACGCCATAGCTTTCGAGATAGCGATTGTGGAACAGGATCGCATCGGCGAGCGATCCGACTGACATCTCGCGTGTGTGGAGGCGCAAATCTGCTGTGTCCGCCCATGTGAATGTGCTTCCGAATGGAATAGAGTTTTGGATGCATGTGAGCGGAAGGGTGACGTTGGATTCCATAAACGCATAGTCAGGTCGAAATTTGCGAATGATTTCAGTTTCCAAGCGAAGCGTCTTTTCTAGATAGCCTTCGTCGGTGATGCCGAGATGCGCAGCGATCTCGGTCCACGTGTCACCAATTGGCGGGCCCGCCTGTTTCCTTTGAGGCTTCACGGCCAACGTCCAACTGAAGCCGAACTGCTCAGCCAACGAAACAAATTCTTCTCTGATCAAAAAGTGCGCAGAATGACCGCGACGACGGGCTTCATCGGCCACGGCCATGCATCGCGTCATTGGTCCAAGCCCACGTCCGCCGACCATTGGAGCAAAGAGAATATTCACGCTTGCCACTGTCGAATTAGTGTGGGCTGTTCCCTAAAGCTTTTGACCAAACGGCTACGGAATCCGCTGGCAGTTCCCGACGTCGTGGTCATCAGACCACCAAGGGCGGTGGGCACGGAGAGAGCGTGGATATGTGCTTTCGGAAATCGATTGGAAATCGCAGCTCGAGTCATGCGCCAAAGAGGCGAGGACTCCCGGAGAAGGCGCCCAGCGCCGACGACGTTGACCGGCTGGTGCCCTTCCGGGAACTGATGTGCAACAGCTGAAACAAGCTCAGATAGCTCCGAGGCGGCCCAAGTAAGTATTTCTTGAGCAACTTCGTCGCCAGCGTTCGCGTGCTCTATCACTTTCACCGCAAACTCCGGCCCAATAACAAGTTTCCCGACCGAAATGTCCTCGATGACAGCGTCCAAAGTCGAGCAACCGGATTGAGAAACCAGCTCTCGGGAGAGCGTTGTCGCAGGACCGCGGCCGATCCACTCGTGGCCTATGGCTTCAACGGCCTTCGCTGAAATACTTATCGCCGAGCCGTATTCGGCAAACATATAGCCGGTACCTATTACGCGATGTTCAGTCCCGTCAAAATCGATCCCGCGACAATTGCAGCCTGTTCCCGCCGAGACGCAGATTCCATGACCGCTCTCAATTCCCGCGATTAGGGCCAGCGTTGTGTCGTTAACTAATCGAAGTTCACTGCATCCAGGAATGCTTGCAACTAAAGCTTCCAACTCGGCTTTTTGAGAGAGCCAATCATATCCCGCCAATCCAACGCCCAATTCAAATTCTATTCGGCCCGCTTCTCCGCGAACGGCGTCATCTAAGCCAACCCTGATGATCGCTAGCAATCGGTTCAGATATTCACTATGACCAATCCGTCTTGGGATACCTCCAAGACCCCGCGCGAAGGACAGAACGCGCCCATTTTGATCTGCAACAAGCACATCGATCTTTGTACCACCAGAATCAACACCGACGAGGTAGCGTCGAGACATCGCTATTCAACAAAGATATTTTGAGGTTTACCCTGAATTGCGGACACAATATTGCCGACCCAAATCAACCTCAGAGCTTGTAACGATTCATCGGAATACCAAGCATTGGCTGGTGGTAGGCTAACCGAATCCAACGACGCGATCTTCAGCGCTAAGGTGCTCTGACTTCGGGTTACCGAATACCCACTAATGCGTCCATCGCGCAACAAAGGAAAGAGCGCTTCGTGATCTACCAGGTGTCTACTCGCGAGGTTCACAATTATAACCCCAGGGCGACACCTAGCCAGGAGATCGGCGCCGATGAACCCGACTGTTGGCGTTGGACCGCTGGTCACCGTTTTCAGGCAAATGCAAATTACTTCGGACAACTCGAATAACTTCTCCAATGAAACCAACGTGACGCCGGTTTGATCGCGCGGCGTTCTATTCCACGCGATGACGTTTGCTCCCAGCGCATTCAGCATCTCTGCAACGCGCCCGCCGATACTTCCAAGCCCAACCACGCCGACAGTGCGACCTTTCAGGTTGATGCCTTTGCGAGATTGCGGTTCCTGGCCTTTTATCATGTCCTTGTATGCTTCGTGGATCTTGCGAGAATGGACCAAAACTTCGCATAAGGTCGATTCGGCAACGCTTTCCGTTGAATATCGAGGAACGTTCAGCAATAGAACATTGTGGGCCTTTGCGAGCGGCGGATTTGCCCATTCCATTCCCGTGATATCGACTGAGATAGCTTTGATCGCCTGTACATTGGGATGGGAATAGAAACCGTCATCTAGCTTTTTCACCACATCGTAGTTGAGCATCAGGTAGTCAGACCCTTTGCACATCTCAGCAAGCTCGATTTGGGTGACGCTTGGTTTTTCCGTGTAGACGACTTCGCTCAATCCCTTTAGAGGTTTGAGGTCCGCTTCGCCGATCATGCCTGGAACGGTTACGACCAAGGTCTTCGGGAGCGTCATGCTGGCTTTCCTAGCTGTCGATCTGCGGAAGAAGCGCATAGTCGTCACTATACCAAACTGAACGCGAGCGCGGATAACCCCGTCTGGACCAAAATCATCACAAGCCCCGCCGCACCAACAAAAAGCCAAATCCAGTTCAACGCTCTAACGATACCCAGAGCGGCGTGAGATTCGCCGATTGGGGGCTTTGGATAGAGACCTACGTCTTGCAAGTCCGGAATTTCTTTGAAGGGAAAATAGCAGCGCTCATCCAAACTGGTGGGCTTGTTAACTTTGCAATACTGGTCCCAACGATGCTCCATTCCGGCAAGACCGAATTCGGAGAGGCCGAGCTGGTGTTCGATTGCTCGTGCGGTCGCGTATCTCAGATATAGCCAGCTTCTGCCTGAACGAACGACGTTTTCCCAATATCGATTTACAATGTGCCCAAGAATGGCAGTACCTATGAAGAGGATACCGAGGACGTATGGAGCTACTTCCGAAAGCCCTTTGTTGGCGGACCCTAACGAGAACGCGACCGTTGCAGGAAGTAGAGCGAACAGCGCGGTTTGAATGGTTATGTAGAGCGTATTCTTGTTGTGACGTAGCTCATCCTCGTGAGAATACTGTGTCCAAGCCAACTCGTAGATCAGCCGAAGCCAATTATCTTGCGAAGGGCAGGCGTCGGGGATCAACAAATCGTTGGCAGGTTCGGACTCAGTGGCTACAGTCCTTTCAACTATAGGAGTCGAAATGCTCATGTCGCACCCCAGGTTGCGGCGCTAAATAGATATAGTCGGCGAAGCAATAGTTCAAGAAGTGGCGTAGATTCCGGTCGTAGTCTTTCGGGGAGGATAGTTATCGCATTGAAAACCAAAGACTATTTGTCGAACTCATTGAGTAGGTCGACAACCGTTTCTGCGCAGCCCCAAGAAAGCGAGACACCTGCGCCGCCGTGACCGTAGTTGTGGACGACACAAAAGCGGTCGAATTGCTCCAACTCAACACGAATTCCTGATGGTCGAAATGGACGTAACCCCGCAGACGAGGCTCTTGCCGAAGGCGTTTTGAGTCCCTTGCCGGCGGATGTGGAATTGCGTCGGTGAAACAGACCGGACGCGATCCATGGTCGGACTACCCGCAAGATTAAGTCGATGTTTTCCTGAGTGGGATTGCTGTCCGTAAATGTGCGCTGTAGCAGCGACCCGAGAACAAGGGCATCACGGCGAGGTATAAGGCAATATTCACCGACGCCAACGGAACAACAGATGTTTGGATCAGGAGGGCACAACACAACCTGCCCCTTAACGCCGACCATGGTAGCATCGCCGAATATGTGCCCCCCGGCGAGACCCAAAGCGTTTACATAGAGCTTTGCATCAATTCGACGAACGTCATCCAGAGATCGAAATATTATGCCGGATCCAAATTTTCCACCCAGTTCTCGAAACCTGTGAACAAGCCATGACAAATAAACTGGCATCGCAACGACATACGTTTCAAAGGACTGTTCATAAGTAAGTGCTGGCATATCGTTTGGCATCGGTGGTGGACTAGCTACAGGCTGCCCAACAAATCCAGGAAGCATATTCGAAAGCTCGCTCGGAATTGCCAACCCGCCTTCCACTTCCGCTTCCGTATAAAACTCTCGGTGATGAACAAGCTCAATTCCGCAGCTGCAGTCGAGCTCTTTAAATTTGTTAAACGAATAGCGGCTCCAGTAGACTTCTCGCGCTCGGTAGCTGTCATCAACCTCTTTCTGTCGGGTCCATATCGGCAGCCATAGCGCACAAGCCACTTCCGATACGAGAGGGCGCCTCTCCAGACCGTCCGCCGCAATATATTCCGAATATATAGTTACATTGGACCACGACCGTTCCATAAGGCGAACGCCAACGGTAAGGCCAGAAATCCCTGCCCCGAGTATCGCTATCTGTAGATCTTTTTTTGCCAAGACATTTTCCACCAAATCTCTGAACTATTTGCTGACTTGAGAGAACGTGCATCGCGCGATGAACGCGCAACATGCCCATGTCGCTATAGGTTCAGTAGCAAGCTTTCTTTGACCTCCGACGCGCTGCAAGGCCAGATTGATCGCCGAAGCATAGCATCCTAGAGTATCTTTGTCAGGTCGGGGGAATCATGCAGCTTAAGTTGGTCCGCTCGCAGCGGGACAGCGGCATCGTGTCGAAGGCGGTGGTCTTCTGCCTCGACGCGAGGGTGCATCTCACGCCTGAGGAACAGGCCAACGTCAATCGGTACAAGCTCGGCGGGCAGGTCATCTACAGCAGCGAAGCGTCGCAGCGGCACCTCATCAATGCGAAGATCGATCACATCATCGGCACGACCGCGAGCATTACGCGTGGTATCGGCTCCCTCGCGCTCGCCGCGCTCCATCTCAATATCTCAATCAACGGGCTCCAGCGCGGCCAGCACATCGAGTGCAAGACGCTTGACGAGCTCCTTGAGGCCGAAAACGCCCTCATCATCGCCTGCCAGAACCTGCGCACCTATCTCGACACCGCCGCCACCTTCGACGGCCGCGCCGTCCTCCTCGACTTCACGGACAAGACCCCGACGGTCATCACCTCTCCGGACCAGCCTGCGCTTGCTCTCCCGTCACAAGCTCCGTTTCCCGAAGCGGAAGCCACAGCCCCGTTCGCCGCGTCTCCCGAGTTCGCTTCGTATGCGAATGCGTACGATGGACCGGCGCAGGGCGCTTACCCTTCTTTGATGAGCGAGAAAGTGGATGCGTTCTTCGCGAGCATGGGGAGGCTGTGGCGGGACGCGCCGCTGCCGGTGAAGTTCATCATCGCCAGCGTCGGGTTCGTGTTCTTCGTTGCTCTTGCGGGGCACATGAGATGATGGACTGGCGCGGCAGGCCCACGACGTACAAGCCCTTCGCGCGCTGGTTCACCAACGAGCGCGCCCGTGAGGTTGAGGAGGTGAGGGGCCAATACGCGGCGCTCAGCGCGCGGCAGGCGGCGTTCCGATATTCCCCCGAAGATGAGTGCGCCAAGGTCGATCGCTTCCTGTGGAAGGTTCCGGAAGCGCTGAAGCCTTCGTTCTGGGAGGCGCTCAATGCCCTCCTGCGTGGCGAGCGGTACATCTTCGATCTGCCGCCGCCGGACCTGGAGCGCATGTCGCTTGCCGAGTTCGCGGAATACCGCAACTTCCTCCGGCACAAGGAGTATTTCTTCGCCAACCAGGACACCGTGCTGCGGCTCTTGCATGAGTGCCTCGTGCGCAATTTCTGCGCGCTTGCCGACGTGTTGCCCCAGGCGGAAGGCCCCTCGCCCTTCACCGTCCCGCTCGTCTACGCGCTCCCCGACCCGAAGACCCTCATCACTCAGCTTCTCGTCACCCTGGGCGAGGCGCAGTACCTGGATCGCGGGCTCTTCCTGGACGTTACCTCGCAGCTCAACCGCAACGTCTGCGACGCCTCGGGCATCGTGCCGGGCCAGCCCCGCAAGAAGCCGTACAAGTATCCCGTGGACAGCGACCTGCCGCTGGACAAGCTCGTGGGCGAATACCTTGCCGGCACGCCCTTTCAGAAGCTGTTTCTCGCGCCGGTGCCCTTGAAGCTGACCCATGAAGACCGCTTCAGCCACATGCACATCGTGGGCGGGACGGGCGCGGGCAAGACGACGCTGCTTGAGAACCTCATCGCCCACGATTTCGATTCGCCGGACTGCCCGAGCCTTATCATCGTGGACAGCCAGGGCGACCTCATCAACAAGCTCTCGCATTTGGACCGATTCCACCCGGATCATGGGGAATTCCGGGACCGCTTCCTCCTCATCACCCCGAAAGACATCCAGCGTCCACCCGCGCTCAATATCTTCGACGTGAACCGCTCTCGCCTCGGCAGCTACGACGACCTCACCAAGGAGCAGGTCACCGCTGGCGTGATCCAGACCTTCGACTACCTCTTTACGGGCCTCTTAGGCGCGGACCTCACGGCCAAGCAGGGCGTGTTCTTCAAGTTCGTGGCACGGCTCATGCTCGCGCTCCCCGAGACCATGGGCCGGAACGCCACCATCCTCGACATGATGGCCCTCATGGAGGACGCGACGCCGTACAAGGCGGCGATCCAGTCGCTTCCGCCCATCCAGCGGACATTCTTCGAGAAGGATTTTAGCGGGAAAACCTTCGTCCAGACCAAGGAGCAGATCCGCTACCGCCTCCAGGCCATCATCGAGAACCCGGCTATTGCCCGGCTCTTCACCAGCTCCGAGACGCGCATCGACCTGTTCGAGGAGATGAACCGGGGCTCGATCATCCTGGTAGACACCGCCAAGGACTTCCTCAAGGGCGCGTCCTCGCATTTCGGACGGATATTCATATCGCTTGTGCTCCAAGCGGTTTTGGAGCGAGCAGCCATACCGGAGCATGAACGCCGCCCGGCCTTCCTCATCGTGGACGAAGCCGCGTCGTACTTCGACAGCAACATAGATGATCTTCTGACTGAAGCACGAAAGTACAAGGTGGGGTGCGTCTTCGCGCACCAGTTCCTCGACCAATGCACGTCTTCGCTGCGGGCGTCCTTGGCGGCGAACACCTCGATCAAGATGGTTTCGGGCGTTTCGATGCAGGACGCGCGGGCGCTCGCGCCCGACATGCGGACGACGGCCGAGTTCATCCTCTCGCAGCCGCGCCTTCACTTCGCATCGCACATCCGCAACGTGACGCCGCAGGCGGTGTCTATTCCGGTGCGGATTGGGGCGCTGAGACAGGAAGCAGAGCTTTCGAGGACGGACTTTGAACGGCTTCGATTATTGAATGCCGAGAGGGTTAGTTTGCCTCCCATAGGCCGCTCTGCGGAGGGCTCGGCACAAGAAGAAGAAAACATCGCCGGAGGCGGTGCGGGGCGGGAGGAAGGACACGATCCGACGGCGCCGAGTAGCGAGTGGTAATGAGAAATGAGAAAAAATCTCTATCAAGTCGGGCACGAGACTGATGGGCCGAGTGCGGTCATGGCGCGGTACGAGCACCTAATGCGATAGCGAATTGAAGGCGAAGGAGCGATACCGTATCCCCCTCCGTATCCCCACCTATATCCGGCTGGAGCGCCTGCTTCGGCGCGCAATCGTTAATATTATTTGGCGCTACTGCAACCAACTGACCATCCTGCCGTTGATGCTCTGTACGGTCAGCGATCGAGAGAGCTTCATTGGTGCCTCTCGCGACCTCATTCAGGACGGAGGACATCATGAATATGCGCGTCCTTGCGGGCGCTCTGCTCGCCTCGTGCTGCGCGTTCGGCGCGCAGGCCGGATTCTTGCAGTTTCCTCTTCGGTGTTCCGATCCTGGCACCCCCTGTCCCGCAAGTTCGATCAACTACACCATTCACGGGGCTTATACCGCGAACTCCATGAACTCGATCCTCGATCATTCCATGTTTCTGAACCCCAGCTCGAACTATTACCCGTATGGCGTCACGCAGACCTCGGCTACAGGAGGCGACGGCATCGTGGAAGCGTTCAATGGCGAGAAGGCCAGCCAGCCACGGCTCTATAGCGATTTTCGATGCGTCGGCGGCAATATCTATATCCATCCCGATTGGGACCGAACCCAGCGCCTGACCAATACGTTCGGTTGCCCAGCGAATTATGCGTCTTATGACGAGCATCCTGGATATGACTACAAGGCGTCACTTGGCACCCCCGTCTACGCCGCCGCGACGGGAACGGTGATCAGCACGATTTGCTATACCGCTAACTTGGGCGCGGGAAGTTGCGACGATTGGGGTGCGCTCGCCGTGAATGCCGGCAACGGCTACTTCTATCAGTACCTCCACATGGACACTCACATCCCGGTGTCACCCGGCCAGACGATCACCGTGGGTCAGCAGGTGGGGACGGTCGGCGGCAGATGCGGCCCCGGCTGTACATTCGGCCCTCATCTTCACTTCGAGGTGCGTCATATCGGGCCTAAGATCGGCGCGGAGGTATATCCCATCGTTGATCCCTACGGCTGGGTTGGCGGCGGGACCGATCCGCTCTATAGCGCCCCATATGTTGCGCCCGCGAACCTTTGGCAGTAGCGCGTTAGCGCCATTTTATGCTTGTGAGCATTCCTTGTTCGCTCTGATCGTCGGCGTTTAGCGCGACCCGATAAATCAGGTCATCATGTATGAAGACATATTCGTCCACGGGCGCGTCCGTCGCGTCGCCCGCGGGAAAACGATAGTAGAGCGCCTGCATACCGTTCACGGATATCAGTCTCCCGCTCGGGTCTGCCACACCTTGCACGCCCACGGCAGCTGCGCCGCTCGATTGGTAGTCCGCTATGGTGTGATAGATCGCATCGTTGGCGCCGACAGGCTGCTTTACCAGCACTACGCTCGCGGGCCCGATATCAAACTCGCCTCTTGATGTGTTGGAAGGATCGTAGATCGAAAGCAGCGTGCGCGAACCCCACGGCGTACCGCTTGCAACCGTGGAGCCTTGGACCGCGTATTGCGACGGATAGCTTATCGAAAATCCTGTGTCAGGGTCCGTATAGGTCTTCCATGCGGCCTGATCCGTAGAAGGCGTTGCGGGCGCGCGCAACAAGGCCACCGCCGCAAACGCGGCAATAATAGCGAGTACAATGAGCGCGAGCGGCCAGACCTTCCACATGTCGCAAGTATAGCAATCTGACCTTCGCGCAAGTTTCAAACCAATCAAGCGCGCGCTCTCGCGAGCCGGTTTCACCGCCCATTCACATTCGAGGATGCTGAAAGGCAGTCACAAAAAGAGGGCGGGGCCGCGAAGCCCCGCCCCAAAACTCCTTCATCGGGAGTTTGTAGCCACCTGATCGCGGCGCTTGATCCGCTCTTGAAGCCAATCCAGCACTTCCTGCTCGATCCATCCCACCCTGCATTGGCCGAGCTGTATCCGCTTGGGGAACGCTCCAGCCGCCTCAAGGCGGGCTACATGTTGCGGGGAGTACAGAACCAACTCCTTGAGCTGACGCTTCGACAGTATGCGCATCGCATATCTCCTCGTGAGAGGAGCATCGCGATGCTCCAAGGGGTTTCGGGCCCATTGGGAGAAACAACCATAGCGCGCTGCGGCGCGCTTCTCAACATCGCTGTGCAGGGCGGAATGCGGATCGCTGCAGATGTGATCAAAGAACTTGGCGTCTCTCGGAGGTGCGCACCTGAACATTGCGGAACATGCTGCGCGTTTTGGTGGGGCGGCGCTGGTGCTACCGGCGTCGTATGAGACAGCGGCGATCACGAATGAACCGCACAAAGACCGGACGGCGCATCGAGCTATCGCCGCGCGACATCGAGCTATTCAGACTCCTCACCCGCTACCGCTACCTCCGCTCGACGTACCTCTACGCATTCGTGGGTGGCGCATCTGAGACGCGCTTCAAGGAGCGGTTGGGCGATCTGTTCCATGAGGGCTACCTGGGCCGACCACAACAACAATGGGCGTTCGCGGATGCCCGGTGCATGCCCGTGGTCTACGAGAGCGGCAGGGGCTCCATACGGGCGCTCCGCGCGTGCGGAAGTGGCTTGGATGAGGACGGGCGGCAGGTGGCAGCATCCGCGCACCGGCAGTTCCTCCATGCGCTCATGGCCTGCGAGACGCTGGCGAGCATCGAGTTTGCTGTGCGCGCCGACGAACGCCTGCGGTTCATCGCGTGGCCCGAGATACTGGCGCGTGCGCCCGAAGCTCTGCGAACCTCCACTACGTCCTTCCGGCTTCCCGTGCCCTCGGGCGGCTATCTGGTGCCCGATGGCGTGTTCGGGATCGAGTACCGCGATGGTGAGGCCAAGGCATATCGGTTCTTCGCCATTGAGACGGATCGGGGCACCATGCCGATAGCGAGAACCAATCCGAAGCAGACCTCATACCTAGGGAAGCTCGCCGCCTATAACGAGATCATCGCCCGACAGGTCCACAAGACCCATTGGGGCGTACCCAACCTGCTCGTGCTCACCCTCACCACGGGCGCCGCCCGCTGTTCGGAGATCGTCGCCAAGCTCGGGGGAGGCAGCAGTCCTGCTTTCCTGTTCAAGTCGGCGGACGGAAAGGCGCTCTCGAAGCCGTTACCGGACCTGCTCTCGGAACCTTGGGCGCGAGCCGGATCGCCGCCGCTCTCGATAGCTGAGTCACGCTGACTCACCTTCAACCTATAGGGTTGAGACTATAGCGAGACTAATGCATTCTGGCGGCGGCTTAGATTTGGCTATCCCATTGAAGGGATTGGTGGGTGATGCAGGAATCGAACCTGCGACCCGCTGATTAAGAGTCAGCTGCTCTACCGACTGAGCTAATCACCCGTGGCCGGAAGGCCAGGAAGGGGCGGCCTATAGCAGAGGGGCGGCAGGTAAGTCCATGCCGCCGGGCCAGCTTTTTGGGGACGGCTGGGACCTAGATGATCCCGCCGGAATGCCTGGGGATCTCGACCTGGCGGTGGACGTGGACGCTCATCAAAAGGCCGAAGCCGAACATGACGCTGAGCATGGCCGTCCCCCCATAGGAGACCAGCGGCATGGGGATGCCCACGACCGGGATCAGGCCCATCACCATCGCGCCGTTGATGAGGATATAGAAGAAGAAGTTGAGCACCAGGCCCATGGCGACGAGGCGGGCGAACTGGCTGCGCGCGGCCATGGCGATCTGGACGCCGTAGCCGATCACGATGGTGAAGAGCAGCAGGAGCGCGACCGAGCCCACGAAGCCGAACTCCTCGCTGAAATTGGTGATGATGAAGTCGGAATGCTTCTCGGGCAGGAAGTTGAGCCGGCTCTGCGAGCCCTGGAGATAGCCCTTGCCCGTGAGCCCGCCCGAGCCGATCGCGATCTTGGCCTGGGTGATGTTCCACCCCGCGCCCAGCGCATCGGACTCCGGATTGAGGAACGTCATCACCCGCGCCTTCTGATAGTCGTGCAGCAGGAAGCGCCAGGCGAGCGGTACCGCGGTGGCGACGGAGGCGAAGGCCGGCGCGATCCACCACCACGAAAGCCCCGCCAGGAACAGCAGCGAGAAGCCGTCCGCGACCAGGATGATCGTGGTGCCGAGATTGGGCTGCTTGAGCACCAGGAACGCCGGCATCGCGATCATGACGATGGGGATGAGAAGGCGCAGCGGCCTGGACACGTCCTCGACGCCCAGCCCGTGCAGGTAGCGCGCCAAGGCCAGGATCAGCGCGATCTTCATCAGCTCGGACGGCTGCAGCTCGAATGGGCCCAGCGTGAGCCAGCGCTGGGCTCCGAGCGCCGAATGCCCCGCGGCGAGGACGACCACGAGCAGGATCAGCGAGATGCCGTAAGCCGGATAGGCGATGCTCAACCACCAACGGATGTCGACGAGCGCGGCGGCGATCATGAGCACGAGGCCGACGGCGAAGAAGATCATCTGCTTGCCCGCCCACGGGCTGAAGCTCGCGCCCGCGACCGAATAGAGCATCGCAAAGCCCACACAGGCGATGAGCGAGATCAGGAGCACCAGGCCCCAATTGATCTCGTAGAGCTTGTCCACGAGGCTCAGCGTGCGCCGCGCGGCGGCATAGGCGCGCGTGGTCATGCGTGGCTCGCTTGTCTGTCGGCGGAGGCCGCACTCACCGGATAGGCGGTGCGAAGGCCGAGCACGTCGCGCTGCTGGGCGAAGAGCAGGATGTCGCGCACCATCTGCACATGCGGATGGGCGCCGACCGCGCCGTGCTCCATCACGATCGCGGCCGCGTAGCGCGGTGCCGTGACCGGCGCGAACGCGATGAACAGCGCGTGGTCGCGCAGCTTCCAGGGCAGCGACTCGTTCTTCTTGACGCCGGTCTCGTGCTCTTCCTTGGAGATCTTGCGCACCTGCGCGGTGCCGGTCTTGCCCGCCATCTCGAAGCCGGGTTGGGCGATGCGCCAGGCATAGGCCGTGCCGCCTGGCTCGTTGGCGACGGCGTTCATGCCTTCGCGGACCAGCGCGAACGCCTTGTCGGAGAAGGGCAGCGGATCGGCCACGGCACGCGGCTCAGCCGTGTTGCCCACGACACGGGTGATGCGCGGCACCACCGCCTTGCCGCTGGCGATGCGCGCAACCTGGGTGCAGAGCTGGATCGGCGTCACCAGCACATAGCCCTGGCCGATGCCGGTGTTGAGCGTCTCGCCTTGTTGCCAGGGCACGCCGTATTTGGCGAGCTTCCAGGCGCTGCTCGGGATCACGCCGCCGATCTCGCCGGGGATCTCGATGCCGGTCGCGGCGCCCAAGCCCAGCCGCTTGGTGCCCTCCGCGATCCGGTCGATGCCCAGACGGCGCGCCGTCTCGTAGAAGAACACGTCGCATGAGGCCTGGATGCCGCGCTTCAGATCGACATGGCCGTGGCCGCCCTTCTTCCAGCAATGGAAGGTGTAGTTGCCCATCGCATAGGAGCCGGTGCAGTTGACGGTCAGATTGTCGAGACCCGCATCGACGGCGGCGAGCGCGACCGCCGGCTTGAAGGTCGAGCCCGGCGGATAGGCGCCGGACAGGCATTTGTTGATCAGCGGCTTGTGGTCGTCGGTGGTGAGCGTGTGCCAAACGTCCTGGGTGATGCCGACATTGAACAGGTTGGGATCGAAGCCCGGCGTCGAGGACAGCGCGAGCACGTCGCCGGTCTGGCAATCCATCACCACGAGCGCGCAGCTTTCGCCGCCCAGCCGCTGATCCACGAAATGCTGCAGCTCGCGGTCGATGGTGAGCCAGACGTCCTTGCCCGGCGTCGCCGGATCCTTGCTGAGCTCGCGGATGACGCGGCCATAGGCGTTGACCTCGACGCGGCTGGCGCCAGCCTCGCCGCGCACCGCGTCGTCATATTGCTTCTCGATGCCGCGCTTGCCGATGCGGAAGCCCGGAAGGTCGAGCAACGGATCGTCGCCGTCGCTCTTCTTCTTGTCGTCGGGCGACACGGGGGCGACATAGCCGAGCAGATGCGACAGCTCCGGTCCGAAGGGATAGGCGCGCGTTTCGCCGACATCCGGCTGAAGGCCGGGAAGGTAAGGCAGATGCTGGTTGACGAGCGCGAACTCGTCCCAGGTCAAATTCTCGGCGACGAGGACGGGAACGAACTTCTTGTTCGCCGCCAGATCGCGCAGCACGCGTTTCTTCTGCTGGTCGCTCAAGGCGATGACGCGCGCGATCGTGTCGAGCGCTTGCGCAGCGTTGCCGTTGAGCTGTTCGGCGACGAGGAGCAGGCGGTAGTTGCGGCGGTTGTTGGCAAGCTCCACGCCGAAGCGGTCGAGGATGCGTCCGCGCGGCGGCGCCACCAGCCGCTCGTTGACGCGGTTGTCCTCGGCTGCGGTGCGGTAGAGATCGCCGTCCTTGATCTGCAGCTGATAGAGCCTGCCGCCCAGCGCGCAGAGCACCGCCGTCATGCCGCCGGACATCACCAAAGTGCGGCGGGTGAAGGTCGCGTAGCGGCTTTTGTCCTTGCGGTCGAACAGCGGCATCAGAAGTCTCCCCGCAAGGGGCCGACCAGGCGCCGATGGATGAGCCCTAAGAACATCGCCACGAGAACGTAGAAGATGACGCTCATCGCCAGCTCGCTCATCACCGGCGCGAAGGGCGGGATGCGCCAATAGAGCAGCGCCTCGACCGTGTAGGCGGTCGCGCAGCACAGCGTCGCGGCGGTGGCGAAGCCCAGGATCGCCCACACGCCGGCAAGGCCCGCGAACGCGTCGCGCTGGCGGTCGATCAACGCGAAGGTGACGATGAAGGACACGGTCCACACGCCGGGCGGGCCGCCGGAAAGAACGTCCTCAAGCACGCCCGCGGCAAAGGCCCAGAACGGCGGCATCAGATCGGGACGCACCAGGCCCCAGAAATAGATCGGCATCAAGCCGAGCAAGGGCGCCGGCACGAAGCCGCCGAGGAACGAAATCGGCAGGTTCGCGATCACCACGCCGAGCAGCGCCAACGTCACGGGAATGACGGAGGCGAAGACCCGGCTACCCATGAGCGTGCTGACGTGTTCCATCGCCACGCCTCACTGGTTGTCCGTGTCGTCGTCGGTCGCAGGCGGCTGCTGCGGCGCGGGCTTCGGCTTCTCGGCCACAGTCGCCTGCGGCTTCGGCGGCGCAGGGACGATCAAGGGCGGTGTCGTTGGCGCGTTACCGGCAGGCGGGGGCGGCGGCGCGGCGGGCGGAAGGCCTGCGGCGGTGACCGGAAGATCCTTCGCGGTCGGTGCCGCGGGGATCTCCACCGGGTTCTTGAAGTCGACGACCTCGACGTCCTGCGTCGAGGCGGGATCGGCGAGAAGGGCGACGCGGAAGCTTTTGCCGTCGGCGATCACGGTGCCGATGGGAAGGCCGGGCGGCAGGATGCCGCCGTCGCCGGAGCTCACCACCTGATCGCCTTCATGGACCTGCGCGCCTTGCGCCAAGGTCTCCAGCGCGGGCGCCTTGGCGTTGTCGCCGGTGAGGATCGCCTGGGCGTGGCCGGGCTCGCTGATCACCGGGATGCGGCTGTTGAGATCGCTGAGCAGGATGACCCAGGAGGTATGCTCGCCCGCGAGGAAGATGCGCCCGATCATGCCGCGCGTGTCGATCACCGCCTGGCCCGGCTTGACGCCTTCGGCCTTGCCGGCATCGAGGATCATCGTCTCCAGGAACGGCCGCCTGGCGCGCCCGATGACATGGGCGAGCACGGAAGAGAGCGAGGGATCGGGCACGGCATGGAGCAGGAGCTGATAGCGCTTCACCCGTGCCTGCAGCACCACCGCATAGGTCTGCCACTGCTTGAGGCGCGCGTTCTCGGCCTTGAGCCGGACGTTCTCGTCATGAACGGCCATCGTATCGCCGAGGCTGTTCCACCAGTTCGACACCGCGTCGAACGGCTTGTGGACGACCTCCAGCCCCGGCGCCATCCAGTCCGTGACATGCGCCCGGGCGCGGTCGAAGAGCGAGGATTGCGCCTTGCCGATCAGGACCAGGGCGACCGCGAGCACGAACAGGACCACCAGCGAGAGCTGATAGCCGCCTCGCGCCCGCCTGTTCGTCCAAGTCCCGTTGGCCATGACCAACCCAACTCAACTCTCGCGGCCGAGCCGCGACTAGAACGCCGTCGATAGAACGTGCCGCATGCTCTTCGAATTCTCCAGCACCCGTCCGGTGCCGAGCGCCACGCAAGACAAGGGATCGTCGGCGATCGACACCGGCAAGCCCGTCTCCTCGCGCAGAACCTGGTCCAGCCCCGCCAGCAGCGAGCCGCCGCCGGTGAGCACGATGCCCTTGTCCACGATGTCGGCCGCAAGCTCCGGCGGCGTCGCCTCGAGCGCGACCTTCACCGCCTCCACGATCGCCCCGACCGGCTCGGCGAGAGCCTCGGCCACGTGACGCTGGGTGATGGTGATCTCTTTCGGCACGCCGTTGAGGAGGTCGCGGCCCTTGATATCCAGGGTCACGCCGTTGCCGTCCGACGGCGGCGCGGCCGAGCCGATTTCCTTCTTGATGCGTTCGGATGATGCCTCGCCGATGAGCAGGTTCTGGTGGCGGCGGATATAGGCGATGATCGCTTCGTCCATCTTGTCGCCGCCGACGCGCACCGAGCGCGAATAGACGATGCCGCCGAGCGAGAGCACCGCGACCTCGGTCGTGCCGCCGCCGATGTCGACGACCATCGAGCCCGTCGGCTCGCTGACCGGAAGCCCCGCGCCGATCGCGGCCGCCATCGGTTCCTCGATCAGATAGACGCGGCGCGCGCTGGCGGAGAGCGCGGATTCCTGGATCGCGCGCCGCTCCACCGCCGTCGAGCCCGAGGGCACGCAGACGATGATCATCGGATTGGCGAACGAGCGGCGATTATGGACCTTGCGGATGAAGTGCTTGATCATCTCCTCCGCGATCTCGAAATCGGCGATGACGCCGTCGCGCATCGGCCGGATCGCCTCGATGTTGCCGGGGGTGCGCCCCAGCATCATCTTGGCGTCGTTGCCGACGGCGCGGACGGACTTCTTGCCGCCGCGCGTCGTGATCGTGGCCACGACCGATGGCTCGTTCAGGACAATGCCCTTGCCTTTGACGTAGACAAGGGTATTGGCCGTCCCGAGATCGATCGCCATATCGCTCGACAGTGCGCCGAGAAGACTGCCGAACATGCTCTATTCCATCCTTTGTTGCGCGCTCTTTGCAATAACCGTTCCGGGCTCAGCCCGCCACGGTTAACGCCTCCGGCGCGTGTTTTTCGCGTTTCACCAAAAGCTTGTTGAGGGCGTGCACATAGGCGCGCGCGGCGGCCACCAGCGTATCGGTGTCCGCGGCGCGGGCCGAGGCGCTGCGCCCGCCCTCTTCCAGCCGTACGCTGACGGTGGCCTGCGCGTCGGTGCCTTCCGTGACCGCGTTGATCTGGAAGAGCTGCAGGTTCGCCTCGTGCGGGCAGAGTTCGTGGATCGCCTTGAAGATCGCGTCGACCGCGCCGTCGCCGCTCGCTTTCGCGGTGCGATCCTCGCCGTCGATCATGAGCGTGAGCTCGGCCACGGGCGCGACACCGATGCCGGTCTCGATGCGCAGCGCCTTGATCGCGATCGTCTCGCCGTCATGCACGCCGTCATCAACCAGCGCGGCGATGTCTTCATCGAAGACGTGCTTCTTCTTGTCGGCCAGGTCCTTGAAGCGGCGGAACGCGTCCTCGAATGCATCCGTCTCCAGCGCGCAGCCGAGCGCGGCCAGCTTCTCCTTGAACGCGTGGCGACCGGAGAGCTTGCCCAGCACCAGCGAGCTTTCCTTCACGCCGACATCGACAGGACGCATGATCTCGTAGGTCTCGACGTTCTTCAGCATGCCGTCCTGGTGGATGCCCGACTCATGCGCGAAGGCGTTCTTGCCGACGATGGCCTTGTTGTACTGCACCGGGAAACCGGTGACGCTGGAGACGAGCTTGGAGGCGCGTGCCAGCATCGTCGTGTCGATATCGGTCGCGAACGGCATGCGGTCGCGGCGGACCTTGAGCGCCATCACGACCTCCTCCAGCGCTGCGTTGCCCGCACGCTCGCCGATGCCGTTGATCGTGCATTCGATCTGACGCGCGCCCGCGAGCACGCCGGCGAGCGAATTGGCGACAGCAAGGCCCAGATCGTTGTGGCAATGCGTGGAAAACACCGCTTTATCTGCATTAGGAACACGTTCGCGCAGCATGGTCACGAGCTCGAAGAACTCCTGCGGCGTCGAATAGCCGACGGTATCGGGCACGTTGATCGTGGTGGCACCGGAGCGGATCGCGAGTTCCACGCAGCGGCAGAGGAAGTCGCGCTCGGTGCGCGTCGCGTCCTCGGCCGACCATTGGACGTCATCGGTGTATTTGCGCGCGCGCGTGACGGACGCGCCCACCGCGTCAAGCACCGCATTCTCGCCCATCTGCAGCTTGTGCTTCATATGGACGGGACTTGTGGAGATGAATGTGTGGATTCTAGGGCGCTGCGCCGAGCGCACCGCCTCGCCCGCGCGGTCGATGTCCTTGAAGCCCGCGCGCGCAAGCCCGCACACGCTCGCGCGCTTGACGATCCTGGAGATCGCGCTCACCGCGGCGAAATCGCCGGGCGAGGATATCGGGAAACCCGCCTCGATGACGTCGACGCCCATCGCGTCGAGGAAGCTGGCCACTTCCAATTTCTGCTCGAGCGTCATCGCGGCGCCAGGCGACTGCTCGCCGTCGCGCAGTGTCGTGTCGAATATAATGATCTTGCCGGCAACCATTGAATCGCATCCTTCCGTTCGCCGCACACGCGGCTTCATTTCTCCTTGTCTCGCCCGTCATCCCCTACGCATCCGACACGGAACACATCCGCATCCGCCGATGCCTAGGGGCGGCTAAGGAGAAGAAGCGTCGTGAGCGGCGAACCGAGGGAAGGACGAGGCGTGTGGTGAAGGCGCGCGCAAACGCGGGCGGAAATTCCGCCGTCCGCGATTCGAATGCGCAGGCCTTTCGCCATGGTCCAGTCGCCGTTCCGCCGGCCGAGTTTACGGTTCGCTAACTCTAACGAGCGGCCGTTAAACGAGTGTAAATGCGCGCGTTTTCGGCTTCGTTGCGGGAGTCTTACGCCGGAACCGCGCCCGCGCGCAATAGGATAACCCGCTGATTTCAAGGCTTTTTTGCGGAAATCGGTCCGGCATGCTACCGCGGGGCGATGACCGCCATGATCGCGCTTCAGAAGGTGAGCCTCTCCTACAAGGGCGCGGGCGCTGCGGCCGTCCAGAATCTCGATCTCGACATTCCCGCCAAGACCTTCTTCGTGCTCATCGGGGAGTCGGGCTGCGGCAAGACCACGACGCTGCATTTGATCAACCGGCTGCTGGAGCCGGACCAGGGACGCGTGCTGGTGGAGGGGATAGACGTGCGGACCGTCGATCCCGTGACGCTGCGCCGGGGGATGGGATTCATCTTCCAGGCGATTGGCCTCTTCCCTCATCTCACGGTGGCCGAGAACATAGGGATCACGCCCAAGCTGCTCGGCTGGGCGCCGGGGCGGATTACCGCACGGGTGGACGAGCTTCTCGATCTGGTACGGCTGGAGCCCGCCACCTACCGCGATCGGCGGCCAGCGGCGCTGTCGGGCGGACAGCGCCAGCGTGTCGGCCTTGCCCGCGCGCTCGCCGCGGAGCCGCGCGTCATGCTCATGGACGAGCCGTTCGGGGCGCTGGACCCCCTCACCCGCGACGACCTGGCGGCCGAGTACCGGACGATCCATGAGACGCTGGGGCTGACCACGGTGCTGGTCACCCACGACATGACCGAGGCGCTGCTTCTGGCCGACGAGATCGCGGTCATGCGCGCGGGCGGGATCGTGCAGACCGGCACGCCGCGTACGCTGCTCGACGCCCCGGCCGATGATTTCGTCCGCACCCTGATCGAGACGCCCAAGCGCCGCGCCCGCCTTCTCGCCGAGGCCACCGGCCTGGGGCCGCCGGCGTGACCGGGACCTCGATGACCGACGTCGCCTGGGAGCGGCTGCCAGACTATCTGGGCCAGCACGTGCTGCTCAGCATGAGCGCGATCGCGATCGGGGTGGCGCTGAGCCTGCCGCTCGCGATCCTGATCGCGCGCACCGGCTGGCTGCGCGGTCCGGCGCTGGGGCTGGCGAGCATCGTGCAGACGATTCCGGGCCTGGCGCTGCTCGCCCTGTTCTACCCGCTGCTGCTCGCGCTCTCGGCGTTCAGCGAGCGCGTGCTCGGCTTCGGCTTCCGCGCGCTCGGCTTCCTGCCCGCGCTGCTCGCGCTCACGCTCTATTCGATGCTTCCGGTGCTGCGCAACACCGTGACGGCGCTCGCGGGCACCGATCCCGCGCTTATCACGGCAGCGCGCGGCGTTGGGATGACGCGGCGGCAGACGCTGACGATGGTGGAGCTGCCGCTCGCGGCGCCCATCATCATGGCCGGCATCCGCACGGCGGCGGTATTGGTGATCGGCACCGCGACCCTTTCGACGCCCGTCGGCCAGACGAGCCTGGGCAACTACATCTTCACCGGCCTGCAGACCGAGAACTGGGTGTTCGTGCTCTTCGGCTGCGTCGCCGCGGCGGCGCTGGCGCTTGTCGTCGACCGGCTGCTCTCGCTCGCGGAGGACGGCTTCGCGCTGCGCTCGCGCGCGCGGCTGATCGCGTCCGCGGTCGGGCTTCTCCTTGTGCTGGTGCTGAGCGTGCTGCCCTCGCTTGGCGGCGCATCGAAACCCGTCGTCATCGGCACCAAGAGCTTCGAGGAGCAATACATCCTGGGCTCGCTGATCTCGGACCGGCTCGAAAAAGCGGGATTCAAGGCCGAGCGCCGCGACGGGCTCGGCTCGACCGTGGTCTTCCACGCGCTGGAGGCGAACGACGTCGACGTCTATGTCGACTATTCCGGCACGCTGTGGACGACGCAGATGAAGCGCAGCGACATGCCGCCGCGCAAAGTCGTGCTCGAACAGTTGAGCACGTGGCTCGCCAAACGCGGCGTGCGCTATGTGGGCGCGCTGGGCTTCGAGAACGCTTATGCGTTTGCGATGCGCCGGGACCGCGCGAAGGCGCTGGGCATCGAGACGCTCGCCGATCTGGCCCCTTACGCATCGCGGCTCAAGATCGGCGGTGATTTCGAGATCTTCAACCGCCCCGAATGGGACGCGGTGGCGAAGGCCTATGGCCTGCATTTCGCCGTGCAGCGCCAATACCAGGCGAACTTCATGTACAGCGCGCTGGTCGACGGCGACGTCGACGTGATCTCGGCCTTCTCCAGCGACGGGCGCATCGCGCAATACGACCTGAAGCTCCTGGGCGATCCCAAACAGGCGCTGCCGCCCTATGACGCGGTGCTTCTGGTTTCGCCGCGCCGCGCGAACGACGACAAGTTCCTCGCCGCGCTCAAGCCGCTCATAGGCGCGCTCGATCTGACCACGATGCAGCAGGCAAACCTGATGGTCGACCGCCCGAACGACAAGCGCACGGCCGAGCAGGCGGCGCAGTTCCTGGAGACGCGACTGAAGCGGTAGCGCCTATTTCGGCGTGGCCGAAAGGGGCGTGTCCGCGACGACCCGGAAATCCTTGGCCGACAGCAACACGGCATGATCGGTCTTGCCGTCGTAATAAGTGACAACAATACGCTCGCCGTCGAGTTGTTGGACCCCGGATACCAACACCGCATCGACAAGCTTCACCGGCTTGCTGCTGCCGATACGGTAGACATAAAGCGCATGACGGTCGGCCGAGGTGATCTTGCCGTCGCCATTCGTGTCCGCGTCGGCCACATCCATCAGCAGCGCCGTAACCGGATCGGCCGCGTTCTGGGGCACCGGCACCAATTCGCGAACTTGGTATACGCCCTCGATGTCGTGCTTGACGCCATGGAACAGCCAGCGGTTCTTCATCGTCTTCAGATCGACCGCGAGCAGGTTCACGATGTCGACGTCATACGACCGGCCGCCGGAGCTCAAGCCGTAGGAACCGCCGCGCGCGACGCGCTGCAGGGTGGCGATTCCCTCGTCCGTGCCGTCCAGATGCGTGATGACCGTCGAGCCGGCCGTCTCGCCGAGACCGGCGAATTCATAGGTGTAGCCGTCACTGGCTGGCTGGGGCGCGGCGGGGGCTTCGCGCGGCGCCATGGTCCAGATGAGCGCAGGCACGCCCGCGAACAGGATCAGGCAAGCTGCGCCCAGGAAAAACAGGATCGAATTGATGCGCCCGAGCCAGCGGAAAAAGCGGTTGTCGTCGGCCATGGCTGCCCCCCTTCAGATGCCCGCCCCCAGATCCGAGAACGCCTCGGCGAGCGAAGGCTCCTCGTAAGGCCCCGGCCCGGCGGAAATGTGGCGCACGAGGCGGTCGATCTGGGCGTTGATCTCGGGCACCGCGACCACTTCCCACCAGGACGGCCTGGTGAGCGGGCCAAGCGCGAACAGCCAGGACGAGACGTGGCCGGCCGAGCCGAGCGCAGCGCAATCGTCCGTCTCGATGCCGAGCCCGAGCACGTCCGGCGCGATCAACCCGCGCCGCCTGAGATCGGCGAGCACCGGGAAGGCGAGCCGGTCCATGTCGCTGCGCGGCCCGGTGCAGTTGATCACGCGCGCGGCCCCGAACACCCGTTCGCGCCCCGTGCCGCGCTCGCGCAGATGGGCCTCCATGCCCTCTTCGCCGCGGCGATAGGCGAGCACGCGCCCGCCCATCACCTCGAGCTGGCCCGAACGTATGAGTGCCGCGAGGCGATCGGCGATGCGCGGCGCCATGCGGTGGCGGTGCACGTCCCAGCGCGGACGCAGATGGCGCAGGAACTGCGCGCGCTCGGGTGTGCTCCACGACGACCATATGCGCGCGACGGCGGGACGCATCGCGTCCATCACGCGCTGCCACGGCACGCCTTTCGCTTCCGCCGCACGCGTCTCATCGCGCAGCAGCCGCATTAGCGCACGCGGCGATCCGTGCGTCTTGGCGTCGGGGAAGACCGGCCAGCTTCCGCCCGCGCGATGGGCGAGCGGAAGATAGCCGCGCCGCGAGATCGCGAGCATCTTGCCGGTATGTCCAAGGCCCGCGAGCTTCAGCGCGACGTCGACCATGGTGAGGCCGGTGCCGAGCAGGATCACCGGCGCGCCGCTCACAAGCCCGTCGAACGCGTCGCTCGCCCAGGGATCGGGCACGAAGAGCGTGGTGTCGTAGAGCCAGGAATCCTTCGCATGCGGCGGCCGCGGCGGCAGGTTGCCTGTCGCCAGCACGACGATATCGGCCTGGACCTCGCGCCCGTCCGCCAGCAGCACGCCGCGCGCCGGGAACTCGAGCAGGCCGACCGCCTCGCCGCGCACGACGTTGAGACCGCGTGCCGGATCGCGCGAGACGGCGTCGTGGACGCGCTCTTCGATGTAGGTGCCGAACAATTCGCGCGGCACGAAGGCGCCCGCGAGATCGCCGCCGCTCTCCTTCAGCGCATCGTCGAGCGCGCCCTGGTGTGACGCGAGCCACGGCGCGAAGGCAGGCTCGAGCCCGAGCTCCATGCGGCTGACGGGCACGTTGAGCAGATGGTCGGGCGCGCACGCGCCATAGGCGAGACCGCGACCCACGCGGCGTGCGCGCTCGATCACCACCACGCGCGCATTCGGATTGGCGCGCGCGAATTTCAGCGCGAACACGCCGCCGCTGAAGCCGCCGCCCACCACGGCGACCGTCAAAGCATGTCCGCTCACGTGAGATGCACCGGATTTGATGAAAGACCCGGCCCTCTATAGCCCGGAGCGCGGCCTCGTTTCCACGAAATCCGCCAAGATATTGACACAAAAAGTTCCATTGAGCGCCGCAACCGATGCGTTCCCAATAGATCAACCCCAACTCGTCAGACGCAAAAGACGAAGAAAGGAGATTCGTGCCCGATTTCGAGATCCGCTATTTCAACGCCGACGGTACGCTTTCCGTCATCCAAATGACCTCCCACGGCACGCGTGAGGACGCCGAAGCGCATGCCAAGCATCATCAGCAACACCACGCACGCTTCGAAGTGCGCGAAATGAATGCCGCCGCGCGACGGAGCTGACGTCAGTTCTTCGCCCGGTCCACCAGCTTGTTCTTCGTGATCCAGGGCATCATGGCGCGCAGGCGCTCGCCCACCTCCTCGATCGGATGGGCGGCGAGGCGGGCGCGCGTCGCTTTGAACGAGGGCTGGCCGGCCTTGTTCTCGAGCACCCAGTCGCGCGCGTAGCGCCCGGATTGGATGTCGTCGAGCACGCGCTTCATCTCGGCCTTGGTCGCGGCATTGATGAGGCGCGGGCCGGTGACGTATTCGCCGTACTCCGCGGTGTTGGAGATCGAGTAGTTCATGTTGGCGATGCCGCCCTCATAGATGAGATCGACGATGAGCTTCACCTCGTGCAGGCATTCGAAATACGCCATCTCGGGCGCGTAGCCCGCCTCGACCAGCGTCTCGAAGCCCGCGCGGATGAGCTCGACCAGCCCGCCGCAGAGCACCGATTGCTCGCCGAAGAGATCGGTCTCGCATTCCTCGCGGAACGTCGTCTCGATCACGCCCGAGCGGCCGGAGCCGAGCGCGCTCGCATAGGCCAGCCCCAGATCGTGCGCGTTACCGCTCGCGTCCTGATGGATCGCGATCAGCGATGGCACGCCGCCGCCTTTGAGATATTCGGCGCGCACCGTGTGCCCGGGCCCTTTCGGCGCGACCATCAGCACGTCGAGATCGGCGCGCGGCTCGATCAGGCGGAAATGGATGTTGAAGCCGTGCGCGAAGAGCAGTGCCGCGCCCTGCTTCATGTTCGCAACGAGATCACCCCGATAGATATCCGCCTGCAGCTCATCCGGCGTGACCATCATCATCACATCGGCCCATTTCGCCGCTTCCGCCGCGCTCATCACCGCGAATTTCTGCGCCTTCGCCTTGTCCGCCGACGCCCCCTCGCGCGCCGCGACCGCGATCTCCTTCACGCCCGAGTCGCGCAGGTTCAGCGCATGCGCGTGCCCCTGTGAGCCGAAGCCTATGACCGCGACCTTCTTCGCCTTGATCAGATTGAGATCGGCATCCCGATCGTAATAGACGCGCATGAGTGACACCTCTGTCGGTTACTAGAACGGAATGATGCTAACTTCTCTCACGCCAGGAAGCGCAGTGACTTCTGTTTCCCATCGCTCCAGATCTTCAAATGCTCCGGAAGTATCTAAATCGGCCGTGAATTCGGTCGACGTAAAAGTCGCCCTACCCATCCTGGTCCCAAAAATCTTTCTCAATCGCCCGCGAAAAGTCAGAGATTTCTCGCTCTTGATGTTCATGGGCTCGTGCATGACGGTCAGCGCATTTCGGACAAACCGTTTGTCGTAATTTGAGATTTCTGTGGCGTCTAAGTAACGGCTCTCCAAACTGCGCAACCGGCTTTGTATAGCCTTCATCTGGTCCAGAATGACCTGCTCACTGGGAGTGGCTTGAAGTTCGAGGCTAATCTGTCCGCGTGCACGCGTTATGGGGTTATCTACTTTGTAGCCAGCCGCCGTCAGTGCCTGAACCGAGGTTTTTAGATCCTGCCGGGCGCGCTTAATGTCAGACGGTCTAGTTCGAGAGAATTTGATTGCGCGATAGAGGCTAATGTCGAAAGGTATTTCGTCTTCCGCCAATTGCATATGAATTATCGGCTTTTGAAGCATGTGCCTGATGCCAATTTCATAAAACGCATTTGGATTTAGCGCACTAAGATCCGCCACGACCACTTCTGCATCGATCAAATGTTTGATCACTTGAGCGTCTATCATACCAGGAGACGAAATCTTGTCGGCTCGAACAACGGAATACCCACCCAGTTCGTCAAAGACCGGCTCAACAATCTCTTCCAAAAGCCAATCGGCGTGTATTCGAGTCTCGCTTTCGGCGTCGCCAATGGGGCCTACAACAAAGCAGAGCTTCTTTTCATTCATAGAATGCACCCACTGAATGTTCGGGCGAACGTATCACATCGCCTCTGGGCCGCGGGAGATGGCCGCGACACCTGTACGCGAAACGTCGGCCAGACCCAAGGGGCGCATGAGGTCGACGAAGTTGTCGATCTTCGCCGGGCTGCCGGTGATCTCGAAGACGAAGCTGGTATGCGTGGTGTCGATGGGGCGGGCGCGGAAGGTGTCGGCGATGCGCAGCGCCTCGACGCGCTTCTCGCCGGTGCCCGCGACCTTGACCAGCGCCAGCTCGCGCTCGATGCCGGGCTTCTCCAGCGTCCAGTTCACGACGCGGTGGACGGGCACGAGGCGACGCAGCTGCGCCTCGATCTGCTCGATCACCTCGGGCGTGCCGGAGGTGACGATGGTGACGCGCGAGGTGTGGGCGGCGTGGTCGACCTCGGCCACGGTCAGGCTCTCGATGTTGTAGCCGCGGCCGGAGAACAAGCCCACCACGCGCGCGAGCACGCCCGCCTCGTTGTCGACGAGCACCGCGATGGTGTGGCGTTCGACCGGCTTCTGCATCACACCAATATCTTTCCCGCTTCGCTCACCGGCGCGGTGTCTTCCGCGTCGCTCAGGATCATCTGGTCGTGCGCGGCGCCCGAGGGGATCATCGGATAGCAGTTCTCGTCCGGATCCACGCGGCAGTCGAACAGCACCGGCCGCGGCACCTCGATCATCTCGACGATCTTCGCGTCGAGCTCGGCGGGCGTCTCGGCGCGCAGGCCGACACAGCCGAAGGCGTCGGCGAGCTTGACGAAATCGGGCAGCGCCTCGCTGTACGAATGCGAATAGCGCCCGCCATGCAGCAATTGCTGCCACTGGCGCACCATGCCCATGTAGCGGTTGTTGAGGATGAATATCTTGACCGGCAGGCCGTACTGCACCGCCGTCGACATCTCCTGCATGGTCATCTGCACGCTCGCCTCGCCCGCGATGTCGATGACGAGCGCGTCCGGATGGGCAATCTGCACGCCGAGCGCGGCCGGCAGGCCGTAGCCCATCGTGCCGAGCCCGCCCGAGGTCATCCAGCGGTTGGGTTCCTCGAACCGGAAGCGCTGCGCGGCCCACATCTGGTGCTGGCCGACTTCCGTCGTGACGTAGACGTCGCGGCCGCGCGTGAGCGCGAACAAGCGGTCGACGGCGTGCTGCGGCTTGATGAGCGTGTCGCAATTGCGGAAGGCGAGCGAGTCCTTCGCGCGCCAGCCCTCGATCTCAGCCCACCAGTCACCGAGGAGCGCGCGCTTGCGCCGCTGGCTCTTCCAGAAATGCACCATCTCCTTCAGCGCCTTGGCGGCGTCGGCGATGATGGGAAGATCGACGCGGATGTTCTTGTTGATCTGCGAGGGATCGATGTCGAGATGGATCTTCTTCGATCCCGGCGAGAACTTGTCGACGGCGCCGGTGACGCGATCGTCGAAGCGCGCGCCCAGGCACACCATCAGGTCGCAATCGTGCATCGCCTTGTTGGCTTCGTAAGTGCCGTGCATGCCGCACAGGCCCAGCCATTGCGGGCTCGACGCCGGGAACGCGCCCAACCCCATAAGGGTCGAGGTCACGGGGAAACCGGTCAGCGCCGCAAGCTCGCGCAGCAGCCGGCTCGCCTCGGGCCCCGCATTGACGATGCCGCCGCCGGTGTAGAGCAGCGGCTTCTTCGCGCGCTCCATCATGTCGAGCGCCTTCACGATGCCTGCGAGATCGGGCTCGGTCTTCGGACGGTAGGTGCGGTGGCGCACCGAGGCTGGCCCGACATAGCGACCTTGGCGGAACTGCACGTCCTTGGGGATGTCGACGACGACGGGACCGGGGCGGCCGGTGGACGCGATCTGGAACGCCTCGTGCAGCACGCGCGCCAGGTCGTTCACGTCCTTCACCAGCCAATTGTGCTTGGTGCAGGGACGCGTGATGCCGACCGTGTCGCATTCCTGGAACGCGTCGTTGCCGATGAGATGGGTGGCCACCTGTCCCGTCAGCACGACGAGCGGGATGGAATCCATCAGCGCGTCGGCGATGCCGGTAACCGCGTTGGTCGCGCCGGGCCCGCTCGTCACCAGCACGACGCCGGGCTTGCCGGTCGAGCGCGCATAACCCTCGGCGGCATGCACCGCGCCCTGCTCGTGGCGCACCAGCACATGCACGATGCCCTCCGATTGGAACAGCGCGTCATAGATCGGCAGCACCGCGCCGCCGGGATAGCCGAAGATGTGCGTCACGCCCTGATCCTTGAGCGCGCGGATCACCATCTCGGCGCCGCTCATCTCCTCGGCCATGGTGCCCAGGGTCATCAGTTCGTTCGTGTCCTTGTCCATCGCTTCGCCCAAACAAAAAGGGGCGTCGCCGCCCCTGAACGCCGCCATCCGGGAGCCGGGGCCCTAGCCCCGCCCGGAAAGCGGCTCACCGATAAGTACGCGCCTGAAGATCATCTGCCCGAACCCATGCTTCAGCTGCGATATAGCAACTTCATGAGAGATGCTCAAGCATATTGGGAAGGATATTGCCAAATTCTTGCGAATCCAGCCAAATCCAGTCTGCCATGCGGTGCCGGAACCAGGTCATTTGCCGCTTGGCGAACTGCCTTGTGGCGGTCACGGCGTCCCGAATGGCGTCGTCCCGGCCCATTTCCCCGGCCTGGAGCGCCCAGAGCTGGCGCAGCCCCAGGATCTTAGCCGCCGGCAGCGCCGGGTCGAGGCCTTTCAGCGCCGTTGCCTCCTCCATCGCGCCCGCATCGAGCATGGCGCGGAAGCGGACGTCGATGCGTTCGCGCAGCTTGGGCCGCGGCAGGTCGAGGACGAATTTCGCGACCTTCAAGCCCGCAAGCACAGGCTTCCCCTTCTCGGCCTGCCACTCGCCAAGAGGGCGGCCCGTCGCCTCGAATACCTCATAGGCACGGAGCACGCGCTGAGGATCGGATGGACGCAGCTCGGCCGCCGTCCTTGGATCGCGCACGGCCAACTCGCCATGCAGCGCCGCGACGCCGATTTCCTTCAGCCGGGCACGCGCGGCCTCGCGCACCGGTGCCGGGACCGGCGGGATATCGGCGAGGCCGTCGGTGAGGGCGGCGAAATAAAGCCCCGTGCCGCCGGTGAAGATCGCGGGGCCTTTCGCCCCGGCGAGCGCCTCTTGCGCATCGCTGCGGAAACGTCCGACGGAATAGAGCTCGCGCACGCCGACATGGCCGTAGAGGAGATGGGGGACGCGGGTCCTGTCTTCATCGGAGGGTTGAGCCGTCAGGACCGGCGCTTCGCGATAGACCTGCATCGAGTCGGTGTTGATCACCGTGCCGCCCGTGGCGCGCGCCAGCTCCAGCGCCGCGCGCGACTTGCCGCTGGCGGTGGCGCCTGCGATAAGCACCGCGCTCACGGGGGCGCGCGCGTGTCCGGACGATTCTCTCATGTCCTCAATGTTATCGCAGACGACGCGCGAAGTGCGGCCGATGCTTTGGCCCGGTTTGGAGCGATTTCCTGGCTGTCGGACGGGCGGGCTTTCGACCTGGCCTTCGAGGGAGATGCCGCGCCGCTCCTTGCCTTGGCGCGCAATGCATGCCGTGGCGACGTCAACCTGCTCGCGGCCGGAAACCGCCAAAAAAAGCTTCTCGTCGCCGACATGGATTCGACGATCATCGGCTGCGAATGCCTGGACGAGCTCGCGGACCAGGCGGGCCTCAAACCTCGCATCGCCGCGATCACCGAACGCGCGATGCGCGGCGAGATCGCATTCGCGCCGGCGCTGCGCGAACGCGTGGCGCTGTTGAAAGGATTGTCGCTCGACGCACTGGAACGCACTTGGCGCGAGCGCGTGCGGCTGAACCCAGGCGCCAAGGCGCTTGTCGCGACGATGAGAAGGCATGGCGCCACCACGCTGCTCATCTCCGGCGGCTTCACCTATTTCACCAGCCGGGTCGCGGCCGAAGCGGGGTTCGACGATCACAGAGCCAACGTGCTTCTCGACGACGGCGCGGCGCTCTTGGGGCTGGTGCGCGAACCGATCCTGGGCCGCGAGGCCAAGCTCGAGGCAATGATGAGCCAAGCCGCGCGCCTCGGCATCGCCGTGGAGGACACGCTGGCCGTGGGCGACGGCGCCAACGATCTCGACATGATCGGTCGCGCGGGGCTGGGCGTGGCCTATCATGCCAAGCCCGTGGTCGCGGACGCGGCGCCGGCGCGCATCGACCACGGCGATCTTCGCGCGCTGCTCTATCTGCAGGGCTACCGCGACGACGAGATCGTTGTCGCTTAGCCGAGCTTCAGCGCGACATAGGTCAGATCGCCGCCGCGGTTGACGAGGATGAGCTCGACTTTCTTGCCTGCCCTGGCGTCGGCCTCGATGAGGCGGGCTACGTCGTCGGGCGTCTTCACGTTCTGGTTCTGCACCTGCACGATGACGTCGCCGGGGCGCAGGTTCTTCTCGGCGGCAGGGCTTTCGGGGGCCACGTCGGTCACGACGACGCCGTGGATGTTGCCGCCGAGCTTGAACTGCGCGCGCGCGTCGCCGTCGATGGGTGCGAGCGAGAGGCCGAGGCCCGAGACGCGCGACTTGGGCTTGGACTGCGCGGCCGGCGGCGGTGTCTTCGCGACGGCATGAATCGGCTTGTCGTCCTCGAGCTTGGCCACGGTGAGCTTCAGCGTCTGCTTCTTGCCCTTGCGCAGCACGTCGACGGAAACAGTTTTTCCGATCGGCGCGTCGGCGACCATGCGCGGCAGGGCGCGCGAATCCGTCACCGCCTTGCCGTCGAAACCGGTCACCAGATCGCCATTGGCCATGCCGGCCTTGGCGGCGGGCCCCTTTGGCGTCACGTCGGTGATGAGCGCGCCGGTCTTGGCGGGCAGGCCCAGCCCTTCCGCGAGATCGTCCGTCACCGCCTGGATGCGCACGCCGATCCAACCGCGCCGCGCCACGCCGAACTGGCGAAGCTGGGCGACGACCGAACGCACGAGATTGGAGGGTATCGAAAAGCCGATGCCGACCGATCCGCCCGAGGGCGAATAGATCGCCGAGTTCACGCCGACCACGTTGCCGTCCATGTCGAACAACGGCCCGCCGGAATTGCCGCGGTTGATCGGCGCGTCGGTCTGGATGAACTCGTCATAGGGGCCGGCATTGATGTCGCGGTTGCGCGCCGAGACGATGCCCGCGGTCACCGTGCTGCCCAGCCCGAAGGGATTGCCGATCGCGATCACCCAATCGCCCACGCGCGCATGATCGGAATCGCCGAAATGCGCCGCGGGCAGCGGCTTCTTCGGCGTCACCTTGAGAAGCGCGATATCGGTCTTCTCGTCGCGCCCGATGAGCTTGGCCGGCAACATCGTGCCGTCGTTGAACGTCGCGGTGATGTGCTCGGCATCTTCGATCACGTGGTTGTTGGTCACGATGAGGCCCGACGGATCGATGATGAAGCCGGTGCCGAGCGAGGTCACATGCCGCGGCTGCGCGCGCTCAGGCCCAAGGAAATTCTTGAACAGCTGGGCGAGCGGCGAGTCGGGCGGGATGTCGGGAAGGCTCGCCTGCGGGGCACCCTGCTTCAGCGTCTGGCTGGTCGCGATGCTGACGACGGTCGGAAGCAGCTTGTCGGTGAGATCGGCGAAGGAATCCGGCGCCGGCCGCGCGACAGCGGGCGCGGTCACGACCAAAAGCACCAGGAACAGCAAGCGAGCGCGCATGCGCGACAACCTTTCCATCATTCGGGAATCGTAGACCAGATAGGCCCCGAATATGAAGCAAATAGGGCGAAAATTCCGCGTGACTTTATGGTAAGCGCCGGATGCAAACTGGCCGAACCCCGGCGCGGCGTCTAAGATGGCGGGATCGGCGCAGTGCGCGAGGGGGTGTCATGAAATTCGGCGGTACCGTTTCCTTGACCGCGCTCCTGATCATCGCGCTGACGCCGGCCCGGGCGAGCATGCCCGATTTGACGATCTCGAGCGCCGCCACGAGCGGCGTCACATGCACGGCGGGGGTATGCAGGGGAAGCGGTGGGGCCGCGAACCTCAATCTTACCGATCTGACCAACATGCTGGGGTCGTCCGATATCACGCTGCAGGGCGATTCGACGTTCCAGGACATCCTCGTGCGGGTGCCGGTCGCCTGGGCCAGCACGCACAAGCTGACGCTCGACGCCTACCGCTCGATCATGATCAACGCTGCGGTGACCGTGCAGGGCACGTCCGGGCTGACGCTCACCACCGGCGGGTCGGGAACGCTCTCGATCCCGAAGAACGTCGCGTTCTGGGACTTGACCAGCACCCTCGTGATCAACGGCAATTCCTACACGCTGGCGAGCGACATCGCGACGCTCGCCGCCGACATCGCGGCCGCGCCGTCCGCCCGCTATGCGCTGGCCGACAATTACGACGCAACCGCCGACGGCACCTACGCGTCGGTTGCGATCCCGACCACCTTCACCGGCACGTTCGAGGGGCTCGGCAACACGATCTCCCACTTCACCCTCACCGACGCGACGACGTCGACCGCGACGGGCCTGTTCTCCACCCTGCACGGCGGCGCGATCCGCGATCTCAAGATGACGGCCGCAACGGTCGCGACGAGCAAGGAGCATGGCGGCGGCGTGGGCATTCTTGTCGGCTACAACGACGGCGGGACCATCGCCAATGTCCGCATTCAGGGGCGCATGACCTGCCGCGGCGCAGGCTATACCAGCGTCGGCGGCATCACAGGAGACAGCGCCTCCGGCGGATCGATAGACAGCGCCTACGCCAATGTGATCGTCAAGATCGGCGCCGCGCGCACGGCCGAGGCAGGCATCCTCGCCGGCAACAACACCACCACGATCACAAACTCCCAAAGCGCCGGCAAAATCTCGCAGATCGGCAACAGCAGGACCGTCACGATGGGTGGCCTTGTCGGATACAATTGGGGGACGATCAGCGACTCGCAGTCATCCGCATCGGTCACGAGGGGCGGAACCATCGGCGGACTCGTCGGCGTCAATGTGGGCACGATCTCGAATGCCGCCGCCAGCGGCACTGTCGCCGGACCCGCCGACAACGCCGGTGGCCTGGCCGGCTTCAACAGCGTGATTTACCTCAGTGTCGGGAACATCACCGGGTCGCATGCGAGCGGCAACGTCACGAACACCGGCGGCACGGCAGGCGGTTTGGCGGGCCAGAACATGGGTAGCGCGATCTCGAGTTCCTACGCGACGGGCAACGTCTCCGGCGACCTCGCGGCGGGCGGCATCGCGGGCATCGACGGCACATTCAACGGTACCGGCGGCACCATCGACACGTCCTTTGCGACCGGTACCGTGACGGCCGCCTATAGCGGGATCGCGGGTGGCGTGACGGGAGGCATCGGCGCGGAGGCGCTCGGGCAGCCGGGTGGCAGCGTTTCCCGCTCCTTCGCAACCGGCAATGTGACGGGCGGAGACAACTCGATGGTGGGCGGGGTCGTCGGCACGATCACGGTCGGTTCGGTCCAGGACGTCTATGCCATGGGGGCAGTCAGCGGCGGCACCAATTCCAAGGTCGGCGGGCTCGTAGGGCGCAACGGCTTCGACGCGAGCGACCAAGGCACGATCGCGACGTCCTATTCGACCGGCGCGGTGAGCGGCGGGGCGGGCTCGACGCTCGGCGGGCTCCTCGGCTTTCAGACGGCGGGCGCGGGCAGCGTCACCTCATCCTATTGGGACACCGACACCAGCGGCATCACCAACACGGCGCAGGGGGCGGGCAACGTCTCCAGCGAGCCGGGGATCACGGCGCAAACCTCGGCGCAGCTCCAGTCGGGCGTGCCTACCGGGTTCAGCACGTCGATCTGGAGCCAGGGCGCAGGCGTGAACGGCAACTTCCCGTACCTCACGGCCAACCCACCGCACTGACTATTTCTTCTTCCGCCCCGTAACTCCGCCGCCGCCGAGATATTTGAAGAACTCGCCGTCGGGCGTCAGCACCAGGGTCGTGGTGTCGCCCCGGAGCGCGTCCTGATAGGCCTGCATCGAACGATAGAAAGCGAAGAAGTCGGGATCCTGGCCATAGGCCTCGGCGAGGATGCGCGCCTTCTCAGCGTCGCCCTCGCCGCGCAGGATTTCGGCCTGGCGCGTAGCCTCCGCCAGTATCACGGTGCGATCGTGCTCGGCACGCGCCTTCACGCGCTGCGCGGCCTCATCGCTCTCGGCACGGAATCCGGCGGCCTCGCGCTCGCGTTCCTTCTGCATGCGCCGGTAGATCGCCTCGTCGTTGGCGGTCGGCAGATCGGCGCGGCGGATGCGCACATCGGCGATGACCACGCCGAAGCTGGCGGTCTCCTGGTTCATCACGTCTCGGACGGCCGTCATGAGCCGCTCGCGCTTCTGCGAAAAGGCGGCGGCGAAGGTCTCGGACCCGAGCACGCCGCGGATGCTCGAGGACAGGATCGGCTCGAGCAGCGTGCCCGCGTGATCGGTGTCGCCATTGGGCACCGATTGATAGAATTTGAGCGGATCGACGATGCGCCAATGCGCGAAGGCGGTGACCTCCAGCCGCTTGTTGTCCGCGGCGATGACCTCCTCGCTCGCGGCTTCGAGCGTCAGCAGGTGGCGCGGCATGAAGTTGGCGTATTGCACGAACGGGACCTTGAAGTGCAGCCCGGGCTCGGTGATCACCGCTTCCGGCGCGCCCAGCCGTGTGAGCAGCACCTGGTCGGTCGGATAGATCGTGTAGACGCAGGAGATGACGGCGACCAGCACGATGGCGGCCACGATCGCGATGACCATGCCCGGCCAGCTTCTCATTGGATGCCTCCGCTCGGTGCCGCGTCCGGATCGGCGGGCACAGGCGGCGCCGGACTGGGGTGCGCGGCTTGCGCCGGCTGGGGTGCTGCTTTCTGCAGCGGCGGAAGCTGGAAATTCGCGACGGCGCCTTTGACGCCGCCGTCGACGATCACCTTGTTCACCGGCCCCAGGATCCGGCTCATCGTCTCCAGATAGATGCGTCTGCGCGTGACGTCGGGCGCCTTCCTGTACTCGGCCAGGATCGCCAGGAACCGCTGGGCCTCGCCGCCGGCCTCGGCGATCGTCTTCTGGCGATAGGCTTGCGCGTCCTCGACGATGCGGTCGGCCTCGCCTCGCGCCTTGGGGATGAGCGTGCCGGCGGATTGCTCGGCCTCGTTGCGCAGGCGTTCGCCTTCCGCGCGCGCCTCCTGCATTTCGTGACCGGTGCCGATCGCCTCGGCGGGGAAATCGGTCTTGAGCAGCTTGACGCCGGTGATCCGGATGCCCAGGCGATAGCCATCGACGATCTTCTGCATCATGTCGCGGACGCGCGATTGGATCTTGCCGCGATCGACGGTCTGGATGCGCTCGAACCGGCTCTGGCTCACGACCTCGCGCATGGCGCTTTCGGCGACCGCCTTGATCGTGCTTTCCTGCGCATGCGGCACGTTGAAGAGATAGGCCGGCATGTCCACGATCCGCCAGTAGACCGTGAAGTTCACGTCGACGATGTTCCCGTCGGCGGTGAGCATGTGGCTTTCCTCAGGCACATCGCTCGGACTTTGCGAAGAATCCTCCTCGGCCTGGAACCCGACATTGACCCAGTTGGCCTTGTCGATGTTCGACTTGTAGGCGACCTCGATCGGCCAGGGCAGATGGAAATGCGCGCCCGGACCCGTGATCCTGCTGACCGCGCCGAAACGCAGCACGATGCATTGCGAGCCTGCGTTGACGAAATAGATACCGCTGAAAAGCCACAGCACCAGCGCCGCCGAGCCGATAAGGGCGAGCGAGCGGCGGGTGAACACCGGACGGGGAAGGATCGCGCGCAGCCTGCCCACGCCGCGGCGCAGATAGTCCTCCAGCCCCGGCGGCGTGCTGCCGCTGCCGGACGGCGAATGGCCCCAGGGCCCGCGCGGAGACTGCGAACCGTTCTCGTTCGTGCCGCCTTGATTGCTCCAGGGCATCTTATCAGCCTTCGTTTCCTTGGTTTCCCAAGGTGTGGCGGTTATATGTGCAACGGATGCTGGGCGCAACGAAGGCCCTCGCGGGAACGAAGATGGTCACACGCGAAGAAGTCTTGAAGGCGCTGGAGCAGGTCGTCGACCCGGCGAGCGGCAAGAGCGTCGCCGCCGCCGGCATGGTGGAGGGGCTCGTCGTCAAGAACGGCAATGTCGGCTTCGCGCTCGAGGTCGCGCCCGAGCGCGGCCGCGGCGCCGAGCCGTTGCGCAAACAATGCGAAGAGGCGGTCGCGGCGCTGCCCGGCGTCCTGTCCGCGACCGTGGTGCTCACCGCGCATCAGGGCAAGGCCCCGGACACGCCGCGCGTCGCGGCGGCGCCTCAGCCCTCCGGCGTCGCGGGCGTGGAGTCGATCATCGCGGTGGCGAGCGGCAAGGGCGGCGTGGGAAAATCCACGGTCGCCGTGAACCTCGCGATCGGTCTTTCGCAGGCAGGCCTGAAAGTGGGGCTTCTCGACGCCGACATCTATGGACCGTCGGTGCCGCGCCTGCTTGCGATCCGCGAGAAGCCCGGCCAGGCCGCGAACCACAAGCTCCTCCCAATCGAGAAGTTCGGCATCAAGACCATGTCCATCGGCTTCCTGGTCGACGAGGACACGCCGATGATCTGGCGCGGGCCGATGGTGCAGAGCGCGCTGACCCAGATGATGAACGACGTCTCGTGGTCGCCGCTCGACGTGCTCGTCGTCGACATGCCGCCGGGCACGGGCGATGCGCAGCTCACCATTGCGCAGCGCGTGCCGCTGAAGGGTGCTGTGATCGTGTCGACGCCGCAGGACCTGGCGCTCATCGACGCGCGCAAGGCGATCGCGATGTTCGAGAAGATCAAGGTGCCGATCCTGGGGCTCGTCGAGAACATGAGCGTCTATGTCTGTCCCAATTGCGGACATGAGAGCCATATCTTCGGCCATGGCGGCGCGCGAGCGACGGCGACAAGGATGGGAGCCGCGTTCCTGGGCGAGATCCCGCTGGTGGGCACGATCCGCGAGATGTCCGATGCCGGCACGCCCGTGGTTGCGCAGGCGCCGGAAAGCGCCGAAGCTAAGGCTTATTTCAGGGTTGCGGAAGAAGTTGCGAAGAGTTTGAAGGCGCCCTTGCACGCGGCGCCGAGAATCGTGCTGGAATAGAATCATGGCCACCCCCAAACCCCAGATACGCAGCCTTTTCGCGACCCCCGTCTGCGTGCATTTCCTTCCCGTGGCCGCGGAAGCGAATCCGGAACTGCGGTCGTTGATCCTGGAGAAGGCGCAAAGCGCGCAGGCTGGCGCGCGCGGCCAGGGCTGGCGCTCGGCGCCGGATTTCGAGAGCTGGGGCGGGCAGCATGCCCAGACGCTGCTGCGCGTCGTGCGCGAGATCGCCAACAGCCTCACCTCCAAGCGCACGGGCGCGCGCGTCACGCTCGATTGGGCGGTGCAGGCTTGCGCGAGCGTGCGCCAGAAGGGCGACTATCAGGAGATGGCGGCGCGGCCCGGCGCCTATTGGTCGGGCATCTATTACGTCGACGACGGCTATGCGAAATCGGACGACGAGGCGCTTGGCGGCGAATGCGAGCTTGCCGATCCGCGCGGCGCGCTGCCGGCGATGGTCGCGCCGCAGCTTGCCTATCGCGTGCCGGGCGGGCTCGCCGCCGGACAGAGCGAGATCATCCGCCCGCAATCGGGCATGATCGTGCTGCATCCGTCCTGGCTGGCGCGCGGCGAACGGCGCTGCGACGGGCCGGCACAGCGCCTTGCGATCGAGTTCGATCTCGCCGTGCCGGCTCCCGCGGCTTGAGGATCAACGCCCCGCGGTGATGGTCATGGTGATGTTCTGGCCGTTGCCCATCGGCTCGGTCCATGTGTCGCCGACCTTGTGATCGCCTTTGATCTCGCTGCAGTTGGTCGCGTTCTTGGGATCGCTCGGCGCCGGATCGGTGAGCGTGAAGCAGGCATGGGTGTCGCCCTGCCAAGTATAGGTGCCTTTGTAGACCTTGCCGTCCCCGGCGTGGCGTTCCCAGGTCTTGTCGACATTGACGTAGATGACGGTCTTGCTGCCGTCGGGCATGGTCTGGGTGACGGTGTTGCCGTAAGCGACGGCGAACGGATCGGCATTGGCGGCCGCAGCCGACAGCACGACGGCCAGAAGGCCGAGCGCAACGCGTTTCATGGAAATCCCCTCACGAGTGTGGCGCGGCGAGGACCGCCGCACCCAGGATATGGTGAACGAAAAAACGCCCGCAAGCGGCGCTCGCGAAAAATCCGCTAGTGGATTTCTCCACTAGCGGATCCGTGATTTCGTCCTATTGGATGCCCGCAACCAGCGAGATCGTATAAGGCCCTGCCGTCCAGCTATCGCCGACCTTGTGCGCGCTGATCGGCGCGCAGGCCGGGTTGGGCAGGCCCGGCACCGCCGGTGAGGTGGTCAGGCAGATCATGGCGCCATTGATCTTCCAGGTTCCGCCGAAGCTGACCATGCCCTGCTTGCCGGTGAAGGTCCCGTCGGCCTTGTAATAGACATGCCGCTCCGTGCCGGACGCATCCTTGGTGATCGTCGTATTGCCGAAGCGTGACGCCATCACGCTGTCGTCGGCGAGTGCGGAGCCCGCCAGCAGAGCCGCGCCCAAACCGATCCAAATCGCACGCATGCAATTCCCTCCCTTGCTGTCGTTTCGAAGTTTACGCCTCACGCATTGTACGCAAGCCGAAGTCCCGGCGAGCGCCATTCCATCGCCGCAAGCTTTCCCGTCGACGACATCGTGACGAACGCCGTGCGCATGTCTTTGTCCCCCCAGCAGATGTTGGTGACGATCAGATCGGGGAGCGGCGTGTGCTCGAATTTCTTCGTGTCGGGCCAGAAGGTCGAGATGCCGCCGGCCAGGATCGTCGCCACGCATACCCCGCCGTCTTCCTGCACGCCGAGCGAGTCGAAATAGCCGAGCCCCGGATAGGCGCCCTCGAAATTCGCCGGCGTGAAGCCGCTCGGCGGCAGCGCCGTGCCCGGCGCCGACAGCGGCAGGCTCCAAAGCCGTCCCGGGAACGTCTCGGCGTAGTGCACCGTCTTGTAGTCGGGCGACATGCCCACGCCGTTCGGCGACAGCAGCTCGCGCAGGACCTTGGTGATCTTCGAGCCGTCGGCCTGCGCATAATAGAGCGCGCCGTGCGTGCGATACTTGTCGTTCGTGCTGCCGTGATCGGTGAACCAGAAGCCGCCCTGTTGGTCGAACACCAGATCGTTCGGCGCCTGCAGGTTCTCGCCGTCACAGGACGTGTAGAGGACCTCGACCTTGCCGCTTGCCGGATCGATGCGCTCGATGCGTCCGCCCTTGTGCGACGGCGGGGTGTGGCCCGGGATCATCAGCCCGTCGCGCTCGTGGATCTCGAAATTGCCGCCATTGTTGCAGCAATAGAGAGAGCCGTCGGGCCCGATCGCCAGCCCGTTGGGGCCGCCGCCGGGTGCCGCCACGGTCTGCGTCTTGCCGTCGGGCTTGACGCGCGTGATGCGCCCCGCGCCCATCTCCACCACGACGACCGAGCCGTCGTCCATCGCGACGGGACCTTCCGGAAACCTCAACCCCGTGGCGAGTTCGCGAAGCGTCATGGCGTTTCCCCGATTTCTATCGGCGTCAGGCTAGCCCAGCCGCGTGCGCGCGCAAGTCCCGCTCGAGGGTGACGTAGCTGTAGCGCAGGCCTTCGGGCGTTTGATGGTCCTCGCGCGCCGTCTCGCGCCATGTGCTTCGGTCGAAGAGCGGCATGCGCGTGTCGCCTTCGACATTGCCGTGCACCTGCGTCAGGTGGACGAGCGTCGCGTGCGGCAGCGCGGCGCGATAGATCTCGGCGCCACCGATGACGCAGATCTCGGGCACCTCGCCCGCACGCGCGATGGCTTCGTCGAGGGAATGAACGACGATGGCGCCCTCGGCATGGAATTCCCTGTCGCGCGTGACGACGATGTTGGCGCGGCCCGGCAGGGGTTTCTTAGGTAAGCTCTCCCAGGTCCCGCGGCCCATGACGCACGGCTTGCCCACCGTCAGCGCCCTGAAGCGGCGCATGTCGTCGGCGATGCGCCAGGGAAGCGCGCCGTCCTTTCCGATGACGCCGTTGTCCGCCATCGCGACGACGAGGGAGATCGCGCTCAACGCCGCGCCGCCTGTGCGAGCGCCTCGCCGCTGAGCCTGTAGGCGTTCCAGTTATGGATCGCCGCGGCGCCGAGGCTGTCGTAGAAATCGATCGACGGCTTGTTCCAGTCGAGCACCTCCCAGTCGATGCCGATGCCGCCCCGCTCCAGCACGCGCCGCGCGAGGTTGCCGATCAGGGCCTGGCCGTAGTGCCGGCCGCGGAAGTCCGGCGGCACGAAAAGATCGGCGAGATAGATCTTCCTGGCCGCCGCGAAGCTGCCATAGGTCCAGTACCACGTCGCGATGCCGGCGGGCCGTTCGCCCTCGAACAGGAGGTCGCAGAAGATCGGCGGATTGTCGCAAAAGTAGTCGCGGCGCACGACGTCCGGCGTGATGCGGAAGCGCTCGAGCAGGTGCTCGTATTCGGCAAGTGCATGAAGAAGTGCAACGATGGTCACCTCGTCGCCCGGCACGGCCTGCCTGATGGAAAAAACCGTCATCCCGATTCACCCCAAATTTTCAGCAGGATAGGCCATGGATCGCGCTCGCGTCACGCCGGGCGCGGGAACCGCCGGGCGCTCAAATCGTTAACACCGCTGAAAAAGGAGTTTTCATATGAAGAAAGTGCTTTTATCCGCGGCCGCGCTGGCGGCGCTTTTGAGCGCGCCTGTCGCCATGGCGCAGGACCAGAACGACAAGCCCAAGCAGGAAGATCGCGCCAATCCCGGCAACGACAAGCCGGACCAGGGCGATAAACCCGATCGCGGCGGCGATCGCACGAACGGCCCAGGCGGCGCGATGCAAGGTCCCGGCGACAACAACGGGCCGGACCGCGACAAGAACCGCAATGTCGACGTGCACAAGAACGTCGACGTGAACAAGAACGTCACCGTCCACAAGACGGTCGACAAGACGACGGTGATGAAGTTCCGCGCCAACATCACCGCGCCGCGCCACTTCCACATCGCTGCCTATGTGAGGCCGCCGGGCTGGTATCCGCACCGTTGGACCTATGGCGAAAGGCTGCCGCGCGCTTTCTTCGCGCCGGAATTCTTCATCGTCGACTTCGGCGCCTATGGCCTGATGGCGCCTTGGGACGGCTATGAATGGGTGCGCTACGGCGACGATGCGCTGCTCATCGACGTTGACACGGGCGAGGTCATCCGCGTCGAGTATGGCCTGTTCGACTAAGCCTTACGCGCGGGGCTTGAGCGAAATCCCGGGACGCCGTCCCGGGATTTTGCTTTTCACACCGCCACTTCCGCCTTGATGTGCGGATGGGCCTGGTAGTTCTCCAGTCTGAAATCCTCGTATCTGAACCCGAAAATGTCCTTGATGTCCGGATTGATGCGCATGGTGGGCAGCGAATAGGGCCGGCGCGACAGCTGCTCGCGCGCCTGGTCGAGATGGTTGAGATAGAGATGCGCGTCTCCGAAAGTGTGCACGAACTCGCCCGGCTCGAGGCCCGTCACCTGCGCCACCATCACCGTGAGCAGCGCGTAGCTCGCGATGTTGAACGGCACCCCTAGGAAAATGTCCGCCGAGCGCTGATAGAGCTGGCAGGACAGCTTGCCGCTCGCGACATAGAACTGGAACAGGCAGTGGCAGGGCGGCAGCGCCATCTTCGGCACGTCCGCCGGGTTCCACGCCGTGACCATGAGCCTGCGCGAATCCGGGTTGCGCTTGATGTCGGCTATGAGGTTCGCGATCTGATCGATCGAGCCGCCATGGCCGTCGGGCCAGGAGCGCCACTGATGGCCGTAGACGGGCCCCAGCTCGCCCGCGGCGTCCGCCCATTCGTCCCAGATGCCGACACCGTGCTCCTGCAGATAGCGCACATTGGTGTCGCCCTTCAGGAACCAGAGAAGCTCGTAGACGATGGCCTTCAGGAACAGCTTCTTGGTCGTGACCATCGGAAAGCCTTGGCCGAGGTCGAAGCGCATCTGATGGCCGAAGACCGACAGCGTTCCCGTGCCCGTGCGGTCGCGCTTCTCCACGCCGCTTTTCAGCACGCGTTCCATGAGGTCGTGATACTGGCGCATGGGGCAGACTTCGGTGATTCCTTGGTATTTTAACCCGTAGCGCCTATATTAGGGACGTCCGGGCAACCGGACTATGGCGATAAACGGCCTCGTAATAAGCGGACCGGACCCGGGGGCGGTACCCGGCGCCTCCACCAAATGCCCTTTTCGGGAGGGCATCTGTGGGGGCGAAACAGGATCGACGGACGTGTAAAGGTGGTTCTTTTGCCCGGTGTTGTTCCGCCGTTATCGGACTACTCGTACAGGTGCCAACGATAACGAAATGGCCCTCGCTGCCTAATAGGTAAGCGCAGCCCGGGGAGAGCTGGGCAACAGAATCTCCCCACCTATTCCCCCATCGCGAACGTTCTCTGGGTGGCCGGGTCATGCCCGGCCATGGAAGCTGGGCAACAGAATCTCCCCACTTATTTCCCTTACCGGGCCCCTTCTCCCTACCAGGGCACTTCGTTTCGGATTCTCTGCCCCAGCAGCGGATATTTGCGCGCGAGCCGCCGCAGGTCCTCGCCCATCAGGTTCATCATGCGCATCTCGGTTCGCGCCCACACCGTGCGCTTGTAGGTTCCCCCGTCGCCCAGCGATTCCTCGCCGATGATGTCGCCGGCCTCGAGATCCCATGAGCCGTTCTCGTCCTCGGCATGGGCGCGGCCGGAGATCACCAGATAGAACATGTCCGCGCCCTGGCCCGAGACGGCGATGCGGGTGTGGTCCTGGACGACGCTGGCGCCCATCGTGTCGAGGATCTGGCGGATTGCATCCACTTCGAAGCCGTCGAACAGCGGCTGGCGCTTGACCATGCTCCAGGTGATCGAGAATTCGCGCTTGTGCAGCCCGTTGACGAAGCCCGTGGCGATGATGCCGACGGGCAGCGCGAAGAGCACGAGCCCCGTCACCATCGTGATGCCCGCCCACAATTTTCCCGCCCAGGTGATTGGCGTCTCGTCGCCATAGCCCACCGTGGTGAGCGTGGTGATCGCCCAATACATCGCGCCCGGCAGCGTGCCGAAGATCTTGGGCTGGGCCGAGCCCTCGATCAGATGCATCACCTCTCCCGTCACGCAGACCGTGAAGATGAGGAGGATGAACGCGCCGAACAGCGCGCGGCGCTCGGCATAGAGCACGCCGAGCAGCGCCGGCATCGCCTGCGAATAGCGCGCGATCTTGAGCAGGCGCAAAAGCCTCAGCACGCGCAGCGCGCGCAGATCGACCGCACCGCCGAAGGCGAGCGCGAGGAAGTAGGGCGCGAAGGAGAGGAAATCGACGATCATCATCGGGCGCATCGCGAAGCGCAGCCTGCCGCTCCACGGCTTTCCGTCGCCGATGCGCGGATCCTCGACCGAGGACCACACGCGGAAGAAATACTCGACGGCGAAGATGTAGACCGTCACCTGCTCGAAGGCGGAGAAGAACGCGCGATAGGGATTGTAGAGCTCCGGCACCGTCTCCAGGATCACCGCGATCGTGTTGCTCACGATCAGGAAGATCAGGAACATCTCCACCACGCGGCTGATGCCGCCTTCGGTGTGGCCTTCCTCCAGGATCAGATAGGCCCATTGGCGCACGGTCGGCCGGTGCTCGGCCTTCCGCGCCAGCCGCTTGGAAGATTGGGTGTCGTTCTCCTGCTGCAATCCAAGCCCCCTTGAAGGTCGCGAGGGCTAACTACCCCGCCGCGCACGATCGATCCAAGACAAACGTGCGAGGCCGCTTTTTTCCGTCCCTGGGGCCCAGGGTTCCTCGGCTTCCCCGCAAGAGCTTATGAAAACGCGGTAATTTACCTGTTGAGACTAATTCGCAATTATGTAAGCTAGCTGGACGACCGGCCCTGCGCCCGACACGGTGCGGCGAGTGCGTCGGAAAAGAGCGTCCATCGACGGGGAGTTCGCCATGAAGTCCATGATTTTCGGGGCTTTGCTCGCGCTATGCTGCACGGCGCTTGTGCCCGGCCACGCCCTCGCGAACGGCGGCGTTTGCCCGAGGCCCGCCATCGGCGGCGAGATCGCGCCGCCTCCCGACCTCTTCAGCTCCAACGGCACGCTCGAGACCGCGCTCAACTATTTCACCTCGGTCGACGACGAGGGCCGCACGCTGTTCTGCTTCGTCACGCCCGACGGAAAGCTCTCGCCGACGCTGCACGTCAATCCCGGCGACCAGATCAAGATCCATCTCACCAACATGATCCCCGCGAGCCCGGGCGGCCGCTCGGACGTCGTCAGCAACGACACGGTGGTCTGCGGCAGCAGGACGATGACCGACACCTCGGTCAACATGCACTTCCACGGCATGAACGTGACGCCGGGATGCCATGGCGACGAGGTCATCCACACCCTCGTCAATTCCGGCAAGACCTTCGACTACCATTTCCGCGTTCCTCCGAACGAGCCGCCGGGGCTTTACTGGTATCACCCCCACGTCCACGGCCTCTCGTCGGTCGCGGTGCAGGGCGGCGGCACCGGCGTCATCGAGGTCCAAGGCATCGCCAACATCCAGCCGGCGGTGGCGGGCCTGCCCGAGCGCTTCGTCGTTCTGCGCGACGAGCCCAGGATCGGCGACGTGCTCCATCTGACCGATTTGAAGCAGGTTCCCAACTGGGACGTCTCGGTCAATTACGTGACCGTCCCGTTCCCCGCCTACACGCCCGCGACCATCACCATGCAGGCGGGGCAGCCGGAGTTCTGGCGCGTCGCCAACGCGGCCGCGAACACGATCATGGACCTGCGCGTCAAATATGACGGCGTCGACCAGCCGGTGCAGATCGTGGGCTATGACGGCGTGCCGGCGGGCTCGCAGGACGGCACGCGCCAGGGCGTGCTCGTGACGCAGACGGGCATGCTTCTGCCGCCCGCAAGCCGCGTCGAGTTCATCGTGAACCCGCCCGGGCCCGACGTGAAGAGCGCCGTGTTCGAGACCGAGAACATCGAAGGCGGACCTGCGGCGGACTCCAATCCCACCCGCCCGCTGGCGCAGATCCTGGTGAGCAGTGCCCCGGTCCATCTGCCGCGTGTGCCCAAGCCCAACGGCCCGCCGAACAAGCAGCGCTTCGAGGACCTGAAGGCCGCGAAGGTCACCGCCAGGCGTCTCCTCTATTTCTCCGAGACGCCCGCCATCATTCCCCGTGACGGCAAAGGCCGCGTCGTCGAGCCGGTCGCGTTCTACATCACCGTCGACGGCCAGCTGCGCGAACTCTTCGACCCCAACGAGCCGCCCGCGATCATCACCACGCGGGGCGCGGTCGAGGAATGGAAGATCCAGAACCGCTCGCCCGAGGTGCACGAGTTCCACATGCATCAGATCCATTTCCTGGTGCAGGAGGTGAGCGGCGTGAAGATCCCGCTGGACCAGCAGCAGTTCTACGACACGTTCCAGGTGCCGTACTGGGACGGCAAGCACGCCTTCCCCTACATCAAAGTGAAGATGGATTTCCGCGGCGCGGTCGTGGGCGACTTCGTCTACCACTGCCACATCCTCGACCACGAGGACGGCGGCATGATGGCGATCATCCGCGTGCTGCCCAGGAATCCCACGAAAGGCTGATACCGTGCGTATGCCGATGATCTTAAGAGGCGTGCTGCTTGCGTTGGCGGCGGCGCTCCTGATGCCCGCTCACGCGCTTGCCGGCGCGAGCGGCGGATGTCCGCGGCCCGAGACCGGCAGCGTCGTCCAGCCGCCGCCGGACGTCTATTCCAAGAACGGCGCGGTGCGCCTCGACTTCAACTACTTCACATCCGTCGACGACAAGGGCCGCACGCTCTTCTGCTTCGTCACCGATCACGGCCTGCAATCGCCGACGCTGCATGTGTATCCCGGCGACAAGATCGTCCTCAACGTCACCAACATGGTGCCGGCCGACCCGGGAAAGACCGAGGTGGTGTCGAACTCGACCGACGTCTGCGGCGATGCGAACATGACCTCGACCTCGGTCAACGTGCATTTCCACGGCACCAACACGCTTCCCGCCTGCCACAGCGACGAGGTGATCCGCACCCTCATCAATTCGGGCGAGACGTTCCGCTATGAGGTCGACATCCCGAAGGACGAGCCGCCGGGGATGTACTGGTACCATCCGCACGTCCACGGCATCTCGTCGGCGGCGGTGACGGGCGGCGCGTCCGGCGCGATCGAGGTGGAAGGCATCGAGGCGATCCAGCCGGCAGTGGTGGGCCTTCCCCAGCGCATCCTCGTCATCCGCGATCTGGCGGTGGCCAGCAGCGGCCCCGCGATCGGCACGACGCACCCGGTCGTCGAGCCCTTCTGGGACATCTCGACCAACTACGTGCCGGTCGAATATCCGGTCGAGACGCCCGCCGTCCTGAAGATGCATGCGGGCGAGAAGGAGTTCTGGCGCGTCGTCAACGCCTCGGCCAACTCCATCCTCGATATCCAGCTCAAATACGACACGGTGCAGCAGCCGCTTCAGGTCGTGGCCTTCGACGGCGTGCCCACCGGCTCGCAGGACGGCAAGCATCAAGGCACGATCATCACCGAGAACGACATCCTCATCCCGCCCGCAGGCCGCGCCGAGTTCATCGTCACCGCGCCCGACGCATCGGTGAAGAACGCACAGTTCTCGACTGAGACCATCGACACGGGCCCGCTCGGCGACTCGCTGCCGTTCAGGCCGCTCGCCAATATCGAGCTCACCACCGATCCGCTCGGCCTGCCCGTCACCCAGGCGCCGAAGGGGCCCGCCAACGCCCAGCGCTTCGCCGATCTCGACAAGATCAAGCCGACCGCGCACCGCAAGCTCTATTTCTCCGAGAGCTTCGGCCATGTGCGCGGTGGCGGCATCGGGCGCGGCGGCCAGCGCGTGAACTTCTTCATCACGGTGAAGGGCCAGAAGCCCGTCCCCTACGATCCCAACAATCCGCCCGCGGTCATCACGACCCAAGGTGCGGTCGAGGACTGGACGATCGAGAACCAGGCGCCGGAGGTGCATGAGTTCCACATGCATCAGATCCACTTCCTGCTGCTCGCGATCAACGGCGTGCCCGTGCCGCCCGAGCAGCGCCAGTTCTACGACACGTTCCAGGTTCCCTATTGGGACCAGGTGGGACCGTTCCCGAGCATCAAGGTCAGGATGGATTTTCGCGGTCCCGTGGCCGGCGATTTCGTCTATCATTGCCATATCCTCCAGCACGAGGACGCGGGCATGATGGCGATCATCCGGGTGCTGCCGAAGAAGTGAGTGTGACATGCGTAACCTGAGCCGGCCACTTGCCGCGGCGTTCGCGCTGTTGCTGGCGGTATCCGCCGCACGCGCCGACGACACGCCGCCACCACCCGTGAACGGCCATTTCACGCTGCAGACGCTGGACGGCAAGACGGTCAGCGACACCGACTATCGCGGCAAGTACCTCGTCGTCTATTTCGGCTACACCTTCTGTCCCGACGTCTGTCCCACCACGCTGTCGCAGATCGGCGCTGCGCTCACCGAGCTCGGCCCCAAGGCGGACAAGTTCCAGCCCGTGTTCATCACCCTCGACCCGGCGCGCGACAAGGAGCCGGTGATGCGCGACTACATGAAGGCGTTCGATCCCAGGATCATCGGCCTCATCGGCGATCCCGAGGACATCGAGGACGCGGCGAAATCGTTCCATGCCTATTATCGTCCGCGCGCGCTGGGCAACGGCCAATACACCGTCGACCACAGCTCCTACATCTACGTGATCGATCCCAAGGGGAAGTTCGTCGAGCTGCTCACCGGCGACCTGCCAGGCCATCCGTTGGCCTCCGACCTCAAGAAGCTCGTCAAGTGAGGCGGCTCGCCCTCATCGCCGCCTGTTTCGCCTTCGCGGCTGGCGCGCGCGCCGCCGAGCCCGCGCATTTCGCCGATGCCGACAACGAGACGCTGGTGATGCATGGCCTCGACATCTACAGCCAGCGCTGCGCGGGCTGTCACGGCCGCAGGCTCGAAGGCCAGGCGCTGTGGCAATTGCGCGACCAGTATCTCGGCCGCCGCGCGCCGCCGCACGATTCGACCGGCCACACCTGGCAGCATTCCGACGACGACCTGTTCGCGATGACCAAGGACGGCCGCTTCCCGCAAGCGCCGAAGGACGTCGTCTCCTACATGCCCGCCTTTGACAAATCGCTCGGCGACGACGACATCCTCGCCGTTCTCGCCTTCATCAAGTCGCGCTGGCCGACGGGCATCCGCGCCTCGCAATCGATGCTCAATCCGGGCTTCAAGGGCATGCCCAAGGACGCAGACAGGGTGGACTGGACGCTGCCGCCCAATTGCACCGCCTCGTTCCAGCGCTGGGGCCTGTCGCAGCCGAAGTGACTATTTCGCCGCCAGGACTTGCGGCATCGAGGGGACGTCGTTCGCCTGCTTGTTCAGCTTCTGCGGCTTGAACTCGGCAACGGCCTTCTGTGCGGCGGACAATTCCTCGGACGAGAGTTGGGTCGCGATCGCCTCAGTGCGCGTCTTGGCGATCGCGTCGCCCGACGCGGCCGCGATCCCATACCATTTGTACGCATCGAGCAGGCTTTGCGGCACGCCGTCGCCGCGCTCGTAGAGGACGGCGAGATTGAACTGCGCGTCGACATAGCCAAGGCTCGCCGAGCGCTCGAACCAGCGCGACGCCTCGCTGAAATCCTTCATGCCCTCGTCGGCGCCGGCATAGAGGACGGCGAGATTGCTCATCGCATGGCGGTTGCCCTGGGCGGCCGAGGCCAGATAAAGCTGCGTCGCTTTCGCCGGATCGGCATGGACGCCGCGTCCGCTCTGATACAACGCGCCGAGCGCGTTCTGGGCGACCGCATTGCCGTGATCGGCGGCGCGCCCGAGCCAATGCGCCGCAAGCGCGTCGTCGTGCCCGCCTTCGAGATATTTGAGGCCGATCAGAAGCTCCGCCGATGCGTTGCCTTTCTCGGCCAGCGCGCTCAAACGGTCGAGCGGCGCAAGCGTGGGGCGCGCCGGCGAGGCAGCCGGCGCGGGCTTGGACTGGGCCTGGCTTACGCCATGCGAACCGGGGTGGAAAATGAACAGCGCGCCGGCGGCTCCGAGGCTGATGATCGCGACGACGGCCGCGGCCATCACGCGGCGGCGGCGGCGCGCACGCTCTTCCTCGAACTCCGCTTCGCGTTCCGCGGCCTGACGCGCACCTTCCTTGGCGATGCCGCGCACGGCCGTGAGATAGGCATGCTTGGTGTTTTCGGAAAGCGGCGAGTCGTCGGAAGGCTCTTCGCTCTGCGCGACATCGGGTATTTCAGGCGCGGGCAATTCGACCGCGGAAATTTCGGGCTGGTGCTGCTCGGCCGGCGCCACGGGCTCGGCCCAGGCGAGCGCACCGGAGACCGCACCGCGCTGCGGCGCCTCCAGCGCTTCCATGCGCGTCTCGAGCTGATGGATGCTCAGGCGAAGCTCGGAGACGGTCTTCATCTGCCGCGCGTCGGCGCCGTCGGCGCGCGCCTGGAGCTGTTCGATCTCGCCGCTCACCGGCTTCAACCGGCGCACCGCCTCGGTCTCGTTCGCGGCCTGGCGCGTCTCCAGCCCGGAGATGGATTTCTCGAGCACGCGGATGCGCGTGTCCAGCCGCGCGATGACGGCGTCGGTGCCGTCCCGGATCGCGCTCTCGGGCAGGATCAGCCGCTTGGCGATCTCTTCCAGATGGGCCGCGTGCTGGCGCCGGCGCTCACCCTGCTCGGCCAGGACGTCGCGCGGATCTTCGGCAGACGCCTCGGATCGTTCGGCCGCGGCCGGTTCCTCTTCCACGACCTGCTGCGCAGCTTCGAGGACGTCCTGCGTCGCAGGCTCGCTTGCGGGCGCTGGATCGGCGGCTGCCTCTTGGGGCTCCTCGGCCGGCTCGTCGGGCTTGGCCTCCAACGCCTCGGCCGCAACAGGAGCCTCGGGCACGGGCTCTTCAACGGCGGCTCGGGCCTCTTCGGCAGGCGCCGCCGCTTCGTAGACGATCCAGTCCTCCAAACCCTCATCCTCGGCGGCCACGGATTGGGGGGCTGGCGCTGGTTGCGCGTCGTCGGCGGGAGCGCTTTCCGGAAGGAACGCGTACAGATCGGGCTGATAGTTCACCCAGATCGCCGCCGATGGGTCCTCGTCCTCTTGGGGGCCAGGCGCTTCGGCGACGGACTCGTGTTCAGGCGCTGAGCCCGGCACCAGGGCGCGCAGAAGCTCGCCGCGGCCGGAAAAGAAGCCATAGACGGTCGCCCGCGCCATGCCGGCCTCGTCGGCCACGGCCCCAAGGGTGAGCGCCGTCTCGCCGTTGCGCGCGACCAGGCCCTTCGCGACCCCGATCAGCGCCTCGCGCATGGCGGCACGCTCGCGCTGGCTGACCCAATGCGGCTTCGTCGCGGGCTTGAAGATGTCAGTCCTGACGGACAATGCGCCAATCCAGGGCCCCCAACGGGCCTCTCCTCGTGCGCGCCTAAGATGCCTTACGGCGAATGAAGATTTGGTTTGGGGGCGCCGTTTACGAAAGGTTACCGCTTGGTTGTGAATTGTCGCCAAAAACTCCGCCTTCGGGCCCACAACCCCTTTGGCCCTGCTTGCATCGCCGCGCGTTCTCCTGTTGCTTGAGACCGCATCAACGAATCTGGCGTCATGTACAATTGCGCGAAGTGCCCGGGCTATTGCTGCTCCTATCCGCTGATCCAGCTCACCAAGCGCGACGTGGAGCGGCTGGCGCGCCACTTCGATCTGACCTTCGAGCAGGCCCGCAAGAAGTTCACCAAGGTCGACACCGGCGCCAAATACGCCATGCGGCGCAAGGCGGACGAGGTTTTCGGCCGCATCTGCCGCTTCTTCGACACCGACAAGCGCCGCTGCACGATCTATAACGCCCGGCCCACGATCTGCCGCGAGTATCCGGGCGGGCGCTGCGGCTATTACGATTTCCTCGCCTCGGAGCGGTCGAGCCAGAACGACCCGGACCACATCGCCACCACCTGGAACAAGTAGGCGGGATCGAGCGCGAGATAGAACGCGGCGGCGATGACGGCGAGGTCGAGCGCGTAGAGATAGCGATAATCGCAGGCGATCGAGATCACGAAGAAGCTCGCCGTGAAGGCGAACGCCGAGACGAGCAGGAACGCGAACGCCGTATCGCCGGGCGCGCGGCGCTTCAGGAACAGGACCAGCATCCCCAGCCCCAGGATCGCGAAAGTGAGATGGGAGAGCGCGGGCGTTCCCATGAACGCCTTGGCATAGGCGCTTAGCGCCAGATCGCGCGGGCTCTGGCGCGGCTTCAGGTCCAGATCGGCCATCTCGCCCGCGGGCCCCTCGACGCCGACGAAGACCGGCCGGCAAGCGTCGATATCGGGGGTGAGCACCACCCAGCGGAAGACCTCGGCTCGGGTCTTCAGATAGAGCCAGGGATGGCCGAGCACGAGATCGACCCACTGCCGCGCCATCGTTTCGGGCTCGGCGTCGGCGAACGCGTTCTGCAGCGCCTGCGAGCCCACCAGCGTGTCGTTGCGCTGCGGCGTGTAGAGCCGCACACCGTCGGTGCGGATCAGCCGTTCGAGATCGGAATCGTCCTCATCCAGCCGGTCGAGCGGCAGCGAGGGATCGGCCTTCACCGCGCCGATGAGATCGTAGAGCCGCAGCAGCTTGAGCTGCGCCACCGGTCCTTCGCCGTGGTCGCTGTTGCGCGCGAACAGCACGCCGGCGCCGAACACCACCACCAGAGTCGCGGCAAGCGCTGCGAATCCGATCAGCGCGCCGGCTTTGAGTCCGCGATTGCGCCACGCGACGACAGCCAAGGCCAACGCACCGAATGCGGGCGCGACAAGTCCGTTCTGGCGCGTGAGCGCGGCCAGCGCGAAGAGCACGAACGCGGCCATGGTCCAGGCCCAGCGCGCTTTCGCGTTCGCCCAGCGCGCCTCGGCCTGGGCCAGCGCGATGAACCCCGCGACCATGGCGTTGGCGAACAGCACGTCCTTCCAGACGATGGTTTGATACAGAATCAGTTGCGGAAGCGGCAGGCAGAGCAGGAGGACGCCGACCGCGAGCCATCGCACCTGCGGCCTGAGCCAGACGAGCGAGAGGAGTGCGGTGAACAGCAGCGCCGCGTCGAACAGCACGAAGAGCCCGGTGCCGGGCAGGATCCGGTCGCCCAGACCCAGCAGCCACGCCATCACCGGCGGGTGCCAGGAGTGATAGAAGCCGAAACGCCCGTCATGCAGCTGCACGATCGAATCGAAGGAGAGATGCCCCGGCCAGGAGAGGCCGAGCGTGATGGCGCATCCCGCGATCAGGGCCGCCGCCGCCGCGATACGCGCTTTCGAACCCGATGCCATCGCCCCTCCGATTTTCAGTATGGCGCGGTTCGGCGAATTGTTCATCATGGCAGGCCATGAACTACCGCCACGCCTTCCATGCCGGGAACTTCGCCGATGTGGTCAAGCATCTGGCGCTGGTGTCGATCCTGACGAGCCTGAGGAAGAAGCCGGCCGCTTTCGCCGTGGTCGACACCCATGCCGGACGGGGGCTCTACGACCTGAAGAGCGACGAAGCCGTGCGCGGCGGCGAGGCGGCATCGGGGATCGAGCGCCTGCGCGATCAGGGCGGCGGATCCGAGACGCTGCGGCTCTACCTCGATCTCGTGCGCGGCGTGGGCGAGGGGCGCTATCCGGGCTCGCCGCTCATCGCGGCCAAGCTCCTGCGCGAGCAGGACCGTATGGTCGCGATCGAGAAGCATCCGGAGGACTTCCGCGCGCTGGCCGTGACGCTCGCACCCTTCCGCCGCGCACGCGCCGTCGAGGCGGACGGCTATGCGCGCCTGAATGCGCTGCTGCCGCCGCAGGAACGGCGCGGCCTGATCCTGATCGATCCATCTTTCGAGGCGCCGGACGAATTCGCAGACGCCGCGCGCGCCGTGGGCGGCGCTCTCAAGAGGTTCGCGACCGGTATCGTCGTCGTCTGGTTTCCGATCAAATCGGCCAGCGCCGCGGACGCCTTCTGCGGCGAGATCCTCGCATTCGGCCCGGTCAAGGCTCTGAGGCTCGACATCGCGGTGGACGCCCCGCCGGGCCGGCTCGGCGCTGCCGGCCTGTTGGTCATCAACCCGCCTTTCGGCTTCGCGCAGGACATGGCCGCGACGCTGGCCGAGGCCGTCCCGCGCCTGGGCCGGGAAAAACCCGCCCGCACCGAGATCCGCACCCTGGCGGGCGAGAACTAGGCGCGCTTGCGCAAAGGGCGCGGGTTAAGTATCTGATCCCCCGCCGCGGACAGGTGGCTGAGCGGTTGAAAGCACCGCACTCGAAATGCGGCATACTCGCAAGGGTATCGGGGGTTCGAATCCCTCCCTGTCCGCCACCACCTTTCCTGTTTAACATCAAATACTTAATTTGCCGCAGCCATGGCTATTGGCCTTTCCCGAACGGCGTGCCGCGCACGGCGCTGTAGGTCGCATCGAACACGCTCAGAGAGCGCAGATCGGCGACAGGGCCGGTGTGGATCGGATCGTCGAGATCGAGCACCTCGGGCGCATCGAGCGTGAAGCGCGGCCAGGCGGGAAGCACATCGCCGTTGGGATCGCCGGTGCGGGCGAAGTTGACCCAATAGCGCGACATGGCATCCGCCAGACGACGATCGGCGGCGGTCCAGGCCCAGCGTTCCTGGTCGAGATGATCGAAGACATACCAGAGCTCCGCGAAATGGCTCGGCCCCCAATTCGCATAGACGGAACCGGCGGGAAACGGCGGCGCGTGGCTGAAATGATAATAGTAGACGGGTTGCGTGCCGTGCATCGCGGCAAGCCGGGCCCAGGCCCACATGTCCCAGCCGAAACGCAGATCCCGTTCGAAGTCGAGGCGCGCGCGCACCGCCTCGGCATCGGTCGCATGCGGGTAGGCGGCGAGGAGCTGCGGCGGCAAGGCGCCCCAGCGCTTCGCGATACCGGCTTCGAAACTCGCGGCCTTCACCGTGTCGAGATCGTCGATCAGCGAACGCGCTTCGTCGGCATTGGAGCCGATGAGGATCGGCACGTCGTTCTCGTCGCCGGCCGCGAACACGTCATAGGGCGAGCGCGGCAAGACGCAGGGCTCCACGACCGCATGGGAGATCTCGCCGGCTTTGCCTTTGAGCAGCGCATCCGCCGGCAGCGCGCGCAGCCCGGCGAGCGATTTCGCGCCGACCGAGCGCATATAGGCTTCGCCCTCCCGCTCGGCATTGACCAGCAGGTAGTTCGGCGCGAGCTGCAGCGGCTCGAACATGCCGCCGCTTTCGGCGATGGCGCGCGCGAACAGACCTTTCGCCGACGGTGACGCCATGAGAATGCTGACCGAGGCGGCGCCTGCAGATTGACCGGCGATCGTCACGCGCGCGGGATCGCCGCCGAACCGCGCGATGTTGCGCTGGACCCAGCCGAGCGCCGCGATCTGGTCCATGAAACCGTAATTGCCCGACGAATGACGGACGGACTCGGCCGTGAGCTCGGGAAGCGCGAGGAACCCGAACGGGCCCACGCGATAGCCGAAGGTGACCACCACGGCGCCCTTGGCTGCCAGCCTGTCTCCCCAATAGAGCGGCATCGAAGCCGAACCGTTGGAGAACCCGCCGCCATAGATCCAGACGATCACCGGAAGCCTGGCGTCCGGTCGATCGGCGGGCGTCCAGACGTTCAGATAGAGACAGTCTTCGCTCGTTGCCGGAGGCGTTTCGCCCGGCATCGACACGCCGCTCTGCATGCATGCGGGCGCGAAGCTCTTGGCGGCACGCACGCCGCCCCACGGGGTCACGGGCCGAGGCTCGCGCCAGCGGAGCGGCCCAAGCGGCGGCGCGGCAAAGGGAATGCCCTTGTAGACGGTCAGCGCGCCGTCGCGCACACCTTCGACGGCGCCGCGGTCGGTGACGGCCGCACGGGCGCCGCAAGCCGCCATGACGAGGGAAAGCAGAAGATAGAGAGCGCGCCGCATGCCGAAATCCTTTCGAGGCCTCGGCTCATACAGTTGTGAAGCTCACCCGGCCTGGGCAAGCGCGCCGGCATACGGTTCACGTCTGCTGTGATACGGTTGGTCACAAAACCCCGAAAGTTCATGGCGATGTCACAAGATACGCTCTCCACGGGCTGGACGCCCCAGCTCGGTTCGCGATCTCTGGCGCTGGGTTTCTTCTACTGGCTGACCTTCCTGCTGGTGCTCGAGCCCGGCAATGTTGCCGGCGCCTTGGACGCGGGAAGCCGCCTCGACTGGGCCCAGGAAGCCATGCGGATCCTGGGCGCGAGTCTGTTGGGCTGCGCCGTCACGCCTATCCTGCTGGAGCAGGTTCGGCGCTTCCCGGTCGAAGGCGATCACTGGCGGCGGCATGCCGTGCTGCAGATCGCCGCCTGCGCGATCGTCGCGGCGCTGCTGATCGCGATCTCGTGCGTCCTGGCGGACTGGCTTTTGCGATCGGAGCACCGGCCGTTTGGCCTCGCCCTCGTTCAGGAGCTCGTGGCGAACGGCCTGCTCGTCGCGTTCTCGGTTGCGTGTTTCGTAGCGCTCCTTCATGCCATCCGCTTCTTTCGCCAGGCGCAAAGTTCGAAAAGCGCCACCTCCGCGGCCTTTCCTGCGTTCATCTCCATAAAGACGCGCGGCCGGCTCACGCGCGTCGACGTCCGGGACGTGGATTGGATCGAAGCGCAGGGCAACTACCTCGCTCTCCATGCGGGCGCGACGGTCCATCTCTTGCGCGAGAGCATGGCGCGCATGGAGGCGCGTCTCGACCCTGCGTGTTTCGTGCGGATACACCGCCGCGTGATCGTCGCCGCCGATCGCGTGCGATCCGTCGTGCCGGTGGCGGCGGGCGACGCCAATGTGCTCCTGAAGGACGGCACCGCTCTGCGGCTTAGCCGGACCTATCACGATCGCGTCGGGGCGCTGGCGTCCAGTGCATCCGGGACCGATCTCTCCCATACCTGAGTACGGATGAATGACGGGCGTCGCTCTCCGTGCTGCGACTTTCAATTCGGCGCGTGAGCCGCGCCGCGGCGCCGATTGCGTGCGCGACTACCGGCTTTTTGCAGTTTCCCTGATCGCGCTCGCAATCAAATCGAGCGGCAAAATGAGTTTGAGCGGGTCGTCCAATAGAGGCACTGCGCCAAAGCGCTCGTACCATTCGGCCGCGCGTTTGTCTTTTGCATCGATGGCGAGAGCCACGCCGCCGACTTCCGCGGCAACGGCCAAGGCCCGCTCTCCCGCTGCGAACAACAGCTCGGCGCCAAGCCCCTTTCCTTGCACCGACAGGCTGACCGCCAAGCGCGCGAGCCGAAAGATCGGGACGCCGTAGCGCCCCGGCTTTTTCGTGACCTTTGCAGGGACATGAGCAAACTCAATCGATCCCGGGCTGATGGAGTAGTACCCAAGCACGCCAGCAGGTTCGCCGCGCGAGACGGCGACGAATGTTTTTGCGCCGCCGGTCTCGTGGTTCTGCCTTGCGAAGCGCTCCAGGTAATCATTGAGCGCGCGCACACCGCAATCGAAGTGCTTGCGATCATGATGCTTGGCGATCGCCTCTTCGCGCCAAGCGATGCTTTCCGTCACTAGCGCGAACGGCGGCGACGCGCGGCTTCAATCAACACGCGCGTGGGCTTGGGCGGATTTTCGAGCAGGTTCAAGACCCGCTCCGTGTCTCGTTTCGACACGACAATGCGTTCCGCCTTGTCCACGATCTCGCGCGCGGCCTGCAGCACGCGGCGCATGATGAAGCTTGTGACGTCCAGCCGCTCTTGCGCAGCCGCCGCCACAAGAAGGCGCTTCTCCTCTCTCGTAGCCCTGAGTTCAATCCGATCATCGCGGGCGGCAACAGACGGCGCCATCTCGACCTCCAATTTGGATACATGCTAGCGTACGGATGGTGTCCGTGCAAGTTACTTCCCGCTTTGCACCCCATCCCCCCGGCCCTGTAGACTGACCCCCGGTTTCCGCAGAGGCGCCTATGACCGAACAGAGCCTGCCCGGCTGGCTGTATCTCGACCGCGATTTCTTCGAGGCCGAGCGTCGGCACCTGTTTGCCAAGACCTGGCACATCGTATGCCACGTGAGCGATATCCCGGAAGCCGGCGACTACCTCACGCTCGACATCCTGGGTGAGAAGTTCGTCAGCCTGCGCGGAGCCGACGGCGTGGTGCGCAGCTTCCACAATGTCTGCCGCCACCGCGCCTCGCGCCTGGCCGACGGCGACAGCGGCAATTGCGGGCACAGGCTCGTCTGCCCCTATCACGCCTGGAGCTACGGCCTGGACGGGACGCTGCGCTCCGTGCCGCCCTGGCAGGGGATGGAGGACCTCGACCTCAAGCGCCACGGGCTCAATTCCCTCGACCAGGAGATCTGGCGCGGCTTCGTCTTCGTGCGCACCGAGAAGGGCCTGCCCTCCGTCGCCGAAATGATGGAGCCCTACGAGACCGAGATCGCCCCGCACGGCTTCGAGGACTTGAAACCCCAGGGCCGCGTGACGCTGAGACCCCGCGCCGTCAACTGGAAGAACATCGCGGACAATTACGGCGACGGGTTGCACATCCCCGTCGCCCATCCCGGCCTCACCCGCCTGTTCGGCAACACCTACGCGCTCGAGGCCAAGCCCTGGGTCGACAAGATGGACGCGCGCGTCGGCACGAAGCCGTCGTCCAACTGGGTGGAGCGCGCCTATCAGAAGCGGCTGGGTCTCTTCGACCATCTGCCCGAGGAGCGCAGGCGGGTGTGGAGCTATTACCGTCTGTGGCCGAACATCGCCTTCGACGTCTATCCCGACCAGATAGACTTCATGCAGTTCGTGCCGATCTCGCCGACTGAGACCATGATCCGCGAGATCGCTTACGTGCGCCCCGACGCGCGGCGCGAGGTGCGCGCGGCGCGCTATCTCAACTGGCGCATCAACCGCCAGGTCAATGCCGAGGACACCGTGCTCATCGCGCGCGTGCAGGCGGGGATGGAATCGTCGAGCTATGTAAGCGGGCCGCTGTCGAAAGCGGAAGTGTGCCTCGCGGCGTTCGCGCGGCGGATGCGCCAAGCGATCCCGCCTTCGGCCTTCACGCCGCCGGGTTCCTACGCGGACCTCAGGCGCGCCGCGGAATAGATGCGCGCTCTCCTCGCGCTGCTGCTGCTCGCGGTGCCGCCCGCGCACAAGACGCAAGCGGTCTCGATATATCAGCAGGAAGAGGCGATGAGCTTCACCCAGCGCATGCGGCGCTGGAGCCCGCTGATCGCCAAGGCCTCGAAGCGCTTCGGCGTGCCCGAGAGCTGGATCCGCGCGGTGATGCAGGCCGAGAGCGGCGGACGGCTGACGCTGGACGGCAAGCCGATCGTCTCCGACGCCGGCGCCATGGGGCTGATGCAGCTCATGCCCGCGACCTATGCCGAGATGCGCGCGCAATACGGACTCAAGCGCGATCCCTTCGACCCGCACGACAACATCTTCGCGGGCGCGGCTTACTTGCGCTGGCTGAGGGCCCGGTACGGCTATCCCACGATGTTCGCCGCCTACAATGACGGGCCGGGCAACCTCGAGGACACGCTGAAGAGCGGCGGGTTGTTGCCCAGGGAGACACGACTCTATCTTGCGGACGTCACCGCCTCGGTCGAAGGCCGCAAGGGCGGCGCGCGCGGCATGGCCGAGCTCACGCGCCCGAACGGCGAGCCGATCCTCGTCGACTGCACGCAGGTGACGCGCATCCGCGCGCCCTTGCCCGACGAGTACACCGACACGGTCCAATCGGTGATCACCATCGGCAAGATCCGCCAGGGCGTGCGCGAGGACCTCGCCAAGGCCACGATGCTGATCCGCAGCCGTGGCGGGGCGATATAAAACTTCCTCAGCCCCACACCACTGTCATCCCCGGCCGAGCGCAGCGACAGCTGCGCGAGGGGAAGGGGACCCAGGTGGAGAGAGCGAGACCGGTCCAACCACCTGGGTCCCCTTGACCTCGGATCGCTCGCGATACGAGCGATCCTCGCCGGGGATGACAGTAGTGCTTTAAACACAAAGCCCGCACAGGGGACGCTGCCGTACGGGCTTCTTGGTTTCGACGCTCCGGCGAGCAGCCGCCGCCCAACTCAATGAGCGACGAACAGACACCTTCGCATTCGTCCGCGGGATCATGGAACGAACGTTCCGCGGGCGCGCCCGGACTTGCG
>JAJPHG010000030.1 GCA_021325375.1 Alphaproteobacteria bacterium | reverse complement strand
GAATGCGGGTCACCCAGCTGGGTTCTGCACATTGCTGAAAAGGATTCACGCGGAGGCGCGGAGCCGCGGAGGTTCTTTTCTTCTCCGCGACTCCGCGTCTCCGCGTGCGAAATTTCGAAGAGCGCTGCTGTATCACCTGGGTGGCCCGCATTCGCGGGCCATGACAGTTGAGGTCGTGGCCTACGGTATCCGCGGATCCTCGCCGAAATGCGCATGGCCGATGGCTTTGCGCAGATCGGCGTCCAGCTTGCCGCAATCGAGGACGACCTTGTCGTCCACGACCTCCTTCACCGCCGAAAGCGGCACGGTGAAGTCGCCCGCGTTCTCGATATAGACGCGGATCTCGTGACTGCCCACATGGCGCACGGCGCCGAGCTGCTTGTCGCCGTCATGCACGAACACGGCGAAATCTTCGCGGATGGAATTCATCTTCAAATCTCCGTTTCAGACATAACGCGGGATGGGGCCGTTATGTGGCGTCTTGTGCTCGAGATCGAACGCAACCTCGTCGATATAGCACCAGCCCCAGCCCTCGGGCGGATCATAGCCTTCGATGATGGGATGGCCGGTGGCGCGATAATGCTTGGTCGCATGCCGGTTCGGCGAGGAATCGCAGCATCCCACATGGCCGCAGGTCCGGCAGAGCCGCAAATGCACCCAGCGCGCGCCGATCTTCAGGCACTCCTCGCAGCCGAGCGCGCTGGGCACGACCTCGCGGATCGTATCCAGATGCGTGCATTCATCCGCCATGCGCCGTCTCCTTTTCCTTCTCTTCCGCCAGATAGGCATGGATCGCCGCCACGACCTGGGCGCCCTCGCCCACTGCCGCGGCGACGCGCTTGACCGATGCCGCGCGTACGTCGCCGATGGCGAAGACGCCGCGCCGGTTGGTCATCATCGCCCCATCGGTCAGGACGAAACCTTTCGCATCCAGCGCGATCCCCGATTTCGCGAGCCAGTCGGTATTGGGCGCGGCGCCGATCAGAAGGAAGAGATGGCGGATCGCGTGGCAGTCTTGCCTGCCCGTCAGGCGATGTCGCCAGGTGACGGTCTCGAGCGCGCCGTTCTCGCCCGCGAGCGCCGACACTTCGGTCTGCGTCAGCACCTCGATATTGGGCTGGGCCGCGATGCGGTCGCAGAGATAGCGCGACATGGTCGCATCCAGCCCCTTGCCGCGCACGATCATCCAGACCTTCTTCACGCGGCTGCCCAGGAACACCGCCGCCTGGCCGGCCGAATTGCCGGCGCCGACGAGCGCGACCTCCTGCCCTGCGCAAAGCCGCGCTTCGAGCGCCGAGGCCCAATAGTGCACGTGGCTGCCTTCGTAGGCGGCGAGATTCTCGACGTCGAGCCTGCGATATTCCGCGCCCGTCGCCACGACGACGCCGCGCGCGCGCACGCGCTGCCCGCCCCTGAGCGCGAAGACGTAAGGCGCGCTACCGCAGCTCAGGCTCACCGCTTCCTCGGGGATCGCCATCTCGGCGCCGAATTTCTGCGCCTGGTTGTAGGCGCGCGCCATCAGTGCCAGGCCGGTGATGCCGGTGGGAAAGCCCAGATAGTTCTCGATGCGCGCCGAGGCGCCCGCCTGGCCGCCGAAGGCGCGGCAATCGAGCACGATGACGGAAAGCCCTTCCGACGTCGCATAGACCGCGGCCGCCAGCCCTGCCGGCCCCGCGCCCACGATCGCGACGTCGTAGAGCTTCTCGCCGTCGATGGCGTGGGTCATCCCGATGCAGCGCGCGAGCTGGTTCTCGCTCGGGTTCCGCAACAGCTCGCCGTTCGTGCACAGCACGATTGGAAGCTCGCCAAGCGCGACGTGGAAGCGCTCGATCAGGGTCTTGGCGCAGCTGTCGGTGTCGGGATCGAGGCGCTGATGCGGATGGCCGTTGCGGTTCAGGAAATTCTCGAGCCTGAGCACGTCGCGGTTGTCCGCGTCGCCCACGATCACCGGACCGCCCACGCTCTGCTCCAGAAGTGCTACGCGCCTTAAGATCAGAGCGCGCATGATCTTCTCGCCGGTCTCGGCCTCCGCGACCATGACGTCGCGCAGCCGCGCCGGCGAGATCAGGATCGCCTCGACGTCGGATTCCGCGAAGGCATCGGCGAGCGCCGGCCGTCCCGACAGATGCGCGAGCTCGCCCATGAACGAGCCCGGCCCATGGGTGACGATGGTCTCGGCGTTCCGATGACTCTCATGCGGCGCGACGCGTACCTCGCCCTTGAGGATCACATACAGCCCGCGCGTCTCCTCGCCCGCGCGCGCGATGAGGTCGCCTTTGGCATAGCGCGCCTCGCTGCCGAAGCGGCGCAGGCGGTCGATCTCCGCCTGCGAGAGCTTCGGAAACATCTGCGCGGCGCGGGTCTCGATCAGGGGGCGGGGGGCTTCGGACATGGGAGGGAGGGTAGCAGATTTTATGCCCATCTCACCAAATCCAAATTGTCATGGCCCGGTCCATAGCGGCACCGTATGGACGCGGGCCACCCAGCTGGGTTCTGCACGATTTGGAAAGATTCACGCGGAGACGCGGAGTGGAGCTCGTCCTCCGCGACTCCGCGTCTCCGCGTGATTCATTTTGCGAGAGCGGACAGACGTCACCTGGATGGCCCGCGTCCATACGCTGCCGCTATGGACCGGGCCATGACAAGTGGAGGTGTCTCAATACCCCATCAAGCTCGCATACCGGTCCCGGTGGTAGGACGCGCCGCCGTACATGGCTTCCGCGACGCGGGCGCGCTTGAGGTAGAGGCCGGCGTCGTGGGCATCGGTCATGCCGATGCCGCCATGCATCTGGATCATCTCGTTGGAGACCAGATGCAGCGTCTCGCTCGCCTTGGCCTTGGCGAGCGCCACCAGTTGCGGCACGTCGTTGGCGCCCTTGTCGATGGCGATGAGCGCCGCCTCGACGCAGGAGCGCGTCAGCTCCAGCTCCGTGTACATCTTCGCCGCGCGGTGCTGCAGCGACTGGAACGTGCCGATGAGCTGGCCGAACTGGGTGCGCGTCTTCAGATAGTCGAGCGTGATCTCGAAGGCCTGCGCCGCCGTGCCCAGCATCTCGGCCGCAAGGCCCGCGCGGGCGCGGTCGAGCACCTGGTCGAGCGAGGCGGAAAGCGACTCGCCTTCGGCACGATCGAAGGTGAGGCGCGCCAAGCCGCGGCTGTCGACGCTGGAAAGCCGCCGGCGCGCAAGCCCTTTCGCATCGCCGCGCACCAGGAACAACCCGTCCTTCGTCGCCACGATGACGAGATCGGCCGCGCCGCCCTCGGCGACGAAGGTCTTGGTGCCCGTGAGCGCCTTGGTCATCGCGAGCTTTTCGGGATGATGGTGCGCGCCCTCGTCCACCGCGAAGGCCGCGACGGCCGAACCGTCCGCGATCCCGGGCAGCCATTGCTGCTTCTGCGCGTCCGTGCCGCCGAGCACGAGCGCAGACGCCGCGATCAGCGCCGTGGAAAGCAAAGGCGACGCGGTGAGCGTGCGCCCCGTCTCTTCGAGCACGATGCCCAAGGTCAGACAGCCCAGCTCCGTGCCGCCGAATTCTTCAGGCACCAGGATGCCGGCCCAGCCCATCTGCGCCATCTCGCGCCACACGGCGCGGTCGAAGCCGTCCGCATTGCCGCCGTCGCGCAGCTTGCGGAAAGTCGTGACGGGGGATTTCTCCGCGACCCACGCTTTCGCGGCGTCGCGCAGCATCGTCTGCTCTTCGGTGAAGACAGCCATGGTGATTTATCCGTTTTGTGTTGATGTCGGGCTTTCCTCTCCCCTTGTGGAGAGGAAAAAATCATGGGTTTGGGCGGAGCGAAGCGGAGGCCAAGCCCTTGATTTTTCAGGTGAGGGGTGAGCCGCGGTGGTCCGAACCACGTCCCCCTCACCAGCGAAATCTAAGCACTTAGCTGCGCTGCGCTCCGCTAAGTGCAAGATTTCGCGTCCTCTCCCACGAGGGGAGAGGCAGGGTTGCGATGCGCTCATCATTGATGATCGAGCAGGCCGAGGACCCGCTTGGAGACGACGTTGAGGTTGACCTCGCTGGTGCCGCCTTCGATGGAATTGCCCTTGGCGCGCAGAAGCCCGCGCATCGCCATGATCTCGGCCGGACTGTAGCCCTCGCCGTCCCAGCCCAGCCCCTGGCTGCCCATCGCCTCGACGAGCAGCTCGGTGCGGTCCTGGTTGAGCTTGGCGGCGGCGTATTTGATGATCGAGGTCGCGGGGCTCGGGCCTTTCTGGGTTTTCGCTTCCTCCTGCAGGCGCCGCACGGTCAGCGCGAAGGCCTGCGCGTCCATCTTGTGCGCGGCGATGCGCGCGCGCAGATCGGCGTCGGCGATCTTGCCGTTCTCCAGGCCCACATAGTCCTTCGCCGCGTCCTGCAGATCGTAGCCGCCGCCTCCGCCGAAGCCGCCCGACGAGATGTTCTGGCGCTCGTACTGCAACAGGCGCTTGGCGATGTCCCAGCCGCCGTTGAGCTTACCCACGAGATTGGCTTTGGGCACCTTCACGTCGGTGAAGAAGGTCTCGCAGAACGGCGAATTGCCGCTGATGAGCTTGATCGGCCGCGTCTCCACGCCCGGCGAGGTCATGTCGAAGAGGATGAACGAGATACCCTCGTGCTTCTTCGTGTTGTCGGTGCGCACCAGGCAGAAGATCCAATCGGCATGGTTGGCGTAGGACGTCCAGATCTTCGAGCCGTTGATGAGATAGTGGTCGCCCTCGTCGACGCATTGGGTGCGAAGGCCCGCGAGGTCCGATCCCGCGCCGGGCTCGGAATAGCCCTGGCACCAGCGGATCTCGCCGCGCACGATCTTGGGCAGGTGCTCCATCTTCTGCTCTTCGTTGGCGTATTCGAGGAGCACGGGCCCGAGCATCCAGATGCCGAAGGAGGCGAGCGCCGGCGGCGCCTTGGCTCGGCCCAGCTCCTGCTCCAGCACGCGCGCCTCGGCGGCCGTAAGCCCGCCGCCGCCGTACTGCGTGGGCCAGGTCGGCGCGGTCCAGCCCTTGGCGCCCATGCGCTCCAGCCAGAGCTTGGCGTCTGGGTTGGTCCATTTGACCCGCTTGCCGCCCCAGATGGAGGCATCGCCCTCATCGGTCAGCGCCCGGGCGCCCGCGCCCTTCAGCGAGGCAGGGAGATTGTCCTCAATCCAGCTTTTGACTTCGCTACGGAAACTTTCGAGATCGCTCATCGGGTCGCCTGACATCTTGTCAGCGCGCATTGTTGCGCCCCTTCCCAAGGCGTGCAAGTGCGGCCTCAAGAGCTGGAAGCCTATTGCGTCGATGACGCTAGCGCTTGAGACTTGAAATCGCATTCGCGAAAGGATCGACGCGCATGGCGCCGCCGGCGGTCGGGCCGATGTGCCCCTTCTTCATCGTCAGCGACGTCGCCAAGGCACTTGTGTTCTACACGCAAAAGCTGGGCTTCGAAACGACCTTTCGGCAACCGTTCTTCGCCATTGTCCAACGCGACGGCGCGATGCTGTTCGTCAAAAGCGGCAACGCGCCGCCGCTGCCCAATCCCGGACGCGATCCGCAGATGCGCTGGGACGCCTATTGCTACACGCCCGATCCCGATGCCTTGGCCGCCGAATATGCCGCGCGCGGCGCGCCGTTCAGCAATCCGCTCAAGGACACCACGGATGGCCTGCGCGGCTTCGAGATCACCGATCCGGACGGCTACGTCCTCTTCTTCGGGCGTCCGAAAGAGCCACGACCAAGCTGACGGAATATTAGGGCCGTTTGGGCACCGCTCCTGTGCGGAAATGTCGGCCTTGGTGCCTGAGAAAACGCTTTCTTGCGCGTCGCAACCGCCGCTTCATTCGCGCAATTATCTAATATAAAGACCCCGCAGACCGCCCATTTCGAGGAACACCTTGCGCAACCGAACCAAGCTGACCTTGAGGGTGCCGGTGCCCAAACACCGCCCCGGCGACACGCCCGATTTCAGCGCCCTGCAGATCCAGAGCGCCGGCGAGGCGCGGCGTCCCGAGATCGACGCCCATCCGCGCGAGATGTCCGACCTCGCCTTCTCGCTGATCCGCGTCCTGGACGGACAGGCCAAGGCGGTGGGGCCCTGGGCACCCAAGCTCGACGCCGACACGATGCGCCGCGGCCTGAAGACGATGCTTCTCACCCGCGCCTTCGACGACCGCATGTTCCGCGCCCAGCGCCAGGGCAAGACCTCGTTCTATATGAAATCGACCGGCGAAGAGGCCGTCGCCGTCGCCCAAGCTTTCGCGCTCGATCGCGGCGACATGTGTTTTACGAGTTATCGCCAGCAGGGCCTGCTCATCGCGCGCGGCTATCCGCTCGTCGACATGATGAACCAGATCTATTCGAACTCCCACGACCCGATCAAAGGCCGCCAATTGCCGATCATGTATTCGAGCAAGGCGCACGGCTTCTTCACCATCTCGGGCAATCTCGGCACGCAGTTTCCGCAAGCGGTGGGCTGGGCGATGGCGTCGGCCTATCGCGGCGACGACAGGATCGCGGCGAGCTGGGTCGGCGACGGCACGACGGCGGAGGGCGATTTCCACTATGCCTGCACGTTCGCGTCGGTGTACCGGGCGCCCGTGATCCTCAACATCGTCAACAATCAATGGGCGATCTCGAGCTTCGCCGGCATCGCGGGCGGCGACGAGTCGACGTTTGCTTCTAGAGGTATCGGCTACGGGTTGCCCGCGCTGCGCGTCGACGGCAACGACTTCCTGGCCGTCTATGCCGCGACGCAATGGGCGGCGGAGCGCGCGCGCAACAATTTCGGCGCCACCTTGATCGAGCACTTCACCTATCGCGCCGAGGGCCATTCCACCAGCGACGATCCCAGCCGCTACCGCCCGAGCGACGAGGCCAAGGCCTGGCCGCTGGGCGATCCCGTCGAACGGCTCAAGCAGCACCTCGTCGGCTTGGGCGAATGGAGCGAGGACCAGCACCAGGCCGCTCATAAAGAGGCGGTCGAGCAGGTCACCGCCGCCAACAAGGAAGCGTCGAGCCACGGCACGCTCGGCGAGAACAAGCTTCCCAGCGTCTCCACCATGTTCGAGGACGTCTTCAAGGAGATGCCCGAACATCTGCGCCGCCAGCGCCAGCAGTCGGGGGTCTGACCATGGCGACCATGAACATGATCCAGGCCTTGAACTCGGCCCTCGACGTGATGATGTCGAAGGACCCCGACGTTCTCTCCTTCGGCGAGGACGCGGGCTATTTCGGCGGCGTCTTCCGCGTCACCGACGGCTTGCAAAAGAAGCACGGCCTGACCCGCAGCTTCGACGCGCCCATCTCGGAAGGCGGCATCGTCGCCGCCGCCATCGGCATGGGGACCTACGGATTGCGCCCCGTCGTGGAGGTGCAGTTCGCCGACTACATCTATCCGGGCTTCGACCAGATCGTCTCGGAGGCCGCGCGCATCCGCTATCGCTCCGCCGGTGACTTCACCGTGCCGATCACCATCCGCACGCCGTACGGCGGCGGTATCTTCGGCGGCCAGACGCACAGCCAGAGCCCCGAGGCGCTGTTCGCCCACGTCGCGGGCATCAAGACGGTGATCCCGTCCTCGCCCTACGACGCCAAGGGTCTCCTGATCGCGGCGATCGAGGACGACGATCCGGTCATCTTCCTGGAGCCCAAGCGCATCTATAACGGCCCGTTCAACGGCCATCACGACCAGCCGGTGCAGCCCTGGTCGAAATTCGCCGAGAGCGACGTGCCGGAGGGGCACTACACGATCCCGCTCGGCAAGGCGAAGGTCGTGCGCGAGGGCAAGGATGTGAGCCTCATCGCCTACGGTACGATGGTGCATGTGGCGAAAGCAGCGGCCGCGGACAGCGGCATCGACGCGGAAGTCGTCGACATCCGCACCATCGTGCCGCTCGACATCGACACCATCGCGCAATCGGTCAAGAAGACCGGGCGCTGCGTCGTCCTGCACGAGGCGACACGCACCTCAGGCTTCGGCGCGGAGATCGCCGCCCAGGTGCAGGAGACCTGCTTCTATCACCTGGAAGCGCCGATCGAGCGCGTCACCGGCTGGGACACGCCCTATCCGCACGCATTCGAGTGGCAGTATTTCCCCGGACCCGCGCGCGTCGTGGACGCGATGCGCCGCGTGATGGAGCGCTAGAGCCATGGGCAATTACGTCTTCAAGCTTCCCGACGTGGGCGAAGGCACCGCCGAGGCCGAGATCGTCGCCTGGCACGTGAAGGTCGGCGACGTCATCGCCGAAGACCAGAACCTGGTCGACGTGATGACCGACAAGGCGACGGTGGAGATGACCTCGCCCGTCAGCGGCAAGGTGACCGCGATCCACGGCGAGCCCGGCGAGATGGCGCCGGTGGGCGCGCCGCTGGTGGAGCTCGAGGTCGAAGGCGCGGGCAACGTCAAAGGCAACGGCACGGCGGCGGCGAAGAAGGCTGAAGAGAAACCTGCGCCGAAACCCCAAACAAAAACGCCTTCCCTCTCCCCCTCCGGGGGAGAGGGCAAGGGTGAGGGGGTGTCGAAGTCTGCGCCTGTGTCTCCCCCTCACCCCGACCCTCTCCCCCTGCGGGGGCGAGGGGGCGCAGTTGTGCAGGCCTTCACCACCCGCACACCCAACGACAAGCCGCTCGCCTCGCCCGCGGTGCGCCAACGCGCTTACGAGCTCGGCATCGGGCTTCAGTTCGTGCCGGGCACGGGCCCCGCGGGACGCGTCAGCCATGCCGACCTGGACGCGTTCGTGGCGTCGGGCGGGCGCGGCGTCTCTGTGCGCTCCGGCCCCGCGCCGCGCGATGGCATCGAACAGGTGAAGGTCATCGGCCTGCGCCGCAAGATCGCGGAGAAGATGCAGGAGGCCAAGCGCCGCATCCCCCACTTCGCCTATGTCGAGGAGATCGACATGACGGAGCTGGAGAGCCTGCGCGCGCATCTGAACAAGACCAAGAAGAAGGATCAGCCCAAGCTCACTGTGCTGCCCTTCTTCATGCGCGCGCTGGTCAAGGTGCTGCCCGACTATCCCCAGATCAACGCGCGCTTCGACGACGATGCGGGCATCGTGCACCGCCACGCCGCAGTCCATATCGGCATCGCGACGCAGACCGCCAACGGCTTGATTGTGCCGGTGGTGCATCACGCCGAGGCGCTCGATATCTGGCAGAGCGCCTTGGAGGTCGCCCGCGTCTCCACCGCCGCGCGCGAGAACAAAGCCACGAAGGACGAGCTCTCCGGCTCCACGATCACGATCACGAGCCTGGGTCCGCTCGGCGGTCTCGTAACGACGCCGGTGATCAACCATCCCGAGGTCGCCATCATCGGCCCCAACGCCATCGTCGAGCGCCCCGTGGTGCGAGATGGCGCGGTTATCGTGCGCAAGATGATGAACCTGTCGTCGAGCTTCGACCACCGCGTCGTCGACGGCTACGACGCCGCCGAGTTCATCCAGCGCGTCAAGGCGCTCCTGGAGCACCCGGCGACGTTGTTTATGGACTAACCCCCAACTGTCATGGCCCGCGAATGCGGGCCACCCAGGTGAAAGCGGCTAAACGTTGCAAGACCTGTTCGAACATCGTCCTGCACCAGCATAAAGACGTCACCTGGGCGGCCCGCAGTCGCGGGCCGTGACAAGTTTGTTTGCGGAGAAACAAATGTCCGAGACCATCCACACCAAAGTCCTCATCATCGGCGGTGGGCCCGGCGGCTATGTCGCCGCGATCCGTTGCGGGCAGCTGGGGCTCGAGACCACGCTGGTCGAGTCGCACAAGCTCGGCGGGACCTGCCTGAACGTCGGCTGCATCCCGTCGAAGGCCGTCATCCACTCCGCCGGATATTTCGAGACGATGGCGCGCGCGGCCTCGGACAAGGGGCTGCACGGCATCAAGCTCGCGAGCCCGCCCACGCTCGACATGGCGGCGCTGGTCGCGTGGAAGGAGACGGTCGTCAAGAAGCTCAACACCGGCGTGGCGGCGCTGCTCAAGCGCGCCAAGGTGCGCGTGGTCCAGGGCTGGGCCGTGTTCTCCGACGCCAAGACCTGCAAGGTCGGCGACACCACCATCACCGCCGAGCACGTCATCCTCGCCACGGGATCGCTGCCCGTGGCGCTGCCCTTCCTGCCCTTCGGGGACAAAGTCATCTCCTCGACCGAGGCGCTCGAGCTCGAGGAGCTGCCGAAGAAGCTGGTGGTGGTCGGCGCGGGCTATATCGGGCTCGAGCTCGGCATCGCGTTGCGTAAGCTGGGCAGCGACGTCACCATCGTCGAGGCGCTCGACCGCATCCTGCCGCTCTATGACGCCGAGCTGGTCGCGCCGGTCGCCAAATGGCTCAAGACCAACGGCGTCACCGTGCATCTCTCCGCCAAGGCCAAGGGCGCGGACAAGGGCGGCCTCGTCGTCGAGATGGCGGATGGGAAGACTGAGACGTTCCCCGCCGACAGGATCCTGGTCACGGTGGGACGCAAGCCCAACACCGAGGGCTGGGGCCGCGAGACCATGGCGCTCGACATGGATAGTGAAACGGGTGGGCGCTTCGTCAAGGTCGACGACCAGTGCCGCACCTCGATGAAGAACGTCTGGGCCGTCGGCGACCTCGTCGGCGAGCCGATGCTCGAGCACAAAGCCGCGACCCAGGGCGAGATGGTGGCCGAGATCATCGCAGGCCATAAGCGCCGTTTCGCGCCCGCCTCGATCCCCGCCGTCTGCTTCACCGAGCCCGAGATCGTGAGCGCCGGCCTGCTGCCCGCCGAGGCCGCCGCCAAGGGGATCGAGACGATCACCGCCGTCTTCCCCTTCGCAGCGAACGGCCGCTCTCTGAGCATGGATTCGGGCGAGGGCTTCGTGCGCGTGGTGGCTGCTAAGTCCGATCATCGTCTGCTCGGCATCCAGGCCGTCGGCGCGCACGTCGCCGAGCTTTCCGGCGAGTTCTCCCACGCGCTCGAGATGGGCGCGCTGCTCGAGGACGTGGCCGGCACGATCCACGTGCATCCCACGCTCAGCGAGGCCTATCACGAGGCGGCGCTGCGCGCGCTGGGGCACGCGATCCATATCTGACGCGCACGCGCGCCTCTTTCGATGAGAGAGGCGCGCGTCGCGGCGCTCTATTTGCTCGAATAGAGCTTGAGGATGAACGCCGCACCGATGGCCCCGCCGGCGCCGGGCGCGCCCGCCCAATAGACGTTGACCTTGTAGGTGCCCGGCGGCACGTCATGCGTGCCGGTGCCCACATGCTGGATGAAGTTCGCGCCCAGCATGTCGACGTCGGGCTCCGCGCCCAGCGCCACCGCCGGCGACGCGAAGCCGTAGGGCGTCTCGTAGTGGCCGTACATGTGCACGGGGCCGACGGGACCGGTCAGCGCCACCTGGAACAGGGCCAGGCTCGACTTGCCGTAGAAATTCGGGCCGCCCAGCAGCGCGCTCAGATGCGCGTCGAGGCATTGGCCGTCGCGGAGCGTGACGCTGGTCGAGAGGACGGGCCTGGGATCGAACTGCTTGCCTTCGCCGCCGCCGGGGTTGGTGCCGAAGACCGCCGTGGTCGTGTGCAGGTTCTCGTCGCCGACATCGGTGACGAGATTGACCGGACCTTTGCATTTGTAAGGCGCTATGACCGGCGCGTTCGGGGTCCCCTTCTGGAAGAACGAGTTCGCTTGCGCGTTCGCTCCGCCGGACGCCGCAAGCAATACCGTCAGGGCGGCAACACCGACACCGAGATTTCGCGTGTTCATGGGAAGAACCTTCCGTTTGGCGGCAACCCTCGCTGCCACCTCTGATAGAGGTTACCACGACGGAAATGTTTCGGTAAGGACTCAGAAATGGATATGGGCCTGCCGGATATTTTTTGACCTACAAGCGCTGGTATAGGCGCCGGCTCAGCGCGGAAAATGCTGCACCGCGATGAGGTCCACGATGCGTTCGAGCCAGGCGCGATCAATCTGCGAGAAATCGTCCGTCCTGTCGCTGTCGATGTCGAGCACGAGCTTGGTCTCGCCACCTGCCACCAGCGGCACGACGATCTCGGACTTCGAGAGCGCGCTGCAGGCGATGTGGCCCGGGAACGCGTCGACATCGGGGACGATGACGGTCTGGCGCCCGCTTGCCGCCGCGCCGCACACGCCCTTGCCGAAGGGGATCGTCACGCAGGCGAGCGGGCCCTGGAACGGGCCGAGCGTCAGCATGTCGGGCGCGGTCGCGCGGTAGAAGCCGACCCAGTGAAAGCCGAACGCTTCCTTGAGGATCGCCGCGACATTGGCGAGGTTGGCGATCAGATCGTCCACGCCCGCCATCACCGCCTCGATCTGCGGCAGCAGGGCGGCGTAGATCTCCGCGCGCGACGCACCTTCGGGGACGTGCAAAGTCTCGCTCAAGCCGTCGTCCTTCCCGAAACGAAAAGAGGCCGCACGACGCCGTGCGGCCTCCTATATCGCAAAACGCGCCTCAGCCGGTGATGAAGTCCGAGGTGCTGAGCCCGTTCAGGTGGCTGCCGCCGGTGACGTCGATCACCAGATCCGCGCCCGCCTGATAGCCCGCGACGCCATTGGTGTCGACGATCAGGAAGGTGTGGCCCGCCAGGTTGCCGGAGGTGGCCGTGAACAGCACGGCGTGGTTGGCGCCGAGCTGGCCCGCGCCGATATCGGCGGCGAGCTCGGTGTTGAAGTTCGCGCCCGAATCCAGCATGCCGCTGGTTACCGCGCCGTCGATGCCGGTGACCGCCGAGTTCAGGTGGAACATGTCGCGCGTGGTGTCGAGGCCGATGATGGTGTCGTAGGTGGGGCCGGTCGAGTCCGACGCCGCGCCGTAGACGAACACGTCGTGGCCGGTGGAGACCGTCATCGTGTCGGCGCCCGCGCCGCCGTTCAGCACGAAACTGTTGATGCTGGTGGCGGTGATCGTGTCGTTGCCCGCGGTGCCGTTGACCGTGATCGTGGTCGCGGAATCGACGCCGACGCTGAGCGCGTTCCACTGATCCAGGGCGAACGTCACCTGATGGTCGGTGGTCACGATCCGGTCGACGCCGGCAGCCGAGAGGCCCGCGAGCTCCAGATCCGTCATGGCGGAGATGTGGGCGCCGGTGTCGGAGATCGACACCGCGTCGGACTGGGTGAGCTGCACCGTGCCCAGCGCCTCGTACTGGGCGACCGCGAGCATCAGCTTGTTGTTCGTCGAGTCGATGATGTTCACGCCGTCGCCCGCCAGCGCCTGGATCTGCGATGCGGTCATGGCCTGGATGTGGCCGGCGCTGTCGACCAGCTCGATGCTCGCATGCGTCGTGCCGTCGGCATTGAACAGCTCGCCGAGGATGTTGGTGTCGTGGGTGATCTGCGACACCGAGAAGTGGACCTCGCTGGTGGCGCTGTCGCTGACGACGACCTTGTCGACATGGCTGTTGTTGTTGAGCGTCATCAGCGCGTTCTGGACGTGCGCCGCCGTGTCGGTGACCGTGAGCGAGTAGGCCGTGGCGTTCTGATTGTGCAGCAGCGCGATCGCGCCCGCGTCGGCCGTCAGCTGGGCGACGTTGATGCCGATCGCGGCGTTGTCGGAGACCACGATCGTCGACAGCTGGGTGTTGGCCTCCAGCGCGTTCAGATAGGTCGTGATGTTCGCCGCGGTGTCCACGACCTTGAAGGTCACGGGCGAGCCGTTGCGGTTCGTCACCTCGGCCAGGACCGAGGCGTCGTCATGCACTTGCTGCGCGGTCACCGTCATCTGGCCGCTGTTGGAGATGACGATCGAGCTGATCTTGCTGGTGCCGCTGGTCGTGTTGTAGGCCTCGATCTGGTCCAGCACCGCCTGGACGTGGCCGCCGGTGTCGGACAGCGTGAGCTGGACCTGCGTGGCATTGGCGTTGCGCAGGTCGAGGAGCACCGTCGAGTCGATGGTGAGCTGCGACGCCGAGAGCGTGATGGCGGCGCTGTCCGAGATCGTGATGACGTGGATGTTGTGGTTGAAGGTGTCGGCCTGGAGGTTGCCCAGGTTTGCCTGGATGTTCGCCGCCGTGTCCGTGATGCGCAGCGACGCCGGCGCCAGGCCGTTGGCGTCCATCATCACGCTCAGCACGCTCGCGTCGCTGGTGAGCTGCGCGATCGAGACCGTGACGTCGTGGTTGTCGGTCACGATCACCTGCGTCACGCTGGGGTTGGCCTCGAGCGCGTCGAGGTTGGCCGAGATGTGCGCGCCGGTGTCGCTGACGATGACGGTATAGGGCCCGACGATCTCGCCCAGCGCCGTGGTGTCGTTGACGAGCTGAGACACGGACAGCGTAAGCGACGCGCTGTCGCTGATGATGATGTGGTCGACATGGGTGTTGCCGTTGAGCGCGCCCAGCGCCGCGGAGATCGCCGCCGCCGTGTCGCTGACCGCGACATGCGCCGGCGTCGTGCCGTCGGCATTGAACAGCTCGGCCAGCGCCGTGGTGTCGGACGCGGCCTGGGCGACGCTGATCGTCACCTCGTGGCCGGCGCTGTTGGTGACGATGATCTTGTTCACCTGGGCGCTGCCGTTCAGCGTGTCGAACGCAGCCGAGATGCCGACCGCGCTGTCGGCGACCTTGACGTTGGCCAGAGCCGAGCCGTTCGCCACGTAGAGCTCGGCGAGCGCGGTGGCATCGGCCGCGATCTGGGCCGCGAGCAGCGTGACCTCATTGGTGGCGCTGTCGCTGACCAGGATCTTGTTGACCTGGCTGTTGGCGTTCAGCGCGTCGAAGCTTCCGGAGATCGTCGCGGCCACGTCGTTGACCGTGACGTTGGCATGCGTCGTGCCGTTCGAATTGTAGAGCTCGCCCAAGCCCGCAGAGTCGCTGGTGATCTGGGCGACATTGACCACGACCTCGTGGCTGCCGCTGTCGCTGACGACGATCTTGTTGACCTGGGAATTGGCGCTCAGGCTGTCCATCGCCGCTGTGATGTTGGCGGCGGTGTCGGTGACCACGACCTTGGCGTGCGTCGTGCCGTCGGTGTTGTAGAGCTCGGCCAGCGCGGTCGCGTCGCTCGTGATCTGGGCGATGTTGATGCCGACCTCGTTGGTCGCGCTGTCGCTGACGACGAGCTTGTTGACCTGGGTGTTCGAGTTCAGGCTGTCCAGCGCCGTGGTGATGTTCGCCGCCGTGTCGGAGACGATCACGTTCGCCGCCGTCGTGCCGTCGGAATCGAACAGCTTGGCGAGCGACGCGGCGTCGCCGGTGAGCTGGGCGACGTTGACGACGACCTCGTTCGTCGCGCTGTCGGTCACGGTGATCTTGTCGACCTGGGTGCTGACGAGCCCGTTGATCGCGGTCGTCACGTTGGCGGCGGTGTCGGCGACGTTGACATGCGCCTGGGACGTGCCGTTCGCCTGGAACAGCTCGCCCAGCGCGGTCGAATCCGCCAGGAACTGGACGGCGGTGATCAGCACCTCGTGCGTGGCGCTGTCGCTGACCACGATCTGGTTGACGTGGCTGTTGCCGTTCAGCGCGTCGAAGGCGGACGAGATGTTCGCCGCCGTGTCGTGGACGCTGAGCTTGTAGGACGTCGAGTTCGCGTTCAGGAGCTCGGACAGCGCGGTCGCGTCGCTGGTGATCTGGGCGACGCTGAGCGTGATCGCGGCCGAGTCGGTGACCGAGATCGTCTTGACGTGGCTGTTGGCGTTCAGCGCGTCGAGCGCGGCGGAAATGTTGGCCGCGTTGTCGTTGATGCGGATCGTGTACGGGTTGCCGTTCTGGTTGTGCATGATCGACAGCGCGTGCGCATCCGCCGTCAGCTGCGCGACGCTGAGCAGCAGCACGCCGTTGTTGGAGATGACGATCGAGGTGATGTCCGCGTTCTGGTTCAGCGAGGCCAGGTTCATGCGGATGTTCGTCGACGTGTCGTCGACGGTCAGCAGCACCGGCGAATTGTCCTGGTTCTGCAGCTCGGAGAGCACCACCGCGTCGCTCGTGATCTGGGCGACGGTGACGGTGATCGGCGCGCTGTCGGAGACGATGATCGAGACGATGTCGGGGTTGCTCTGCAGCGCCCCGAGATTGGCCGAGATGTTCGCCGCGTTGTCGACGACGTCGATCTGCACGCCGGAATGATCGAAGTTGGAGAGCTTGCCCAGCGCCGAGGTGTCGGCGCCGACCTGCACCGCGGTCAGCGTCAGGGCCGCGTTGTCCGAGATCACGATCGAGCTGACGTTGGATTCCGCGTTCAGCCCGTCGAGGCCGGCGGCGATATGCGCGGCCGTATCCTGGACGACCAGCGTGACGGGCGAGCCGTTCTCGTTCTCAAGCTCGCCGACGGCCGTCGAATCGTTCAAGGCTTGCGCGACCGTGAGCGTGATCGTGGCATCGTCGGAGATGATGATGTGGTCGACCTGGGTGTTGGTGTTGAGCGAATCCAGCGCCGCCGAGATATGGGCGGCGGTGTCGAAGACCGCAACCTTGGCCGGCGTCGTGCCGTCGGAATAGAAGAGCTCGCTCAGCACCGTCGTGTCGGTCGAAAGCTGGGTGACGGTGACCTGCACTTCGGTGATGGTCGTCGGCGCGGTATCGTTGGTGACGATGACCTTGTTGACCTGGGTGTCCGCGTTGAGCGCATCGAGCGCGTTGGTGACATTCAGCGCGGTGTCCGCCACGGTCACGTTCGCGTGCGTGGCGCCGTCGGCATTGTAGAGCTCGCCGAGCGCGGTCGTGTCGCTGGTGATCTGCGAGACCGTGACGACGACCTCGTTGGTGGCGCTGTCGGAGACGACGATCTTGTCGACATGGGTGTTGGAGCTGAGCGCGTCGAGCGCCGAGGTGATGTCGGTCGCCGAGTCGTTGACCGCGACATGGGCCGGCGTCGTGCCGTTGGCCAGGAACAGCTCGCCGAGCGCGGCCGTGTCGTTGGCGGCCTGGGTCGCGGTGATCGTGACCTCGTGGCTCGCGCTGTCGGAGACGATGATCTTGTTGACCAGAGCGCTGGCGTTGAGCGAATTGAACGCCGCGCCGATATCCGCCGCCGTGTCGGAGACGATGACATGCACCGTCGAGGCGTTCTGGTTCTGGATCTCGCCGATCACGACCGCGTCGCTGGTGAGCTGGGCCACGGAGACGGTGATCTCGTTGTTGTCGGAGATCGTGATCTGGCCCACATGGCCGTTCGCCTGCAGCGCGTCGAGATTGGCGGTGACGGCGGCCGCCGTGTCGGTGACGTTGATCGAATAGGAGCCGTTGGTGATCTCGCCGAGCGCCGTGGTGTCGTTGGCGACCTGCGTGGCCGAGAGCGACAGCGCCGCGGACGGCGTGATCGTGATGTGGTCGACCTGGGTGGCGGAATTGAGCGTGTCGAACGCCGCGGAGATGTTGGCCGCGGTGTCGCTGATCGCGACATGCGCCGGCGTCGTGCCGTTGGACTGGAACAGCTCGCCCAAGGCCGTCGCGTCGGAGCCGAGCTGGGCGACCGTGATCGTCACCTCGGCGCTGCCGCTGTTGGAGACGATGATCTTGTCGACATGGGTGTTGGCGTTGAGCGCGTTGAAGGCCGTGGAGATGTTCGCCGCCGTGTCGCTGACCGCGACCTTGTCCGGCGTCGTGCCGTTGGCCTGGAACAGCTCGCCCAAGGCCGTCGTGTCGGACGCCGCCTGCGAGACGCTGATCGTCACCTCGTTGGTCGCGCTGTCGGAGACGATGATCTTGTCGACATGGGT
>JAJPHG010000026.1 GCA_021325375.1 Alphaproteobacteria bacterium | reverse complement strand
GTCTCCAGCGTGCGCACCACGCCGTTGACCTGCGGCGCCCAGGCGTCGGTGACGACGAGGATCTTCAGGTGGTCTTCGCCCGACAGGTGGCCTATGCCGGCCGGCATGGCGCCGCCCGGCCTCACGCGGCGGATCCTACGCAGGTATAAGCGCGGGCGGGGCGATGGCCGGGTGAGAGGCGCCTTGAGGAGCGGAGTTTGCCCAGCGCAGAATCTCCAGATTTCCCCGGGCATCTTCGACAAGGGCGGAGCAGCTTTCAACCCAGTCTCCGTCGTTGAGATAGAGGATGTCGCCGATTTTACGGATTTCAGCGTGGTGGATGTGGCCGCAGACCACGCCGTCGACGCCGCGCCCGGCGGCCGCGCGCGCCACGATCTCTTCGTAGCGCGAGACGTATTCGACGGCGTTCTTCACCGCGCGCTTCAAATAGGCCGAAAGCGACCAATAGGGCAGGCCGAGCGCGCGGCGGACCGCGTGCAGCCCGTCGTTGAGCCTGAGCGCCAAGGTGTAGGCGCGGTCGCCGACATGGGCGAGCCACTTGGCGCAGCCGATGACACCGTCGAACTTGTCGCCGTGAAGCACAAGCAGGCGTTTGCCGCCGGCGGTTTCGTGGATCGCCTCGAGGACGACCTCCATGCCGAACGCGGTCTGGCCGATATAGGGCCTCAGGAATTCGTCGTGATTGCCCGGAACATAGATCACGCGCGTGCCGTTCTCGATCTTGCGCATCACCTCGCGCACGACCTCTTCCTGCGCCTTGCTCCAGTACCAGCGTTTGACCTGCCAGATGTCGAAAATGTCGCCGACGAGATAGAGCGTGTCGCAGTCGTTGTGCTTGAGGAAATCGGCGAGCAGCTCCGCCTTGCAGCCGCGCGTGCCCAGATGGGTGTCGGAGATGAAGATCGTGCGATGGTTATGGACGGCGCGACCGCGGGGCACAGGCGGGCCCGCGCGGCGCTGGCGGCGTGCCGTCTCTTTCGGCTTTTCGGGAGCGTAGAAGCTGCGGCGCCAGGCGGTCTCGGCCAGGATGCGGGACGCTTTCTGCATGGCGCGAATCGCCTTTACGCGTTACGGCCCTTGCGTAACCTCTGCGCAAGAATCTTTTTTTGCATTGCAGCGACAGAAAAATGAATCCAACCGGATTGGTGAATCGGGGCGGTTTAGCTGCGCTGCACAAAGATTGGTCCGTTAACGCCCAAAATTCTCGCAACTTTTTGAAAAATATCCACTTTTTTCTGCAACAAATCTCTTGCCCAAGACCTTGGCTGCGAGCATATTGCTGCAACGCGATATCGCGAGTGCGAACTCACCATATCGCGGCCCTTCCTGGGCGTTTCCTCCCTGAACTTAAGCCGCTCCTCCCCGGAGCGGCTTTTTTTCTGGATTCTATCGGACGGCTATTCGTCCAGTGATCTCGCGACGGACCTGCAATTTGAGAAATTCAGACGTAGAATAAAATAGCGGAATTAAATGGCACTTGCAGAATCTGCAAGTTTCCGTTGACAGAAAATCTTACGTCCGTCAGAACGGACAAGCGTAGTATCTACATCGGCAGAAAGTTCAGGGTTTCTGCGGGTTTTTGAGGCAAATCACCCTGAAACAACTGAGCCCCGATCCGTGGTAGGACACGAACCGAGGCCCAGTCGCCCAGAGAGTACCGGGAGGGCACGAAGTGGGGTCGGCCCACAACCTTTCCCGGATTGGTGCCCGAGACGCTCGCTTGAGCTTCCCGTGCCATCGGTACCCACACCCGCCTTCTGGAAGGGCGGCCCGCGAGGCCTAGGAAGCGCTCCTCGATTTTTCCGCGTGGAAGCGCAACTAGGTATTTCGCTTCTACTCGTCGAATCTGACTTGGGCAAGAGTCCAACGACAGTAAAACACCCTTTGTGCCCCCACTTATTCACAAATAATCCCAAGGCTCAGGGAAAAGGTCCACAGGATTCTGGTGATTTCCGCCCTGACGCACAGATTTGTTTCGAAAAGGCAGTTGACTCCGCGTTTCGCACAAAACCAGCGAAGCGAGCGCTCTAAAATCGCTTCAACGCCCTAAAGAAATAAAACCTAGCGCCCCTGCCAGATTTTTCTGGCCGCGTCGCAGTCTTCCTTTGTTAGGAAATAGAAGCGGCACCTGGCGCGTACGGTGGTAATTATTTGTGGGTCCACTTCGCCAATTGGCCGCGTCTGTTTATCGTCGACCTTTATCATGATGTTGCGAAGGAATTGCTCGTCTAACGGATCGTACGTCTTGAATCCCTTCTCCTTACTGATGTCGAGATGGAACCAAATTCCAGCCTCAGTCAATTTGCCCCGCAAATCCTTAGTGCGATTGAGATCTAAAGCGCGATTAGGATCGTTGGGCTCAAAACATCTAAGCGGCTCGCGCAATAGAAACCGTCTTGCAAAATTTGACGCAGCGCCAACTTCACGGGTTGCGAGTTGCTTTAATAACGTCACGACATCAAAGTCGTCTAACGATAAATAGTGTTCCAGGCGCAATTCCGGCTTCAGGAAAAAATATTCTAGAAGCGGACTGACGATGCCAGACTCTCTGACATCTGAAATGTTTGTCAACGCGTCCTTAATTGCCTCCTCAACCAAAAACTGGATTCCGCGAGTTGTCTTGTGCAGATATACCGATTCATAGAGTTTGAGATAGGCAGAGATATAATCTTCCACCACTCTCAACCCTTTTTGCAGAACTACGAAGGTAGTTCGCGAATCATCCGGTCCAACGTCAAACGCAACTTCTTCGATGCGCAGGCTGTCGAATAACCACTCATGGTCTATCTGCCCGACCTTAATGCCTGTCGAATAGCGATCACGCGTGAGAAAGTCCAACCTGTCTGCGTCCAACTGGCTAGACACAATTGCGGTGTATGGACTGTCACGAACATCTTTCTCAAAGAACTGGAGGACAGGCTCAAATAGATCGAACTTCTTTAAAAGATCGCTGATTTCCGTCTCTGCGATAATCATCCGTGTGTAGTTTTCGTGGGGCATGTCCACTTTCATGTGATCCGAGATTTCCTCGAATACATGTGAATAGGGACCATGTCCTACATCGTGCAATAGAACGGCGGCGAGTGTCGCAGCACGCATTACGACGTGCTTCTTTTCCCTTGAAAAGACGTCGTTGCGCTCAAACGCTTCGAACATTCGTCGCGCCATCTGTAGGGCGCCAAGTGAATGAGATAGCCTTGAGTGTGTCGCACCCGGATAGACGAATTCCGAAAACCCCAATTGCTTGATCCGCCTCAATCGCTGGAGTGGCCGGCTTTGAACCAATCCCCATAAGAGGCAATCGTATTTATCGTTCTGGGAGAACTTAACTAGATCATGAACGGGATCACGGATTCTTTGATCTTTGTCCATGTTCCAACGCGCGCAATGCCGCGAGCCCCTTTAAAAGAGTTTTGCTGGTAATAATTTGATCCGGAGTAGAGATGGCAGGTTTAATCCGTTTCGTTTCCCGAATCGCGTCAGCCTCTGACAAACCTTGCTGCGTATAATACGCAATGGTGGAAGCTACCTCTAAAGAAGGCGTAGAGTATTTTGCAAGAAAGTCAGCAACTTGCGCAATGATTGGAGATGGTTTGTGGCGTGCCTTGCCATGGAGAGAAAACACGGTAGTGAAATAACCGTTCGGCCCAATTTGTTCATCGCGCATTTCTACGTCGCCAAAAACACTCAAAACCTCAAGCGCTGACGCGATTTCGGTGCTGAACACGCCAAAGTGCCGGATGCGGAACCGCGCGTCTATTTGCTCGTCGCAAAAAGAGCAGAAGAACGTGACCTTATGGAACCGCTTCTTTCCACGAATTTGATGGCATGGGCTTGCGGCCAAAACGGAGAGCACCGCATCTTCGGCGCTCAGTGGAGCAGAACTAGCCGCAAGTTGACGAATCATCGAGCTATGTTACATGAGTTCCTGGAACAAAGAAAGAACATAAATATCGATCCACAGCGCCAAACTCAAGGATTTTTTGCTGTCGCGATTAATCTTCTGTATGGAAAGCGTTGTCGAAGGAGCGATTCTGTCAGACGTCACTCCGCCGCCACCGCCGCCGGCCGTGCGCGGCCCAGCGCGTCCACGTCGATGGCGACCAGCGACGCCAGCGCCTGCGTCAGCCTTCCCCGCACCGCGTCGAAATCGGCGCGGGGCTCGATGCGCTCCTCGTCGAGATAGAGCGTGCGGTTGATCTCGATCTGCAGCGCGTGGATGAAATCGTCGCGCCGTCCGTAGAGATGCGTCGTGTAGCCGCCGGCATAGGGCGTGTTGCGCGCGGTGCCGAAGCCGGCGCGCGCCAGCGCCGCCTCGCAATGCTCGGCCAGCATCGGCGCGGCCGAGCTGCCGTAGCGGTCGCCGAGCACGACGTCGGGAATTGCGGCCGCGGACGGCATCGAATGGCAGTCGATCACGATGGCGATGCCGAACTGGCGGCGCGTATCCTCCACCAGCCGCGCGAGCGCGGCGTGATAAGGCCGGTGCAGCAGGCTCAGCCGCTGCTCGGCCTCGCGCGGATCCAGGCGGGCGCGATAGATCTCCTGGCCATCGCGCACGATGCGCGGGATGACGCCGAGCCCCGCCTGCACGCGCGGGTTGGGTGCATCGGCGCGCACGCTCAAAGGCCCGTCGAACATGGAGGCGTCGAGTTCGCTTGGGCTGCGGTTGGCGTCGAGGAAGGCGCGCGGAAAGCGCGCGGCGATCAGCGGCGCGCCCAGCGCCGTGGCGCCGGCGAACAGCGCGTCGGCATAGGCGTCCTCGGAGCGGCGCAGACTCACCGGATCGAGCGCGCTGCCTGCTACGAAGCTGGACGGATAGAGCCGCCCCGAATGCGGCGAGGCGAAGACGAAGGGGACGCGCTGCTGGTCCGGGCGGTGGATCTTGAACGGATGCGCGTGGAGCGCGGCCAGGACCGCGTCGAACACCGCCTCTTTCCGCTCCGGCCGCAAAAGGCCCATACGCTGCTCGTACCACGTCGGATGACGCCCCAGTGGACCATCAAGCGAGGGTGGCGATCAAGCGATTCCGGTAGGCCGTGAAGGATGATAAGCTGTCCATGAGCGAAGGGGGAGTTCGATGTTCGCTTTGCCTGCGGAAGACTATTCCGGCCTCGTCACAATTCTCGCGGTGCTGCTCTATATCGCCATGGGCGCGCGGGCGGGGACCTTGCGCGGCCGGCACGGCATCAAGGCGCCCGCGATGAGCGGCCATCCCGAATATGAGCGCGCCGCGCGGGTCCATCTGAACACGCTCGAGCAGCTGATGATCTTCCTGCCGCTGCTATGGCTGGCGACGCATTTCTTCGGCGGCCCGCCCTGGCTGCCGGGCGCGATCGGCCTTCTGTTCCTGGTCGGCCGGATCATCTTCATGCGCGCCTATATGGCCGATCCGGAGAAACGCCTGTCGGGGCTGGTGCTGGGCATGTTCGCCAATCTTGGGCTGCTGGCGCTCTCTTTGGTGGGCCTTTGGCAGCACTGGAGCGCGGACTGGCCCGCTCCTTAAGCTTTCCCGGCCTCAGCGTTAACCGGCATTTACAGATTTGCCTGTTATACGCTCTACTGCCCATCCGGAGCGGGACATGGCCACTATCCTACTCGCCGAAGACGACGAGTCCTTGCGCAAGTTCCTGGCGCAGGCGCTGATCCGCGCCGGCCACGACGTCACCGATTTCGGCGACGGCAGCGAGGCGTGGGAATGCCTCAAAGGCGCCGGCTTCGACCTTCTGCTCACCGACATCGTCATGCCGGGCATGGACGGCATCGAGCTCGCCAAGCGCGCCGCCGAGCTGAACGCCACGCTCAAGATCATGTTCATCACCGGCTTCGCGGCGGTGGCGCTGCATCCTTCCTCCCAGGCGCCCAAGCAGGCCAAGGTGCTCTCCAAGCCCTTCCACCTGCGCGAGATCGTGGCGGAAGTCGACCGCATGATCGCGGCGTAGGCGCCGCAATTGCGTCGGGCATAAGCCGCATTCGCGCCAATGCCGCGCCTTGATCCTCCATTAGCGTTTCTTCATCCGGCAAGAGCCGGTGAGGCCCGCGCATCCCGCGCAAGGCCAAGCTCCTGCCGGAAGGGCTTTGGCCCTTGAGGGAGGAGAGAATGCAACAACCCATCCATGCCATCGGACGCAAGCGGGAGATGACGCCCGAGCGCGTCATCGGCCTGGGCTTCGTGGGGCTTCTGCACGTCGTGGCGATCTCGGCGATCGTGTATGGCCTGCAGCAGCACTATACGAGGCAGGTGCCGGAAGGGCCGATCACGGTCGTCCCCGTCAAGCCGGACGATCCCAAAACCATCGTGAAGCCGACGCTGCCGAAAGTCGATCTGTCGCAACAGCACGTCGAGGTCCCGCTGCCTCAGTTCCTGATCCACGACGACACGCCCACGATCACCGACACGCGCCCGCAACAGCCGCCGCATGAGGAGCGGGTCGCGAACATCCCCGACACCGCGACGATGGGGATCATGGGCACGCATTCCTCGCCGCCCTATCCGTCGCTCGACCGCAGGCTCGGGCATGAGGGCACGGTGACGCTCAAGCTCGTCATCGCGCCGGACGGCGCGGTGGTCGATGCGCAGGTCGTCAAGTCGAGCGGCTATCCCGGCCTCGACGAGGCGGCGGTGAGCTGGGTGGTCGCGCATTGGCACTATCACGCCGCGACCCATGCGGGTGCGGCGATCTCCAGCCAGGCGACCGCAGCGGTGATGTTCAGCCTGAGGAATTCGGGCTAAGGCGACGCGGGGAGGGGCGGCCGCAAGGCCGTCCCTATCGGCTTCGCGGCGCTTTCGCCGGTCAGTGCGGGGGACGTAGGATCCCTCGATTGGCGGCGAGATATCTCTCATGCGGCGGAACGTGCGACCAAGCTGGGGGGCGTTAGATTGAGGCCCAACAGTTCGAATGGATTATTTCCTTCGTTCAACCGCACAGCCCTAGGCCTGTCGTTTTGCAATACCTTGATGCCGAATTGTCAATTGCCGAAGATGATAGACGCGCATTATTTTTTGCACGACGGCTATGCCACGCCAATTCCGATTAAAGTGAAACTTTTGCGCGGCTCTCGGTCCAAGACACGGGCTTCTTTTATGCGAACTCGAAGATCTTGGACTACGCCGACGATTCCTTCTCTAACTTCATGGCCGTCACCAACCAACTCACGAAGTGTGTTAGCTGAGATTGAGCCTCGTATCGGCTCGCCGACTGGGACAGGATGGATTTCGAATTTTCGTGCATCGGGTAACACGTAAAGGGTGCCGCGAACTATCTCTTCTGTTTCGGACAGCCGCAGAGAGTCGGTCCTGCGTCGAGCACGCTCGACATTTTCTCGCCCCAAAGAGAACTCCGAGTCGCTCTCGACGACTCTTAAAGTTGCTCCGCTGTCGTCCAGCAGTTTGAAAAATGCTCGCAGTGACCCCAGTAGCCGGTCGTCGACTATTTCTGTGACAGCTTGGAAAGCTTCCTCGTCGGGCGACGCTATTCGACGAATGAAGCTGCAAACTTCGTCGACAACTTCCTTGAGAGGAGTGTCGAGCAATTGGTGGTCATCGCGGACTTCTTCAAGTACGAAACCGACCGACCCGCGTGCAACATCGGTGATCATTAGTTGTGTTTGACCGCGTTGTGGCACCGGCCCGCGGCGCCCGAGCGGCCCATCTAGTTCTGCGAAGCGCGTGGCGATGAGCGACTGGAAATTCGATATGGCTTGCGTTCCGAAGTCAGCGAGAATTCCGCGCGATCCTATTACTGGCCGTCCACCGAAGAAAATTGCCACGCCGGCGTTTTCGCCAGCTTGCTCGCGTTGAAGATCAGCGATTCTCGCCTCGAGTTCGCGTTTTCGATGCTCAAACTGGAGAACCCCAATTGGGTCATCAGTTCGATCTCGCAAGTTCGCATCGACTGCCGAGAGATCGGCTCGAAGGGCATCCAGCTCCAGTCGCTTCAACATCCTATCGCCCCACAACATTCGTGCGCGCTAGCGCATCGTCAGAGTTCAACGGGACTATCAGCATTCCTTTCCACAACGAAGTCGCTCGTTGATGGGAGAATAGACCGAACCAGTAGGCAGTATCACGAACAATTAAGCCGGGATCCTTGGCCAGATCGACAAAATAAGCATCACACCGAAATGTAACCTTCGATTGGACGGGGTCGAATACGTCGAGATTGGCTTGAATCAGAGTATTCCATGCTGCTGAGTCAGCCATGGGGCGTGGCGCAAAGGTGACGACATCGACGTCACCGGGCGGAGCACTCCTTGTTTGCTCTACGTCTTCCACAAAGCTTCCGTCGATCCATTGAAAGCCTTGCGCGATGTTCAAAGTACGAAGGCGCTCACGGTAATTGAGTAAACCGATCAAGATTTCAATGCGCGGCTGGCTCGTCGCGAACCGGCTTACCAATTCGGTCATTGAGATTGAATAGGGCGAAACCAAAGCGGGCAATGTCGGATCAGGTCCGACGAACGGTGGAAGCACACCCGAAGTGTTGAACGCAGGAATCACGCCGTCATTCCAGCAAGGTTTCGTCGAGGCACATCCCACGAGACGATAGCAGGGAAATCTAAAAATCGCTTGGCGCCGACCGACATCCCGCCGCCCCGATTCGTTGTAGGCAACGGAGTCACGAGAGGTTTCTCTACTAACCCATTGATTACATTTATATAACTCTGTATAGGCAGTCGTGTACGAAAAGGTCTCCGGCAGCTATTCCCCTTGGTAACAGAAAAATCGCGAAATTAGGGATCGAAAATAGGCTGCAGGGAAAAAAGGTCCCTGACAGATTCACCGCGGATTTGACGGCGTCGCTGAGGTTCGGGATGCCCGAGCGGCGCTCGAGTGCGTATTCAGCCCCCGAACTTCACCGGCTGGAGCTTCGGCGACAGCAGCTGGATGACGAGCAGCGCCAGCAGGTAGGACGAGGCGGCGACGATGAAGATGGGCGTGAAGGTGCCGAGCCGCTCGAGCACCCAGCCGGCATATTTCGCCATTGCCATGCCGCCGATCGCGCCGCACATGCCGCCGAGCCCGATGACGGAGCCCATCGCGGCGCGCGGGAACTGGTCGGACGGGATCGTGAAGAGATTGACCGAGAACGCCTGGTGCGCCGACGCCGCAAGGCCGACCACGGCGACCGCCAGCCACAGGTTGTCGATATACATTGCCAGCGCCACCGGCGTCGCCAACAGCGCGCAGGCGAGCATCGTGCCCTTGCGCGCCGCGTTCACCGACACGCCGTTCCTGATCAGGCGCGAGGACACGAAACCGCCCGCGACGTTTCCCGCGTCGGACAGGAGATACACCGCGACCAGCGGCGGCCCGAAGGATTTGAGATCCAGGCCGTGGCGCTTGGCGAAGAAGTCCGGCAGCCAGAACAGGAACATCCACCAGATCGGATCGACGATGAACTTGGCGATGGCGTAGGCCCAGGTCTCCTTTTTGCGCAGCACCCGGTTCCACGCGATCTTCGCTGTCTCATCGGGAGGATCGCTCTCGATATGGGCAAGCTCCGCCGCACCCAGCCGCGTGCTGGCGCGGGGATTGCTGTAGATCAGTACCCACGCGACGAGCCACAAGAGGCTGGCGCTTCCGGTGAGCACGAAGGCGGAGCGCCAGCCGAGCGTCAGCACGAGGACCGGCACCGCAAGCGGCGTCACGACCGCGCCGATATTGACGCCGGCGTTGAACAAGCCCGTCGCGAACGCGCGCTCGCGCCTGGGAAACCATTCGGCGACGGCGCGCAGTCCGGCAGGATAGACGCCGCCTTCGCCTGCGCCCAGCGCCATGCGCGCGGCGATGAAATCGCCTGCGCCGCGCGCGAAGCCGTGCCCGATCTGGGCGAGCGACCAGATGAAGAACGCGACGCCGAAGCCGAGCTTGGCGCCGAAGCGGTCGACGAAGCGGCCGAACACGAGATAGCCGATCGCGTAGGTCGCCTGGAACCAGAACACGATGTCGCCGTACTGGATCTCGCTCCAATGCATCTCGTGGCTGAGCAGCGGCTTGAGCACGGCCAGCATCTGGCGGTCGAAATAGTTGAGGACATTGACGAGGAACAGAAGGACCACGACGATCCAGCGCACATGTCCGACGCGGGTGCTCACGCCTCGTAACGGAAATGGATGCGCGTGACCTGGCCGACTTCCTCGCCGTAGATCTCGTCCAGATGCGCGATCAGGCCGGGCACGTCGCGCACGTCGGGCGACGAGCCGAGGAAATCCTCAAATGTCAGCGCGTGGACCGGCTTTACCGTGAGCGAGAGGATGCGGATCGGCAGGCTGAGCTCGTTGAACAGCGGCGCGATGCCCAGCGCATCGGAGCCGGGGCGCTTGATGACGCGCGCGGTGACCGTCTCACCCTCGAGATAGCCGCGCCAGTTGGGATAGATCCGGTTACCCGGGCGGAAGACGGTCGTGATCTTCCGCGCCAGCAGCAATTCCTGATAGCGCATGCGGAACGCCATCTCGTTGCGCGGCAGCTCCAGCGCTGCGGCGGGCGAACGGCCGGTCCGTGCCGCTCTCATTTCTCGAGCGCCTTGCGCATCAGCTTCAGCAATTTCCTGTCGGACTTGTCGAGGCCGGTCAGGATCTTGAACGCCGGCACCGCCTGGAACAGGTTCATGTGCCGCCCGCTATGCGTGCGATGGCCCGCCTGGCGCGCCAGCTTCAGCGTCAGCGGCATGTCCTCCAGCAATATGTCGGCGACGATCGCCTTCTTCGGCAGGCGCTTGAGGTTCGCCAGCGACTTGGCCATGTCGCCGTCGACGTCGCCGGTCATCGCGGCGAAGGCGCTGAACTTCTCGTTGGGCTGGGCGCCCTTGTTGGAGGTGTTGACGACGATGCCGGCATCGGCGAGCTCGTCGCCCAGCACGTCCTCGCCGGTGGCACGCGCGCTGGTGAAGGGCGCGATGAGCTTGGCGATGGCCTCGCCCTTCGAGACCGTGCGGTTGGCGATCACGACTTCCTTCGGCGCGCATTTGGCGATTTCATACGAGATCGGCAGCGCCGTCCCGCCCGCGCCCAGGATCACGACCTTCTGGCCTGCGATGCATTTGGGATATTCGCTCTGCAGGCCTGCGACGAAGCCGATGCCGTCGGTGTTGTGGCCGACGAAGGCTTGGCCGTCGCGCGCGATCACGTTGACGCTGCCGATCGTTTCCGCCGAACGGTCGAGGCGGTCGAGCGAGGGTGCGATCTTGTCCTTGAAGCCGGAGCCCGCGCCGCCGCCGAAATAGACCGGGGCCTGCTTCAGGCCGGCGAAGATCTCCGCCGCGTTCTTCGGATCGCCGACGAGGAAGCAGCTGCGATAGGGCAGGCGGTAATGCGCGAACACCGCGTTGTGCATCGCCGCCGACCCGCCCGGATAGTCGTGATCGATGAGGAAGACATAGAGCCGCTTGATCCGCCGGCTGTTCAGGTCGAGCGCGTTGTTCCTGGGCTGGGCCGCGACGCTTACGAGCCCTTTGTCGATCAGTCCGCGGACGGCCGACAGCGGCTTGTCGCGGCCGCCGAACCCCAATCGGCTCCAAAACCCCATCGGCCCACCCCAGAGCTCTTATCCGTTTAACCATAGCGAAGAGGCGGGCCCAAGGGCAATTGCAGGGCCCGTGGGCGAGGCCGGAACCAGGGCGTGGCAAAGCCCCCTGGACTGGACTATGATCCTGTCAACGCTGGGGAATTGGCGGTGGGAAAACAAACATTCACGCTGGCGTGGCGGGGCCTTTGCGCGCTCGCTTTCCTGACCTGTGCCGCTTCGGCGCAGGTGATGGAGATCCGCGCCGACGGGAGTTCCGTCACCTATGCCGGCCCGGTCGTCTCGACGGCGCTAGGCACCGTGCCTCTCGTGCCGGCCGCGCCCGCGCGCGTCCGCGCCGGCAGGACGTCGGCGCTCGCGGCACTTCGCCTTGCCGCCATCCGTCACGACATGAGCCCGAGCCTCGTCGAGGCGGTGGCGTGGCAGGAGTCGCGCTGGAACCAGGACACGGTCTCGCCCAAGGGCGCGCGCGGCGTCATGCAGCTGATGCCCGACACGGCGCGCAGCCTCGGCGTCGACGCGCGCGACTTGGGCGGCAATGTCGATGGCGGCGCGGCCTATCTCGCGCAGATGATGCAGCGTTTCGACGGCGACATCATCCGCTCGCTCGCCGCCTACAATGCCGGGCCGGAAGCGGTCGCGCGTTACAACGGCGTGCCGCCCTACCCTGAGACGCGCGCGTTCGTCGACGGCATCCTCGACCATCTGGCGGAGGTTCAACGATGAGACGTCTGTTCGTGGCTGCGATGCTGGCCGCCTCTCCCGCCTCGGCGCAGACGGCGACGGACCCGGCGGGCTCGTCGCCGCTGCTGGCGGCGCTGGAATGGGTGCAGGGCACGCTGCTCGGCAACATCGCGACGACCGCGGCGGTGATCGCGGTGGCGATCGTGGGCTTCATGATGCTCACCGGACGCATCGAATGGCGCCGCGGCCTGACCGTGGTGATCGGCTGCTTCATCATCTTCGGCGCGGTGGCGATCGTCGCGGGCATCCGCGGCCTGGCGGGAGGCCTGCACTGACGCCATGGCGCGACTCCAGTCGGATCCGATCTTCAGCGCCCTGACCCGCCCCCAGATGTTCGGCGGCGTCACCTATGGCTACGCCGTGTTCAACCTGATCCTGACCCTGGAGCTCTTCCTGATCACGCGCTCGTTCTGGACGTTCGCGTTCGCAGGCGTGGTGCACGCGGTGGGATATCTGGGCTGCCTGCACGAGCCGCGCTTCTTCGATCTGTGGATCGCGCGCCTGCGCCATTGTCCGCGCGTGCGGAATTTCTGGTTCTGGCAATCGAACGCGTACAGCCCATGATCACGAAATTCATGAAGACGCGGGTCGAAAGGGTGCTGGCGCCGCGCGAGGCATCGATCGGCGAGCGCCTGCCCTATGTCGGCCATGTCGACAATTCCACCTTGCGCACCCGCAAGGGCCTGCTCGTGCAGGTGCTGCAATTGCAGGGCTTTCCGTTCGAGACCGCGTCCGACGAAGAGCTCAACTATCGCAAGACGGTGCGCGAGACCCTGCTGCGCGGCGCCGCAAGCTCCAGGCTCGCGATCTATCACCACGTCGTGCGCCGCCGCGTGACCGCGGAATGGACGCAGGAGCCGGTCAACCCGTTCTGCCGACATCTCGACAGCGCCTGGAAGGCGCGGCTCGCTGAGCGCAATCTCTATGTGAACGAGATATTCCTGACGCTGGTGCGTCGCCCATTGCAAGGTGGTGCCGGGTTCCTGGAGCGCCTGATCAAGCGCCCCGGCACGGATGCGCTGTCGGAGGAGCGCGCGCTGCGGCATCTGAACGCGACGCGCGAGGCGTTCGTCTCGGCGCTGGCGCCCTACGGCGCGCGCACGCTGTCGCTGTATGACGGCGCGCATGGGCTTTGCTCCGAGCCTGCCGAGTTCCTCTCGCTGCTGGTGAACAGCGAGACGCGCCCGGTGCTGGCACCGTCGGGCGATCTGGGCAACGCGCTGGCGACGCGGCGGCTGAACTTCGGCTTCGACGCGATGGAGTTCGCGAGCGACGGCGCGCACGCGCCGGTGTTCGGCGCGATGGTGTCGCTCAAGGATTATCCCTTGCGCTCGGCGCCCGGCATGCTCGACGGCACGTTGCGCCTGCCGTTCGAGATGGTGCTGACGGAAAGCTTCGGCTTCGTCGACAATCAGAGCGCGCTGAACCGCATGAGCCTGGCGCTGCGGCGTCTCAGTGCCGCCGACGACGACGCGCTGAGCCTGCGCGGCGAGCTTGCCGCCGCCAAGGACGACGTAGGCGCCGGCCGCACCGCTTATGGCGAGCATCACCTCTCCATCCTGGTGAAGTCCGAAAGCCTCGACGGCGTCGACGCGGCGGTCGCCGACGTGCAGTCCGCGCTTGCCGAGACCGGCGCCATCGCGGTGCGCGAGGACGTCAATCTCGAGCCCGCCTTCTGGGCGCAGTTCCCCGGCAATTTCACCCACATCGCGCGCAAGGCGCTGATCTCCACCGCGAACTTCGCGAGCCTGGCGAGCTTCCACAACCATCCGCAGGGCCAGGCGGCGCATGCCCATTGGGGCGAGCGCATCACCGTGCTGGAGACCACCGCCTTCGGGCCCTATCACTTCAATTTCCACAACGGCGATCTCGGCAATTTCACCGTCATCGGGCCGAGCGGCTCGGGCAAGACCGCGCTGCTCGCCTTCCTGCTGGCGCAGGCGGAGAAGATCCAGCCGCGCATCGCCTATTTCGACAAGGACCGCGGCGCCGAGGGCTTCATCCGCGCCATCGGCGGACGCTACGATGTGATCTCGCCGGGCGAGCCGACCGGGTTCAATCCGCTGGCGCTGCCCGACACGGCCGAGAACCGCGTCTTCCTGCGCGACTGGCTGGCGCAGTTGCTCAGCGCGCACGGCAACACGCTCGATTCCGAGGACCGCAACATCATCGCCGATGCGGTCGATGCCAATTTCGCGCAGGCGCAGGACCACCGCCGTTTGCGCTATCTGCGCGAGCTGTTCCGCGGCGTGCGCCGGCCGAGCGCGGGCGACATGGCGGCCAGGCTCGGCGCGTGGTGCGACGGCGGCGAGTACGGTTGGCTGTTCGACAATCCGGTCGACCGCCTCGACATGGGCAATCGCATCGTGGGCTTCGACATGACGCGCCTGCTCGACCAGCCGGTGATGCGCACGCCCGCGATGATGTATCTGTTCCACCGCGTCGAGCAGCGCCTCGACGGCCGCCCCGCCATAATCGTCGTCGACGAAGGCTGGAAGGCCTTGGACGACGACGTCTTCGTCAAGCGCATCAAGGATTGGGAAAAGACCATCCGTAAGCGCAACGGCCTCGTCGGCTTCTGCACCCAGAACGCCGGCGACGCGCTGGAGAGCCGCATCGGCCGCGCCATCATCGAGCAGTCGGCAACGCAGATCTTCTTCCCCAATTCCAAGGCGCGCGCGGCGGACTACATCGAGGGCTTCGGGCTGACCGAGCACGAATTCGACCTGGTGCGCAGCCTGCCCGACACCTCGCACTGCTTCCTCATCAAGCAGGCCGACCACAGCGTCGTCGCGCGCCTCGATCTCGGCGGGCTGAAAGGCGAGCTGCGCGTGCTCGCGGGCACCGAGCGCAGCGTGCGCCGCCTCGACGCGCTGCGCGCGCGGCTGGGCGACGATCCTGGCTCCTGGCTCGAGCCGTTCATGGACGAGGCGAGGGATATCGCATGAGCGGTTCCTGCGCGATCTCCACCGACATGGGCGCGATCCGCGACGTGCTGGCGACGGTGGATTGCAACACCCGCGACTTCGCGCGGCTGGGCTACGACGCGCTGACGGCGCAGTCGGGGTTCCAGAGCATCCTGACGGCGATGCTGGTGATCTATGTCGCGCTCGTGGGCTACAGGATGCTGTTCGCATCTAGCGGCGCGCGGCTGGCCGACGGGCCCGGCATCGCGCTCAAGATCGGCACGATCCTCGTGCTGGTCACCAACTGGAACGTCTTCCAGACGCTGGTGTTCGACGTCGCCTCGAAAGCGCCGCTCGAGATCGCGGGCCTGATCACGGCGCCGTTCCACGCTCCGCTCGCGGCGCATCCGGTGGCGGGCGTGCAGGTGGCTTACGACACGCTGTCGACGGCGGCGCAGTCGCTCGGCAAGTCGCAGCCCGCAACGGCTCAGACCTATGCCAGCCGGAGCACGGCGGCGGCCGACGCGCTCGCCATCGCGTCCGGCACCCTCTTCATGGCGAGCGGGGGATTGATCGCGGTCGCGACCATCGCCATCGGCGTGCTCACCGCCATCGGGCCGGTCTTCATCGCGCTGTTCCTGTTCCTGGAGACGCGCGGGTTGTTCGTCGGCTGGGTGCGCGCGCTTGCCGCCGCCGCGTTCGCGCTGCTCAGCGGCTGGACGCTGATCGTGCTGATGCTGAGCGCGCTCCAGCCTTGGCTGGTGGAGCTGGCGCAGCAGCAGGACGCCGGCCGCCTCGACGCGCAGACCGCGATCACCACCTCCGCCATCGTCTTCGTCTTCGCCGCCGCCGAGATCGGCCTCGTGCTCGCCGGCATCATGGTGGCGCGCGGTTTCGATCTTCGTTTCGCGCGCCGCCGCGTGGACGCTCCGGCAGCACCGGGATCGCGCGCCGCCTTGCAGCCCACGCCGTTCGAGCTGGCGTCGCGTCCCGCGCGCCTCGCGGAGCAATTGCAGCAGTTCGATATCCGCGCCGCGGGGACGAGCCGCGCCGCCGTCACGGCGCGCGCGGCCGGTACCCCCGCAAGAGCCGCGCGCTTCGGCGAAGCGTCGGCCGGCTACACCTATCGCCGTACCGCCAAGGTCGACGACACGCGCTTGCGGAGCGTAACATGAGGCGCGGTCTTGCAGTTCTCGCCCTCCTGCTGCTCGCATCGCCTTGTGCGGCAGGCGTGGTACCGAAGCCCGGTCCCGGCGATCCGCGCAACCGCGTCGTGCAGTACGACGCGACGCAGGTCGTCGAGCTGCGCGGCGTGCTCGGCTACCAGATGGTGATCGAGTTCGCCCCCGACGAGCGCGTCGAGAACGTCGCGATCGGCGACTCCCTCGGCTGGCAGGTGACGCCGAACCATGCGGCCAACCTGCTCTTCGTCAAGCCGATGGCCGAGGTGCCGGTCACCAACATGACGGTGGTGACGAATTCGCGCCAATATGTCTTCGAGCTCAGCGTCGAGCGCCGCGGCGCGCGCGACAGCGGCATCATCTACACGCTGCGCTTCGACTATCCCAAGACGGCGGCCGTGGCCGACACCGCCCCCGCGCCCGAGCCGCCGCCCCAGGCCGTCAACAGCGGTTACTCCTACGAGGGCTCGGCGAAGGTCCTTCCCGCGCGCATCTTCGACGACGGGCACGCGACCTATTTCGAGTTCCGCCAGGGCGCGGAATATCCCGCGATCTTCGCGGTCGACGCCGAGCGTGGCGAGGCGGTCGTCAACTCGCATATCCGCGACGGCTATGTCGTGGTCGACCGCATCGAGCGCGAATTCATCCTGAGACAGGGCAATGAAGTGACCCGCATCTACAATGACGGCTACAAGGACGCGGCACCCGGTCCGCAAAGCCCGCAGCCGCGCAACAACAAGCCCGAATGCACGAGCTGGCTGTGCCTATGACCGCGCCCGGCAACAGCCCCGTCTTCGACCGCGCGCGGCAGGGTCGCGCCTCGGTCACCCAGCCCAATTCGCGCTGGACGCTGGTGCTCGGCGTCGCGGGCGCGATGCTGCTCGGCCTCGTCACGTTCAGCGCGCTGAGCAGCGGACGCGAAGCGCCGCCCAAGCCGAAGCCCGCCGCGATCAAGCCTCAAGCGCTCGCGCAAGCGCCGGCGCCCGTGAGGGTCGCGCAAGCGGCGCCGGCCCCGGTGCCGCTGCCGGCACGGCCCGCGCCGGAACAAACCACGCCGCAAAGCTGGCGGGCGCCCGCGATGATCGTGGATCTGAGCGAGGCCAAGCCCGCAAGCAGCTCGGCGCAGGCCAAGGCCGCCGCGGCCGACGACAAGCTCTCGCCCGACGAGCGCTTCTCGCTGCGCGTCGGCTCCGACAGCGTCGACACGGCGCGCGCGACGCGGCTGAAAGACACCGCCAGCGTCGCCTCCCAAGGCACCGTCATTCCCGCCGTGCTGGAGACCGCGATCGATTCCGACGTGCCGGGCTTCGCGCGCGCCGTCATCAGCCAGGACGTGCGCGGCTTCGACGGCACCAAGGTGCTGATCCCGCGCGGCTCCAAGCTCATCGGCCAGTATCGCAGCGGCGTCGCGCAGGGCCAGACGCGCGCCTTTGTCGTGTGGTCGCGTATCTTGACCCCCGACGGCGTGTCGATCGACGTCGGCTCGCCGAGCACCGATCCGCTCGGCCGCGGCGGGCTCTCGGGCGAGACCGACACGCATTTCCTCGAGCGCTTCGGCTCGGCGATCCTGCTCTCGGTGATCACCTCGGGACTCGACGCGCTGTCGCAGACCCAGGGCAGCACCGACATCGTCATCGGCTCCTCGACCCAGGCCAACCAGGTCGCCAGCGTCGCGCTGCAGAAGCAGATCGACATCCCGCCGACGATCAAGGTGCCGCAGGGAACCCCGCTGCAGGTCTTCCTGGCGCGCGACCTCGATTTCTCGACCCTCGAGCCCAAATGACCGCGGGCGTCTATCTCGATTCCTATCTGGCGCTGCTCGCGCCGTGGCTGACGCGCGACGACATCACCGACGTGCTCGTCAACCGTCCGGGCGAAGTGTGGATCGAGACCGCGGGCGGTCAGACCACGCGCGTCGCGGCGCCCCAGGTGACGGAGACGGCGCTCGCGCGCCTGGCGCGGCAGATCGCGGCGGCGAGCCACCAGGGCGTCAACCGCGAGCAGCCGCTGCTCTCGGCCGCCCTGCCGGACGGCGCGCGGGTGCAGATCATCGCGCCGCCGGCGACGCGCGACGGCATGGTGCTGGCGGTGCGCAAGCACAGCATCAAGGACCTGTCGGTCGACGATCTCGCGCAGGCCGGATTGTTCGACGCGGGCCACGCGCCGCGGCACGCCGGCGACGACGCCGACCTCGTGGCGCTGCTCGACGCGGACGATGTTGCCGCGTTCCTCAAGCAGGCGGTGAAGCGGCGCAAGACGATCGTGATCAGCGGCGGCACCTCGACGGGCAAGACGACGCTCTTGAACGCGCTGGTGCGCGAGATCGACCGTGCCGAACGGCTGATCGTCATCGAGGACGCGCCGGAGATCCGCCTCGATCATCCCAACGCGGTCGGCCTGATCGCGGTGCGCGGCGAGCAGGGCGAGGCGCGCGTCGACGCCGACGATCTGTTGCGCGCGTCGCTGCGCATGCGCCCCGACCGCATCCTGCTCGGCGAATTGCGCGGCAAGGAGGCGTTCGCGTTCCTGCGTGCCGTCAACAGCGGCCATCCGGGCTCGATCACCACCGTGCATGCCGACAGCCCGCAGGGCGCGCTCGACCAGATCGCGCTTCTGGCGATGACGTCGGGACTGGACCTGGAATGGGGCAAGATCCAGACATACGTCCGGCGCGTCATCGACGTGATCGTCCAGCTCGACCGCCGCGCCGGCGTGCGCCGCGTCGCCGACGTGCATTTCGTGACACGGGACGGGCGCGAGGGGTAGTTTTTTTACCGACAAGTTAAATTGTCATGGCCCGCGAATGCGGGCCACCCAGGTGACACTGGCTCTGTCTTGAAGAATCGCACGCGGAGACGCGGAGCGCGCGGAGTAAGAAACCTCTGTGTTCTCCGCGTCTCCGCGCGAATCCCTTTCAGAGCGTGCAGAATCCACCTGGGTGGCCCGCATTCGCGGGCCTTGACAAATTTATTTGAAGAGGAAATCCCACCTCACGCCCCCGGCACGCCTAGCGCGCGGGCCTGGTCGCGCAGCGCCGCCTGCTGTTGCGGCGCGTCGGCGAAGGCTTTTGTCGCGTCGCGCAGGGCCTCGGCCGCCTTGTCGCTCTCGCCCAGGACCATGCGCGCGCGCATCAGGCGGATCCAGCCGTCGGCGTCGCGCGGGTTCTGCTTCAGCTCGCCTGCAAGCTTGTCGACCATGCCGTGGATCATCGCCTGCTGGTCGGCTTGCGGCATCTGGCTCGCGGCGGCGCTCGGGCCCTGCGGGGCGGCGGCGGGCGGCAGCCGGTTCGAGATGTCCTCTCCGCGCTCGCGCGCGGTGCGCTCGACGAAGCCGCGCACCTCGGCAGCCCAAGGCGCATCGGCGGGCGCGCTCTTGAGCAGCGCGATCCAATCCTGCATCGCGCCCTTGTGGTCGCCGCTCTGATCCTTGGCGACGGCGAGATAGTAGCGCGCGCGCGGATCGTCCGGCACTGCTGCGAGCGCGGCCTTGAAGGTCTTCAGCGCGTCGTCGCCCACTTTCCCGTCCGCGGCGACGGTCTGCGCTTCGCCTTCGGCGGAGAGATAGTCGGCGTTGCCCGGCGCCAGCGCCGCCGCTCTCGCATAGGCCTTCGCCGCGTCGGCGGCGCGGTTCATGTGCATGTAGGACCAGCCCAGCATGCGCCAGCCCTCGGCGTTGTCCGGCGATTGCCGGAGCTGCGCCTCGAGCTGCGCCACCATCGCCGGCACCTCGCCCATCGGATGCGCTGCCGCGGCGGCTGTTTGCGGCGCAGGAGCAGGTGACATGTTGTTGTCGGTGAGTTCGGGCCGTCCCATCGTCGCGTAGAGCCCCGTCGCGGCCAGCGCCACGATCGCCGAAAGCCCGATCGCGATCCACGGCATCGAATGGGCGGGCAGCGGACGGGCCGGCGTCTCGGCGGCGCGTCCTTCCGTGAGCAGGCGTCGCTTGATCTCGGTGCGCAGGCCTTCCGCGTCGGCCTGCGTGACGGTTCCCGACATAAGCTGCGCGTCGATGTCGGCGAGCTGCGATCTGAGCACCTCGACATTGCCGCCGCGCGCCCGCGTCAGGTCGTGGCGGCGCACCAGCGGGATCGTCAGCCCGCACACCGCCAGCGCGATCATCAAGGTCAGGACGATCCAGAGGGTCATGCGCCGCTATCCGTTCTCAAAAGATCTTCGATCCGCGTCTCTTCATCGGCGCTCAGGGCCGCGTCGGCAACGTCGCCGCGGCGGCGAAGATAAAGCACGACGCCCAATCCGCCTGCGAGCAGCACGAACAGCGGTCCGAGCCACAGCACGAACGTCTCGCCGCGGAACGGCGGCTTGAGGAGAACGAAGCTGCCGTAGCGCTTGACGATGAAATCGACCGCCTGGGCGTCGCTGTCGCCCGCCTTCAGCCGCTCGCGCAGGACGACGCGCAGATCGTGCGCCAGCGGCGCATCGGAATCGTCGATGGTCTCGTTCTGGCAGACGACGCAGCGCAGCTCCTGGCTGATCGCGCGCGCGCGCGCTTCCAGTTTCGGGTCGGAAAGCTGCTCGCTTGGCAGCACGGCGTAGGCCCATTGCGCGGAGGCGATCAGCGCGGCGCTTGCGATGATGGCGAGCCGCGTCATGCCGTTGCCGTGGCAGCGACGGTTGCGGGCGCGGCGGCGCCGACGCGGAAGCGCCGGTCGCCGAGCGACAGCGCGCCGCCCAGCGCCATCATCAGCGCCCCCGCCCAGATCCAGTCGACGAAGGGATGGTCCCACAGCCGCACCACGATGCCGCTCGCATCCGGATCGCCGATGGCGATATAGATGTTGCCGAGCACGCCGGTGCCGATGCCGGCCTCTGTCGTCTGCGTGCCGCTCGACGGATAGAGGCGGCGCTCCGAGATCAGCATGCGCTCTCCCGAACGCGACACGACGCGGAAGCGCGCCTGGTTCGCCTGGTAGTTCGGCCCGGCGACGCTCGCCACCGATTGCAGCGTGATCTCTTGGCCGGCGAGCTCCACCGTCTGGCCTGGCGCCATGTCGAGCACCTTGCTCGTCTGCCACGCGCTTACCGCAGCGATGCCGATGACGGTGACGCCGAGACCCGCATGCGCCAACGCCATGCCGAAGGTCGCGAACGGCGTGGAGCGCAGGCGGCGGCGCGCGAGAACCGCGAGCGCCCCCGCGATCAGGAACAGGCCGAGCGCGATCCCGCCCGCCGCCAGCGTCTGGGCGAAGCCGAAGCCGAGGATGCAGAAGACGAAGGCGAGTCCTGCGACGACGAGCGGCCATTTGAGCCTGGCGAGGATCTCGCGCGCGTCGTTGCGCTTCCAGTTCAGCATCGGCCCGAAGCTCACCAGCGCGAGCAGCGGCACGAAGATCGGGACGAACGTCATGTGATAATAGGGCGGCCCGACCGAGATCGAGCGGCCGTCGAACATCTGCACGAACACCGGATAGAACGTCCCTAAGAACACCGTCGCCGTCGCCGCGAGCAGGAAGAGGTTGTTGAGGGTGATGCCGCCCTCGCGCGACAAGGGCGCGAACAGCGCGCCGCTGCGCATCGACGGCGCGCGCCAGGCGAACACCGCCAGCGCCGACCCCGTCGCCACCGCGATGATGGCCAGGATGTAGACGCCGCGCGCCGCGTCCAGCGCGAAGGCATGCACGCTGGTCAGCACGCCGGAGCGCACCAGGAACGTGCCGATCAGGCTCATGGAGAAAGTGAGGATCGACAGCAGGATCGTCCAGCTCACCAGCGCGCCGCGCCGCTCCAGCACCAGCGAGGAATGCAGCAGCGCGGTGCCCATCAGCCACGGCATCAGCGAGGCGTTCTCCACCGGGTCCCAGAACCACCAGCCGCCCCAGCCGAGCTCGTAATAGGCCCACAGGCTTCCCAGCGCGATGCCGGTGGTGAGGCAGATCCATGCCGCCAATACCCAGGGCCGCACCCAGCGCGCCCAGCCGGCGTCGACGCGTCCCTCGATCAGCGCGGCCATGCCGAACGCGAAGGCGACCGAGAATCCGACATAGCCGAGATAGAGCAGGGGAGGATGGAAGACGAGGCCGGGGTCCTGCAGCAGCGGGTTGAGCTCGCTGCCTTCGAGCGGCGCGGGGCTCAGCCGCAGGAACGGGTTCGAGGTGAAGATCGAGAAGCCGAGGAACGCGGCGCCGATCATGCCCTGCACCGCGAGCACCCGCGCCTGCAACGTCTCGCGCAGTCCGTTCCCGAACAGCGCGACGCCGCCGCCATACACCGCCAGGATCAGCACCCACAGGACCATCGAGCCTTCATGGCTGCCCCAGGTTCCGGCGAAGCGGTAGACCCAGGGCTGGGTGGTGTTGGAATGCTCCGCGACGAGCGCAACCGAGAAATCGTTCGCCAGATACGCCACAGCCAGGCTCGCGAAGGCCAGGCCCACGAACAGCAGCTGCAGCAGCGCCGCGACCCGCCCCAGCGCCATCAGCGCCGGATCGCGCCGCGCCGCGCCGATCAGGGGAGCCGCGGCCTGCACCAGCGCCAGGACGAACGCCAGAATCAGGGCCAGTTGGCCGATCTCCGCCGACATGAAAAACCGTTCGCCCCCATACAGTTAGGGCAGGACTGTAGCGCCGTGTATACTGCGGCGCGAGGGGGGACGGGCGTGGCTGAGGTGTATCGCGTCGCGATATTGGGCTCGGGGCCGGCGGGCCTGAGCGCCGCCGCGCATGCGGCGCGCGCCGGGCTCAGCCATGTGCTGATCGAGAAGGCCGATCATCTCTCCGACACGATCTACCGCTACCAGCGCGGCAAGCACATCATGGCGACGCCGAGCGCGCTGGTGCTGCGCGCCGATTGCAGCTTCGCGCCGGGCAAGCGCGAATACATCCTCGACACCTGGAACCAGGAGATCGCGAAGTTCGGCGTCAACGTGCTGACCGGCACCGAGGTGAAGGCGATCACAGGCGCCAAGGGCGATTTCACCATCGCGCTCGCCAAGGGCGGCGAGGTCCATGCCGAGACGATCATCCTGGCGATCGGCACGCAGGGCAATCCCAACTTCCTGCGCTGCGAGGGCGCCAACCTGCCGCATGTGCAGTACCAGCTCGACGATCCGGGCGAGTATGTCGACGAGCATATCTTCGTCATCGGCGGCGGCGACGCGGGCATCGAGAACGCGCTCGGCCTCGCCGCCGATCCGGCGCAGGGCAACATCGTCACCATCGTCAACCGCTCCGCGGACTTCGCCCGCGCCAAGGACGCCAATGTCGCCGCGCTGACGGCGGCGCGCGACGCGGGGCGTATCTCCATCCTCACCGAGACCGCGCCGGTGAAGATCGAGAAGGGCTTCATCACGGTGGAGACCAAGGACGGCACGGCAAAGCTGCCCTGCGACCGCGTCATCGCGCGCATGGGCTCGCAGCCGCCGCGCAAATTCGTGGAGTCGGCGGGGCTCAAATTCACCAGCGAGTCGTCCGCCGCCTTCCCGCAACTGTCGCCGACCTTCGAGAGCACGGTGGACGGCATCTACGTCATCGGCGCGCTGGCGGGCTATCCGCTCATCAAGCACTGCATCAACCAGGGCTACGACGTCGTCGAGTACATCGCCGGCAATCGCGACCTCAAACCCGCCGACGAGCCGATCCTGGAAGCCAAGCTCAAAGGCCTCCCCGGAAGGCGCTCGGTGGAGGAATGGATCGAGTTCCTGCGCCGCGAGGTCGAGATCCTGCGCACCCGCTCGCCGCTGCAGATGCGCGAATTCCTGCTCGATTGCGAGGTGCGCGCCTATCGCGAGCATCAGGTGATCTTCGCCCGCAACGTCATCGGCTCCTCGCTGTTCGGAATCGCCTCGGGCTCGGTGCGCGTCGAGGTCGACCCCAAGGACCCTTCGGTCACGGTGCCGATCCCGACCGGCTCGATCTTCGGCGAGGTGGGGCTGATTTCGGGACGGCGGCGCGGCGCCACGGTGCGGGCGGGCCGCGACTGCATCGTCGTGGAGGTGCCACGCACCGCGGCACTGAAGCTGATGGCGCAATCCAAGCAGGCGCGCGATACCGTCAACCGCATCACCACCGAGCGCCAGCTCCTGCAGATCTTCGGCTCGGGACTTTCCGCCGCCGATGTCGCCGACGTGCTGGGCAGCGCGGAGCTGAAAGAGATCAAGGCCGGCGAGATCGTCGTGCGCGAGGGCGAGGACAGCCACGACATCTATGTCGTGCGCTCCGGCTCGATGACGGTGGAGAAGGAGATCGGCGGCAAGGCCGTGTTCCTCAACTACATCCCGGCGGGCTCCTATTTCGGCGAGATGGCGCTGGTCGACGGCGGCCCGCGTACCGCCACGGTGCGCGCGGCGATCAAGTCGGACGTGATCCGCTTCGACGGCGACGTGTTCCGCCAGCTTCTCGCCAAGAAGCCGGCGCTTCGGATGAAGCTCGAAGCCGACATGAAGACGCGGCGCGAGCTCAACGCCTTCATCGAGGACCAGAAGAAGAATTTCGGCGGCGTCGTCGACATGTACAGCTCGGTTGCCGAGTTCCTGGTCTCCCAGGGCATCGGCGAGGCGACGGACGTGCTCCTGATCGATGAGGAATTGTGCATCGGCTGCGACAATTGCGAGAAGGCCTGCGCCGACATCCATGACGGGCTGTCGCGCCTCGACCGCGAGGCGGGCCGCACTTATGCCCATCTGCACGTGCCGACCTCGTGCCGGCATTGCGAGCATCCCTATTGCATGACCGATTGCCCGCCCGACGCGATCCGGCGCGGCGCCGACGGCGAGGTCTTCATCAACGACACCTGCATCGGCTGCGGCAACTGCCAGCGCTACTGCCCCTATGGCGTGATCCGCATGGATTCGGTGCCGCCGCAGAAGCCGAACCTGCTTTTGTGGCTCTTGTTCGGCACCGGGCCCGGGCCCGGCGAGCCCGACAAGAAATGGAAATACGAGCACGCCAAGAAGGGCGAGGCCGCGCCCAAGGTGGCGATCAAATGCGACATGTGCGTCGGCAAGGTGGGCGGGCCGGCTTGCGTCAAGGCCTGCCCGACGGGAGCCGCGATCCGCGTCTCGCCGGAGGATTTCCTCTCCGTCGCCCTTCTCGAACGCGGGCGCTAGGCCGTGGCCGGGCGCGATCAATACGGGAAGCGCTCCCATGTGACGAAGCATGAGGGCTTCCTGCGCCATGCCAATTTCCGCTGGCTGAAGATCGCGTCCGTGCTGTCGCTGGCGTCGCTCGCGGCGTTCGCCGTACTTTATGCGCTCGGCGATTTGCGGCTGCAGCACGCGGGCGGGACGTGGCTCGGCTACACGCTGGGCACGATCGGCGCGCTGCTGATCGTCTGGCTGACGCTGCTGGGCATCCGCAAGCGCGCGATCACGGAAGGCTTCTGGTCGCTCAAGGCGTGGACCTCGGCGCATGTCTATCTCGGGCTGGCGCTGATCGTCATCGTCACGCTGCATACGGGCTTCCAGTTCGGCTGGAACGTCCACACCCTGGCTTACGGCTTGATGCTGCTGGTGATCGTGTCGGGCATCTTCGGCATCGCCATGTATGCGCGCCTGCCGAGCCGGCTGAGCGAGAACCGCGCCGAGACGACGCAGAAGCAGATGCTGGAGATCATCCGCTCGCTCGACAGCCGCATGCTGGAGGCCGCCCAGCCGCTCGACCAGAAGCAGGCGGCGATCGTGCGTCTGTCGCTCGACAAGACGCGCATTGCGGGCGGCTTCTGGCGCCGTCTGACGAATTCCCACCGCAATTGCGGTACGCGCAAGGCGATCGCGCGGCTCAAGCGTGCGCAGCGCGGCGCGTCTTCCCCGACGCTCGCCCATATCCTGGAGCTGCTCGAGCGCAAGGACGCCACGTTGAAGCGCGCGCGGCGCCAGATCCAGCTCAAGGCGCTCCTGGAAGTCTGGCTCTACGTCCACGTCCCCATCACCTTCGCCCTCCTGGCGGCGCTGACGGCGCATATCGTCAGCGTCTTCTTCTACTGGTGAGGCGGCGATGAGCTTCACCCTCAACCAGGTCACCCAGCGCGCCGGCGGCGGCGATATCATCCGTACCAAGAACATCGAGGCGGCCGAGCCGGTCATCGGCCGCGGCACGGATTGCGACATCCAGATCGCCGATCTCGCCGTCAGCCTGCGTCATGCCGTCATGCGCCAGACGGGCCGCGGCCGGGTCGAGGTCAAGGCGCTGGGGCAATTGTCGTTCGAGGCGAACGGTGCCTTCACCAGGAACGCGCAACTGGCGCTCGCCGACCGGCCCAAGCTCATCTTCGGCAGTCATGAATTGCGTCTGGCGCCGGGTGCGGGCGCCGACGAGATCGTCGTCACCCTGTCGCGCACCGCGAGCGTGGCGGGAGAGCCCGACGTCCAGGACGAGAAGACCGTCTTCCGCCTCGCCGCGTCGATGTTCAGCCGGCGCAGCGCGGCGTGGACGCTCGGCGCGGCACTTCTGGCGCTGTGCCTCGTCCTGCCGGTTGTCGTGTTCGCGTTTTACCGGGACGCGCCCGTCGCCGCGCCCGCGCAAGCGGTGCCACGCGCCGACGTGCAGTGGGAAGGCGGCGCGCTGTCGCCCGGCCATCGCTTCCTGGAAGGCAATTGCCAGGCCTGCCACCGCAAAGCCTTCGTCTCCGTGCGCGACGATGCGTGCCTGGCCTGTCACAAGACCGGTCTGGACAAGCAGGCCGCGCTGGACCTTGCGGCGCAGATGCGCGGCGCCGGAAGCGCCACAGCACCCGAGCCCGCGCGTGATCACGCCGCCGCGGACCGATTGGCGAGAGCGCAACCCTCGCGCGACGATCTCGCCCACGACATCCATGCCGCGGTCGCGCGGACGTTCAATCATCCCGACGGGCGCTGCGCGAGCTGCCACACCGAGCATGTCGGCCCGGCCGCAGCGCATGACGTGAAGACGGTCACCGCGGACCAGGTCGTGGGAACGGGCTGCGCCGATTGCCATGCCGGCCTGAAGCGCCGCCTGCCGGACACCGCTCTCCTCGACGTCGCCGATTGGGAACGCCATCCCGATTTCCGGCCGCTCGTGACGCTCTCGCCAAAGGAACCGCGCGTCGAGCGGATCGCGCTCGCCGATACGCCGTTGGAGAACAACGGCCTGATCTTCCCCCACGACCTGCATCTTTCGAAGACCGGTGGCGTCGCGCGCATGGCGCAGGAGCTCGGCCGCGCGCGCGGTTACGGCGCGGCGCTGGACTGCGCGAGCTGTCACCGCACCGATGCGAGCGGGCGCGGCTACAAGCCGGTCGAGATGGTGCGCGACTGCTCCGCCTGCCACTCGCTCGCCTTCGCGCATGAAGGCGGCAGGACGATGATGCTGCCGCACGGCCATCCCGACCAGGTCGTGGCGACGCTGAGCGCGTTCTACGCTTCCGGCGAGGCGGCGTCGTCCGACATGGGCGATCTGTTCCGCCGCCGTCCGGGCTTCGACGCCATGCCGCCCGTGCCGCCGTCGAGCGACGCCGTCGCGCGCAGCGTGCGGGCGGTATTCTCGCGCGGCGGCGCCTGCTACGGCTGCCACACGGTCGTGGCGCCGCCCCATCCGGGATCGCTCGCCTTCGGCATCGCGCCGGTGCGTCTCGCCGGCCGCTACCTGCCGCGCGGCGGGTTCGACCACAGCGTGCCCGCGCACCGCGTCGACGCGAACGGACAGCCCATCTGCAGCTCATGCCACAAGGCCGAAAGCTCCAAACACTCCGCCGACGTGCTGTTGCCGCAGATCGCGCGCTGCGCCGCCTGTCACGGCCAGTCCAAGCGCGTGTTGCCGACGGCCGCGTCCAGCAGCTGCGGCGAATGCCACGGCTATCACGATGCGGGCAGGCCCGCGATCAATGAAAATGCGGGTGCACTTTGGTCTCCGCACGGTGACCTTTGGACGCCTGGCCGTTGAAGATGTCGCGCGTCTGGCATCTGAGTTCGTCGCAGGGCGGCGGCGGCGGCGGTGGGGGCGGGTTCACGGGCAGGTCCAGAGTGGGCATGTCGCTGCCGATATTGCCGAAATCGCCGAGGCCGGAATCGCCCGACGCAGCGCCCGCCGAGCCGATATCGGGACCGCCGCCGCCGCCCGCATGCGGCGTCGGATTGAGCAGGGACGCGAAGCGGGCGTAAGCCGCGTCGGAAAGCACGAACGGGCCGATCACCGGCCGTCCCGGAAAATACACCAGCGCATTGCCGGGCTTGTTCACGGTCGTGGTCGCGTTGGCGCTTTCGACGTCGATCGCGCCCTGCTTGTCGGCGCCCTGCGTGCCGCTCGGACCGCGCAGCAGGATCAGCACGGCATTGGTGGGATCGCCGGTGAATGCGGGCACGCCCGGCTCGCCGGTGACGACGTCGACGACATCCTGGCCGACCGCGCCTTCGACGATGGTGCCGCGCACGCCGATCGTGGCGACGGGCGTGCGGATCGCCTGGCGTCCGGCGCCGGGCAGGAGCTGGCCCGAGAGGAAGCGGAAGGCGCCCTTGGTCACCGATGCGGCGATGTCTGTCGTGCCCTTGTTCGGATCGTAGACGAAACGGTCGATCTTCATGCGCGCATTGGCGCCGACGGTGAAGACGGAATGGTCGAGGAGAAGCATCTGCAGCGAGCTCTGCTCGCCGCTGGAGACCAGATCGCCCAGATGCACGTCCTCGCGCACGACGGCCGGGCGCAGGGCCGCGTCGGCGTCGGTCTTCATCTCGACCTTGTTGCGCACGGCGGCGTTGACGCCGACCCTGGCGGCGCCTGCCGCCGGGAAGGAAGCGAGCGCGGCCGTCAGTGCCAAGAGCGAAACCGAAAGCGTCGTTTTCATCGGGCTTCTCCGTTCAACGGTCGCCGAAACGCCACACCAGATTGATATTCACGCCGACGCCGCCGTAATCGGCCAGCGGCTCCGGCCTGACGCGGGACGCATAGGACAGCGTGGCCTCGAAGACGACGTCCTGCACGTCCTCGACGTCCGCGCCCAATGGCTTGAGCGCGGTGAGCGGCACGCCGAGCGTCGCGCTCGCATAGTCGCTGATGTCCTTGCGCGGCTTGGTGAGCTGCGGGATGAAGACGATGTCGATCGCGCGATAGTCCACCCAGCGCATGTCGCCCTGCACGTCGAGATAGACGCCCGATCCCAGCGAGCCGATATAATCCGCGCCCGCGAAAGGCGCGTTGTAGGCGAAGCCGCGATAGCTCGCGGTCTGGAACTCGTAGCCGCCGAGAAGCCCGACCGCGGAATGGGCATCGATCCGGTACGCGGCGCTCAGCTGCGCGTTGTAGCGGCCGCCGTTGCGCGACTGGATCGCGCCGGAGGGCAGGGTGACGAGCGGCGCGTCGTAGTCCTGCCACACCGCTTCCGCCGTCGTGCTGAGCGTCAAGGCCGAGCTCGCGCGCCAGTCCGCGCCGATGCGGCCGCCATATTCCAGCAGATAGGGATCGCCGAACACCCAGTAGCGGTTGGCGATGCCGCTCGCCGACAGCGACAGCGTGTCGATGGCCTTGCTCACCCCCGCTTCGCCGCTGAAATATTGCAGCTTGTTGTTGGGGCCGGAGATCTCGGTGCTGCTGTAGCCCGACGCCGAGCCGTAGAGCGTGATCCCGTCGAGCTGGTCGAGCTTGGTCGAGCCCGTGACCATGCCGGAGAAGACGGCCGCGGTGCCTTTCTGGTGCGGTGTGCCCAGGATGGGATTGTCGAACTGCGTCGCGAGCTGGCCCAGCGCGTCGGTGTTGTAGCCGAAGCCGCCGGAGAGCTGGCCGCCCCAGGTGCTGTCGCTGCGCCCGTCGACGATGATGCGGCGGTAGCGGTTCAGCTCGGAGCGGCCGAGCGGCTGCAATTGCGCGCTGTCCACCAGCGCCAGCTGCGTGTTGGCGTCCTGCAGGTCGCCCAGCCGGTAGAGCACGACGGCGTAGAACAGCCGCACCGACGCCGCGTTGGGATGCGCCATCAAGATGCGCTCGAGCGCCGCGGCGGCGTCGAGCAGGTGGCCGTCATTGGCCTGCGCCTTGGCATAGGCGAGATTGAGATCGACGTCATCGGGCGCCGCCAGCACCTGCTCGAAGGTGGGATTGTCGTTGGACGCGGCAAAGGCCGGGCTCGAGACGCACGCGCAGGCCGCGAGAACCACTGCCGCTTTCCAAGGGAACGGTGTGGCCTCGCGGTGAGAGCGTCGGGTCATCAGCACCCTTTTGGTGAATCGCAGCGCACGCCGAGAGGCAGGTCCAGGTTCTGCGGATCGGTGAGGAACTGGCCGTCGAAATCGCCGATGCCCAAGATGTCGCCCGAGCCGACCGACGCCGAACCGACGTCCGGCCCGCCCGCTTCTCCCGCGCCGGGCTTGGGGCTGAGCAGCGCGGTCAGCCGTCCATACGCCGCGTCGGAAAGCTTGAACGGGCCTACGAGCGGCTGGCCCGGAAGGAACAGCATCGCGTTGCCGCCATGCTCGACCGCCGTCGTCGCGTTGCCGCCGGTGACGTCGATCGCGCCGGGCTTGTCGAAGCCCTGGGCGCCGTTGCCCGGACCGCCGAGCAGGATCAGCACCGCGTCCTTGGGATCGCCGCCATAGGCGGGCACGCCCGGCTCGCCGGCCATGACGTCGAGCGCGTCCTGGCCGACCGCGCCTTCGACGATGGTGCCGCGCACGCCGATCGTGGCCACCGGCGTGCGGATCGCTTCGTGTCCGGCACCCGGAACCAGATGCCCCGACATGAAGCGGAACGCGCCTTTAGCGACCGAGGTCGCGATGTCGGTCGTGCCCTTGTCGGGATCGTAGACGAAACGGTCGATCTTCATGCGTGCATTGGCGCCGACGGTGAACACCGACTGGTCCAGCAGCAGCATCTGCAGCGAACTCTGCGGGCCGCTGACGACGAGATCGCCCAGATGCACCGCCTCGCGCGGCACCGCCGGGCGCAGCGCCTTGTCGGCATCGGTCTGCATCTCGACCTTGTTGCGGATCGCCGCGTTGACACCGACCTTTGTGGCGGCGAAGGACGCGGGCACGAACGCGGCCGCGAGCGCGGCTGCCAAGGCGGCTACAAGGGCGAGGCGGGGAACGCAAAGCGTCTGTTTCATCTGTTTCCTCCGCTCAGCGTCCGTCGCCGAAATTCCAAACCAGGCGAAGCTCGCCGCCGAAGCCGTCATAGTCGGACAGCGGGAAGGACCTGTTGCGCTTGGCATAGTTGACGGAGCCTTCGAGGGCGAAGTTCTCGAGCCCGTCCGCGGTCGCGCCCTCGGCGCTGAACGCGCTCAGCGGCACGCCGACGGCCGCGCGGGCGAAGACGTCGGTGTCGTAGCGCTTGGTGTTGAGCAGGAAGAACGTGTCCACCGCCCGGTAGCTGACCCAGCGCAGATCGCCCTGGACGTCGAGATAGACGCCCGATCCCAAGAGGTCGTGGAAGTTCGCACCGGCGAAGGGCGCGTCGTAACCGAACGCCTTGTAGCCCGCGATGTGCGTCTCGTAGCCGCCGGTCGCGGCGATCGTCGCATGCGAGTCGATGCGGTAGGTGACGCCGCCCTGGAAGCCGTAGCGCGCGCCGTCATTGGTGCCGCCGATGGTAGATTTGACGGCGTCGATGGCCGGCTCGTCGTAATCCTGCCAGACCGCTTCGGCCGAAGCGCTCAGCGTCGTCGCGGTGTCGAGGCGCCAGCTCGCTTCGCCGCGCCCGCCATATTCGGTGAGGTAGGGATCGCCGAGCAGGCGGTAGTAGCGCGCCACCCCGCCGAGCTGCCACGCGCCCATCCGGCCGGTCTCTTTCAGCCCGGCTTCGCCGGTGACGTATTGGATCTGATCGTCGGGGCCGGAGATCGAATTGCGGTCATAGCCCGCCAGCGCGCCGTAGAGCTCCATGTCGTCCGACGAACCGAGCTTGGTCGAGCCGGCGAGGAGGCCGGAGAACACCGCGCCGGCGCCCGCCTCGCGCGGCGCGCCTTTTCCGGTGAAGTCGAATTCGGTGACCAGCGCGCCGAGCGCGTCGCTGTTGGTGGCGATGCCGGCCGCGAGCTGGCCGTGCACCTTGGTGTCCTTGCGGCCGCTGTCGACGACGCGGCGGTACTTGTCGAGCTCCTTGCGCTCCAGCACCGGCAATTGCGCGCCGTCGACCATCGCAAGCTGCGCGTTCGCGCCCTGCAAGTCGTCGAGCCTGTAGAGCACGACGGCATAGAGCAGCCTGACGGACGCCGCGTTCGGCTTCAACATCAGCACCCGTTCGAAGGCGGCGGCGGCGCTCAACAGGTGGCCGCTGTCGGCCTGCGCCTTGGCATAGGCGATGTTGAGATCGACGTCGTCGGGCGCCTGCATCACCTGCTCGAAGGTCGGACCACTGCCGGTTGAGGCGTGCGCAATATCAACTGCGACGCAGGAGGCCGCGATCGCCCCCATCGCCCACACCGACGCCCGAAAAGCCTTCATGGCAGGTCCCCAAGGACACCTGGACAGGTGGCCGTATGCCCGACCTTCATGTTAAGGTATTGTTACGTTGGGGCAAGGGCAATCGGCTGGGCACGCCGTCACGGCGAATACTCCGCGCGAGTGGCCTAAAGGCGACAATTGGGCAATGGCTAGTGGGGGCGCCGGTCCGGGGGGCAAGGGCAATCGCCGTACAAGGCGGTCGTTTGCCGATTTCGCCAAGGCCGTTTGGCCGGGCCTGTTGGTCACCGCCGTGCTCCTGGTCGTCCACAGCCTGCATCCGGCCATCATGACCGAGGCGCGCAACCTTATTTTCGACGCCTATCAGCGCGCCGCGCCCCGTCCTTACGAGGATGCCCCGGTCCGCGTCGTCGACATCGACGACGCCACCCTGGCCAAGCTCGGCCAGTGGCCCTGGCCGCGCACCGACATGGCGCGTCTGGTGCGCACGCTCGCGCAAGCGGGTGCGTCCGCGATCGCCACCGACATCGTCTTCTCCGAGCCGGACCGCACCTCCACGCATGCCGGGTTGCCGCGGCCGGGCGATCCGCCCGACCACGACGCGGTGTTCGGCCAGGCGCTGGCCGAGACGCCGTCGGTCACCGGCTATTTCCTCCAGCACGAGCCCAATTCCGTGCGCCCGCTGCAGAAGGCGGGGTTCGCGATCTCGGGCAGCCCGCCGCTCGACGCGATACCGCAGATGGAAGGCGCGATCGTCCCCCTGGCCGTCATCGACGACAAGGCCGCCGGCAGCGGCTTCGTCAGTCTCGTCGGCGGCTCCAATGACGGCATCGTGCGCACCGCGCCGCTGGTCAGCCGTATCGACGATCTCATCCTGCCTTCGCTGTCGATCGAAGCGCTTCGCGTGGCGCAGGGGGCGGGCGCCATCGTCATCAAGAGCACGACCGGCAGCGGCGAGATGGGCGGCGGCAATTTGCAGGGCATCGTCGCCCTCAAGGTGGGCTCGTTCGAGATCCCGACGACGCCGTCAGGCGGGCTTTGGATGTACTACACCGCAGACCATCCCGAGCGGATCGTGCCGGCGTGGAAGATCATGACCGGCGCGCTCACACCGGCGCAGATGAAGAGCCTGTTCGCGGGCCGCATCGTCTTCATCGGCACGGGTGCGGCGGGCCTGCGCGATCTTGTCTCCACGCCGGTGTCGCGCAGCGAGCTCGGCGTCGTGGTCCATGCCGAAGTCGTCGAGCAGGCGATCCTCGGACGTTTCCTCATACGGCCCGATTGGTCGCTGGGGCTGGAGCGCGCGATCCTGCTGGTGCTGGGCGTCGGCATATCGCTGCTGCTGCCCTGGCTGGGCGCGCTGCGCGGCGGCATCCTGTCGCTCGCGGCCTTCGGCGCGTCGGCCGGCGGATCGTGGTTCGCGTTCCGCACCGGCTCGCTGCTGCTCGATCCGACCTATCCCGCTTTCGGCGTCGTCCTGGTCTACACGGCGGGGACGTTCTTCTCGTTCTACCGCGAAGAGCGCGCGCGCGCCTATATCCGCCGCGCCTTCGACCGCTACCTGTCGCCGGAGATGGTGGAGCGCATCGCGCGCGATCCGGGCCAGCTCGAGCTCGGCGGCGAGGAGCGCGACATGACCGTGATGTTCTGCGACATCAGAAGCTTCTCCCACATGTCCGAGAAGCTGACCGCGCCGCAGATCATCCAGTTCCTGATCGAGTTCCTCACGCCGATGACGGACGTGCTGCTGACCAAGAAGGCGACGATCGACAAATATATCGGCGACGCGATCCTGGCCTTCTGGAACGCGCCGCTCGACGATCCCGAGCACCACCGCAACGCCGCGATCGGCGCGCTGGCGATGCTCGACAAGCTCAAGGAGATGAACGCCGCCAACGCCGGCGCGGCCGGAAAAGTATGGCCGGGCGAGGTGAAGATCGGCATCGGGCTGAACAGCGGGCCGTGCTGCGTCGGCAATGTCGGCTCCAAGCAGCGGCTCAACTATTCGCTGATCGGCGACACGGTGAACCTGGCGTCGCGCATCGAGGGCCTGACCAAGATCTACGGCGTGCCGATCGCGATGGGGCACGACCTCGCCGAGAACCTGCCCGATTTCGCGCTGATCGAGCTCGACCTGGTGCGCGTCGTCGGCCGCGACATGCCCGAGCGGCTGTTCGCGCTGGTCGGCCCGCCGGCGCTTGCCGGGATGACGTCGTTCCGCGAACTGCGCGCGGCGCAGGACGCGATGCTCGCGGCGTATCGCGCGATGGATTGGGACGGCGCCGAGGCCGCGCTCGAGAAGCTTCGCCCGGCCGCGACCCGGTTCGGCTACGGCAAGCTCGCCGATCTCTATGCCGCGCGCATCAAGGCCTGCCGTGCGAGCCCGCCCGAGGCGGGCTGGGACGGCGTCTACCAAGCGACGGAGAAGTGAGCGCCATGCTGACGATCGCGCAAATCACCGATCTGCACATCACCTCCGACAAGGATCCGCTCAACAAGGCGCGCAACGAGGAGCGCCTGCGCAAGGTGCTGAAAGCCATCCACGAGCGCAAGCCGCGCCCGGTCGCGATCATCGCCTCGGGCGATCTCGTCGACCGCGGCGAGCCCGAGGAATATGTCGAGTTCAAGAAGATCGTCGACGAGGTCGAGATCCCGCTCTATCTGGGCCTCGGCAACCACGATCTGCGCGCGCCTTTCCGCGCGGCGTTTCCGGGCACACCGGTCGACAAATACGGCTTCGTGCAATACGCCGCCGATCTGGGCGGCGTGCGGCTGGTGATGCTCGACACGCTGGAAGAGGGCAGCAACGACGCGGGTTTCTGCAGGAAGCGCGCGGCGGTGCTCAAGCGCCTGCTCCGCCAGGACAAGCGCACGCCCACCATCGTGGCGCTGCATCATCCGCCGATCATCAGCGGCATCCAGTGGATGGACCCGCCGCCGGATGCGGACTGGATCAAGCGCCTGGCCAAGACGATCAAGGGGCGCGCGCAGATCCGCACGCTGATCTGCGGCCACGTCCATCGCGCCTATCACGGCATGCTGGCGGGCCAGCAGGTCGCGGTGTCGCCCGCGACCTCGATCCAATTGACGCTGAACCTGACGCCGGTGGATGTGCGCGTGCCCGACGGCCGCGAGATCCTGGTCGACGAGCCGCCCGGCTACACGCTGCTGATGTGGGACAAGGAACGGTTCATCACCCATGTCTGCGTCGCCGGCGATTTCGCGCCGGCTGTGACGTACGACTTCCCGTTCGTGAAGGATTGATCCAACCCTCCCCTTGAGGGAGGGTCGAAAAATGCGAAGCATTTTTCGGGGAGGGGTGAGCAGGACTGTTACCCCTCCCCGAAATTTGCTTCGCTTCGCTACGCAAATTGTCGACCCTCCCACAAGGGGAGGGTAGGGCTGCTACCGCTTCGCCATCTTCCGGGCCGGCACGTAGTCGTCGAAGTCCGGCGCGTCGCTGACGCGGTACTGGTCGCCGAGCGCGTCGATGAAGAATTTCTCCATCTCCTTGCGGGTGAAGGGACGCGCGCCCAGCCGCCCGAACACCGCGATCTGGTTGCCGGTCTCGTCGACGGCGCGGTCGCGGTCCAAACCCTTCGACAGCGCCAGCGCCGGCGAGGATGTGCGCGCCCAGGCGATGAGCTCGGGCTTGGGCGCGGGCGAGAAGCCGTAGAAATTGGGCTGGGTCTCGGGGCTGGTGAGCTGGAGAACCTTCAAGCCGTTCTTTCCGTCGGCGACGTAAGCGAACAGCGACGCATTCGTCGAGCCCACGATCACGTCCTCCGCGTCGTTCAGCTTCCCGTCGAAGGTCACGCGTTGGTAGAGCTTGGGCTTCTCGGGGTTCTTCACGTCGACGATGACGAGGCCGTCCAGCTTTGCCGCGACATAGGCATAGGTGCGCGCGACATAGACGCGCCGCGCGTCGGCGAGCGGTATGGTCGCGCCCTCCACGGGCTTGGGATGCGCCAGATCGGTCGCGTCGAGCACTTCGAGCCCGCGCGCGTCGGTGACGAAGAGATAGCGGAACTGCAGCGCCGAGGCGCGCACATCCGGCAGCTTCACGATCGCCGCGACCGTCGGCTTCAGCGGCTTGTCGAGATCGACCACGACGAGACCGGCATCGGCCGCGATATAGGCATACGACCCGCCGAGCGTGATATGGCGCGCGCCATTGAGCACGCCGTTCGGGTTCCAGGTCAGCGCGCGCTTGAGATTGTTGTTGCGCGGCTCGCGGTCGGTGAGCGTGTCGACGTCGACCAGGATCAGGCCTTCCTGCGCGTCGGTGATCACCGCGTAGTGGTAGATCGGATGGAACGGCTGCTCCTCGTTCATCGCGCGCATCTGCGGCGTGTTGCGCTTGGGCGCGATGGACTGGTCGGTCGGCAGCGCCATGTAGGTCGCGTTCTTCGTGGAGACGTGCATGTTCTGGCCGAGCGGCGAGAACGGCGCGGTGATCAGCTTCTCCGACACGCCCTTGTTGGCGATGCTGGCGGCGTCATAGACGCGGAAGCCCCCGGCGCCTTCGGCGACATAGAGATACTCGCCGCGCAACTGCAGGCAGCGCGCGGCGCCGCCCGCGGAATGGACGATATTCGCGATCTCCTCGGTCGGGTTGGTCTCGCCGCTCATGTCCTTGTCGAAGACAGCACCCCGCGTCCAATCGATCAGCTCGCGCTTGTTGCGCTCGACGTGCTGCTTGTAGAAATCGGGATAGGCGTAGCGCTGGAGATACGATCCGAACACAGCCTGCGGCTCGTTCCATTCGCTGACGCGCACGGCCTCGACCGCGCCGTCTAGGCCCACCCAGGCATGCAGGCCGACGAAGTTCACCGTGTTGGTGCCGAGCAGCAGGAGCTGCGCCATGATCGCGTTGTTATCGTTGGCCTTGGAGACGTGGCAGTCGCTGCAGGTCTTGGTCTCGGTCGTGCGCACCGTGTGCGGGAAATGCGGCGAGAACGCCTGGCTGGAGAAGCCGATCGACGAGATCGGCGGCTGCTGCACGTAGATGCGCTCGCGGTTGAGGTTGGTCGACGACAGCACCAGCGCCGAGGACGAGCGCACCGGCACGATCTCGTTGCCTTTGGTCGTCATGTGGCGGCCGAGCTGGAACATGTCGTCGCGCGCGACTTCGGGGTTATAGGTCGCGTAGTTGCGCGTCGTGGCGCCCTCGTATTTGTGGCTCGCCGTCTTCCAGTTCGCCTCGATCGGCAGGTGGCAGCCGCCGCAGGAGGGCGTCCACGCGGTGTGGCAGGTGAAGCAGGGCATCTCGGCGTCCTTGTGCGCGAGATCGCTGCGCGCCACGCCCTGGCCCCAGCGCATCTGCTGGCCTTTGACCGTCGTGCGCGCCATCAGCTTGGCGCGCGCCGAGCGGGGATTGTAATCGGGGCTCGCGGGATCGACGGAGTCCTTCACCAGCTTGACGCGCCATTCGAGCTTGGGATCGTCGATCGAGCGCTGCATCAGCACGCGCCGCCCCTCCTGCTCGACCCATTCGAAGCGGCGCTTGCCGTCGGGATTGCGCAGCAGCGAAAGGTCGTTGCCCATCGGCGGCGCCGCGGGCCCCGAGGTGCGCAGGTTCGGCGCGGCGTCGATGGTGCCGTGACAGTCCTTGCAGCCGATCTCGACCGCGTTGGCGACCTCGCCGTAGATCAGCCCGTTGCCGTGGCTGTCCTGCGCGAAGTGGCAGTCGGCGCATTGCAGGCCCTTCTCGGCATGGATGTCCATCATGTGAACGGCCTTGCCGGGATTGATGCCCGGCTTGACGAATTTCTTCTCGCCCTTGCGCCGCCATTTCTCCGGATCGTCGGGGGGCACGATGTTGCTCTTGGCGTCGAGCAGATTGCCGTCGCGGTCGCGCTTGAACACGGCGCGGAAGTTCCAGCCGTGACCGTGATAGTCGGCGAACTGCGTGTCCTTCAGTTTCGGATTGAGGTCGGTGACGTTGCGCAGGAAGTCGATGTCGGCCCATTTGCCGCGCGGCGCCGCCCCTTCCGGATTGCGGTCGAGGACTTTGCGCACCTCTTCGGCGGTCGGATATTTCTGCTTCTCCGGCCACATGAACGGCGCATCGGATTCGTAGTCCCACATCGTGTAGCCGAGATAGGAATTCAGGAACATGTTCGGCTGGTGCATGTGGCAGTTCATGCATTGCGAGGTCGGGATCGAGCGCGTGAACTCATGGCGGATCGGATGACCGGATTCGGTCTTGTCGATGGTGGGATCGGCGCTCGCGCTCTTGCCGTCGCGGCCATATTTCTCATAGCCCAAACTGTCGCGCGGCTCGCGGTCGTTGGCATAGATCACATGGCACGAAGCACAGCCCGACTGGCGATAGTCGCCCGGCTGGTCGTTCGTCCCCATGAACCAGGTGAACGGATCGTTGAGGCGGGTCTTGTGGATATTGAGGATCGGGATCGCGACGCGCAGTCCCGTCCCCGGCCCGCGCTTGGACTGGCGGATGTCGGGGCGGCCCGGTTCCTCGAGCACCTGCAGGTTGCCGCTCTCGTCGGGCAGGCCGATTTCGGCGAACTCGGTACCGATGCTGCGTCCGCCGCGCTCGAAGACGCGGAAGATGTCGGCGGGCGGGACGACCTCCCAGGTCGGCAAGGGATAGAGCGCGGGCAGCGCGCCGCGCTTCTTCTGCTCGTCGGTGACGGTGCCGGGCGGATCGCCGGGCGAGACGATCTTCGCGGGCAGGCCGTCGCGCGTATACGCCTCGCCGATGATGTAGTTCTTATAAGGGATGATGCCGTTGTTGTAGGACGCGCCGCCGTAGAACATCGCGCCCGTCGCCATCAGCGAGCGCTCCGCCGCCTCGATCAGCGGCATGTGGCAGGCGCCGCAGGACTGGCGCACCACGCGATAGTCGGAAGGATTGACGAAGCGGATGAACTCCGGCGCCTCGCGGTTCAGCAGCGTGTAGCTCTGTTTCGGATTGGCGGCGCTGGGGAAGTTCCAGGCTTGCGGATAGCGTGGCAAGACATGGGCGCGGTCGCGCAACGCCGCATATTGCGAATCGGTCTTCGCCAGTCCCGCCGGCGCGACGACGCTTGCATCGCCGCCGTGACAGCTCGCGCAGCCCAGCACCACCGCCTCGGTGCGGTGCATCGTCATCGCGTCGGTCGTCGTATGGCAGCTCTTGCAGCCGACGCTCTCGCGCGCCGCGTCCGCCGGCGTCTCGCCCTGGCGCGCGGAAGGCGCGGTCACATAGGTGCGCTCGACCGGCGTTTCGTCCTCGCTGGCGGCGGGACCGACGAGTCCCAGCAACGCGAACGCAAGCGCCCACGTCGCTGGTCGTGTCGTTGCTCGAAGGTGCCTCCAATCAAACCCCATTGTCATCCCCGGCGAGCATCGCATGCGAAGCATGCGGTGCGAGGGAAGGGGACCCAGGTGGTCAAGCGAGTCTGGTGTTGGAAATCAATATGCGGAGCCCTTCTGTCAGCACCATAGATGCTTCGACACCTGGGTCCCCTTCCCCTCGCATCGCTTCGCGATGCTCGGCCGGGGATGACAACTGGGTTTGGTTTCAACACAACTCAGCCCGCCCTAATAGGTCACGATCGCGTTCAACAGCAGCGAGTAGTAGCGGCTGTCGTGTCCGCTGTTGGTGAAGAGATCGCCGAAGCCCGCGCCCGGATCGAGAACCGCGGCCGAGGCGCGGAAGACGATGTTCTGGGTCATCAGCGGGCGGTACGTTGCGGCGACGGAATAATCCCAGCCGATGTCGTTGGGGATCGTGCCTTCCTGGCGCAACGTCTGCAGCACCGCGGTGTTCACGAACCACAGATGGTTGAGGTTCGTCGACAGGCGCAGTTGCGGCAGGACGTCGAAATCCGCGCCGGCGCCCAGGAGGATCGTGCCCGGATTGTTGAAGTTCGACTGGCCTTCGTCCTTCGACGAGCGTAGATCGGCCAGGACGCCGTTGCGTCCGTTGAGGGCGACGCCCTGGCCGCCGCCCGCGAACGGGATCGACTGGCGGATCCAATAGCTGGTGTCGGCGCCGGCGAAGAGCGGGTTCTCGTAGATCGCGTCGAACCCGGTCTCGGTGTTGTCGTGCGGGTTGCTGTCGCCCGAGGCGTAGAGCCCGGAAACCTTCACCCGGATCCAGTCGATGTCGTAGGACGGCTCGGCGGCGGCGAACCAGCTTCGGATGTTCGCGGGCTTGTCGGTGAAGATCGAGTTGCGGTCCTGGCCCAGCGCCGCATAGGCAGATGCGGTGAGGTTCACCTGTCCGAAATGGCCGTCGCCATTGTAGCCCAGATAGACGACGTCGAAATCGCGCGCGCGGTCGTCGCCGATCAGCGCCGGACGCACCGGAAAGCCGTTCTTGTCGTAATGGATATCGGTCGCCTCGCGGTCGGCGTTGTAGGCGACGGTGACCTGCGAGGTGAAGCCGGGGGTCGGGAAATCCTGGCGGTAGAGATTGGCGAACATCACGTAGTCGTGGCGCAGGTCCTGGCCCAGATCGTTCAGCCCGGAATTGGTGTCCTTCTCGAGCAGCGCGAAGGCCGCGAGATTGTACTGCCAGCGATTGTCGTCGCGGTCGCCGAACAAGCGGATGCCGAGCTGGTTGTCCTGGAACAGGAAGCCGCGGAAATCGTCGGAGAAGGGCTGGATGCCGACGCGCACGGAATCGAAATCGTAGCGCTCCGACACGTCGCGGATGTGATAGTCGACGAACGCTTCCTGCACGCCGACGAAATCGTCGCTCCTGTGCGGCGCCTTGCTGGAATCGATGGAGAGGATGCGCCGCTCGTCGGCCTCGGCATAGTTCCAGTTGAAGCCGAGCGTGAGGCGGAACTCGATCTCCGGCGGCTTGAAGGCGGTCGCGCCCTTGAACACCGAGGCGCCCAGAAGCACGGTCTGCGACAGGTCGATGCTGCCGTCGCGCCCGAACGTGTCGAGCGAGCCCTGGCCGCCGGTCTGCACCGCGACCGGCAGCGGGAACGAGCGCGGCTCGACCACCGTGTCCGAGATCGCATTGAGAGCGACGAACCAGTCCGTCGTACCCTTGATCGGCCGGTCGCCCTTGAGCGCGTTCTGGTTATAGGGATCGAACCAGTCGGCGTTCACGCCCAGCGTCTCGATCAGCCGCCAGCGGTCGGGAACCGGGATCTGGTCGGCGGGAAAGGCTTCCGGCGGCGGCGCGCTCACCGCGCCCGGATTGATCTGGGTCACGGGCGGCGGAAAGCTCTGCTCGGAGCCGGGCAGGCGGCGTCCGTCCAGCTCGGGATGCTCCGTCTTCTTGTCGGCGCCGATCAGATCGATGTCGGCTTTCGGCAGTCCTTGCGATTTCTCGTCGGGTTTCTTGTCGGGCGCGGGCTGATCCTGCGCGGCCGCAGCTCCGGTGGAGAGCAGCAGCAGTCCAAGGATGTGCACGGCCCGCTTCATCGCTATTTGCCGTCGCAGGGATGCTGGTCGTCGGAATTGAGGAACGGCGCGACGGGACAATTCACATAGCGCAGCCGGACCTGGTCGCCGTTGACGGTGATGACGATGTTGTCGGCGCGGATCGCGGTCGGCGCCTCCTCGACGCTGTGGATCGCCTGGCCGGAATTGTAGAGTCCCAGGAACGAGATCATGTCGTCCTGGTCGATGCCGTCGCCCGACACGCCGATGCCGCCGGCGAGCACGCCGCTCTTGTAGATCGGCACGCTGCCCGCGAAGATCTGGATGCCGTTCTGCAGGCGGTTGTGCGTGCTGCTGGTGGCCGGAAGGGCTGTGCAATAGCCGGGGTCCGAGCCCAAGAGGTTGCCCAGCACCAGCGCCGACTGCAGCCCGGTCGAGAACGGATTGAACTGCGCGATCGGGCGCGAGAACGGACCGTTGGGATTGCCGTCCTGGCCGTCGGGGAAGAAAGGCCGCGACAGATCGCCGTTGGAGCGGTCGGCGAAGGCGAACTTGCCGGTGAGCGCGGTGGGATCGGGAATGAAGTCGCGCACCTTCGTGACGAAACCCTGCACGTCGGGGCTGGGATCGGCGAGCAGGTCGGACGCCGCGTTTTTTCCTGAGAAGAACGTGGCGGTGCGCGCCTTCTGCAGCGACACGTCGATGCCGAAGATCGGCGCGTCCGGCGCGCGCACGATCCCTAAGATCGCGCCGTGCGTGTCGACGACCGACATCGTGACCTCCGCGCGGCTGTTCAGCGGGTTGCGGATCGCTGCGCGCGTGTTGCTCATGAGCTCGAAGGCCTGTTCGAGCACCGACTGCACTTCCGAGGCGGTGAGCGGCGCCGGATCGTCGGAGCCGTCCGTTCCCGCGCGCGGTAGGTCGCGCGCATTGCCCGAGCCGTCGGTCAGGATGAAGGCGTCGGGGTTGTTGAACTCCGCCGTCGTCGCCTTGCGGATGCCCGACGCCTCGGTGCCGTAGATCGCGCCGGGCAGGACGGCGCTGCCGGCGTAGAAGCCGCCGACCGCCGTCAGGCTGCCGGTGCCGGGCGGCAGCGTGTCGAAGGCGGGCGCCGATGCCGGATTGGACTTCAAGGTCTGCGCCGTCGCGTCGCTGTAGCGAAGGCTGGTGCCGTTGACGAAGATCTGGTCGGCGGTGATGGAGGTCGGCGCGGCAAAGGAGAAGGTGCCCGCGAGCGCCATGTTCTCCTCCGGGTCGTTGTCGACGTCCAGCACGTTGGGATCGTCGCCATAGACGCCGTCGGCCTCGACGCCGACGCCGCCGACGACGACGCCGTCCTTATATAAAGGGAAGCCGCCGGGATCGGCCGCGAGCCCGAGCGGCGAGCGCTTGGGTCCGATCAGCGCGCCGTTGCCGCCGCCGGAGATGAAGCGCGACGCCAGGTCCGAGCACGGAAGCTGGCTGAACTGCACGCCGAACAGCGGCCCGCCCGGCAGCCCGTTCGACGCGGGGCCCGGCGGGAAATGCTGCTGCACGATCATGCTGGCGGTGCGCGTCGAGAACGCGTTGCCGCCGGAGGAGAGATAGGCGCCGGTGATCGCCTTGGCGATCGCGGCGGCCGCGGCGGGCACGCTCACGCCCTGGATGTCGATGTTGCTGCCGTTCGGCGCGGGCAAGACGGTCGTCGTCGCCGGCGCGCCGGTCATCGCATAGACCGCGAGCACGTTGCCCACGCGATCCGTCACCGCGATCACCGCGGGCTGTCCCTGCGCCTGGGCCTCGAAGATGGCCTGGGCCAGGACGTGCTTGACGTCGTCGGCGCTCAGCCCCACCTGTGCCGGCACGGAATAGAGCGATCCCCCACCGCCGCCACCACCACCGCCTCCGCCGGAGCCGCCGCCCGAGCCGCTGCCGCCGCCGCCGCAGGACGACAGCAGGAACGCATACGCCACGAGCACGCTGGTCAACCGGTTGGGACGCAGCATCAGCGGAGCCTCCTGATGGCGGACGCGACGCGCGCGAGCGTGTCGCGGAATTCCTGGGAGCGATAGGCGTTGGGATCGCGCACGTCGCGATAGAGCGCGTCGATGTCGGGGCGCAGCGCGGCCTCGGCGCCGCGCGGCACGTGTCCGGCGGTGACCAGGGCGTTGAGCAGCGTGTCGATCGCCATCACCGCCTGCGCCCCGCCGGCGTAGTCGGTGTAGCGTTGCGTGCCCGCGCCGGCGAGCAGCCGGTCGAGGATCGTGAACGTCTCGGCGCGGCTGAAGGCATGGGCGGAAAACGCGTCGGCGAGCGCGCGCGACGTGGCGCCGAGCGCAGACGCCGCCTGCACCGCGCTTGAACGGTCGCGCGCCAGCGCCGCGTGGAAGCTCTGCGAGTCGTTTCGGAAGCGGTCGGCGAGGGCGGGGGCCGCGACGTCGACCGCGGCTTCGAGCATGATCATGTTCTCGTCGTCGAACACCGGCGTCCCCGGCTGGATGTGCCGGTCGGGGTTCGCCACCGCGGTGATCTGCGGCGCGCGCGTGTCGCTCAGCGCGCGGTGGCAGCTCTGGCAGTCGTAGAAATAGAAGTCGGGGAACATGCCGTCCTGGCGCTCGGCGAAGCCGCCAAGCACGCGCTCCAGCGCCATCGCCTGGCCGACGGCCCACAGCTTCACGCCGCCAGGAACCTGCTTGCGCTGCATGTAATCGGCGTCGAAATCGTAGTGGCTCTGCAGCGCGCCGAAGAGGTCGAGCTCGAAGGAGATGCGCGGATGGCCCGCCGCCATGATGCGGTGGGTGAGCGCATAGCCCGGCTTGCTCGCGCCGAAATGGCAGTCCAGGCACACCGATGCGCGCGCCTTCGCGTCGTCGAGCGGTTTCATGCCGTGTGCGAGGTTGGAGGCGTGCGTGGCGCCGACCGCGTAGTGGCTTGCGAGCCATCCGCCCGCGCCGCCGTGACACGCCTCGCAGCCGACGCCGTCGGAAAGCTGGAAGCGGCTGCCGCGCCCGGCCGCCGGCACGTCGTCGGAATGACAGCCGAGGCAGGTCTGCGCGTGCTCCGCCGCGCCCATACCCAGCCGCGCCGCGATGGCCTCGCCACGCGCCTGGGTCAGCACGGCCCATGCGCGGCTGTGCGCGCCCGCGGCGGAGGATTCGTCCTGCCAGGTGATGAGCTCGTTCTGCCGCACCACGCGCCCGCTCGGCGCCAGCCTGCCGTGACAGGTCGAGCCGCCGCACGATGCGACGCCTTCATGGGTACCGGTGTCGCTTGCGAGCGCAGAAGGAACGGCGAGACAGAGCGCCCAGCCAAGCAGGACCGCCCCGCAAAATGGGCGCAATCCCAGCAGCCTAGCCGCCCCCACCACCGTCTTTCCCCATCCCTCCGGCCGCAAGACCCCCAAAACGGCCGCTTGGGCCCATTTTCCACCACTTCCAGTGCGAATTCAAATCAGAGTGGTGGCGGGGAAAAGCCGGGGCGGGCAGCGAAGGGCCGGCCCGCCTCACAAATTGTGCACACACCGGCAGGCTGTTAGAACGGCAAAGTCCAATCGCCGCAAACATGGCGGAGTGATCCTTCATCGCCGCACAACAGCCCATCGCCGTCGTTACGGGTGCGACCGGGGGCATCGGCCGTTGGATCGCACGGGGATTGGCGCGTGCCGACCGTCATGTCGTCATGATCGCGCGGGACCGTGCGCGCGCGGAGGCGGCGCAAGCCTGGATCGCGCAAGAAGTCCCGCACGCGAGCACGGAACTCGTGACCGCCGATCTTTCCCTGCTGGCCGAAACGCGCGATGCCGGCGAACGCATCGCGTCGCGGCATCCCAGGATCGGCGTGCTGGTGAACAATGCCGGGATATTCGACGCAAAGAAGGTCGTCACCGCGGAAGGGCATGAGCGCGTGCTCGCCACCAACCTGCTGGCCCCCTTTGTTTTGACGTCTGCGCTGCTTCCGGCGTTGCGCGCGGGTGCGCCGTCTCGGATCGTCAACATCGGCTCGTCCACGTCCGATCGCGCCGAGATCGATCCGGACCATCTCGTGCTCGGCCAGGATTGGACGATGGTGCGGGCCTACGGTCAGTCCAAGCTCGCATTGATGATGACGACGTTCGCGCTCGCCAAACGCCTGGAAGGGTCCGGCGTCGCGGCCAATGTGGTCCATCCGGGCCTTGTCGCGACGGGGCTGGTGCGGACCGGCGGCATCATCGGCCTCGTCTGGCGCTGCATGGCGCCGTTCGCCCTGAGCGAGGAACAAGGGGCGGACACCGCGCTCTATGCGGCGCTCGCGCCCGAAATGGCGGCGGTGAGCGGCCTCTATCTCAAGAATCGGCGAGCTGCTCCGCCGAACCGCCGAGCTCTCGATCCGGTTCTGGTCGAACGTGTGTGGGCTGCGACCGAGCGTCTGGCGGCCGGGCCCGGCCGGGCCATGCGCGCCTGAGCACAGCCTTCATGGCCGTGAGCTGTCTCTCCAGGAACAGATGCGCGCTGCGCGTGCGCGCGCCGTTCCCGAACGGGCCGTGGACGTCGAACACGCGCTGCGAGGCCGCGAACAATGTCGGCTCCTGCAGGCGGCAGGCATCGCTGTCGCGGGTCAGTTGCCGCTCGATGCCGAACCGCGACACGCACCAAGCGATCAGGCCCGGCGCGATGCGGGTCGCCAGCGAGAATGCGGCGGCGGTGCCGCTGATCGTCATCTCCCGCCGTCCGCTGGCGACGGCCTGCCAGATGCCCTGGGCGACCACCTCCGGCTGGTAGACCGGGCGCGCCGGACGCGCGGGCCAACCCATATGGCTTACGGCGTGACTGAAGAACGGCGTGTTGACCGCGGGCGGGAACACCGTGCTGATGCGGATGCGGCTTCGTTCGAGCCGCAGTTCTCCCTGGACGGCTTGGCCGAATGCGCGAACCGCCGCCTTGGCGCCGGCATAGGAGGACATCAGCGGCAGGCCGTGGAAGGCGATGGCGGAGCAGACATTGACGATGCTGCCCGCATCGCGCGGACGCATGTTGGCAAGCGCCACCCGCGTGCCGTTGACGACGCCGTGATAGGTCACGTCCGTCACGCGCTGGAATTCCCGCTCCGGCACGTCGCCGAACCGGCCATAGACGCCGTTGCCGGCGCAATTGATCCAGACATCCACGGCGCCCAACGCGGCGACGAGGGCATCCGTCGCCTGCGCGAGGGCTTTGCTGTCCGTGACATCCGCCTGGGCCGCGGCGGCACGTCCTCCGACAGCTTCGATATCGCGAAGGCAAGCCGCGAGGCCTTCGGCTCCCCGCGCGATGAGTCCGACCGTCCAGCCGCGCCGCGCAAACAAGGCGGCCGTGCATCGGCCGATGCCCGACGACCCGCCGGTGATGATCACGACTTGCGCTGCAAGGTTATCCAACGCGAGGGCGCCTTCGCTCATGAGCACTTCGGAAACGCGCGATCGCCGGTATGGATGCCCATGCGCCGCCGATCCTCGTCGCCGGAAATTCGGCACGATGGCCTGCAGCGCGGCGTTTGCGCCGGGAGACACGTCTCTCGACTTCTTAAGGATTAGACCCGTCGCAACGAAAAAACTGAGCAAAATCGCACACAACGCGGACCGTTCGCGCGCCCGCGAGAGTGCCGGGTAAGGGCCGAAGGCGCGCGCCGCGCGTTTCCTGTGCAGGCAATGATGGGTTTCTTGATGCCGCGCATGGTCAAAGCGTGGACAACACACGGAAGATAAAGGCATGGAGAAGGCAACTGTTCTCATCGTCGAGGACGAAGCTCTCATTCGGATGAACGCCGTCCACATCGTGGAGGACGCCGGGTTCGCTGTCGTGGAAGCCTGCAACGCCGATGAGGCGATCGGGATCTTGGAGAGCCGCGACGACATTCAAGCGGTTTTTACCGACATCAACATGTCTGGTTCGATGGATGGGTGGAAGCTGGCCCAGGCGATAGGCGGCCGCTGGCCGCCGCTTCACCTGATCGTGACGTCGGGGCTGAGTGCACCGAATAAGGACCGGATGCCGCCCAAGGGCCGGTTCATCGCCAAGCCGTATACGGGTGCGCAAGTGACGGCGGTCTTGCATGACCTCTTCGGCGGCGGCCCCGCTCCCGGTCCGCTGACAAACGACAACGACCATGGCTATGGCAAGGTAGCCTGACGACGGGCCGGCCCCGCTGATCAAGACGTCTCCTCGTGGCGGTTCGCAGAGAAACTCAAGGGCGACGTGCTGAGGGAGCCTGCGTAGTTTGACGTACGCTGCGATCCGTACGCTCCGCGATGGCGAAACCTCGTTGAGTAGATTCCGAAATCGTGCGAACCAACGGCTAACCTTGCTGCCGCGTTACCATTACCGCGAGAAGGTCCAGCCACGAGCGGAATCGCCAATCGGCAGCTTTCGATAGCCGTTGATGACCGTGCCACGACGCCTTCACTCGCCAATTCGGTCGCTTAAGGACGCTCGAACGACTCGGCAGCTTGCCGTTCGTCGACGTCTAGGCGCCGATGATTGGAATTCAAATGGAAACGCCCCGCGGGAGCAACAGACTCAATCTCAAGAACCGGACCAACCGTGTGTTCGTGATCGACGACGACGCCGAAATCCGGGCGGCGCTGCGGATCGCGCTCGAGACCAACGGCTTTCACGTCGATACCTTCGATTCAGCCGTGCGGTTTCTGACCAGCGGCGGCGCGGCTTTGGTCGGCTGCGTGCTGACCGACGTGCGGATGCCGGGCATGACGGGCATCGAGCTTCAGAAAATCCTGCTTGAATGCGGCGCACATGTCGCGATCGTCGTCATGGCCGGCCGCGGCGTCGTCGATATCGCGGTGCGCGCGATGAAGGCGGGGGCGGTCGACTTTCTCGAAAAGCCGTTCAGCGAGGCGGTGTTGATCGAAAGCATCGCCCGCGCTCTGGAGCTTGTCTCCCAGCGCGAGTCGCTTTCGTCGCTCGTGACAAACGCACGCGACCGCATCGCCTTGCTGACAAAGCGCGAAAAGGAGGTTCTCGACCTCGTCGTGATCGGCGACTCGAACAGGGTCGTCGCGCGGGAGCTCAGGATTTCCCCGCGCACCGTGGAGGTCCATCGCGCGCGCGTGATCAGGAAGATGGGCGCGACGAGCCTGGCGGAACTGGTCCGCATGTCGGTCGCGGGCATGGCCACGGGTCCGCCGGTATACCAAATCGTAAGAAAGGCCGTATCGCGCGGCAGTTGATGAACGCAAATTAGTCAATGGCCTGAGTACATTCCGAACCTGTCAAAAGAAAATCAAAAGCATAGGGTTCGCTCCGATCTGCGGAGTGGGTCATGCCAACTGTTCAACATGGATCAGAGCGTTCGGAGCCGAGACGGGCCGAATTGGGCAACGGCCAAACAGCGGGAAGCGGCGCGGCCTCCGCATCAAGCCAAGGCCATCGATCCGCCGCGCCTTCACTCCCATCCAGCCGCACGCGCTGGGTGGCGCAGCGCAAGGCGGAAGTCGTCGAGGCGGTGCTGGGGGGCATGCTCACGCTCGACGAGGCGCGCGAGCGCTATGCGCTGTCGATCGAGGAGTTCCTGACCTGGCAGCACGGCATCAGCCTTTTCGGGCTGGCCGGATTGCGCGTGTACGGAGTGTCGGGCCGGGAAAGCGCGAAGGTGCCGCGCGCGGTCGACAGGTCCGAAGTGCGCCTTCACCGCAAAGCGGCGCGCGATCCGGCGAAACGCGATTGATGGGGAACCACATGCCCGAATTCGCCCTGCCGCTCACCCCGCGCGACCGTGGTTGGAGCGAGATGCGCGAACGCCTCTCGCGCGCCGCCCGCGAAATGCATTTTTACGCCTTCTCGAACGGCGCGGTGAACGGCGCAGCCCTGCTGGTCATTTCGGGGAACCTCGCGGGACTGGCCATGAGCATTCCGCTCGAGCCTTCGAATATCGGGGCCGTCGGCCTGGTTGACTCTTCCACGCTTTTCGCCACGCAAATCCTGCAACTCGACCACCGGGCGCGGGGCGGTTAGAGCGCCGTCGACGCGAACCAGGTGTAGCGGCGGCGCGGCCGCCGGGCCGGCGCGGGGCTTCACGCGATTTCAGATCCGAGGGGAATATGCAGTCCAAATCGCCGATCTCCGCCGTCCTTGCGCGCGATACCGATCAGGTCGGGCTGGCAAAGGTCCGTGTCGACGAGCTCATCGTCAAGTCCGGCGCCCTGCAGCAGGCGATCCTCAACAGCGCGAATTTCTCGGTCATAGCCACCGACGAGAAGGGCATCGTCCAGCTCTTCAATGCGGGTGCGGAAATCATGCTGGGTTACGCCGCCGCCGACGTCGTCGACCGCATCACCCCGGCGGAGATATCGGACCCGCAGGAATTGAGGGTCCGCGCGACCGCGCTCAGCAAGGAGCACGGCACCGCGATCACGCCGGGATTCGAGGCGCTCGTCTTCAAGGCGGCGCGCGGCATCGAGGACATCTATGAGCTGACCTACATCCGCAAGGACAAGAGCCGATTTCCCGCCATCGTCTCCGTCACCGCCTTGCGCACGGATCAGGGGCCGATCATCGGATATCTTCTGATCGCCACCGACAACACGGTGCGCAAGGATGTCGAGGACAAGCGGCTCTGGGCGGAGGAGAGCTTCCAGCTGATGGTCGAAAGCGTCACCGATTGCGCCATCATCATGCTCGATCAGGCCGGCCGCGTGAAAAGCTGGAACACCGGCGCACAGCGCATCCAGGGCTACGACGCCAAGGAGATCATCGGCCAGCACAATTCCCGCTTCTTTTCCAACGAGGACATCGCGATCAACAAGCCCGAGCGCGCGCTGCAGGAGGCGGATGCGGTCGGCCGCTCCGAGGACAATGGCTGGCGCGTGCGCAAGGACGGCTCGGCGTTCTGGGCCAACGTCGTCATGACCGCGATCCGCGATTCGGCCGGCGTGCTGCGCGGCTATGCGACGCTCGAGCGCGACATGTCCGAGCGCCGGCGCGTCGAAGCGGAGCTGAACCAAGCCAAGGCGACCGCGGAAGCCGCCAATCTGGCGAAATCGGAATTCCTTTCCAGCATGAGCCACGAGCTGCGCACGCCGCTCAACGCCATCCTCGGCTTCGCGCAGCTGATGGAATCCGACGTTCCGGCGCCGTCTCCCGGCCAGAAGATCAGCATCGATCAGATCCTCCAGGCGGGCTGGTATCTGCTCGCGCTGATCAACGAGGTCCTGGACCTGTCGCTGATCGAATCCGGAAAGCTGTCCCTGTCGTCCGAAAAGGTCTCGCTCGAAGAGGTGCTCACGGATTGCCGCATGATGATGGAGCCGCTCGCCCAGAAGCGCGGCATCACGATGACGTTTCCCAAGTTTGAAGCGCCTTGCTTCGTCATGGCCGACCGCACGCGCGTGCGGCAGATCCTGGTCAACCTGCTGTCCAACGCCATCAAATACAACCGCGTCAACGGGTCGATCGTCGTGGAGTGCGTTGCGCGCCCGCTGGGATATATCCGGCTCAGCGTCGCCGACACCGGACTGGGCCTGACCGCGGAGAAGCTCGCGCAGCTCTTCCAGCCGTTCAACCGCCTGGGCCAGGAGGACGGCGCCGAGCAGGGAACCGGCATCGGGCTCGTCGTCACCAAGCGTCTCGTCGAGGTGATGAACGGCACGATCGGCGTCGACAGCACGGTGGGGTCGGGCACGAAATTCTGGATCGACCTGGTGGCCACGACCGCGCCGCGGCACGACTTCACGCAGATGCCAGCGGAAACCAACGCCGAAACCCTGGCGCGCGCCGCCGGTCCCGTGCGCACCGTGCTTTATGTCGAGGACAATCCTGCCAACTTGAAGCTCGTCACGATGCTGATCGCAAGGCGCAAGGATCTGCGGCTGCTGACCGCCGAGAACGGCAATCTCGGCGTCGAGCTCGCGCAGGCGCACAAGCCCGACGTCATCCTGATGGACATCAACCTGCCGGGCATCAGCGGCCTGAAGGTTCTGTCCATCCTGAGCAAGGACGACGCCACCGCGAACATTCCGATGATCGCGCTGAGCGCCAATGCCGGACCGCGCGACATCGAGCGCGGTCTCGAGGCGGGGTTTCTTCGCTATCTCACCAAGCCGATCAAGGTCGACGTCCTGATGGAGACCCTGGATCTGGGACTGGCCCTGGCCGCAACCCACAAATCCCTCCACCCGAAGGCGGCGTGAGCCGATGGCCGGTGAGGCGACGATTCTAGACGGCAAGATCCTGATCGTCGACGACCAGCCGGCCAACGTTCAGCTGCTCGAGATGATGCTGCAGCGCGCCGGCTATCTCCATGTTTCGTCGACCACCGATCCGGCGGAAGTCTGCGCGCTTCATCTGGCCAACCGCTACGACCTCATCCTTCTCGATCTGCATATGCCTGGAATCGACGGCTTCGAGGTGATGGAGGCGCTGAAGAGGGCGGGACAGGACGACTACCTCTCGGTCCTGGTGATCACCGCGCAGCCCAGCCACAAGCTGCGCGCGCTTCAGGCCGGGGCAAAGGATTTCATCAACAAGCCGTTCGACCGCGCCGAAGTGCTGACCCGCATCCATAACCTGCTTGAAGTGCGTCTTTTGCACGAGGAATCCAAGGCCCACGCCAAGCTGCTCGAAGAAGCCGTCCAGACGCGCACGGCCGAGTTGCGCCGCAGCGAGGAAATGTTCCGCGAGCTCGCGGCCAACATTCCCGAGGCGCTGTGGATCCGCGACGTCGAACATCAGACCATCCAGTACGTCAATCCGGCGTGGCGGACACTGAGCGGCCTGTCCGCCGCGATCGGGGATCCGGTCGAATCCGTCTATCACATCATTCACCCCGACGACCTGCAGTGGGTCGCGCATGAGCGGCGCAGGACGCCCGGCGCGCATGCAAGCAACGAGTACCGGCTGGTGCGCCCGGACAACAGCGTGCGCTGGGTGCATGCGCGGACGTTTCCGATCGCCAACCCTTCCGGCGAGATCCCGTGGGTCGTGGAGATCATCGAGGACGTCACCCAGCGCCGCGAAGCGCAGCGCCAGCTCGTGCATCTCGCGGGCCACGATGCGCTGACCGACCTGCCCAACCGGACGCTCCTGTACGAAGCGCTGCACGAAGCGATCATGCGCGCGGAAGAGCACTCGCTCTTCGTCTCGGTGCTTCTCATCGACATCGACGACTTCAAGAACGTGAACGATTCGCTCGGCCACGCGGCCGGCGATGCGCTGCTGCGCGAATTCGCCTCGAGACTGGTCAAATGCCTGCGCCCGGGAGATGTCGTAGGCCGGCTCGGCGGCGACGAGTTCGCCGTCGTCGTGCTCACGCCCGGCAACTGCCATGGCGGCGTGGACGTCGCCAACAGGATACGGGCCGCGCTGCAGGTTCCGCACCTCGTCGAAGGCCAGGTCGTTCCGGTGACGATCAGCATCGGGATCGCGAACTACCCCGACGACGCCAGCGAGCTGAAAACGCTCATTCGATGCGCCGACGCCGCGATGTACGAGGCCAAGGCGGCGGGCCGCAATACTTTTCGCTGCTACACGGTGGAAATGAATGCGCGCGCATTGGAGAAGTCCGAAGTCGAGGGCGCGCTGCGCCTGGCGCAAGGGCGCGGCGAGTTCGTCCTGTACTACCAGCCGAAAATGGATATCGACAGCGGAGAATGGACGAGCGTCGAGGCGTTGATCCGCTGGCGCCGGCCGGGGCACGGCCTGGTCTCGCCCGCCCTCTTCATACCTGCCCTCGAGGAGATGGGCCTGATCGTTCCGGTCGGCGCCTGGGCGATCGACACGGCGTGCCGGCAGATAAGCGAATGGGAGCGCACCGGCCTCGGCAACGTCCGCATCGCGGTGAACGTGTCGTCGCGGCAGGTGCGCGAGGATCGCTTCGCCTCCCAGGTGGCGTCCATGATACGCGAGCACGGCGTGAACCCCAGGCTGCTGGAATTCGAGATCACGGAAAGCACGCTCATGACCCATGGGGACGCGACCAATGTGGCGTTGCGCGAGCTCAAGGATCTGGGGATCTCGATATCCATCGACGATTTCGGAACGGGCTATTCGAATCTTTCCTATCTGAAGCGGTTTCTCGTCGACGCGCTCAAGATCGACATCGCGTTCATCCGCGACATCACGACGAACCCGGACGACGCGAGCATCGCCATCGCCATGATCAACATGGCGCACAGCTTGCGGCTGAAGGTCACCGCCGAAGGCGTCGAGACGCGCGATCAACTGGAGTTTCTTCGCGCGCATGGCTGCGACGAAGCGCAGGGCTACCTGCTTTCCAGGCCTCTGCCCGCCGCAGAGATATCGGAAAAATTCCATCAGGCCGCCGCCCATCGCGGCCTTTTGCGCGCCGAACCTGCACGATGGAGCGTCGCTCATGCCTAGCTTGGAACGGACATCGCCGAACACGCTGATGCGCGACCCCCATCATACGGGCGTGCTCCAGACCAGGCCGGCCCGGCAGCGGACCTGCCTGAATGGAAAGCTTGCCTATGGCGACGGGATATTCGCGCCCGACGGAGCCCTCTCGCTCGACTGCGCGATCCGCGACCTTTCCGAAGGCGGCGCCAGAATTGTTCTCGCCAAGCGTCAGCCCATACCGGTGAACCTCTATCTGATCGTCGTCAAATTCGCCGTCGCCTATCACGCAAGCGTCGTGTGGTTGAACTATCCCGCGCGCGGCCTGAAATTTTCGGAAAGGTACGACCTGACCGGGCCGCTGCCCGTCGAGTTGAGGTTTCTCCACAGGCTGTGGGCCGAGCTCGGCACGAGGAATGGAACTCTAGAACCGTTCGGTGAGTGAAAGCCCGGGCCGGAAGCCAACCTGACGAGGCATGTCGTGTTCATCGGAGACCTCCTGATAGCCCATGGGCTGGTGACGCCGGCCGACGTCGCCGCCGCGCTCGACTGTCAGAAGACAAAAGGCGGCAGGCTCGGCGACGTGCTCATCGCCATGGGCAGGCTGCGGCAGGACGCGCTGGACGGCGTATTGCAGGCCGCTCCTTCCGAGCCGAGCTCCATCGCCGACACCGGTCTGCAGGCATCCGACCTGCTGAATTTGACGATCAAGGCGATCTATGGCGGCGCCGGCGAGACGGCTTCGGCGATCGCCGAGATCCTCAAGCTGCCGCCGCGGATCGTCCAGCTCGTTCTCGATCAGGCCCAGGAGCGCAAATTGGTGGAAGTGCTCGGCGCGGCCGGCGTGCGTATCCTGTCCGAACTTCGCTACGCCTTGACCGAACGGGGCATGCTGTGGGCCGTCGATGCGATCGCTCAGAACCAGTATGCCGGCCCGGCCCCGGTGCCGCTCGCCGCCTATTGCGAGCGCATCCGGCGCCAGTGCATCACCAACGAGCGCGTGGACCGCGCGTCCATCGAGCAGGCCTTTGCCGGCCTGGCGGTCGCCGCAAGCTTCATCCAGCAGATCGGTCCCGCGATCAATTCCGGCCGCTCGATCCTGCTCTACGGACCGCCCGGCAACGGCAAGACCACCGTGGCGGAGCGGATCGGCAACGTGTTCAAGGATGTCGTCTACATCCCTTACTGCTTTGAAGTCGAAGGGCAGATCGTCAAGGTTTTCGATCCCAGCCATCACGTGGCGCTCCAACCCGGGCAGGGGCACAAGGGAACCGCGGTCCGGCGCGAGGATTCCGACGCGCGCTGGGTGCCCTGCCGCCGTCCCTTCATCGTCGCCGGCGGCGAGCTGACGCTCGAGATGCTGGATCTCAGCTTCAACCCGATCGCCAAATTCTACGAGGCGCCGCTGCATGTGAAGGCGCTCGGCGGCATCTTCCTGATCGACGATTTCGGCCGCCAGATCGTCAAGCCCGAGACGCTTCTCAACCGCTGGATCGTGCCTTTGGAACGCAGGGTCGATTATCTCAAGCTCCATACCGGCAAGAGCTTTCCGCTGCCGTTCGACGAGCTCGTGGTCTTCTCCACCAATATGTCGCCGCAGGACCTGATGGACCCGGCATTCCTGCGGCGCATTCCCTACAAGATTCAGGTCGGCGCGCCGAGCGTCGCCGAATATCGAAGAATCTTCGCCGCGCTCTCGGCCGCGTCGGGTCTTGCCGCCTCGCAGGAGACGATCGACTTTGTCATTTCGTCGCTTCGGGACCGCTGCGGCGAGCCGCTGGCGAGCTACCAGCCGAAATTCATCGTCGACCAGATCCGCGCCGCCTGCAAATTCGCAGGGATCGCGCCCGAGTTCCGGCCGGAACTTCTGACGATGGCGCTCGGCAATCTGTCCATGGTGGAGCAGGCGGCCGAGGAGGCTGCGCCCAAAGCCCGAAGTCTGGCGGCATGAGTAGATTCCGAGCCTGCCGCGCCAAATCGCCTTGAGGTAGCGTCGCAATATTGGTCCCGCGCCGTTCGGCACCGAAAGCATTGACCGCGCTACCCCCCTCGGTCACACGGGAGGACCATTCCTAAGCCGCCGGCCCCGCAGCCCCTGTGGGCCGGCGGCTTTTTCCTAAGCATTCCAGCAATTTGCCCGCGGATCAACTTTCCGTGCTGCGACGCCAAATTCCACTCGCCGGGCGGAACTTCGGGTTGCACCGTGCCCTGAAAGACATCGTAATACGTGCGAAAGCATGATAACCTTTGGTTGTCTTACCGATTTTCGGTCTGCCGTTTCGAGAACAAAAAGAGAATGACGGCGTTAGGTCGTCTGCAAAGAGCAAAAGCGGCTCCTCCGCCGACGGATCAGCATGTCACGCAGGAGAACGGGTCTTCGGTTGCCGCCGACAATTTTCCGGTCGTGGGAATAGGTGCGTCCGCGGGCGGTCTCGATGCCTGCAGAAATCTTCTCGACGTGCTGCCTGCCGACAGCGGCATGGCATTCATCCTCATCCAGCATCTCGATCCGACGCACGAAAGCATGATGGTGGAGTTGCTGTCCGCGCAGACGGCCATGACGGTGCACCACGCCGCGGAAGGAATGCCGGTCGAACCAAACCACCTCTATATCATTCCGCCCGGAACATATCTCTCCGTCGGCAGCGGCGCGTTGCACCTCGCGCAACCCCAAGCCCGCCACGGCGCGCGCCTGCCTTTCGATTTCCTGCTGAACTCGCTGGCCGAGGAGTACGGCACGCGCGCGGTCTGCGTGGTTCTCTCCGGCACGGGGAGCGACGGCAGCATCGGGCTGAAAGCGGTGAGCGCAAAGGACGGATATGTCATCGCGCAGGATCCCGAGGAAGCCGGCTATGACGGCATGCCGCGAAGCGCCATTGCGACCGGACTGGTGGATCGCGTGCTCGCGGTGGCGGAGATTCCGGCAGCCCTCGCGGCACGCGAAATACCGCAGCGACGCATGCGCGCGGGGGACGGGCCTCGCGCCGGCGCCCAGGCGCAGACCTGGCTCGCCGAAATCATCGAGCTCCTGCGTACCAAGACCGCCCACGATTTCACGCTCTACAAGCCCGGAACACTGCAGCGGCGAATTGTGCAGCGCATGGCAATGATCGGGATCGAGGCCGACGGGACCGAGCGTTATCTCGAAATCCTTCGCAACGATGCAGCCGAGCTCGGGCTTCTTGCCAAGAACCTGCTCATCAACGTCACCGGCTTTTTCCGCGACCCGCTTGTATTCGACGCCCTGGCCGGCAAGGTCATTCCGGACCTCGTCCGCGATCATCCGGCCGCACAGCCGCTGCGCATATGGATCGCGGGCTGCAGCACCGGCGAGGAGACCTACTCCCTGGCGATGCTCTTCCGCGAGGAGATCACGGCGACCAGGAGCGGCGTCAAGCTGCAGGTCTTCGCATCCGATGTCGATCCCGATGCCGTCGACCTCGCCCGCGCGGGGCTGTATCCGGAATCGATCGAAGCCGACATCTCCCCGTCCCGCCTCGAGCGCTTCTTCATCAAGGAAGGAAACGGATACAGGGCCTCGCCCGAGTTGCGCGGGGCGGTGGTGTTCACGGTCCAGGATGTCCTGGCGGATCCGCCGTTCTCGCGTCTCGACCTGGTTTCATGCCGCAATCTGCTGATCTATCTCGGCTCCGAAGCCCAGGCGCGGGTGATATCGATCTTCCATTTTGCGCTGCGCGAGGGGGGCATCCTCCTCCTCGGCGGCTCGGAGACGATCGCGAATGCCGCCGGACGTTTCGAGGCGATTTCCAAATCGGAGCGGCTCTTTCGACGCATAGGCCGCAACCGGCCGGGGGAATTCGGGTTTTCGAGAGTCGTCGCCGGTCCGCGCTCCAACCTGCCGGCGGCGCAGGAGCCGCCGCCGCTGCGCCAGGCGGCGCTCGCCGAACTGTGCATGCGGCTGGTGACGCAAGCCTATGCCCCGGCGGCAATATTGATCAACCGAAAATACGAGTGCCAATACCTGATGGGTCCGACCGACCGCTATCTTCAGCTGGCGGCCGGCCGCCCGATCAACGATGTCATCGCCATGGCGCGCGACGGCGTGCGCGTCAAGCTGAGATCGGTGATCCAGCAGGCCTTTCAAGGCGACAAGCGGGTTGTCGTCTCCGGCGGCCGTTTGGACCGCGACGGCAACACGCTCGCGTTCAGCATCGCGGCGCAACCGGTTCGCAGCGGCGGCGAAGAACTGCTCCTCGTGTGCTTCATCGACGAGCGGGAACAGGAAGCCGGTCCGGAGCTGCCGGTTGCCGCGGGCGACCGTTCGCGCGTCGCCGAGCTCGAGCGGGAGCTGGAAGCCACGAAAACCGAGCTCCTGGGGGCCATCCAAAGCCTCGAAATCTCGAGCGCGGAGCAGAAAGCCGTCAACGAAGAGGCCCTCTCCGTCAACGAGGAATTCCAATCCACCAACGAGGAATTGCTGACCTCGAAGGAGGAGCTGCAGTCCCTCAACGAGGAACTGATCGCGCTCAACAGCCAGCTCCAGGAAACCCTGGAGCGGCAGCGCACGACGTCGAACGACCTGCAGAACGTTCTCTACAGCACCGATGTCGCCACGATCTTTCTCGACACCAGCCTCAGCATCCGGTTCTTCACCCCCGCCACGAAGTCGCTGTTCAGCGTCATTCCCGGCGACATCGGCCGGCCGCTCGCCGATCTCAGCTCGCTGGCGGCGGATGGCGCTCTTCTGCCGGACGCAAGAACGGTCCTGCAGAATTTCGTGGCGGTCGAGCGGGAGATCGAGGCCGCGAGCGGGGCATGGTACATCCGCCGCATCTCGCCCTACCGCACCCAGGACCAGGGCGTCGAGGGCGTGGTCATCACCTTCGCCGACATCACCGAGCGCCGGCGTGCCGCCGATGCGCTGGAAGAGGCCAAGCGCGAGGCGCTGTCGGCCAACGCCGCGAAATCGCGGTTTCTGGCGGCGGCGAGCCATGACCTGCGCCAGCCTTTGCAGACGCTCACGCTGCTTCAGGGGCAGCTTGCGAGAGCGGTGAAAGGCGGGAGCGCGCAGAGCCTCGTCGCGCAGCTCGAACACACCCTGGAGACGATGTCGAGCATGCTCAATACCCTGCTCGACATAAACCAGATCGAGGCCGGCACGATCCGCGCCGAGATCGCGGTATTTCCCGTGAACGAGCTGCTCGATCCGCTGCAGGACGAATTCGCCTATCACGCGCAGGCGCGAAATCTCGAATTGCGCGCCGTCTCGTCCAAGCTTTCGATTCAAAGCGATCCGCGCCTGCTCGAGCAGATGATCAGGAACCTGCTTTCCAACGCGTTGAAATACACCAGGCAAGGCAAGATCCTGCTCGGCTGCCGACGGCGCAAAGACGCGTTGAGCATCGAGGTGTGGGACACGGGCGCCGGCATCCCCGAGGAAGAACTGCATGCGATCTTCGAGGAATATCACCAGCTCGACAACGCCGCGTCCGAACGAAGCCGCGGCCTCGGGCTCGGCCTTTCCATCTTTCAGCGCCTCGGGAGCCTGCTCGGCCATCGCGTGCAAGTCCGCTCGCGCCTGGGGCAAGGTTCGGTGTTCAGCGTCGAGGTGCCGCTGTCCTCGAGCGGAGACGGATCGCAACGGCAACGCGATACGCTCGCGGCGGACAGCGAGGTCTTCGATCCCGTCCGGCGCACCGGCGCGATCCTGGTCGTCGAGGACGACCCGCAGATGCGCGAATTGCTGGAGCTGCTTCTTCAGGCCGAGGGCCACTATATCGCGACCGCGCCCGACGGCCCCTCGGCGCTCGAGCTGTTCGCGCGAGGGGGCATCCGTCCCGATCTCATCCTGGCGGACTACAATCTGCCCAACGCGATGGACGGCCTGGAGGTGAGCGTCAGGCTTCGCGAATTGATCGGCCGGCAGGTTCCGGTCATCATCCTGACCGGCGATATCTCCACCGACGTTCTGCGCAACGTCGCCGGCCACGACTGCATCCAGCTCAACAAGCCGGTGAAAGTGACGGAGCTGTCGCGGGTCATCCAGCAGTTGCTGCCGATCTCGCAAGCCGCGGGAACGGCGCATGCTCCACGCCCGGCCCAACCGGCGGACAGCACCGAGCCGCATGTGATCTTCGTCGTCGACGACGACGGCCAGATCCGCGAGACGATGCGGGCCGCGCTCGAACAAGGCGGCCGCGCGGTCGAGACCTATCCGACCGGCGAGTCGTTTCTCGAAGCCTATCGCCCCGTCCAACGCGCCGTTCTGCTCATAGACGCCTATCTGCCGGGACTGAGCGGGATCGAAGTGCTGCAGCGTCTGAACCGGGAAGGCCATTGCCCGCCGTCGATCGTGATCACGGGCAACAGCGACGTGCATATGGCGGTTGAAGCGATGAAGGCGGGCGCGTCCGACTTCATCGAGAAGCCCGTCGGCTATGCCGAATTGACCGCCAGCATCGACCGCGCGCTCGAGCAGTCCGCGGATTCGACCCGGCTCACGGCCTGGCGTGAGGCGGCCGCGAGACGACTGGCCCTGCTCACGTCGCGACAGCGCGAGATCATGGAGATGGTCCTTGCGGGCCACCCCAGCAAGAACATCGCCGCGGACCTCGGGATCAGCCAGCGCACCGTCGAAAACCATCGCGCCACGATCATGCGGAAGACGAATTCGAAATCGCTTCCGGCCCTGGCGCGGCTGGCGCTTGCCGCTGCCGGCGTGGGCGCCGCCGGGCCTTTGACCCAGACCCGATTTCCCGCAACCGCCGCATGGCCGATCGCGCACAGGTGACCGCGCGGGGCGGCGCTTGCCCAAATTGATGCAACCAATCTCGATGTCATGGCCCGCGAATGCGGGCCACCCAGCTGGGTTCTGCAAGATTGCGGAAGGGGTTCACGCGGAGACGCGGAGCAGGCGGGGCAGACTTTTCCTCCGCGTGCTCCGCGTCTCCGCGTGATCCATTCGTGAGACAAATCAGGTGTCACCTGGGTGACCCGCATTCGCGGGCCATGACAAGTTTGCTTGCGATTCCAACCGATCAAAGCTTGCTCTAGTTCATCGGCCGGATCGTGGTCGGCTTCGATCGCTCGATCTGGCGCAGGGTGGCCACGACCTGGTTCCAGACGCGATGACCTTCGACGTCGCCCTCGGCCAGGAGCGAGTCGGCCCGCGCGGCAGCCGTCAGCGTCGCGCCCTTCAGGCCGAATATCTTGACGAGCGCTCCCGCGGTGAGGCTGACATCGAGAACCCGCATGCCCGATTCCAGCTTCTCGATCAACATCGGGTTGCCCTCACCCAAAAAAGCGAGACTCCCGCGAGCGGGGAGAGTGGCGATGCCTACGGGAGCCTCGAAAGTGCGTTCCGGTTTGGTGGTGTCAAGCGAATGTCGATCAGGGTGTCCCCGCCCGCGCGAAGCGTAAAGGTTCGGAATCTACTCAGCACCCGTGATCGGCGCCGAGCCGCCCGGTCAGGCCGCCGCGGAGTCGGCAGCCGCAATGACGCGGGTGAGAGGAAAGGTGACGGTAACCGTCGTTCCGACATCCACTGTGCTCTCCATGCGGAGCGAGCCGCCGTGCAGCGCGATCAACTCCTTGACCAGCGGCAGGCCGAGGCCGGTTCCGCTATGCCGGCGGGAAAGCTTGTTCTCGACCTGCCCGAACCGCTCCAGCACTTTCGGCAGGTCGGCCTCGGCGATGCCGATGCCGGTATCGCCGACTTCGATGAAGAGCCCGCCCGTCGATCGGCCCGCGGTGACGGTGACGGTCCCGAAATCGGGCGTGAATTTGATCGCGTTCGTCAGCAGGTTCAGCGCGATCTGCTTGATGCGGCGCTTGTCGCCGCGAATCTCGGGAAGGCCGGCGGGAAGCCTGGTCACGACGGTCACATTGGATTGCTTCGCCTGGAGCTCGATCATTCGGCAGGCATCCGAAATCACCTGGCGCACGCAAACGTCCTCCTCGAAGAGGGTTTCCTCGCCGGCGCCGATCCGGGACAAATCCAGAAGATCGTTGATGAGCGCGAGCAGCTGCAGTCCGCTTCTGTGAATATCGTCGATGTATTCGTGATAGCGGGCGTTTCCGAGCGGCCCCAATTGCTCAGTGAGCATGAGGTCGGAAAAGCCGATGATGGCATTGAGCGGCGTGCGCAGCTCATGACTCATGTTGGCGAGAAACGTGGATTTGGCCTGCGTCCCGGCGTCCGCCTCATGCTTTGCGTCGCGCAATGCCACGGCGGAGGTCTTGAAATGGGCCATCGCGCGCGCAAGCCGGCCGATTTCGTCGCGCCGCCACAGCGCCGGAACCCGGGTGTCCAAATTCCCCGCGGCCAGCTTCTCCATCGCCTCCGTCATCCATCGCAGCGGATCGATGAGGATCTTGGTCAGCGCCCAGAACACGGCGATCGTCGCGCCGATCGAAAACAACACCGCCGTCAGGATGACGTCCGTTGAACGCTTTTGCGTGACGGCGCTCTTCAGCGTGGAGGCCTCGCCCGCCCGGTTGTTGATCGCGATAAACCGATCCACGAGGCTGTCCGCCTGAGCGAAGCGCCGATAGAGATCCCCGGAGAAAAGCGCCCGCGCTTTGCCGAACTGCCGGGTGTCCGAGAGGGAAACGAATTCATCGTTGGCCGCGAACAGACGCGACAGGCTCTCGCCGAGCGAAGCGACGATCCGGCGCTCCATGTCGGCATCGGCGAAACCGCCGAGCTTTTTCAGATCCGACGCGATCGTCCTTTTCATCTGCGGCAGCGAATTGCCGGTATCGGACCTGATCGCGGGATCGGCGGACAGAAGGTGCTGGGCATCCAGCATCTGCAAATTGGCGATCGCATCATCCAAGCGGGTCGCGGCGACCACGCCGGGAAGCACGTTGTCGCTCAGATCGCGGTTCAGTCCCGCCATGGTCGCGAATTGCGAGAACAGGATGAACTGCAAACCGCAGGCGAGGGCCAGGACCGCGCCGAAGACCACGGACGACTTCACTCTTATCGTCAGGGCGCCGCGCATCGCTCAACTAGCGACCGTCCTAGTTAGGACTCCATTAAGTTTTGCAAATTTTCCCGGCCGCGTCGGCCGAAGCGATTTCTCGTTTTGATTGTATCAAAACGGCACACAACTAGACTAGAGCAATATTGCACAGACTCGCTCCTGGTCGAGTGAAAAGCTGCGGGTCAAGAGGCGGGCAATTGTCGAGATGGGAAAAGGAAAACGCAAATGATCACGTCAAATATCCGCTCGGACGAGTCTCAACTTTCCACCGGCACGATGCAGAGTGAGGACCTGAGCCCCGCGGCCGTTCTGAACGTCGGCCCCGACGAGACCTACGCGACCATCGCCGGCGCGATGGGGGTCGCCAATGCAGGAGACCAGATCGTCCTCGAAGCGGGATACGGCAATGAAAACGCCCTCGTCACCGTCAACGACCTTTTCATCGACGGCACCCGATCGTCGACGAACATCGATCTGACGCTGGGCGCCGGCATCGACATGGTCACGCTGCAGGGTCATGCGCCGATCAACGTCGTCGACAATAGCGGCAACAACACGATCACCGGCAATATGGGAGACAACGTCATCGAGGTCACGGGCGGCGTCGACGTCGCGCATGGCGGGCTCGGAACGGACAAGCTGTTCGTCGACTATTCGAATGCCACGCTCTCCGTCATCGGCACCGCCGTGAACATCACCGACGGCGGCAGCCACGCCGTCACCTTCGACGGCTTCGAGAACTTCACGATCTTCACCGGCAGCGGCGACGACACCATCACGGTGGGAGACGGCACGAACATCGTGCGCACCGCCGGCGGCAACGACACCATCACCGCCGGGAACGGCCACAACACCATCGATGCCGGAACCGGCAACGACACCGTGACCGCGGGCAATGGCGGCAACAGCATCTGGGGCGGGTTTGGAAACGACACCATCACCTCGGGCACCGGCAACGACTACATCAATGGCGGCCTCGGCGACGACACGCTCAGCGGCGGCGGCGGCAACGACACGCTCGACGGCAGGGAGGGAAACGACACGATATCGGGCGGCGACGGCAATGACGACCTGATCGGCGGCACGGGCATCAACACGCTGGACGGCGGCGCCGGCATCGATACGGCGGATTATTCGCTCAGCACCAAGGCGGTCGAGGTGAGCCTCGCCATCGGCGTCGCCCAGGCGGTCAATTCGGTGGAGACCGACACGCTGACCAACATCGAGAACCTGACCGGCTCGGCCTTCGACGACACGCTCACCGGAAATGCCGGGAACAACGTGCTCACCGGCGGGTTGGGCGCGGACCACCTGAACGGCGGCGGCGGCTCGGACACCTTCGTCTATGCCTCGGCCGGGGAATCGACCTCGACGACGCGCGACGTGATCACCGGCTTCGACGCATTGTCGGACAATTTCGACCTCTCGTTCGCGCTCAATGCGGTCAATGCCGAGGTCACGTCCGGCGCCTTGGGGATCGGGCATTTCGATGCCGACCTGGCCTCGGCGATCGGCGCGTCGCAGCTCGGCGCGCACGACGCCGTGCTTTTCACCCCCACCTCCGGCAATTTGGCGGGCGACACGTTCCTCATCATCGACGTGAACGGCCAGGCGGGCTATCAGGCGGGCGAGGATCTCGTGATCCAGCTGGCCTCCGCGACGAATCTCGGGAGCCTGAGCACGAGCGATTTCATCTGACCGCGGCAGGCACGCGCGCGCCGACCTTATGAATCCGAACCGGTGTGGGGGGCACCGTCTCCGCGGCCGCCAGCCGACGGAAATCGCCCGGTATCGGGGAGCGGTAGAATGCCACCGCCATCCGCGTCGGACTGGGTGGTGGGCGCGACAGGGATCGAACCTGTGACCCCTACCATGTCAAGGTAGTGCTCTCCCGCTGAGCTACGCGCCCTCTAAGGAGCGGGGTATAAGGGGCCGCCGGGACGGGCGCAACCCTGTTTCAGGCCCCGTATTTCCGTGCCCATTGCTCCGCGTGGCCGCCGAAGATGGCGGCGCAGGCGCGCAGCTCGCCGGAGAATTTCTCCGCCAGCACGGCTTCGATCTCGGGCGTGATATCGATCTTGGGCTTGTCGGCCTTGCGGTTGTGGCCGGGATCGAGGTCGCCCTTGCCGGGATCGGCGCCGAGGAATTGAAGGATGTCGCGCCTGAGCCCCTCGGGATCGTTCTGCAGGTCGTCGAAGAAATAGGGGCGGTACTGCTTGGGCGGCACGTGGCGCAGCCATTTCTGGGTGATCGTCGCGGGCGAGCCCTTGCGGAACGCCTTGGAGCCCTCGAAGACGCGCATGAACTTCGCAGGGTCGCGCAGCTTGTCGGTGGCGACCTTCTTGCCGCGGTTCTTCATCGCGAAATGCGACCAGGCGCGCGCGACCGGATCGCGCATCATCAAGATGACCTTGATCTTCGGGAAGCGCCCCAGCACCTGGGCGATCAGGTCCTCGGGCATCGAGCAGTAGGACGGGCTGATGTCGCCGGAGCGCCGCTCGTCCTTGAAGCGGAACATCGACGCGTAGAATTCGAGGTCCATGTGCTTCTTGCGCGCGTCGATGGCCTCCTTGAGGAATTTGAGCTCCTTCTTGTCGTCCCCGTTCCAGGGACCGCCGCCTTCCTCCTCGTGCCTGTCGAGCAGGCGGCCGAGAAGCGCCTCGGCCGTGATCATGCGCGGCTGCTCGCGGTCGAGATAGTGCAGCTCCTTGATCGGAGGCATCCAGAAATCGGGATGGTGCAGGCATTGGTCGTAGAGCCATCCGGTGCCGGACTTGCCCATGCCGATGCAGAGGAAATCCGGGCCCAATGCCAGCTCCTGGTCGCCCTTCGCCGCGCGTCCGTGCATCTTGAAAACCCCACGGGGCGCGGCTTTCCCGCGCCTCCAGATGGGCCAAGCTAGACGCTCCGCAAGGGCCTGACAAGAAATCGCGCCATGTGTGGTTTCGGGCCCTGTTTCCCGCCAACTGCGCCGGGACAAGGCGAGGGATTTGGGCTAGCGTCCCGGCCTTTCCGCGAGAGAGTTCCATGACCGCTCCCCCCGTCCGCCCGATCACGCTTGCCGAAATCCGCGACGCCGCGCGCCGCATCGCGCCTACGATCCAGCGCACGCCGCTGGTCAAGCTGCAATTGGGGCCGGGCTTTCCCGACATCCGCCTCAAGCTCGAGAACCTGCAGCCGATCAACGCCTACAAGCTGCGTGGTGCGGCGAACGCGGTGGCGATGCTCTCCGACGCCGAGCGCGCGAAGGGCGTGTGGACGATCAGCGCGGGCAATGCCGGACAGGGCGTGGCTTACGCGGCGCGCCAGGCGGGCGTGCCGTGCACGGTGGTCGTGATCGGCTCGGCGCCCGAGGCCAAGAAGGCGCGCATGAAGGCGCTCGGCGCCACGCTGCTCGAGGCTCCCTACGATCGCGCCTGGAAAGCGCTCGAGGAGCGTGCCTATCCGGGCGCCGAGGGCACCTTCGTGCATCCCTTCGACGACCACGACTTCATCGCCGGCCATGGCTCCATTGGATTGGAGATCCTGGAGGACGAGCCTGACACGCGCGGGGTGATCTGCGGCATCGGCGGCGGCGGGCTGCTCGTGGGCGTCGCCAGCGCGATCAAGGCGCTCGCGCCGCAGGTGAAGATGTACGGCGTCGAGCCCGAGACCGCGGCCCCCGCGGCGCTGTCGAAGAAGATGGGCTCGCCGCAGCCGTTCAAGGATTGGCAGCCCTCCTTCGTCGACGGCGCGGGCGGCCAGAGCATGTTCCCGCGCATGTGGGAGCGGCTGAAACCCGTCGTCGACGACTATTTCGTCGTCACGCTGGACGAGACCAGGGCCGCGATGCGCGTCCTCGCCGAGAAGGCGCGCGTGGTGGCCGAAGGCGCCGGCGCGCTCTCCGTCGCCGCCGCGATGAAGGGCTTGGCCGGCGACGGCCCGGTCGTCGCGGTGGTCTCGGGCGGCAACATCGATCTGAAGAAGTTCTGCGAGCTGGTGTCCTGATCGACCCTCGACCCTCCCCTTGAGGGAGGGTCGAAAAATGCGAAGCATTTTTCGGGGAGGGGCCGGCGCCGGTGAGAACCCCTCCCCGAAATTTGCTTCGCTACGCTCGCAAATTTCGACCCTCCCTCATGGGGAGGGTCGAAGAAAATTCGCTTCTCCAGAACCTACTTTCCTTGAATCCGTTTCCCGCCGACACGATCTGTTGCGGTGAGCGGCGCGCGAAGAACGCGACGCTCACGCGTATCGCAATTGAGCCTCATGAATCGATTCAATTGGGCGTGTCCGTCAGACAGTTGAACATGGACGATGAAGGAAGCGGATTTTCCGCAAGCTTCAAAGCGTTAGGCAGTGAACAAGGGAATTGAATTCGACTTTCCCATGTATTTTTTTGTTTCACGCGTTCCGGGCCATCAGCCCGCCGTCGACGGGGATCGTGGTGCCGGTGATGTAGGAGGCGGCGGGCAGACAAAGACTGAGCGTCATATGCGCGACCTCCTCCGCGCGGCCGTAGCGGCCGAGCGCGGTGCGGCGCCTGGCGAAGATCTCCTTATGCTCGTCGGAGATCGACGCCGTCATCGCGGTCGCGATCGGGCCGGGGCAGATGCAGTTGACGGTGATGCCCTCGCGCCCGAGCTCGACGGCGAGCGCGCGGGTCAGGCCGGTGACGCCCGCCTTCGCCGCCGCATAGGGGCTGTCGCGCGACGTCGCGCCCAGCGCCTCGGTGGACGCTATGTTCACGATGCGCGGGTGCGGCGCGCGGCGCAGATAGGGAAGGGCGGCGCGGATCACGCGCTGCTGCCCTGTGAGCAGCACCGACAGCGCGCGCGTCCATACCTCGTCGTAGTTCTCGGAGTCGATCGCAGAGAAGGCGGAGATGCCGGCATTGTTCACGACGATATCCAGGCCCTGGAAGGTTTTGGCGATATCGAAGATCACGCGCACGACCTCCGCCGGGTCGCTCACGTCCATCTTCCAGGCGCGCGTGCCGACGCCTTCGGGCGCCGTAAGATCGGTCGCCGCCACGACGGCCCCTTCCGCTGCGAAAACTTCCGCCGTGGCGCGGCCCATGCCGCTGGCCGCGCCCGTGACGAGCACGACCGAACCTTTGACCGAGCGAAGAGCGGCGTGATCTGGCATGATGGCCTCCATGAAGATCGACCTGTTGTCGCCCAAGAGCTTCGCAGCCGGGCATCCTCATCCGCAATACCGCTGGCTGCGTGAGAACGCGCCCGTCCATTGGCACGAGGAGCCAAACGGCAAGGGCTTCTGGGCGGTGAGCCGCTTCAAGGACGTGTGGGAGGTCGACCGCGACTTCCAGACCTATTCGTCCGAGCCCACGATCATGATCAGCGATCCGGCGGCGGAGGCCGCGCTGGGCTTCGGCGGCTACAAGATGATGCTGATGATGGACCCGCCGCAGCACACCGCGTTCCGCAAGCTGATCCGCAGCGAGTTCACGCTGCCGGTGTCCTGTGGCCGCACGCCGCGCATGAACGCGCTGGCCAGGCAGATCGTGGACGCGGTGATTGCGCGCGGCGAGTGCGATTTCGTGAGCGAGGTCGCGGGTGAGATGCCGTCCTATGTCATCGCCGAACTGCTCGGCATTCCGCTCGACGACGGGCGCGAGCTCTACAAGCTGACCGAGATCATCCATACCGCGACCGACGCGCAGAGCGAGAACGCGGGCGGCATGGCGGTGCTCAAGATGTTCGAATACGGCCGCACCGTGATCGACGAGAAGCGCGCGCGACCGAAGGACGACCTGGCGACCAAGCTGCTCCAGGCCGAGGTCGACGGCAGGAAGCTCGAGGATATCGAGTTCCTCCTGTTCTTCCTGCTGCTCGTCGACGCGGGCGGCGACACGACGCGCAACCTGCTGTCGTCGGGGCTCATTGCGCTGCTCGAGAACCCGGACCAACTCGCCTGGCTGAAGGCCGATCTGCCGGCGCGCATCCCCTCGGCGCGCGAAGAGCTGCTGCGCTACACGACGCCCGTCGTCTATATGCGCCGCACCGCCAGGCGCGACGCGGTGCTCGCGGGCGAGCGCATCCGCGAGGGCGACAAGGTGGTGATGTATTTCGGCTCCGCCAATCGCGATCCGGAGAAGTTCGAGCGTCCCGACGTCCTGGATCTTTCGCGCGCGCCCAACGAGCACATCGCGTTCGGCACCGGCCCGCATGGCTGCCTGGGCCAGCACATCGCCCGCATCGAGATCGACGCGATCCTGATGGAGGTTCTGACACGGATGCACGACATCGAGATCGTGGGCGAGCCGGAGTGGCTACCGTCGAACTTCATCTCGGGCCCGAAGCGGCTGCCGGTACGGTTTAAGACCTAACTGTCATCCCCGGCCGAGCGTTGCGACAGCAACGCGAGGTTAAGGGGACCCAGGTGGGAAAAACTGAGCCAGGTCTATCCACCTGGGTCCCCTTAACCTCGCATCGCCTGTCGGCGATGCTCGCCGGGGATGACAGCGGGGCGTGTTGTTGGCACTCTTAGTCCATCGATATTGGAACAGAGGAACCCACTATGGCCATCGACTTCGAGATTCCCGAAGAAGCGAAAAAGATCCGCGAGACGGTGCGTGCCTGGGTGCAGGACGAATGCATCCCGGCGGAGCAGCGCCTGAAGGACGGCGGGTCCTACAAGCAGGTGCTCGCCGAGTTGCGTGCGAAGGCGCGCGCGCAGGGACTGTGGTGCCCGTTCATCCCCAAGGAGCATGGCGGCATGGGGCTCGGGCCGCTGGCGAACGCGCTGGTGCAGATGGAGCTCGGCCAAAGCCATCTGGGCGCGCTGTCGATGAACAGCCAAGGCCCCGACGACGCGACGATGCTCACCCTGCTCGCGCACGGCACCGACCATCAGAAGGAGAAGTTCCTCAAGCCGCTGCTCAACGGCGAGAAGCGCATCTGCTATTCGATGACCGAGAAGGCGGCGGGCGCCGACGCCACCGGCATGCAGACGCGCGCCGAGAAGAAGGGCAACAGCGCCTATGTGTTGAACGGCGAGAAATGGTTCTCGTCGGCCGCCAGCGCCGCCGACATCGCGCTGGTGATGGCCAAGACCAATCCCGACGCGCCGCGCCATCAGCAGTTCTCGACCTTCATCGTCGAGCTGCCCAATCCCGGCTATCGCATCATCCGCAACATCAAGACGATGGCGGTGGAGGGCCCGCTCTCTCACATCATGGGCGGCGGCCACAGCGAGATCGAGATCAAGGACCTCGAAGTGCCGGCGGAAAATATTCTCGGCGGCGAGGGCAACGGCTTCAACATGGGCCAGCATCGCCTGGCTTACGGCCGGCTGCGCCACGGCATGCACAACGTCGCGATGGCGCAGCGCGCGCTCGACATGGCGGCGAAGCATGTCACCTCGCGCTCGACCTTCGGCAAGAAGCTCGCCGAGCGGCAAGGCGTGCAATGGATGCTCGCCGATTGCGCCAGCGAGCTCTACATGGCGCGGCTGATGCTGCTGCACATCGCCTACAAGGCGGAGAAGGGCCTGGACCTGCGCCAGGAGAACTCGATCGCCAAGGTGTTCCTCGCGCATATGGTGCACAAGGTCGTCGACACCGCGATCCAGCTCCACGGCGCGCTCGGCTACAGCCAGGATCTGCCGCTCGCCTCCTGGTACACCCATATCCGCTCGCAGCGCCTCGTCGACGGACCGGACGAGGTCCATCGCTGGACCGTCGGCCGCAACGTCATCAAGGCGTATGAGAAATACGGCACGACCGCGAGCGCCGCGGGCGGGGACCTTCTGTAGCTACCAGATCCTCACCCGCTTCTCCGGCTCGACATACAGCTTCTCTCCCGGCTTCACGCCGAACGTCGCGTACCAGGCATCCAGATTGCGCACGACGCCGTTGACGCGGAACTGGCGCGGACTGTGCGGATCACTCACGACCTGGCGGCGCACGAAGTCATCGCTGACCTTGCCGCGCCAGGCCTGCGCCCAGCCGAGCAGCACGCGCTGGTCGCCGGTCAGCCCATCGATCACCGGCGCGGGCGCACCATGCAGCGAGGCGTGATAGGCGTCGAGCGCCAGCGTCAGGCCGCCGAGATCGGCGATGTTCTCGCCCATGGTGAGATCGCCATTGACGTGCGCGCCGGGGATCGGCTCGTAGGAGGAATACTGCGTGCCCAGCATCTTGGCGCGCGCCTCGAACTTCTCGGCGTCCGCCGCGGTCCACCAGTCGCGCAGGAGGCCGTCGGCGTCGATCTTGCGGCCCTCGTCGTCGAAGCCGTGCGTCATCTCGTGCCCGATGATGCCGCCGACCGCGCCGTAGTTGATCGCGGGGTCGGCCGCGGGATCGAACATCGGCGCCTGCAGGATGCCGGCCGGGAAGACGATGTCGCGCAGAAGGCCGTTATAGGCGTCGTTGGTCTGCGGCGTCATGCCCCAATCGCTGCGGTCGACGGGGCCCCAGTAGCGGTCGCGGTAGAACGCCCAGTCGAGCGCGCCGGCGCGGCGCACATCGCCCACGAGATCGTCCTCTTTGATCTCGAGCGTGGCGTAGTCGCGCGGATGGTCGGGATAGCCGACCTTGATCGTGTAGGTGTCGAGCTTCCTGAGCGCTTCCTTCTTGGTGGCGTCGCTCATCCAGTCGAGCTTCTCGATGCGCGCGTGATTGGCGGCCTTCAGGTCCGCGACCAGCGCCTCGATCTTGGCCTTGGCCTCAGGCGGAAAATATTTCGCGCTGTAGAGCTGGCCCACGCCGAAGCCCATCGTGCCGAACGTGCCGAAGCGGTCGCCGACCTGGAAGTCGCCGCCGCCGACGGAGAAGATCGCGCGCTTCCACCGCGCCTTCTGCTCCTTCTGGCCGGCAAGCGTCTTGTCGTGCATGTCGAACCACGCATCGGTGAAGGGCCTGGAAAGATAGGGCGCCGCGTTGTCGGCGATATGGAAGTCGTGCCAGGCCATGATCGTGTCGACCGGCGTCGCCGCATAGATCGCCGCGAGCTTCGGGAATGCGCTCTTCTCCGCGACGACGATGCGCTCGACCCGGCCGAGGCCCGCCGCGTTGAGGAAATCCAGCCAGTCGAAGCCCGGCGCGAGCTTGTCCAGCTCGGCGCGCGTCATCGGATTGTAGAGCGCGACGAGGTCGCGGTCCTGTACCTTGGTCCAGCTGGCTTGCGCGATCTCGGTCTCGAACGCGACGACGGCCTTGGCCGCGGCATCGGCATTGCGCTCGTTCACCAGATGCAGCAATTTCGCGACATAAGCTTCGTACTTCGCTTTCTGGGCGGCGAATTGCGGCTGGAGGTAATAGTCGCGGTCCGGCAAGCCCAATCCGCCCTGGCCGAGATAGACGGCATAGCGGCTGGGATCCTTCAGATCGACGTCGACATTGAAGTTGAACAGCGTGCCTTCGAAATCGGAATTGCTGCGCCCCATCAGCATCGCGAGATAGGCGTGGTCCTGTACCTGCGTTCTGCACGTACCGTTGCAAAGGTAGGTGTTGAACACGTCAGCGAGCTCGGGCTCGATGGGCTTTTTGCCGAGCGCGTCCACTCGCGCCTCGTCCATGAACGCGGCATAGAAGGCGCCGACCTTGCCTTCGAGATCGGTGGGCGGCTTCTTGGACGCGGCCTCCATGATCTCGTGCAGCCGCGCCTCGGTGCGGTCGGTCATCTCCAGCCGCAGCGTCACCGCGGGCTTGTCGGCGGGGATCACGGCCTTGTCGAGCCAGGCGCCGTTCGCATAGCGGAAGAAGTCGTCGCCGGGCTGGGTCTTCATATCCATGCCCGCCATGTCGAAGCCCCACGCGCCGTATTGCGGCTTGTCCGAGGCGAGGGCGGCAGTGGCCAGGAGGAGCGATGTGATGAGAAGCGCAGAACCAGTTTTCATAGTTTCCCCCGTTCCAAATTTCGTCATGGCCGGGCTTGACCCGGCCATCCAGCCGCTGGATGGCCGCCTCAAGGGCGGCCATGACGAATAGAGCTTACGACGCCTCCACCGCGCGGACCTTCTGGCCGGCTTCGAGGCGTTCGGCGCCGCGCACGATGACACGCTCTCCCGGCGCGACAAGCCCCTTGATCTCGACCAGGGCGCCTTCCTCGGCGCCGGTCTCGACGGCGACGCGCTGCGCCTGGTTCTTCTTGTCGACCTTGAAGACGTAGGTGTTCTCCTCGCGCAGCACCAGCGCGTCGCGCGGCACCGCGATCACGTCGCGCGGCTGGGCGGAGGGCAGGAAGACCTTCGCCGCGTCGCCCACCAAGCCTGCGCCCGGCGGCAGGCTGAGCCGCACCTCGATGGTGCGGCTGGCGATGTCGCCGACGGGCACGATGGCGCGCACCCGCGCGATGACGGGCTTGTTCTGGATGTCGACGGTGAGTGCTGCGCCTTCCGCGATATAGCGCGCCGCGTCGATCGGCGTCTGCACGCTCACCTCCAGCGAGCCGGTGTCAACCAGGCGCACGACCGCCTTGCCGGGTGTGGCGTATTCGCCGGCGTTGATCAGCCGCGCCACGACGCGGCCGGGGAACGGCGCGCGGATGTCGCTGTGGGTGAACTGGTATTGGCTCTTCTGGAAGCTCGCCTGGGCTTGCGCGAGCGCGGCCTGATCCATGTCCTTGGTCGACTTCGCCTGGTCGCGCGTCGATTTGGCGATGGCGTTCTGGTTGAAGAGGTTGTCCATGCGCGAGGCCTGGTCGCGGTCGAAGCGCAGTTGCGCGGAAAGCCGCGCGGCGGCGGCCTTGTCGGACTGAAGCTGAAGGCCTGCGAGCTTGTTGTCGATGCGCGCGACGACGTCGCCCGCCTTCACCGCCGTGCCGACCTCGGCGACCCAGGAGATGCGGCCCTCGACTTCGGAGGCCAGTTGGGAATCGCTGCGCGACATCACCGTGCCGGGCAGCGCGATCTTGGGCGCCATCTTGACCATGCGCGCCGTCGTCACGCCGACGGAGGGCGGCGGCGGGGCGCCGGGCGCCTGCTGCGCCTGCGCCGTCGGCAAGTGCGCAAGCGCGATCAGCAATGTGGCGAGCGCGAGGCCACCGGTGATCGAAACGAATTTCTTCATCGTCATGCCGCCTGTTGCAAAGGAGTGAACGGCGCCTGCTCGGCTGCGGCGGATTTCTCGCCCAGCCTCAGCATCGCCGGCATCAATACGAGCGTGAAGACATGGCTTACCAGAATGCCGCCCACGATCACAGCGCCGAGCCCACGGTAGATCTCGGTGCCCGGCCCGGGCACGAGCACTAGGGGAAGCATGCCGAAGATCGCCGTCAAGGTGCTGGAGAAGATCGGCCTGAGCCGCGTCTCCAGGCTCGAGCGCACCGCGTCGACGCGGCTCATGCCCTCGGCCTCGGCCTGCCGCGTGCGCGCGACGAGCAGGATCGTGTTGTTCACCACCAGCCCCAGCACGATGATGAAGCCGATCATGGTGAGCAGGTCGAGCGGCTGGAAGACGAACAGCCCCAGGATCTTCAGCGCCGCCATGCCGCCCACCGTGCCGAGCGGCAGCGCGATGGTGGCGATGGCCGCGTCCCCGACCGACTTGAACAGCGCCGCCATGATGAGGAAGAGCAAGAGCACCGCGAGCGCGAAGTTCTTGCCCATGTTCCACAGCGCGTTGTCGAGATGGTCGGCGGCCGCGCCGTAGGTCACGCTGCCGTCGGACGGAAGCAGCTTCTTCATCTCGGGCTCGATGTCCTTCTTGATGATAGCCATCGTGTCCTCGAGCGCCATGCCGCGCGGCGGCGTCAGGTTGAGCGCGATGGTGCGCCGCCTGTCGAGGCGGTAGGTGCCGCTCGGCGCCAGGGTCTTCTGCATCGAGACGAGATGGCCGAACGAGACCACGCCGCCCGACGGCGTCGCGACCGGGGCCGCGCTGATCGCGTCGGGCGAGGCGAGCGGCTGGGATTTGAGGATGAGGAAGAGCTGCTGCTCGCCGTCATAGCGCTGGCCGACATAGGCGCCTTCGCCGAGCGCCTGCGTCAGCGTGCCGACGTCGGCGCGCGTCCATCCGACCTCGGCGATGGAGCGGTCGTCGGGATGAAGCCGAAGCTGCGGCTGGTCGTAGTCGAGCGTCGGGTTGGTGTTGACCACGCCTTCGGGGAATTTCTGCGTCAGCAGGTCCATGCCCCGGCGCGCGGCGGCGCGCATCGCGTCGGCGTCGTTGGACTGGATGTTGATCGAGACGCCGCCGCCCGCGTCGAAGCCGCCGAACAGGCTGCCCATCTGCGCAAAGGCCTGCGCATCGGGCAGGTCCTTGATGATCTCGCTGCGCACGATCTTCTCGAGCGTCGGGAAGTCCTCGTCGTTGGGCACGCGCACGGCCATATCCATGAATCCGGGGCCGTTCATCTTGACGTAGTAGTTGAGGAGCTTGGGCTGCTTGGTGCCGTCGAGATAGGGCTGCAAGCGCTTGAGGATCGGCTTGGCGATGTTCTTGTCGACGGTATCGACGGTCGCGGACGCCGGAAGCTGGATGAAGCCGTCGATGGCCGCGCGCTTGACCTGCGGCAGGTATTGCAGCTTGGGCGTCAGCGCCCAGGTGCCCACCATCGAGCCCAGGATCAGTCCGAAGATCCAATACCAGCGCTTCTTCGGCGTATCGGTCAGGTTCATGATCACGTCGGTGATCCGCCGCCAGGTGCCGGCGAGGTCGGCGATCTTGGGCCGCGTCTTCAGGAACAGCATCGCCATCACCGGCACCACCGTCACCGCGACGATCAGCGACACGCCCACTGCGAAAGCGATGGTGAGGGAGAGGTCTGCGAAGAGCTGGCCCTCGACGTCTTTCAGGAAGATCACCGGCAGGAAGATCGCGACATTGGTCGCGGTCGAGGCGAGCAGCGCTCCCCATACCTGATGCGTGCCGGTTTCGGAGGCCTCGGCGGCAGGCATGCCGCGCTCGCGCAGGCGCAGGATGTTCTCGAACGCGACGATCGCCGCGTCGAGCACGATACCGGTGGCGAAGGCGAGGCCCGCGAGCGAGACGACGTTGAGCGTGCGTCCCGCGAGGTTGAGCAGGATCACGTCGGCCATCAGGCAGATCGGGATCGCGGCCGAGATGATCAGCGTGCCGCGCCATTCGCGCATGAAGAACCACAAGACGCCGACCGCGAGCAGGATGCCGATGATCAGGTCGGACGTGACCATGCCCATCGCCTGGTTGATGAAGTGCGAGGGATCGAAGGACCAGGCGAGCCTGACACCTTGCTCTTTGGCGGCGCCTGCGTTGATCTTCTCGATCTCGGCCTTTACGGCGTTGACGGTCGCGAGCACGTTGGCGCCGTCGGCGCGGAAGACCTGCAAGCCCAGGGCAGGGTTGCCGTTCTGGTAGGCGAAGCCGGTCGCCTTGCTGCGCCCGATATGGACGTCGGCGATGTCGCCCAGATGCACCGGCTTGCCGTCACGCCATTCCAGGATGAGGTTCTTCAGCGCCTGAACCGAATAGCGGCCGCGGAACTCGAGCCCGTATTGGCGCCGGCCGACGTCGATCGTGCCGCCGGAGACGTCCTCGGCGCCGCTGATCTGCTGCGCCATCTTGGGGATTTGCACGCCGAGCTGGGCGGCGCGCATCGGATCGAAGACGATGTCGATCTCGTCGGTGCCGCCGTTCGAGTTGATCTGCGCCGAGCCCACGCCCGGCACCGCTTCCAGACGCGGGATGACCGTATCCTTGAGCCATTGCGTATAGGCGTTCACGTCGCGGGTGTTGCCCGGCATCTTCTGCATGAAGACGTAGAGCAGCAGCGAATTGGCGCTCTGGGTGCTGGCGAGCTGGACGAAGGGCTTCTGCGCGTCGGCGGGGAGGGGCGGCAGCCGGTTCAGCCTGCCGATCACGTCGACCAGCGTGTTCTTCATGTCGGTGCCGAGCGCGAAGGTGAGCTGGACATAGCCGCCGCCGCTGTTGGCGAAGCCGTCCATCTCCTGAAGGCCCGGGATGCCCTGCAGCACGTCCTCCTCGGGCTGGACGAGCTGCGATTCGACCTCGCGCGGCGTCTCGGCGCGCCAATCGGTCTCGATGCCGATCTGCGGGCGGTCGATGTCGGGGAAGAGCTGGATGGGCAGGCTGTAAAGGGCGAAGACGCCGAAGAGGATCGTCACCGCGACGCCGACGGCGATCGCAGCCGGGCTCTTCAATCCCGCCTGGGTCAACGCGCGCATGGCTCCCTCCAAATAGCGCGCATGGAAGATTGTGGCGCGTCGTGTCCGAATGAAGGCAAAAAGGGCTCACGTTGACGTGAGAAGCCATGCGCAAATGCGTTGGCCGGGCGGCGGTTTGCGCGCAGCCGCCCAAATAGCGCGACGGCTTCATGAAAGTTCGTTTACTCTGGGACTTCACGCCGAAGTTTTTTGCCAGTCGCCCGCGCGGCGCTATGGTCCGCGCCGTTCTATCAGGGGATTCTCATGCGCCTGTTCCGCATCGCAGCATTGTCGTCCGTTCTCGTCGCCTTCACGGCTTTGGCCGCGGACACAGGGCATGGGATCGATCTGGCCGGCATCGACCACTCCGTCGCGCCGGGCGACGATTTCTACAAGTATGCGAACGGCGCCTGGATCAAGACGGCGGTGATCCCGCCCGACCGCGCCGTCGAGGGCCCCGGCGCGGTGCTGATCGACAAGACGCGCGAGCGCGTGCGCGGGCTGATCGAGGACGCGGCCAAGGCCAAGCCCGCGCAAGGCTCGGACGCGCAGAAGGTCGGCGACTTCTATGCGAGCTATCTGGACGAGGCCGGCATCGACGCCAAGGGGCTGGCGCCGCTCGGCCCCGACATGGCGCGCATCGCCGCGATCAAGGACAAGACGACGCTGTCGACCTATCTGGGCAGCACGCTGCGCGCCGACGTCGACGCGCTGAACTCGACGAACTTCTACACCGACCACGTCTTCGGCGTCTGGATCACGCAGGGCTTCTCGGACCCCGACCACAACGTGCCCTATCTGCTGCAGGGCGGTCTCGGCATGCCCGACCGCGATTACTACATCGAGCAGACGCCGCAGATGGCGAAGCTGCGCGACCAGTACCGCGCGCATATCGTCAATGTGCTCAAGCTCGCCAGGATCGCGGACGCCGACAAGAAGGCCGCCGCCATCTTCGCGCTCGAGACCAAGATCGCGCAGACGCATGGCACGCGCGAGGCCAGCGAGGACGTGCACAAGGCGGATAACCCGTGGAAGCGCGCGGACTTCACCGCGAAGGCGCCGGGCATGGATTGGAACGCCTATTTCGGCGCGGCGGGCATGGGAGGCCAGAACGATTTCATCGTCTGGCATCCGAGCGCGGTCGTGGGCATCTCCAAGCTCGTGGCCGGCGAGCCGGTCGCGCTGTGGAAGGACTATCTGACGTTCCGTCTTCTCGACCACTATTCGAACGTGCTGCCGAAGGCGTTCGTCGACGAGCATTTCGCGTTCTACGGCACCGATCTGTCGGGCACACCCAAGCTGCGCGACCGCTGGAAGCGCGCCATCGACGCGACCAACGCGGCGCTGGGAGAGGCGGTCGGCAAGATGTATGCCGCGAAATACTTCCCGCCGTCGTCGAAGACGCGCATCCAGGCGATGGTGAAGGATTTGCTCGCCGCCTATCACGCGCGCATCGAGAAGCTCGCCTGGATGTCGCCCCAGACGAAGGCCAAGGCGCTGGCGAAGCTCGACACGCTCTATATCGGCGTCGGCTATCCCGACAGCTGGATCGACTATTCCGCGTTCGACGTCATGCGCGGCGACGCGCTCGGCAACGAAGAGCGCGCGGAGATGTTCGAGTACAAGCGCAATCTCGCCAAACTCCACGGCCCGGTCGACCGCAAGGAATGGTCGATGCTGCCGCAGGAGGTGAACGCGGTGAACCATCCGCTCGGCAATGCGCTGAACTTCCCCGCGGCGATCCTGCAGCCGCCCTACTTCGATCCCGACGCCGATGACGCCTACAATTTCGGCTCCATCGGCGCGACGATCGGCCACGAGATCAGCCACAGCTTCGACGACCAGGGCAGCCAGTTCGATGCCCAGGGCCGCCTCATCAACTGGTGGACGCCCGCCGACCTCGCGCACTTCCAGGGCGCCTCGGCGCAGCTCGCCCGGCAGTTCGACGGATACCGGCCGTTCCCCGATCTCGCGGTCAACGGCAAGCAGACCTTGAGCGAGAACATCGCCGACGTGGCCGGCCTTTCGGCTTCTCACGACGCCTATGTCCTGTCGCTGCACGGCAAGCCCGCGCCGGTGATGCAGGGGCTCACGGGCGATCAGCGCTTCTTCCTCGCCTATACCCAGAGCTGGCGGGAGAAGGTCCGCGACGCGGCGCTGCGCCAGCAGGTCAAGACCGACGGCCACGCGCCGGCCGAGTACCGGGGCGATACCGTCCGTAACCTGGACGCCTGGTATCCGGCCTTCACCGTAAAACCGGGGCAGAAGCTCTTTTTGGCGCCCAAAGACCGGGTCCAGGTCTGGTAAACGGGTAAAAATTATTACAAGATTTTGAGAAACCATTCATGTCGGTGCGTGTTTCCGGCTTGGGGACACGCGCCCTGTGGATTCACATTGGGAGAATTGGCGATGAAAGCATTGTTTATCGGCGCCTTGAGTCTGGGCCTTGTCGTGGGCACAGGCGCCTGGGCAGACGACAACCATCACAACAACAATAACAACGAACATCACACTGGCGGCGGCAACCACGAGCAGCACGGCTCGTCCGGCGGCCACGAATCGCATGAGTCGTCGGGGGGCGGCATGCACCACGAGTCGGTGCATGAGGGCGAGCACCACGCCACCGAGCACCGCGACGTCGACGTGCATCGTCACGTCGATGTCCACCGCAACGTGACGGTCCATGGCGGCGTCGGTATCCGAGGCGGCGCGCGTCTTGGGCATTTCCATCGCTCGTTCCGCGCCCCGCACCGTTTCCATATGCGTGCCTGGGTCGGACCGCGCGGCTTCCACTATCGCCGCTTCGGGATCGGCGAGCGCATTCCGGCGGTGCTTCTGGTCGCGGACTTCTTCATCGCCGACTACGCGGCCTATGACCTCGAATATCCCGGCGACGAGTATGTGTGGGTGCGCGACGGCGACGACGCAGTTCTCGTCGACCGCTACACCGGCGAAGTCATCGAAGTCGAATACGACGTGTTCTACTGAGTCCAATCGACCCTCCCCTTGAGGGAGGGTCGAAAAATGCAAAGCATTTTTCGGGGAGGGGTATCGAGCATGCGGCTCACCCCTCCCCGAAATCTTTCTTCGCTGCGCTCGAAAGATTTCGACCCTCCCGGCTCCGCCTTCGGCTACGCCGCGGCAAGCGAGCCTCGCTTGGCACGCCGAAGCTGAAAGCGGAGGCGGCCCTCAAGGGGAGGGTTGATTGAGCCCCCCATTCGACCGCTAATGTTCGTGTCATGCTGGTTCTGTCGGGCATCGCCGTCGTCATCCTGGGCTTTGCGCTCAGGCTGAACCCGCTTCTCGTCGTCGTCACCGCCGCGCTCGTCACCGGGCTGAGCGCGCATATCGACCTCCTTAGCGTCGTTGCGATGCTGGGCCATGCCTTCGTCGCCAACCGCTTCATCGCCATTGCGTGGCTGGTCCTGCCGGTCATCGGGCTTCTGGAGCGCGGCGGCATCCGCGAGCGCGCCCGCGCTCTGGTCGGGCGTATCCATGCGGCGACCGCGGGACGCGTGCTGCTCGCCTATCTCGCGCTCCGGCAGCTTTCCGCGACGCTCGGGCTGACCGCGCTCGGCGGCCACGTTCAGATGGTGCGCCCCGTGATCGCGCCGATGGCCGAGGCCGCTGCCGAGCCGCTCGACGACAAGACGCGCGAGATCGTGCGCGCCAACGCCGCCGCGGCCGACAATATCGGCGTCTTCTTCGGCGAGGACGTGTTCGTCGCGATCGGCTCGGTCCTGCTCATCAAGGGGTTCCTTGAGCAGAACGGGATCGTGGTGACGCCGCTGCAGCTTTCCGTCTGGGCGATCCCGACCGCGCTGATGGCGTTCCTGGTCCACGGCGCGCGGCTTTTGCTGCTCGACAGGCGCCTCAAGCGGCGCGGCGCGGCATGATCGGGCTCGAAGGGATCTATGGGATCACGGGCGCGATGTTCGCGGCGTTCGCATTTTGCCAAGCGCTCGACGGCGCGTGGCGCAGCGCACTGTTCTGGGGATGTTTCGCGCTGCTGGTGGGCGCAGGTTCCTATCTGCCCGACCTCTATAGCGGCGCGCTGGTTCTCGTGCTCGCGGTGCTGGGCGCCATGGGCCTGAAGCCCAAGCCCGTGGCGACGACCGATGCGCAGACGCGCGAGCGCTCGGCCACTTCGCTCGGAAACTGGCTGTTCCTGCCGGCGCTCGTCGTTCCCGCGGTCACGTTCGCGGGCACGCTGCTCCTGCCGGCGACCCATCTCGTCGATCCCAAGCAGGTGACGCTGATATCGCTTGGCGCCGGCGCGCTGATCGCGCTCGCCATCGCGATGACGATGCTGCGTGCCTCGCCGCTGCGCGCGGTGCAGGAGGGCCGCAGGCTCGTCGACTCCATCGGCTGGGCGGCCGTGCTGCCGCAGATGCTGGCGGCGCTGGGCGGCGTGTTCGCGGCGGCCGGGATGGGCAAAGTGGTCGCGGGACTGGTCGTGAACACCATTCCGATGACCGAGCCCGTCGTCGCGGTCATCACCTTCACGCTCGGCATGGCGCTCTTCACCTTCATCATGGGCAACGCCTTCGCCGCGTTCCCGGTGATGGCGGCGGGGATCGGGCTGCCTTTGATCGTCGGCAAGTTCGGCGGCGATCCGGTGATCATGTCGGCGGTGGGGATGCTGTCGGGCTTCTGCGGCACGCTGCTGACGCCGATGGCGGCGAACTTCAACATCGTGCCCGCAGCCGTGCTGGAGCTTTCCGACCGCAACGCGGTGATCAAGGTGCAGGCGCCGACGGCTTTCATCCTGCTCGCCGCCAACACGATCCTCATGGCGCTCTTCGTCTATCACCGGTGATGACATGATCGAACTGACCGAAACCATGGCCGAGCATTTTGCGACGATCGCGCTCGGCCATGTGACGCGCGAATATCCCAACAAGCTCGACCATGTGATGGCCCAGGACATCGACGCGCGAACCCCGCGCGAGCTGCATCCGATCTTCTACGGCAGCTTCGACTGGCACAGCTGCGTGCATTCCTACTGGATGCTGGCGCGGATCCTGTGCCTGTTCCCCAACAATGCGCGCGCTGGCGACATCATGGCGCTGTTCGATCGCGCGTTCACCAGGCGCAACGTCGCCGACGAGGTTGCGTATCTGACGCGTCCCTCGGCCAAGGGCTTCGAGCGCCCCTATGGCTGGGCCTGGGCGCTGATGCTGGCGGCCGAGCTTCGTCTCTCGGACAAGGACGAATGGGCAGACTATTTCCGCCCGCTCGAGAACGCGTTCGTCGCGCGCTTCCTCGAGTTCCTGCCCAAGCTCACCTATCCGATCCGCGCCGGCACCCACGGCAACACCGCTTTCGCGCTGATCCTGGGCGAGGAGTACTGCCGTGTCGCGGGCGATGCGGAGCTTCGGGATTTCTTCGCCGCGCGCGCCCGCGACTGGTTCGCGAAGGATCGCAGCGCGCCGGCATGGGAGCCTTCGGGCGACGATTTCCTCTCGCCCACGCTAGTCGAGGCGCTGTGCATGATGCGGCTTCTGCCGTACGAGGAATTCGCGCGCTGGTTCGCCGCGTTCCTGCCCGATCTCGACAAGCGTGCGCCCGCGATCCTGTTCGAGCCCGCCACCGTCAGCGACCGCAGCGACGGCAAGCTCGCCCATCTCGACGGCGTGAACCTCAGCCGCGGCTGGTGCATGCGCCAGCTCGGGCACGCCGCGTTGCGCGAGACGGCCGAGCGCCACATCGAATCCGCGCTGCCCCACGTCGCGGGCGACTATATGGGCGAGCACTGGCTGGCGAGCTTCGCGGTGCTCGCGCTCACGTCCCCCGCGGCAGGAGCTTGAACGGATTGCCGTTCTGCTTGGCGATGCAGTACCAGCCGGTGGCGCCGGTATGGAGCGCTGCGTAATACGCGTCGCTCCCGTCGCCGGTGAGCAGTCCGTCCTTCGACGCGGCATCGATTCCGTTGCCGTCGGCGTTCGGCGCCGAGGTCTGGCCGGTCTCGATGTCGTTGAGCAGGATCTGCGCTTCGTTGAGATCGTCGCCCGTCGCGCGCGCCTCCAGCGCCGCGGCGGCGTGGCCGGTGCCCTCGAACCAGGCGCCGGAGCGGTCGGCGAGCGAGAAGCTCAATCCCTGAAAGTTGCCGCTGGTGGCCGACAGGTTCGCGAGCGCCCAGTCGATCGAGCCCTGATGCGCCACGAGGCCGGTCGCGAGATAGCTCCAGGTCTGCACGTCCTCCGGCGTCGGCTCGTCGCGGTTGACCGTCTTGCCGTCGGTCAAGGTGCCGACCCAATAGAAGCCGCCTTTCCTGCTCCACATCGCCTTGACGAAGACGAGCGCGTGCTTCGCATCGGCCTTCCATTGCGGATCGTGTGTCGCCTCGAACAGCATCGAGAAGAGGGCAGTGCAGTCGATATTGTGCTCGGTGGATTTCCACAGGTTCTTGGTCTGGTTCGCCTTGAAGCCGCCGACATAGCCGCCCTTGCCGCGCGTGTCGAAATCGTTCGCCTGGATGGAGCTCGCGATCTGCTGCGCGGCGGTGAGGTAGGTCTCATCGCGCGTGACGCGGTAGAGCTGCATCAGGCCCATGCCGGTCCACGCCATGTTGCCGGTGTCGCTGCCGCCGTCGGCGACGTTCACCGCGCCGTCGTGCTTCAGGAACGGGTCGGAGTGATAGGCGTTGCGCACGCGCCCATCGGCGAGAGGATCGTTCGTCTGCGCGTAGACGATGCTGTCGCCGAGCAGCTTGGCGCGCGCGAGATCGTCGTCCGTGCCGCGCTTGAGGAGCGCTATGATCAGCACGTCATCGTCATAGGTATAGCTCACGTCGCCGTCGTCGAAGGTCGGCGTCGGCACGAAGCTCTGCACCAGCCGCAAGGTCGTCCCTTGCGCGTGCATGTCCATCATCGTGTCGATGAAGCTATAGGCGTTGTCGAGCGGCCCCGCTTGCGCTGCGAACGGCGCCAGCACGAAAGCTGCAAGCGCCGCGCGGCGGATCACGACGGACGGAACCGCATCACCGCGAGCCCGCCGCTGACGATGAAGAGGACGAGGGCTGCGCCTTGCGCGATGTTGGGCGAGACGCCGTGCAGCGCGGGCAGCTTCTGGAACGACTGCACGATCAGCACGAAGACGTTGAAATAGAGCACCGAAACCGCTGAGATCACATAGGTCGGCCGCCAGCCGCTGCGCAGGTCGAAGACGTAGCGCGCCGCGACCGCGAGAAGCAGGATGACGGTGGAGATCATCCCCAGGATCAGCGCCGGCGTCAGGCCTTTGATCGGAAACAGGAAGCCGGTGACGTTGGTCAGCGCGATGAAGAGCAGGAAGACCGCGCTCAGCGTGCCCATCGCCTTGTCGGTGAGAAGGCCGATGAGGACGAAGAAACCGGTCGCGATGGCGACGAGCGTGATCAGCACGTGGATGGCGGTGAACAGCGGCAGTCCGAACATGGGGTCTCTCCAGACGATCCAAAGATTTGTTTTCAGATCGATCCGCCCATTTTGTCATGGCCCGCGAATGCGGGCCACCCAGGTGACGTCTGATTTGCTGTTGCGAAATATATCACGCGGAGACGCGGAGCGCGCGGAGCAACATCTCGTTTCCGCGTCCTCCGCGTCTCCGCGTGAGCTATATATAGACCGTGCAGAACCCACCTGGGTGGCCCGCATTCGCGGGCCATGACAGTTGGGGCATGGTCTTCACCCCCACCGCCCCGTGACCGGGTGCGAGCTGGACAGCCCGCCGTCGACCGGGAACGCTTGGCCGTTCACGTAGGACGCCTCGTCCGACGCCAGGAACAGCGCCATATGCGCGATCTCCTCCGGGTGGCCGTAGCGCTTGAGGGGATTGAGCTGGCCGATCTTGCTCTCGGTGCCGCGCGACTTGGCGTGGTCGAAGATCGGCTTGGTCATGCCCGTCTCGATGATGCCCGGGCAGATCGCGTTCACCCGCACGCCCGTGCCCGCGAGCAGGTTGGCGCTGAGCTGGGTCAGCGAGATGACGCCGGCCTTGCTCGCGCTGTAGGGCGCGCCGCCCGCGCCCGAGCGCAGCCCCGCGACCGAGGCGGTGCAGACGATGGCGCCTTTCTTGTTCGGAACCATGATCCGGGCGGCGTGCTTGATCGCCAGATAGACGCCGATCAGGTTGACGCTGAGCACGTCCATCCAGTCCTGCGCCGACAATTCGAGGAAGTTGCGGAAGCCCCCGCTCACCCCCGCATTGGCATAAAGCACGTCCAGCGTGCCGTATTCCGACACCGCCCGGTCGACAGCGGCCGCGATATCGGCCTCGGACGACGCGTCGGCCTTGAGCGCGAGCCCCGTACCGCCGGCTTTCCGGATCAGGGCCTGCGTCTCGTCGATCTCGGTGGCGCGGTCGACGGCGACCACCCTGGCCCCTTCCGCCGCGAACAAAAGGGCACTGGCGCGCCCGATGCCGCTGGCTGCTCCCGTGACAATGGCGACGCGTCCGTCCAAGCGTTTCATGCGTTGTCCCTTCCAGTATCCTTGCGCAAGCTTGCCTCAAGCTTCCCCAAGGAGCCAGGGGCCGGGTAGAGTTCAACGGGATGAGCATCCAAGACGCCGATTCGCCGTCCGATTCGCGCGCCTGGCTCCGCACCGAGCGGACGGGGCGCGTGCTGCGCCTCATCGCGGGCGGCGCATGGATCGTGCGCGACGCCGCCCGGCTGGACAAGCTGCTCGGCGACCTTCGCCCGGACGACGCACCGGAAGCCGTCATCGACGGCAGCGCGGTCACCCAGCTCGACAGCTCCGGCGGCTGGCTGCTGGTGCGCACCAAGCGCGCGCTGGAGAAGGCGGGCAAGCGCGTCTCGAGCTTCACCCTGCCCGAGGTCTATTCGCCGCTCATCGACACGATCGAGAAGGAGCATACCGCGCCGCCCGTGGTGATGGAGAGGCGCCACGGCCTGATGCCGCTCCTGGAGCGCATCGGCCGCTCCACGGTCGAGACTGGGCGCCAGGGCTACCGCATGCTCGGCTATCTCGGCCGCTTCACCATCGAGTTCATGGAGGCGATGCTGCTGCCGCGCAGCAATCTGCGCATCGCGGCGCTGATCCATCAGGTGGAGGAGGTGGGGATCAACGCGCTGCCCATCGTGGGCCTGCTCGGCTTCCTCATCGGCATCGTCATGGCCTATCAGGGCGCCGACCAGCTCAGGCGTTTCGGCGCGGAGATATTCACCATCAACCTGCTCGGCGTGGGCATCCTGCGCGAGCTCGGCGGGCTGGTGACCGCGATCATCATCGCCGGCCGCTCCGGCTCGGCCTTCACCGCCCAGATCGGCACGATGCGCGTCAACGAGGAGATCGACGCGCTGCAGACGATCGGCATCAACACCTTCGACGTGCTGGTGCTGCCGCGCGTGCTGGGCCTTTTGATCGCGCTGCCGTTCCTCACCTTCTACGCCGACGTGATGGCGATGATCGGCGGCGCGGTGATGTGCTATTTCGACCTCGGCATCACCATTCCCGCCTTCATGCGCCAGCTGCATGAGGCGGTCTCGATGAACACCTTCCTGGTCGGCATCATCAAGGCGCCGGTCTTCGCCATCGTGATCGGCCTGGTCGGCTGCTTCGAGGGGTTGCAGGTGGAGCGCAACGCCGCCAGCGTCGGCAAGCTCACCACGCGCTCGGTCGTGGAATCGGTGTTCCTGGTGATCGTGCTCGACGCCGGCTTCTCCATCCTCTTCTCGATCCTGAAGATCTGACCATGGCGGGGAAGAACGAAAAGGAGGTCGTGATCAAGGTGCGCGGGCTGGTGAACCAGTTCGGCAGCGACGTCATCCACGACCATCTCGACCTCGACGTCTATCGCGGCGAGGTCCTGGGCGTGGTCGGCGGCTCGGGCGCGGGCAAGTCGGTCCTGTTGCGCACCATCATCGGCCTCAACAAGGCGCGCGAGGGAACGGTGGAGGTGTTCGGCGAGGATCCCACGCCGCACCGCGAGCGGCCGGAGAACTCGGTCCAGACGCGCTGGGGCGTGCTGTTCCAGGAGGGCGCGCTGTTCTCGTCGCAGACCGTGGCCGAGAACATCCAGGTGCCCTTGCGCGAATACACCAAGATGAGCCAGGAGCTGATGAACGAGGTCACCTCGATGAAGCTCTCGATGGTGGGGTTGCCCGAGGACGCCGCGCGCAAATTCCCGTCCGAACTGTCCGGCGGCATGAAGAAGCGCGCCGGCCTGGCGCGCGCGCTCGCCGCCGATCCGGAGATCGTCTTCCTCGACGAGCCGACGGCGGGCCTCGACCCGATCTCGGCGAACCAGTTCGACGAGCTGGTCAAGGACCTTCAGAAGAGCCTGAACCTGACGGTGTTCATGGTGACGCACGATCTCGATACGCTTAAAGCCACGACCGACCGCATCGCGGTGCTCGTGAACAGGAAGATCAAGGTGGGGACGATCGAAGAGCTCAGGAAAGATCCCGATCCCTGGATACAGGAATATTTCTCCGGCGCGCGCGGCCGCGCGGCGCTGGACGGTTGAGAGGCAGGTCATGGAAACCAAGGCGAACTACGTAGCGGTCGGTGCCTTCGTGCTGGTGTGCATGCTGGGTCTCGTCGTGACCCTGCTCTGGCTCGCGGGCGCGCAGTACAGCCAGGAATACGTCTATTACCAGACCTATTTCAAAGGCCCGGTGACGGGTTTGGGCGACGGCACGACGGTGCGCTACAACGGCATCGACGTCGGCCGCGTCACCGAGCTCAAATTCGATCCCAACGATCCGCAGCGCGTCATCGTCAAGCTGCAGACCAAGCCCGACCTGCATATCCGCCAGGATTCGGAAGCGACGATCGAGAGCGAGGGCCTGACCGGCGGCTCCTATGTCGAGATCAGCGGCGGCACGAAGACGTCGCCGGAGCTCGTGCCCACGGCGCCCGGCCAAGTCCCGGTGATCAGGTCCAGCCAGTCGACCTTGCAGCAATTGGCGCAGAGCGCGCCGCTGCTGCTCAAGAAGCTCAACGACGCCGCCGACAAGGTCAACGATCTTCTCAATCCGCAGAACCGCAAGGCGTTCGGCGACATCTTGGGCAATCTCGATACGACGACGGCGGTGCTGGCCAAGCGCTCGGCGGACATCGACGCGACGCTGGCCAATTTCTCGGCCGCCTCGAAGAACCTGGCGCTGGCGTCGGACAAGATCGGGCCCACGCTCGCCGACGCCGACACCAGCGTGCGCAAGCTCGGAAAGCTCTCCGACGACGCCGATGCCTTCGTCAACGGCGAAGGCCTGGCGCAGCTGAGCAGCCTCTTGCGTGAGTCGCGCGGGCTGGTCGCGAGCCTCACACGGCTCTCCAACGAGCTCGACCGCCAGCCCACCCAGCTCCTCTTCGGTGACCGTCACAAGGGATACACACCCAAATGACCAAAGAACTTCCGCATTCCAGCCGCCGTGCCGTCCTTCTGGGCAGTGCGGCCCTCGTGCTTGCCGGCTGCAGCGATCTGATCGGTCCCACCGCGACGCCCAAGCAGCTTTATCCGCTTGCGCCCACGGGCGGCGCGTCGACGGCCGGGCCCAAGGTCGATTTCTCGCTCGCGATCGGCACCACGATCGACTCCCAGCATCTCGACAGCGCGCGCATCGCGCTGATCCTGGCCGACGGCTCGATCGACTACTACGCCAATTCGGAGTGGACCGATCACCTGCCGGTGCTGGTGCAGAACGCGCTGGTGGAGGCGTTCGAGGAGAGCGGCCGCATCGACGCCGTCGCCTCCGACACGGCGGGCTTCCATGCCGACTATTTCCTGGAGGCCGAGATCCGCGACTTCCAGGCGCATTATACCGTGCCCGACGGGATCCCCACGGTGCGCGTGCGCATCGAGGCCAAGCTCGCGCCCACGCGCGGCCGCGAGATCATGTCGGGCCTCAATTCGGTGCATGAGATCACGGCGAGCGCCAATTCCGTGCCCGAGGTCGTACGTGCCTTCGACACGGCGCTCGGCCAGGTCTTTTCCGAGATCGTCAACTGGGCGCTTGCAGCGCCCGGCCGCGCGGCTCCGGAGCCGGCACCCGCGCCGGTACCGGTGGTGAAGCACAAGAAGCACTGATCTCCACAATCGTCATGGCCGCCACGAGGGCGGCCATGACGATTGGGTGGGGCATGGAACTCCACGCGCTTCTCCCGCGTTTACGGTGGGATTGACGCGTTTGGAGATTCGCATGCTCAGATGGGCGTTCATATTCCTGGTCGTCGGCCTCATCGCCGCGGTGCTGGGCTTCACCAATGTCGCAGGCGCCTCGATCGAGATCGCCAAGATATTGTTCTTCGTGTTCATGGTCATCTTCGTCGTGCTGCTCGTCGCCGGCATCGCCGTGGGACGGCGTGTGACTTAGGCCGCGATTGTCGGCCATGCCTCCTGCTTGCTATGAAGACGGCGGGCAGGAGGGTCGGTATGGAGCGCATTTCCATCGTTGCCGTTGCGGCAATGTTGCTCGCGGGTTGCGCGGCCGGGACTCCGGACGGCGACGTCCATCTGAACGACATCACGACCGTCGGCACGCATAACAGCTACAAGCAGGCGATCGATCCCAAGCTGTTCGCGTTCCTCACCGAGAAGGCGCCGCAGGTCGCGCCCGGGCTCGACTATGCGCACCCCCTCTCGCTGTCGGAGCAACTGAGCGACGGCGCCCGCGCCATCGAGCTCGACGTCGCCTACGATCCCAAAGGCGGCTTGTTCGCGCATCCGTTGGGCCCGCCGCTCGTGGGCGAGACGGTGCCGGACGCTTATTCGCAGTACATGTCGAAGCCGGGCTTCAAGGTCCTGCACTTCCAGGATTTCGATTACCGCTCGAGCTGCGTGACGCTGCACGATTGTCTGGCGATCCTCAAAGCCTGGTCGCGCGCCCATCCCGATCACGTGCCGATCCTCGTCACCTTCAACGCCAAGGACGATTCGCTGCCCGGCACCACCCAGGCGCTGAAGTTCGATGTCGCCGCGTTCGACGCGCTCGACGCCGAGATCCGCGCCGTGCTGCGGCCCGCGGACCTGGTCACGCCCGACGACGTGCAGGGGGCCTATCCCACCTTGCGCGAAGCCGTGCTCGCGCATGGCTGGCCGACGCTCAAGGCCTCGCGCGGCAAGATCATCCTGGCGCTGGACGAGGACGGCGGGAAGATCGCGCTCTATCAGGGTAGCCGCCGGTCGCTCGAAGGCCGCGTCCTGTTCGTCAACGCGCCGGAAGATTCGCCCGCCGCGGCATACATGACTTTGAATGAGGCGCTCACCGACACGGCGCACATCGCCGCGATGGTGAAAGAGGGCTTCCTGGTGCGCACCCGCGCCGACGCCGACACGGCCGAGGCGCGCAAGAACGACCCGCGCCGCCGCGACGCCGCGCTGAAGTCCGGTGCTCAGTACATCTCCACCGACTACATGCAGCCCGATCCGCGCTTCGGGTCCTACGTCGCGCGCATGCCGGGCGGCGTGATCGCGGCCTGCAATCCCGTGCGCGCGAAATGCGAGGGCAAGCTCGAATGAAGAACCGCATCACCGGGCTGCTCGGCGTCGAATATCCGATTCTGCAGGCGCCGATGGGCTGGATCGCGCGCTCGCGGCTGGCCAGCGCCGTGTCGAACGCCGGCGGCATGGGCATCATCGAGACCTCGTCCGGCGAGCTCGACGCGGTGAAGCGCGAGATCGAGGAGATGCGCAAGCTCACGACCAAGCCTTTCGGCGTGAACGTCGCGCTCGCCTTCGTGCGCGATCCGGGGATCGTGCAATTCATCATCGACCAGGGCGTGAAGTTCGTCACCACCTCGGCCGGCGATCCGCAGAAGATCGTGGGACCGCTGAAGGAAGCGGGGCTGACCGTCTTCCACGTCGTGCCCTCGCTCAAGACGGCGTTGCGCGCGGTCGAGTGCGGCGTCGACGGCCTCGTCGTCGAGGGCGGCGAAGGGGGAGGCTTCAAGAACCCGCGCGAGGTGGCGAGCATGGTGCTGCTGCCGCTGGTCTGCGAGAAGGTCGCGGTGCCGGTGATCGCGGCCGGCGGCATGGTCGACGGACGCACCATGGCGGCCGCCTTCGCGCTCGGCGCCGAGGGCATCCAGATGGGCACGCGCATGGTCTCCGCGGCGGAATCGCCGGTGCACGAGAACTGGAAGAACGCGATCCTCAAGGCCCAGGAAACCGACACCGTGTTCCTGAACCGCTTCGGCCCCGGCCCGGCCTTGCGCGCGCTGCGCACCGAAAAGACCACGCGCTTCGAGAAGGAGCCGCCGCAGAACGTGATGGGCGAGTTCCGCAGCGCGCTGGATCTCTATTTCGGCGGCGACATGGAGGCCTCGATCGCGCTCTCGGGCCAGGTCGCCGGCCGCATCGACAGCGTCAAGCCCGTAGCCCGGATCATCTCCGAGACGATGGCGGAGTTTGGAGAGACGGTCCGGTCGATGGCGACGCGGTATGGTTGAGTCGACTGCGGTGACGTCGATCTGCTTGGCTTTGGGCTGATCATGAGCGCAGACGCAAAGATAAACTTCTTGCTTCATGCAAGAACCACGGGCGTCAAGTTTGGTCTGAACCAGTATCGAGGTCTTTTCCGATCAAGTGGTAGCCGTCCGATCGAAATCGGCGTGGGCCCGGCAGGCGGCAACAACACGCCTGGGCCCGGTGACGAACTCGTTTGGAAAGCGACGACTAGCCTGGCCGCCACAAATGAGCAGGTCGAATTTGTAGATGGGCTCGGGCATGGTCAGTTCAGGCAATATGGGCCAAATCCAATTCCATTGCCTCATTTTGCTTACGGAAAGGAGGTAATTGATAAGCAAGGAAACATTGCAGAGAACTATGGTCCTGCGTTCAAATTGTATCCCAAAGATTTACAAGATCTATGCCTTGCGGCTCGTAAGAAATTACGAAGCGATATAGACAGGTTCATCTCGCTTCTATGCTGGAGACAGAATATCGGAGCTTCCCATGATCCGGTTCAATACGATTTCCTGTATTGGAAGGTCTCCGGAGAGATTTATCGCGCGATTTCTGAGCCGTATGTGGATGTCTCCTCAACATTCACCGCTGGCATACAATGGAACTCGGAGCGAGAGGCCGATTTCGCCGAAGTTTGGGAATTGGAAAACTCGAATGAACTTCTTGGACATCAACTTCTAAGAGAGGCGGTCAACCTTGGTCGTTCATCGTCGCGTAGCGGACTTTTGATGTTAGCAACTGCGCTAGAGGTAGGCGTGAAGTCTCATATAAGTCGAATTGTACCTGATACGTCATGGCTCATGGAGAAAATTCCGTCACCGCCAGTTCACAAAATGCTCCGAGACTATGTCCCTTCAATTCACAAAGCGCGTGGAACCGATGTTGATTTCTGGCAAAAGCTAAGACGTACCCTCAATTCAGTTCAAGAGCTTGTCGAAATCCGAAACAGAGTCGCTCACAGCGGCAAGGTCGATGTTGGCACAGTTGATTTGGAAAAATACACGGCTACCGTTTCCGACGTGCTCTACATTCTCGATGTATTGGAGGGACATGATTGGGCCAAGCATCATGTTTCCAATAAGCTGCGCAATGAGCTTGCTTGGCCGTCGGGGCCCAGGAAATTGGGGGGAATGATACGTTTTGAGCCGCCCGAGTAGGGTGACAATGCGACAACCGCCATAGACCTCCTGAGTTCCCTCGGAGCGTAGGGTGGCGGACAGGGAGGCAAAAAAAGTCCCGTCCGAGGCTGTCCACACTTGTCCTACCTCGCAACCGCGAGCTTGCAAACACTGGGATTCTTTCCATGTTCGGTGCTGACACGTCCTTCGGCGTGTCCGTCAATCCACGACGCGTTCGTGGGTCGGTTCATGGGTAGAGGATGGCGCGGAGCATCAACAGACTATCCGCCTTGGGAGCGGCAAGGCTGACTCTGCCCGGCCTCCATCACGACGGCGGCGGGCTCTATCTTCAAGTCGGCGCGTCGGGATCGAAGTCCTGGACTTATCGCTACATGCTGGCGGGTCGCGCCCGTGAGATGGGTTTGGGCCCGTTGCAGGTCGTGTCACTGGCCGAGGCCCGCGAGAAGGCCGCAGAGGCTCGTCGTCTCAAGTTCGCGGGCGTTGATCCGATTGCAGCCCGCGACAGCGCAGTCCTGAAGGCGCGGATCGGTCCACGGTCGTCCAGGACGTTCATGGACTGCGCCCTGCAGTACATCGAAAGCCATCGGCCGGAGTGGAAGAACGAGAAGCACGGCACGCAATGGCAGGCCACGCTCGACACCTATGCGGGGCCAGTGTTCGGGGATGTGCCGGTGCAGGACGTAGACCTCGCGCTCGTCATGCGGGTCCTGGAGCCGATCTGGAAGACCAAGACCGAGACGGCCAGCCGGTTACGCGGTCGGATCGAGCGCATCCTGGATTGGGCGACTACGGCCGGATATCGCCAGGGCGAGAACCCGGCGCGCTGGCGCGGTCACCTGGAGAACCTGCTGGCCAAGCGATCCAAGGTGCGCAAGGTCAAACATCACCCGGCTCTGCCATACGCGGAAGTCGGTGCATTCCTATCCGCACTGCGAGGACACGAAGGCGTTGCGTCCCAGGCTTTCGAGTTCTTAATCCTCACGGCCGCCCGGACCAGCGAAGTGCTGGGCGCGCGTTGGGATGAATTCGATCTTGAAAATGCGATCTGGACCGTTCCGGCCAGCCGGATTAAGGCGGGCAGGGAGCATCGCGTCCCGCTATCGCGCCCGGCCACCCATATCCTGACGCAGATGGCAGAGGTCCGACAGGGCGATCTTGTGTTCCCAGGTCCGAAGAAAGACAAACCTCTCAGTAGCATGGCGTTGCTCGCGGTCCTGGACCGCATGGGACGCCGGGATATTACGGCGCACGGGTTCCGCTCGACCTTCCGCGACTGGGCTGCCGAGCGCACAAACTTCCCACGCGACGTGGCCGAGATGGCGCTCGCACACGCTATCGCGGACAAAGTTGAAGCGGCCTATCGGCGGGGTGATCTGTTCGAAAAACGACAGAAGCTAATGCAAGCCTGGGCGAAGCATTGTGAGGCACAAGTGTCCAAAGGTGAGGTGTTGGAGTTCAAGGTTTCCGGGTCCGCGCCAACTCCTCCCACCCCTACAAGCCATCCTCGGCGTCCTGGAATCCTCGTTAAACGGTGAACAATTTGCCGTATTCTGTTCACGGTTGAAGGTGACAAGTATTGGATTGCCCATCCCAGCGCGGCGCACACACACGCTCGAACTAAAGTCCTGATTCGACCCAGAGCTTAAGCAGCGAAGAGGTCTTCAGGACCGTAATAGTCGAGCCGGATGTTAGGAGCGTCCTGCGCGACCGCCACAAGCAGGCCTGCACGTCCAGGGTTAACCGCGCTGCACAGCGTTCCGGCTGGACCGTAAGTCGCGCTTAACAACTCAGTGCCGTCTTCTCCACCAACCCTAAAGGGTTGTCCCGGCGTAATTTCAAATGGCTTCGTCAGATCGACCTTTACCGTGAAAGCTTGATGCTTCCATACTTTTGTTTTTTCTACCGAAAATGTTCCCCGAAATGCTTTCCACATTTCTGCGGTTTCTGTGGTCGGCCACTTGTCCGTTGCACTCACTTTTTCAATCTCTTGCGAGCGAAGCCATGCGTATAGTTCCCTGCTATTAAGAAACGTCGCTTTCGTTTGTTCCACAGCCGAAATCGCCGCTAGTCGAGAATTGAACCCAGCCTGCATAAGCACCGCTGCTGACCGGCTGAGCGTTCCTGTCTCGACAGCCGGAACAGCGCAGCCGAGCTCATAGTCGCTGAGCGTCAATCCATCTCCAAGGTCGTCGCTCACCGCCAACCCTCGAACCCGGACAGCCTCCATGCCCCATGCCAGCCGATAAATCAGCCCGTTTTCGACAAATCGAAGGACTTGTTCTTCATTGCCCTGTGCAAATTCGGCTATTGGGCTACCCAAAAGCCACGCCTTTAGAACGTTTCTCCAATTTCCCGGTAAGTTGTCCGGAACAAATGGTGGGATAGCGAAAAGAATTTCAGCGATCGAGGTGAACGCATCTATCGCCGCGTCATTGTCTCCGACGAGCACGGCACCATTCGCCCGGATGAGTAAGATAGATACCACTTGCGAGACGGCGTCCAACCTCAATCCTGTGTCTAACCCTACGCCAGCCAGGAAGTAGCTTCTTCGTCCAATCCCGGTTGAATGAGTCCAAATATGCTTCGCACGCATTTCTAGTGTAGCTTTGATGAGCTTTTGCGTCGGCTCCGTTCGCCGAGCTAGAGACCGCTCCCAAAGAGAGGAGGTCAAAACCTCGTCGAGCTTTTCGGCGATGTCGCCGACAGGAAAGTCGTCTTCGCCCACAAGACTGAGCACGGCCGTGTCAAGGCTCGTCAGAAAATTGTTCCAACGATTTTGTTCGATCTGGGCAAACTCCGCCTTTTCCTGTGAAATGATCGGGAAATCCCACACCGCCGCATTGTTCATCACATAATTCATCAACAAGTTGGTGTCTCCACCAAGTTTCGCACGCATACGAAGCAAGAGTGTGATCACAAGCCTGACAAGGCCGCTTTCCATTGAGCGACTCGCGTCTTTCGAAGTTAGGGTTTTCCAATTTGCCTGCCGCTTGGCGTGATCGTCGAACATCGGGCAAAGAATTAGGCCTTCGACATCAACATAGGCGCGGCCAGCTCGCCCAATAACGTTCTTGAATTCAGAGTGTTCTATTACCTCTCTGTTGCGTGTAAGCGAGTGAAAAATGAGTGCCGACGCGGAGAGATTGAGACCTTGCGCTAGTGTGGGAGATGATACTGTGACCTTCAGCACTCCATCGCGCAGGAGCCGCTCAACTTCCTTCCGGAAGGGAGTCGGCAGAGAGCCGTGATGGATCGCCACTCCTAGTCTTAAGCATTTTAGGATGTTACTATTTTCGCCAAGCCATTCTCTGCCTATTTGCAGCGCAGTCGCTAGCTTCTGTTCGCTGCAATCCAGTATGGACGGAAGCGCTCCACGCTGGTTGAGGTCCACAATGGCGTCCGCGAAAGGCTCAACTGACGCTTTTAACGTGCAAAAGATTAGCACCGATTGACCGTCGCTGATCAAACGCCACGCTGTAGCGAGGCACAGCTCTCTCTGATCGCAGGGAAATAACTTTCTACGCTGACCAACCGGCGGCAGCTTCGCTTCAAGGAACTTCGGTACAAACGGCCTTTCGTCTCCTACCTGAAGATTAAGCTGCGCGGCGGCCCCGTTCCACACTATTTCTCCAAATCGGAGTCGAGTCGGCCGCCAATCGCTTTTGATGGCGCCCCCGGGCTTATCTGAAGTAAGCCACTTCACAAAGTCTTCAAGCAGTTCGCCGTCCGGGAGAATAGCAGAAAGGCAAACGATACGTCTTGAAGCTGCGTCGGCTCTTCTAAGGAGGCGCTGAATCTGAACTTCGTATCGAACCTCTCGCTCACCGAGGCCGATCATATGGCCTTCGTCGAGCACAACAAGACCGACATCGTCCAAAAGGGACGCATCGCTGCGCAAGGCAAAGTCGAGCTTCTCTGGTGTTGCGACTACAATGTCTTTCTTCCTCATCGCATCGTCTTCGAAATCACTAGTACCTATGCTCCCATACAAGGTGGATATTGACTTTCCGAGCGAGAGAAATGTGCGCTGTAAGCCAACTTCTGTCTGTGCCGATAATGCACGCAGAGGCGTCACAAAGACGACGCGCTTTCCGGCAGCTAGGCAACGCAAAATAGCTAGTTCCGCAATCCTTGTCTTTCCGGCGCTAGTGGGCAGCGATACGACCAAGTCGTCCTGTAGATTTACCGCGCGAGATGCCGCATCAAGCTGGGATGGCCACAATTCAATCTCGGATTTTTTTCGCCGATATAACAGAGAGATAAATAACTGGCGTAGTCGCCACCATTCGGTCTCACCTTCTTGGCCAGACGGCGCACTAGGCAGTCGTACGTGGAAGCTGGCAGCCCATAGATCTCCAATTAGATGGATTGCCAGACGATGAGTCCACCAAAGAGGAACAAAATTGAATTCGGCTGAGGATTCTAACCCACTGCGAAGAAGAGACGTAGCGGCTGCGATGAGATCGTTGTCGCCTCTTTCCAACGCAAGAAGGAAGGTGGCGATTCCCGAGTGAAAATTGTCGACTATGGCGAGTTCTATTGCTTCGTATATATGCGGAACCCCATCCTCATTAACGGGTGGCGCGCCATCTGGGGCCGCGTCCCACGACTCCAACATACTCGAAATTGACTCATCTGACCCACTTCCACTCTTTTTCCACCTCACAATGAGATCGTTCAGTCCGTCTATGTCTCGGGTGACTAGCAGAGCCAGCGAGCGTTCGACGTCCGATACATTCGCCCCGTCCAATATAGGGTGTAGGAGCGAATAGGCGCGTGCAGAAAAGCGTGCCAAATGATAAGCAGCAGCCGCGAGTACGTTGTGAAATGCCCACGAGCTTTCAGAAACATCGCCGCGCACAACCGCCGATTCAATTGCGCTTGCTGCGTGCTCAAAGCCCGACCGTGCCGTACTCGGATCACCCCCAAGTTCTAGTAACCGCACACTCATGTTGAGTAGGGAATAGCCGTAAGATAATAGGTCGTAGCTCAGGAGCGGGGAGAACGGTGGCGCACCCTCTGGAAGTTCTCCGTCTCGCCAAATCATCGCACGAGCCTGACCCCGCGCTAGCAATTGCCCTCTAAAGCCGGCTGCTATGCCGGCTTGAATATCGCGAACTATGCCATCAATCGTGTTTGCCATTTGCGATCACCTTGTCGTAAATGGCCTTGATAAATTTCTGATGTTTATCGACGAATAGTCCAACAGTTCGCTGCGCGACGTTTCCGTTATAGGCTGCTAAGTTAGCCTTAAGCAGCTCCAAGGGGTTGTTCTCTGAAAATGTAAACAGTAGGTGTTGAACCTGACTCAGCTTGATGCCGTCTTTTAGCTGTGCCTCATCTATTGCGTCTGCAATTGCAATTTCGCCTTGGTCGTATAAACGGTCAGCTATGAAGGAAAGGGCATGCGGCGATGGGCGATTGTTATCTTTCCTCAGCGCCTTGCGCGCGTCGGAAATCACTTTAGCCGTCAACGAAACACGACTTTTGACTTCGCCTTTGAGGAATTCTACGCGCTTGCTCTTCGCGTCTTGCCGCACCGCGATCAGATCGTCGCCGCGCATTGCCATTTCGCGGTGGTCCTTCCAACGGAGGCGATTAACCGCATGAGTGTAGGGGAAAAACTCGCGTACGTAGCTGGTGGCGACAATTTCACCGAGGTCGCCTGAACGAAGATTCTTGCTTGTCGGAAGTTTCTGCGCGATGAAACCGGCAGCTTTTGTTTTGCCTAGCTTTCGCAGCACATGAGCGATGCGGGCGGTCGATGCGTAGTGACCTGGTACGACAGCAGCGACTGAGGCAATACCAATTTGGCGCTTCCCCACCTGCTCCGAGACTAAGTCGATTTCGTGATCGTCTATTTTCTCGACGGCACGGTCACACCACTTATTGAAATTTGCCATGCTTCACCGAAAATTGCCCAATCCAGAGTTTGAAAAAGACGTTGCGGTCGGGGCCATTATGCAAGCCGCCGCGATGTTCAAGCTGAAGTGTAGTAGCCTTACAAGTTCAACCGAAATTCGCAAGCAGGCATCTTTGGTGGCCGAAATGACACTCGCCGAGAATTGCGCGCGGTTCTGCGCGGTCTGGGTCGGAAGCGGCTATGAATCGCGGAACACGCCTTCGACCGATTTCCACATCCTGCGCGCCAAATTCCGCTTTTCTTCGCCGATTGCTCCGGCATAAATGGCGGTCGTCTCGATACGGGCATGTCCGAGCCAGCGCTGTACAATGTTCAACGGCACGCCGTTTTGCCCGGCATCGATGGCGAAGCCGTGACGAAGTGCTTTCGGTTTGCAGAGCGCGTCAGATAATCCAGCGGCTTTCATCACGCGCTTAACCTGTTTCCACGCGTTTGTTCGGCCCCACGGCCATAGCCGGTCGGTTGTCGCATTAGATTTGAGCGAGTGTGCTGTGTCCATTATGAAGCAAAGCAATCGGCGCGGTATTGGGACCGCGCGGAACACGCCGCGCCTCCGCTGCTTCAACGTCTCAAAAACAATCGCTTCGTTACTTGCGTCTAACCGTTCGGCCGTGAGGGCGAGCGCTTCGGATATTCGTGCGCCAGTGAAAGCGAGCGTCAGGCAGAAGGCGCCAAAGGCTACGACACTGAAGCCATCCGCGCCGGCTTGCATGACGCAGGCATCCGCTCCTGCATTCCGCCCAAATCTACGCGTAAAGCCAAAATCCAATGGAACAGGCGCATCTATCGCGAGCGCAACCACATCGAGCGCATGATCGGACCCCTGAAGATCAATCGGGCTATCGCCACCCGATATGACAAGCTCGCGCGCTCGTTCCTCGATGCGCTTCATGTCGCCGCTATACGCAGATGTCTACACTATGCAACTCAGTAAGCAAGGCTTAGAGAATATTCATCTGAAAATCTGGGGCGGATGATGAAGTTCTCAATTTTTGCGGTTTGTGCGCTGCTCGCGTTTGGCAGCGAACACGCATTGGCGGCGCCTTGGCAGCCTCCGTTGGCGACTCCGTGGCAACCCGCTCCGGGGCATACCCAAATACCGATATGGCCGGGCGCAGCGCCTGATGCGCAGCCAGCTCGGGGGCCAGAAACCGAAGGGCAGTCCGACAACCCGGTTGCAGGCAAACCGTGGACGTGGGTCACCGACGTCACCCAACCCACGATGACGATCTATGCGCCGGAGGGGAAGAACACCGGGGCTGCGGTCGTGGTGCTTCCCGGCGGCGGCTTCTCAGTGCTGGCTATCGACCTCGAAGGCACCGAGATCTGCGACTGGCTGACATCGAAGGGCATCACGTGTGTTTTGTTGAAGTATCGCGTCCCGAGTGAACCTTATGATTGGCGATGCGATTGTCATCCCGTCGACGATTTCGTGACATCGACACGGTCGTTGGAGGACTTGCAAAGAACCATGGGGCTTGTGCGCCTTCACGCCAAGGAATGGCATATCGATCCGCACAAGATTGGCGTCATGGGGTTTTCGGCCGGCGGATACCTCGCGGCGGAAATCAGCACGAAATATCAGCAACGCTTGTACGCACCGGTCGATGATGCCGACAAAGAGAACGCCCGTCCGGATTTTGCCGCGCTTGTCTATCCGGGGCACCTCGCGACCGATAACGACAGTCTGAATCCGAATGTTCCAGTCTCCAGCGAAACACCACCCACATTCGTGGTGCAGGCAGAAAACGCTGACATAGACCCTCTTGACGAATCACTGGTCTACTACACGGCACTGGCGAAAGTCGGCGTGCCGGCGGAAATGCATTTGTACGCACAGGGTGGTCATGCGTTCGGACTGCGGCGAACGCCGCTTCCGGTTACCGACTGGCCTCAATTGTTCGAAACTTGGCTGCGCACGATTGGAATGATTTCCGAGTAGCGGCGCGTGCAAATGTCCCGCGAGAAGTTCCTCTTCAACACTTTGTAAACAGGGCCTAGTTGTGGCAAGTCGCTAGGCAGAATCGGCGTGACTATAGGTGGGTTCTTTGACGACAGCGGCACGCATGACTCGTCTACGCTTGTCGTGCTTGGCGGATTGCTTGGCACGGAAGAACAATGGGATGCCTTTGAGCCCGCGTGGTCGGCGCTCTTAAATAAGCCGCTCCCGGAAAGGCCCCCGCTAAAAGAGTTTCATCTCACAGAATGTAGCGCCGGTCGCGGCGAGTTCTCAAATTATCGGGAGGCGGATAAGTGAAACGCAATGCCGCGCTATGGCAACGGTTGGCGCGTTGACACGACCAGCGGAGGTGCTACAGCGGCTCCATGAATAACCCCGGCCTTCATTCTGCTCTTTGGGAAATTCTCGACAAGCGGCTCTGGCACGCCACGGGATCGAAAGGGTTGTCTCGGCATGCGCCGCAGAAATAAAGCTGCGCCGCCGTGGCGACAGAGTCAATTCTTTCGAGCGCTACGCGACCGGCCTGAAGATGGCCACGGGAGCTTCGCGGTGTTCTCCAAACAAAGCCTTCGATTTACGTAACTTTCATAGCACGCTGACCCAGTACGGTGCGCCATTCTTAATCGAGTTGTCATGACTAGAAAACGGGGTTACTTCAGCATGGAATAGTCTTGACGGATTTTCGAAACTCGTCGCCGGAAAATCAAAGTCTATATGTCCCTCGTCGAGAGTGGTGCACGAGCCACGATAGTTGATCTCTACGAATGCCTCATTGCAAATCCTGTATTCTTCAACCCATTGCCACAGCGCCCACACTACCGTTGTTCCCGCTGCAACCGGCACTTGATACGCGTTCGTGATGTCTTCCTCAGTGGTAATGGTTACGGAAGATTGGAAGACTTGAGAAGCTTTGGAGGATAGGCCCTCGATTGATATGCCTAGCTCGCTACTTAATATATTTACTTTCGTCGTCGACATCCCTGCTTTCGACAAATCTGTATAAGAAAAAGTTTGAGGACCAACAATTACCCTTTGAACAATGAGTTTCCAATAATTCTTACGCTCCAAATACAGTTGATTTGGTAGTGGAGGATCGGGAAACGCAGGTCGCGCAACCCATTCCTGAATTCCATTTGTTCGTAGCCAAGCTACATTGTAATAAGCCTCCCATTGGCCTTTTGCTATTCCCAACGCAGGCGGAGCTATAGCGTGAATGAAAAGGTCTGCGGGCCTTAAGGACATAAGGTAGCTAGACTGATCTGGCAGTGTATCTAGTGGAGACGTTGGCTTGGGTATCGGAATAGTCGACGGACTAACAGCCGTATCGCCGGTTGTAGCAGATGAGGAGATGGCGGGAGGCTGGCCGGAGACGAACAGTGTGGTGTTTCCACCAAACTGAGGAAACTTTCGCATGGCCTCAAATACCATGCGCAATCCTATCACGTCAGTTTTCTTTTCTGATTCGTCGGCAAAGATGGCGAAATGGTTTCGCAAGTAAGCCTCCTCAAAATGCGCGTGCGCAGGAGAGAAGTTTATCACGGCAGTACCCGAAGCGAAGAATTTTTGTGCACGATGTGTAATCGCCATTTTTCTAAGACATGTTGCCGTTGGGGTCCCAGATGAAGGTTGTGCGCGGGGTAAGTCCAGGAGTCTAATCATGGGAGGGCCATGCGCGAGTTGTTTTAGATGCAGGCACCGGGGCGACCACGCAAACGACGCGAATGATCCACGGTCCGCAAGTGTGGCCTGCAAATCTATAGTAGACCCGATTCGCCACACGCTCAAAGACGGAAAGAACAAAGCTCTCAGCGAACGTTGAGTGATCTGTGATGAATTACCCCGTCCAAGTAACACGGGGGGGTGTGGATACATGACCCGGTAGCTGGGCGCTGGCAGAATCGAAAGCGCCGTCGTCTAGACCGGGTTCCAAGTGAGTCAGCCGGCGAGGCGCGGACGAGCCCATTTGGTGACTATCGAGCTGAGGCCGTGCGGCAATTCCAGCAATAGAACATGTTTTTAATGCGACGATGACCTGCCCAAATTTTCCAACTAGCCCCGAACAAATAGTTAGCCCTACTAGCGGAAGTTGCGATTTTCCGCTGTATTCGAGATTGAGTTCGGAGGAGCTTGCCATGCGAGCGGTATCGTCAAGCATTAGTCTTTGCATATTGCTTATTCTTGGTGCGAATGGCGCGTATGCCCATAGCCGCTCATCGGAGAGCGTCCAAAACCTCCATTCATTTTGCGACAAGCCGCAATGCGGAGATCCTTTTGCGCCGGTTTCGCTAGACGGCACAGGTGATCTGTTCGGTGTGGCTGAAGACGACGATCATGGGCTGATCTATGAGTTGGTACCCCAGCCCGGACAAAAGCAGTGGAAGTACAAAACCCTTCACATGTTTTGCCAACAGAATGGTTGTCCCGATGGCGGCAACGTCGTGCAAAACAGGCTCGTTGTCGATGTGAACGGTAATCTATTTGGCACTACGCGCGACGGCGGGACGGAAAATGACGGCACGATTTATGAGTTGTCGCCTGATCAACACAGAAAATGGACGTATACGGTCATCTACAGTTTCTGCTCCGAGAAGCATTGTCGCGACGGTATTACGCCCATTGGCAATCTGAGCTACGCAGGCCAACAGCAGGGCAATCTCTACGATGGCGTTTCTCCGCTATATGGAACGACTTCGACGGGCGGCCGATATGACTCCGGTGCTGCCTATGCAATCAGCCCGCAGAGCGGAGGCGGCTGGCAACAGAGCGTTATCTACTCGTTCTGTGTTCAGAACCTAAAAGGATGCCCCGATGGTTCCGCGCCAGCGGCTGGGATGACGATGGATGTATCTGGCAATCTGTACGGGCTTACCGCCAGCGGCGGCACGGCCAATAACGGCACGGCGTTCAAACTCGCCGTTCCAACAACGGTGCGCACGAGTGTCCCCTGGATAGAAACCGTTCTTCATAGTTTTTGCACTCTCGCATTCTGCGCCGATGGCGTTTTCACCTTTGCCGAGCCTGTTCTGGACGGCGGCGGGAATTTTTATGGTGTAACCTACGAAGGCGGGACCGGCGCAAATTGTCCCGACCCTCCGGATTGCGGCTTGCTCTACGAAATTGCGGCGGACGGAACGTTCAACATTCTGCACGAATTCTGCTCAGATGCTGGGTGCGCTGACGGCACTCAGGCCGAAGACATGGGCGGGATGCGTATTGACGGTTCGGGAAATGTGTACGGAACAGCAGCAGCAAGCACAAAGGGCGGTGGCGGCCTGATCTTCGAGTACAACAGTACTAACGGGTATCAAGTGCTCTATAGTTTCTGTGCGCGTGCCAAATGCCTCGACGGCAGTATCCCTTCAGCCGGGCCCACTTTGGATTCAAGTCAGCATCTTTTCGGCACAACATCGTACGGCGGCAAGTTTCAGATGGGCATAGCATATGAGCTTTCTCCTTAGCCGCCTATCGCCAAAGCTCACAAGTCACCGGTGGCAAAAGACGCAGATGGATCAATGGTACGCAAAAGAACGTAGGATCACGCTTCGCGCCGATGGCCCGCCCCGCGATGAGTTTGGATATTGCGCGCACACGCGGTGACGACCACAACACGCGCAAAAATTAGAGCGCAATGGGCCCAAATAGGTAGGGGTAGGGGCCCCTATTGGGGCCTATGACCCTATCTAGACCCCAACAAAATGGGCCCTTTGTAGCCCCTATTCCATTTGGCGAAAGGCGGTCTGCACGACTCCATAGGCCCTAGTAAGGGGCCCTATAGGGGCCTTCAGCGGATAGCGTGCTTTCTGAACGCCGCCATTGCCGGTTTCGGCGTCCCCTCTTCATGAGCGTCAATTCAGAAATGCTTTGCGCTTGGCACAGGGAAGGGGTTTGAAGCCCGTCCGAACAACCGCGAATCACTGCTGCTGATTCGCGTAAATGCGCGTTCGCCTTTCAATTTCCAAAAGTCGTGCAGGCACGCAAGCCGCAGAATTCCTGGAAACTTGACAGAGGGTCTACTGGGTCCAGGAAAAGCTTCGACGGTCAGCGTTCCGCAACTGGTGGAGAAGACCGTGCAAATAGCCCCCTCTAGGCCCCATAGCGGCGCAAGCCCTCGACGGCGAAGTTCGTACTTTTGTACGGGAATGGCGCACCGGACGGGATTCGAACCGAACGAATTGTCGCGCGGATTATCGGCAACGGAGGGGCGGCGGCGCTATGCGGACGACGCCGGACAGCTCGATGGTCTTGGCGCGACGGACAATGAGCGCGAAATCCCCGCCGTGGTGTTTGTCGCGCAGGTAGTCGAGCAGACCGGAGAACGGCGCGCAGACGAGAATGGGAGGCATGAGCTTGAGACTGTCCCGCATGCGATAGACATACATCCGAAGCCGGGGATCGGGGTCGCGGAGAAGATCATCGAGTTTGATCTCCAGGCGCTCGTTGCCAAATACATCCGGGACGGTTCGAATCCTCTTCGATTTCCTTGGAGGTTTCTTCGAGTTCCCTTGGTGTGTGGCCTTGGGATGGCTAGGTGTGCGGCTTGGTGTGTGCAACGTGTGTGCGCTGGAGCGGGATAGGTGTGTGGCCTGGGATTCCGTTCCCGGCTCCGATGTTTGTTCTGCGGCACGTCTTGGGTGATCGAGCGAGAGACTGGATCGGGAGCGGCGGTCAGTCACGGCCGGTCTTACCGTAAGGTTTTGGCTGGCGGCGGGGATGACGGAGGCCGGGGTTTCCCCGGTGCCTGCCCGACGCCGCAATTCAGGCTGTTGAGCCAATCGTCTGCCGCCTGACGCGATATCAGCGTGCGCCGTCCCGCCTTGCGCGTCTTCAGCCGTCCGGCCTTGATCTCGACATAGGCGAAGCTGCGCGAGATGCCATAGGCCGTGCAGAATGAACGCATGTCATAGGCCTGGGGTGCGATTTGATCCACGTCGTTGTCTCCGTTCGTCCCCTTCTGTCCCGGCGTGTCCGAAGACGGTGCCGAGCGCTCTTGACCCGCCGCGACGATAGCAATATCTGCTATATATATAAAGCAGGAACGAGAACCATGTCGCCACAAGCCGCCGCGCCCCGAGGCCCCGGACGACCGCCCTTGCCGGGCGAGCGCGTGCCGTTGGGTCTGAGAGTCACCAAGGAAACCAAGCTCAGGCTGGATCAGGCCTCCCATGCCAGCGGACGCTCGCAAAGCCAGGAAGCCGAATTCCGCTTGGAGCAGACCTTCAATTCGCAGAGCACGCTCTTCGATGCCCTTGATTTAGCCTTCGGCCGACCTTGGACCGGGCTTCAGTTGCTGCTTGCCCAAGTGGCTCAGCTCACCGGAACGCGCGCACTCGGGGCGAGCGCGTTCAACTTCGAGGGCTGCGAGGATTGGGTGAACGATCCCTATGCCTACGATCAGGCTACGCGTGCAATTGTGTTCGCACTGGAAGCCATGAGGCCGCGCGGCAAGATTGTTCTGCCTGTCGAGAGATACGGCTTACCTGATGAAGCGTGGGAGCGCTTGGGCGAAGGCTTCGCGCGCGGCGTTCTGGCAGACCTAGCACGTCGATCCGATAGGGAAGCTGATAGCAGTATTGTTCAGGCTATCCGCCTGAGATTGGGCAAGCTCATAGGCAGAGTTCGCATTCCTCCCGACACCCCGATCGGTCAAGCCAAGAAGACGCGCAAAGGCTTCTGGCGATCCTAAACGCTGCGACAAATTGAACCGCTCCCGGCCGCAGTCGATTCGTGGGTCGGTTCGTGGGTAGAACGGACGTTCTTCCGCTATCACATTGTCCACATTGGGAAACAATGTGGGCAATGGCGGACAGGGAGGGATTCGAACCCTCGAACGGCTATTAACCGTTACACACTTTCCAGGCGTGCGCCTTCAACCGCTCGGCCACCTGTCCACCCAGGGAAGGGCAGGGATTTATAGGAAAACGCACGCAAAGCAAACCGGGCGGCTTGGGGCCGCCCGGCTGCCGGTCGCCCTGCGGGGAAACCTAATCCGTTCCCGCCTTGCCCAGGCCCAGATCGTGCTCGGCGGCGACGATGGAGATGGTGTAGCCCGCCACGACGTCGAACAGCGTGTAGAGCATCAGGAAGAAGAAGGTCGAGGTCGCGAAGCCCTTGAGCGTGATGAACTCGACCAGCGCGACCACGAAGACGAGCATCGAAAGACCGTGGTTGATCAGCTCGCTCGAGGTGGTGCGCGTCGCCTTGATCACCTCGATGAAGAGCAGCGCCACGCCCGAGAGCAGCAGGAAGTCGGCGAAGCTGAGCTTCCATTCGTCGCCCGAGAACATCTTGATGGAGAAGGTCGATGTGATCATCGACTGGATGTCGTGATGGCCGGCCACATTGCCGCCGAGCGCGACGAAATTGTAGATCGCGATCGGGATGATAAGCAGCGGAATCAGGCGAAGCATGGAAATCTCCCCGTGGTGTAGAACCCCGTCACCTTATTTACTGTATCACAATGGGGCGGAACAGGGGCCGGGGTGAGGCAGCCTTGTGAAGTTATGGTTAAGGGCGGGCGGTCGGGTTGCACTTTCCCCAAAATCCAAAACCGTCATCGCCCGGCCCGTGAGGGTCCGGGCGACCCAATTTGGCAACCAGCGCAAAATTGGGTCACCCGGATCGCGCGAGAAGCGTGACCGGGTGATGACGACCTTTTGCTTTGGGGGGAAGGTACCCTACGCCGCCCCCGCCACCTGTCCGCGCTCGCGATAGGTCAGATAAAGGTTGCGCGCATAGATGAAGAGGGGAAGCACGTTGCCCAGGACCAGCGGCAGGCTGCGCAGGTGGATCACGTAGACGAGGTTGATCAGCGCGCCCGCCAGGCTGCAGTACCAGAACGCGATGGGGATGACGCTCTTGCCCTCCATCTCGCTCTTCAGCCACTGGATGATGAAGCGCGCGCCGAACACGATCGCGCCCAAAAAGCCGATGGCGTCCCACATGTCGTAAGGGTGGCGGACCACCGCCAGAAGCCAATCCGTCAGCGTCTGCATCTCAAAGCTCTTTCGCCTGAACCTTGCCGCGGAAGCGGCGCATCAGCCACGCAACCCCGAAGAGATCGGGAATGCCGACCATGAGCCGTCCCCAATTGGTGTATTTGGACGTGCCGTGCGCGCGCGGGCGGTCGCGCACGTCGATGAGCTTGACCTGATAACCCTCGCGCATCACGAGCGCGATCAGGAAGCGGTGCATGTTGTCGAAATAGGGCAGGGCGAGGAACACCTCGCGCGGCATCGCCTTCCAGCCGCAGACCGAATCGCGCGTGCCGTCGTTGAGCAGCCAGCGGCGGATCGGGTTGGCGATCTTCGACGCCCAGCGCTTCGAGAACGTGTCCTCGCGCTTGATGCGCTGGCCCGCGACGATGCCGAGTTCCGGTCCGGCGCCGTCGAAGGGCGCGAGCATGGTGTGGATGTCGGCCGGGTCGTTCTGCCCGTCGCCGTCCATGGTGACGACGATGGGGAATCGCGCGGCGCGGATGCCGGTGCGCAGCGCCGCGCTCTTGCCGAGATTGCGGCCATGCACCAGCACGCGCAGCGCCGGCAGCACGGCTTTCAGGCGCACCAGCTCCTCTTCCGTGCCGTCGCTCGAGCCGTCGTCGATGAAGACGGCTTCATAGGTGGCAGGGTCGCGGCCCGCCATGCTGGCTGCGATCTCGGCGATCAGGGGTGCCATGTTCTCGCGCTCGTCCTTGACCGCGACGATCAGGGAAAACGCCGTCTCCGCCGCCATTTCGCGCCTTTGCCAACCGATGCGGGCGCCTTATACAAGGCGGCCTCCCCAAGGAACAGGGCCGCCACATGGGCAAGACCGCTCTCGAGCTGATCCGACGCCGGCCGCTCGCGCTCCTGTTCCTGATCTGCCTGGTCGCCTGGCTGCCCGGCTTCTTCACCATCCCGCCGCTCGACCGCGACGAGAGCCGCTTCGCCCAGGCCAGCAAGCAGATGCTGGAGACGGGCGATTTCGTCGATATCCGCTTCGGCGTCGAGCCGCGCTACAAGAAGCCCGTCGGCATCTACTGGATGCAGGCGGCGACGACCGAGGCGGTGAGCGCCGTCACCGGCGACACCGCGCGCAACCACATCTGGACCTATCGCATCCCTTCGCTGATCGGCGCGCTCGCGGCGGTGGCGCTCGCCTATTGGTGCGCGAGCGCGTTCCTGGGCGTGGAGGGCGCGTTCCTGAGCGCGTTGCTCCTGGGCCTGACGCTGCTCTTGTCGTCAGAGGCCAAGATCGCAAAGACCGACGCGGTGCTGCTCGCCACCGTCATCGGGACGCAGGGCGTGCTGCTCAGGGCCTATCTGGCGCGCGATCCCGCCCAGCCTGCGCTGAGCTTCAGGCTCGCGATGCTGGGCTGGTTCTCCTTCGCGCTCGGCATCCTGATCAAGGGGCCGGTGATCCTGGGCGTATGCGGCGCGACGGCGCTGGTGCTGGTGCTGTGGGATCGCGACTGGCGATGGCTGGGCCGCTTGCGTCCGGTCTGGGGCATCGCGCTGACGCTCGTGATCGTGGCGCCCTGGCTCATCGCCATCGCGCTCAAGAGCCACGGCGCGTTCTATCAGCAGTCGCTCGGCCACGATTTCGGCGCCAAGCTCGCGGGCGGCGAGGAATCCCACGGCCTGCCGCCCGGCTACTACCTGCTCGCGACGACGGCGACGTTCTGGCCGGTGACGCTGTTCCTTGCGCCCGCGCTGGCCGCGACGATCCTCAGCCACCGCCAGTCGGCCGCGCGGTTCCTCCTCGCCTGGGTCGCGTCCTGGCCCGTGTTCGAGATCGTGCCGACGAAGCTTCCGCACTACATCCTGCCGCTCTATCCGGCGCTTGCGATGATGGCGGCGGCGTTCGTTCTTGCCCCAGCCGAGGCGGGGTTGCCCGCATGGCGGCGCCGATGGCTGCCGATCGGCTCCAGCCTGCATTTCCTGCTGGGCGCGGGGCTTCTCTGCGTGGCGATCGTCTATCTCCCCAGGCTCTACGGCGCGGGAACGACGTGGGATCTCTTTGCCGCCGCGGGCGCCACAGCAGTGCTGTCGCTGGCGGCGGTCGTGAGCGCCTTGCGGGGCTCGAAGCCGGTGGCGGTCGCCTTCGCGGCGTTCGCCTCCATCGTGACGCTGTGGGCGGCGACGCTGGACGTGCTGCCCAGGCTCGACCAGCTCATGGTCAGCCCGCGCGAGGCGAAGATGATCGCAGGCCACATGGGCAAGGACGATCCGCCGCCGGTGCTCGCCGGCTATGTCGAGCCCAGCGCCATGTTCCTGATCGGAACGCAGACGCGGCTGACCGACGGCACGCTCGCCGCCGAGATCGGGGCGGCGCAAGGTGGACTGGTAGCGGTCGAGGACGGACAGCGGCCGCGCTTCCTCGCCCATCTGGCCGAGATGGAAGCCGACGCCAAGCCGATCGATGCCATCTCCGGCTTCAACTACTCGCGCGGCCGGCCGGTTCACATCACGCTCTACCGAGTCACGCCGCCGAGCCAGATCACGACTCCGCCGCAGGAGTGAGTCGCGCTTCCTGCACAAAACCGAGCGATCGAGACAACGCTTCATCAACGACTCACAGACTCATGCACGCGCCGAGCGATGAAGTCATAAGCGCGTTGAAGACTTCCGCTTCGCGCGCATGTTCTTCGCGCGCGCACAGCTACGAAGGGATGCGCGAAGTGGTCGCCAAGGCCCGCAAGCGGCTGGTCTCAAAAAACATTCGCTAAGGAGTAGGCGAGGCGCAGGGGTCGTGCGTTGCGAATACTTGTAATCACTTGCTAGTTCTTCAAGAATTCATCGATTTTCGCAGTCGTTTTGCTTGAGAAAATGCGCATCTGTTCCAGTACTCACCCCCCTTCACTTGACAAGCCGGTTCAATCGCTAAATATCGGCACATGTTGTTGTCGCGTCGACGAGAGACCGCTGGGGTTTCGGACGTGATGGCGGGAGTGGTTGCGAGACACCGATGAGTCTCCAGGTGCTGCGGCGGCGAGAGCTCAAGCCCCCGCTACGGACGGTCCGCCCGAAGCCGGACGCGCATCAGACCAGCTTCACGAACATCGAGGCGAGAGCGCACCGGCCGGCGCCGCTGCGCTTTCCGGTCGGCGTCGACACCAAGGCGTTCTACCGCCGCTTCTGGCCCAACACCTCCACGGTCGAGTGGAACGACTGGCGCTGGCAGATGCGCGCCAGGATCAAGAATCTCGCGGAATTGAGCCGTATTTTCAGGCTTTCGGACGACGAACGGACGGCCGTCGAGCGCCACGAAGGCGCGCTCCCCGTCGGCATCACACCTTATTATGCGAGCCTGATGAGCCTGACGGACGCGCGCGAGCCCTTGCGCCGCACCCACATCATGACCGGCGACGAGTACGTCCGCCTGCCCGGCGAGGACGACGATCCGCTCGGCGAAGACCACGACACCGTGGCCCCCGGCCTCGTGCACCGCTACCCCGACCGGGTGCTGTTCCTGACGACGGGGACATGTTCGACCTATTGCCGCTATTGCACCCGCGCCCGGGTGGTGGGCAATCCGGGCGGCGAGTACCAGTTCTCGACCCGCCAATGGGACCAGGCGCTGGCCTATCTCGAGACTCACACGGAGGTCCGCGACGTCCTTCTCTCCGGCGGCGACCCGCTGACCTTGGGCGACGACAAGCTCGACTGGCTGCTCGGCCGCCTGCGCGCCATCAAGCACATCGAGTTCGTCCGCATCGGCTCCAAGATGCCGACGGTCACGCCCCAGCGCATCACCAAGAGCCTGGTCGCGATCCTGAAGAAGCATCATCCCCTGTGGATGAGCCTGCACTTCACCCACCCGAACGAGCTCACGCCGGAGACGACCGAGGCGACGGCGCGGCTGGCCGATGCCGGCATCCCGCTCGGCAGCCAGACGGTGCTGCTCAAGGACATCAACGACAGCCCTGCCGTCATGGTCCCCTTGATGCACGGCCTGCTCAAGCGCCGGGTGAGACCTTATTACCTCTATCAATGCGACCCGATCCGCGGCTCGGGCCATTTCCGCACGCCGGTCAGCAAGGGTCTGGAGATCATCCAGGCGCTGCGCGGCCACACCACCGGCTATGCGACCCCGATCTTTGCGGTCGACGCACCCGGCGGTGGCGGCAAGATCCAGCTCGCGCCGGACCCCGTGGTCGGCCGCGACGGCGACGACCTGCTGCTCAGGAATTTCGAGGGGAAAGTGTACCGCTATCCCGATCCCGGCGGGAGCCTGGGAAGCGACAAGGGGGCTTGATGCGCATCGGCGTAACCTACGATCTCAGGGCCGACTACCTCGCCATGGGCATGAGCGAGGAGGACACGGCCGAGTTCGACAGTGAGATCACCATCGCCGCGATCTGCTCGGCGCTCGGCGGGCTGGGGCTGACGCCCGTGCGCATCGGCTCGGTGAAGCATCTGATCGCAAAGCTCGCCAAGGGCGAGCACTTCGATGCCGTGTTCAATTTCTGCGAAGGGCTGAAGGGCGTGGCCCGCGAGGCCCAGGTGCCCGCGATCCTCGACATCTACGACATCCCATATGTCTTCTCCGATCCGCTGACGCTGGCGCTCGCGCTCGACAAGGGCATGTGCAAGCGCGTGGTGCGCGACGCGGGCGTCCCCACGGTCGATTTCCGCATCATCGAGAAGCTTGCCGACGTGAAGAAGGTCGATCTGGCCTTCCCGCTGTTCCTGAAACCCGTCCGCGAGGGATCGGGCAAGGGCGTGGGCGCGGATTCCAAGGTCGAGAACGCGCGCGACCTGCGCCGGGTAGCGGGCACCCTGCTCGCCAAGTTCAACCAGCCGGTCCTGGTGGAGGAGTTCCTCCCCGGCCGCGAGTTCACCGTCGGCATCGTCGGCACCGGAGACGACGCCGCGGTGCTGGGCGCGTCCGAGATCGTGCCGATCGGCAATTGGGTGGGCGACGGCTACGGCTACGAGAACAAGGAGTATTCCGACGACAAGGTCTCCATCGTCGAAGCCGACGCGGAGAACACCAAGGCGGCGGGCGAGGTTGCGCTGGCGGCATGGCGGGCGCTGCGCTGCCGCGATGGCGGGCGCGTCGACATCCGCTGCGACGCCGACGGCAAGCCGCATTTCATCGAAGTCAACCCGCTCGCAGGCCTGCGTCCCGAATATTCGGACCTCTGCCTGATCGCGCAACGCAAGGGCATCAACCATGCCCAGCTCGTGGCCAAGATCATGGCGGCGTTCTTCAAGCGTCATCCGGACCTCAAAGTAAAGCCGCGTCCGCGGGTCGTGGCCGCCTGAACCACATGCGGGTCCTGGTCCTCCATTCCGACGTGGCGCCGGACGCGCCGCCCGACGAGTTGGACACGCTGGATTCCGCCGCCGCCGTCGCCGACGCGCTGGAGAAGCGCGGTCATCAGGCGCCCAAGGCCGCCTTCGCGCCCGACATGGCGTTCCTCAAAGGTCTCCTGGACACCCACAAGCCCGACGTCGTGTTCAACGTGGTCGAGTCGGTGTTCGGCGCCGGCATCTATTCGTCGCTGGCGCCCGCGATGCTCGACCGGCTGGGCGTGCCTTACACCGGCGCGACCGCGGCGCATTTCGCGGCCACGACGGACAAGCCCTTCGGCAAGAACGTGCTGCGCGTCGGCGGCGTGGTGACGCCGCATTGGGCCGTGGGCCCCGGCTGGGACGGCCTCGACGCGGACGCGCTCTACATCGTCAAGGCAGCGGACGAGGACTCCTCGGTCGGCATCGACGACGCGTCGGTCGTGCCGGGAAGCGAAGTGCGGGCGCGCGCCGAGCATTGCAGGAAGAAATTCGGCGGCCGCTGGTTCGCGGAAGCCTATGTCGACGGGCGCGAGTTCAACATCGCGGTGATGGCGGGCGAGGGCGGGCCGACGGTCTTCCCGCTGGCCGAGATGCGGTTCAACGACGAATGGCCGGACGGCAAGCCCAAGCTCGTGAGCTTCGCCGCGAAATGGGAAGAGGACACGTTCGACTACAGCGGCAGCCAGCGCCGCTTCGGCTGCGAGGCCGAGGAGCCGGAGCTCGCCCGCCAGCTCGTCGAGACGACGAAGAAGGTGTGGCACCTGTTCTCGCTGCGCGGCTACGCGCGCGTCGACTACCGCGTCGATGCGGACGGCAAGCCCTGGGTGCTGGAGATCAATCCCAATTGCTGCATCTCGACCGACGCCGGCTTCGCCGCCGCCGCCGAGCAGGCCGGCATCTCCTACGACGAGCTGATCAACCGCGTGGCGCTCGCCGCCCTGCACGCATGAGCGTCGCCGCGCTGTCGCGCGCGTATCCTTCGATCTTCAAGGCTCCCGTGCTGCGCAGCGTCGATACGCAGATCTTCGCGTTGCGCTATTTCACGCATTGCATGAGTTGCGGCTTCTGCGGCGACCAGTGCTGCTCCTACGGCGTCGATATCGATGCGGAGAACGCGCAGACGCTGCTCGCGCTGGGCGAGGGCTTCGAGGCGTTCATCGGTGTGCCGAAGAGCGAATGGTTCACCGACGAGATCGTCGAGGACGCCGAGTTCCCCTCCGCTCGCCACCGCCGCACGCGCGTGCGCGGCAGCCATTGCGTCTTTCACAAGCAAGACGGACGCGGCTGCCTGATCCATGCATGGTGCCTTCAGAACGGGCTCGACTATCACCTCTTGAAGCCGATGGTGAGCATCCTTTTTCCCCTGACCTTCGAGCATGGCTGTCTGGTGGCGTCGAGCGAGGCGGTGGATCGCAGTCTCGTTTGCTCGGGCAATGGCCCGACGCTCTACGAAGGCGTACGCGGAGAGCTTGCCTACTACTTCGGCGACGCGCTGGTCGCGGAGTTGGATGCGATGGCCATCTCCTCCTCTCCCCTTGAGGGAGAGGACGCAAAATCTTGCACTTAGCGGAGCGCAAGCGCAGCTAAGTGCTTAGATTTTGCTGGTGAGGGGAGATTGGTTGGTGCAGCCAGACTCACCCCTCACCTGAAAAATCAAGGGCTTGGTCTTCGGCTCACGCTCAGCCCAAACCCATGTTTTTTCTTCCTCTCCCTCAAGGGGAGAGGAAAGTTCGGAACATATGTTCCGTATACGGAAAATAATTCTGCCCGCACCCCTTGAACTCCCGGTTGCAATCACCATTTCTCGATGCGGAAGTTGCAAGAGGCACGTTTGCCGTTGCTCTAATCGTCGCTTGGGCAGGTCAGACAGGGAAGGGTGCAAGTCCAGGCGCGCCCGCGTGGAACGCAAGTTCCCGTAATCCCGCGGACGAATGCGAAGATGTCTGTCCGCTGCTTCTTGATTGGGCTCGCGGCTGCTCGCCGGAGCTTCGGAAACCCGAAAAAGGCCTGCGGACAGCGTCCCTCTGCGGGCCTTTTCGCTAGGTGAGGCTTCCTTCCGCGACGTGCTCGCGATGCACGCGGCGCTCGCGCCAGACGATATAAAGGCCCGCGACGATCACCACGCCCGCGCCGGCAAGCACGATGCGCTCGGGGATCTCGGCGAAGAAGAGGTAGCCGAGCGCCACCGCCCACACCATCGCCGCGTAGTCGAACGAGGCCAGCAGCGACGGCTCGGCGTAGCGGTAGCAATAGGTCATGCAGAGCTGGCCGACGCCGCCCATCAGCCCGCAGAGGACGAGCAGGCCCGTCTGCTCCCAGCCGAGCGGCTTGAACCACCACAGCATGGACACAGCGCCGGCGCTCGCGCAGACGACCATGAAATAGAACACGATCGCCTCGCTGGTCTCCGTCGCGCTCATGTGGCGGATGAAGACGACGACGAAGGCCGACAGCAGCGCGCCGGTGAGCGCCGCGCCCGCGCCCACCGCCGAACCGGCCGAGGAACCGAACACGCCGTGCGGCTCGGCCATCAGCAGCACGCCTGCGAAGCCGATCACGACCGCGAGCGCGCGGTGCGGTCCGACCTTCTCGTTCAGCAGAAGCGCCGCCAGCACGGTGGCGAAGATCGGCATCACGAAGCTGAACGCGGTGACGTCGGCCAGCGGCAGGCGCGTCACCGCGAAGAAGTTCAGGAACATGCCGGCGGTGCCGGCGATGGAGCGGCGCAGGTGCAGCCAGGGATGCCCGGTCCGCACCGCCGCCAGGGGATTGCTGCCGTGGAACGCGAACAGGACGGTCGGGATAAGCGCGAAGAAGCCGCGGAAGAACACGACCTCGCCCACCGGCACGTCTCCCGCCAGCCGGATCAGCACGTACATCACCGAGAAGGTGAGCGTGGCCGCGAGCTTGAGCAGGATTCCGAGGGTGACGGGTTTCACGGGCGGGCGAGTCGGACGGGGCGGCGATTGTTGTTACGCCAGTGCGCGCGCTGTGTCGAAGCATGACGGCCATGCATTTCGACCCAGCGGCACGTCGCCCTTCGAGGCTCGCTACGCTCGCACCTCAGGGTGACGTGCCTATTGTTAGAAACAAGCTCGTCATCCTGAGGTGCGAGCCGAAGGCGAGCCTCGAAGGATGACCCATCAGGATGCGTTCAGCCCAAGCATCCCCGCAACGACGCCGCGATCGCGTTGAGCAGCTTGGGATAGAGCTCCGGCCCCGGCACGAGCTCCGCGCCCAAGGGATCGAGCACGCCTATGCGCGCGGGACTGCCCTCCACCAGCGTCTGGATCAGCGCGGGCGGGAATTGCGGCTCGCGGAAGACGCAGGCGACGCCGCGCGTGCGGATGGCGTCGCGCAGCATCGAGACCCGCCTCGGTCCCACGGGCCGGTCCGGCGCGACGGTGACCGCCCCCATGGACGACAGGCCGAAGCGCCGCTCGAAATACTGGTAGGCGTCGTGGAAGACGATGTACCGCCGGCCCCGCAGCGGCGCGAGCTTCGCGGCGAGGTCCTTCTCCTGCGCCTTCAGCCGCGCAATCTCCTTGCGCCCGTTGGCCGCATAGAGCGCGGCATGCGCCGCGTCTGCCTTCGACAGGGAGGCTGCAATCGCCGTCGTCATCGCCACGGCGTTTTCCGGGTCGAGCCAGATATGCGGATCGGGAGCCGTCTCGGTGATGGCCTGGATCTCATCCCACAAGCCTCCCCAGCGGGCGGGCAGCCGCTCCACGCCGGGCGCGCTCTCCAGCACCACGACGCTGCCATGCGCCAGGGTCGCGAGCGGACGGGCGAGATAGGTCTCCAGATCGGGACCGACTTCGAAGATGACCGCCGCCGCGCCGATCTTGGCCGCGTCGGAGGGCTTGAGCGCGTAGGAGTGCTCCGACTGCGCGCCCTGGATGAGCAGGTCCGGCGTGCCCGCGCCCGCCATCACGGCCGCGACCAGCGAATGGATGGGCTTGATGGTCGCGAGCACCTTGGGCGCGGCATGCGCGGGAAGCGCGGCCAGGATGATGCATAGGGCCGTGGCCAAGGCGCTGCGCACTGCTAGTCTCCCGCCATGTTCGACGCCACAAGACCTCCGGAATTCGCCGATGTCGAGGCCGCCGCCGCCCGCATCGCGCCCCATGCGACCGAGACACCGCTTTTCGAAAGCCGCGCGCTCAACGAGACGCTCGGCGCCCGCGTGTTCCTGAAGCCCGAATCGCTGCAGCGCACGGGCTCGTTCAAGTTCCGCGGCGCCTATAACCGCATCAGCCTGATCCCCCAAAGCGAACGCCGTGGCGGCGTGGTCGCGTTCTCTTCCGGCAATCACGCCCAGGGCGTCGCCGCGGCCGCCAAGATCTTCGCCATCCCTGCCGTCATCGTCATGCCCAGGGACGCGCCGCGCGCGAAGATCGAGGGCACCAAGGCTTATGGCGCCGAGGTCCAGTTCTACGACCGCGTGACCGACGACCGCGAAGCCATCGCGGCGCGCGTCTGCGACGAGCGCGGCGCGACCTTGGTGCGTCCCTTCGACGACGCCGGCGTGGTGGCGGGGCAGGGGACGATCGGGCTCGAGATCGCGCGCCAAGCGCCGGTCAAGCTCGATGCGGTCTTCGTGCCCTGTAGCGGCGGCGGGGTGGCGAGCGGCATCGCGCTCGCGCTGTCCGGCGCGAGCCCCGGGACCAAGGTCGTCAGTGTCGAACCCGAGAACTTCGACGGCATGCGCCGCTCGCTTCTGGCCGGCGAGCGCAGCGCGGCGCCGGGCGGGGCGCTGTCCATCGCCGACGCCCTGATGGCGCCGATCCCCGGCAAGGTGCCCTTCGCACTCGCGAAAAGATGGATCGCGGAGGGCCTCGTGGTCAGCGACAAGGACTTGGCACGGGCCGTCGCCTACGCCGCGGGGACGCTGAAATTAATCATAGAACCCGGCGGAACGGCTGGGCTCGCGGCCCTCCTGGCCGGCAGGTCGGCCGTACACGGAAAAAGTGTGGCGGTGGTGCTGACCGGGGGGAATTGCGACCTCGAGACGGTCGCGGAATGCATCGCGGCGGCCGCGCGCGATTGAAAGTTTCATGACGGCGCGCCCGCGGTTACCAATTCGGCACAATCGCTTTCCAACCGGCCCGGTTTTCGCTACATTGAAGAAAATAAAGTGCAACTGGGTTGGGGTGACATGGTTGACGGGGGATACGGCTCGCGCCGTTACGCGAAACTTGGCGCCATTCTGGCTGTGACGCTGACGCTGGTGGGTTGCGGCGGCATGGAATTGCTGCCCCACCGTACCGACCTCTCCGAGGATCAGAGCTTCAAGAACTACTCCGACGTCGTGCTCGCCTATCAGAGCATCGTGCCCGGACAGACGCGCGAGGCCGATCTCGCCAAGATCGGCTTCGACGTCACGGTTCAGCCGAACGCGGAGTCGATCTCCTATCTCGGCGTCGTCGAGCGCTTCATGCCGCGCGATTCCATCAAGTTCGACCGGCTGGCCAAGCCCGTGCAGGCCTGCATCGAGGCGCAGGAGCGCTGCTCGGCCTACGTCTTCCGCCCCTCGCGGCTCGAGCAGCAGCGCACGGGCAGCATCTTCCTCGACCTGATGGGCTTCGAGCGCACCACGATCGACCACGGCTGGGCGGCGGAAGTCGTGCTCCTGATGCAGGACGGCCACGTCGCCTACAAGGTGATGTCCGGCAAGCCGCATATCGAGGGCTATCACGACGACATCCAGCCGCTCGGCCCGTTCCAGGACCTGGGCGACCAGGCGCTGCATGTGTCGGGGCGGTTCTTGTAAATCTCACCCCTGTGTCATGGCCCGCACATGCGGGCCACCCAGGTGATCAAACGCAAAGAGCTCGGAGGTTGTCTCCGAGCTCTTTTTGCTTCGCCGAATTCTACGCCCAACTGGGTGGCCCGCAGTCGCGGGCCATGACAGTTGAGTGAGCTGTCACCGCGGCGCCAAAACCATCATCATCTGGCGGCCTTCCATCTTGGGGTACTGCTCCAGCTTCGCGAAGGTCTCGGTGTCCTTCTGGATGCGGGTGAGCAGCGCCATGCCCAGATGCTGGTGCGCCATCTCGCGGCCGCGGAAGCGCAGAGTGACCTTGACCTTGTCGCCTTCGCCGAAGAAGCGCTGCATCGCCTTCATCTTCGTGTCGTAGTCGTGGTCGTCGATGGTCGGGCGCATCTTGATCTCCTTGATCTCGATGACCTTCTGCTTCTTGCGCGCCTCGTTGGCTTTCTTCTGCTGCTCGTATTTGAACTTGCCGTAGTCCATCAATTTGACCACGGGGGGCTTGGCCTCGGGCGAGACTTCGACCAGGTCGAAGCCTTTCTCCTCCGCGATGGCACGACCCTCGTCGATGCCGACCTCTCCGTATTTGTGACCGTCGTCGCCGATCAGGAGGATCGTGCGGGAGAAGATTTCCTCGTTGACGCGCGGACCGTCCTTGGCGGGCGGCGGCGCGTTGCCGGCTGCAAAACGTCTGGGGACTATGACTCTCTCCTTTGCTAGGCCCGCGCCAATGCCCGTTCGCTCCGCGAGGGCTTGGCCCGGCCTCGCGAAACGTTGTCACGGTTCATGGGCAGAGCGGGTGTCCTCGGGCTGGGCGGTCGCGGGGCGACCGTCGATGGCGCAGAGAATAGGGCGGAAACCGCGATTCGCAAGCCCTATTCGGCCACGTCCTTGCGGGATTCCGCCTCGTCCCTGATGCGTTTTATGAAAGTTTCCAGCGCCATCGCCCCCAGATCCTTGCCGGATCGCAGGCGCACGGCGACCTTGCCCTCGGCCGCCTCGCGCTCGCCGACGACCAGCATGTAGGGGATCTTCTGCAGCTGGGCGTCGCGGATCTTCTTCTGCATGCGCTCGTTGGCGCCATCCACCTCGACCCGCAGGCCGCCGCCCGTGTCGGGGATGGACACTTCCGAAAGCGCTCGCTTCACCGATTCCGCGTAGGCGTTGGCCTTTTCGCTGATCGGGATGATCTTGGCCTGCACCGGCGCGAGCCACACCGGGAACGCGCCCGCATAGTGCTCGATGAGGACGCCGATGAAGCGCTCCATCGAGCCCAGCACGGCGCGATGCAGCATGGCGGGGCGTTGCCGCGATCCGTCTTCCGCGACATATTCGGCGCCGAGCCGTCCGGGCAGGTTGAAGTCCACCTGCACGGTGCCGCATTGCCAGGCCCGTCCGATCGCGTCGTAGAGCGTGAACTCCAGCTTGGGCCCGTAGAACGCGCCTTCGCCCGGGTTGAGCTTGTAGGGAACGCCCATCTTCGTGCAGGCGTCGGCGAGATCGGCCTCGGCCTTGTCCCAGACTTCGTCGGTGCCGATGCGCTTTTCCGGCCGGGTCGAGAGCTTCACGTCGACGCTGTCGAAGCCCAGCTCCTTGTAGACCTCGAAGATGAGCCGCGAGGCATGCACGGCCTCGTCGGTCATCTGCTCGGGCGCCATGAAGATGTGCGCGTCGTCCTGCGTGAAGCCGCGCACGCGCATCAGTCCGTGCAGCGCGCCGGAAGGCTCGTAGCGGCTGCACGAGCCGAATTCCGACATGCGGATGGGAAGCTCGCGATAGGAGCGCATGCCCTGCTTGAAGATCTGCACATGCCCCGGACAGTTCATCGGCTTGAGCGCGAGCAGCTTGTCCTCGCCTTCGATCTCGACCGCGAACATGTGCTCGCGATACCAGTCCCAATGGCCCGACTGCTGCCAGAATTTGTGGTCCATCAGCAGCGGCGTCTTCACCTCGACATAGTCGTGGCGCTGGAACTTGCGGCGCGCATAGGCCTCGAGCGTGCGATAGAGGGCGTGGCCTTTCGGATGCCAGAACACCTGGCCGGCCGCCTCCTCCTGCATGTGGAAGAGGTCGAGCTCCTTGCCGAGCTTGCGGTGGTCGCGCTTCTCCGCTTCCTCGATGCGCTTGAGATATTCGTCGAGCTCCTTCTGGTCGCGCCAGGCGGTGCCGTAGATGCGCTGGAGCTGCGCGTTCCTCGCGTCGCCGCGCCAATAGGCGCCGGCGATCTTGGTGAGCTTGAACGCGTCGCCGATCTTGCCCGTGCTCGCGAAATGCGGACCGCGGCAGAGGTCGTGCCAATCGCCGTGCCAATAGATCGAGACGTCCTCGCCTGCCGGGATGCTCTCGATCAGCTCTGCCTTGTAGAGCTCGCCGATGCCTTTGAAATGCGCGACCGCCTTGTCGCGCGGCCACACTTCGCGTCTGGTGGGAAGATCGCGCTTGATGATCTCGCGCATCTTCTCCTCGATCCGGGGCAGGTCCTCGGGCGTGAACGGGGTGGCGCGCGCGAAGTCGTAATAGAAGCCGTCCTCGATCGCGGGGCCGATGGTCACCTGGGTGCCGGGGAAAAGCTCCTGCACCGCCATGGCCAGTACATGCGCCATGTCGTGGCGGATCAACTCCAGCGCCTCGGGGTCCTTCTTGGTGATGACGCGGATCTTCGCGTCGTGCTCGATGGGGCGGAACAAGTCCCACTGCTTGCCGTCGACCTCCAGGATCAGGGCGGCCTTGGCCAGGCCCGGCCCGATCGCCGCCGCGATCTCGGCCCCGGTCACGCCGCGCATGAACGTCATCGCCTTGCCGTCCGGCAGGGTGATGGTCACGTTGGCGCTGGAAGCGGGGGCGGACACGGCGTTCTCCTTTGGCGAGCGTAAAAAGCGAGGGGACCATCCCCACCGACCCCCGGAAAGTCAAGGGAACGGTCACTTTTCCGCGCGGGCGTTGAACTCGGCGGGCCTGGGGATCATTATCTCTCCCGCGAGGGGTCGCGACGTTTCGGAGACGAACTATGAGAACCTTGGTTTCAGCGCTGACGGCGGCGGCCATCGCCGCGGGCGCAGTGGTGCCTGCCGCGGCGGCGCCGGTGTGCCTGACATCCTATCTGATCGATCACACCAGCGTTCAGAAGGACAACCAGACGATCCTGTTCTACATGAAGGACGGCAAGGTCTTCGCCAACACGCTGATGTCGGCGTGCCCGAGCCTGCACTTCCACGGCTATGTGATGAACATCCCCGGAGGCAACGAGACGATCTGCTCCAACCAGCAGAGCATCCGCGTGCTGGTGACGAACGAAGTCTGCCAGATGGGCGCGTTCACGCCCTACACGCCCGCGGCGAAGGTGCAGGACAAGTCCTGATCGCGCATTCGGGGCTGGAGATGCGAAGGGCCGGAGGCGAGAACCTCCGGCCCTTCCCGTTTTGAGTCCGGCGCAGACTATTTGCGCGCCAGGATCTCGATGTTGACCGAGTATTTGCCCGCCGCGCTGCAGACCATGTTGAGGTCGCGGATGTTGCGGTTGCCGCCCGGCAGGTCGACGACCTTGACGCGGCCCTGGTCCAGGCGCCCGACGTCGAGCATGGCTGTCGAGCCATTGCCGAAGGTCACCCGCACGCGGCCGCAGCGCGCGTCGTCGTTGACCGCGCGGAAGCCCAGGCGGTCGACGTTGCGCCCGGCCCAGCCGGCGAAGGTCTGCTCGCTGTCGCGGCGGCCGTCGAAGCTCTCGCGGCCGAGCGTGACCCACGCGTTGGCGTCATAGCCGTTGTTGGGCGCCGACCAGTGGAACATGCGCGACCAGAACAGCGCCCAGTCCGGGCTGCGCATCCATTCGTCCTTGTAGCGGCCCACCTCGGCGGCGAGATAGATCTTGGCGCCGCCGCGCGCGTCGGAGCGGCAGGTGAACGACACGTCGCGCACCCGGCGCGTGCCGCCGCGCAGATCGACCTCGACGGGCCGGTCCTCGCGCAGCATCCCTGAGAACACATCCTGCTTCGAGCCGTCGGCGAAATGCGCGACGATCTTGGCGCACGCCACGTCGTTGCCGTCGGCGACGAGGCGCAAGCCTTCCATGCCGCCGCCGAAGCGCGTCCAGGCGGTGTCCTTGTCCATGCGGTAGCCGACATCGACGCTGCCCAGGCGGACATAGTCGGCCAGCGCGGGGGCTGCCAGCCCGACGGTCGCGGCGAACGCGGCCGTGGCCAGCAAGGTGGATCGTTTCATTGCCTACTCCTCTTCCCAATGGTTCCTCGCGCGACGACGCCACACGGGTTCGTTGCCGCACATTCGGGCAGGCAACATGTACTGAACATGAAGAGGGCGTGGTGGTTCCGTTCATATTGGCGGAACCGGCAACGGCCGGGCGGTCAATCGGCCGCGAAACGGGCGAAGGACTCGAGATGGAGGATTTGGAAGATCGGGTTCGCGCTGTCGCAGTTAAAGCTTATCTTGCGCAGCTTGGCGCCGCCTGAGGGCAGATCCACGGCGGTTATCCGGTTGGCTTTCAAAGGCGGGATCGCGAGCATCTGGGTTTGGCCGTCCCGCAGGAAAAGTTCCGCGCTCTTGCAACTCGCATCGCTGTCGACCGGCATCAGGCCGATGCTCTTGACCGTGTGGGGCAGGCTCACCGGCACCGAGCCTCTGCCTTTGCTCTTGTCGTTGCTGAGCCTTTGCCATCCCTGGGTTTCGCTCCTGTCGCGTCTCACGACGATGTGCACGTCGGTCGTGTGATCGGCATGACAATGCAGCACCAGATTGGACGGCGCGCCGGCGTCCGCCGGAAGCTTGGCGTATGCCACCATGCCTTCCCGGATCGTTCGTCCCTCGATGTGCAGGCTGCTGCTGTCCGGGTAGGTGACAGAAATGTCCGTGCAGAAGATCGTTTCCTTTGGCGACAGAAACCCGATTTCCTCCGGCTTACGGCCCTCCAGGCCACTGAAGATCGTCGGAACGCGATAATGCTCCCGCAGCGTGACGCTCCCTATCTCCTGCCATTGAATGAGGTTGTTGCGTTCCTCGTGCAGGGGAATATCCGCGGCAGCGGCAGGCAGCGGCGCCATGCAGGCGGCGATCAGGACCAACAAGCGCTTCATGGCGGTCTCCCCTTTGAGAGGAGGCTACCACGATCCGGTGGGGCGCGGGAGTTGCGCCCCACCAGCGGTTGCGAATTCTAGTTCCGCCGGTTTGCCGCGAGCCGCGTCGAGCCGCCGGTCACCATCTCACCGCTCGACGCTTCCGTCTCGCACGCCGCGTAGCCTTCGGTGTCCACCCTCTGGTTGGAGATGAAGGAGGCGAGCGAGCGCTGGCCGTCGGGATTGAGCGCCGTGTCGAACGCCGCGTTGGCCGCGGAGCAATAGGCCTGCATTCCGTGCAGCCCGCTCAGCGAGAAGTCGTTGGCGAGCGCCGTCTTGTAGGCGTGATACGCGCTCGACCCGCCATGGCCGTGCTGGAAATAGCCGAGCAGCGTCGCGTCCTCGTCCTGCAGCTCGTGCTGATATGACACCACGAACCGGTTGTAGAGACCGACATCGTTGCAATAGAGCGCCGCCACCATGAGCTCCTGCTGCATCGCCGCCGTCTTCAGCGCCAGCGCCTCGCCCGGCTTGGCGCACGACCCCGCGGCCCAGCTCTGTCCCGCCATCGCGACCAGCGCCAGCACGCTCCCCGCCGTCTTCATCACCGTTCTCATTGTCCCACTCCTCGTTGTTGCCCCAGTCCGCTTTCTCAAGATGCGTCGGCGCGCGTGCAGCGGCCCGCGGGCGGATCGGCCCGGTCGAGATGCGCCACGACGCTGCCGTTGCCGCCGCTGCATGCGACCCAGCGGAAGTCCCGTTCCGCGTCGGCAGATTTGATGTTGGTGTCCGTGAGCAGGAGCACGTATCCGTTCGCGCTCACCGCTCCGTTCTTGGCGCCCGCGCCGCAATCGGCGACCGGATCGCTCGACTTCTGCAGGCAATAGGCGAACTGCACGCCATAGGCGCAGCGGTTGCGGAAGCCGACGTTTGCGCCGTCGCTCTCGATCGTGAGGCAATCCGATGCGCCGTGTCCGTCGGGAACCGCGGAGGCGAGCGTCACCTGTGCGGGCGGGCTCGCCTGCGTGACGGGCGCGGCCGGCTGGACCGTTGCGGCTGGGGGGGAGATAGCCGCAAGCGGTGCCGCGACGGCAGCGTCGATCGTGTGCACATCAGATGTGCGCACGGCGATCTGCGTCAATCCGGCCGCGCCCGAACTTGTAACCGCACCGCCCTGGTACATCCCGATCTTGTAGGGACCCTGGGCGGGCGGCGGTGTCGCCTGTTTCCTGGCGATGTGCGATGGGGCCGGCGCGCAGCTTTGCGCGGGCCGCGCCGCTTTCTTGGCATGGTCCGCGACGCCCAGCCGTTCGGCATAGGCGGCAAGCGCTGCCTGCTTCTCGCTCGCGCTGAAGGCGTGACCCGACGGATACCAGGCGAAGCAGCTCATCTCGCCGCTTGTGGCATGCAAGGTCAGCGAGACGCCGCCGTCGCCGTTGGCGACGAGGGATTCGGTCCGCCCGTCGGCGAACTGCGCTTCCATGCCGTTTTCGGTCTCGCGGAAGAAGCCCACGACATGACCGGCATCGCCGTCATCGGCGATGGTGCCGAGCCTGTCCGAGACGAAGGAGAAGGTGGAATGCTGGGCCGCGCCGTTCGGCGCCGCCAGCGCCAGCGCGAAGCCGCCTTCCGACGACGACAAGGTCAATGTCGAGCCGTCGACGGCCATGAGCCTCACGCCGGCCAAGGGTGAAAGCCAACCAGGGCTTTCGGTCGCGGCCGGTGCTCCGCCCGCCTCCGCCGGGTGCGCATAAGCGCAAGCCAAAGCCAGAGCGCCGGCCGCTAACTGAAATGTGCCGCTACGCGGCGTCACGTGCCGCTCCGCTGCTGCTGCTCGCGCAGCGACATCAGCACGATCACGCCCAGCATCTCCTGCTGCGTGGGTTGCGAGGACGGCTGGAGCGCGGCTTTCACCGCCAGCCTCGCCATGCTCGCATCCAGCGTCTCGCGCGCCGCGACGCGCTGCTTCGGCTTGGCGTGCATGTCCTGCGCGAGAGCCGTCTCGCCCGCGCATGCGAGCGCGAGACATGTCCCCAATATCTTGATTGTCCTGGTCATCGTGTTCCCCAACTCGCTTTCGACCGTGAGCGATGATGCGCTCGTGCGCGCGCAAGTCGACTTAATCCCCGCACGAGCATGAAGCGCTGCTTAGGCGTGTCGGGAAGTGTTTCGTAAAGTTCGAATTGAAAGGGAGGCGATACGGTATGGCGGCGAACACAGGCACAGAAAAACGCTAAGACTTATGCGGGTATATAAAATTCGATTTAAATTCCAGATTGTGTATACTGCCTGACGAAGGGGGTGTCGGAACAAGGAAAGTAACGATGCATCCTCACATGCTTCGTGCCGCGGGTCTTTCGATCCTGCTCGCGTCCTCAGCCGGAGCCGCCATACGCAGCCGCGACTTTCCGCAAACCCCGGCCGACATCCATCTCGAGATGGTGTTCAACTCCAACACCACTCTCAGCGAGGAGACCGGCAACGTCGATGTCGTCTGAGGTTCGTCTAGCGCGACGCAGCCGCCCGGCATGTACAATTCCTTCTATATTCCGATCCCAGTGGACGCCGGCGATGGCGCCTTCCACAACGTGAATTGGTATCTGGCGCATCATCCGGACTGGCTGGAATACGAATGCGATCAGAAGACGCTTGCCTATACATACAAGGACAAGAAGCGTGCACCGCTCGATTTCGCCAATCCACAGGTTCGCGATTTCCAGTGGTCGAACTGGATCGATCCCGCTCTGGCGCAGGGATATCAGGGCATCGCGGTGGACGAAGCCGACCTGCTCAACGATTTCCATCGTTGCGGCCATTTCGACACGAGTCACCAGTGGGTCGCACAATACACGGGCGATGCGAACGACAGCGCTTTTACCCGCGACATGCTGCAATGGACGAAGCTCACGCTGAAGCACATCCATGCACAGAACGCGACCGCGACGATGCAGCTCAACGCGCCGTATAACCTTTCCGCCTCGGACGCCGACAACAAGACGTTGATGGCGACCACGGATCTGCTGTTCGACGAGCGCGGCTTCACCAACTACGGCGTTCCTCCGGAAGTGCCGACGCCCGACCAATGGCAGACGATCGTCGACCAGATCGACTATCTCCAGTCTAAGCGCATCTGCTATATGACGAACGGCGAGGAGCCGAGCATCGACATCACGCCGGCAGAGCGGCAATGGGTGATGTCGAACTATCTGCTCGTGCGCGACAACTGCACCTACATGTATATGACCGGTCCGGGTCAATACGGCCAGCTGGTGCAGTTCCCGGAATACAAGATCGTCATCGGCAAGCCCACGGACGACAAGTTCCAGACCCAGGGCGTCTGGGAGCGCGACTACGCGAAAGGCCTAACGTTGGTGAACCCGTCCAATTCTTCAGAGACGGTGGCCCTGCCCGCAGGACATTGGTTCGACGTCAACGGCAACGACGTCGGGTCCAGCGTCACGTTGGGTCAGCAGACGGGACTGGTTCTGCTCAATCACCGCTAGGTCTTGTCATGAGTGGGTGCCGATGGTGTAGGGTCGCGGCCTGCCGACACCATCAGGCCCGCTCATGACCGACACGCTTCCCGACCGCCTCAGCGTCAATCCCACGAGCCCGCATTATGACGAGGCGCTGCTCGCACGCGGCGTCGGCATCCGCTTCAACGGCCAGGAGAAGACCAATGTCGAGGAATACTGCGTGAGCGAGGGCTGGATCCGCGTCACCGCCGGCAAAAGCCTCGACCGCCACGGCAACCCCATGACGATCAGGCTGAAGGGCACGGTCGAGCCCTATCTGCGCGACGACGCGCCGGCCTAAGCAAGCCTGAGACTCTTCAGCCGCGTTTCGACGGACGCCGGCCGGTGTGGTGCACGTTGCGGCCGCGCGGCAGGTTCTTGAGCGCGGGCTCCTTCTCGGAAGTCGCCGTGACCAGATCGGCCACCGTCACCTTCAGGACCTTGGCCATCCTGGAGAGGAGCACGACGCTCGGGTTGGAGATGCCGCGCTCGATCCCGCTCATATAGGTGCGGTCGATATCGGCTTCGAGGGCGAGCTGCTCCTGCGAGAGGCGGCGGCCCAGGCGGAGGCGCCGCACGGTGCGCCCGATCTGTTTGCGAATGTCCATGTCCGATTGAATCCAGATTGTTGTTTATTGAACGACGGCTTATATGCTACATCAGAAAAAGAAGCCACAAACCTTGAGGTACGGATCCATGGTTGCGGACGGCGGCGGCGCGGCGCCGGGGCTTTTGCCGGCCCTGGAGGCGCTCCTCGGGCTCTGGCGAAGCCGCTACGAAAGCGGGCCTTTTCCGGCCCGCCCCCGGTTGGCGCCGGCCGATCTCGCGCGCTGGGAGGGCCATACGGCCTGGATCGAGGCCGTGCCCGGCGGCCGCCACCGCATCCACCGCTTCGGGGTCGGCCTGATCCGCCGGTTCGGACGCGAATCGACCGGCCACTTCGTCGAGGACCTGGCGATCGACATCGCCCGGAGCCTGGGCGCCAAGCTCGACCGGGCAAGCGAGACGGCCGCTCCGGCGGTCGGCGGCGCTTCTGTACAGCTCGGCCGCGACGCCGCGCTGTTCAGCGAGATCGTCTTTCCGCTCGCCCGCGACGGCCAACGCGTAACACAATTCCTGCTCGCAAGCTACGAGGTGCGCAAGAGGAGTTAGAGGAGGTTGTACTTATGTCGTCATCCTGAGGTGCCCGGCGCAGCCGGGCTCGAAGGATGACATCGCCACGGTGCGTGCTTCGAGGCACCGCTTCGCGGTGCACCTCAGCATGACGGAAGTTGGGCTCTGTATTCCGGCTTCAATCGATCACAACCTTCTAATTCGCCGGCAGCAGCTTGCCCGTGAACAGCACCGGCCCCGTCGGCGCGCCGGTGGGAGAGCCGCCCACCGGCTCGAGGCTGATCGCCAGCGTCGTGTCGGAAAGCGCCGTATCGCTCGTGCGTCCCAGCTGCTCCGACGGCACGCGCGCGACCGCTTCCACCACGCCCAGCGGCTGGGGCGCCGCGCGGCCCGCGCCCAGCGCCCACAATTCATAGCTATGCGCGTCCGGCGCATGGGCACCCAGGCTGCGCACGACCATCATCCTGCTCTTGACGTCGACCGCGGCGACATAGGCCGCCTGCGCGCCTTGCCCCTGGAGCACGGCGACATAGAGGCCTTTCTGCTCGGTCTGCTGCCACGGCGCGCGAACGGCGACGGCGATCAGCAGCACGGCCGCGATGGCCGACACCGCGATCGTCGCGCGGCGCCACAGATCGGCGCTGCGCTTGAGCATCACGACGTTGTTCGGCGCGGCATCGTCGAGACGCCGCAGAATGTTCGCAAGCAGATGCGCGGGCGGCTCCGCGGGCCCGGTCTCGGCATGCAGCGCCGCGAGCCGCTCCTGCCACGCAGCCGCCTCGGCCGCGAGCGTGGGATCGCGCGCCATGCGCGCCTCGAACGCGTCGCGGTCGGCCGGCCCAAGCGTGCCCAGCGCATATTCCGCCGCGTCGTCGCGGTCTTCGTTGTCAGCGCTTGCCATCGAGGCATTCCTTCAAGGCCGCCAGAGAGCGGCGCAGGATGGTCTTCACCGTCGCCACGGGGCGCGAGAATCTCTGCGCCAATTCCTCGCGGCTGTATCCCTGATGATAGGCGAGCAGCACCATGTCGCGGCCGTCCTCGCCAAGCCCGCCGAGGCATTGGCGCAGGCGGCGGTAGTCGGCGCTGTCCTCGGCGCTGGTCTCGGTGGCCTGCAGCGACACGTCCTCGAGCGCGACCGCTTGCGCCGCGACGCGCTCGTTCGCCTTGCGCTTGAGATCGATCGCCTGGTTGCGCGCGATCGCGATCATCCAGGTCATCGCGCTCGCGTGGCCGGAATCGTAGCGATAGGCGTTGGACCAGACGCGCACGTAGCTCTCCTGCAGCGCCTCCTCCGCCAGATCGGCGCGAACCAATATACGGCGTATGACGCCGAATAGTTTCGCTTTCGTCAGATCGTAGAGCCTTGAAAACGCGGCGCGATCGCCTGAGGCCGTGCGGCCCAGGAGGTCTGCGAGAACTGAAGCGTCGCTTTGGAAATCCATAAAGGAAATCTTTTGAAACCTTTTCGAAACCCTCTCCGTAAGTCGAGGCATCCGGGCGGATGCCTGGGCAACCCATTCGAAGGAAGGCTCCTTATGTCAAAGATTCGCACATTTCTGGCCGCGGCCTCAACAGCGGCGTTCCTGTCGGCAGGCCTGATGGCCGTCCCCGCGCAGGCCGAGACGACCACCATGGTCGGCGGCGCCCCCATGTATCCCTCCAAGAACATCATCCAGAACGCGGTGAACTCCAAGGATCACACCACGCTGGTGGCCGCGGTGAAGGCGGCGGGCCTGGTCGAGACGCTGGAAGGCCCCGGTCCGTTCACGGTCTTCGCGCCGACCAACGCGGCGTTCGCCAAGCTCCCGGCCGGCACGGTCGACACGCTGCTCAAGCCCGAGAACAAGGCCAAGCTCACGTCGATCCTGACCTATCACGTCGTGCCCGGGCGCATGACCAAGGCCGACCTGATGGCGAAGATCAAGATGATGGGCGGCAAGGCCGAGCTCAAGACCGTCGAGGGCGGCTCGCTCTGGGTCAGCTCCGACATGGGCAAGCTCTGGATCTGGGACGAGAACGGCGGCAAGGCGCAGGTCACGATCTCCGACGTGATGCAGTCCAACGGCGTCATCGACGTGGTCGACACGGTGCTGATGCCGAAATAGTCCGCGCGGCCGAGTTCCCAACCGGGCCGCGCATGGAAGAAGCCGGGACCTCTCACGGTTCCGGCTTTTTCTTTTTTTTCCGAAAAGTTTTTTCATCTTCGAGAAAACGCGGGTTTCCGCAGGCTTTGCGAATTCGTCAGGGAACTTTCGGAACCCGCACGCGAAAGCGCACGTTTCATATTGGACGACATCGAAGGAGCGGGGCAGACGATCGAACCGTAAAAGGAGAAGTCGAACATGCCACGCATGATCTCTAGCAAACTCACGCTTCTTGCCGGCGCCTGCGCGCTGAGCTTGGCCTTCGCGCCGAACGCGCTTGCCGCCGGCGGCGCCGGAGGCGGCGGCGGCCATATGGGCGGCACCATGGCGGCCGCGCCGATGACCGCAAGGCCGATGGTCGCGCCGATGGACCACAAGACGGGTCCGAACGCGCAGGATGTGAAATCGCACGCGCCGTTCAACAAACTCAATGGCCCTGCGTCCACGCCGCAGCCTGCCTCGACGAGCGAAAGCACGCATGGGCCGGTCGGCGTGAGCAGCCCTCCGTCGCGGCCCCAGCCCGTGACCGGCACGCGCATCCCGCCTTCGATGCCGCAGCAGCAGATTCAAGTCGATCCCCCGCCTCCGGGCCATGGCTCGGTCAACTAGCAAAGGCGGAAAGCGCAAAGGGCCGGAGTCTCTCCGGCCCTTTGGTTAAGCTTCGGGAACCAAAGACAGGCGCGCGCATTGTGGCCTCGTCGGGGGAGCGCTTCGACGAGGAAGAACTCCAATGAAGACGATTTTGACGGTCGGCGCCGCGGCGCTGATCCTTTGCGGCTGCATGGGTCCGGGTCCAAGGCATGCGGAGGTTGCGGTCGGCGTCGGCGCCGGTCCGGCCTACTACGACGGCTGGTATGACGGCTATTACGGTCCGTATACGGACGGGTATTGGGGCGACGACGGCTTCTTCTACTATTCGAGCGGCGGCGGCTTCGTGCGCGACAACGACCATCATTTCCGCCGCGACACCGCGCCGGGCTTCAACCACGTCCAGGCGCATCCCGCGCCGCATCCGGCCCCCGCGCCGGACGCCGGCGGCCGCAAACCCTAAGGCCCGACGTCGCGCGATTGAACGCAAGGCCCGGGCGGAAACGTCCGGGCCTTTGCATTCGAACCTCGCTTTTCGAGGGGAGGGGGGTGCGGGAAAATTTGAATTCAACCTCCTTCGCGTGCGCACAAGCACAAGATGTGGCGCGCCACGCTTCTGTACAGAACTTTTCGCATCTTTGAGTCGTCCTTTCGCGCAGACTCCGCCTCCGGAAGGGAAGTCGGCATCGCGGCGCGCCGTTTCAACCACCCACGAACGCATAGCGTTATGCGCGCGCGTTTTGATCGTAGGTTCTCATCACCCCGCGCGGTGCCAATAAGGCAGCAGGAAGATCAGGATCAGCGCCGCGAGCGCCGCGATGTTGAGGCGCTTGCCGCGCGCCAAGATGAAGACGAGCAGGACGAGCTTGATGGCGAGGTTGTAGGGCAGGAACCAGTGCCACAGCAGCGCCGGGTCGCGCGCCGTCTCCGCCCGGATATGCGGCAGATAGCTGCAGTTCACCACGAACTCGTTGACGAAGAGGATCTGGCCCGCCGCACGTTTGCGCTTGGCGAAATAATCGTCGAGCGACGGCCATTCGGCCGGGTGCTCGGGGAAGAGCCAAGCGGAGATGGTCGACTGGCCTTGAACCGCGCTGCCCCACCCTTCGACAAGCTCGGGGTGAGGGTTAGATCAGACCCTTCATCCTGAGCTTGTCGAAGGATGAAGGGGTGACTCGATTTCGACAATCATGCCGCGACGGCGGATTGCGTTGTGGGCGCAGCACCGCGGACCATCAGCCGCGCGCGCTCGTAGCGTGCGGGGCGCGCGATGTTGAGGCGGGTGCGGGCCGCGTCGAGCGGCTCGGCGAACAGCGTCGCGATGTCCTCATTGTGCAGCCAGTGCGCCTTGCGTCCGTGGGAATAGCCTTCCCACACCGCGCGCGCGACCGCGACGCCGTGCGGCCTGCGCAATCCTTTGAGCGCGCCGACCAGCGCGATGAAGCCCCAGCCCAGTCCGCGCGTCTGCGCATAGCTGAACGCGACGAGGCAGAGCTCGCCCAGCGGATCCTCGGCCGCATAGCCGGTGAGCACGTGCCATACGTCGTGGATGTCGCGCTCGCGCCGGCCGAACCACGCGTAAGGGTGCTCGGCCTCGCGCTCGCGCGGAATCTGAGCGCTGACATCGGCAAGGCCGTCGGCGGAAAAGCCGGTGCGCTCCAGGAATGCGCGATAGGCCGCGCCGACCGTGCCGGGCGCGAACTGCGCCAGCCAGTCCTTGTCCATCAGCGTCTCGACGAGCTCGACGCGCGCATAGGCGACGCGGCCGCCCTCAGGCGTGGACAGCAGCCGGCGATAGTTGCGCTCCGACGTGCCGGCGTTCAGCGCGGCCATCACGCGGAACACCTGCACGGTGTCGCTGGGATCGGCGAGCAGCGCGTTCACCGCGCGCAAGGCGCCGCGCCAGTCGCGCTTGGTTGCCGTCGCCGGGACCGTCTCTGCCATCGCCATGTCGCGCCTCTATCTGATAATCTTGATTGTCAGATTGTCAGATGCCATGATTTTGTCAAGAGGCATCGCGATTCTCATGGTCAAGCCCCTGGAAAGACGCCGTTATTCCGGCCAGAGCTTCGAGGACCGGCAGGCCGAGCGCCGCGCAAGGCTGATCAAGGCCGCGGCGCTGGTGGCGGGGCGGCACGGGCTGGAGGGCACCTCGGTCGCGGCGATCTGCGCGGAAGCCGGATTGACCGCGCGCTATTTCTACGAGTCGTTCCCCGGCCGCGAGGCGATCTTCGTCGAGGCCTATCGCGCGGTGCAGGACGAGTTGCTCGCGCGCATGCAGGCTGCACACGCCGGGGGCGACACGACCAAGCGCGCGCTCACCGGGTTCTTCCGCGCGATCCAATCGAGCCCCGGCGTCGCGCGCGTGTTCCTGATCGACCTCGACGACCACGGCGGCGCGATGCGCATGGCGAGCTTCGACGGCGCGCGCAAGCTGAGCAAGGCGTTCGGCCTCAAGGCCACGCATCCCTTGATGCTCGCCGGCATCGTCGGCGCGGTGGTGGACATCGCCAAACGCTGGATCGAAAGCGACTTCTCGGAAGCCGTGGAGAAGGTGGTCGAGATCGCGTTGCCGTTCACGAAGGTGAAGTGAGCGAACACCTAATTTGTCATGGCCCGCGAATGCGGGCCACCCAGATCGGTTCTGCACCTTCAGGAAGGGCTCACGCGGAGGCGCGGAGGCCGCGGAGGTTCTTTTCTTCTCAGCGAACTCCGCGACCTCCGCGTCTCCGCGTGCGATTTTTTTTGAAATCGAGCCGATGTCACCAGGGTGGCCCGCATTCGCGGGCCATGACATGGAACGCGAAAGGGACTCGTCCGAAACAGGCCGCGCGGAAGCCGCCTCAATACTTCCCCAGCGACGCAGCGATCGACTTGGCGTCGGCTTCGGCGAGCGAGCCGTCGAAATCGAGGACGGCGGTGCAGATGCCCGTCCGGGACGGGGTCACCACGTACCAGTGGCGCTTGGCGCCCAGCGCGCCCGCATATTCGACCCAGTAGCGGTTCGCCGAATCCTCGTAGGTCTTGGTGATCTTGAACAGCGACGGCAGCATCGCCTTGGTCTCAGCGATCGTGCCGTCCTTGTCGGAGATCAGCGCGCTCGCCTTGCTGCCCGGCGCTTCCATGCCGATGCCCGCGAAGCCCGGCTTCCAGCTTCCCGGCACGAAAGCCTGGCACTGCCCCTTGCGCGACTTGGCGGCGACCCAGCCCGCAGGCGCAGCCGAGAGCGCCGCAGGCGCGAGAGCGAAGACGGCGAGGGCGGCGAACAACGACGTGACACGCATGAACGGACTCTCCCCAATAATGGAGCGGGAGATTGTCGCACTCGGCGGCGCCGCGCAATCGCGGGGATTCAGAGGTCGCGCGCCGCTATGCGGCGCATCTCCTCGTCGGTGTCGCCGAGCGGTAGGCCGCGGCGCCAGCTCCAGATCATCGATGCGAGGATGACGATGTCCGCGGTCCCGATCAGCGCGAAAGCGAGGTTGAGGAAGTTGCGTCCATGCGCGGCCATGTCGCCCGCGCCCATCGCCAGCACCAGGGCGGACAGGATCGCGAGCAGCGCCGCCATCCTCTCGCCGCGTCCGCCGCGCTCCTCGCGGGGAGCGCGTCCGAGCCAGGCTGAGAAAAGCTGGAGCCCGCCGACGCTGAGCACGACCAGGGCGCCGAAGATGATCATCACGGCGAATTTCGATTGCGAGAGCGTTGCCATCCAGTCGGTCATCGTCCTTCTCCTTCGCTTTTCTGCTCCGCGTCCTTCAGGTCCTTGGCGCCGGCGCCGAGGATCTTGCGCGCCTGGGCGACGTCGATCTCGCCGTCCTCGACCATGCGGCGGATCGTGCGGCGCAGCTCGCTCACCGGCTTCTCCTTGGTGCCGCGGCGTATCTTCCCGATCAGCTCATCCAGCCGCTGCCGGATGGTGGGATAGGACACGCCGTATTCCTCGGCCATCTCCTTGAGCGATCCCGAGGCGAGCACGAAGCGCCGCACGAAGCTGAGCTCGTCGGCCTCCAGAAGCTCGGTCCATCGCTCGTCGGTTCTGGCCACTTCAATAAAATTCATTCCGCTTCAATAAAATTAAACCGGCCGCGCGGAATGTCAAGGGCGGAATGTCAAGAAGTCGCGCGCGTCAGCCTGCCGCTTTCCCGCCACTTCTTTTTGGCTAGAGTGCGCGCCTGCCAACACCGGGTGCCCGCGTGATCGTCATCGAGTTCATCGTTTTCGTCGTGTCGTCGGGGCTGTTCTGCAGCCAGAACTTCCGCCACCGCCTCTGGGCCGTGATCGTCGCGGGCGTGATCGCCACGGGCTCGTCGCTGCTGTTCATCTACGATTTCGCCGAGCGGATGCTGGTGCACACCGAGGCGCCGGTGAAGGTCGTCCGGCAGACGGTGCGCGTGCCCGTGGTGCAGCGCGTCTCCCAGCCGCCCGCGCTGTCCAAGCCGGAGAACTGCCGCGACGATTATCCTCTCCTCTCGCGTGTGTTCGGCGACGAGGGCACGAGCGAGCTCTCGTTCACGGTCGGGGCCGACGGCACGGTGAGCGCCATCAAGGTCGCCAAGTCCAGCGGCTCCGACCGCCTCGACGACGCGGCGGTGGATTGCGTCAAGAAATGGCACTACCGCCCCGCGCTCAAGGACAACGTGCTGGTGGATGCGCCGATGACGGTGAAGGTGAATTGGAATCTGGATGAGGACGACGCGGCCAAGAACACTGACGCGGCGAAGACCGGCGGCAACGGAGACGCGAACAAGAAGTAGAGCGCGCCCTCAATTTCGCTGCCGCGAGCCGCGCGGTGGTGTGTCCATGAACAGCTCCGCCGGCTGCACCCCGAGCGCGCGGGCGAGGCGGAACACCGCGTCGATGCCCGGATTGCCCTTGCCCGTCTCGATGCGGCCGAGGACATAGACGGACACATCCGCCTTCCGCGCCGCAATTCCGGCGTCATATCGCGCGCAAGCCTGAGCCGCCGCACATTGCGGCCGAGCAGTTTCAGGATGGCGCGCATGGATCATTTCCTGGGCGGCGGCGGTTTCCTTTCCAGCAACGCGATGGGATCGACGCCCAGGACGGCCGCGAGCTTCGCGATCATGTCGAGCGACGCCGCGTTGCCGCAATTCTCCATGCTGCTGACATAGGTCCGGTCCACGTCTGCGAGGTTCGCCATCGCGTCCTGGGTCAGCCCGCGCGCCAAGCGCAGGTGCCGCAGGTTGTGGGCGAAACGCTCTCGAATATTCGACCGCTTCATCATCTATAAATGTATTTTATAACACAACGGACTATACACGCCAAAATCGACGAAATGCAAGCCTCAACGTTTGCGGGCTTTGGGCGAGCGCCGTCCCTGATGATGCACGTTCTTTCCTCGCTTGAGGTTCTTGGCCAGGACGTCTTTGGCCGAGACCGACGCAAAGAACTCGACTGGTGGCACGCCCAGCGCGTCGGCGATTCGACCCAGGCGGTCGACGGATGGATTGGCCTTGCCTCGCTCGATATTGCTCAAATAGGACAAGGACATATCCACATCCAGCGCGATCTTCTGCTGCGAGACGCCGCGCTCCAAGCGCAACCGGCGGAGGTTGAGTCCGACCTGCCTTCGAATATTCATGGAGGCAGTTGGCGCTAATGTAGCTTATAGTGATATGCTATATACAGCAAATGTCAGGTGGTCTGGACTATGGCAGATGATAAGCATGAAGATCTCGTGCCGGAGCTCGTGGCACTGTTGAAACTATGGCGCCGCCGCCATGGAGCGCGGCCCATGCCGAAACGCACCCTGCTCACAACGGACGATCTGCAACCCTGGTCGCGCAACATCGCCCTGATCGAGCACGGCACCGATGGTCGCTTCTATGTCCGGACCTTCGGCTTCGACCTCATCCGCCGGTTCGGGCGCGAGTCGACGGGGCATTGCATCGACGATCTGGCGCGTGACATCCGCGAGAGCCTGCACGATTCACTGTGGCGTTGCCTTTCCACCGGTGCACCGGTGTCGGCATCGTCGTCCGTAAAACTGGGCCGGGACGCGGCCCAGTTCTGCGAACTCGTCCTTCCGCTCGCTTCAGCTTCGCTGCTGCTGGTGAGCTACGAGCAGAACGCGGCGGAGCGCCCAGCCATGAAGAACCAATTGGCCCGGAACTAGAGTTCGGCTGTGCATTTCGCAATCACTGCGCCGGCGATACTCATGATGCAAATGCGCCAGCTGCTGCCGACTGTACGAAGCGCATAGTTTTGGCCGACACCGAGTTTGGATTCTTGGGTTTCCAGTCTTACGGAATTGCCCACCGAAAGTACGCCTGTGAATCCCGCATCGATTGGCGATCCAAACGTGCCGATGAGCTTGCAACTGCCTGACATGAGCATGTCCTTTCCAGTGATAGTTTGGGGACGGCCCAGAGGTGAGCCTGTCCTTCTAGTCCTGATTTTGGGGACAGCCGGCGGGCAAGCGCCAACTCGCGTGAATTCGATAGCACAACAAGGCTCAAACAAAAAGGCCCGGGATCGCTCCCGGGCCTTTTCGCATTCAATCGGTCGACATGACCAACATGGCTTAAAAATCCATATCGCCCATGCCGCCCATGCCGCCTCCGCCGGGCATTCCGCCGCCGGCTGCGTCCTTCTTCGGACGGTCGGCGACCATCGCCTCCGTCGTGATCAGGAGACCCGCGACGGAAGACGCGTTCTGCAGCGCGATGCGGACGACCTTGGTCGGATCCACGATGCCGGCGTCGATGAAGTCCGCGAACTTCTCGCCCTGCGCGTCGTAGCCATAGGTCGACGACTTCTGCTCCAGAAGCTTGCCGACGATCATCGACGACTCGGTGCCCGAGTTCTCGACGATCTGGCGGATCGGCGCCTGGATCGCCTTGCGCACGATCGCGATACCCTGCGTCTGGTCGTCATTGGCGCCGGTCATGCCGTGCAGCGCCTTGGTCGCATAGAGAAGCGCCGTGCCGCCGCCGGGGACGATGCCCTCCTCGACCGCCGCCTTGGTGGCGTTGAGCGCGTCGTCGACGCGGTCCTTCTTCTCCTTCACCTCGACCTCGGTCGCGCCGCCGACGCGGATCACCGCAACGCCGCCGGCGAGCTTCGCCAGGCGTTCCTGCAGCTTCTCCTTGTCGTAGTCGGACGTCGTCTCCTCGATCTGCGCCTTGATCTGGCTGACGCGGGCCTGGATTTCCTTCTTGCCTCCCGCGCCGTCGATGATCGTGGTGTTGTCCTTGTCGATGCGCACCTTCTTGGCCGTGCCCAGCATGTTCAGCTTGACGTTCTCGAGCTTGATGCCGAGATCCTCGCTGATCACCTGGCCGCCGGTCACGACGGCGATGTCTTCCAGCATCGCCTTGCGGCGATCGCCGAAGCCCGGCGCCTTGACGGCGGCGACTTTCAGGCCGCCGCGCAGCTTGTTGACCACGAGCGTGGCCAGCGCCTCACCTTCGACTTCCTCGGCGATGATGACGAGCGGACGTCCGCCCTGCACGATCGATTCGAGGATGGGCAGAAGGTCCTTGAGCGACGAGAGCTTCTTCTCGTGGATCAGGATGTAGGGCTCGTCGAGATCCGCCACCATCTTGTCGGCGTTGGTGATGAAGTAGGGCGAGATGTAGCCGCGGTCGAACTGCATGCCTTCGACGACGTCGAGCTCGGTGTCGAGGCTCTTGGCCTCTTCGACCGTGATCACGCCTTCATTGCCGACCTTCGCCATCGC
>JAJPHG010000014.1 GCA_021325375.1 Alphaproteobacteria bacterium | reverse complement strand
GCGACGGCGAGCTGCTGCAATACGACGACCACGGCAACGCGACGAGCATCACCAAGACGCCCAAGCCGTCGATGTGCAATCCGACATGCCCCGCCAACATCACGATCCAGGCGACCTGGGACCAAACCTGGAACAAGCTGCTGACGCTGATCGATGCCAGCCAGAACGAGACCGACTTCCAGTACTTCGGAGCTGGCGTCAACGGCGCGTCCGAGATGCAATGGGCCAAGCGCCCGGCGGTCAACGGGGTGCGTTCGGAATACGACTTCACCTACGACACGGCGGGGAAGACGCTTACCGCGACCGATCCCATCGACGCGACGCACAGCATCCTGACGCAGAACACCTATGACAGCGCCACGACGGAGAACCTGATCCAGACGGCGGTCGATCCGAGCGGCAAGAACTTGGTGACCACCAATACCTACGACGCGTTCGGCAACATCTGGTACACGACCGACCCCAACCAGAACAGCGCGGCGCACAACGGCGGCACGACGCTGTTCCAATACGACGCCGACCGCCGCATGACCTACACCTACCACCACATCGGGACCTATACCGGCACGCTGAACGCCGCGTCGCAGACCCTGTACGACGCGCTGGGCCGCGACTACGAGGACGAGGTGGCCAAGTGCTTCAACGGCAGCGGCTGTCCGAACTCGGGCTCGAGCGTGGCGACCTGGGTGGCCACGAAGACCACGACCTTCACGCCGACCTCGAAGGAAGCCACCGTCACCGACGCCGACGGCAGCGTCACGTCGTTCACCTACGACGCGGCGGATCGCAAGTTCGTGACGACCGACCCGGTGCAGCGCCAGACCGAGCTCGTCTACGATGCCGCCGGCAATGTCTTACAGGAGATCCACGGCCTCGGCTCGCCCGCGCAGATCACCTACGCGACCTATACCTATGGCAGCGACGGCGAGAAGACGTCGGTCCAGGATGCCGACGGCGCCACGCATATCACGCAATATGCCTATGACGGCTTCAACCGCCCGTACCAGACCACCTTCCCCGACAGCACGACCGAGACGATCCCACTGACCGGCGGCTACGACGCCAACGGCAACATCCTGCAGCATATTACGCGCAGCACTAAGGTCTTCAACATGACCTACGACGTGTTGAATCGCCTCTCGACGCAGACGATTCCGTCCTACACCCCGCCGGGGAACACGCCGGTGCCGTCCAACACCATCACCCACCAGTATGATCTGGGCGGCCGGTTGCAATCGGTGAGCGACAGCCTCGCGAACAGCATGGTTACCGGCTACGACACGGCAGGACGACCGACCTCGACGGCAACGACCATCGTGGGACTGTCGGGCACCAAGACCGCACAGTATCAGCTCGATCCGAATGGCAACCGCACCCAGCTGCAATGGCCCGATGGCTACCAGGTCAACTACGCCTACGACACGCTGAACCAGATGACGACGGCGACGGATTCGGCGTCGACAGTGCTGGCGACCTACACTTACGATGCGATGTCGCGGCGCACGAACCTGGCCTATGGCAATGCCGCGTCCGTGGCCTACGCCTACTCCGACGCGGGCGACCTGATCTCGCTGACCAATGGCTTCGTCACCACCAACAAGAACGTCGTCTATACGCTCGGTTACACCGATGCCCATCAGCTTGCCAGCGAGCAGAACTCCAAGAGCGCCTACCGCTACGCGCCGAGTGCCGGCACCGACAGCTACGGCACGATCAACACGCTCAACCAGTACGCCAGCATGACGCCCGCCGGCGGCACGGCGCAGACGCTGAGCTACGACGCCGACGGCAACCTCACCGGCGACGGGGCCATGAACCTGGCCTATGATCCGGAGAACCGTCTGGTTCTGGTTAGCGGCAGCGTGGCGGCGACTTATGCCTTCGATCCCTTGGGACGCAGACAGACAAAAACGTTCGGCGGCGCGATCACAGAGTTCCTCCATGATGGCGACAACGAGATCGCCGAGTACGATGGAGCGACCGGCAACGTCCAGCGGCGCTTCATTCCAGGGCCAGCGATCAACTCGCCCATCGCCTACGAGAACTGCACTGGCGCGACCGCGCCCAACTGCTCCGGCGCCACGGGCACGGGCGTGGTCACCGAGTACTACCATATCGACCACCATGGTGGCGTCATCGCCATGTCCGGCTCGACTGGCAACCCAGTCACGGCCGAAAGTCAGTACACGTACGACGCCTACGGCAACAATCCGAACCTGAGCACCGGCGGCCAGCCCTTCCGCTATGTCGGCATGTATCTCGACACCGAGACAGGGCTCTACTACGACCGGGCTCGCTCTTACGCCGCCATGTTGGGCCGCTTCCTGCAGACCGATCCGGTCGGGTACAAAGACGATGTCGATTTATATACCTACGTCGCCGATGATCCGACGGATAAGACAGATCCAACGGGGATGACAAACGTTGCAGCAGACTGTGCCGGGCAACCGACTTGCCACGAGACCGTTGTGCAGACAGTCAATATTGTGCATCAGAGCGGTGGCCGGACGGTCGTCGATTCAACGGTCAGGGTCACGACAAATTTCACCATTTCAGCGAATGGGAGAAGAACGGCCGTCTCGGCGTCATCGACGGTCGAGAATGTGTCTGGACATCAGTATTCTGGGCGTCAGCTATCGCGCATGGGTACAATCGCAGGAAAAATACAGCAGGCTGCCGTGAATCGAGGGTTGGGCGGCAATACCACACAGATGGTGACAGCGGTAGGAATAGTTGAAACCGTACTTGGAACTGCTCGCAACACCGGCCGCGCAGTGAATGCACCTTCGGTCAACCCGATGCAACTCGTTGGCGGACGCGAAAATAGGAATATTGATCACAACATTCATGGGGCCCTTACCGTGCTCCGGTATTTTGCCGGGCGCAGCAGTTTCGACCCGCGCAGTACGTACGAAGGTTATAGCGACGGTAGCCCTAACACGATGGCAAATTGGGACGGAGTATATGGCTCGATCAACGAGACGCATCATCAGTGACGGTCGGATCGCAATGTTTGCGCGGTGTGCGAGGATATCGGTCGTCGCTTTCCTATGGGCTGTCTTTTCGGCACGTGGGCCTCTTTCCCTTGCGACCGAAATACAAAAGCACCAGGGAGCTCAGTCCACGGTGAATCTGTCGAATCGAGTCGGCCCGCTTGTGATGACGTATAGCCGGCCTGGTTTTGATGAATATGACAATGCAATTAGAGAGCGTAAAAAGCTACTTAGAGGTCGAATATTAATCGATAATAACACGGAGGTTTCCTTCTATGAAGAACCAAAAGACGCTCGATATTTTGTAAACTCGACAATTGTGGTCAAACGCCGTGGGCGAGCGGCGGAAACCTATGACGTAGGTGACCTGATTAGTCATCAGGCTCTGTCCCTTGTGCACGTGGCTTTTGTTCCAGCTCGCAATCACGAGACCATGTTGGTTTGTAATTATGCAGACGGCTTTGCCAGTATACAGCCGCAAGGATTTGCAGTTTTACGATTCTCGGCGTCCGAGTTTTCTTTGCACACATTGCCTCTAACAGAGGCCGGTAAGGTCGTAGTTTTCAGAGATAAGCCATGGCTTGCAAAAATCTGGTCGTCTCTGGGTAACTATCAAGCTGCCGTGGCTGATACGAGGCATTATTCTACGCAACTTTGCCGTTGGGAAAAGGAAGGCTACCGATGCGAGACTCCGAAGCAACAGGACGGACTCTTTAGCCCCATCTCAATTACCGAGCCAGGAATAGAAATCCGCCCGTGAGGTTTGCCGCTTCCTACGACTGTTACGGCCTCTCACATTTCATGCCGTCGATCGCGACTGACTCCGCGTCGACCAAGCTGGCGACTTACACCTATGATGCGATGTCGCGGCGTACGAACCTGGCTTACGGCAACGCCGCGTCCATGGCCTATGCGTACTCCGACGCGGGCGACCTGACCTCGCTGACGAACGGCTTCGTCACGACCAACAAGAACGTCGTCTACACACTCGGCTGCAACGACGCCCACCAGCTCGCCAGCGAGACGATCTTCAAGAGCGCCTATCGCTACGCACCCGGCGCCGGCACCGACAACTACGGCACGATCAACAATCTGAACCAATACCCCAGCATGACGCCCGCGGGCGGCACGGCGCAGGCACTCAGCTACGATCCGAACGGGAACTTGATCGGCGACGGGGCGATGAACCTGGCCTACGACCCGAAGAACCGTCTGGTCCTGGTCAGCGGCTCGGTTTCAGCGATCTACGCCTTCGATCCGCTGGGACGACGCCAGACCAAGGTCACAGGCGGCACGATGACCGAGTTCCCATCAGACGGCGACGACGAGATCGCGAGGCGTTCGTTCCGCTCGAATGTGAGCTGGAACTATTGTAGAGGTTTTTCAATTCCTGGACCGTAAACAGCGGATTGCCAGGATGGTTTGGATCGTCGACCGGTACGATCGACAGTTCGCATTCGCCGGAACCATCCGGCGCGATGCTCGTGATGGTCCAATATTGCTCGTCTGGGAAAGGCGAAGGCAGCGCGTTCGCCCCCTTTGCAAGATAGTCGTTGTTGATGATGTCCTTTATGGTCATGCCGCCGTTCTCGTTCGAAAGGTACGCTCCGATTGAGCAGTCGAGCGACAGGTTCTTGGCGATAAAGCCGGGGCCGTGACTCAGAAAGAGGCAGTTGTCGAAGCCAAGGATGGAAAGATCGTGGATATTCGCTCCAGTGCCTGCGGTGATGGCGACATCGCTCGCAAGCACCATGTTGGCGCGGATAGCTTCGAGGTCGGTGAAGGCGGCGGGTGCCGCAGCGGCCCTCGAATAGCCGCCAAAGACCGACGCGACTGTGGAACTCGGATTCTTATACCACTCCGGAATGATAGCGGCACAGTCGTGGATCTCAACGTTGTTATTTGTGGAGGCGTCGAGCACCACGCCAAGGCCGGGACCGGTACCGGAAGCGCGGCCGAGAACAATCGAGCCAGGCAACGTCGAGAAGTCCAAGGTCGCCACACCAGCGGAGGTCTGTGGTGCTATCACCCGTGGCGTATCGCAGGTAAGCGACCACCCTGACCCCAGGGTCAGCGTGCTCCTCAGCAAAATGCTTACCTGTCCGGTATGGATCGTCTTGATTCCGGCAGCGGTGAAGGCGGTGACGGCTTTCGCGACAATGGAATCGGCCGGCTGCAGGCTGCTCAGAGATGTGTTTGCGGCGTCGTATATCGAGTTAGTCGTGATACCCCATTGCCGCAGATCGCCGTTTAGGTTTTGCCGATACCAGCAGGCGGGGTGCGTCTCGATATCCTGTATCGTTCGACCGTTGTCTATAGTTGTGCAGGTTCCCGGCACTCTCTGAAAGAGGCCCTGCCCGCCGTCGGCTGGACAAGGGGCCGCGGTGCAGTAGTAGGCTCCTACATAGGCAGAAGAATAGTTACTCAGAGGATTCTGACTGAGTTCGTAAACCGAAGTGACTTGTAAGACAGCGTTCCCATCGATCGCGGCTCGAGCGGGGATTGCCGTGCAGGTCGCCATCAAGAACGCAAAAAGCGCTAATATCGTATTGCGCATTATTCCCCCACGACTCGCGTGCAGTAGGTTGAAGCTTGACACATTCCAAGCTCTGATTGAAACCCTCGATTGTGCGGGTTTCCCCGGGAAATCCACTTTTCGATGCTGATGCCATGCCGGCTCGACTCAACGTGCAATTGAGACTAAGATGGCTCACGCCTTTTCAGCTAAGGGACTATTTCGATGGCGGAAACGAGCGGGCGTTGTTTTGCGTCCATGTCAATTGCCGTACTTGCGGTTGCGCTCTCATTCCTTCCGCGTCCGGCGAAAGCCGCGCTTGAGATTGCATCCACTCCCACGCACAACGTGACCTGCTCGGCGGGGGCGTGCTCCGCGACCGCCAAAAAGGCAGTGCTGAACATCTCCGATCTTGCGAATATGCTCAGCAGTGATGACGTGACGATTGCCAGCGGAAACGTTGCGAAGGACATCGTGGTCAAGGCGAAGCTGAGTTGGGTCAGTGCGAGCCGCCTGACGCTGGATTCCTACCGTTCGATCTCGTTCGAAAAGCCCATTGTTGTGGCGGGCACGGGCGCCATGACCATCACAACGAACGACGGCGGGACAGATGGAGATTTCGCTTTCTCAAGTAAAGGCCATGTCGAGTTCTGGGATGCGAGCAGCAGCCTTGTCATCAACGGAACGTCATACATGCTGGTCAAGTCGATCCATCAGATCGACCAAGCCGTGAGGCGCGGCCCAGGCGTCAGTGTCGCATTAATGAAAAATGTTCGCGCCCCCGCCCACGCTTATGCCCAGTCTCCGATCAACGCCAATTTCGAGGGCAATTTTGAAGGGCTGGGGAATACGATCTCGGGTCTTTCGATCCAGGCAACCGGGTCTCAAAGTTACGTGGGCTTTTTTCGGCAGTACGACACGGAAGGGTTTCCGGGCAACGCCATCCGCGACATCGGCCTGACCGGGGTCAACATATCCGTCACATCGTCCGTCCAATCCATCGGCGCGCTCGTGGGATTGATGGAATTCGGCACGGTCAAGAACGCCTATGCGACAGGGACGATCTCGTCGAGCGGCGACAACTCCGCAATAGGCGGGCTCGTCGGCTCCAATCAACTGTCGGCAATCGAAAACTCCCATGCTGGCGTTGATATCTCCAATACCGGCACCGGCTCCCTTGTGGGAGGTCTTGTCGGCGTAGCCGAAGATGAATGCACTTGCGATATCATCTCGAATAGCTATGCCACGGGATCGGTTTCGGCAGGGGACAATTCGTCGGTGGGCGGTCTTGTCGGCGAAAGTGTCGGAAACGAATTCTCGAACACCTATGCAACGGGCTCTGTGACCGGCGGAAACGACTCTTTCGTTGGCGGCTTCGTGGGAACGAATATGAACCCAAGCCCGCCGCAATCCATCGCGACGATCCTGTCGTCCTACTCCACGGGCGCGGTCAGCGGCGGGACAAGCGCGACCGTGGGAGGGTTCATGGGATCGGATACCGCAGGGACTGTCAGCACCGACGCTTATTGGAACCTCGACACCAGCGGCGTCAGCGACCCCAGCCGCGGCGCGGGCAATATCGCTAACGATCCAGGGATCACTGGTCTGACGACGACGCAGTTCACCTCGGGTCTGCCGGCGGGCTTCGACCCGTCGGTCTGGAAGCAGAATGCAACTATAAACGGCGGCTACCCTTATCTCGCTGGTCAACCTCCGAACTAAGGCGAGCATCGCGCTTTTGGCATACTGATTACACCGCGCCTCCTCCGTGCGGGAACTTTCCGAATATCGACCACCGGACAAAAGGACAGCCCGCGCGAAGGCAGGCTGTCAGTATCGCTCGTTCGAATGCGCCCCGACCGCTTGGTTTCGTCTTGTCGGGCTGGCGCGCTTCCCCGCACGGTTGACTTGAGCGCGGTCTGCTAGCTACGCGCCGATGCTCGGCTGCGGTTCATTCCGTGGCCCGAGATATTGGCGCGGGCGCCCGAAGCTGTCCGTGCCTCCACGACGCCCTTCCGGCTTCCCGTGCCTTCGGACGGCTATCTGGTGCCCGATGGCGTGTTTGGGATCGAGTATCGAACGGACTGTACCAAATCCTATCGCTTCTTCGCGCTCGAAGCGGATCGAGGGACCATGCCGATAGCTCGGTCCAATCCCAGGCAGACCTCATACCTGGGGAAGCTTGCCACCTATGGCGAGATCATCGCCCGGCACGTCCACAAGACCCATTGGGGCGTACCCAACTTGCTCGTCCTCACCGTCACCACGGGCGAGAGCCGTCTTGCCGCAATGCTTAAGCGGGCAGGCGAGGACGGGGTGGGCCCCGCGTTCTTATTCAAGGCTGTCTCGGAACGAGGGGGCCTTACACGGCCCCTGCCTCAGCTTCTCACCGAGCCGTGGGCGCGGGCCGGAGCGGCGCCGCTTTCGATCGCTGAGTCACGCTGACTCACCCCCATTTGTTGGTTGAGACTATAGCGAGACTAATGCACTCTGGCGGTGGCGTAAGTGCTGGTGAGCCCGGATGGGTTCGAACCATCGACCCTTTGATTAAAAGTCAAATGCTCTACCACTGAGCTACGGGCCCACAAGGGGCGCGGAACATAGAGGCGGCGGTGGGGAACGTCAATTCAGGCCGATTCGGCCTCGCCGGCGCGCGCATAGACCCGCGCGATCTCGGCCGCGACGGCGGCGAGGCGGCCTTGCGCGATCGCCGCGCGCAGGCTCTGCATCAGATCCTGATAGTAGGTGAGGTTGTGCCAGGTGATGAGCATCGAGGCGATGATCTCGTTCGCCTTGACGACGTGATGCAGATAGGCGCGGCTGAAGCGCGTGCAGGCGGGACAGGCGCATTGCGCGTCGAGCGGGCCTGCGTCCTCGGCATGGCGCGCGTTGCGCAGGTTGAGCGTGCCGATGCGCGTATAGGCCTGCGCGTTGCGGCCCGAGCGCGTCGGGATCACGCAGTCGAACATGTCGATGCCGCGCAGCACCGCGCCCGCGATGTCGTCGGGCTTGCCGACGCCCATCAGATAGCGCGGCTTGTCCTTGGGCAGCAGCGGCACGACGGCGTCGAGCGTCTCGAACATCGCGCCTTGCGTCTCGCCGACCGCGAGCCCGCCGACCGCATAGCCGTCGAAGCCGATCTCGATCAGCTCGCCCGCGGAGCGCGCGCGCAAATCCGCGAAGACGCCGCCCTGCACGATGCCGAAGCAGGCGACGCCTGAGAACGCGGCCTTCGAGCGCCTGGCCCAGCGCGTGGTGAGCGCAAGCGATGTCTCGATGTCGGCGCGCGCCGCGGGATAGGCGGGGCATTCGTCCAGCACCATCTGGATGTCGGAGCCGAGCAGGCGCTGGATCTCCATCGCGCGCTCGGGTGAGAGGAAATGCTCGGAGCCGTCGATGTGCGAACGGAACGTGACGCCGTCCTCGTCGAGCTTGAGCAGCTTGGCGAGCGACATCACCTGGAAGCCGCCGCTGTCGGTCAGGATCGGCCGCTCCCAGTTCATGAATTTGTGCAGCCCGCCGAGACGCGCGACGCGCTCCGCGCCGGGCCTGAGCATCAGGTGATAGGTGTTGCCCAGGATGATGTCGGCGCCGGTGCTTGCCACGTTCTCCGGCATCATCGCCTTCACCGATCCCGCGGTGCCGAGCGGCATGAAGGCAGGCAGGCGGATCTCGCCGCGTGGAAGTTCGAGGACGCCGGTCCGTGCCGCGCCGTCGGTCGCGTGGGTGCTCAACATGGGCGCCGCAATAGCAGGCAGGCGTCGCCATAGGAATAGAAGCGATAGCGTTCGTGGATCGCTTCCGCATAGGCGGCCCGCATGGTGTCCAGGCCTGAGAACGCGCTCACCAGCATGAACAGGGTCGAGCGCGGCAGGTGGAAATTGGTGAGCAGGATCTGCGCCGTGCGGAATTCGTAGCCGGGCGTGATGAAGATGTCGGTCTCGCCCTCGAAGGCGCCAAGCGCGCCGCCGCGCGCGGCGCTCTCCAGCGTGCGCAGCGAGGTCGTGCCGACGGCGGCGATGCGCCTGGCCCGGACGAGGCGCGCGGCGGCATCGGCGGAAAGGCTCGCCCATTCCGAATGCATCTTGTGGCCGTTCGTGTCGTCGGCCGAGACGGGCAGGAACGTGCCGGCGCCGACATGCAGGGTGACGGTCTCGCGCGTGACGCCTTTGGCATCGAGCGCCGCGAACAACTCGGGCGTGAAATGGAGTCCCGCCGTGGGTGCCGCAACCGATCGCGGATCCCTCGCGAACACGGTCTGATAGTCCGATATGTCGCGCGCGTCGGTCTTGCGCTTGCCGGCGATATAGGGCGGAAGCGGCATCTCGCCCTCGGCCGCGATCGCCGCGTCGAGCGCCGTGCCCGAAAGCGCGAAGCGAAGCTCGACCTCGCCGCCGTCGCGCAGGACGACCTCTGCGTCGATCGCGCCGAGCACGACGCGGTCGCCCGCCGCGAGCTTGCGTGCGGGCTTGGCGAAGGCGAGGAAGCGGTCGGGCGCGAGGCGCTTGTGCAGCGTGACCTCGATCTTCGCTTCGGTGTCGCGCAGGCGCCGCCCGCGCAGGCGCGCGGGGAAGACCTTCGTGTCGTTGAGGACGAGGGCGTCGCCGCTCTCGAGGAACGCGGGCAGGTCGCGCACATGGGCGTGGGTGAGGCGCCCGTCTTCGTGCACGACGAGCATGCGGGCGCTGTCGCGCGGGCTTGCGGGCCGAAGCGCGATCAGCTCTTCGGGGAGGTCGAAATCAAACCGGTCGACGCGCATGGATGGCGGCGGTGCTCGTCAGCCACATGAGCCCGGCATAAGCGAGCGCGAGCACGCCCAAGCAGTCGGGCGCGAGATCGGGCTTCACGGTGGCCGTGAACGCGGGCAGGGCGACGAGGCCGAGATAGATCGCAAGGCCTGCGCCTTTCCCGAAGCGGTCGTGCAGGCGATGGTGGAAATGGTTGCGGTCGCCCTGGAACGGCGAGCGTCCGTGCAGCGGTCGCGAGATGAGCAGCCTCAGGCAATCGGCGATGGGCAGGAACAGCCACACGATGATCGTCTCCGCCGTAACGCCCCAAGCGTTGTGAAGATCGAGGATGAGAAGTCCGAAGACGAACGTCACGCCATAAGCGCCGGCTCCCCCTAGGAACACCTTGCCCGCGAGATTGAATCCGAGCACGGCAAGTCCGGTCACCAGCAGGACCGCTGCGATGTCGGCCGCGCCGTCGCCGCCGGCCAAGATGATGCAGGCCGCCCAGATGACGAACATGCCCGCGACGCATCCGTCCTGGCCGTCCGCCATGTTGACCGAATTGACGAAGCCCGTCGTGCCGATGGCGACGAGGATGACGGACATCCACGGCGCGACGGGACTGGGCGCCAGATGCCCCCAATGGAACTCCGTGGGCAGCAGTTGCGGGCTCAGGAACAGCGCCAGCGCACTCAACAGCAGAAGCGCCATGAAGCGGATGGTCGGCGAATAGGGCGCGCGGTCGTCGAGGAAGCCCACCAGCGCCGCGCCGCCGCCGCAGACGAGCACGGCAAGCGGGATCGATGCGCCGTCGGACAGCGCGGGCCAGATGAGGCCGAGCGCCGTCCAGATCAAAAGCGGCACCATCATCGCGATGCCGCCGACCAGCGGGGTCGGGCGGGCATGCAGCTTGCGCCGTTCGTCGGGGTGGTCGATGACGCCGAGCCGGGCGCTCAAGGGCTGCGCCACGCTCAGAAGCCCGAGCGCGAGCGCCAGCGACGCCAGCACGCCCCCGATCTCCATCCCGTTGAAACCGCTAAGCATTCCGCTTCCGTCCGGCCGCCACCCGCCACATCTCCCGCCCCTTTAGCCCATTTCCCGCCAAAAGGGTGGGGAAAAGGACGGGGAGGGTGAATGGGTCACTTGTCCTTCAAAGGGTAATTCAGTGAGCGGACGATATGCCAATGGCAGACCGCGTCGCGCCGGAACAGGTCGATGCTGTTGTTGTGCGCCTTCACGGCTCCGTCCTGCACAAGCTTCCATTCGGAGAACGCCGCCGCGAGGTCGTCCGAGACTTCGATGGAGCGGAATTCCGGCGACCACGCGCCCGAGGCATGGCCCGCGAACTCCTGCGCGTAGCTCGCTTTGAGGTCGGACCACCCCGCATCGGGTGCGCCCTGGAACTGGAACACCACGTCGGGCGCGAAGATCGCCATGGTGCCGTCGAGATCGTGGGCGCGATAGGCCGCCAGCCAATGGTCGTAGACCGCCTTGATTTCCGGCGCGCCGTCTTTCGCGCACGGTGCGGCGTCCGCCGCCGTTGCGCAGCAGGCGAGGACCATGGCGGCGAGGAAGATTTTCACACCGCCTCCAGCACCGCCGCGATGACGCGGTCCTGCGTCGCGCTGTCGAGATAGGGATGCATCGGCAGGCTGACGACCGTCTTGCTGATCTTCTCGCTCACCGGCGTCGGCGCGGAGGGGAAGTGGTGGTAGCCCTTCTGCCTGGAAAGCGGGATCGGGTAATAGACCGCGCTCGGGATGCCCTTGGCTTTCAGCGCCGCCTGCATCTTGTCGCGGTCGGGGACCTGGATCGTGTATTGCGCCCAGGTCGATTGCGCCCCATCGATCACGCGCGGCACCACGATGCGGTTCGATGCGCGGAACGCTTTCGAATAGCGCTGCGCGATCTGCTCGCGCAGCTCGATCTCCTCGGGGAAGATCTTCATCTTCTCGATCAGCACCGCGGCCTGGATGGTGTCGAGGCGCGAGTTCACGCCGATGCGGACGTTCTCGTACTTGTCACTGCCCTGGCCGTGCACGCGGATCGAGCGCAGCAAGGTGTCGAGCGCATCGTCATTGGTGAAGGCAGCACCCCCGTCGCCGTAGCAGCCGAGCGGCTTGGCGGGGAAGAAGCTCGTCGACGCCGCGTCGCCGATGCCGCCGGCGCGGCGGCCGTCGATGAGCGCGCCGAAGCCCTGTGCGGCATCACAGAGAAGCTTCAGCCCCTCGCGCTTCACCAGCGGCTCGATGGCGCGGTAGTCGGCGGGCTGCCCGAAGAGATCGACCGGCATCACGACGCGGGGCTTGAGCTTGCCTTCGCGCTTGACGAGCGCGATCGCCGCTTCGAGGCTCGCGGGATCGAGATTGTAGGTGTCCTCGTAGACGTCGACGAAGACCGGCGTCGCGCCGACCAGCGCCACGACCTCCGCCGAGGCCGCAAACGTGAAGGCGGGGACGAACACCGCGTCGCCCGGACCCACGTCCCAGGCGCGCAGCACGATGAGCAGCGCGTCGGTGCCGTCGGCGCAGGCGATGCAGTGCTTCACGCCCGCGAATTCGGCGAGTTGTTTCTCGAGTTGAGCCACTTGCGGCCCCATGACCCACTGGCCGCCCTGCACGGCATCCAGGATCGCGCGCTCCAGCGGCGCGCCGAGGCGGCGGCGTTGGGCCTGCAGATCGATCAGCGCGATGGGCTCGGACATGGGCACTCCGGATGCTTGGGGGAGTTGGGGTTCTAGTGGTCCGGCTCCAATGCCACAACGCGCTAAGCGACACTAATTGTTGCGAAATACGTCACTCATCTATTCACCATGGCCGCCCTTGAGGCGGCCACCCAGCTAGCGAGCGTCAGCGAGCGAAAAGACTCTTTTGCGCCCGCAGATGCGGGCGCGCTGGGTGGCTGGGTCAAGCCCGGCCATGGTGAAGGGGGCTTAAAGCTTCATCGCCTTCAGCAGCGGCCTCAAAGCCGGCGCAATGTCGGGGCGGGCGAGGCCGACGGCGATGTTGGCGTGCAGGAAGCCTACCTTGTCGCCGCAATCGTAGCGCGCGCAGCTCGTCTCGACCGCGTGGAACGGCATGCGGCCGATGAGCTTGGCCATGGCGTCGGTGAGCTCGATCTCGCCGCCCGCGCCCTTCTCGCGCTTGTCGAGCTCGACGAAGATCTCGGGCTGCAGGATGTAGCGGCCGATGACGCACAGCGTCGACGGCGCTTTCGCGGGGTTCGGCTTCTCGACGACGGCCTTCACCTCGGTGACGTTGCCGCTCTTCCTTCCGGGATCGATGACGCCGTAGCGCTTGGTCTCCTCGCGCGGCTTGTTCTCGGCGGCGACGATCGCGCCGCCGGTCTTCTCGTAAGCCTGGATCATCTGCTTGAGCGCGCCGGGCTTGCCGAACAGCAGGTCGTCGGGCAGCAGCACCGCGAACGGCTCGTCGCCGACGAGATGGCGCGCGCACCACACCGCGTGACCCAGGCCGAGCGGCTTCTGCTGGCGCGTGAAGCTGACCGAGCCGGTGACCGGCAGGCCCTCGAGCAGCGAATCCAACTCTTTCGTCTTGTCGCGCGCCGACAGCAGGCTCTCGAGCTCGTAGGCGTGGTCGAAATGGTCCTCGATGACGTGCTTGCCGCGGCCGGTGACGAAGATGAACTGCTCGATGCCGGCTTCCTTCGCCTCCTCGACGGCGTATTGGATCACCGGCTTGTCGACGACGGGCAGCATCTCCTTCGGCACCGCCTTGGTCGCGGGAAGGAATCGCGTGCCCATGCCGGCGACGGGGAAGACGGCTTTGCGGACGGGTCTGATCTTGGCCATGAGGGTGCTTCGTAGGTCGGGCGGGATTTCATGGCATAATAGCTTGAGGGTCGTCCACTTGGGTTGAGTCGCGAAACCTCTCATGCGCTGGCTGCCGATCTTGCTTCTGTTCGCCGTCGGACCCTCGCACGCGGCCGATCCGGCGCTTCGCCCCGGCATGGGCGAGGGCTATTTGTTCCAGCTCGGCGCCGAGCACAGCGAAGCCGAGGCCGCCCATAGCTGGATCGCCATTGCGGCCCGCGCGGGCGGCGTGCTCGACGGCCTCAAGCCCGAGATCAGCCCAGTGAAGGTGCCGCGCAAGGGCAGGCTCTGGCGCCTGCGCGGCGGGCCCGTTGACGCAGCAGGAGCGGCCGCGATCTGCGCGCAGCTCAGGGCCAAGAGCATCGACTGCATCGTGGTGCATTGACCAAGCGCGGCATCTCGGTTCCAGATAGCGCCATCCCTATCCTGCGGAGTTCCCAAATGATCGGCATCACGGCGTATGGCGCCTATATCCCGCGCCGCAGGCTGCAGCGCAAAGCGGTGGCGGAGGCGAACAAATGGTTCGCGCCCGGTCTCGTCGGCGGCGCCAAGGGCGAGCGCGCGATGGCGAATTACGACGAGGACGCGGTGACGCTCGCCGTCGAGGCGGGGCGCGACTGCCTGCCCGGCGAGCGCGGCCGGGTGGACGCGATCTATTTCGCCTCGACCTCGATGCCGTTCTCGGACCGCCAGAACGCGGGCGTGGTCGCGGCGGCGCTTCAACTCGAGCGCAACATCTCCTCCACCGACGTGACCTCGTCGCAGCGCGCGGGGCTTTCGGCGCTGACCGCGGCGCTCGACGCGGTGGCGGGCGGGCGCGTGACGGCGCCGCTCGTCGTCGCGGGCGAAAGGCGCAAAGCCCGCGCGGCGTCTCCGCAAGAGCTGGCCTACGGCGACGCGGGGGCGGCGTTCACGGTCGGCGGCCATGACGTCATCGCGAAATATCTGGGCAGCACGTCGCAGACGCTCGATTTCGTCGATCACTTCCGCGGCGAGGGCGAGGATTTCGACTATGGCTGGGAAGAGCGCTGGATCCGCGACGAGGGCTACACCAAGATCGTGCCCGCGACCGTCAAGGCGCTGCTCGACAAGACAGGCGTCGCCGGGGCCGATGTCGCGCATTTCATCCTTCCGTGCCCCTTCGCTAAGCTCGACCAGACCATCGCCAAGCAATGCGGCATCGATCCGGCGAAGACGCGCGACAATCTCGCGGGCACCGTCGGCGACAGCGGCTCGACGCACGCGCTCTTGATGCTCGCGCACGTGCTCGAAAGCGCGCGTCCCAGCGAGAAGATCCTCGTCGCGCAATTCGGCCAGGGCTGCGAGGCGCTGCTGTTCGAGGCGACCGATGCGATCGAGCTTCTGCCCAAGCGGCTGGGCGTCACCGGCTCGCTCGCGCGGCGCAAGGAAGAGACGAACTATCTCAAATATCTGGGCTTCAACAGTCTCATCGAGCTCGAGAAGGGCATGCGCGCCGAGGTCGACAAGCGCACGGCGCTGTCGGTGCTCTACCGCAAGAACGACATGCTGCTCGGCCTCGTCGGCGGCAAGTGCCGCGTCTGCGGCACGGCGCAGTTCCCCAAGAGCCGCATCTGCGTCGGCCCGAACTGCAAGGCGGTCGACAGCCAGGATGACTACGGCTTCTCGGAGCGCGAGGGCACGGTGTTGTCGTGGTCGGCCGACTTCCTCACCTTTTCGATGGACCCGCCGAACCACTACGGCATGATCACCTTCCCCGAGGGCGGCCGCTTCATGACCGACATCACCGATGTCGAGCAGGGCCAGGTCGACACCGGCACCAAGGTGCGCATGTCCTTCCGCGTCAAGGACCGCGACGAGCGCCGCGGCTTCGTGCGCTATTTCTGGAAAGCGGTGCCGGTGTAGTCATCCTCCCCCGTTCTTACGGGGGAGGTGCCGAGCGATAGCGAGGCGGAGGGGGAAGTCCCCCTCCGGCGCTTCGCGCCACCTCCCCCCGCGTTGCGGGGGAGGATAAGAGGCTGCTAGCGTGCTGCAAAAGAACAGAGCCGCCTGAGGAAACGTCATGTTGCACGCGCTTACGCCCAGACGAAGGAACGATCCCGCCACCACGGCCCTCGGCGCCGTGGCGCTGGGAGCATTGGCGGTCGGCGCGTTGGCGCTCGGCTTCGTCGCGGTGAACTGGCTGTTCGTACGGCGTGCGCGGTTCGAGCGGCTGGACATCGGCGAGCTGCGCATCGGCCGCCTGCGCCTGCGCAAGCCGGAAGACATCGAGCCGGATTGGGGATTCTAGGACCGGGAGACCGTCATGCCCTATGTCGAGAACCGCGTCGTCCACGATGCCGATTCCCATCTGATGGAATTGAGCGACTGTCTGGACGCCTGGCTCGATCCCAAGTTCCGCGCGGCCTATGATGAGCTGCCGAAGCTGAAGGCCTGGCCGCGCGACGGCAAGCTCTCCACCTGGGCGAACAAGCAGCACGACGATCCCGCGTTCCGTGCCGGGGCGGATGCGAACATCCTGCTGCGCAAGAACTACGAGGCGCTGGGCGCGTTCCGCCGCGAGGATCGCCCGCGCGCGCTCGATCTGCTCGGCTTCTCGAGCCAGCTCATCTTCACGACCTGGTGCCTGGGCAATTTCGGGCTCGACGACGGCAACCCCGAGCTCGCCTACGCGACCGCGCAGGCGCACAAACCGCATGATGGCGGATTTCTGCTCGGTGGATCGCCGCTTCCTCGGCACCGCTTACATTCCGCTCGCGGACGCCACGCGCACGATAGAGACGGCGCGCGACGCGATCGCGCTGGGCCTGAAAGCGCTGCTCATCCCGTCGCGCTGCCCCAAGGGCCATTCGCCGAGCCATATCGCGTTCGAGCCGCTCTGGGCGATGGCTGAGGAGGCGAGGCTGCCGGTCGTCTTCCATGTCGGCGGCGAGGAGAAGCTCAACCCCGACTACTTCAACAACGGCCTGCCGCGCGTGAAGGACTTCCACGGCGGCGAGGAGAACTTCACCTCGGTCAGCTACATGCCGATCGCGCATTCGGTGATGACGAGCTTGGCCGCGCTGATCTTCGACGGCGTGCTCGACCGTCACCGGGGGCTGAAATTCGGCGCCATCGAGCTCGGCGCCTCGTGGCTGCCCGGCTGGATGCGCAACATGGATTCGGCCGCGCAAGCCTTCATCAAGAACGAGGAGCGGCTGCAGAAGCTCTCCGCGCGTCCGTCCGAGATCGTGCGCCGTCAGGTGCGGGTCACGCCCTATTGCCACGAGGATTCGGGCTGGATCATCGCCAATTCCGGCGAGGAGGTGTGCCTGTTCTCCTCGGACTTCCCGCATGTCGAGGGCGGGCGCAATCCCTTGAAGCGCTTCAACGACAGCCTCGCCGACACGCCGGCACGAGCCGTCGAACGCTTCTTCTGCGACAATTTCATCGACCTGATGGGCGATGGCCTCGCACCCGAGCTGCGCCGTCCGGCGTCGCGCGCCGCCGCCTGAGGTGACGTACGACGTCATCGTGCTTGGGCTCGGCGCGTATGGCAGCGCCGCGCTTTATCAGCTCGCCAAGCGCGGCGCGCGCGTGCTGGGCATCGACCGCTTCGCGCCGCCGCACGAGATGGGCTCGACGCATGGCGAGACGCGCATCACGCGGCTTGCCAACGGCGAGAACGCGCTCTTCACCGGCTTCGTGCGCCGCAGCCACGAGATCTGGCGCGAGATCGAGGCCGAGACCGGCGAGAGCCTGCTCACCCAATGCGGCGGGCTCGTCATCTCCGGCGCGAGCAAGGCCTCGGTCCATGTCGAAGGCTTCTTCGAGAACACGATAGCCAACGCGCGCGCCAACGGCGTCGCGCATGAACTGCTGAGCGCAAGCGACATCCGCGCGCGCTTCCCGCAATTCGCCGTGCGCGACGGCGAGCGCGGCTATTTCGAGCCGGAGATGGGCTTCGTGCGCCCCGAAGCCTGCGTGCGCGCGCAACTCGGTCTCGCGCGCGGGCTCGGCGGCGAGGTCCGTACCGGAGAGCGCGTCACAGCGATTCGCAGCCGTGCGGACGGCGTCGAGATCGTGACCGATCGCGGCACCTATCGCGCCGGCAAGGCGGTCATGACGCTGGGCGCCTGGTTGCCGGAGCTTTGTCCCCAATTCGCGCCTTTGTTGAAAGTCTATCGCCAGGTCCTCACCTGGTTCGCCGTCGACGGCGACGAGGCGGCGTTCCGGCCGGGGCACTTGCCGATCTTCATCTGGGAGCTGCCGGATTCGCATGACGGCATCTATGGCTTTCCGGTCCTGTCGCCCGGCGGCGGACTGAAGGTCGCAACCGAGCAGTTCATCGACGACGTGGCGCCCGATGCGGCGATCAGGGAGGTTTCGGCGGACGAGATCGACGCGATGCGCCGGCTTGTCGCGCCGCATCTGCCCGGCGTGGGCGCTCTCTGTCTCAAGGCCGTCACATGCCTCTATACCGCGACGCCGGACCGGCAGTTCGTCATCGACCGTCTGCCGGGTGCGGAGCGCGTGATCGTGGCCTCGGCCTGTTCGGGACATGGCTTCAAGCATTCCCCCGCCATCGGCGAGATACTGGCGGGGATGGCGCTGGACGACACCGACGGTCCCGCTCCGTTCCGGCTCGGGCGCCTGGGCTGAAAAGCCCACCGAATTTCGCGCCCGGGACCATTTCCAATCTTCCAACGATCGCATAGGGTTGCGGCCTCTAAGGCAAGGCGGCGTCGGGCGTGGGAATTTTCAGGGTCGTGATCGGCTGCGTTGCGGCGCTGTGGCTGGGGCTTGCGGCGGCCAACGCTTCGCCCTGGGCCGAGGTCGGCGACTCGCAGCTGCGCTCCGACATCCAGATCCTGGCCCAGGCCGGCATCATCGACGACATCACGACCCAGTGGCCGATCCCGTGGGCGGGCGTGCTGGGCCGGCTGCGCGGGCAGATCACGCTCGCCGCCGAGCCGCCCTTCGTGCAGGAAGCGGCGCGGCGCGTGATGGCCTATGCGAAGTCGCAGATGCACAGGAACACCTTCGCCGGCAACGTCACCTGGGACTTCACCAACGATGTGGGCGTGGTCCGCGGCTTCGACGGGCTCGGCCGCAACAAGGGCGAGAACCAGGCCTCGATCGAATACATGAACGAGGACACGGCGCTGCGCATCTCGGTCGGCGCGTGGACCGATTACACCGGCCGCTCGACCCATTACGATCCCGACGGCTCCTACATCGCCCAGCGCATCGGCGGCGCGGTGGTCTATGCGGGCTATATCTCGCAATGGTGGGGACCGGGATGGATCTCGGCGCTGTCGCTCTCCAACAACGCGCGCCCGTTTCCGCAGGTCGGCATCGAGCGGATGAGCACCGCGCCGTTCCGCACGCCGCTGCTCTCCTGGATGGGGCCGTGGCAGATGCAGTTCCTCGTCGGCTGGCTCGACGATGAGCGCGTGTCGATGAACACGGCCTATAACGGGTTGCGCTTCACCTTCAATCCGCTGCCCGGCCTGCAGATCGGGCTCGCGCGCACCGAGGAACTGTGCGGCGAGGGCCATCCTTGCGTGCCGATCGCGGAGTATTTCCAGTTCACCAACCAGGCCAACAGCGTCAACCGCACCAACGACGAAGGCGTGATCGACATCCACTACGCCAACCAGACGAACGGCGTGCCCTGGGAGATATACACCCAGGAGATGAACGAGGACTCCAACCCGATCATCCATTCGGTGACCAGCCATCTCTTCGGCGCGAGCGTGTGGCTGCCCATGACGCGCAACGCGATGCGCGTCACGCTCGAATACACCGACACGGTGCCGACGGTCGACATCTTCAGCTTCGGCGACGTCGATCACGGCGCGGCCTACAACAATTTCCAGTACGTCGACGGCATGCGCTACCGCGGCCGCACGCTGGGCTTCAGCCTGGACAGCGACTCGCGGCTGCTCTCGCTCCAGGCGGCGTGGGCCGACGGCAACGACTGGACGTACGAGCTGTCGCTGCACCACGCGGTGATCTCGAACCCGAACAACACGACGGGCAACGTGGTGACGACCGCGCCCGTGATCGTGAACCTTGCCGAGGCGCGGCTTGGCATCCCGCTGCACAAATGGAAGCTTGAGCTGGCCGCGCGCGTGCAGGACGACCAGCCGCGCCCCGACAAAGGCGCCACCGGCGCCCTCGAGGCGGCGCTGAGCTATAATTTCTAGCATGAAGTGTGTCTGACGTGCTCCACTCGTCCTTCCAATGTCATTCCCGGCGAGCAGCGCATGCGAAGCATGCGTCGCGAGGGAAGGGGACCCAGGGGACTGGGCTGAGGGCACTGGGTGCAGCGTTACCGCTTCCTTAAACAGGCTTCGCGTAAGAGACGGTCATGGCATCCTTCGAAAGCAAACTGAACGACAAGACCGTCCGCGTCGGCGTCATCGGGCTGGGCTATGTCGGCCTGCCGCTGGTGCATGCGTTCTGGCAGGCGGGCCTGCGCACGGTCGGCTTCGACATCGATCCGGGCAAGATCGAGAAGATCGAGAAGGGCGAGACCTACATCAAGCATTTCGCGTCGGAGAACGTGCGCGCGATGAACGCCTCGGGCCGCTTCAAGGCGACCGCCGATTTCGCGGATTTGCGCGATGTCGACGCGGTGCTCATCTGCGTGCCGACGCCGCTCAACGCCCAGCGCGAGCCCGATCTCAGCTACGTCGTCACGACGACGAAGGCGATCGCGGCGAACCTGCACGAGGACATGCTCGTCGTCCTCGAATCCACGACCTATCCCGGCACCACGACCGAGGAGGTCGGCCCGATCCTGGAGACCAGCGGCCTCAAGGTGGGCAGGGACGTGCTCCTCGCCTTCTCGCCCGAGCGCGAGGATCCCGGCAGCGGCTACGAGACGCGCAAGATCCCCAAGATCGTGGGCGGCGTCGACGAGCGCTCCGGCGTCTGTGCCGAGCAGCTCTACGCGCTCGCCTTCGCAGAGGTGCACCGCGTGCGCGACACCCAGACCGCGGAAGCCGTGAAGATCACCGAGAACATCTTCCGCGCCGTGAACATCGCGCTCGTGAACGAGCTCAAGATCGCCTACACCAAGATGGGCATCAACGTCTGGGACGTGATCGACGCGGCAAAGACCAAGCCGTTCGGCTTCATGCCGTTCTATCCCGGGCCCGGCCTCGGCGGGCACTGCATCCCGATCGATCCGTTCTATCTCTCCTGGCGCGCCAAGCAGTTCAACGTCGATACCCATTTCATCGAGCTCGCCGGCGTCGTCAACCGCGCCATGCCGCATCTCGTCGTCGACACGCTGTCGGACTCGCTCAAGGAAGAGGGCAAGCAGCTCAAGGGCGCCAAGGTCCTCATCATGGGCGTCGCCTACAAGAAGAACGTCGACGATCTGCGCGAGAGCCCGGCGCTCGAGATCATGGAGATCATCCAGGAGCGCGGCGGCATCGTGTCATACCACGACCCCTACATCCCCGAGATCCTGCCCACGCGCGAGCACGCGGCACTCCAGGGCATGCAGAGCGTGACCTTCGACGAGGCGCATGTCTCCAAGTTCGACGCCGCGCTGATCACCACCGACCACAGCAACGTCGACTATGCCTCGCTCGTCTCGTGGTCGCGGCTGGTGATCGACACCCGCAACGCCACCAAGAACGTCCACCGCGGAGCCGCGCGCATCGTCGGCGCCTGACGGCGGAATTTCATCCCGTCCGCGAAGCTGGTATCGTGATCTCCGGACACGGAGACGGCGATGGCCATGGTTCTTTGCAGAGTTGCCCGGGTGGCGGCGGCGTTTCTCGCGCTCACCGTCTTCGCAGACGAAGCGGCACAGGCGGCCACGGTCGTGAGGTTCGCGGTGCGGGGCGCCAAGTTCATGATGTTCGGCTCGCTGAACACGCAGGGCGCCGTGATCGGATCCGACCGCTACGGGCGGCACGCCAAGGATTGGGAAGCTTTCATCCGCACGGCGGACGGCGCGATCACGACCTTCCGCTACCCGGGCGCCGGATGGACCTATGGCCTCGACATGAACGCGGCCGGCGTGGCCGTCGGCGTTTTCGCGCTCCCCGACAAAAGCCAGCACGGCTATATCCGCGCCGCGGACGGCAGCCTGACCGCCTTCGACCTGGGGATGGCGTTCGATGGCCTCAATCCCGCGTGCATCGACAACGACGGCGTGATTGCGGGCACCTATTCGGCCGGCCACGCCGATCACGGCTTCGTACGCGCCGCCGACGGCACGGTGACGTTCTTCGATCCCGCGGGCGCGAAAGGCACGGCGGTGCGCGGCATGAACAAGGGCGGCGTCATTGCCGGAGATTTCTTCGACGCGTCGAACCGCACCCATGGCTATGTGCGCACGCCGGACGGCACGATCACGCAGATCGACGCGCCGGGCTCGGACGTTCAGGACACCACCATCGACGCGATCAACGCCAATGGCGAGATGGCCGGCTCCTATCGGGCGGACGGCGAGGCGCGATTCGGCCATGCCTTCTTCCGCGACGCGGCGGGCAACTTCACCTTCTTCAGCGCCGGCTCGGGAGACACGTTGACGACCAGCATCGACAACGACCGCGAGATCACGGGCGCGTTCTTCTCGAACGACGGCAGCACGCAAGGATTCGTCTACAAGGCCGGCGGCGGCGTGACGACGTTTGCGATCGGCGCGCCCGGGTCGCACAGCACCTTTTCCTATCGCATCATCAATGGTGGGACGACCGCCGGCGCCGTGCAGTTCGCGGGGAAGAAAGGCACCAAGGACGACTTCTTCCTGCGGATTCCCTGACCCAGCGGAACGGCCGGCCGCTTTACACCGCTTCTCCCGCGGCCTTAGATGATCCGAGCCGCTATTTCGGGAGTGTGTGATGGCCACGGGCATCAAGGACAAGGTCGCGATTCTGGGCATGGGCTGCTCGAAGTTCGGCGAGCGCTGGGACATGGGCGCCGAGGAGCTGATGGTCGAGGCCTATCTCGAGGCGATGCAGGACGCGGGCGTCGAGACCAGCCAGATCGACGCCGCCTGGTTCGGCACCGCGATCGAGGAGCAGCATGTCGGCAAGGGCGGCACGCCGCTCTCTGTCGCGCTGCGCCTGCCCAACATCCCCGTGACGCATGTCGAGAATTTCTGCGCCAGCGGCTCGGAGGCGTTCCGCGGCGCGGTCTATGCGGTCGCGGCGGGCGCGGCCGACATCGCGCTCGCGCTCGGCGTCGAGAAGCTGAAGGACACCGGCTATGGCGGCCTGCCGCAGCGCGAGGGCGCGACCTTGTCGCCGCTTTGGGCCGCGAACGGCTCGGCGCCGGGCAATTTCGCGCAGCTTGCGTCCGCCTACCGCTCCAAGCACGGCGTGTCGAAGGAAGACCTGAAGCGCGCCATCGCCCATGTCTCGGTCAAGAGCCACGCCAACGGCACGAAGAACCCGAAGGCGCATCTGCAAAAAGCCATCACCGAGGAGATGTGCCTCAACGCACCGATGATCGCCGAGCCTCTCGGCCTCTTCGACTGCTGCGGCGTGTCGGACGGCGCCGCCTGCGCCATCGTGACGACGCCCGAGATCGCGCGCGCGATGGGCAAGAAGGACCTGATCACCGTCAAGGCATTGCAGCTTTCGCTGTCGAACGGGCTGGAGAGCCAGCACAATTCCTGGGACGGCTCCTACTTCCACACCGCGCGCATCGCGGCCAAGCGCGCCTATGACGAGGCCGGCATCAGGAACCCGCGCGAGGAAGTCTCGATGATGGAGGTGCATGACTGCTTCTCCATCACCGAGCTGGTGACGATGGAGGACCTGCACATCTCCGCCGAGGGCCAGGGCTGGAAGGACGTCATGAACGGCTTCTACGACGCCGACGGCCAGCTGCCGTGCCAGATCGACGGCGGCTTGAAATGCTTCGGTCATCCCATCGGCGCCTCGGGCCTGCGCATGCTCTACGAGATGTACCTGCAGCTTCAGGGCCGCGCCGGCGCGCGCCAGCTCAAATCGCCCCGGATCGGCATGACGCACAATCTGGGCGGCGCGCCCGCGATGAACGTCTGCTCCGTCGCCATCATCGGCGCGCAGGGGGCGTAGCTCTTCCGAATTTGCCCCGGATGTCATCCCCGGCCGAGCGCTCCGAAGGAGCGCGAGGGGAAGGGGACCCAGGTGGCCAAACACCGACGGTGCGGCCGGAAGAGTCCTGCATCTAAATTTCGAAATTAGAGTTCGCTTGACCGCCTGGGTCCCCTTCCCTCGCATTGCATGCTTCGCATGCGATGCTCGCCGGGGATGACAACGGTGCTTGAGGGGAATTATTCGTCGCCGTCACCGTCGATGATTTTCTGAAGCTCCTTGCCGAGCAGCTCCTTCAACTCCGGCGGTGTCTCACTCGTAAAATAAGCGCGGCGGGGATCGGGGTGGGGATTGTGCAGCTTCTCGTAGTCCTCGATCGCCATCAGGACGAAGCGCGGCTTGCGGTGCTGCGTGATGGTGACCGGCGCACGGGTTGCCGCGTGGGTGACTGTCTTCAGATCGCGCAGGAGCTCGACGGTGGAAAATGCGCGCATGGGAGGCCTCCGCTGGGATAGTCAAAATATACGACTATTTTGACTATTGTCAATGGATGTCTCTCGCACAGAGACAAAAGGGGCCTTTTCTGTCTCGCCTGGCGATACAATTAGGGTCTATGAACCGGCGTCGCTTTGAGTTGGCGGTGGCTAGCAATGACGAAAGAGCAGCAAATCTACCCCGTCATCCTCTCCGGCGGCTCGGGCACGCGGCTGTGGCCGTTGTCGCGGGCGGCGCTGCCCAAGCAGCTTCTGGCGCTCCATGGCGAGCGCACCATGATCCAGGAGACGGTGCTGCGGGCCCAACTGCCCGGCGCCGCGGCCCCGCTGCTTCTGTGCTCCGACGCGCACCGCTTCCTGGTCGCCGAGCAGTTGCAGGAGATCGGCGTGGCGCCCCGCGCCATCGTGCTCGAACCCATGGGCCGCAACACCGCGCCCGCCGCCACGGTCGCGGCGCTCATGACCGCGGAGGAAGACGCCAATGGCGTAATCGTGCTGCTGCCCTCGGACCACGTCGTGCGCGACGCCAAGGCGTTCGGCGAGGCGGTCGGTATCGCGGCCGCGGCGGCGCGCGAGGGCCATATCGTCACCTTCGGCATGGCGCCCTCCGGCCCCGAGACCGGCTACGGCTATGTCCATCGCGGAGCGCATCTTGAGAAGCTCGACGGCGCCCATCGCGTGCAGCGCTTCGTCGAGAAGCCCGACGCCGAGACGGCCAGGGGCTACATCGCCGACGGCGGCTATTTCTGGAACAGCGGCATGTTCGTGTTCCGCGCCGACGTGCTGATCGAGGACATGCGCCTGCATGCGCCCGACGTTCTCGCCGCCGCGCGCGAGGCGCTGGCGAAATCCCAGCGCGACCTCGACTTCGTGCGCCTCGACGCCGAGGCCTTCGCCAATGCGCCGAACATCTCCATCGACTACGCGCTGATGGAGAAGACCGACCGCGCCGCGATCGTGCCCTGCGACATCGGCTGGAGCGACGTCGGCGCATGGTCGGCGCTGTGGGACATCCGCGACCGGGACGCGCAGAGCAATGTGCTGCTCGGCGACGTGATCGCGCACGACTCGACCGGCTCCTACGTGCACAGCGACGGCAGGCTCACCGCGCTGGTCGGCGTGCACGACCTCGTGGTGATCGCGACCGACGACGCCGTCCTCGTCGCCGACAAATCGCGGGCGCAGGACGTCAAGGCCGTCGTCGATCGCCTGAAATCCGACAATCGCAGCGAGCACACCGAGCACAAGCGCGTCTTCCGCCCCTGGGGCAGCTACGAGACCGTCGACATCGGCGACCGCTTCCAGGTCAAGCACATCATGGTCAAGCCGGGCGGGCGGCTGTCGCTGCAGATGCATCATCACCGCGCCGAGCACTGGGTCGTGGTGCAGGGCACCGCGCGCGTCACCGTCGGCGACAAGATATCGCTGCTCAAGGAGAACGAGTCGACCTTCATCCCGCTGGGCGAGCGCCACAGGCTGGAGAACCCCGGCGACGTGCCGCTGCGCCTGATCGAGGTTCAATCGGGCGGCTATCTCGGCGAGGACGACATCGTCCGCTTCGACGACGCCTATGGCCGCGCGCCAGAGAAAACGCCGACCGCATGAGCGTTCTCGTCACCGGCGGCGCCGGCTATATCGGCAGCCACATGACCTACGCCCTCGTCGACCGCGGCGAGAAGGTGGTGGTGCTCGACGACCTGTCGACCGGCAACCGCTCTCTGGTGAGCGAGCAGGCCTCGCTGGTCGAGGGCGACGCCGGCGACGAAGCTCTCGTGCGCCGTCTCATCGAGGAGCACGGCGTCGACGCGGCGATCCATTTCGCGGGCTCGATCGTGGTGCCGGATTCGGTCGCCCATCCGCTCGGCTACTACGCCAACAACACCGTCAAGTCGCGCGCGCTGATCGAGGCCTGCGTCCAAGCCGGGGTGAAGCATTTCATCTTCTCCTCGACTGCGACCGTCTACGACGCCGACGCGCCGCAGCCGCTCGGCGAGGACGCGGCCAAGAATCCCATCAGCCCCTATGCACGCTCCAAGCTGATGACGGAATGGATGCTGGAGGACGCCTCGCGCGCGCACGATCTCAGCCACATGGTGCTGCGCTATTTCAACGTCGCGGGCGCCGATCCGAAAGGCCGCACCGGGCAGTCCTCGCCGCGCGCCACGCATCTCATCAAGCGCGCCGCGCAGGCGGCGCTGGGCCGGGTGCCGCATCTCGACATCTTCGGCACCGACTATCCGACGCGCGACGGCACCGGCGTGCGCGACTACATCCATGTCGGCGACCTTGTGGACGCCCATCTCCTGGCGCTGGACGCGCTGCGCGCCGGCGCGCCGTCCTCGACCTTCAATTGCGGCTACGGCCATGGCGCCAGCGTGCGCGAGGTCATCGCCACGGTGGAGAAGGCGATCGGCCGTCCGCTGCCTGTCCGCGAGGGCCCGCGCCGCGCCGGCGACCCGCCGGAGCTCATCGCCGATCCGGGCCGGATCAAGGCGACGCTGGGCTGGCAGCCGCAGCGCGACGACCTGGACGAGATCGTCCGCTCCGCGCTCGCCTGGGAGCGCCGGTTCAACAGCTAGAACTCGCCGCCAAAGGTGTGCAATTTTGTACAGAAATTTCGGCCCGGCGACGGAATCTTTGCGTTCCCGGTCTCCCGCCGGCCGGCGGCGTGGCGCAAAATGTCGACGGATTGCGTTTGAGTCTCGGGCTTTGAATTCAAGGAGCGTCACGTGCATCAACTGGCCCGTCAGGAGCGTAGCGTGGATCTGCGGCGCATCGGGACCCATCCGGATTTCTGGTATCCGGTCCTGTGGTCGGACGAGCTGAAGCCCGGCAAGGCGCGCGGCTGCCGCTTCGCCGGCGATCCGATCGTCGTCTATCGCGGCAAGAGCGGGGCGGTCTTCGCCCTGGAGGACCGCTGCGCCCATCGCCAGGTCCCGCTGCATCTGGGCGTCGTGCAGGGCGAGACGCTGAAGTGCGGCTATCACGGCTGGGCGTACGATTGCGCGGGCAAATGCATCGACGTGCCCTATCTCGGCCGCGAGCGCCTGCCCAACGGCGTGCGATCGTATCCCGCGTGCGAGATCGACGGGCTGATCTTCGTCTTTCCGGGCGATCCGGCCCTGGCGGCGGAGCGCGCTCCGGCCGCGCTCGGCTCGAAGCGCGACCGCCGCTACAAGACGCGCAAGCTCAATCGCGAAGTGGCCTGCCACTATACGTTCATGCACGAGAACCTGTTCGACATGAACCATCAGTTCCTGCATCGCAAGGAGATGGGCATGATCAAGGCGACGTGCCTGGGCCGGCGCCAGGGGCCGGATTGGTGCGAGGTGGACTACACGTTCTCGCGCACCGCCGGCCGCGGCACGGTGGGTGAGGCCGCGATCCTCAACGTGATGCGCACCAGGAGCCAGGCCGCCAATCGCGATCTCATGACGATACGCACCGGCTATCCCTATCAGAATCTGAGGGTGTGGGTCGGCGGCGGCGAGCCGGTGCTGGACGTCTGGCTCGCCTATACGCCGCTCGACCGGGAGCAGCGGACCAATCGCACCTTCGGCTATCTCTCGGTCAAGCGGCCGAAGATTCCCGGGCTGATCGAGGCCGCGTGGCCGTTCATCACCTGGTTCACCGAGCGCATCTTCAAGGAAGACAAGGAGATCGTCGAACGCGAGCAGGAAGCGCACGACGCCCAGGGTGCGGACTGGAACAACGAGGTGTTTCCGGCGATCCGCGACCTGCGCGCGGTGCTGGCGCGGTGCGGCGTGCCCGAACCGCACGCGGCCGCGACGCCCGCTGCGGCGTGGGCCGCCGGCGCGAGCTGATCGCCGATTTGCACTTGGCCGGGACGCCGGTTCAATCGCTGAAGCACGGTTCCGAGCTTTTATCGGATGGGTCATCCTTCGAGGCTCGCTTCGCTCGCACCTCAGGATGACGCGCTTGTTGCATTAGGCACGTTACCCTGAGGTGCGAGCCGAAGGCGAGCCTCGAAGGGCGACGTGCCGCAAGCTCAATGTGTCGACAGGGCGTTCTCCCGCGCTAAATTTTCATGAACCCCTTGAACCTTCGCGCGGGTGAACGCTTATCTCATGAGCCGCTTGCCCGGGGGAGCCATGCGCGCCGTCCTTGCTTCGATCCTCATCGTAGCGCTGTCCGCGGGTGTTGCGGGAGCCGACACGTTCGACTGGTCCGTGCACGGCCAGCTCACCTTCGTCGACCAGTATCACCCTGCGTTCCGCTCGCCTTATCAGGGCGGGAACAGCCTGTCGCCGAAGAGCGTGGGCGATGAGACCTTCGACGCGACGGCGTTCCTCGGCCTGCGCCTGTGGGACGGCGGCGAGATCTACGCCGATCCGGAGATCGATCAGGGCTTCGGCCTTTCCAACACGCTGGGCGTGGCGGGCTTCCCGAGCGGCGAGGCGTACAAGGTCGGCAAGGTCGATCCCTATTTCCGCCTGCAGCGGCTCTTCTTCCGCCAGAGCTTCGATCTCGGCGGCGACAGCCAGAAGCTCGATGACGGCCAGAACCAGGTCGCGGGCGCGCGCTCGGCCGACAACCTCGTCATCACCGCGGGCAAGATGTCGGTCACCGACGTCTTCGACACCAACAGCTATTCGCACGATCCCAAGGGCGATTACCTCAACTGGTCGCTGATCGACGCGGGTGCGTTCGACTACGCCGCCGATGCCTGGGGCTACAGCTACGGCGTTACGGCGGAGCTGACGAAAGACTGGTGGACCCTGCGTACCGGATTGTTCGACCTGTCGCGCGTGCCGAACTCGACGCAGCTCGAGACGGATTTCAGCCAGTTCGAGGTCGCCGTGGAGGGCGAGGCGCGCCATGACCTCTTCGGCCGCGAAGGCAAGATCAAGCTGCTGGCTTTCGTGAACCGCGGGCGCATGGGCGGCTATCGCGACGCGGTAGCACTCGGCGAGGCGACGGGGACCGTGCCCGACACCGCGCTTGTGCGCCGCTATGCCTCGCGTCCCGGAGGCTCGATCGACATCGAGCAGCCGCTGAGCGACGACCTCGGTCTGTTCTCGCGGGCGAGCCTCGACGACGGCAGCAAGGAGGCTTACGAGTTCACCGAGATCAACCGTTCCATATCGCTCGGGTTGTCGCTCAAAGGTGCCGATTGGGGCCGCAAGGACGACACGGTGGGCGCAGCCGCCGTCGTCAACGCGATCTCGGATTCGGCGCAGGCCTATTTCGCCGCCGGCGGGCTCGGCATCCTCATCGGTGACGGTCGCCTGCCGCATTACGGCACCGAGGACATCCTGGAGACCTATTACAACGCGAGCGTCACGAGTTGGCTGAACGCCGGCGCCGACTACCAGCTCATCGTCAACCCCGCCTACAACCGCGACCGCGGCCCGGTGTCGGTGCTGGCGCTGCGGCTGCATGCGCAGATGTGAAGCAGAGCTGATCTGTCATCCCGGCCAAGCGATGCGTCAGCATCGCGCAGGGCCGGGACCCAGGGTGCGAGCTGCTCACTGGGTCCCGGCACTCGCTGCGCTCGGCCGGGATGACATCTTGTGATGATAGCGCCTTTCTCTACCGCGCCGCCGTCACGCGCACCGCAAAACATCGCGCGAGCTGGTTGGGGATGCCCGGGGCGCTCTCCACCGTCCATTCCTTGGCTTGGCTCACGCCGTCGAGGTCCTTGGCCCCGCGCCACACTGCGACGGTATCGCTGCTCAGCGGATCGGCGGAATAGAAGACGAACGCGTTTTGCGCATCACCGAACGCGACCTCCACGATCTCCCAGCCGTCATAGGTGAAGGTCCGAAGCGCCCTTGCCTTGGGATCGTGGAGCTGGGCTGCGACGCGGGCCGAGAGGGACGGCGCGCCTTCCCCGCGCTCGACGCCTTCGCATGGCGCCGACGCATGCGCCTTAGTCGCCACGACCGCGACGAAGGCACAGAGCAGCACGCGTCTCATGGCGCGCCCACCGTCGCGCGTCCGACGCTGACATAGGTGAAGCCCGCCGCTTCCATTTGCGCGGGCCGGTAGATGTTGCGAAGGTCTATCATCAACGGCCGCTTCAGCAGCGCTTTCATCCGCGCGAAATCCAGCGCGCGGAACTCGTTCCATTCCGTCAGCAGCACCACGCCGTCGGCGCCTTCGAGCGCGTCATAGGCGCTGGCGCAGAACGTCACGCCGCCCAGATGCTTGGCCGCTTCCTTCGCGCCTTCGGGGTCGTAGACGCGGATCGCGGCGCCCGCGCTCAAAAGGCGCGGCACGATGACGAGGCTGGGCGCGTCGCGCATGTCGTCGGTGTTGGGTTTGAAGGTGAGGCCGAGCACCGCGACCGTCTTGCCGCGCACGCCCCCGAAGGCGCGCTCGATCTTCTCGGCCATGCGCACCTTGCGCGCCTCGTTGACGGCGACGACGGCCTCGACGATGCGCGTCGGCGCGCCGCTGTCCTGCGAGGTCTTGAGCAACGCCAGCGTATCCTTCGGGAAGCACGAGCCGCCGAAGCCCGGTCCCGCATGCAGGAACTTCGACCCGATGCGGCCGTCGAGACCGATGCCGCGCGCCACGTCCTGCACGTCGCCGCCGAGCTTCTCGCAGAGATCGGCCATCTCGTTGATGAAGGTGATCTTGGTGGCGAGGAACGCGTTCGCCGCGTATTTGATGAGCTCGGAGCTCTCCGGGCTGGTGAACAGGATCGGCGTCTCGTGCAGGAAAAGCGGGCGGTAGACCTCGCGCATCACCTCGCGTGCGCGCACGCCGTCGCAGCCGACGACGACGCGGTCGGGCCTGCGGAAATCCTCGATCGCCGAACCCTCGCGGAGGAATTCCGGATTCGAGCAGACGTCGAATTCCGCATCCGGCCGCGCGCGCGCGACGATCTCTTTCACTTTGCGGCTGGTGCCGACGGGCACGGTCGATTTGGTGACGACGACGGTATAGCCGGTCAGGTGCGCCGCCAGCTCCTCGGCGGCCGCGAACACGTAGGAGAGATCGGCATGGCCGTCGCCGCGGCGGCTGGGCGTGCCGACCGCGATGAACACGGCTTCGGCGTCGGCGACCGCCGCGGCCATCTCGGTTGCGAAGGACAACCGCCCGGCGCGGACGTTGGCGGCGACGACCTCGTCCAGGCCGGGCTCGAAGATCGGGATCGCGCCGCCGCGTAAAGCGCCGACCTTGGCCGCGTCCTTGTCGATGCAGGTCACCGAATGGCCGAATTCGGACAGGCAGGCGCCGGAAACCAGCCCCACATAGCCCGTCCCGATCATCGCGATGCGCAATCGCCCCTCCTCAATCGTGCCCCAATCGGATATCAGAGTATCCCGGTACGGGGCGTATTCCGACTCATGATCGAAGTCTCCAATCTAGTCTACGAATATCCCACGCAAAGGGCGCTCGACGGCGTCTCGCTGCGCGTGGCGCCGCAGACGATCACCGCGCTGGTCGGTCCCAACGGTGCCGGCAAGACGACGCTTTTGCGATGCCTCGCGGCGCTGGAGACGCCCTATGACGGGCAGGTGACGATCGAGGGGCTGAATACTGCCGCCTCGCCGCGCGAGATCCACGCGCTGCTCGGCTACCTTCCCGATTTCTACGGCCTCTATGACGAGCTCAGCGTGCGCCGCTCGCTCGTCCACGCCGCGCGCGCCCACGGCATCGCGCCCGGCGCCGCGGGTGCGGCGTGCGAGAAGGCCGCCTCGCGCGTCGGCCTCGCCGACCGCATGGAGACGCCGGCGGGCCAGCTCTCGCGCGGCTTGCGCCAGCGTCTCGCCATCGCCCAGTCCATCGTGCATGAGCCCAAGGTGCTGCTCCTCGACGAGCCGGCGGCGGGCCTCGACCCGCAGGCGCGGCGCGATCTTTCCGCGCTGCTCGTGGCGCTGAAGGACGGCGGAATGACCTTGGTGGTCTCCTCGCACATCCTGGCCGAGCTCGAGGATTATTGCTCCGAGATGATCATCATCGAGGGCGGCCGCATCGCCGGCGGCAAGGCGGTCAAGGTGCGCGACATCGAGCGCCCGCGCTATCTGCTCGAGATCGCGACCGCGCGCAGCGACCTGAAGGACTTCCTCACCGCGCGTGCCGGCCTCGACGTGATCGAGGTCGATCAGCATCACGCGCTCTTCACCTTCACGCGCAACCCGAGCGCGCGCGCCAAGCTGATCCGCGACCTCATCGCCGCTGGCTTCGAGGTGTCGAGCTTCGGCGAATCCACCAAGGCGCTCGAAGACGCCTATTTCGCGCAGGTAGCGGCGCCATGAACCCGGAATTCCAGCGCAACCTCTGGCTCGAGCTGACGCCCCGGCGCATGGTCCTGATGATCGTGCTCCTCGCGCTCGCCTTCCTTGCCGTGGCGTTGGCTGGGGGCACGGATTTCACCGTGGGCGGCGCGGCGCAGTGGCTGTTCTATCTCATCGTCGTGTTGTGGGGCACGCGCAACGCCGCCACCGCGGTGGTGGGCGAGATCCGCGACCGTACCTGGGACATGCAGCGGCTTTCCTCGCTCACGCCGGGCGAGATGACCTGGGGCAAGCTGTTCGGGTCGACGAGCTTCAACTGGTTCGGCGGCGCGATCTGCCTGGCCGTGCTGACCTTCGACACGCTGACGCACAAGGGCGTCGTGGCCGCGCTCGCCGACATCGTCTACTACCTCGCCATCGGCGTGATCGCGCAGGCGGCGTCGTTCCTGGCCAGCCTGATCGCGGCGCGGCGCCGGCAGGCGCATTCGCGTCTCGACGTCTTCATCTATCAGGTGGTGGGGATCGCGGCGGCGATCGCGGTCAATTCCGTGTGGAGCATCGCCGATCCCGCGACCATGCATCTGGCGCATGTCGTCGGCGCCGACGTGATCGCGTGGTGGGGCATGAAGCTCGATGCGCGGCTGTTCCTGCTCGCGTCGCTGGCGGTGTTCGCGGGCTGGCTGCTCGCTGGCTGCTACCGCGAGATGCGGCTGGAGCTTCAGATGCGCAACGGGCCGTCGGTATGGCTCGCCTTCCTCGTCTTCATCGGCGTCTATGCCGCGGGCTTCGACGCCTGGCTCCCGAAAGACAAGTCGGTCGAGGGACTGGACGCGGTGTCGCTGCGCCTCGGTCTCGCGGTGAGCGTCTATGCGTCGCTCACCTATCTGATGGTGTTCCTCGAGCCCAAGGACCGCGTGCATTATCGCTGGCTCGGCAGCCAGCTTTCCTCCGCGCGGCTGGGCGCGTTCTTCGGCGGGTTGCAGGCCTGGATGATGGCGTATGTCGCGACGTTGCTGTGCGGCGCGGGACTCGTCGCCTGGATACAGTTGCATCATGCGGATACGACCCACGCGATGGAGATCGCGGCCGGGCTCGGCTTCCTGACGCGCGACGTGTCGATCTTCGTCCTCATGCGCGGCGTGCCGGGGCGGCGCGGAGACTTCGCCGCGCTGGGCACCTTGTTCGCGCTCTACGTGCTGGCGCCGGTGATCGTGAAAGGCCTGGGCGGGGAGAGCCTGTCGATGCTGTTCTATCCGCAGCCGACGCAGCCCCTCTGGTTGGGGCCGCTGGTCGCGTGGGCCGAGGGATTGACGCTCGCGGTGCTCGCGCTCAGCCGCGCTTCAATCCGGAATAGCCCGGCTGGTCGATCGCAACCTTCTCCCGCGTCGTGACGGCGAGATGCTCGGCGAGGCCGGGCGTCGCGGGCGTGAAATCCCCGGAACGGATGCGCCGGCAGAGCTCGCGGTTCAGCTCCTCCAGCGGCCCGTCATGGCCGAGCAGGGCCGCCAACCTCTTCCTTTCCGCTTCGGCCGATTGCGGCCCCAACTCCAATTCGCGCGCGACGATGCCGAGCGCGTTCGCTGCGACCCGCGCATGGAACGCGGTGTGGCCTTTCAGCTCCGGCATCGCCCGGTTCTCGATGAAGTCGCGCACGGCCTCCACCAGCTCGCGCATCGAGGGCTCGTCCATCATAGCTTCCCTCCAATGATCAAATTGATCAAATCGATCTCCGTCTCCGACGACCTGCGGCCGATCGCGGCGCGCTCCACCGAGCGGTCGGCGAGGAAGCCGTGGTACATCTTCATGCACATGATGCCCCATTTGAGCGAGCCGTAGACGATCCAGGTGCGCACGTGCTCCGGATCGACGCGCCCGCCGCCGGCGTCCTCATACCCGCAAAGCAGATCGGGAAGATCGCCGAAGCCGCCGACGACTTTCTCCGCCGCGCCGAAACGCCAGGAGTTGGTGCAGATCCAGCCGATGTCCTCCAGCGGATCGCCGATATGGGTCAGCTCCCAATCGAGCGCGGCTTCCACGCGCGCGGGCGAGATCAGCAGGTTGCCGTGCCGGAAATCGCCATGCACCAGCGTCTGCCGCGCGGCCCCCGCCATGCGCGGCTCCAGCCATTGGAACGCCAGCTCGAACACGGGGTGGGGATAGTCGAACGCGTCGTAGACGTCGCGATAGGCGCGCAGCTGCGTCGGCCCATCGACGACGGGCAGCAGATGCTGGATGGGCGCGATGTCGACGGCATGGATGCGCGCGAGGATCTCGCCGCATTGGCGCGCGAGCTTGGGGCGCACCGCGGCGAACGCCTCGTCGCGCAGGATCTTGCGCGCGATGGTCTCTCCCGGCAGGCGGTCCATCACATAGCCCTGGCCGGCGCCGTCTTCGTCCTTGAGCACGTAACGCACGCGCGGCGCAGCAACCCCGGCCGCGCGCGAGGCTTCGATCACCGCGGCCTCGGTCGAGAGCGGCACCGAGGTCGAGCCCTCGGGGATGACACGTACGCCGCCCGGCGCGCGGCGCAGGATCAAGGGCAGCGTCTCGCCGCCGCGCGTGCCGTCGAACGACCACGTCTCCTGGCTCGCGCCGCCCGACAGCCGCGTCAGCTTCTCCACGCGCCGGCCTAGCGCGCGCTCGAGAGAAGCGAGAAAGTCAGGTTCCATACCGACCCTCCCCTTGAGGGAGGGTCGGAAAATGCGAAGCATTTTTCGGGGAGGGGTATGGCGCAGGCGGCTTACCCCTCCCCGAAAAAATCCTCGCTACGCTCGATTTTTTCGACCCTCCCTCAAGGGGAGGGTTGAACTTCCTCTTCATCCAACTCACCCGGTGCGCAACAGGCGCACAGCTTCATCCCGTTCGAAGAGATAAAGCAACACGCGCAGCGCCTCGCCGCGCTCCGATTTGAGCTCTGGGTCGCGGGCAAGGATCAGCTGCGCGTCGTCGCGCGCCACCGCCAGCAGGTCGGCATGGGCCGCGATGTCGGCGACGCGGAACTCGGGCAGGCCGCTCTGGCGCTTGCCGAGCAGCTCGCCCGCGCCGCGCAGGCGCAAATCTTCCTCTGCGATAACAAAGCCGTCGTCGGTGTCGCGCATCGTCTTGAGCCGCGCCTTCGCGGTTTCGCCCAAGGGGGCATGATAGAGAAGAAGGCAGCTTGATTTCGCCGAGCCGCGCCCGACGCGCCCGCGCAATTGATGAAGCTGCGCCAGCCCGAACCGCTCGGCGTGCTCCACAACCATGATCGTGGCCTCGGGCACATCGACACCCACCTCGATCACCGTGGTGGCGACGAGAATCTGCGTCTCGCCGCTCTTGAATTTCTCCATCGCCGCGTCGCGCTCGGCCGGCTTCATCTTGCCGTGGACGAGCCCGACCTTGGGGCCCAGCGTGCGGCGCAGCGTTTCGGCGCGCTCCTCGGCGGCGGCGAGGTCGATCTTCTCGGACTCCTCCACCAGCGGGCACACCCAATAGGCGCGCGCGCCGGCGCGGCGCAGATGCTCGACGACCTCATCCAGCCGCGTGTCGGAGATGACGCGCGTCGCCACGGGCTTGCGTCCCGGCGGGCGGCCGAGGATGCGCGACACGTCCATGTCGCCATAGGCCGTGAGCGCCAGCGTGCGCGGGATCGGCGTCGCGGTCATCACCAGAACGTCGGCCGGGCGCTCGCCCTTGCCCTGCAATTTCATCCGCTGATGCACGCCGAAGCGGTGCTGCTCGTCGACGACGGCGAGGCCGAGATCGCGGAACGTGACGTCCTCCGAGAACAGCGCATGCGTGCCGACCAGGATGTCGATCCCGCCCTCCGCGAGCGCGGCGAGCGTGCGGTCGCGCGACGGCCCGCGCTCGCGTCCCGTAAGCAGCGCCATCCTGACGCCCGCGGCCTCCGCCATCGGCGCGAGCGAGGCCATGTGCTGCCGGCAGAGGATCTCCGTCGGCGCCATCAGCGCGCCCTGGCAGCCCGCCTCGACCGCGTCGAGCAGCGCCAGCATCGCCACAGCGGTCTTGCCCGCGCCGACGTCGCCCTGAAGCAGCCGCAGCATGCGCGTCGGCGACGCCATGTCGGCCTCGATCTCGGCGAGCGCTTGGCCCTGCCCCTCGGTGAGCGTGAAGGGCAGGGCGGCGACGGCCTTCGCCTTCAGTGCGCCCTTGGCTGCGATGACGCGGCCCTTCGCGGCACGCATGCTGGCGCGGATCATCAGGAGCGCAAGCTGGTTGGCGAGCAATTCGTCATAGGCGACGCGGCGGCGCGCTTTTGTGTCGGGCGAAAGATCGGCGTCGTGCGCGGGCGCGTGCGCGGCAAGCAGCGCTGCGGTGAAGCTCGACCAGTCCTGCACTTTGCGGAACGCCGCGTCCTGCCATTCCGGCATCGGCGGCACTTTCTCCAGCGCGCCGCGAACCGCTTTCGCCAGCGATTTCGCGGGCAGGCCCTCGGTCAGCGCATAGACGGGCTCATGCAGCGGCAGCTCGCTTTCCTGTCCCGGCTCGACGACGTAGTCGGGATGTGGCATCTGCAGCTTGTCCTTGTAACGCTCGATGCGTCCGCTGACGACGCGCTTGCTGCCGGGCGGCAAGGTCTTCTGCAGATAGTCCGCGTGGCCGTGGAAGAAGACGAGATCGATCACCGCCGTGCCGTCGGAGCAGCGCACACGATAGGGCTGCCTGCGGTCGCGCGGCATCGCGTGGTCGAGCACGTTCAGCGTCACCGTCGCGATGCGTCCGGGCTCAGCGGCGGCAAGCGTGGGGCGATAGGAGCGGTCGATCACGCCGCAGGGCAGATCGAAGATCAGGTCGAGCAGGCGCGTGCCCGCAACCTTGGCGATCAGCTTCTCGATGCGCGGCCCGACGCCGGAAAGCGTGCGCGTTTCGGCGAACAGGGGAAAGAGAATCGCGGGCCGCATGACGGGGAAACAATATGGGGCGCCGGAGTTGTTCTCAAACCCCGGCGGGTTTATATCGCGCCCATGACCGGACCTGAAACAGGCGGCTCTTCGGAGGCCCGTCGCAAACGGCTATTGTTCCGCGCCCACAGGCGCGGCTTCAAGGAGGTCGATCTGATCTTCGGGACCTTCGCCGATGCCGAGCTCGCGGGGCTGAGTGCTGCCGAGCTCGACCAGTTCGAGGCGCTGCTGACGGTGCCCGACCAGGAGGTCTATGCCTGGCTGCGTGGCCATGCCGAGCCGCCCGTTTCACACGATACGCCCGTCTTCAAGCGCATGAAGGCGCTTTGCGCCCGCAAGAACCCGACATGGAACGTCTGACCTATATCGCGCGCGAGCCGGGCAGGCTCTCGGTCTCCGGCGCGCCGTCGGGCTACGACGCGTATCTGGCGGCGGAAGCGGCGCGGCGTGCGGACGGGTTGGTGGTGTTCGTGGCGACGGAGGAGCTGCACGCGGCCACGGTCGCCGACGGCGTGCGCTTCTTCGCGCCCGAGGTCGCGGTGCTGTCATTCCCGGCGTGGGACTGCCTTCCCTACGACCGCATGTCGCCCAAATCGGACACGGAGAGCGAGAGGCTGGCTACGCTCGCGACGCTGGCCGCGCGCGGGAAGGATGCGGGCCCCGCCGTCGTCGTCACGACCGTCAACGCACTGCTGCAGCGCGTGCCGCCGCGCGCTTCGATCGTCGAGGCGAGCTTCCTGGCCAAGGCCGGCGCGCAGGTCGCGTACGACAAGCTCACCGCCTTCCTCGCCGCCAACGGCTATGCGAGCGCCAGCACGGTGCGCGAGCCGGGCGATTTCGCGCTGCGCGGCGGCATCATCGATCTGTGGCCGCCGGGCAGCGAGCAGCCGCTGCGCCTCGATTTCTTCGGCGCGACGCTGGAGGCGATCCGCCGCTTCGATCCCGAGACGCAGCTTTCACGCGACAAGGTGGACAGCGTCGAGCTTCTGCCCGCGAGCGAAGCGCCGCTCGATCCGGCCTCGATCAGCCGCTTCCGCGCCGGCTATGTCGCGCGCTTCGGGCCCGCGGGCGACGATCCACTCTACGAGGCGGTGAGCGCAGGCCGCAAGGCGCAGGGCATGGAGCACTGGCTGCCGCTGTTCCATGCCTCGCTCGACACGGTGTTCGACTTCGTGCCCGGCGCGCTGATCCTGCTCGGACATCAGGCCGAGGAATCCAAGGCCGCGCGGCTGGAGCTGATCGCGGACTACTACGCCGCGCGCAAGGACCTGCTCGGCGACAAATCCGACAAGCACACGATCAAGGCACCGCCCTACAAGCCGCTGCCGCCCGACGCGCTGTACCTCACCGCCAAGGATTGGGACGCGGCGCTTGCGCGCTTCAAGGTGCGCGACCTCTCGCCGTTCCAGGCGCCGGAGTCGATGCGCGCGGTGGATGCCGGCGCGCGCGCGGGCCGCGACTTCGCGCCGGAGCGCAAGAGCGGCGCCAATGTCTTCGAAGCGGCGGCGCAGCACATCACATCGCTCAAGAAGCGCGTGCTCGTCGCGTCGTGGAGCGAGGGCTCGGCGGAGCGCATGGGCGGCGTGCTGTCGGATCACGGGCTCGGCGCGATCCGCCGCGTCGCGAACTGGCCCGATACTCTCAAGCTCGCGCAAGGCGCGGTCGGTGTCGGCGTGCTGGGCATCGAGCACGGCTTCGAGACGGACGATTTCGCCGTCGTCGCCGAGCAGGACATCCTGGGCGACCGCATGGTGCGCAGCACGCGCCAGCGCCGGGCGCAGAACTTCCTCCAGGAAGCATCGACGCTCGCGCAGGGCGATCTCGTCACCCATATCGAGCACGGCGTCGGGCGCTATCTCGGCCTCAAGACCATCGACGCCGCGGGCGCGCCGCACGACTGCCTGGAGCTGCAATATGACGGCGGCAAGCTGTTCCTGCCCGTGGAGAACATCGAGCTTCTGACGCGCTACGGCGCGGACGAGGGCAACGCGGCGCTCGACCGCCTCGGCGGCGCGGGCTGGCAGACGCGCAAGGCACGCATGAAGGAGCGCGTGCGCGAGATGGCGGCAGAGCTGATCCGCATCGCCGCCGCGCGCGAGCTGAAATCGCTGCCTGCGACCGATCCGCCGCAGGGCCTCTATGACGAGTTCTGCGCCAAGTTCCCGTATCAGGAGACGGAGGACCAGGAGAAGGCGATCGCGGACACCGTCGAGGATCTGGGCCGAGGACGGCCGATGGACCGGTTGATCTGCGGCGACGTCGGTTTCGGCAAGACCGAGGTCGCGCTGCGCGCCGCCTTCGTGATGGCGATGTCGGGGCAGCAGGTCGCGGTCGTTGTGCCGACCACGCTGCTCGCGCGCCAGCATTTCCGCACCTTCGCCGAGCGCTTCGCCGGCTTTCCGGTGAAGGTGCGCCAGCTCTCGCGCTTCGTCGACGCGAAGGAGGCGCGCGAGACCAAGGCCGCGCTCGCGAGCGGCGATGTCGAAATCGTCGTCGGCACGCATGCGCTGCTAGCCAAGAGCGTGGAGTTCGCCAATCTCGGCCTCGTCATCGTCGACGAGGAGCAGCATTTCGGCGTCGGCCACAAGGAGCGGCTGAAGGCGCTGAAAGCCGATGTGCATGTGCTGACGCTCACCGCGACGCCGATCCCGCGCACGCTTCAGCTCGCCCTCTCTGGCGTGCGCGACCTGTCGCTGATCGCGACCGCGCCCATAGACCGCCTCGCGGTGCGCACCTTCGTCACGCCGTTCGATCCGCTGACCGTGCGCGAGGCCTTGCTGCGCGAGCACTATCGCGGCGGGCAGAGCTTCTACGTCGCGCCGCGCATCGCCGACCTGCGCGACGCCGAGGCGTTCCTGAAGACCACCGTGCCGGAGGTGAAGGCTGCCGTCGCGCACGGTCAGATGGCGGCGACGGCGCTGGAAGACGTCATGACGGCGTTCTATGACCGGCGCGTCGACGTGCTCGTCTCCACCAACATCGTCGAGAGCGGCCTCGACATCCCGACCGCCAACACGATGATCGTGCACCGCGCCGACATGTTCGGCCTGTCGCAGCTCTATCAATTGCGCGGGCGCATCGGCCGCGGCAAGCAGCGCGCCTATGCCTATCTGACCACGCCCGCGGACAGGAAGCTGACCGAGACGGCGGAGCGCCGCCTGCAGGTGCTGCAATCGCTCGACCAGCTCGGCGCCGGCTTTTCGGTGGCGAGCCACGATCTCGACATCCGCGGCGCGGGCAACCTGCTGGGCGAGGAGCAGTCGGGGCACGTGCGCGAGGTCGGCATCGAGCTCTATCAGGAGATGCTCGAGGAGGCGGTCGCGCAGATGCGCGCCGGCCAGGCGGCGGAAGAGATCGCAGACCAATGGTCGCCGCAGATCAACATCGGCGCCTCGGTCCTGATCCCGGAGAGCTACGTCACCGACCTCAACGTGCGCATGTCGCTCTATCGCCGCCTCGCCTCCATCGAGACGCGCGCCGAGATCGAGCGCTTCGCCGCCGAGCTGATCGACCGCTTCGGGCCGCTGCCCGAGGAAGTGCAGCATCTCTTCGATATCGTCGCGATCAAGCAGCTTTGCCGCATCGCGCAGGTGGAGAAGATCGAGGCCGGCCCCAAGGGCGGGACGATCAGCTTCCGCGGCAACCAGTTCCCCAATCCGCTGGCTCTGGTGAAGCTCATCAGCGCGCACCAGGGCACGATGAAGGTGCGCCCGGATCAGAAGGTCGTGGTGACGCGCGACTGGCCGACACCGGAAGCCAGGCTCAAAGGCGCGAAGGCGCTGGTTGCGCAACTGGCGAAGCTGGCGGAAGCGGCTTAACGCCACTGCACCGTGAGCTTGCGGCCCTTCATCTCGAACGACTTCATGCGCTTGAGGAACGCCATGCCGAGCAGCGAGGAACGCATCGGCGCCTGGTTGACCGAGACGTCCACGTTGACGAGCCTCACCGGGCCGATCTCAAGCTCGGCCACGGCGGCGGGCGCGCCGCTTCCTTCGCCGTTGGCGGTCTCGTAGATGCGGCCGTATTGCAGCGCCGACATGTCGATGCCCGCGCGCCGCGCGTCGGCGGGGCTGAGCACGATGTCGCTGGCGCCGGTGTCGATGAGGAACTCGACCGGCGTGCCGTTCACCTTGCCGATCGCCTCGAAATTGCCGTCCTGGTTCTCGTTGAACACGATGCGGTTGGCGTCGATCTGCGTAGGATAGCCGGGCACGAGCTCGCTGCCCATGTCGGACGCGGCATCGCGGATCTGATGATAGAAGGTGTAGCCGAGCGCGAGCGCGGCCAGGATCGCGCACCACAGCGCGATGTTGCGCAAGCTCTCGCGCGCTGTGAAGCGGCGCGAGTAGACGAGGCCGGACGCGAGCAGGACGAGCAGGATGCTCAAACGCAGGAATCGGCCCTGGTCGGCATAGCTCGACAGCGCGTTCGGGAACATGTGCCAGAGCAGCCCGACCGCCATGACGCCGGCCGCGATCAGCGCCCACCACAGCGCGTGGCGCGTCCAGGAGGGCGTCTTGGGCGGGTGATGCCAGGGGCCTTTGCCGTCGCTCATGGCGTCAATCTAGAGGTCCGGGCGCATTTTCACCACAAACGCTAACGAGGATACTTCGGGGCACCGATTGCGTTAAGGTAAGAGCCGGGGAGCGGCCAAGGGGAGAAGCCGATGTTTTCGTTCATGTCGTTGGGCTGGTATTGGATCGTCGTGCCGCTGGTGGCGGCCGGGCTCGGCGTCTTCGTGCTGCTGCGCGGCTTCGGCCACGTCTTCCGCGGGCATGCGGGGCGAGGCGCGGGCCATCTCGTCGTGGGCTCGCCGCTGGCGCTTCTCGGCCTCGGCGTGGCGCTGGTGGCGCTCAACACGCAGAGCTTCGCGCGGCTGACGCATGAGAACGACGTCGCCAATGTGAGCGTGAAGAGCCTCGACGCTGCGAAGAACACCTATCGCGTCACGATCCAGCGTCTCGACGGCCCGCAGCAGACCCTGACCTGCGACCTCCAGGGCGACGAGTGGGAAATGGCGGCGCGCGTGCAGAAATGGAAGCCGTGGGCGAACGTGCTCGGCCTCGACACGACCTACACGCTCGATCAGGTCAGCAACAAGTATTACGACGCGTCGCGCGGCAACGGCCGGCCGATCACCGCCTGCGACCTGCGCGGGCCCGCGCCGGCCGTCGACCAGTGGGTGCCGAACTCCTGGCTCTACTGGCTCGTCGGCCAGTCCTATACCGAGCAGCGCCGCTTCGGCTCCGCCGCCTACATGCCGCTGACCGACGGCGCGGCCTACAAGGTGGTGATGACCCAGTCCGGCCTCAACGCAGAGCCGACGAACGACATCGCCAAAGGCGCGAACGCGGCGCGACCTTGAGTAAGTGCTTTCGGTTGGTGCAGCCAACCTCAGTGTCATGGCCCGCGAATGCGGGCCACCCAGCTGGGTTCTGCACATGGTGGCCAAGTTTGCTCGGAGTTTTTCCGTCGACGATGTCAGCGAGCGCCACCTGGGTGGCCCGCATTCGCGGGCCATGACAATGGGGTGGTTTACAAAGCAACGATTCGTTTGCTTCAAGGCGCCGGGCCGAAGCGGTTGGCTTGGGCGTCGCCCTTGGTGAGGCCCACCCAGAGCAGGAAGACGAACTCGACCGCGAAGGCGACCTCGAGATAGATCAGCGGCGTGCGCATCGCGGGCGACATGATGAGCGCGGGGAGCTGCTCGGGCGCGCTGGTCATGAGCGCGGTGCCGCCGTTCAGCATCATCATCCCCGTGCACAGCGCGCTGACCGAGAAGGGCAGCAGCAACAGCCAGCCCGACCAGCCGAAATCGTGCAGCCGCTTCACATGGATCACGATCTGCGGCCACAAAAGGACGAGGCCCGCGATCTGGCCGACGATCGGGATCGCGTTGGTCAGCGCGCTCAACACCATCACGATCAAAAAGCCCAGCCAGAACGGCCCGCGCGCGATGCGGCCCTTGGGCGTAAGGAGCAGCGCTGCGTTCATCGCGTCCTACTTCGCGCCCGTGTCCGGCTGGTGCAGGCCGACGATGTTGTTGTCCGGGTCCTTGATGTAGGCCTGCCAGCCCACGCCGGGGATGGCCATCTTAGGGACCGCCACGGTCGCGCCCGCGGCGAGCGCCTTCGCCAGCGCGCCGTCGACGGACCCGACGCCGAGCGACACGACGAAGGCGTTCACCGGCCCGTCGCCCGGCGGCGCCGCGCCCATGCGCTTCATCATGCCGCCATTATAGCCGGGACCTTCGCCGGTCTCGAACAGCCAATAGTTGAACTCAGGCACATGCGTGACCTTCCAGCCGAACGCGTCGGTATAAAACTTCGACAGTTGCGCGGGGTCGGTCGCGTGAATCTCAAAATGGACGGGACGGTTCATGGCGTGGTTCCTTGTTTCCGCCTTGCGTAGATTTTCTTACGTCGCTTCTCATCATGCATAACCATCAGAATCGCGCGTTCTATTATACCTGGAGACCGAAGGTTCATTTCTTCAAACGTAACTGCTTCTGGCCAACGCGGAACGCTGTCTATTTTTTCCGAGAGCGACTTCAAGCGCAGCCAAAAGCCTTTTGACAGCTTCAGGTCTGTGCGAAACGTTTTACAAAATAGAGCCAACAGATAGATGCTGTAGACACGATTGAACTCCCAATAGTAAAGCGAGTAGTTCTTGGGGGTTAGCCTGCCAACCATTCCTTTTTCTTCAGTCCCCCAACCTGAGCGAAATATCATTCTCGGATTGAAGTGCACGGTTGCTGAGGCAACTCGATAAAAATAATCGTACAACGTTCTCAGCCCAACGGCGATCGCCATGGTTTCGATGGAGGGCATTTTTCCTTTCTTGGTTTTCCATAGGCGAGAAGTTGCGCCAATTTCGTCGAGCCGCTGGTTCTCCAGAGCCTCTTCGGCAGTCGTAGGTGGGGGGGTCAAAACCGGCTGGAAAGGGCGCGCCTTGCTGAAGAAAAGAGATTGTTCAGTGGCGGCTTTTCGAACTTGCAGCGCCATCAGAATTTTTATTGTTTCGTCTCGCTCTGGGCGACTCAGTTTGCGGAGAAATTTGAGCGCGATTACATCTTCGCAAATTCCTCGAAGGGTTGAGGCCATGAAGAACGGAGTCTCGTCGCCTCGTTTACCCTTGATGCGCCAGGAAAGATCGGCAAACTCAAATGCCTTCACAAACGCGCCGCGAAGGGCAACCTTGTAAAAGCCGTCTTTGGCCAGGGAGTACGCTGATACTTCTTGGACTTCGAGGCGTAGACTGCGAAGAACTTTTCTGAAGTCCTTCACCGCTGAGCCTTCTGCCTCCGATTTTCTGTGAGACTTCATAACCGCTTGAAATATCCTGAAAACCTCTACACCTGCTCGAACGCCATGATCGTCTCGCTGCCGACCTGGATGCGCTCGAAGAGCATCGGGCATTCGGGGATCAGGCGCTCCATCCAGTATTTCGCCGCCACCAGCTTCTGCTTGTAGAAGTCGGCGTTCGGCGGGTTGGCGGCGAGCTTGGCGTTGGCCACCTTGGCCATGCGCGCGTGCATCCAGCCCACGACGACGATGCCCATCATGCGCAGATAGTCGGTCGCCGCAGCCCCCGCGTCGTTGGGATTGGCGAGGCCGTGCTGCGCCAGCCACAGCGTCGCCTGTTGCAGCGTGTCGAGGCCGCGCTTCACCGGCTTGACGAACGCGGCCATCGCGGCGTCGCTCTCGTTCTCGCTCACCCAGCCGGAGAGCAGCCCGAACAGTGCCATCGGCGCCGCGCCGCCCTTGCGGCCGAGCTTGCGCCCCACCAGGTCCATCGCCTGCACGCCGTTGGCGCCTTCATAGGTCTGGTTGATGCGGCCGTCGCGCACGAACTGCTCCACGCCGTTGTCGCGGATATAGCCGTGGCCGCCATAGCACTGCATCGCCAAATTTGCCGCCTCGAAGCCCATGTCGGTGAAGAACGCCTTGATCACCGGCGTCATCAGGTCGGCGAGGAAGCCGGCGGCGGCGGCTTCCGGCTTGTCGCTCTCCGCGATCGCCATGTTGAGCGTCGTCCACATCGCCACCGCCCGCGCGCCGTCGACGAACGACTTGCAGTGCAGCAGCATGCGCCTGACGTCCGGATGGACGAACTCGATGTCGGCCGATTTGTCGGGCTCCTTGGGACCGGTGAGCGCGTGGCCGACGCGGCGCTCATGCGCATAGGCCATGCCGTTCTGCCACGCGACCTCGCCGATGGAGATGCCTTGGACGCCGACGCCCAGACGCGCGTTGTTCATCATCCCGAACATGCCGGCCATGCCCGCCGACGCCGAGCGCTTCTCGCCGGGCTTGGGCGGGGTGGGTTTCGGGCCCAGGCGCCACGCCGTCGCGTCGTCGAAATTGAGCACGCAGGTCGCCTGCGCCTTGATGCCCATCTTCTTCTCGATGCCGCCGGTCGAGACGGCGTTGCGCGTGCCCATCTTGCCGTCTTCGCTCACCAGGAACTTCGGCACCATGAAGAAGTTCACCGTCGAGAGATCGTCGAAGATGTGGCCGTTCTCGTCGGGGATCTTGGCGATGACCATGTGGACGATGTTGTCGGTCAGGTCCTGGTCGCCGCCGGAGATGAAGATCTTGGTGCCCGTCAGCTTGTAGGTCCCGTCCGGCTGCTCGACGGCGCGCGTCTTCATCAGGCGCAGATCGGTGCCGCAGCCGGGCTCGGTCAGGCACATCGTGCCGGCCCATTCGCCGCTGATCATCTTGGGCACGACGAACTCCTTCATCCAGTCCGCGCCGGTCGCGCCCAGCGCGCCCGCCGCCGCGCCGGTCAAGCCCGGATACATCGCGAAGGACTGGTTCGCCGACTGCGCCATCTCGGCCACCGCCATGGTGATGAGCATCGGCAGGCCCGCGCCGCCGAATTTCGCAGGCGCCGAAAGCGCCCCCCAGCCCGCGTCGCAATAGGCCTTGTAGGCTTCCTTGAAGCCCTTGGGCGTGCGCACCACGCCGTTCTCGAAATGCGCGCCTTCCTCGTCGCCGGACTGGTTGATCGGCTGGAGGACCTGTTCGCAGAACTTGCCCGCATTGGTGAGGATGTCGTCGAGCAGGTCCGGGGTCAGGTCCGCATAGCCCGGCAGGTCGCGGTGCTGGTCGATCTCCAGAAGCTCGTTGAGGACGAATTTGTACTCGTCGATGGGGGCGCGATAGATCGGCATGGGGGTCCCTTGAAGGCGTGCGAGGTGCTTTGTAGGCGGATTTCGCGCAAAAATCCTCTCCTACCCGCGTGACGACCTTGCAGCGGGTGACGATGCCGCTTTGGACGTATTCCGTCAGCCTGAGGCGCCGCACGGGGATCGCATTGGCGAAAGCGATGGCCGCACGCATCTCGCGCAGATAGTCGCGGATGAGCGCCCGGAATTCGCGGATCTCGCTTGTGTATTTGCCGTGCCGGTAGGCGTTGCGGTTGCCAGGAGGAGCGCCACCCTTTTCCTTTTTTGAGAAAATTGAATTCAACCCCGGCGGGGGTAATTTAAGGGGTTGATCTCGCTCGATATTCGGCCTCGCAGACAACACGCGTTTGCGCGCCCGGAAGGGGCGTTTCCGGGTGATCGTTCGTGCTACCGGTAGTGCATTCATCTGCATTTCCTCAACCATTTGGTGTTGCCACGCAGGGGCTTCAAGAGACGTAAGTTTTGGGGAGCAAAAATTTTCCTGTCATCCCCGGCTAGGATCGCTCGCAACGCGAGCGGTCCGAGGTCAAGGGGACCCAGGCGGCTGGAGCAAGCCCGGTCTCTCCACCTGGGTCCCCTTAACCTCGCATCGCCTGATGGCGATGCTCGCCGGGGATGACAATCTCACCCAAATTCCTCTACCTCTTCCTCCATGACCACGCCCACCCAAGATTCGCTCAAGCGCGAGGCCGCGGCCAAGGCGCTGGAGTTCGTGACGTCCGGCATGAAGCTCGGGCTCGGCACGGGCTCGACGGCGGAGGCGTTCCTCGAGCTGCTCGGGCCGCGCGTGCGCGGCGGGCTTGACGTGGATTGCGCGGCGACGTCGGAGCGCACGGCGCAGAAGGCGCGCGCTCTGGGCATACCGCTGGGCGAGCTCGACGCGCTGTGCCCGCTCGACCTCACCATCGACGGCGCGGACGAGGCGGATCGCGCGCTCAATCTCATCAAGGGCGCCGGCGCCGCGCTGCTGCGCGAGAAGATCGTGGCGGCGTCGTCCAGGGCGATGATGGTGATCGCCGACGAGACAAAGCTGGTGGCAAGGCTCGGCAAGTTCCCGCTGCCGGTCGAGGTCGTCGCCTTCGGGCGCGGCTCGACGGCGCTGCGCATCAAGGACGCGGCGCGCGCGCTCGGCTATGAGGACATGAGCATCCAACTGCGCATGGCCGGCGACGCGCCGGTCAAGACCGACAGCGGCAATCTCGTCTACGATTGCGCCTTCGGCGCGATCAAGGATGCGGCGGCGCTGGCCGCGGCGCTGTCGGCGATCCCCGGCGTCGTCGAGCACGGGCTGTTCATCGGCATCGCGACGACCTTGCTGATCGCCCATCCGGGCGAGGTGGAAGTCATTCGCCGCCCGACGTGAGCGGCGCGAGCTCGATGCGCGGCACCAGGGGCGCCAGGCTCCTGACCAGCCTGACCCAGAAATCCGGCCTGCGGTCCGGCGCCACGTCCAGCACATAGTGCGGCAGCACGGGATCGCACGAAGCGGCGTCCTTCGGCGGCTTGCAGACGAGCGTCGCAGGCGGGCTTATGCGGCTCTCCACCGTCGCGCCGCGCAGGGTAGCGGCGATGTCGCTCACCGCCTCGCGCGACATGCCGAAATAGGAATGGCCGAGAAGCTCCGCCGGCGCGTCGCTTGCGTCGATGACGTCGACAATGCCCGCGGTCGCGAGCTTGCGATCGCCCAGGGGTCTGCGCCCCGCGCGCGGCACGTCGCCATGCGCGACCGCCGACACCGCGAGCACCGCGTCGCCGCCCGAGGCGTAGATGGTCGTGCGCCGCACGAACGGCCGCGCGTCGGCGAGCAGATGCGCGAAGTCGTTGTTCACCGGATCGGCGCCGACATCCGCGGCGGCCAGGATCATCTCGCCCACGAAGCCCGCCGGCGGCGGATCGGGATGACGCGCCATCGACGACAGCGAAGCGAGCGCGATGCGCGTGCCGATGCTGTGGGCTACGATGTCGACGCGCATCCCCTGCGCCGCGAGCGCACGCAGGAACGCCTCCAGCTCCGGCACCGCATAGGAGCTGTGCTCGATGTCGGCGACGTAACGGCCGATCTCGCCTTCGCTGCTCCAGCTGAACAGCGCCGCGACGCAGCCCGAGCGCGTGTCGAGCGCGAGCTGGCCCGCACGCAGCACGGCGCCCTCGAACAGCGTGTTGAAGCCGTGGATGTAGATCAGCACCTCGTTGCAACCCCGCGCGCGCGCATCGGCCGCGACGGCTCGTGCGAAATCCGCCGCGTCGCCGCCGCAGGACATCGCCGCGGCCGAGCCGGGCTTGAGATGGCCGGTGGGTTCGCCCGCCTCGCCGTCGGGCGGGACGACGGCCACGACGCTGCCGCAGGAAAGCTCGTCCGCCCAATGCTTGCCGAAGCCGCCCTGCCAGTCCTTGTCGGCCGCGCGGTCGGTGGCGAAATAGACGCTGCGCTCCTGGTCGCTCGCGCCGGGCGGGGCCCACACCGAATGCACGTATTCGGCCTTGTCGCCGACGCAGCCGCTGAGCGCCAGCGCCGTCAAAATCGCGAAGAGGCGTTTCCCCGTCATTGTGGCCTCATCCAACCTCGGCTAATCGAGGGCGCGCAAGAGCAAGGCGGCCACAATGACCAAATATGATTACGATCTTTTCGTCATCGGCGGCGGGTCCGGCGGGGTCAGGGCGAGCCGGATGGCGGCCGCGGCGGGCGCGCGCGTGGCGCTGGCCGAGGAATACCGCATGGGCGGGACCTGCGTCATCCGCGGCTGCATCCCCAAGAAGCTCTTCGTCTATGCGAGCCACTTCGCCGATGATTTCCACGACGCCCAGGGCTTCGGCTGGAGCGTGGGCGACATCAAGTTCGACTGGCCCGCGCTGATCGCCAACAAGGACAAGGAGATCGCCCGGCTCGAAGGCATCTACCGCAAGAACGTCGAGGCCGCGGGCGTGACGATCTACGGCGACCGCGCGGTGTTCGAGGACCCGCATACCGTGCTCCTCCTCAACGAAGGCCGCCGCATCACCGCCGACAAGATATTGATCGCGACCGGCAACAGCCCGACGCGCGAGATGGGCACGACCCATATCGTGCCCGGCGCCGATCTCTGCATCACCTCGAACGAGGCGTTCCATCTCGACAAGCTGCCGGGGCGCGTGCTGATCGCGGGCGGCGGCTATGTCGCGCTGGAGTTCGCGCACATCTTCCACGGGCTGGGCAGCAAAGTCTCGCTCGTCTATCGCGGCGACAAGCCCTTGCGCGGCTTCGACGAGGACCTTCGCGACGCGCTGATGACCTCGATGCAGCGGCGGGGGCTCGACGTGCTGCTCGGCTGCGAGTTCACCGGCATCGAGAAGCGCGGCGACTGCCTGCATGCCGAGACCAACAAGGGCGCGGTGATCGAGTGCGACCAGGTCATGCTCGCCATCGGCCGCATGCCCAACACGATGGCGCTGCATGTCGGGAAGGCGGGCGTGCAGCTCGGCAAGCGCGGCGAGATCGTCGTCGACGAATATTCGCGCACCTCGGCCGAGAACATCTACGCCATCGGCGACGTGACCGACCGCATCCAGCTCACCCCGGTGGCGATCCACGAGGCGATGTGCTTCGTCAAGACCGTGTTCGAGAACAAGCCCACCTCGCCCGACCACGAGCTGGTGCCGAGCGCCGTCTTCACCACACCCGAGCTCGCCACCGTCGGCATGAGCGAGATGAAGGCGCTGGGCACGGGCCACGCCATCGACGTCTACAAATCGACGTTCAGGCCCTTGAAGCACACCATGACCGGCAGCGAGGAGCGCTCGCTGTTCAAGCTGATCGTCGACGCCAAGACGCAGAAGGTGCTGGGCTGCCACATCTTCGGCTGGGGCGCCGCCGAGATCGTCCAGATCGCGGCCGTGGCGCTCAAGATGGGCGCGACCAAGCAGGACTTCGACGCCACCGTCGCGCTGCACCCGACCGCGGCCGAGGAACTGGTGACGATGCGGACGAAGAGCTATAGCAAGGAGGTGTGAGGTCGTGTCGCTAGGGCTCGATGATGTCCGACCTCGTTAGGCGATCCGCGCGTTCGTCCGGGAAATTCAATTTGAGAAACGAAATGCGCGCCGAGTCGCATATCTCGCACAGTATCAAGGCGGCGCCGAGCAAAATTCCTATCTGTGTCAGGTCGTCGCCCCCGAGAGGCAAGAACGCGGCTGCCGCACTGGATGTATGCCTTGAAATTGTCAGCGCGAGGTCCAGCGCCATAGTCAAACGCAAAATGATGAGCATTGCAGCCCTCGTGCTGAAGTTGACCCGGCGAGTATCAAGCCATCTGTACCGGTTGGTTGAAGGACTAAATTCCGCGCGATCTTTTACGAACATGACGCATTTCCAAAAAAAAGAAATACACAGCACTTCTTTTCGCTACGCGTCAGGCGCGCTGCCGGTTAAACTGCGGGGGTGACAGGAGGTTATATGACCTCGGACAGCGATTGCTATTCAGATCAAGTTGCACACCTGAACGTCGCCTATTTTACAAGAGTATTCACAGTCTTGGGACTGTTCGAAAGAGCGATCCGGGAGAGCATTCCGCACGACTTGGTCATCAAGATAAAATCCGGCCAGGAGGCGGTGTCACCTGGTTCACGCAACTACGATGTGTGGCGTTCTCGCTTCGCGCGAGAGGTGGCGTCGCACGAAGCCAAGCTGATTCTGGCATTTCTCTATGCGCATGAGATGTTTTTCAGCAAAAATCAGAAGCATTTCTTCGACGATTTCAGCCATCTGATAGGGCCAGAGCGTATCGATCAGGTGAGAGAAGTTTTTCCGAAGGTTGATCAAACGACAATCTGCGCCATCATGCAGGGCGCGGTCTCGACATCCACAATCTGCAATCGGCTGGATGACCTGATCGATGTGGGGCTGATCGACAGAAACAAGGTGAAGGCGCCGCATCCGAAATATCTGCGCATAACGGCGAAAGGAATTGCCGTGATGGAGCGAGCGAGCGTCGAGGGGATGGAGGTTCTTTCTCATCTCTTCGCGCCGCCCCCAGTCGGCAGAGAGCGCTCCCAGCGTATTGCTGAGGAGGCCCGGCGATGATCGACAAGGCCAAAGCGGTGCCGGTGTTCTTCTCTGGAACAGTTCATGAAGTGATGGGCAGGATCAAGTGGTTCGATCCGAGCAAGGGATATGGCTTCATTAAGCCCTCAGGCGATGTCGAGGGCGATATCCTGCTGCCTATGACCTGCGTACGACAGTCGGGGTTCATGGCCGCCTACGAAGGTGCGAAGGTCGTATGCGAAGTTGTGCAGGGGCCGAGAGGGCTTCAGGCACGGCGCTTGATCTCGCTTGACGACAACACAGCAGCACCTTCGTCGGCTGGGCAACGCGCCGCGCGCCATCTAGCCGAGCCGAAAGGCCCATCATTCGATGCGACGGTCAAATGGTACAATCGCGGCAAGGGATACGGCTTTTTGTCGCGCGGTCCGGACACGCCTGACATCTTCGTTCATATGGAGATACTTCGGCGTTATGGCATCCGCGATCTGGTGCAGGGTCAGCGTGTGTGGGTGCGCACCGGCGATGGTCCGAAAGGCAAGATCGCTGCCGAGATCCTTCTCACCGAGCCCGGTAGCTCGATGAATACGGCAGTTCCGCCCGAGACTGCACCCCCCCCTATCGCGACCGACGACGCTACGCGGGTAGAAGTCATTGAACCCGCGCCGTCCGCGGAGATCGATTCTTTCGACGAGCCCTTCAGCTTCGAAGCAGCTGCGAAGCTGCTGCCCCTCCCGGGGCGAAAGCTGGAGGCGACGTTTGACCTGATCCGGGATAGAACAAGGCACTGATCTCGTTCACCCTAGCGCCTCATCGATCGCAGCGCCCATCTCGGCGTCGCCCGGCTCCGTGCGCGAGCCGAAGGTACCGGCGATGGTGCCGTCCCTGTTGAACAGGTATTTGTGGAAGTTCCATTTCGGTGCTGCGCCTTCGCCGAGCTCCTGCGTGACCCATTTGTAGAGTGGATGGGCGCCCGCGCCGATGACGTGCTCCTTCGCCGTCATCGGGAAGTCGACGGCGAAGCGCGTCTCGCAGAAGGTCTTGATCTCGTTTTCCGTGCCCGGCTCCTGCGCGCCGAAATCGTTCGCGGGGACCCCCAGCACCACCAGTCCCTTGTCGCGCTTCTCGCGCCAGAGCTTCTCCAGCCCCTCATATTGCGGGGTGAGGCCGCACTGGCTCGCGACGTTGACGACAAGCACGGCCTTGCCCTTGAACTGCGTCATCGGCAACGCGCCGCCGTCGATGGAGCGGAACGAGAAATCGTGCGCGGTGGTCATGGGGCTCTCCTGTTTGTGCGCCGATGATAGGCCCCCCGCCGGCATCGTAAAGACATTCTTAAGTCTTTCCGTCCGCGGAATTGCCCTTATCCCGTGGTTAAGCAATTGGAAACGCACAACCGGCAATTATTGCCCGTTGAACCCAAGCGGGCAGGGCCATGGCCAGAGTGCTCATCGTTGCGATCTATCTCTTCGGCGCGGCCGCGATCGGCGGCGCGATCGGATTGTTCGAAGGCCTCGGCATAGGCGCCGCGGCGGGCGGATTGCTGTTCCTCTCGGCACTTCAGATCCAATCGTCCGTCGCCGCGCGCAAGCATCGCCGCGTGCACGCGCGCGAGATCGGCAACCTCCATCGCGCCAACGCGGCCATCGAGGTCGCGCTGCACGAGACTCACGAGAAGATGGAAGAGGTCACCAAGGCCATCGAGGCGCGCGCCGACGCGCAGGGCCGCAAGATCGTGGCCGAGCTTCAGGTGCTGGAAAGTCTGATGCGCGAATTCGCCGGGCGCATCTCGGAGAAATCCAAGAGCGACATGCCCGCCCCCGTGCCGCAGGACGGCGCCGGGGCCTATATCGCCTCGCTCGGTGAGCCCGAATTGCTCGAGACCATCCGTTCTAGCCTGGAGGAGAACCGCGTCGACCTCTATCTCCAGCCCATCGTCAGCCTGCCGCAGAGGAAGCTGCGCTATTACGAGGCGCTGTCGCGCCTGCGCGCCGAGAACGGCCGCGTCATCATGCCGGCGGAGTACATCAGGATCGCGGCCCCCGCGGGGCTGATGAGCGTCGTCGACAATCTGCTGCTCTTCCGCTGCGTGCAGATCGTGCGCCGCCTGACGCAGAAGCATCGCGACATCGGCGTGTTCTGCAACATCTCCGGCGATACGCTGACGGATGCGGAGTTCTTCCCGCAATTCCTTGACTACATGAAACACAACCGCGACCTCGCGGGCCAGATCGTGTTCGAGTTCGGCCAGGACGCGCTCGCCAAGGCCGGCGCGAAGGGCGAGGAGAATCTCGCTTTCCTTTCGAGCCTGGGCTTCGCGCTGTCGATGGACCACGTGGACAGCTTGGCGCTGGATTTCGTGCGGCTGAAGAAGATCGGCTTCAAGCACCTGAAGCTCCGCGCCGATACGCTTCTCGCCGGCATGGGCAACGCGCGCGCGGCGGTGGGGCCTGAGGACTTCAAGCAGCTTCTCGAGCGTCACGGCCTCAACCTGATCGTCGAGCGCGTCGAGGACGAGAAGACGGTCGTCCAGCTTCTCGATTACGCGGTGGATTACGCCCAGGGCTACCTCTTCGGCGAACCCCGCGCCGTGCGCGACGACACGATCAAGGCGCTGGAGAAGGCCGAGCCCGTGTCGCCGGTGGTGCCGTTCCGGAAATCGGCTTGATTCAACCCTCCCCTTGAGGGAGGGTCGAAAAACGCGAAGCGTTTTTCGGGGAGGGGTGCGGTGCAGGTACCCCTCCCCGAAATTTGCTTCGCTTCGCTCCGCAAATTGTCGACCCTCCCTCAAGGGGAGGGTAGGTGAAGCATCAAATGCCTCTTCCCCAACTCCTCACCGGCCTTTCCGAGATCGCGCACGACTACGACGCGCTCGTCTGCGACGTATGGGGCGTGCTGCACAACGGAAGCGTGGCGATGCCCGACGCCTGCGCGGCACTGAAGCGGTTCCGCGAGACCCAGGGCAGGGTGGTGCTGCTCTCCAACGCGCCGCGTCCCAAGCGCGACGTTGAGGCGATGTTCGCGCGACTGGGCGTGGCGCTCGATTGCTACGACGAGATCGTGACCTCCGGCATCGCGACGCGCGCCGATCTCGAGCGCCGCAGGCCCAGGCGCATGTTCCATCTGGGACCCGAGCGCGACCGGGGCATCTTCGAAGGCCTCGACATAGAGCTCACCGGCATCGCCGATGCCGAGATCGTGCTCAACAGCGGCCTGTTCGACGACGATGTCGAGACGCCCGAGGATTATCGCGACCGCCTGGCGCAGATGAAGGCGCGGGGTCTGCTGATGCTCTGCGCCAATCCCGACTGGGTGGTGCAGCGCGGCGGCAGGCTCATCCATTGTGCGGGTGCGCTGGCCGACGCGTATGAGAAGCTCGGCGGCGCGGTGGTCTATTACGGAAAGCCGATGCCCGCGATCTACGATTTCGTGCGCGCGGCGGCGCCCCGCGCCCGGCGCATGCTCGCCATCGGCGACGGGCTGCATACCGACATCAAGGGCGCCAACGCCGTGGGGCTCGACGCGCTCTTCATCGCCGACGGCATCCATGGCGAGGAGGTCGCCGAAATGACGCAGGGCTATATGGCCGCGCTTTTTGCTAAAGCCGGTGTCACGGCCCGCGCGGCGATGCGCTCCCTTCTATGGTAAAGGACCTTCCATGACCTACTACATCGACGACCTCAAGCCCGGCATGTCCGAGAGCTTCACCAAGACGATCACCGAGCGCGACATCGAGCTCTTCGGCGAGGTCAGCGGCGACGTCAATCCCGTCCATTTCGACGAGGAATACGCCAAGACCACGATGTTCAAGGGCCGCATCGCGCACGGCATGCTGTCGGCGAGCTACATCTCGACCGTTCTGGGCATGAAGATGCCGGGGCCGGGGACGATCTTCATGAGCCTGACGACGCGCTTCAAGGCGCCGGTGCGCATCGGCGACACGGTGGTGACGACCTGCACCGCGCGCGAGGTCAATGCCGAGAAGCGCCGCGTCATCTTCGACTGCGTCTGCAAGGTCGGCGAGACCACGGTCGTCGAAGGCGAAGCCATGGTCATGGCGCCGTCGCGGCCGAAGGGCTGATGCGTATCTTCCGCCACTACGAGCATATCCCCGGCGCCTATCAGGGCGCGGTGGTGGCGGTCGGTAATTTCGACGGCGTCCATCGCGGGCATCAGGCGCTGATCGCGGAAGCCGAGCACCATGCGCGCGAGCGCGGGGCGCCGCTCGCGATCCTCGCCTTCGAGCCGCATCCGCAGGAGTTCTTCCGGCCCAGCGCGGAATCTTTCCGGCTGACGCCGTTCAGGACGAAGGCGCGGCTGCTCGCGGGGCTCGGCGTCGACGCGATGTTCGCGCTGCCTTTCGACGCGCAGATGGCGGCCAAGAGCGCGCAGGATTTCGTGCTCGACGTGCTGGTCAAAGGGCTCGGGGTCGGCTGCGTCGTGGTCGGCGAGGACTTCCAGTTTGGCCGAGGCCGCGCGGGCAACGCGACGGTGCTCGCCTATATGGGCGCCATGGAAGGCTTCGGCGTCGAGATCTTCAAACCGGTCGCCGACGGCGCGGAGAAGATCTCCTCCACCGCGATCCGCGAGGCGCTGAAGGCGGGAAGGCCCGACGAGGCGGCGCGCCTGCTCGGCCATTTCTGGACGGTGGAGGCGCGCGTCGAGCATGGCGACAAGCGCGGCCGCACCATCGGCGTGCCGACGGCGAACATGCGCTTGACCGATTGCCTGCATCCCGCCTTCGGCGTCTATGCCGTGCGCGCGTCCGTGGTCGAGGACGAGCGCATCGTCTCGCGCCATCAAGGCGTCGCCAATTTCGGCATCCGCCCGATGTTCGAGACGCCCACGCCGCTGCTCGAGACCTTCCTGTTCGATTTCGATGGCGACCTCTACGGCAAGCACCTAAGCGTGGAACTCGTCGCCTATCTGCGCGGGGAGATGAATTTGCCGGACATGGACGCGCTGAAGGCGCAGATCGCGAGAGATGCCGAGGCGGCTAAGGCGGCGCTTGCTCATATTAGCCATCCTCGCCCCGCTTCGCAGGGGCGGATGTTTTTCAAATAAACCGCCACACCGGGACGCGGCGGATGTTCTTGCTCGCCAGGAACGCGCGCGTGGCGTCGAGGCTGCCGCTTTCGAAGCTCCGTTTCGGCAGGCGGAAGGCGGCACGCTTGGTGGTGATGAAGAGGGCGGCGGAGCTTTCGGCGTATAGCTTGACGCTCGGCCAGCGGATCAAGAGCGAGGCATCGCCGGCGGAATAGGTGATGCCGGGATCGTCGAAGGTGAACGTCACCTCGCGCGGCGTCTGTCCCAGTACCCAGGTGAAGAGGTGCGGCATCAGCTGCAAGGCGATGACGGCCGCCAGGCCGATGAGCACCACGGCTGCCGCGAACCACCAACTCTGCGCCATGCGATTCACGACGTCGAGATAGGAGATCTGGTTCCGCGAACCGGCTATGGTCATCCCAGCGAACACGGCGAAGAGGGAGAACATCACCGCCATGGGCAAGGTCGACCAGCGCGACCAGAGCTGGAGCCAGACATGGTCCATGAACCGCCGCCGGACCGTGACCTGGATTTTCGCGCCTTTCCCGTCCATCGCCCTTCACCCCTGGGGCCTTTCGGCTGGACGGCCTGCCCCTTCGCTGTTAGATACCAGCCATGTCAGGTTTTGGGAATCATAGGCGAATTCGCCGCCCGGCTCCGCGCCGGGAGGGATGACGACCTTCGCGGCGGAGACCGGGTGAGCCCGTCCGCAAATTCTCAAGCACTTCCAAGGCAGAACCGATGACCAAGCCCGACACCGAAACCGGCGCACGCGACTACCGCGCCACCCTGTTCCTGCCCGCGACCGACTTTCCGATGAAAGCCGGGCTGCCCCAGGCCGAGCCGAAATGGCTCGCGCATTGGGCGGGCATGGGTCTCTATGAGAAGCAGCGCGCGCAGGCCAAGGGCCGGCCGCTTTTCGTCCTGCATGACGGGCCGATCTATGCCAATGGCGACATCCATTCCGGCACCGGCCTCAACCATATCCTGAAGGACTTCGTCGTCCGCTCGCAGCAGATGCTGGGCAAGGACGCGCCTTACGTGCCCGGCTGGGACTGCCACGGCCTGCCGATCGAATGGAAGGTCGAGGAGAAATACCGCGGCGAGGGCAAGTCCAAGGACGAGATCCCCAAGGACCAGCTGCGCCGCGATTGCCGTGCGTTTGCGACACATTGGCTTTCCATCCAGCGCGAGCAGATCAAGCGGCTGGGCTGCAGCGGCGACTGGGAGCGGCCTTACACCACGATGGATTTCCGCGCCGAAGCGGCCATCGCGCGCGAGGCGCACAAATTCGTCGCCAACGGGCTGCTCTATCGCGGCTTCCGTCCGGTGATGTGGTCGCCGGTCGAGAAGACCGCGCTCGCCGAGGCCGAGGTCGAGTATCACGAGAAGTCCTCGCCCACGATCTATGTGAAGTTCAAGGTCGCGCACGGCGCGGCCAAGGGCGCGTCGGTGGTGATCTGGACGACGACGCCGTGGACGATCCCCGGCAACCGCGCCATCGCGTTCTCCGAGACGCTCGATTACGGCCTCTACGAGGTGATCGAGGTGCAGGAGGGCGCGTTCGCGAAGGTCGGCGAGAAGCTCGCGCTTGCCGACGCGCTCGCCGAGCAGACGGCCAAGCACGCCAAGGTCACGCTCAAGCACGTCGCGGTGTTCGTGCCGCTGGGCACGACCTGCGCCCATCCGCTCGCAGGCCACGGTTACGACTTCAAGGTGCCGCTGCTGCCCGGCGAGCACGTCACGGCGGATACCGGCACGGGCTTCGTGCACACCGCGCCCGGCCACGGCGAGGAGGATTTCGAGCTCGGCCAGCGCCACAGGCTCGAGATCCCGCGCACGGTGGACGAGGACGGCTCGTTCTATGCCGAAGTGCCGCTGTTCGCCGGCAAGCGCATCCTCACGCCGGAAGGCAAGGACGGCGACGCGAACGGCGCGGTGATCCGCGAATTGATCGCGGCGGACGCATTGCTGGCGAAAGGCACGCTGCGCCATTCCTATCCGCATTCGTGGCGCTCCAAGGCGCCGGTGATCTACCGCGCGACGCCGCAATGGTTCGTCGCCATGGACAAGAAGATGCCGGAGTTCGAGGGCAGGACGCTGCGCGCGCTGGCGCTGAAAGGCATCGCCGACACCAACTGGTTTCCGGCTCAGGGCGCCAACCGCATCGGCTCGATGGTGGAGAGCCGCCCCGATTGGGTGCTGTCGCGCCAGCGCGCCTGGGGCGTGCCGCTGGCGATCTTCGTCGACAGGAAGACGGGCAAGGTGCTCCACGATACGGCCGTCAACGCGCGCATCTCGGAAGCGTTCGAGAAGGAAGGCGCGGATGCGTGGTTCACCTCGCCGCCGTCGCGGTTCCTGGGCAACCACAACGCCGACGACTACGAGCAGGTGACGGACATCCTCGACGTCTGGTTCGATTCCGGCTCGACGCACGTCTTCGCGGTCGAGCAGCCGATCGATCCGCATTGGCCGCAGGCGAACCAGGCCGATCTGTATCTGGAAGGCTCCGACCAGCATCGCGGCTGGTTCCAGTCCTCGCTCTTGGAGAGCTGCGGCACGCGCGGGCGCGCGCCGTACAGGAACGTGCTGACCCACGGCTTCGTGATGGACGACAAGGGCTACAAGATGTCCAAGTCGCTCGGCAACACGCTGGCGCCGCAGGTCATCGCCGACAAGAACGGCGCCGACATCCTGCGCCTGTGGGCTGCGAGCTCCGATTTCACCGAGGATCTGCGCATCGGCGAGGACATCATCAAGTCCAACGTCGACGCCTATCGCCGCCTGCGCAACACGATCCGCTTCATGCTGGCGAACCTCGACGGCTTCGACAAGAGCGAGCATCTGCCGCATCACGAGATGCCGGAGCTGGAACGCTACATTCTGGCCAAGCTCGCCGAGCTCGATGCGCTGGTACGCGCGGGCTATGAGGCGTTCGACTTCAACCGCGTGTTCGCGGCGCTGTTCAATTTCTGCACCAACGAGCTGTCGGCGTTCTATTTCGACATCCGCAAGGACGCGCTCTATTGCGATGCCAAGACCGCAACACGCCGCCGCGCCGCGCGCACGGTGCTGGACGAGACCTTCCGCCGCGTCGTGACCTGGCTCGCGCCCGTGCTCTGCTTCACGATGGAAGAGGCTTGGACGCTGCGCTTCCCGGACGACAGCGTGCACCTGCATGTTTTCCCTGAGACGCCTTCCGCCTGGAACGCGCCGGAGCTCATCGAGAAATGGAACCGGGTGCGCGCCATCCGCCGCGTCGTCACCGGCGCGCTCGAGATCGCGCGCCGCGACAAGGTGATCGGCGCCAGCCTCGAAGCGGCGCCCCTGCTCTACGTCCGGGACGAGGATCGCGCGCTGCTCGAAGGCCTTCCGCTCGCCGAGATCGCGATCACCTCGACGGCGCACATCGCCAAGGTCGAAGCACCCGAAGACGCGTTCCGCCTTCCCGACGTCGAGGGCGTCGCGGTCCGGTTCGAGCACGCGCGCGGCGACAAATGCGCGCGCTGCTGGATGGTGCTGGAAGAGGTGGGCAAGAACCCCAAGCACGACGACCTCTGCAACCGCTGCTCCGAGGCGGTGGACGCGTGAAGTGGGGCCTGGCCGCGCGCGAACTGGGCCTGCTGGCAGCCAGCGGGGCGCTTCTCGCCGATCAGGTCTCAAAGCTCCTGCTGCTCTACACGTTCGGTTTCGCGGACCTTGCGCCGCGCGAAAGGGTCTTCACCTCGCCGGTGCTCGATCTGGTGATGGCGTGGAATCCGGGCGTGAGCTTCAGCCTGCTCTCGGCGCATAGCCGGCTCGGCGTGTGGGCGCTGGCGCTCTTCGCGGTGGCGGCGATCGGCGGCTTGAGCGCATGGCTGTGGCGCTCGACGCGGCCCGCGCTCGCCATCGGGCTCGGCCTCGTCATCGGCGGCGCGCTCGGCAACCTGCTCGACCGCATCTTCCACGGAAGGGTCGCCGATTTCTTCGACCTGCATGCCTTCGGGCACGACTTCTTCGTCTGCAATCTCGCCGATGTGATGATCTCGCTCGGCGTCGTGCTTCTGCTCGCGGATTCGCTGTTCGACCGCGCGCCCAAGGCGCAGGGGGCTCAATGAGGAAGCTCTCGCCCCGCGACGCGGGCTTCCTCGCGGTGGCGCTGGCGCTCGTCCTCGACCAGACGGTGAAGATCTTCATGCTTTACGGCCTGGGCTTCGCGGCCGAGCCGTCCGACAGCCACGTCATCCCCGTCTTGCCTTTTTTTAATATAGTCATGGTGTGGAACCGGGGCGTCAGCTACGGCTGGCTGTGGTGGGTGGGGCCCACGCTGCTCGAGCTGTTCACCATGGCCGTGGTGGCGGTTTTGGGCTTCTGGCTGTGGATTTCGCGGCGCGCGACGCTGACGGTCGGCCTGGGGCTGGTGATCGGAGGCGCCCTCGGGAACCTGATCGACCGGGTGGTCTATGGGAAAGTGGCCGATTTTTTCCACTTTTACGGCCATGGCTATGACTGGTATGTGTTCAACGTGGCCGACGCCGCGATAACCTTCGGCGTCATCGCGCTGTTGTACGACGCGCTGCTGAAGCCAGAGGCCAAGGCCGGCGCCGACAGCGCCTGAGGATTGGAGTTCAAATGGAATACCGTTCGCGTGCGTGGATGCGGTTTGCGATCCTGGGTGCGTCCGCGGCCCTTCTGATGGGCTGCCAGTCGGTCCGCGACGCCGCGGGCCTGGGCAAGCAGGGCCCCGACGAGTTCGCGGTCGTCACCAAGCAGCCGCTCGTCATTCCGCCCGAGTACAATCTGCGTCCGCCGCGCGACGGCGCGCCGCCGACCAACCAGGTCCAGCCGACCGACTCGGCGCAGTCGGCGCTGTTCGACACCGATCCGGCGGCGGCCGCGAAGCTGGTCCAGGGCGACTTCAGCCAGGCCGAGAAGCTCCTGCTCGCGCAGGCGAACGCGGCCAACCCCGATCCCTCGATCCGCCAGGAAGTGGCGTCGGACGGCAGGGCGATGGAGCCGGCCGACGACAGCTTCACCCAGCAGGTGCTCTTCTGGCAGGACAAGCCGGTGCCCGGCACCAACGTTGACGCCGAAACCGAGGACAAGCGCATCCAGGCGCAGAAGGCCTCCGGCAAGCCCGCCGCGCCGCCGCGCGACACCGCCATCATCCAGGACACGGACGACGACAGCGACAACGGCGACAAGCCCAAGGAGCGCACCGGCGCGTGGAGCTGGCTGCCGTTCTGACGTATTTCAGTCGTCATGGCCGCCCTTGTGGCGGCCATCCATGCTCCCTGGTCTTGCACTGCGTGTATGGATGGCCGGGACAAGCCCGGCCATGACGGGATAGTCTTAAGCGTCCAATTCCAGGGAGTAATCTTCATGAGAGCTGCGCTCGCCTTCGCGATCGCCGCTCTGTTTGCGTTTCCCGCCCTGGCGCAAGGGCAGGGGCAAACGCCGCAGGCCTTCCAGTTCGCGTTGCAGAACGGGATGCAGGTCGTCGTCATCCCCGACCACCGCGCGCCCGTCGTCACCCAGATGATCTGGTTCAAGGTCGGCGGCGTCGACGATCCGCCGGGGCTGTCGGGCCTCGCCCATTTCTTCGAGCACATGATGTTCCGCGGCACGAAGAAGACGCCGGGCGACCAGTTCTCGCAGATCCTGGCGCGCAACGGCGGCGAGGACAACGCCTTCACCACCCACGACTACACCGCCTTCTACGAGCAGATCGCCAAGGACAAGCTGCCCATGGCGATGGCGCTCGAGGCCGACCGCATGGCCAATCTCGATCTCTCCGACAGCAACGTTTCGACCGAGCGCGACGTGGTGCTGGAGGAGCGGCGCATGCGCATCGACAACGACCCGCAGGCTCTGCTTGGCGAGCAGATCGACGCGGCGCTGCATCTCTCGCACCCTTACGGCCGCCCGGTGATCGGCTGGCCCGAGGAGGTGCGCCGCATCGGCCGCATCGAGGCGCAGGATTTCTACAATCACCACTACGCGCCCAACAACGCGATCCTGATCGTGGCGGGCGACGTGACGCCCAACGACGTGCGCAACGACGCGCAGGCGGCTTACGCGAAAGTCCCCGCGCGCGAGCTCGTCGCCCGCAGCGCCGCCGCCGAGCCGCCGCGCCTGTCCGAAACGCGCCTGGCAGTCGTACGCGCGGACGCGAAAGTGCCGCTGTTCATGCGGGAGTACCGCGTGCCGTCCTATGCCGAGGCCGGGCCTGGCCAGGCCGAGGCGCTGGAGGTGCTGGCGCAGGTTCTGGGCGGCGACTACAGCTCGGCGCTCTACCGCAAGCTCGTCGTCGAGCGGCGCCTGGCGACGGGCGCAGGCGCGAATTATGACGGCTACAGACGCGACGCGTCCGGCTTCACGGTCTATGCCCAGCCGCGCCCCGGCGTCTCCTTCGCGCAATTGGAGCGCGCCGTCGACGACATCCTCGGCGCCTATACGAAGCCCGCGAACGCCAAGGAGCTGGCGCGCGCGAAGACCCAGCTCGTCGCCGGCGCGACCTACCGCCGCGACAGCCAATACGCGCTGGCTTCCGCTTACGGACAGGCGCTCGCCATCGGCTTGACGGCGTTCGACGTGCGCGCGTGGCCCGACCGCATCCAGGCCGTGACGCCCGACGCCGTAGCCAAAGCCGCGCGCGACTGCCTCATCAAGCGCGAGGCGGTGAGCGCAACGCTGACACTGGGGGGAAGATGATGATTTTAAAAAATCTCCCTCTCCCCCACGAATGTGGGGGAGAGGGCCGGGGTGAGGGGGTGGCGCAGTCGGACTCGCTGCAGCCACCCCCTCACCCTAACCCTCTCCCCCGCTTCGCGGGGGCGAGGGAATTTGTTTTTTTGTTGGTGGTAGCGGCGCTCGCACTGACCAGCGCACACGCCTCCGCCTTCGGCGCGAAATCGCTCAATGTCGCGCCCGGCGAGGACGTCTGGTTCGCGGAGGACCACACGCTGCCGATGATCGCCGTCGTCGCTTCGTTCCCGGCGGGCTCGGCTTACGATCCGCAGACCAAGCCCGGCCTTGCCGCCTTCACGGCCTACATGCTCGACGAGGGCGCGGGCGGCATGAACGGCAAGGCGTTCCACGACGCGCTCGCCGATAAGGCGATCCAGCTCAGCGTCGAGCCCGACCGCGACTGGACCGTGGTCACGATGGTGACCTTGAGCGCCAACGCCAAGGACGCGTTCAAGCTGCTCGCGCTTGCGCTCTCCCGTCCGCGCTTCGACAACGACGCCGTCATGCGCGTGCGCGCGCAGATGATGCAGAACCTCGACCACCAGGACGAGGATCCGTCCGAGGTCGCGGCGCGCGAGTTCAACCGGCTGTTCTTCACCTATCACCCTTACGCGCGCCCGGTGGAAGGCACGCGCGCCGGCCTCAATACCGTCACGCGCGGGGACTTGAAGAACTTCGCGGCGGTGCATTGGGTGCGAAACGGCCTCAAGATCGCCGTCGCGGGCGACATCGACGCGGCCGCGCTCACGGACCAGATCAAATCGACCTTCGGCGGCTTGAGCGCGAAGGCGCCGCCGCAGCTCCCGCGCGTCGGCAAGCTCGGCGCGCCGGGCGTGCACAATGTCGCGATGGACGTGCCGCAGCCCAACGCCGTCTTCGGCATCCCGGGCGTGATGCGCAATGACCGCGACTTCCTTGCCGCCTATGTCGCGAACTACATCCTGGGCGGCGGCGGTTTTTCCTCGCGCTTGACCGGCGAGGTGCGCGAGAAGCGCGGCCTGACCTACGACATCACCACCGAGCTGTCTGACATGCACCGCGCCGCGGTCGTCCAGGGCCTCGTCGCCACGCGCGCCGACGCGATGGGCGACACGATCCAGGCGGTGCGCGACACGATGGCGAAGTTCGCCAATGACGGCCCGACGGTTCAGGAGCTGGCCGACGCCAAGACCTATCTCACCGGCTCCTATCCGCTCGCCTTCGCCTCCAACGCCGGGACCGCGTCCCAGCTCGGCGCCTTCCAGCGCGCGGGCCTGGACGTGGCATACGTCGCGCGCCGCAACGACCTGATCAACGCCGTCACCCTCGACGACGTGCGCCGCGTCGCCAAACGCGTCTTCGATCCCAGCCGCCTGACCATCGTCGTCGCGGGCACGGTAAAGAAAAAATGAGATTCCAAGCATCTTAAGCGCCGCGTGCGCGTTGTCAGTGCTGCGCTGGAGCCCCGCCGATGAAACAGCTTCCCTTCACGATCTCCCTCGATCTCGCGCTGTCCGGCAAGGGTGCCGTCGCGCGCACGGATTATGACGCGGCGCTGGCTGCCACCGCGCCGCACGTCGCATGGCTGCGCGAGGCGCGGGAGAAGAAGACGCTGGAGCTCTTAGGCATCCCCGCGCGCACCGACGATCTCGATGCCGCGCGCGACGTGGCGGCGAAGCTCTCCGAGAACACCAGCGAGATCGCCGTGCTCGGCATCGGCGGATCAAGCCTCGGCGGCCAGGCGCTGAAGGCCGCGCTCGAAAGCCACCACCGCGAGGGCCCGCGCGTCAGCTTCCACGACAATCCCGATCCTTTTTCGTGGGCCGAGCACCTGTCGCGCTTCGACCTCAGGACCACGCGCTTCGTGGTGATCTCGAAATCCGGCGGCACGGCCGAGACGCTGATGCAGGCCGTCACCGCGGCCGACGCGATCGAGAAAGCCGGCGGCGGCAAATATCTCAAGGATCATTTCGCCGCGATCACCGAGCCGGGCGACAGCGTGCTGCGCAAATTCGCGGGCGATCTGGGTTCGCCCGTGCTCGATCATCCCAAGGATGTCGGCGGTCGCTATTCGGTGCTGACGGTGTGCGGCCTCTTGCCCGCGCTGCTCATGGGCATCGATGCCGCGGGCTTGCGCGAAGGTGCGGGCATGGCGCTCGATCACGCGCTCTCGGACGATGTGTCTATGCCGGCGCAAGGCGCCGCGCTGCATTTCGCGCTGTCGAAAGCGGGCAGGCTGAACGAGACGGTGCTTTGGGCCTATGCCGATCGTCTCAACACGTTCCACGCCTGGTGGCGGCAATTGTGGGCGGAAAGTCTGGGCAAGGACGGCAAGGGCTCGACGCCCGTCGGCGCGCTCGGCCCCGTCGACCAGCACAGCCAGCTTCAGCTCTTCCGCGACGGCCCCGGCAAGTCGCTCTTCACGCTGCTGTCGACCACGACCGAAGGCCAGGGCCTCGTCGCGCCGGTTGAGCGCGCGAAGGCGCTCGGCCTCGACTATCTCGCGGGCAAGGCGATGGGCGATCTCGTCGCCGCGGAGGTGCGCGCGACCGCCGAGACGCTCGGCCGCAACCGCCGCCCCGTGCGCCGCATCCACCTGCCCAAGATCGACGCGCAAGGCATCGGCGCGCTGATGATGCATTTCATGCTCGAGACGATCCTGATGGGCAAGCTCATGGGCGTGGATCCCTTCGACCAGCCCGGCGTGGAAGAGGGCAAGGTGCTGGCGAGGCAATACCTTCAGTCCAAATAGGGGTTCCAGCACCGGTGGAAAACCCCTCCCCGAAGCGCTTCGCGCTTCGACCCTCCCTCAAGGGGAGGGTAGGATCGCTTATGAAGATTCGCAGGCTCTCCGAAGGCACGATCAACCGCATCGCGGCGGGCGAAGTCGTCGAGCGGCCGGCGAGCGCGGTGAAGGAATTGGTCGAGAACGCGCTCGACGCGGGCGCGCTGCGCATCGACGTCGCGGTGTCGGCGGGCGGCGCCGATCTCATCCTCGTCGAGGACGACGGCGAGGGCATGGGCGCGGAGGATCTGGCGCTCGCGGTCGAGCGCCATGCGACGTCCAAGCTCGGCCATGACGATCTCTCCGACATCAAGACGATGGGCTTCCGCGGCGAGGCGCTGCCGTCCATCGGCGCGGTCGCGCGGCTGACGATCCAGAGCCGGGGCGCGCAGGGCGAGGCGCACGAGATCGGCGTCGATGGCGGGCGCGTGTCGGGGCCGAAGCCTTGCGGCTTCCGCGCGCGCGGCCAGCACGGCACGCGCGTCGAGGTGCGCGAGCTGTTCTATGCGACGCCGGCGCGGCTCAAATTCCTCAAATCTTCGCGGTCGGAGGACCTGGCGACGCTCGACGTGGTCAAGCGGCTCGCGATGGCGCGGCCCGACGTCGCGTTCACGCTGACGCTCGACGGACGGCGCGCGCTCGATCTCGAGGCGGAGGCCGACTTCTTCAGCGGTCGGTTGAACAGGCTGGCGCGCATCATGGGCCGCGATTTCGGCGACAATGCCGCGCCGGTCGCGATCGAGCGCGAGGGTGTGCGGCTCGCGGGCTTCGCGGGGCTTCCCACCTACAACCGCGCCAACAGCGCGATGCAGTTCCTGTTCGTCAACGGGCGGCCAGTGCGCGACAAGCTGCTCATCGGCGCGGTGCGCGGGGCCTATGCCGATTTCCTCGCACGCGAGCGGCATCCCGCGCTGGCGCTGTTCCTCGACTGCGATCCGGCCTTCGTCGACGTCAACGTCCATCCCGCCAAGACCGAGGTGCGTTTCCGCGACGCGGGATTGGTCCGTGGACTGATCGTCTCCTCGCTGAAGCGCGCTCTGGCCGAGGCCGGCCACCGCGCCTCGACGACGGTGGCGGGCGACGCACTCGGCGCGCTCAGGCCCGAAGCCTATGTCTGGCGCGAGCCGCGTCCCGGGCCCGGCATGTTCGAGACGGCGCGCGAGTTCCTTAGCCCCATGTTCACGACCGAGATCTCCGCTCGCGTCGAGACGCCGCCGGACGTGGCCGCGCCTTCGACGCCGCTCGGCGCGGCGCGCGCGCAACTGCACGAGACCTACATCGTCGCCCAGACCGCCGACGGCATCGTCATCGTCGACCAGCACGCGGCGCATGAGCGTCTGGTCTACGAGAAGATGAAGACCGCGATGGCGGAAGGCGGCATCGCGCGCAAGCCGCTGCTGATCCCCGAGGTCGTCGATCTGGATCCGGCGGAAGTCGAGCGCGTGGCGGCGCGCGCGGGCGAGCTCGCCGAGCTCGGCCTCGTCGTCGAGCCGTTCGGCCCCGACGCGGTGGTGGTGCGCGAGGTGCCGGCGATGCTGGGCCGGCTCGACATCAAGGGCCTTCTGCGCGATCTCGCCGACGACATCGCCGAGACGGGTTCCGCGCTGTCCTTGAAGGAGCGGCTGGAAGCGGTGGCGGGCACGCTCGCCTGCCACACTTCGGTGCGTGCCGGCCGCCGCCTCAACGCGGAAGAGATGAACGCGCTGCTGCGCGAGATGGAAGCCACGCCCCATTCCGGCCAATGCAACCACGGCCGGCCGACCTATGTGGAGCTGAAGCTCAGCGACATCGAGCGGCTGTTTGGGCGGCGGTAGCTTCGAACTCTACCGCTCGTGCCAATCCACCTTTGCGACCCATTGAACGGCCTGCGGCGTTCCGTTGCGCGAGGCGGGCCAATAGTGCCATCCGGCAGTGCACGACAACGCGCCTTTGTCCAACTCGTGGCTGCCGCTCGATTGCTGGACCGCTCCGTCCTGCACGTTTCCCTCATTCGTTACCGTGAAACGCACGGTTGTCGGCCCTACGGAGTTCGTGTTCGGTCGAAACCCCAAGACCCTCGAACAGGGGCCGTGTCTGCCTATCGCGCGGGGCAGCGTGAGACCGTCCGGAAACGGCGGCGCGATCGGCACGGACGAGCGCAGCTGCGCCGGCCAGTCGATCGCCGTGGACAGCAAAACGCCTTCGGGAGGGGGCGGCGCGACACCCACGAGATCGACGCGCTGCGCGCCCGCGCATCGCTGGGCCGCGTCGTCGAGGGTCGCGTCGCCGCTCGATCCGACGATCGCGGCTTGCGTCACGCTACCGTCCGGCATCAGGCGCAGCGTCAGCCGCGTCACGCCGCCGATGCCGGACAGCAACTGCTCCGTCAACGGATGATAGCTCGTGCACAGCGGCGTCAGGCGGGACGCCGCATCGTCGCCATGGAGTTTCCACTGCACGTTCGCCGTCCAGGGACGGTCGATCGCGACGCCATCCTGTGTCGCGGGACGATAGGTCCACTGGCCGGCGCAGGCGACCGCCGCGGCGTCCAGCTCGGCATTGCCGCTGGACTTGGATACCTTGACGTCGGCGACCTTGCCCTGGGCCGTCACCGTGAAGGACAGCGTCGTCGCTCCCTCGATCCCGGCCTTGACCGCGGCTTCGGGATAGTTCTCGACGCAGCTGTGCGGGCGACCGCTGCCGACAGGCACGATCGTCGCGGCCGGCGTCTGGGTGTCCGGATCGGCGAGCGATGCGCCGGGCAGGATCGCCAGAAGAAAAACCAACCGCCGCATCATCGTCCGTCCTCCATGCGTTATTTGGCCGGACCCAGATCGTTGCGCCAATCGACCAGGGCGTCCTTCTGTGCGCCGTTGTCGGGCAGCACGGCCCGCGCCGTGTTGTAATGCCGCGCCCCGACGCATTTCAGCGCCGCCTGGTCGAGGTCGCTATTGCCGCTGGAGCGCACGATCTCGGCGTTCTTGACCGAGCCGTCCGGCATGATGCGGAAGGATACTTTCGTGATGCCGTCGATGCCGGAAAGCATCGACGCCGTCACGGCGTGATAGCGCGCGCAGGGATGCATGTCGGCGACGCTGCCGTGCATCTTCCATTCGACCTGAGCGCGCCAGGGCACCTCGATGGGGATACCGTCCCGCATCGCGGGTTTGTAGCTCCAGCGGCCGACGCAGCCGAGCGTCGCGGCATCGAGGTCGTCATTGCCGGTGGATTTCGACAATGTAACGTCCTTGACCTTGCCGTCCGTTCCGATCCTGAAGGCGACGATGGCCGTTCCCTCGGCGCCATCCCACACCGCCGCTTCCGGATAGTCGTTCATGCACACATGCGGCGGATCGTTCGTCGGAACCGGCCTTTCGACCGAGGCGGCGGCGGGGCCGGTGGCCGCGAAAATCGCGAACGCCAAGCAAAGCGGCTTGCGCATCGAATACCCCCCATTGCCGTGAAGCAGATCACCACCTCTCGAATATGGCAAGGGAAGGGCGACAAGCCGCACGCTCCGCGCTATGTTCGTGCCGCCGCCGATGGAGGTCCGACGATGAACCGCGCTCTCTTGCTCGTTCCCGCTCTGCTCGCGCTCTCGCTATCGCCCGCGCTGGCGCAGTCGAAATGCTTCTCGATCCGCGAGTTCGAGGGCTGGCGCGCGCCGGACGCCAAGACGATCAACATCCGCGTCGGCCAGACGCGCTACTATCGCCTCGATCTCGGCAATGCATGCCCGATGCTGACCGAGCCCGGCGCGCATCTCATCATCAAGACGACGGGCTCGGACCTGGTGTGCTCGAACGTCGACTGGGATCTCGCCGTCGCGCACGACACGATGGGAAGCCTCGCCTCGCACTGCATCGTCAAGACGATGACGCCGCTCACCCAGGCGGAGGCGGATGCGCTGCCGAAGAAGTACAAGCCTTGATCGCTTAGCTGAAATTGTCATCCCCGGCGAAACTCGCTCGCATCGCGAGCGAGCTGAGGTCAAGGGGACCCAGGTGGATGGACCAGACCCGGTCTTGCTACCTGGGTCCCCTTAACCTCGCATCGCCTGTCGGCGACGCTCGCCAGGGATGACAGTGTGGCTTGGGCACCCCGGCCGCGTTCCTGCGATTGAGACGCTATTTCGTCACGGTTTGTCAGCAGACCAACTGAGTTGTGGCGTGGCGCTCCCCAAGCGCGTAGATGTGCCGGCTCAACCTTAGGACCGCTGGACTTGGCGAGCGATTTTCAGGCCGATATCGACGCCGTCAATGCCGTCTCCGTCGTGCCCACCATCCTGGACGTCGTCTGCCGTCTGACCGGCATGGGCTTCGCGGCCGTCGCGCGCGTGACCTCCGACCGCTGGATCGCGTGCAGCGTGCGCGACGACATCGCGTTCGGCCTCGAGCCCGGCGGCGAGCTCGAGGTCGCAACCACGATCTGCGACGAGATCCGCCGATCGGGCGAGGCCGTCGTCATCGATCACGTCGCCGGCAACGAGCGCTGGTGCAGCCATCCCACGCCCGCGATGTACGGCTTCCAGAGCTACATCTCGATGCCGATCTTCCTGCGCGACGGAAGCTTCTTCGGCACGCTCTGCGCCATCGACCCCAAGCCCGCGCGCCTCGACAATCCCGAGATCGTCGGCACGTTCCGCCTGTTCGCCGATCTCATCGCCTTCCACCTGCAGGCCGATACGCGGCTGGCCGCGAGCGAAGCGAGCCTGCTCGGCGAGCGCAAGGCGGCGGACCTCCGCGAGCAGTTCATCGCGGTGCTCGGCCACGATCTGCGCAACCCGCTCGCCTCCATCCAGGCCGGCGTGCGTCTGTTGGGCAAGGAGCCGCAGAGCGAGAAGGCTTCCGCCATCCTCAAGATGATGCAGCAGAGCGTGGAGCGGATGAACGCGCTCATCGGCGACGTGCTCGATTTCGCGCGCGGCCGTCTGGGCGGCGGCTTCGCGGCGACGTTCGGCGAGGCGAGCCTGGTGCCCGTGCTCACCCAGGTCGCGGGCGAGCTCAGCGCCGCCCATCCCAAGGCCGAGATCGACGCGCAGTTCGCCGTCTCGCGGCCCGTGCGCGCCGACCCGGCGCGGATCGGCCAGCTTTTCTCCAATCTCCTCGGCAACGCGTTGATCCACGGCGAGGCGGATGCGCCGGTCAGGGTGCGCGCGGCGACCGAGGGCGGCGTCTTCGAGCTTTCGGTGAGCAATGCCGGCCCGCCCGTTCCCGCCGACATCCTGGCGCATCTCTTCGAGCCGTTCGTCCGCGGCAAGAAGAGCGGCCAGCCGCAGGGATTGGGGCTGGGCCTCTATATCGCCTCGCAGATCGCCAAGGCCCATGGCGGCGTGCTGACGGCCGATTCCACGGCCGAGGAGACGCGGTTCACGTTCCGGATGCCGCTGTAGAGACGGCGCGCAACTAGAAATTAGCGTCATGGCCCGCGACTGCGGGCCACCCAGGTGACATCGGCTCGATCTAAAAGGAATTGCACGCGGAGACGCGGCGTCGCCGAGAAGAAAAAGAACCTCCGCGGCTCCGCGCCTCCGCGGGAATCTTTTCCAACGGTATGCAGAACCAAGTTGGGTGGCCCGCATTCGCGGGCCATGACAAATTATTTCAAATGCAAAAACCACACCCGCGTATCGCCATAGACGCGCTCATCGGCGAGCACGAAACCATCCGTAGACGGAACGTCTTCGTCCTCCGCCGTCTCCGCCACGACGAGCGCATGCGGCGCGAGCCAGCCACCGTCCTTCAGCGCCGCGAGCGCGCCCGCCGCGAGCCCCTGGCGATAGGGCGGGTCGAGGACGGCGAGCTCGAACGGCCCGCCGCTTCCGGCCGCCATGGGGCCGAGCCTGGTCGCGTCGCGCCGCCAGATCTTGGTCGCGCCGGTCAGGCCCAGAGCCTCGACATTGGTGCGGATCAGCGCGCGGCTCTCGGCCGCGTCATCGATGAGCAGCGCGAAGGAGGCGCCATGCGACAACGCCTCGATGCCGAGCGCGCCTGTTCCCGCGAAGAGATCGATCACGCGCGCGCCGTCAAGCGCAAAGCCGATGCCGAAATCGTTGTGGTTGAGGATGTTGAACACCGCCTGGCGCACCTTGTCGGAGGTCGGCCGCACGCGCGCGTCGGCGGGCGCGACCAGCGCGCGCCCGCGCATGCTGCCGCCCGTGATTCTCATGAATCGATCCTCACAGGTCCTTCCGCATGAAATGGCGCGCGTGGCGGCCGTCCAGCCACGAAAGCTCGGCGAACTGGGTGTAGCCGAGCTTCTCGTAGAACGGCTTGGCCTGGAAGCTCATCGTGTAGAGCCACGCCTCGCGCGCGCCGAGCCGCTTCGCCTCGTCCTCGACCAGACGCATCGCCTGCCTGCCGAGCCTTTGTCCGCGCGCTTCGTCGTCGGTCCACACGACTTCCACGTAGACGCTGTCGCCCGCGAGCCGTCCGATCACCCCGCCATGCAGGTGGCCCGCCTCGTCGCGGATCGCCGCGGCGATCTTGTGCGATTGGAGATCGGGGACCGCGGCCAGGTTGAACGCGCGCAGGCCCGCCGTCACGCCTGCGAGAACCTTGTCGTCGGGATCGTCCTCGAGCGCGGCCTTCATGGCTCGTCCGAGACCTTGACCAGCAGCTTGCCCGTGTTGCCGCCGGTGAAGAGCAGGTCGAGCGCCGACAGCGCGTTCTCGATGCCGCCCACCACATGGACGTCGTATTTGATCCTGCCCTCGGAGAGCCATTTCGCCATCTCGGCCTGGAACTCGGGGAGGCGCGGGAAGTAGTCGATGATGATGAAGCCCTCGATGCGCGCACGCTTCATCAGCACATTGGTCAGGACGTTGCCGCGCGGCGCACCGGTTTCGTTGTAGGTCGAGATCATGCCGCAGAGCACGATGCGCGCCTTCAGGTTGATGCGCTCGAGCACCGCGTCGAGGATCGCGCCGCCCGCGTTCTCGAAATCGACGTCGATGCCGCCCGGGCATTCGCGCTTGAGCGCTTCGGTGAGGTTCTCGCGGCGATAGTTGATGCAGGCGTCGAAGCCGAGATCCTTCACCACATGGCGGCACTTCTCGTCCGAGCCCGCGAGCCCCACGACGCGGCAGCCTTTCAGCTTGGCGATCTGGCCCACGACCCCGCCCACCGCGCCCGCCGCCGCCGAGACGACGACGGTCTCACCCGCTTTCGGCTTGCCGATATCGAGCAGGCCGAAATAGGCGGTCGCGCCCGTCATGCCGAGCACGCTCATATACGCGGTGAGCGGCACGCCGCTTTTGGGCAGCGGCATCGCGCCGTCCGCGACGGCGTATTCCTGCCAGCCGCCGATGCCGCTCACGATGTCGCCCGGCTTGTAGGCGGGATTGTTCGACTGCTCGACGACGGCCAGCGTGCCGCCGCGCATCACCTCACCCAGCCCCACCGGCGGCATGTACTGGTCCATGTCGCTCATCCAGATGCGGTTGGTGGGATCGAGCGAGAGATACACTGTACGCAGAAGAATCTGACCGGGGCCGGGCACGGGGATCGGCTGCTCGACGAGCTCCAGGTCGCCCGGCTTGATCTCGCCCACCGGGCGCCTGCGCAGGATCCATTGGCGGTTGGCGTTACGCATTTATGCTCCTTCGGGGATGGCTTTGCGTCAGTCTACAGGGAAGGCTATAGCCCAATCCATGTCCCGGATGATCCGCCTTGTCTTGATCCTTTGGACGGCGATGCTCGCGCCCGCCTTGGCGCAGATCGACGCGGCGCCCAAGGTGCATGCGCGGCTGATCGCCGAGCGTGAATCCGTCGAGCCCGGCGGCACCGTCACCGTCGCGCTGGAGCTCGCCACGCGCCCCGGCTGGCACACCTATTGGATCAATCCCGGCGACGCCGGCGCGCCGACCGAGATCAAATGGAACCTGCCGCCGGGATGGCGCGCGGGTCCGATCCAGTGGCCGGCGCCGCAGGCCGAGGCCGTAGGGCCGCTGATGGATTACGGCTACGAGGGCAAGCCCTGGCTTCTCGTCGACATCGCCGCGCCCAAGGACGCAGCCCCCGGCGCGGTGACGTTGAACGCGCAGGCGAGCTGGCTCGTCTGCGCCGAGGTCTGCGCGCCGGAGGATGCCAATGTCCGCTTGCAGCTCGGCGTCGGGAAGCCGTCGCTGCCGCCCGACGTGGATTTCGCCGCCGCGCGCGCCAAGCTGCCGGTGAAATCGCCCTGGCCGATGCGCATAGCGGCGGGAGCGGCGCTCGATCTCTTCGTGCAGGCCGAGCCGCTCGCGAGCGCGCATCCCGCGAAGGCGGAGTTCTTCCCGCTCGCGCCCGGACGCATCAACGGCATCGCGCCGCAGGCGCTGGGCTTCGCCGATGACGGCATCGTGCTGCGCCTGCAGAAGGGCAAGAAGCCGTTCGGCGGCGCGCTGCAGGGCGTGCTCGTGCTGACCTCTGCCGACGGCTCCAGACAGGCGCTGCAGGTCGACGCGATGCCGGGTGCGGTTCCGCAAGCGAACTTCGGCGGCGCGGACGGCACGGCGCTGTGGCTCGCGCTCGCCTTTGCGTTCCTCGGCGGCTTGATCCTCAACCTGATGCCGTGCGTGCTGCCGATCCTGGCGATGAAGGCGCTTGCGCTTGCGGGACATGGCGGCGGCGGACGTCATGCCGCGCGTGAAGGTCTCGCCTATGGCGCGGGCGCGATCCTGAGTTTCGTCGGTCTCGCGGCGATCCTCGTCGCGCTGCGCGCGGGCGGGTCGGCGGTCGGCTGGGGCTTCCAGCTGCAGGAGCCGATCGCGGTCGCGGGCTTCGCGCTGCTGCTCTTCGCGGTCGGGCTCAATCTCTCCGGCGTCTTCGAGCTTCCGGGCTTCGGCGGCGGCGACGCGCTCGCGCGCCAGGGCGGGATGGCGGGCGCGTTCTTCACCGGCGTGCTCGCGGTCGCCGTCGCAGCCCCCTGCACCGCGCCGTTCATGGCGGCAGCGCTTGGATTTGCGCTGACGCAATCCGCGGCCGTCGCGCTCGGCGTGTTCGCGGTGCTGGGCCTGGGCTTCGCGGCGCCGTTCATCCTCATCGGATTCTCGCCGCGCCTGCTTGGCATGATCCCGAAGCCGGGTGCGTGGATGCTCTGGTTCAAGCAGGCGCTCGCATTCCCGATGTACGCCGCCGCCGTGTGGATGGTGTGGGTGCTGGCGAACGAGGTCGGCGCCGACGGCGTGGCTTACGTTCTCGCCGCGATGGTCATGTTCGCATTGGCTGTGTGGATCTGGAGCGCGAGCCGCTCGGCCGGCCCGCGCGGACGCGGCTTCGGCGCCTTCGCGACGCTGCTCGCGTTCGTCGCCGCGCTCGCGTCGCTGGCGATGCTGCTGCATGCCTCTCCCGCGCCCGCGCTCGCCCGCGTGGAAGAGAACGGCATCCCGCACGAGCCTTATTCCGCGGTGCGCCTGGCCGCGCTGCGCGCGCAGCACCGCCCCGTCTTCATCAACGCGACCGCGGCGTGGTGCATCACCTGCCTGGTGAACGAGCGCGTCGCGTTCTCGAGCGGTGCCGTGCGCGAGGCGTTCGACAAGCATCACGTCGCCTGCCTGATCGCCGACTGGACGCGCCGCGACGCCGAGATCACCAAGCTCCTCGAAGCCCACGGCCGCGACGGCGTGCCGCTCTACCTCTACTACGCCCCGGACGCGGCGGATGCGCAGGTCCTGCCGCAGATATTGACGCAGGACGAGGTGTTGAAGGCGGTCGGCACCGGCGAGTGATCCGTACCCTGACTGTCATGGCCCGCGAATGCGGGCCACCCAGTTGGGTTCTGTCTACTCTTGAAATGATTCATGCGGGGACGCGGAGGTTCTTTTTTCGCGACTCCGCGCCTCCGCGTGCAATTCTTTTTGTGGCCGAGCAGGCGTGACCTGGGTGGCCCGCATTCGCGGGCCATGACAGTTGGGGTAAATGCCCACAGCAATCTTTCTTCCCTGCGCCATGCGGCGCAGTTTCCGGTGCGCGGCTGCCCGCAAATGGCAAAGCAATTTCGTATTTCCCGGGGTAGGGTGCGCGCAGAGCACCATCAGGGACCGCCATGAACGTCTTCGATTCCGCCGATTTCGACCATCACGAGCAGGTCGCGTTCTTCGACGACAAGAAGACCGGGCTCAAGGCGATCATCGCCGTCCATTCGACCGCCCTGGGCCCCGCCTGCGGCGGCACGCGCATGTATCCTTACGCAACGGCAGACGACGCGCTGACCGACGTGCTGCGCCTGTCGCGCGGCATGAGCTACAAGAACGCGATCGCCGACCTGCCGCTCGGCGGCGGCAAGGCCGTCATCCTGGGCAACCCCGCGACCGACAAGAGCGAGGCGCGCTTCGCCGCCTATGCCGACGCGGTCAACGCGCTCGGCGGCCGCTACATCACCGCGATGGACGTCGGCATGGGTCCGAAGGACATGCCCATCATCGCGCGCCATACGAAATTCGTCGCGGGTTTCGACCAGCCCGGAAAGAAGAGCGGCGACAGCGGTCCGACGACGGCGCTGGGCGTATTCGTCGGGCTCAGGGCCTGCGTGAAGCACAAATTCGGCGCCGACACGACGAAGGGGCTGACGGTCGCGATCCAGGGCCTGGGCAAGGTCGGCATGGGCCTGGCCAAGCGCCTGCACGAGGAAGGCGCCAAGCTGATCGTCGCCGATGTCAGCGAGGACGCCGTGCGCCGCGCCGTCGACGCCTTCGGCGCGCGCCGCGCGTCCACCGACAGCATCGTCACCACCGCGTGCGACGTGTTCTCGCCCAACGCGCTGGGCGCGATCCTGAACGACGAGACGGTCATGGCGCTCCAGGCCAAGGTCGTGGCCGGCGGCGCAAACAACCAGCTCGCGCGCGATCCGCACGGCAGGATCCTGATGGAGCGCGGCGTGCTCTATGCGCCCGATTACGTCATCAACGGCGGCGGCATCATCCGCGTCGCGGGCCAGATCTACGACTGGGAAGAGGCGGAGGTCGAGCGCCGCGCGTTCGGCATCGCCGACACGCTGAGCGCGATCTTCAAGCGCGCCGATGCCGAGCACGAGCCCACCAACGTCATCGCCGACCGCATGGCCGAGGAACGCATCGCGCGCGGTGCCGGACTTGCGGCGAAAGCGGCGGAGTAACGGCCGCTCAGTGCAGGCCGTGGCTCAGATGCGGCCACAGGCCGATGATGCCGACCAGGATCAGGTAGATCGCGACGAGGTAGTTGAGCGCGCGCGGGATCATCAGGATCAAAATGCCGAAGATCAGCGCCACTACGGGGCCGATATAGACGATATCAAGCACGGACGGTCTCCAAATTCGCTGGTCCCGCCGTACTAACGCGCGAAAGTGCGTTTCGTGACGCAATTCAACAATACGTCATCGCTGGGCTTGTCCCGGCCGTCCATCGCTGCAAGACCCGGGATTATGGATGGCGTCCGTACGCTGTCGCTTCGGACCAAGGGCGGCCATGATAGTTGGGAGAATACAGGAAAGCTTTACTCCGACGCCCTCGCCCTGACCCAATCCACCACCGTATCGACGACACCCGGAGCCTGGTGCCACCAGAAGAAGGGACCGCTCGCATCCGGCTGGATGGTGAGGTTGTGCACCGCGCCGGGCACGATGAAGGCGGCATAGGGCGTGCCGGAGCGCCCCAGCTCCGCGCCGATCGCCGCGATGCTTTCGTCCGGCGGCACCAGCGCGTCCTTCTCGCCATAGATCAGAAGCACCGGCGCGCGCACCTTGCGCCAGACCGGCAGCGTGTCGAAATTCGCGGTCTTGGCGGCCCAGCCCCACACCCAGCCGTCGCGCGGCGGGAACTCCATCCATTTGTACCAATCGGTGCCTCGATAGGGCGCGGCCGCCTTCTCGAACGCGTCGTAGGTCGCGGCGCCGCGCGAGGCGTCGACGAAAAGGCGGTAGACGCGCATCGCATCCGCCTCGTCCGCCGGCTTGAGGTTCAGCTCCTTGATCGCATGGCCCACGCGATAGAGGTCCTGGGCATATTGCGGCCCCGCGAAGGTGTCCTCGGCGACGAGAAAAGAGATCTTGTCCGGCGCCAGCGTGGCGGCGAGCGGGCCGATCACGCCGCCCTGGCTGTGGCCGTGGATGCCGACGCGGGTCGGATCGATATCGGCGCGCTGCCTGAGCAGGTCGACGCCGGCGAGCGCGTCGCGCGCCAGATCCTCGAACGACGCGGTGCGCCAATCGCCCTTGGACTCGCCCGAGCCGCGCTTGTCGTAGATCAGCGCGGCTGTGCCTGCGCGCGCGAGCCGGTCGGCGATGTAGCGGTTGGTGCCCCAGCGCGTCTCCGGGCCGCTGCCGTGCACGAGCACGACGGCGCCGTGGCGGCCCGGCGTCCGCGGCAGGCAGAGCGTGCCTTTGAGATCGACACCGCCGTTCGCGAACGTCACGTCCTGCACGTCGTAGGGCAGGGGAGCGGCGGCCATACGCTGCAGCACGAACGTGCCGCCGGGGCCGCCGTCCTTGAAAGTCCCGGCGAGCGTGTCGCCCGCGAGCTTGGCCTGGAACACGATGCCGCCGCCGAGCGTGAAGCCGACGGCGCCGTCCTTGGCGTGGACCTCGTCGAGCGGATAGTCCATCGCGCGCTGGGTAAGCGAGGTGAACCGCCCGCCGGTGCCCGCAAAATCGAAATCGACCTTGAGCGGCTGGCCTTGCTCGACCATCGTCCCGCTCCAATGCCCGGCGAGCATCGCCGCCGCCGCGAGGATCTGTTTCATGCACGCACCCTATCATCGCGGGTGCATGTCCCAAAGGACGGCGGTCCGGCGATTTACGACATAGGCGCGGCGAGCTTAGGGAATCACACCCCTCCCTCGACGCACCCGATCGCCGGGTCGCGGGCGCGAGCGCTGTCGAAGCAGCGGGTGAAGCGCGCCTCGGTGATGGCGGCGCGCGGGATGTTGGCGCGCAGCAGGTCGGCCTCGCTCACCGTGCCGCGCGAGATCGCCGCTTCCAGGATCGCGTTCTCGATGCGCCGGTCGATCTCTTCCGGCGAGAGGCGCAAGCGCTCGCGCGCCTGCCGGGCGCGGCGCAGCGCCATGCGGTCGCGCGCGGTGATGCGCTGGCCGCGGGTCATCCCGAACGTCGTCATGGATGGCCCCGCGCGCCCAGGACGATGACGGCCGCCAGGCACAGCGCCGCGGCGAAGGCGAGGAGCCACGCGCGCGTCTCCTTCGGCAGAAGGCGGGCGCGCGGCGGCTTCACGGGCACTTCTCCAGCAGGACATGCGCGCGCTCGCGCAACAGCGCCGCGTTGCGCCGGCAGGTCTGGGTCAGCAGGTCGTGGCCGTCGCGCGCCGCGCGCTCGGCGCGGGCATCCCATTGCAGCGCGCCCTCGAAGAGATCGGCGGCGAGGATGGCGCGGGTGTCGCGCTCGCCCCGCAGCGCACCATATTCCAAGGCCGGCGACAGCGGCGTCGCGATCCTGTCCATGGCAGTTTCCAGCCTTTCACGTTCTGCGCGAATATGGTAGGAAGTTTCCCACATCCTGTCAATAGGAAAAATCCTATTAGTTCGCGTAGAGGGAGACTAGCCCACTGTCATGGCCCGCGAATGCGGGCCACCCAGGTGACGTCCGCTTGATCTCAAAAGAACTGCACGCGGAGCCGCGGAGAAGCAAAGAACCTCCGCGTCTCCGCATGAGTCCTTTTCAGCGGCGTGCAGAACCCAACTGGGTGGCCCGCATTCGCGGGCCATGACGGGAAGAGCTTCAGAACCTACGGCTCGCCGCTGGCGACGATGCGGTGGATGCCTTTGACCAGCGACATGTCGATCTCGAAGGTCTTGGGCGGGTTGAGTTGGGCCAGCACGAGCTTCTTGTCCGTCTGGCGCACATATTCCTTGATCAGCGCGCGCGTGGTCGAGCCGGTGGGCTCGCTGCGCTCGCCGAGCTGGACCAGAACGTAGCAGCCGCGGCTCGGCGGCCGGCCGGGATGCATGAAGACGAGCTCGCCATGGCGATAGCGCGGCGCCATCGAGTCGCCATAGACGTAGACCGCATAGGCGTTGGGCACGCCGATCAGGGATTGCGGCCGGGCCACGTTGTCGACGGTCTCGCCGTTCCAGTCGGTCTCGCCGTCGCTGCCGCCCGCGCCGGTGCCTTTCACCGGCACCATCTCGGGACCGCTGTAGGACAGCGACGGACTCATCGAGCGATAGAGCGGCGAGGTCTGGATGGTGCGGCTCTCGGGGAACTCGCCGTCCTCCCAGGGCCTGAGCATGTGCTCGTCGATATCGAGCAGGCGGGCGAGCTTGCGGCGTTGGATCTCGGGCAGGAACCTGGGGCTGCCCTTCGTCAGATATTGCTGGACATAGGTCTGGTTCATGCCGATCTCGCGCGAGAGCCCGGCCATGTCCAGACCGCGCTCCTTGATCTTCGCGGCCACCAGGCGGCGCGCGGGGTCATCACGGAAAGATTCGTTCGCCATGTCCGTCATCATAATAGGGAGCATCCTATGACGAAAGTAGGAAATATACGCTTTACAGAATAGGAAATACCCTACATAGTCTCGCGATGCAACCCAGACGGAAGCGAGACCGCCGATGAGCGCCTTCACCCAGCGCATGCAGGACTGCCTTCAATTCATCGAGCGCAGCGTCGCGGAGAACGGCGTCTCGCCGTCGATGCAGGAGATCTGCGCCGGCGTGGGCCTCAGCCCCAAATCCAAGGCCTACGCCTCGGCGCTGGTGCGCTCGCTGGAGGAGCGCGGCGCGGTCAAGCGGCTGCGCATGGCCGACGGCAAGGTCGCGCGCCGCGGCATCGCGGTGATCCGCCAGCGCTGCCCGCATTGCGGCGAGCAGCTCGCGCCCGGCTCGGCCGCGCTCCCCGAAGCCGCCCTGTCCAAAGAGGCGGCGTGATGTCCGGTTCGGGGTTCACGCTCGAATTCGCCCGCCGCCGTGCCCGGCGCGTGGAGCCGTCGCTGCGCGGGGCGCTGGTGCGGCTGTTGCGCGCCTCGCTCCCCAAGGAGACGGCGTTCTTCGCGTTGCCGCAGGACGACCGGCACGCGCCCGGATTCGCGCAAGGTGCGATGGCGGGCGCGCCCGATCTCGTCTTCATCCATGGCGGTCGCGCCTTCGGGCTCGAGCTCAAGGCGCATGGCGACGGATTGAGCGACGCGGAGCGCGCGGCGCAGGTCGCGCTGCGCGACGCGGGCATGCGCGTCGAGGTCGCGCGCGATCTGACCGAGGCGCTGGTGCGCCTGCGCGAGATGGGCATCCCGCTCAAGCCGGGCCTGTTGCGCGGGCGCGCGGCGTGAGGGCGGCGACGATGTGGGGAAAGCTTGTCCGGCACGCCGGCGAGACCGGGCTCGAAAGCCCGGCAGCCGAGCGCACGACGCTGTTCGCGCTGCTGCGCCGCTCGCGCGCGCTGATGTTTCTCGCCGGCTCGTGCGCCGGGCTGGCGATCGGTTTCGTGCTGGGCATCGGCGCGGTGGCGTGGTGGTGAACGGGAGAGCAGGCGCGTGAGCAAGTCCAAGCAAGATGCCGCAACCGAATCGCGCGGCCTTCAGGTCGGCTATGGCGGACGCCCGCCGGTGCTCGAGATCGTCCACGGCGTCGCGCAGACCGACGCCAGGGCGCGCGAGGTCGTGCGCCGCAACACCAACCACTGCACGCTCTGCCGCCTGCATCATCTGGGCCATCTGCGCGACCGCGCGGGCGACGATCTGAAGCTCGCCAGCGTGCGCCACGCGGCGGGCGAGAAGCTGCAGGACGATCATTCGCTCGCGGGGCTGTCGTCGATCCCGGGCACGCTCAATTTCGGTCCGCGCGGCGCAAGCTACGGCCCGACCGACATCAGCCAGATCAAGATCGACGCGGCCGACCGCAAGAAGAAGGCGCTGCGCGCGGTGGGACAGTCGGCGCGGTTCCTGCTCGAGCACGTCGTCATCGATGACATGACGCTGACGCAGACCGCGCAGCTCATGAGCGTGAAGGACAACGCGGTGCTGCCGGCCCTGCGCGTGGCGCTCGACGCGCTCGCGGCGCATTACGGCCTGGCCTACGCCGTCCGCGCCAGGATCCGCGGCGGCGAAGCGCAACCGATCCATCCGTTCCAGCAGTTCGATTGAACGATTCCCTCAATGTCATGGCCCGCGACTGCGGGCCACCCAGATGATAGCTCCGCTCTTCGAACAATCGCACGCGGAGACGCGGAGTGCGCGGAGTGGAAAATAACCTCTGCGCACTCCGCGTCTCCGCGTGAATCATTTCAAGAGCGCGCAGAACCCACCTGGGTGGCCCGCATCCGGGCCATGACAGTTTGGTTGGTGAACGATTGGCGAGAACATATCTCCTCCAAAACTTCGTCTAAAATCGTCGTCGAGAAAAAACGACAGGCGCGATTTTCGCGATTGACAGGGGGGCCCCCGCCGCGTAGTGTTTTCGTCATGGTGAGTAGATGCGCCTCGCGGACGAAAGTCCGGCGAGGCGTTTTCTTTTCCACCCTTCACCACCGCTTCCGCCTCTTTCGTTTCGTCGCGAAGTCCCGCGTGGGCCACGCGAGCGCGCGTGGGACTCAAACCAACTGGAGAACCCGTCATGACCAAGAAAGAAGAGTACGTCGATTTCGTCGCCCGCGACGGCGTCACGATCTATCCGAGCCGCAGCTTCGCCGGCCATCCGGCGGGAAGCGTCGTGCGCATGCACAAGAGCCACGCCGACTCCTTCGCGCACCTGGCCGCACAGCCCGCGGATCCGGAGCCGGATGCCGGTTCCGATCAGGAGCCTGCCGAGCAGGAATAAAGTTCCACGAACGAAGCGGCCGCGCACGGCCCGGCTTGCCGGTCTCCCCCCGAGGCCCGGCTTTCGCCCGGGGCACCGAAGCGTGGCGCCGGCGTCTCCCCGCCGGTCCCGGCCGGACACAGCCCTCGCTCTCCGGCCGGGCGCTTCACCTCGCGTCTCCATCTCGAGCTGAAAGGAAACCGCGATGCTTTGGCGGGCGATGTTGCGCGGCACGGCAAGCGGGCTTCTGGCGAACGCGGCTGCGGCCGCGGGTCTCGACGCATCCTGGTTCGTCATCACGTCGCGCGACTGGAAGCGCGGCAACTACGGCAGCGCGCCGCAGTTCCGCACCCACAGCGAGTTCAAGATCGAGATCACGGCCCAGGCCGCCGCTCCCGGCGGCACGCCGTCGGATGAGGTCGAGAGCGTCGCGCGCATTTTGGCGGAAGCCAAGCTCGACGATCTGTGCGAGCTCGCCGAGAACGCGCTTCTGGGCGGGCAGGGCAGCGATCTCGCGATCGCCTGCACGCAGAACAGCGCCACCGCGACGCCGGAGAGCACGACCGGGCTCTCGCCCGGCATGATGCTGAGCGGCGCGAATATCAGCCCCCGCGATCCGTTCCTGGCGATCAGGACGGTCAACGCCGGCGGCACGGTGACGCTGAGCGCGCCTTACAGCGGCGCCACCGGCACCTATCTCTTCAACGTCGGCTCGTTCGTCGCGCTGTTCGAGAGGATCGAGAGCGTCGACACCTACCCGCGCGCCCGCAGCTTCGACGCTGGCCACGCAACCTTCACGGCGCGGGCGACCATCCGCATCAACGGCTTCGTGTACGAGATCTTCGAGCCGGCGCGCGGGCCATCGCTCGGCGGCATCAACCTCTACCTCGACAGCATCAACATCTTCGACCCGAACGGCGACTTCACAGGCCAGGAGCCGTTCACCGTCGCGCCCGCGCCACGCATGGCGGGACCGGACGGCCGTCCCGAGATCGTGGCCGACATTGACACCACCCCTTAAGGAGAAACGACATGACAGATATCGGCTTCAACTACGTTCCCGCCAACCAGCGCGTCCCGGGCATCTATCCCGAGGTCGAGGGCGACATCCCCGGCCAGCCGCCGCAATGGACGCTGCTGATCGGCCAGACCCTGACGCCGCAGGCGCAGGTCCCGATCAAGATCAGCTCGGTCGCGGCCGCGGTGCGCCGCTTCGGCGCGGGCTCCATGATCGGCTCGATGGTGGAGCGCTATCTCGCCTCCGACCCGAACGGCACGCTCTGGGTCCTGCCGCTGCAGGATTTCGGCTCGCAGAACGTCAGCGTCGGCGTGACGAGCGGCAGCCCCACGGTCACCGGCCTGCCCACCAACACCGTCAACGGCATGACCATCAACGGCGCCGGCAGCACCATCGCCAACAACGCCACGCTGGCGGGCTACAACGCCACGAACGGCACCGCGACGCTCGTCGTTCCCGCCAATTTCACCGGAACCACGGGACCCATCTCCACCACCATCAACGGCACGATCAGCGCCGCCAATGTCGGCGCGACGGCCACAAGCCCCAACCTCACCAACCTGCCGGCGAACCTGTCCAACGGCATGAGCATCACCAGCACCGCCACCGGCTTCCCCGCCAGCGCCATACTGTCGAACTACAACGCGCTCGCCGGTACCGCGACGCTCCTCGTTCCCTCCAACGCGACGGCGACCAATCCGAGCTATGCGGTCGTCCTGGGCTTCGCCGGCAACACGATGAAGGCGACCGGCACCATCAATTTCGGCAACGACAACCACACGCCCAACGAGGACGGCGTCCTCTATATCTACATCGCCGGCCGGCTCGTCGCCGTACCGGTGTCGAAGGGCACGCCGGTCGCAACCATCGCCGGCGCGGTCGCTTCCGCCATCAACGGCTATTTCGACGCCAACGACCTCGGCCTGAAGACGAGGCAGCGCAACTTCCTGGGCGTGTCGATGCCGGTCACGGCGAGCGCCTCCGTCATCGGCACCAACAACGTGGTGACCCTGACGGCCAACCATGTCGGCTATGTCGGCAACACGATCGACATCCAGCTCAACTATTACGGCACCGCGGGCCAGCAGGAGATCCCGGCCGGCATGAGCATCGCCGTCACCGCGATGAGCGGCGGCGCGCTCGATCCGCTCACCAGCAGCCTCGACAGCGTGCTCGGCGACACGCAGTACGACTTCATCATCCAGCCCTACACGACGACGACGGCGCTCAACGACTTCCAGACGCTGATGTCGGACGCGACGGGCCGCTGGTCGCCGCTGCGCAAGGTCTACGGCCACGCCTTCTCGGCCATCTCCTTCGCGGGCAACGGCTCCAGCGCGACGTCCTTCGGCACAACCCGCAACGACCGCCACATGACGATCGTCTGCTACGAGAACGGCTCGCCGGCGCCCGCCTATGACGTCGTGTCGTCCTATGCCGGCGCGTTCGCCGCGAGCTCGCGCGTCGATCCGGCGCGGCCGACGCAGTCGCTTCGCGTCGTCGACATCCTGGCGCCGCACCGCAGCCAGCGCTTCAGCAACGCGACGCGCCAGACGCTGCTCGGCACGGGCCTGGCGCTGATGGACTACAACCCCGACTACACCTGCAACATCCTGCGCGCGGTCACGACCTATCAGCTCGACGAGAACGGCACGCCGGACATCGCCTACCGCGACACCGAGACGCTCTACACGCTCATGGCCGTGGTGCGTCAGCTCACGGAGGATTGGGGCGCGGCCTTCCCGCGCGCCAAGATCCTGGACGACGACGTGGCGTTCGGGCCCGGCAGCGCCTTCAGCGCCGGCCTTCCCGACCAGGCGGTGGTGACGATCAAGAGCGGCAAGGCCGTGCTCACCGCTTCCTACGCGCGCATGGCCAACGGCAACGCCCAGTCGGTGTGGCTGACGGATGTCGACTCGTTCAGGAACGGTCTCATCCTGCAGCGCAACTCGTCGGATCCCACGCGTCTCGACGCGCTGCTTCCGATCGTGCTGGCGTCGGGCTTGCGCGTCACCGCGATGAAGGTCGACTTCGCGCTGCAGGCCAACGCGTAAGCGAAGCTTCTTCCCACCAATCTTTTCAAGAAGGCGGAAATGTCCGCCGACAAGGAGTGAAACATGGCCGGACAACGCATCGGCGGTACGCTTTTCCTCATGATCAACGGCATCCAGTATCCCGCGCGCGGGAGCTGGGAATACACGCCCAACCTGAGCGCGCGCACGGGCGTCGCCGGACAGGACGGCGTGCACGGCTATATCGAGCGGCCCGTGGTGCCGTCGATGAAGGGCGAGGTGTCGGATTTCGGCGGCATCTCGATCCAGTCGCTGCAGCAGTCCCAGGTCTCGGTGGCCACGCTGTCGCTCGCCAACGGCAAGGTCGTCATCGGCTACGACGGATGGGTCAAGGGCCTCGTCAGTTCGAGCACCGAGGAGGGCAAATACGCCCTCGAGCTCGAGTTCACGCGGGTCATCGAGCAGCCGTCGAGCTGACACGGTCTTCTTCCCTAAGCCAGCGTCCCACTTAAGGAGAAAGCCATGGATACCGTCACCCTTGTCCTTGCCGAGCCCATCGCGGCGCACGGCAGGGACCTCACCACGCTCAACTTCAAGAAGCCCAACGGGGCCACCATCCGCCGCTGCGGCGCGCCGACCAAGATCCAGCGCGCCGACAGCGGCGAGGCGGTGATGCTGCTCGATATGGACTCCTACGCCCGCTACGTCAGCGAGTGCGCGCAGATCCCGATGCCTTCGGTCGACGCGCTCTGCGCCGAGGACTTCTTCGCCTGCGTGGGAGTGATCGACGGTTTTTTCGGACAGTCGAAGACCCAGGAAAAAGCTGGGACGGAAACGAGCTCCTAGAGCGCTACCACGCGCTCGCGCTCACCTATCACGACCTGTCGGTGTTCGACTGGTCGTTCGCCGAGGTGGAACGCGCCGTTCCCGTGATCAACCGCATCCTGGAACGCTGGAACGAGGAAGGTCGCTGACATGGCTTCCGCTATCGCCGTCATGGCGCCGCCGGCGAACAGGCGTCAGCCTTCCATGCTCGACGGCGTCTTCGACATGCTCGGCAATGCGGTCGCGCGTTTCGACCGGCTGACCGGCGCCCGCATCACGGCGGGAGACCTCAACGCAGGGCTGATGCCGCCGGCGCTGGGCGCCATGCGCGTTGCGTCCGAGGTCAAGCATACGACACGCCAGTTCGTAGACAAAGGCGCCGACCTGCTTCGGGTCGTGCGCTTTCTCGCCAACCATCCCAGGGCCGTGATCCGCGGTGCCGAAGGCGCTCTGTTGCAGCACCAATGGGCGCAACGCGCTCTCGCTGCCGCGCGCTTCGTGGGCGGCGAGATCAATCGCGACGCGCACACGCTCAGATGGGAGGGCCAGCATCTGCACGACGTCGTGCTCGGACCGTATCCGGAAAAAGGAAATTGGCTCGACCGACACGCATGGGACGCCTATCACGGATACAAGGACTACAAGGCTTGGCTGAAGCCCGGGAAGTGGGTGAAGAACGCCTGGGACTTCGCCGTTGAGCACCGCGGCCAGATCAAGGACTTCCTTCACGCCAGCAAATACCTGAAATCGGCGCAGTTCATTCACCAATGGTGGGCCAAGGGAAAGGCCGCGGCCATCGGCGGCATCGATCTGGCGCAGGCCTATCTGAAGACCCATCCGCGTCAAGCCCGGTTCCTCAACACCGTCCTGAAGGTCGGCGAGAGAGTGAACACGTACATGCGCCGGGCCGACAAGTTCATCAGTCCGCTCATGCTCCTCGGCGATGGCTATAATCTTTGGAACGATGTCCGCAACCGCGACTGGAAGAAGGGCAGAGGCGATCTCGGCCAGGCGGCATGGGATGCCTGGAGCACGGCGAATGCCTATGGCGGAAAGCCCGTTCTCGCCGCCGCCAGATTGTTCTTCACCAAGACTCCTTGGGGCAGGGCGCTCGCGACGAAGGGGCTGGACCTCGTCGAAAACCGCATCTTCCCGTGGGCGGAAAAGAAAATTCCCTGGCTGGAGAAGAAAATCCCCGGCTGGCTCGAGAGGATCGGTATCCGCGGCGGAGGAAGGGCCGCCGTCGAGGCCGGAGAGGCGGGGCTCGAACGGGTTGCGATCGCGCAGGCGGAGAGAGTCGGCCCGGGCCTCATCGCCAGAGGCGGTCCCTGGGTGTGGGCAGGCGCGGCGCTGGCGGGCCTCATCGGCGGCAGCGCCTATGCCTACTACCATCCGAAGGAAACAAAGAAGTTCTTCCGCGACATCGGCAACGCAGCCAGTGACTTCTATCACACCGTTCGAACCGAGATGCGCGGCGACACGGCGAAAGGCTGGCATCCCTGGGCCGACTTCACCGCATCCGCGATCAGGCTCGGCTGGGACAGGCTTCAGAAAGACCGCGACGCGGAGCATCAAGATGTGGAGAAGCTGGGTCATGCCATCAACAAGATCCGCGGCGTCGAGCTGCCTCCGGGCGTGAAGCCGCCGCCGCCGAGGACCTGGAAGCAAATCGGCTGGGACATCTTGCGCAACGATGTCATCGGCGCGATGCCCGTCATCGGCGATCAGCTGGGGGAAGTCGTCGACCAGGCGAGCGCTCTGTGGCACGCGCGCAAGGCGCTACCGAGAGCTTCGCGGCCGCATATCCCGGCGCCTCCCGCGCGGTCCTCCGTGCGCCTGCACGCGCCGCCTGCCGGGCGCTCGCCGCAGCCGCGCCGGCAAGGTGCCGCCAACATCCCCACCAAGACCCAGGCCGAGATCCGCGTGCGTTTCGACAACCTGCCGTCCGGCACGCATATCGGCCCCCGCTCCACCGGCATCGGCACGCAAGTCGAGACCGGCGCGCAATTCGCGTTCTGAGGAACGACATGGCTCTCGACACCGCCAAGACGCCCGTAAAGGCGCTGCCGAGCCTGCCCGACGCCCTCCTGCGCACGTTCCTGGACCAGAGCATCGCGCTGTGGAATTCGTTCGATCAAATCTCGAAAGCCAATCCGGCGCCCGCCGCGCACGCACAGCCTTCCGTGCGCGCGCCGGCGCCGCATGAGCAAGCCGCCCCCAGAAAGCCGCAGGGGCAGATCAGCGTGCGCTTCGACAACGCGCCGGCCGGCACGCGCATCAGCACCCGCGCCAGCGGCACCGCGTTCCAGCTCGATGCCGGCAGAGACGATGCCGGGAGCGCGCTGTGGGGGACGAGCTTCTCCCATGAGCCGCCGCCCGCCGCCGCCGCCGCGGTCTCCGCCTCCGCGTCGAGAAGTTCTTCCGGCCCTTCAAGCGCGCCGGCAGGCTTGCACTTCGACAAAGCTCGAAGCGGTTGGGTGGATCCGGACGGCAAATTGGCCGTCGTGAGCCGAAAAGACGGCTACACGACCGAAATCACTCCGGAGGGGCGCAAGAAGCTCCAAGGTGCCGTCGCGCCGAGTGAGCCGGTGCAGGAGCAGAAAGGTCCGGTCACCGTCGTCAGCCACTTTGACGGTCACAAAACCGAATTCACGGTGGATCGGGCGCTGTTCAAGAACGATTACACGACCACGGTCACAAAGGATCCGCAGGCGCTCAAGAATCTCCAGCGCTCCGTTTTGCCTGTGCGCGACCCGAGCGGTCCCGTCGTCATCGTGAATCGCATCGACGGAACCGTCATCAAGGTGGATCGGGAAAAGTTCAAGAAAGGCGACTTCTCGACCGATCCGGCTGACCAAGTGCCGCCGGAAGATCAGTGGGGGCCACCCGACGCCGAAGGCATTCGCAAGCCCTCGTTCCATCAAATGCAGGAAGACTTCGTGCTTTTCAGGTCGAAAGCTACGCGTACTTTCCTGCACGCCCCGGACGACGACAACCCCCCGAGCGCCGGAGACGCCATAGACGAATTCCACTCCTCTCCGACAGGGAAGTATTTCCTGAGTTTCCCTTCGCTTTTCAAGGAGAGGAGAGATTTCGACAAGTACGAGTATAACGTCGCGTTCGTTCCTTGGAGTGGTTTGAACGGAACGACGGACACCGAAGAGGAGGCGCTATTTCGCGATGTAGGGTACGGAGACTTTTACGTGCCTCCCAACAAGCGCAAGCAATAGCGGCTGAACGTCGCGTGTGGTATGCCTGCTGCGAGCTTTTCGAGGGATCGCCGGGGACGCCGTCTCGCATTCGAATCTTCTGGTGGCTCACCGTCGGGACCGCAGCGCTCATGGTTTCGGCGGGGATCTGGTTCCTCGTGTTTCCAAGCGCTCACCATATTTCCATGATGGCGAGATTGCCGCCGGAACTGCGCGACGCCACGCGACAAGCCGACATCACAGACGCCTTCATCTACATGGGAGGGATCTCGATCTTGAGGCTGGCCGCGATCGTCTTGGTTTTTTCGGGGAATGCCCGGGGTTGGTTCGATCGAAACGATCCTTCCATTCGTCCTGCTTAGGTGGGCGGCCCGTGGTGTTCTACGTGTTTGCGGTCGGCGATCTCTTGTCTTTCGCGACGACGAGAATATCGGGCGAATCCGAAGGCCGGGACTGCGCGGAATTCGAGGAACGGAACAGACCCCGACCGTCGCCCAATTGACCGCGCGGGCTGCTGCCTAATCAAGCAACACCGGGACGGGAAAGGATGCGCCATGGCTTCCGGCATCGACGCGACGCTTCCGAGAGCGCTGCCGAGCCTGCCCGGCAACATCCTGCGCACGCTGCTCGATCCGGGCGTCGTGCTCTGGAATTTGTACGATCAGATCTCGCAAGCCCGCCCGGCCGACGTCGCGCCTTTGCACGCGTCGCCTTCCCTGCGCGCGTCGCCGGTGCAGGAGCACGGCGCCGACGACATCCCCGGCCAGGCCGAAGACGAGATCAGCGTGCAGTTCCACAACATGCCGCCCGGCGCGCGCGTCAGCACCCGCGCCAGCGGCGCCACGCTTCATGTCAGCGGTGCCGCCCATACCGCCGCGCACAAGATCGTCGGGACCCTGGAGACGCACGGCATGTCCAAGGACAGCCGTGCCGACACCCTCGACGCCCAGATGACGGCGCTGGGGGCGGCCAGGAATATGGACGGCACGTACAGCCTGGACCGCGACACCATCACCTTCGACAATCGCTATGTGCTGGACAAGCCGAAGATCGACGCCCATGGCGGCAGCGTATGGGATCCGGACACGGCGCATTATTTCGACACGTTGGAACAGGAAAGAGCGTTCCTCGCCGATCCCAGGAACAGCGGCTACGGCGAGGTCGGCGCGATGTCGCCGCTCAATTCCCGCAAGACCACCCTCTATGCGGGGTCCGTCGATTCCGGATACTCGAGCGGCACCGTGCGTTTCAACTACTATACGGACGACGCCGGCGACATCGGCACCTATGCGCTGCCGCTTTCACAAAATCTGGCGGAGGACATCTATCACGAGATCGGCCATGCCGTGTACGGGGACGCGGCGGAGGAGGCGGCCGATACCTGGGGGCTGGAGAAGTTGAATCTCGCCGGACCGACGGTGATCGATCCGCCGCCCCATGCCGCGCAGCGGCCCACGCTCAACACCATCGTGCACAAGATCAAGGGGAGCGCGGAGGTGCACGGCATGACGCCGGGAGCGCGCGAGAGAGCGCTCGACGACCAGATGACGGCGCTGGGGGCGACTGGGAATCCGGACGGGTCGTACACCCTGGACAAGGACACCATCACCTTGGACGATCGATACGTGGTGGACATACCCAAGGTCACCAAGGACAAGGGCAGCGAGTTCGATCCGTCGACGGCGCATTATTTCAAGTCGTTGGAGGAGCAAACGGCCTTCTTGTACAACAATCGCGACAAGCACTATCAGGAGGTCGGCGCGGATTCGAAACTGAATTCGCACAAGACCACGCTGTTCGCCGGATCCATCGATCCGGGATACACGGACGGCACCGTGTCCATCGATTACAAGGACGACGCCGGCCAGACCCGCACCACCGCGCTGCCGCTTGCGCGAAACCTGGAGGAGCATCTGCGTCACGAGATCGGTCATGCCGTGTACGGGGACGCGGCGGAGATCGACGCCGATACGCGGGCGCTGAAGAACATGAATCTCGTGGGGGCGCCGGATGCCGGCCGCGGCGAGGGCGGCGTTCCTCCGCCTCCGCCGCCACCTTCGACCCACGCTTCCGCTTCAGGACCCAGCGCCACGACGCAGGCCGACAGCGGCGAAACCAGCAGCTTCCAGACGATCCCGCTCAACGGCGTACAGACGCAGTTCCGGGTGATGCTGCCGTCCGAGACCGGCGGCTCGCGTATCGGCGACCTCGACGAAGTCACGAACTCCGTCCAACAGCTTCCGGACTACATCACCGGCAATCTGGTGAAGAACGGCGCCCAATGGGTCGTGGTGCCGGATTCGCCCGACCAGGCCTTCACCGACGAGGACAACAAAAAATATAGAGACAACCAAGACCTGCTCAGGCATGAGCCGGGGGGATGGAACGACGGCGAGACCAACAACGCCCAAAATAACGCCAACGATGGCAAGCTGGACTGGGGTGACGCGGACTCGCAATACAATCCGCAAAGAAAGTGGGTCATCATAGGAACGCGGCACGGGCTTCCCGAGGGCGACGGCAGCATCGACGTCACGAAGCACGAAACCGGCCATGCGTATGACTATCTGAACGGCTTTCCTTCACATCAAGACGATTTCAAGAAGGCCTACGATCTGGACAAGCCGAATATGACCACCGACAACGAGGCGACCGCGACGAATCCTACCGACAGGTACTATCTGCAGAGCGGATATAGCGGGCGCGAAGAAACCTTCGCGGAAGGTTTCGCGCGGTATTATTTCAGGGACGCCAATCATAAGGGAGACGATACGTTTCAGAAGGATTGGCCGCACGTCTACGACTACTTTGTGAAATTCGACGCAGCGCGGAAGGCGGAGGCGCAGGCCAAATCGGCGAAGTGACCGTTGTGGCGCCGGTGACGGATTTCCTGTAGCCTCCGCTCTGCGAGAGACGTGCAGAGCTGGGATGCCGATGCGCAATCCGATGCGGCTTTGGGCTGCGATCTTCCTGTTGTTGCCCTCTGTTGCGGGCGCCTCCGAGAACGGTCCGATCACGCTTCGTGTGCTGAAGAATGTTTCGCCCGAGGCGGCCGCAGACATGCTTCGCAAGGCCGGCGGAGGAACATATACGGAGGTCGTCTCCGATTCCGAGCATGACTGGAATCCCGGAGCTTACTTGTTCGCGAAACCCGTGGATGCCGGCACGCTTTGTGCGGTGCCGGGCGCGCATGTCACCTTCTCTCCGTTCGATTGGGACACAAAGGGCGAGCTGCACGTAGCGGAATTCCATGGGGGTGTGTACTACTACGTCAAGGGCAACGGCCCCTGCGCCGCGCCCGTCGGCCACCGCGATCTCTTTCAGGCCGTCTCTCTGGCGGTCGCCGGCGATGCGATCGACGATATCCAATCCGCGGTCGGATCCGCCGCTTCTTCGGCGCCTCTGTCTTTTGCGCTGGCGGTGAATTGCGGGGGCGAGCCCGCGCCTTGCGCGGATGCGTCGTCGCAGAGAGCCGTCCTGCGGGGTCTGGACCTGCGGTCGATCGTCGCCGTGTCGCAGGTCGAGTGGCCCGGAGACGACGCGTTCGAGCGCATCGATTTCTCTCCCCGCCGCGAGCAAGGCGGGGCGCGTTGGCATCTGCGCATGACGTTTGAAATGAAGACGGAATGGACAAACGGTTGGCCGGCCGTCGTGAAGACCCTCAAGCGGGTCGAGATGTACAGCGACACCGACGCCAAGATCTGATCGGCGGCCGCCCGCGGCCGCAACGGCGACACCCCGCAATTCGCATCTTCAAGAAACGGAAAAGGCGATGGCCTGGAACGACTCTTTGCTGCCTGCGTCCTTTCGCGGGGTGCCCTTCTTCTATGAAGACACCAAGCGCCAGGGCGGGCGCAGGCTCGTCGAGCACGAGTTCCCGCAGCGCGACGATCCCTATGTCGAGGATCTCGGCCGCAAGAAGAAGGAGCACCACATCACCGGCTACGTGCTCGGCGACGACTACGTCGAGCGGCGCGCGTCGCTCGAGGCTGCGCTCGACGGCGCCGAGTACGGCACGCTCGTCCATCCCTATCGCGGCGCGCTCAAGGTCAATATCCGCACCTGGATCAGCCAGGAGGTGCGCGACGAGGGGCGCATGGCGCGCTTCGACATCGATTGCGTCGAGACGGGCTCCGACCCTTCGCCGCTGTCCGCCATCTTCACCTCCGGCGACAGCCTGGATGCCTCCGGCGACTCGCTCGACCAGATCGTGCTTTCCTTCGACGACAACTGGATCGTGGGCGCCGGCGGCACGGTGGCGGCGGCGTCGGACCTGCTCGACCAGCTCGACGAGGCGTTCGCGCCCCTGATCGCCTGGCCGGACATCGACACCGACGCGCTGGCGCCGCTCGTGGCGGATCTCGCCGACATGGCGACGGACGCGGTGGCGGTCGCGACCGCGATCACGGGCTTCTTCGCGGGCTATGCCGATGCCGCGCTCGCGGCCCAGGTGGCGCCCGATCAGACGCTGACCTCGCGCGGGCCGCAGCCGCTCGTCGATCCGAGCTGCGGGCTCGCCTGCATGGCCGGCTGGGGCGCCGAGCTTGTGCCGCCCGACGCCACGCAGATCGGATTGAACCAGCAGGCGCTCGTGGCGCTGGTCTCGGGCTCGGCCGTCATCGCGCTCGGCCGCATCTACGCGCAGACCAAATTCGCGGCCCAGGAGGACGCAGACAGCGCGCGCGACCAGCTCGCCTCGCTGATCGACGGGCTCGCCACCGCCGCCGCCGACGGCGGCGACGACCGCGGCTTCCTGTCGTGGCAGTCCTATTATCAGGCGGCGATCGACGATCTGACCACGCGCGCCAAGCAGGCGCCGTCGACGCTCACCTTCACGATGGGCATCACGATGCCGGCGCTGGCCTTGGCGCAGCGCCTCTATCAGGATCCGTCGCGCGGCGACGAGCTCGTCGCGCGCAACGACGCGCCGCATCCCCTGTTCGTGCCGCCCGTCGTCCAGGCGCTGACCTCATGAGCGACGAGGTCCGTCTCATCATCGGCAGCCAGGAATACACCGGCTGGAACGAGATCCGCATCTCGCGCTCGCTCAAGGAGTGCGCGTCGAGCTTCGACATCGCGGTGAGCGAGCGCTGGGCCGGGGCGGACGGCGCGTGGCAGATCAAGCCGTTCGACCAGGCGATGGTCTATATCGACGACGACATCGTGCTCACCGGCTATGTCGAGAGCTACATGCCGTCCTTCGACGCGAACGAGCACGGCGTGCGGATCTCCGGCCGCTCGCTCACCTGCGATCTCGTCGATTGCATGCCCGACATCGGCACCGGAGAGTTCAGCGGCTACAAGCTCGACGCCATCGCGGCCGCGGTCTGCGGCTATTTCGGGATCGGCTTGAACGTCGAATGCGAGGTCGGCGATCCCCTGCCGGACGCCACGATCGAGAAGACCGAGACGGCGTTCTCCTTCCTCGAGAAGCTGGCGCGGCTGCGCTCGGTGCTGCTGACCGATGACGCGCAGGGCAATCTGGTGATCACCCAGGCCGGGATCAACGGCGGCGCGAGCGCGCTGGTGCAGGGACAGAACATCCTCGCCGCCGAGGCGACGCTGGCCGGCAACGCGCGGTTCAGCAATTACGTCTGCCTGAGCCAGACGCCGGTGAGCCAGGACGGCAGCGACGCGCAGCTCCAGATCAAGGGCACCGCGACCGATACCGGCTGCCCGCGCGGCAACCGCCGCTTCGCCGAGATGACCGAGCATCCGTCGACGCAGCCGCAGGCGGATGCGCGCGCGAAATGGCGCGCCAAGCACAATTTCGGGATCTCGACCAAGGCGTGCGTGACGGTGCCGGGATGGCGCCAGGCGCAGGGCTCTGGCAATCCCGGCGGCGCGCTCTGGGACACCAACCTGCTGGTCCCGGTGATCAGCCCGTTCCTCGCGCTCGACCGCCAGCTTCTCATCGGCAAGGTCGAGTTCCAGCTCGACGAGCAGGGAGGACGGCGCACCGTGGTCACGGTCGCGCCGCAGAACGCCTACACGCCGGAACCCGGCGGCAGCGGCGGCACGGGCGACACCGACGGCACATGGAACGATGGGCTCTGAACATGCAAGCCGTCTTCGACCGCATGGCTGCGAGGGTCCGCAGCATGGTAACGCGCGGGCGCGTGATGAGCGCCGCGCTCAACCCCAAGCGCCCGCTGGTCCAGCTCTCGGGCCTCGCCGACGAGCAGAAGACCCAGGTCGAGCTCTTCATGCCGATGGGGATGAGCGTCTATCCGACCGGCAATGAGGATCTCATCCTGCTGCAGGTCGGCGGCTCGCGCTCGCACCTGGTGGCGCTGTTCGCCGACAACCCGGCGCTGCGCATCACCGACCTTCAGCCTGGCGAGTTCGGCCATCGCGACACCAACGGCCAGCAGGTCGTCTTCCGCCAGGACCATCTCGAGATCACCTCGCCGCTGAAGATGCAGATCACCGTCACCGGCGACGTCACCGGTACGGCGGCGTCGTGGCAACTGACGGGTGATCTCCACGTCACGGGCAACATCACCGCAACCGGCGACATCACGGACGGTTCCGGACATTCGATGGCCTATGACCGCGGCCAGTACAACAAGCACACCCATCCCAATGGTGGGCCACCGGATGCAAAAGAATGACCGACATCGCAAGCTTCATCACCCAGGACCCGAAGACGGGCGCCTCCTATATCGACTGGATCATGGAGGGGCCGGATCTGCTCAGCGAGGAGGGCCTCGCGACCGCGGTGCTCATCTCGCTGTTCACCGACCGGCTCGCCGATGCCGACGACGCGATCCCCGGCGCCGCGCCGACGGCGAGCAAGGGCCCGGCCGACCGCCGCGGCTGGTGGGGCGACACGCCCGCCGATCCGACCCAGGCCACAGGCCCGTCGGCCTTGACCGGCTCGCGCTTCTGGCTGCGCACCGGCTGGCCCGCCACCGACAAGACCGTGCGCCAGATCGAGCTCGACGCGCGCGAGGCGCTGCAGTGGATGATCGACGAGAAGATCGCGCAGAGCATCGACGTGGCGACCTGGTGGAGCGCGCACGACGTGATCTCGCTGCATGTCTCGATCGCGCAGCGCGGCGCCCAGGGAAAACCCGAGCTGTTCGAATACGACTATGTGTGGAGCCCGACGATGGCGACCGCGGGCGATCCGGCGCAGATGGCGGCCGCCGAGTCCGCGATCCTGCTCGAGGCGCATCTGCAGACGTCGGGCACGACCGCGTATCTGGCGACGGAAGACGACAGCCTCCTGATCGACGAATAGGCCATGACCGACGCCGCCATCAGCATCAGCACCCTCTTGGGAGCGGACACGCCGCTCTCCAGCGATCAGCTGACCTGCGTCGTGCCCTGCGCGCAGGACGGGCAGAACGTCCAGGCGCCCGCCGCCGCGTTCTCCATCCCCTGCGCGGGCGTGGCGCCGCCGGTGCCGCTCGGCCAGTTCCAGACCTGGATCGACCAGTCGACGTCGCCGCCGACGCTGCGCATGTATATCGAGCGCGTGTGGACGGCGCTCTTCACGCTGGGCGGCGACGGCGCGCTCTCGGCATGCACGGCGCTCGCGCTTCCCGCAGATCCCACCGCGGCGCCGCAGATCGCGACCAAGCACTATGTCGACGTGCGATCCGGCGCGATCGGCAGCTTGATCTTCCGCGGCACCGTCGATTGCTCCGGCGCGCCCGACTATCCCGCCGCCAACGAGGGCGACGTCTATATCGTCGGCCTCCCCGGCAAGATCGGCGGCGCGTCCGGCGTCAATGTCGGCACCGCGGCGATGCTGCTCTGCATGGCCGACGCCACCGCCTCCGGCACGCAAGCCGACGTCGGCGCGTGCTGGACGATCGTGCAGGGGCACAATCCCAACCTGGTGCAGGATCCGCTCTCCGCCACGGACGGGAGCCTGGCGCTGTTCAACACGGGCTCGGGCCTGCAGATCGAATCCAGCGGCGTCACGCTCGACAAGAGCCCGGCCATGGCCGCGAACAGCGACCAGCGCGTGGCGGCGCAGAGCGCGGTGAAGCAATCGCTCGGCGGCCAGCCGCTCGGCGGCGACACGCCGGGCCAGGGCAATCTCCTGGCCTGGGACGCAAGGAGCGCGAGCTTCCGCGCCGTACGCGGCAGCGGGCGCAATCTGCTGGTGAATTCCTCCTTCGACCTCTGGGAAGAGGCCACGAGCTACAATTTCGGCATGTCGTTCGACAACGTCCATGTCGCCGATTTCTGGAACGTGGGCGGGATGGGCAGCACCGGCTCCTGGCGGTCGGCCAAGCGCGTGGTGGGATTTTCGGGCTCGCATTTCGCGATCCAGCTCCAACGCTATCCCGGCACCATCGACACCAACAACATTCGCCTGGGCCAGCAATTCGGCCACGAAGAGTCGCTGTTCCTGCCGGGCAAGCCGCTCACCTTGTCTTTCGACGTCATGGTCGGCGCGAACTTCTCGGGGCGCAACGTGCAGGCCGGGCTGACCTTCGGCACCGGCATCGACGAGTATCTCACCCTTTCGCAGATAAGGATGGGCGGGAACTTCTTCCCCACCGGTTCCGGATCGACCTTGCCCAATGCGCAGGGCGAGAACTCGCTGGGACAACTCTATATCAACACGCTGAACGCGCAGCTTCCGCCGCACGGCTCGGTGGCGCGGGTGGTCAACCAGTCTCTGACCATCCCCACCAACTGGTGGCCCGGACCGGTCACCGAGGCCGCGCTGGTGATCGATATCGGTCCGTTCTCGGGCCAGGCCGGCGCGGACGACAGCATCACCATCACCAACGTCAAGCTCGAGGTCGGCCACGTCGCCACGCCTTATCTGCGGGAGTGTCCCGAAGAGGAGTACGAGCGCTGCCAGCGCCGCTATCGCAAGAGCTTCCAGCGCGGCGTGCAGCCGCGCGTCGGCGTCGGCCTCAACACGGGCGAGCACCGCGCGCCCGCGGTGGTGGCGGGCACCGGCACGCAGTCGCTGGGCACGGTCCGCTTCGCGCCGATGCGCGCGGTGCCGACGATGTGGCTGTACAACCCGTATCCCGGCGACCAGACGGGCTTCGCGCGCGATCTGACCGCCGGCAATTGCACTTTCACGGCGGTGCAGGCGATCACCGAAAAGGGCTTCGAGATCGTGGCCGGCGGCAACGCGGCGACGGCGGTCGGAAACACGCTCGGCATCCACTGGGTCGCCGACGCCAGGCTTTGAGAAATCCAAACGCGGAGTCGAGGAACAAGCAATGACCGACAGTACGATCACCGCGATGCCGCCGGCGGCGCTGCCGCTCGAGAACGAGGCCGTGCCTTGCGTGCAGAACGGCAGCAACGTGCAGGCCCCCGCGGCGGCGTTCGGGATTCCGGTCATGTCGACCTCGGCGCCGATGGCGCTGGCGGAGTTCCAGACCTGGATCCAGGACCATGACGGCGGACCGACGCTGAACATGTACATCGCCGGCAACTGGGTGCCGCTCTACACCTTCGCGCCCGACGGCACGCTCGCCATGGCGAAGCCGCTCACGCTTCAGGCCGATCCGGCCGCGGACAGCGAGGCCGCCACCAAGCACTATGTCGACACCAGGCCCGCCGCGGCGGGCGCGATCGTCTTCAAGGGCATGCAGCCCTGCAGCGGCAGTCCCAACTATCCTGACGCCAACCAGGGCGACTTCTATGTCGTAAGCTCGGACGGCAAGATCGGCGGCGCAGGCGGCGTCGCCGTCCAGACGGGCGACACGCTGCTCTGCCTCGTCAACGGGACGGCGTCGGGCGACCAGATCACGGCGGGCGGCAACTGGGTCATCGGCCAGGGCAACATCGTCGACGCGGTGTCCGGACCCACCACCGCCACCGCCGGCAATTTCGTGCTCTTCGACGGCACCAGCGGATTGCTGGTGAAGGACGGCGGCCTGGCGCTCGATACCGACGGCACGATGGCGGCCAACAGCGACAGCCGCATCCCGTCGCAGAAGGCGGTCAAGGGCCAGATCGGCGGCCGGCCGCTGAGCGCCGACACGCCCGGCCAGGGCCAGGGCTGGTTCTGGGACGTCGTCAGCGCGAGCTACAGGGCGCGCGACTGCGAAGGCCAGAACCTGCTCGTCAATTCCGCCTTCGACATCTGGCAGGAGAACACGAGCTACACGCTCTCGACCTCGGTTGGAAAATCCCACGTCGCCGATTTCTGGAAGTCGGCGGCCGGCACCGCGGCCACCAGGACGATTTCCCGCACCGCCGGAATCCGCAACTCGCTTTGGGCCCTCAAGCTCGCGCGCGTCTCCGGTTCCACCGACACCGATCCCTATTGCCTGGCGCAGCAGTTCGGCACGCGGGAATCGCTCGCCCTCATCGGGCAGACGGTCACGGTGTCGTTCGACGTCAAGCCCGGCGCCGACCTGCCGAGCCCGCTTGCGCTCTATGCGGTGATCTACTGGGGCAAGGGCACCAACGAGGACGTGTTCGCGAACCCCTCGGCGCCGGGCTTCGCCACCAGCGGCGGCTCGGCCGTGTCCCTGGACCTGTCGGGCCAGACGACGCTCGGGTCGGTGACGCGCGTCGTCTGCGCGCCGCTCGCGATATCGGGCGACCCGTACATCACGCAGGTGGCGTTCGGCATCTGCACCGGCACCTATCCCACCGGCTCGGCGAGCGGCGACGACAGCCTGACCATCGCCAATGTGAAGCTCGAGATCGGCAATATCGCCACGGCCTATCTCAAATCCGATGCGAGCGACGAGCTCAGGCGCTGCCAGACGCGCTACAACAAGACCTTCGCGCAGGCGACGGCGCCGGTGAACGGCGCGGGAACGGCAACGGGCGAGCACCGCGCGCCCGCGATCCTTTCGGGCGCGCATCCGCAGAGCCTGGGCACGCTGCGCTTTCCGACCATGCTCTCGCTGCCCACGGTCACGCTGTTCAACCCGAACGGCGGCGGCGCGTCGGGGCAGGCCTACGACATGACGGGCTTGGATTGCTCGTCGACGCTGGCGCAGAATATCGTCGAGAGCAGCTTCGAGATCGTCACCACCGGCAACGCATCGAGCGTGGCCGGCAACACTTTCGGCGTGCACGCCGTGATGGACGCCAGGCTCTGAGCGCCCGGTCCAAGCAAGCGGCCACGACATTCCCACTCGAGAGATGACGCATGAGTGACAGCACGATCAGCGCCATGGTCGCGGCGACGCTTCCGCTCAACGGCGAAGCGGTGCCCTGCGTGCAGGGCGGAACGAACAAGCAGGCGCCGGCCGCGGCCTTCGGCATTCCGGTCGTGGGCGGCGGCACGCCCACGCCCCTGGCCGAGTTCCAGACCTGGATCGACAACAGCCACGATCCGGCGCGGCTGCTGATGTACATCAACGGGGCCTGGGTGGAGCTCTACCGGATCGCCGATGACGGCACGCTGACCGTCACCAACGCGCTCGTGTTGCCGGGCGATCCGAGCAGCGATCTGCAAGCCGCCACCAAGCACTATGTCGACGGCCGCGTGTCGACGGCCCCCGGCGCGCTGATCTTCCGGGGCATGATCGACTGCTCGACCACGCCGCCGCCCGACTATCCCGACGCCGACCAGGGCGATCTCTACGTCGTCAGCCATCCGGGCCAGATCGGCGGCACGTCGGGCGCCAACGTCCTCATCGGCGACATGCTGCTGTGCCGCGTCAACGACACGGCGTCGGGCAGCCAGAGCGGCGCCGGCCTCAACTGGGTCATCGTCCAGAGCAAGGTCCAGAACGCCGCGGCCGGTCCGGGCACGGCGGTAAGCGGCGACTTCGCGATGTTCGACGGAGCCTCCGGCACGCTTCTGAAGGACGGCGGCTTGTCGCTCGACATCGATGCGGGGATGGCCGCCGACAGCGACAGCCGAATCCCGTCGCAGAAAGCGGTGCGGAGCCAGATCGGCGGCAAGCGCCTCTCCACCGACACACTTGCACAGGGCCAGGTCTGGATATGGGACGTGCCTAGCGCTTCGTTCCGCGCCGGCGATTGCGAAGGGCGCAATCTCCTCGTCAATCCCTCGTTCGATATCTGGCAGGAGAACTCCAGCTATACGTTGAGCGGGACCGTGCCCAAGACCCACATCGCCGATTTCTGGAAGGCGAGCGCCGGATCGTCGAACGGGCGCATCGTTTCCAGGGCCAACAACTGGTCCGGCACCGGGAACGCGGTGTCGTTCCAGCGGCCCGCGGGTTTCACCGACGCCGGCCGGTTCCGCCTCATGCAGCAATTCGAGGAGCTGGGGCCTCTCATCGGCAACACCGTGACGGTATCGTTCGACTTCTTTGTCGGCGCGAACTATTCGCCGATGAGCGGCCCTTACGTGACGTTCTATTGGGGCGGCACCAATGGCGGTTCCATGGGGGATATCGATCTGCGCCTGTCGGCGCCGGCCTTTCCTCAAGTCCCCGGCAGCGTCGCCAGCGCGAGCCTCGACGCACAGGTGGCGCCGTACAATTCCCATTCGCGGATCGTGGCCGGGCCGTTCGCCATTCCGACCACAGCGTCAAGGACCGTTGCCGTCACCGCGCTCGCGTTCGAGATCAGTTCCGGCGACTACACCGGCGCATCCGGCGTCGACGACAGGTTCGTGATCAGCGACGTGAAGCTGGAGGTCGGCACCGTCGCCACGCCCTTCCACAGGCCCGACGCCGCGGACATGCTGCAGCGCTGCCAGCGGCGCTATCAGACCACCTTCTCCGGCGACGCGCCGGCCGACGGCCTGGGCAGCAACCGCGGCGAGCTCATGTTCCGCCGTCTCGGAGCCGGGACCGCGGCCGAGGGCGTCTACGTGCCGCTCGCCTGCCGGATGTACGGCGCGCCGGCGGTGACGCTCTACAACCCGGTCGGCGCGGGCACAGGCCAGGTCCACAACTACACCCATAGCGGCGACTGCACGGTGAGCGCGTCCGATTTCATCGGCGATCACGGCTTCCGCATCACCTGCACGGGCAACAGCACCGGCGCGGCGGGCGACTGGCTGGGCGTGCACTACGTCGCCGACCGCCGTCTCTGACGCGGACCGCGCAAACACCATTCGAGAAGACACAGATGACCGACTCTCCGATCAGCGCGCTGGACCCGGCGTCGCTTCCGCTTTCGAACGAACTCGTGCCTTGCGTCCAGGGCAGCGACAACAAGCGCGTCTCGGCCGCCGCGTTCGGCATCCCGATCGCGAGCACGGAGCCGCCGGCCGGGCTCACGCAGTACCAGTTGTGGATCGACGAGAGCACCGATCCCCCGACGCTGAACATCTATCTCGGATCGCATTGGAAGCCGCTCTACGCCTTCGACAGCAATGGTGTGATGACCTTCAGCCACCCGGTCGGGCTGGCGGAGGGCGACGACCTCACCGCCGCGCTCATCTACAAGGGCCTCATCGACTGCTCGGCCGATCCCAACTACCTCGACGGCGATCAGGGAGATTTCTACGTCGTCAGCTCCCCAGGCAAGATCGGCGGCGCTTCGGGCAACGACGTCGATGTCGGCGACACGCTGCTTTGCCTGGTCGACGGCTCGGCCGCGGGCGACCAGGCCACGGTCGGCATGAACTGGACCATCGGGCAGGGCAACATCGACGGCGCGGTGACCGGTCCCGCCTCGGCGGCCGACGGGGACTTCGCGCAGTTCGACGGCACGACCGGCAAGATCATCAAGGACGGCCTGTCGCTCGACGTCGACGGGACGCTTTCCGCCGACAGCGACACGCACGTCCCTTCGCAGAAGGCGGTGAAGACCTACGTCGACAGCGTAGCACAAGGCCTGGACGTCAAGCCGAGCGTGAAGGCCGCGAGCACGTCGAGCCTCACCCATTCCGGCGCGCAGACCATCGACGGCGTCTCCTGCGTCGTGGGCGACCGCGTGCTCGACAAGAACAATTCGACCCCGGCGCTGAACGGCATCTGGATCGTGGCGAGCGGTTCGTGGGCCCGCGCCGCCGACATGGACAGCTGGAGCGAGATCCCCGGCGCGTTCTGCTTCGTCGAGCAGGGCACGGTGAACGGCAATACGGGCTGGACCTGCACCTCCGACCAGGGCGGCACGCTCGAGACGACGGCGATCACCTGGACGCAATTCTCCGGCGCTGGCACCTACACGGCGGGCTCCGGCCTGTCGCTCAGCGGGATGCAGTTCTCCGCGGTGATCGGCAGCGGCGGCGGCAGCGAGGCGTGGAGCGCGGAGCTCGACGCGGTGGCGGGTCTGAGCACGACCGGTCTTGTCGCACGCACAGGCGCCCATACCTACGCCACGCGCGCCATCGCCGTGCCGGCAGGCATGTCGATCAACAATCCGGATGGCGTGTCGGGCAATCCCACATTGCTCCTCGCCAACGACCTGGCGGCGCTGGAAGCACTGGGCTCGACCGGCATCGCGGTACGCATAGCGGCGGACACGTGGGCGCAGCGCTCGCTGAGCCAGCCGGCCGCGGGCCTGACGATCTCCAGCGCCGACGGCGTCTCGGGCAATCCCACCTTCGGGCTCGCCAACGATCTGGCGGCGCTGGAGGGATTGACCTCGACCGGCATCGCGGCGCGCACCGGCGCGGACAGCTGGGCGCAGCGCACGCTGACCCAGCCCGCGGCGGGCCTGACGGTCAGCAATGCCGACGGCAGCGCCGGCAATCCCACCTTCGCGCTCGCCAACGACCTGGCGGCGGTCGAAGCCTTGAGCGCGACCGGCATCGCGGTGCGCACGGCGACCGACACCTGGGCGCAGCGCACCCTGACCGCGCCGGCCGCGGGGCTCACGATCAGCAATTCCGGCGGCGTCGCGGGCAACCCCACCTTCGCGCTCGCCAATGACCTCGCCGCGCTCGAAGGGCTGGCATCGACCGGCATCGCGGTGCGCACCACGACCGACACCTGGACGCAGCGCGCGATCACGGGGACGAGCGGCGAGATCGGCGTCACCAACGGCGATGGCGTCAGCGGCGCGCCGACGATCGGCCTTCCCAGTTCGCTCACCTTCACGGCCAAGACGATCACGGGCGGCACGTTCTCCTCGCCGGCCGCGATCACCGGTCTTCCCGATCCGACCAACGCGCAGGACGCCGCCACCAAGAACTACGTCGACTCCCTGGCGCAGGGCCTGGACGTCAAGCCCAGCGTCAAGGCCGCGAGCACCACAAGCCTCACCCATTCAGGCCTGCAGACCATCGACGGCGTCTCCTGCGTCGCGGGCGACCGCGTGCTCGACAAGAACAATTCGAGCGCCGCGCTGAACGGCATCTGGATCGTGGCGAGCGTGTCGTGGACCCGCGCCGCCGACATGGACAGCTGGAGCGAGATCCCCGGCGCATTCTGCTTCGTCGAGCAGGGCACGGTGAACGGCAATGCGGGCTGGGTCTGCACCGCCGATCAGGGCGGTACGCTCGGGACGACGGCGATCCCGTGGGTGCAGTTCGCGGGCGTCGGCACCTTCACCGCCGGCTCGGGCCTGTCGCTCGTGGGGACGCAGTTCTCCGCGTTGATCGGCAGCAGCGGCGGCAGCGAAGCTTGGAGCACCGAGCTCGACGCTCTCGCGGCGCTCAGCACCACGGGCCTCGTCGCGCGCACCGGCGCGCACACCTACAATCCGCGCAGCATGAGCGCGCCGGCCGCGGGCCTGACGATCACCAATCCCGACGGCGTCTCCGGCAATCCCACCTTTGCGCTCGCCAACGATCTTTCCGCGCTCGAAGGGCTGAGCGCGACCGGGCTCGCCGTGCGTACGGCAGCGGATACCTGGGCGCAGCGTTCGCTGACCCAGCCGGCGGCGGGCCTGACGCTCACCAATTCCGACGGCGTCGCGGGCAATCCCACCTTCGCGCTCGCCAACGATCTGGCGGCGCTGGAAGGGCTGACCTCGACCGGCATCGCGGTGCGCACGGCCACCGACACCTGGACGCAGCGCACGCTGACCCAGCCGACCGCGGGCCTGACGGTCGCCAATCCGGACGGCGTCTCGGGCAATCCCACTTTCGCGCTCGCCAACGACCTTGCGGCGCTCGAGGCGCTGGGATCGATCGGCATCGCGGTGCGCACCGGCGTCGACAGCTGGGCGCAGCGCGCCATCGCCGTGCCGACGGGCATGACGATCAACAATCCGGACGGCGTCTCGGGCAATCCCACGCTCGTCCTCGCCAACGATCTGGCAGCGCTCGAAGGGCTGGCGTCGACCGGCATCGCCGTGCGCACCGGCACCGACGTCTGGACGCAGCGCGCGATCACAGGGACCAGCGCCGAGATCGCCGTCACCAACGGCGATGGCGTGAGCGGCGCGCCGACCATCGGCCTTCCCAGCGCGCTCACCTTCACGTCCAAGACGGTGACGGGCGGGACCTTCTCCTCGCCCACGGCGATCACGGGCCTTCCCGATCCGACCAACGCGCAGGACGCCGCCACCAAGAACTACGTCGACACGGCGGTCCAGGGCCAGGACGCAAAGCCGAGCGTGAAGGCGGCGAGCACGACCAGCCTGACGCATACCGGCGCGCAGACCATCGACGGCGTCCCCTGCGTGGCGGGCGACCGCGTGCTCGACAAGGACAATTCGACCGCATCGCTCAGAGGCATCTGGGTCGTGGCGAGCGTGGCGTGGACTCGCGCCGCCGACATGGACAGCTGGAGCGAGATCCCGGGCGCGTTCTGCTTCGTCGAGCAGGGCACGGCGAATGCCGACACGGGCTGGCTCTGTACCGCCGATCAGGGCGGGACGCTGGGGACGACGGCGATCACCTGGACGCAGTTCGCCGGTCCCGGCGCCTACGAGGCTTCGAGCGCCGAGCTCGACGCGCTCGCGGCGCTGAGCACGACCGGCCTCGTCGCGCGCACCGGCGCCCATACCTATGTCCCGCGCGCCATCACCGTGCCGGCGGGCATGACGATCAACAATCCGGACGGCGTGTCGGGCAATCCCACGCTCCTCCTCGCCAACGATCTGGCGGCGCTCGAAGGATTGAGTTCGACCGGCATCGCCGTGCGCACGGCCGCCGACACCTGGACGCAGCGCGCGATCGCGGGGACCAGCGGCGAGATCGCCGTCACCAACGGCGATGGCGTCGGCGGCGCGCCGACCATCGGCCTTCCCAGCGCGCTCACCTTCACGTCCAAGACGGTGACGGGCGGCACGTTCTCCTCGCCCGCCGCGATCACCGGCCTTCCCGATCCGAGCGGCGCGCAGGATGCGGCCACCAAGAACTATGTCGACACGACCGCGCAAGGCCTCGACGCCAAGCCCAGCGTGAAGGTGGCAACCCCGGTCGGCACGTCGCTCACCCATTCGGGCCTGCAGACCATCGACGGCGTCTCCTGCATCGCGGGCGACCGCGTGCTCGACAAGAACAACATCAGCCAGGCGACCAACGGCATCTGGATCGTGGCCAGCGGGTCGTGGATCCGCGCGACGGACATGGACAGCTGGAGCGAGATCCCCGGTTCGTTCTGTTTCGTCGAGCAGGGCACGGTGAACGCCAATACGGGCTGGCTCTGCACGTCCGGTGGGGGCGGCACGCTGGGGTCGACGTCGATCAACTGGACGCAGTTCGCCGGTCCGGGCGCCTACGAGGCCTCGAGCGCGGAGCTCGACGCGCTCGCCGGGCTGAGCACGACCGGCATCGTCGCGCGCACAGGCGCCCATGCCTACACCCCGCGCACGATCACGGGGACGAGCGCCGAGATCGCCGTCACCAACGGCGATGGCGTCGGCGGCGCGCCGACCATCGGCCTGCCCGGTTCGCTCACTTTCACGTCCAAGACGGTGACGGGCGGGACCTTCTCCTCGCCTGCCGCGATCACGGGGCTTCCCGATCCGAGCAGCGCGCAGGACGCGGCCACCAAGAACTATGTCGACACGAACGTGCTGGGCCTCGACCTCAAGCCGAGCGTCAAGGCGGCAAGCACGACCAACATCGCGCATTCGGGCACGTTGACGATCGACGGCGTCGCCTGCGTCGCGGGCGACCGCGTGCTGGACAAGGACAACACGAACGGCTCGCTCAGAGGCATCTGGATCGTGGCGAGCGGCATATGGAGCCGCGCCGCCGACATGAACAGTTGGAGCCAGGTGCCCGGCGCGTTCTGCTTCGTCGAGCAGGGCACGGTGAACGGCGACACGGGCTGGCTCTGCACCGCCGACCAGAGCGGTTCGATGGGAACGACGGCGATCAACTGGACGCAGTTCGCCGGTCCGGGTACCTACACGGCGGGCAGCGGATTGTCGCTCTCGGGCTCGCAGTTCTCGGCGGTGATCGGCAGCAGCGGCGGCAGCGAGGCGTGGAGCGCGGAACTCGACGGGCTCGCCACGCTGAACACGACCGGTCTCGTCGCGCGCACCGGCACCCACACCTACGCCGCGCGCGCCATCGCGGTGCCGGCGGGCATGTCGATCAGCAATCCCACCGGCGCCGGCGGCAATCCCACCATCTCGCTCGCCAATGACCTGGCCGCGCTCGAAAACCTGTCGGGCACGAACAACGTCTACTACCGCTCGGCCACCGACACCTGGTCGAGCGTGACCTTCGGCGCGATGCTCTCATGGTCGGGCGGCACGCTGAACGTCGCGCCGTCGATCGACACGACGCTCGGCGGCGGCTCGCCGTCCGACGGCGCCGTCTCCTCGCAGAAGGCGGTGCAGACCTACGCCAAAGCCAATATCGGCGGCCAGGCGATCAGCACCGACACGCTGGGGCAGGGACAGGGCTGGGTCTGGGACGGGCAGAGCTCCACCTTCAAGGCATGCGACGTGAGAGGCGAGAACGAGCTCGTCAACTCCGCGTTCGAAGTATGGCAGGCCCCGGTGCCCTCGACCTTCGGCGGCACCGCCACGAAAACGCACATCGCCGATTTCTGGAAGGTGGGCGCGTCGGGAACCCCGTCTTTCATGGCGAGCAAGGTCGGAGGCGTCACCAGTCCTTCCTCGCTCAAGCTCCAGCGCATCTCGGGCCAGAGCAACAACTCCAAGATAAGGCTGGCCCAGCAATTCGCCCAGACGGAGTCGATGTACCTCAGCGGCAAGACCGTCACCGTCTCCTTCGACTACACGACCGGCGCCAACTATTCGCCGACGACCGGGCCGTTCATCGGCATCTATTGCGGCGGCGGCGTCGACGAGGATCTCGACCTTCACGCCGGCTCGACCGCCTTCGCGACGTCGCCCACCAACGTGCTCAGCAGCTCGCTGAACAGCCAGGTCGGCGCCTCCGGAACGACGGTGCGCATCGTCACGGGGCCGCTCGCCATACCCGGCGCGGCCACCGAGCTCGCGCTCGTGTTCTTCGTGACGCCCGTGGGCACCGCGGGCTTCGACGACAGCTTCACGATCGGCAACGTCAAGATGGAGCTCGGCAACATCGCGACGCCCTACCGCAAGCCGGATCTCGCAGGAGAGTTCGTGCGCTGCCAGCGGCGGTATCAGAAGTCGTTCTTCGCTACCAGCACGCCCCTCCAGGGCAACAGCACGATGACCGGCGAGGCGCGCTGGCGGCGCTTCGGATCGGGCACCGCGTCCGAAGGCACGCAAATCAGGCTCTTCACGCCGATGCGCTCGTTCCCGGCCATCACCTTATACAATCCGGTCAATATCAACGGCCAAGTCTACAATGAAACCACGAACGCGGACTGCTCCGCGGCGGCGACGCAGAACGTGTACGACGGCTCCTTCGAGATCACATGCACCGGCAACAGCGGCGGCTCCGCCGGCGATTGGCTGGGCGTGCACTGGACCGCGGACGCGCGTCTATAGAGCCGGTCGAGATCGGTAGGAACCACAAACAAACCTGTCATGGCCCGCGACTGCGGGCCACCCAGTTGGGTTCTGCACATCGAGACCAGGTCTGCTCGGAATTGTTCCTGCCGCGGTAAGAGCAAGCGTCACCTGGGTGGCCCGCAGTCGCGGGCCATGACAATGGAGCTTGTTGCGTCAGCGTGAATGCACCCCGTTCTGACCAGCCGGCCGCCGGCGGTTCCCGTTTTCCATTCTCATAGGTGACAAACATGCCGTTCCAACGTCCCACGTTGAGCGATCTGCGCCTGCGCGCGCGCGCGCTCTTTGCGTCCAAGCTCAAGGGCGCCGACGGCACGCTGCCGAAATCCAACATCACCGTGTCGTCGGACGTGATCGCGGCGCTGGTCTACGGCCTCTACGGCTATGCAGACTGGCTCGCGCGCCAGGCGCTGCCGAACACGGCGGACGACTGGTACTACCTCTCGCGCTGGGGCGCGCTGTTCGGCCTGACGCCGAAGCCGCCGGTGCAGTCGGCCGGCAACGCGCTGTTCACCGGCAGCGTCGGTGCGTCGGTCCCGCACCATACGCTGATGCAGGACAGCCTCGGCAATCAATACAAGACCACGGCCGACGCCACCCTGATCGCCGGCAACACTTCGGTGCCCATCATCTCGCTCGTGGGCGGCGTGGCGGGCAATCTGCCCGCGGGCGCGCCGCTGACGCTCCTGATCGCGCTCACCGGCGTCGGCGCAACCGCGACCGTCGACGGCTCTGGCCTCTCGGACGGCCTCGACGCGGAGACGGCGCTGGCCTTCGGCGGGCGCATCGCCGAGCGAATCAAGAACCCGCCGAGCGGCTCGGGCACCGTCTCCGACTACCAGCGCTGGGCGCTCAGCGTGCCCGGCGTCACGCGCGCCACCGCCAACCCGCTCGAAAGCGGTCCGGGCACCGTCACGGTGCGCTTCGTGATGGACGCCAACCCGAACGGCTTCATCCCGCGCTCTGCCGACGTCCACACCGTCTGCGAGGTCATCGAGGCGGAGAAGCCGGTGACCGACCAGCTCACCGTCCTGGCGCCGACGCCGCAAGCGGTCAACTACACGCTCTCGCCCTCGGTGCCCACCAGCGTGCGCCCCGCCATCGCGCAGGCGCTGGCGGCGATGCATGCGGGGCTAGCGATCGGGGCGGGCCTTTCGGTGCAGGCCCAGATCATCCCGGTGATCGTCGCGGCCGGCAAGATCAAGGCCAAGTTCCTGAGCCAGCCTCTCACCGACATCGCAGCGACCCCCCACATCGTCCTCACTCTCGGAACGATTGCTTATCAATGAGCGCGCCCTATTCGACGCTGACCTCAGCGGACTATCTCGACGCCACCCAGGCGCTGCTTCCCAGCGGGCCCGCCTGGCCGCGCGACACCAACACCGTCTTCGCCAAGCATATGAGCGCGATCGCGAACGTCGCCTGGCTCGCGCATCAGATGCTGACCGATCTGTTCGTCACCGAGCTCGATCCCGGCGCCGCCAACGCCATGCTGCCGGATTGGGAGGAGGCGTTCGGCGTCACCGCGGGCGGCTCCAAGGCGGACCGGCGCATCAACCTGACGTCGGTGATCTCCGATCCGGGCGGCTTCAGCGCCGGCCACTACGTGGCACTCGCAGCGACGGTGGGCGTCGATCTTGCCGTGCCGGAAACGGCGACGCGGGTGTGCCGGTCCGGGCTGTTCGCCTTCGAGGTCCACGCGCTCAACACCACGCCTGCCGCGTCGCGGACCGCGATGGAGAACATCATCAGGCTGCACAACCGCGCGACCTGCGTCGTCTCGTTCTTCTATGACGTTCCCCCCCCACCTCCACCCGGGCCATGACCATGAACATCCTCAAATGGCTGCTTTCGAGCAGCTTCGTCCAATCCTTCGCGACGCGCGAAGTGCGCCATATGGCGACGGCGGCGGCGGGTGCCATCGCCTCCTGGCTCGTCGCCCATCAGGCGAGCCAGAGCGACGCCGCGAGCATCGCCGAAGCGGTCAGCGCGCTGATCATCGGCGCGAGCGGCTACGGCTTGAGCCTGCTCAACGGCGCCAACAACGAGGTGCGGGTGCAGGCCGCGGCGCAGACGGGCCAGGTCGTCTCGGCGCCGGTGGCTCGCGCGATCCTCGGCCGCGCGGACGATGCCGCGCCCAAGACCAAGGACGCGCTCATCGCCGATCTCGAGGCGGGAGGGCCGAAATGAAGCCGCGCGCGATCCTCGTCTGCGCGGCGCTCATGCTCGCCGGCTGCAGCACGGCGCCCGCGCCGGTGCCTGCGCCGCAACCCGTCTGTCCGCCGTTCCGCGCCTGGAGCGATGCGGATCTGAAAGCCCTGGGCAAGGCGCTCGCGCCCGTGCCGGAGGACTCCGTCATCATGCGCATGGCGCTGGATTGGCGCCGCTACTATGGCGACGCGAAATCCTGCGCCGCGCCGCGCTGAAGGCGTCCGCATGACGCGGAGAAAAACGTCCGACGAAAGATGGGACGATGTGCAGCGTCAGTTGGGCCGGGTCGAGGAGTCGCAGGAGCGTGCCGCCGAGGACCGCTCCGAGATCCGCGACGCGATCAAGGAGTGGCGCGAGGTGGGCGGCGCGTTGCGCGGCGCGGTGGCGGGCTTGACCCAGACCGTGCAGTCGATGACCGCGCAGGTCCTGGCGCTGAACGCCGAGAAATGCGGCCAGCGCCTCGACGCCATCGAGCGCAAGAACGAGCACTACGACCGCGTGCTCGGCCGCGCCAGCAGTTTCGTCTGGCGGGTGCTGCTCTATCTCGCCCTCGCGGCGATCGCCGGCGGCACCGCGGCCAAGATCGTGGAGTGGTTCTGAAGCAACCGCAACGTCCTATCCGAACATGCTTTCCAAAAGGAGACATACGAAAATGAGGTCCAAAGCTGTCCCAATCCTCCTGGCCGTGCTCGCGTCCGTGGCCTGCATCGGCCCCGCGGCGTCGCAGGTCACGAGCTTCGCCACCCGCACGGGCGCCGTAACCCCCCAATCGGGCGACTACAGCGCCGTCACCGAGACCCTGACGAACAAGACGATCAACGGGGCAACGATCAACGGGGCTACGATCACCGGGACGATGACGACCGGTCCGTCGACGATAGACGGGGCGACGATCACGGGTTCGTCGACGATCAACGAAGCACAGATCGTGCTGTGGCAGCGGGACAACCCGACGTCGTCGCCGTACCCGGCCGTGGGCACCGAACTGGCTTGCGGTCACGTCGTCAGCGCCGAGGGGGTGTCCGGGGCATTGACGGTTAGAGGCCCGTCGTCGCCCGCGACGGATTGCGCTATCGCGCTCTACGCCAATCTCACCGGCAACGACATCTTCTTCGATCCGAACAACGCCAACAACACGAATACCTTGAACTATATCAAGTCCGATGACTTCGATCGCATCGCCACGCCGGTTTGGATACCCTATGACGGCGGCCACAAGGCCTTGCTCCTGCGCTACGTCAATCACGGCATCGGCTATCAAAGCTTCGACTCGCCGCTCACCTCTTCGGTCGTGAAGCGGAACCTGCACAATGGCGGCGTCCTGCTTAGCCACGATGACGCGAACTCCCGGCTGCAATTGTGTCCCGTCACCGACGGCGGGCTCGTCATCAACCGGCTGATGACCTATGTCCCGGTCACCTGCGAATTCCTTCTGGATTCCACCATCGGCTCGGCCGGGAGCACCTATTACGTCTACGCAAGTCGCAGCACTGACACGGGCGTCACGGGAACCTCGGCCGGCGGCGGCGGCAACGCCTCGTGCCCCGACTCGGGCGCGCTGTGCCTGGCGTTCGGCAGCAGCGTGAATTTCCAGTCCGGCGACGCCATCACCTGCGTCAATTTCTTCGTATCCGCAGCCGACGTCTATGATGATCCGCACACTGTCTTCAGCAGCTCCGATCCGACGCACATCGAATTGTCCGACGTCACCTATGCGGGAGCCGAGGGGAACTACTCGGGGGTGATGGGCGGGCCTCCCGCCACTACGGAATGCGCGTTCACGTCCCTCAGATCTTCGACTACCGCGCCGGCTCTGGATTCCGTCATGGGCATCCAGGTCAATCCCAGCCTCTCGTGGCAGACGCTGGTGGGAACCGTCACGCTCAACGGCGGCGGCAACGTCTCGCAGGTCGTCAGTCAATATAATGGCTATACGCCCGCCGTGCTCGCGGCCACGCCCGTGGCAAGCCTGCCTGCCGTCATCAAGACTGGATTGCAACAAGCGTCGGACGAGGGCGGCGGTCCCGCCATCGTGTTCGGCGATCAATCCAATTGGCGCCGCATCGGCGATGGTCAGGTCGCGACCGCGAATGTCGGCTCGCGCGGGCTTCTGGCGAGGTTCAACAATCGCGCTTCGGATCAGCTCCGGGGCGAGATCGAGCAGGTCTATCAGAAGCTCAAGGACAACAGCCTTCTGGTGAGCGGCACCTGCACCGCGCATTGCCTCACCGGCCTGTGGGTCTTCGCGCTGCCGAACCAGAACGACACCCTGCTCAATTGGGTGAAGCCCGGAACCTGTACCATCACGGTCGTCGGCTCGCCGACCTTCACCGCCAATCGCGGCTACACGGGCGTGTCCGGCGCGCTTCTCGACACGGGCTGCAAGGAAGCGGATCTCGGCGGATCGCAGGACGACTTCGCGGTCGGCGCCTATGTGTACGCCGCCTCCGCCAGCGCCGCGGCCGTCATCGGCCAGAACGCGCCCGGCACGGGCCGACGGATGTACCTGCAGTCCGCGACCTCGGGCGTGCTGACGGTCCGCCTCAACGACGCGACCAGCGACAACTATACGCCCGCGCGGTACACCGGGATGTTCTCGCTGCTGCGCGATCCCGCGGCCACCGGCACCATCTCGGCATCGATCGACGAGACCTCGACCGGCATCGCGCGCGCCAGCCAGGCGAATGCGGTCAACAGCATCGCGTTCCTCGGGACCAACGACGCGACCGGGGCCGAGTATTCGACCGCGGCCGTCAGCTTCGCTTTCGCCGGCCATCTCACGACGGCCGACCTGGCAGAGCTTCGCGCGATCCTGTCGGACTATTTCCTCGTCCAGGTCGGCGCGCGGACGGCAACGGTCGCCAATCTGCCGCCTGCCGTCGGCTTCAAGGGGCAGACCTACTACATCCCCGATCTCGGCGGCGGCGCCGGGCTGCTGCAAAGCGACGGCACCAACTGGTTCCGGACCGGCGAGACGGGCTATCAGACGCAAGGTGACGCCGACAAGGCCGCGTTCTATCTCACCGACGCGGGCAGCATCAACGTGACCGCGACGCTCAGCGCCAACCGCACGGTCACGCTCAGCGACACCGACGCCAAGGGCACCACGGTCAAGACGGGCGCCAGGTTCCGCATCACGCGAACCGGGCTGGGCGCCTTCACCGAGACCGTGAAGGACGGCGGCGGCTCGACGCTGAAGACCATCGCGTCCGGGACCGCGGGCTGGGTGGACGCGATCTTCGACGGCTCGGCCTGGCAATTGGCAGCCGACGGCACCCTGTAGCGAAACCGCAAAGCCCCCGGCATGACGCGCCCGGCGACGGGTCCGTCATGCCGGGGTGCGCCGTGAAGGAACGCCCCGGCGGAAGGCCATCCGGAGCGCTGCGTGCTCATCCGTCCCCTTGAGGGTGGCCGTGAGCAGGGACGCCGCAGCGTTTTCGGATGGCCGCCCGGCGCGGCGTTGCCCGCGTCTTACCCTCAAGGAGACTTCCATGAACTTCCTCGAAAGCATCTGGGCGATGCTCAAGGCGGACGCCCTGTCCATCTGGTCGCGCGTGTCGGCGACCTTCAACACGCTGCTCGGCGAATTGCCCGACGACGAGATCAACATCTTCCACGGCGCGCAGACGACGTTCGCCGGCGCGCTCCAGGCGGGCAAGAGCTGGGGCGAGGCCGCGGCCGACACCTGGACCTATGTCGAGAACCAGGAAGGCGCCGAGCTGAGCAAGGTCGCCAACCTCCTGCTCCAGGCCTTCATGGCGAAGTTCGAGACGCCTTCGAACTGACGCCTTCCCAAGACTGTCGGAGGGGACACCCCGGCGGCCGCAAGGCTGCCGGGGTTTTTCGCTTTATATACGCATCCCAAGGAGTTCAAGGCGATGTATTTAAATACATCAATTGTGATAATTAATATGCTTTAGAACATCAAACTCTTGATATGTGATATTCTACAGCATATAATAGAGGCTAGATAATATAGAAAAGCACATCATGGCTTCGTCGCTAGGCATCATACCGGAAATCCTCAGATCGGCCCGCCAAAGCAAGCGGTTGAGCCAGCGCGCGCTCTCCGAAAAGGTCGGGGTGCCGCAAAGCCATATCTCCAAGATCGAAAACGGCGGCGTCGATCTTCAAACGTCGAGCCTGATCGAACTCGCGCGCGCCTTGGACCTCGAAGTCCAACTCGTGCCGCGCCGCCTGCTGCCCGCAGTGCAAGCCTTGGAGCGCGAAGCCGTGCCCGCTCAAACCCCGGCCTATCGGATCGACGAAGACGATGCCTGAGCTGTCGGTCCTCGACGTTCGTCTCTACGACCGATCGATCGGCATGTTGACCAGGCTGCCGGGAGACAAGGCTCTATTTGCTTTCGACGAGGCTTATATCGCGAACGCGCAGCGCCCGACGCTCAGCCTTTCCTTCAAGGATGCGTTCGGCGGCCTGATCGCCGATGTCGCGCCGACGCAGACTAGGCTTCCGCCGTTTTTCTCCAACCTGCTGCCCGAAGGCTCGATGTGGGACTATCTGGCGGCGCGCGCGGGTGTGAATCCGGTTCGTGAATTCCATCTGATCTGGGCACTCGGACATGATTTGCCGGGCGCTCTGAAAATCGTGCCGTTCGGCGGCGAATCTCTTCCGCCTTCCGATGACGATCTTCCTGAGGCGCCCGGCGGCATGGAGGCAGACGGCATCCTGCGCTTCTCGCTCGCCGGCGTTCAGCTCAAATTCTCCGCAGTCAAGGAAGCCTCGGGAGGCCTGACGATTCCGGCGGAAGGCGTTGGCGGCTCCTGGATCGTCAAGTTGCCGTCGCCCGTTTATCCCGACGTGCCTGAGAACGAGTTCGCGATGATGGAGCTGGCGCGTAGTGTCGGCATCGATGTGCCTGAGACTTTCTTGACGCCGGCCGCGCGGATTTCGGGACTGCCGCAGGGAATGGAAAGCATCGGCGTCAACGCCTTCGTCATCCGCCGATTCGATAGAACCGCCGCAGGCGGGGCCGTGCATATGGAGGATTTCGCGCAGGTCTTCGGGCTTTATCCGGAAAAGAAATACGGCAAGGCGAGCTACGGCAACATCGCGCACGTGCTCTGGATCGAGACCGGCGAGGCGGGCATCGCGGAGTTCCTGCGCCGGTTCGTCTTCAATGCCCTGATCGGCAATGGCGACATGCACGCCAAGAACTGGTCGCTCGTCTATCCCGACCGGCGCCAGGCGCAACTGGCGCCGGCCTACGACTTCGTGTCGACCATCGCTTACATCCCGAACGACAAGCTCGCGCTCAGCTTCGCCGGATCGAAATCCTTCGCATCGCTGACGCACGACCAGTTCGCCCGCTTCGCCGACAAGGTCGGGCTCCCGGAAAAGCAGACGCGCGACACCGTCCGCGACACGGTCGAGCGCTTCCGCGAGGTATGGAAGGAGGCGGAAACGGTCCCGCCCAAGCTGCGGGACGCGATCGAGCGGCATCTGAAGGTGGTGCCGGTGTGGGGAGGGTAGGATAGGGAGTTTGTTGCAACCAGCCCGGCTTCGCTGCTGCGCAGCTACGCCGCGGCGGCACCAGGCTTCGCTCCCGCTGGCTTGCCAAGGCGTAGCTCCCGCGAAGCGGGAGCGAAGACTGGTGCCGCAGGTGAGAATCGAACTCACGACCTATCCCTTACCAAGGGATTGCGCTACCACTACGCTACTGCGGCGACCACTGTGGTACTGGGCCGGCGGCCCAGATGGGCGGGTCCTATAACCCAGAGACGGGGCGCAGGCAAAGGGGCATGAAGGTCAAATCGTCCGAGCGGGAAGAGCGGCTGGCGGCGGCGCTGCGCGAGAACCTCAAGCGGCGCAAATCGCGGACCCGGATGCTTAAGAAGCCCCTCGCCCCCGAACCCGTGACCGGTCGCCAGAATAAAGCCGCGAAGCCCGGCTAGACATGCTGTTTTCGGGGACTGCGCCGCGCTACAAACGGCGTCTCGGACGTTAGGCTTTCCCATGGACCGGATCAGCATTCGCGGAGGCGCGCCCCTCAAGGGCGAGATTCCCATCAGCGGCGCCAAGAACGCGGCCCTGCCGCTGATGGCCGCGTGCCTGTTGAGCGAAGAGCCTCTGACGCTCACCAACGTCCCCAAGCTCGCCGACGTGGTCTCGATGGCCGATCTCCTGGGCCAGCTCGGCGTCTCGGCGGACTGGCGGCCGGGCAGGACGGTGGGCGAGGGCGGACGCTACGTGCTGACGGCCGCGCACCTGACCGGCACCACCGCCGACTATGAGATCGTGCGCAAGATGCGCGCGAGCTTCCTGGTCGCGGGGCCGCTGGTCGTGCGCGCGGGCCATGCGAAAGTGTCGCTGCCGGGAGGCTGCGCCATAGGCGCGCGTCCGGTGGACCTGCATCTGAAGGCGCTGGAGGCGCTGGGTGCCGAGGTCGTGCTCGAGGAAGGCTACGTCATCGTCGCGGCGCCCAAGGGGTTGAAAGGCGCACGCATCGAGTTCCCCATCGTCTCGGTCGGCGCGACCGAGAACACGCTCATGGCCGCAGTCCTCGCCCGGGGCGAGACGGTGATCGAGAACGCGGCGCGCGAGCCGGAGATCGACGATCTCGGCCGCTGCCTGATCGCGATGGGCGCGAAGATCTCGGGGCTGGGCACCTCGCGCATCATCGTGCAGGGCGTGACGTCGCTGCATGCGGCCGAGCATGCCGTGCTTCCCGACCGCATCGAGACCGGCACCTATGCTTTCGCCGTCGCCATCGCGGGCGGCGAGGTGGAGCTGACCGGCACGCGGGCCGAGCTGATCGGCGCGGTGATCCCGATGCTCGAGAAGGTCGGCGTCGAGATCAAGGAGACCAACCGCGGCCTCAGCGTGCATCGCAACGGCGTGCGCCCGATCTCGGCCGACGCGAACACCGCGCCGTTCCCCGGCTTCCCGACCGATCTTCAAGCGCAGTTCATGGCGCTGATGACGACGGCCGACGGCACCTCGCGCATCCGCGAGACGATCTTCGAAAACCGCTTCATGCATGTGCCCGAGCTGCTGCGCATGGGCGCCGACATCCGCATCGAAGGCGACACCGCGATCGTGACCGGGGTCGAGCGCCTCAAGGGCGCGCCGGTGATGGCGACCGACCTGCGCGCCTCGTCGAGCCTGGTGCTCGCGGGCCTCGCCGCCGAGGGCGAGACGATCATCAACCGCGTCTATCACCTCGACCGCGGCTTCGAGCGGCTGGAGGAGAAGCTCAGCCGCGTCGGCGCGCAGATCGAGCGGCAATCGGCATGAAGGCACCCGAGCTCACATTGGCGGCCGAGGACGCCGAGGACCTCGAGGTCATTTCCGCGCGCCTGCAGGACGCGGTCGCGCCCTTGAAGGAGCTCGTCTATCTGCCGAAGAAGCGGCGCTTCGCGGCCTTGTTCAACCGCTTCAAATGGGAGGACGAGCGCCGGTCGGCGAATTTGCGCGTGCGCTCGCTGCTGCATTTCGACGGCGTGCTTTCGGTGAAATCCAGGGGCTTGAAACGCGGCGCGCCCGACGCCGTCGTCTCGCTGCTCGCGATCCGCTTCACGCCCAAGGGCGGTGAAGATCCCGGTGGCGAGGTCGAGCTCGTCTTCTCCGCCGGCGGCACGTTGAAGCTCGCCGTCGAATGCATCGATGCGGGGCTCACCGATGTGAGCGGCGACTGGGCGGCGCGCGGCCGTCCGGCTCACGGCGGCTGAGATGGTGCGGCGGCTCGACGCGCGCGCCCCGGATTTCGAGAGCGCTTTCCAAACCCTGCTCGACGCCAAGCGTGAGGGCGACGAGGACGTGGCGCAGGCGGTGCGCGCCATCGTCGCCGACGTCCGCGCGCGCGGCGATGCGGCGGTGAAGGACTACACCGCCCGCTTCGACAAGGTCGAATTGACCACGCTGCGTCTCGATGAAGACGAGATCGCCGCCGCGGAGGCGCAATGTCCGCGCGACGCGCTGGACGCACTTGACACGGCGGCGCGCCGCATCGAGGCCTATCACCGCCGGCAATTGCCCAAGGACGAAAGCTTCGTCGACGAGACAGGGGCGACGCTGGGCTGGCGCTGGACGCCGCTCGACAGCGTGGGCCTCTACGTGCCGGGGGGAACGGCGAGCTATCCGAGCTCGGTGCTGATGAACGCCGTTCCCGCGCGCGTCGCCGGCGTGGCGCGCGTCGCGATGGTGACGCCCGGCGCCAATCCGCTGGTGCTGGCCGCCGCGCGCCGCGCCGGGATCAGTGAGATCTACCGCATCGGCGGCGCGCAAGCGGTCGCGGCGCTGGCCTATGGCACCGAGAGCATCGCGGCGGTCGACAAGGTCGTCGGCCCCGGCAACGCCTATGTCGCCGCCGCCAAGCGCGAGGTCTATGGCCGCGTCGGCATCGATTCCATCGCCGGGCCATCGGAGATTTTGGTCGTCAGCGACGGCGCGAGCGACCCGGATTGGATCGCGGCCGATCTGCTGTCACAGGCCGAGCACGACCGCTCGTCGCAATGCGTCCTCATCACCGACGACGCCGCGTTCGCCGACAAGGTTGAAGCCGCCGCCGCGCGCGCGCTCGAAACCTTGCCGCGCCGTGAGATCGCGTCGGCGAGCTGGCATGATTTCGGCGCCATCATCGTCGTGGCCAGGCTCGACGACGCGGCTGCGTTGGTCGACCGCATCGCGCCGGAGCATCTGGAGATCGCGACCGACGATCCGCAGAAGCTTGCCGCGCGCGTGCGCCATGCCGGCGCGATCTTCCTCGGCCGCCACACGCCCGAGGCGATGGGCGACTACATCGCGGGCCCCAACCACGTGCTCCCCACCTCGCGCACGGCGCGGTTCTCGTCGGGGCTCTCGGTGCTGGATTTCCTCAAGCGCACGACGCTTCTCTCGCTCGACGCGCGCGCGCTCGCAAGCCTCGGCCCCAAAGCGGTGACGCTGGCGCAGGCCGAGGGCCTTCAGGCGCATGCGCGCTCCATCGCGGTGCGGCTCGATGGCAAGTGATTTCCGCCTCGTCGCCGTCGATCTCGACGAGCGCACGGTCGTGCACCGCACGCGCCAGATCGAGCAAGAGCGCGAGATCGCGATCTACGACCTGCTCGAAGCCAACAGCTTCACGCCGGTGGGCTCGCCGGGCGGCCCCTACAAGCTCACGCTCGCAGTGGAGGAGAACCGCCTCGTCTTCGACATCCGTCTCGAGGACGGCGGCGCGCACCGCAAGGTGATGCTCTCGCTCACCCCGTTCCGCGGCGTGATCCGGGACTACTTCCTCATCTGCGACAGCTATTTCAAGTCGATCCGCAACGCGCCCGCCGCCCAGATCGAGGCGCTCGACATGGCGCGGCGCGCCTCGCACAACGACGCGTCCACGCTTCTCAAGGAACGGCTCAAGGGCAAGATCGAGGTCGATTTCGACACCGCGCGGCGGCTCTTCACCTTGATCTGCGTGCTGCACCTGAAGGGCTGACGCGCGATGCGGGGGCCCAATGGCGAGGAGCTTCCGGGCGCGGTGCTGTTCGCCTGCACCTTCAATTCCGTGCGCAGCCCGATGGCGGCGGCGATCATGCAGCATCTCTTCGGCCGTGGCGTCTATGTGGATTCGGTCGGCGTGCGCCGCGGCGAACTCGACCCGCTCGCGGTCGAGGCGATGGAGGAGATCGGCATCGAGATCGGCAAGCACAAGCCCAAGAGCTTCGACGAGTTCGAGGACACCTCGTTCGATCTCGTCATCACGCTCTCGCCCGAGGCGCATCACAAGGCGATGGAGCTGACGCGCACCTCGGCCGCCACGGTCGAGTACTGGCCGACCCTTGACCCGACCGCGGTGGAAGGCTCCCGCGACCAGCAGCTCGCCGCCTACCGCGCCGTCCGCGACGAGCTGGAACGCCGCATCCAGATGCGCTTCGAGACGAGGCGGGCGGCGGATACCTGAGAGCGGCGCGCCATCCTTCGAGGCTCGCTGCGCTCACACCTCAGGATGACGCGACTGTTAAAGTAGGCCCGTCACCCTGAGGTGCGAGCCCGCAGGGCGAGCCTCGAAGGGCGACGGGCCGTCAGGCTCCGAGTTTCACCAAACCCTTGCTTTTGGCTCGTTTCGGTGCAATCTCCCGGCCGTCAACCCCTGTCCGAGGACGAATGGCCAAGGAAGAACTGTTAGAATTCGAGGGCACCGTGAGCGAGCTTCTGCCCAACGCGACGTTTCGCGTCATGCTGCAGAACGGCCACGAGATCATCGCCCACACGGCCGGCAAGATGCGCAAGAACCGCATCCGCGTGCTGACCGGCGACAAGGTGATGGTCGAGATGACGCCCTACGACCTCACCAAGGGACGCATCACCTATCGCTTCAAATAAGCCCGCGCCCGTGCTGGTGCTCGCGAGCGAGAGCCCGCGGCGCAAGGCGCTTCTCGCCCAGGCAGGCATCGTGCCCGACCAGGTCCGCGCGGCCGCCATCGACGAGACCCCGCTCAAAGCCGAACTGCCGCGCGTTTATGCCGAGCGCCTCGCCGAGGCCAAGGCGCGCAAGGTCGCCGACGGCAAGACTCCTGGGCTCGCCGCTGGCGAGACGCTGGTGCTCGCCGCCGACACGGTCGTCGCCTGCGGGCGGCGCATCCTGCCCAAGGCCGAGAACGACGACGAGGTGCGCGCATGCCTCAAGCTTCTCTCCGGCCGCAGCCATCAGGTGATCACCGCGGTCGCGCTCATGCGCGCGGACGGCTCGCTCGCGCGCCGCACCGTGCTGACGCGCGTGCGGTTCAAGAGGCTCGACGCGGCCGAGATCGATACTTATGTGGACTCGCGCGAAGGCGTCGGCAAGGCGGGCGGCTATGCGATCCAGGGCCGCGCCGAAACTTTCGTACGCACACTGAATGGTTCCTATTCGAATGTGGTCGGATTGCCGCTCGCCGAAACCGTGGCGCTGCTTCGCGGCAGCGCGTACCCGTGCTAGGCTCGAACCGTCGCTATTGCCGAGTTCCGGATGCCGAAGGAAGTCCTGATCAATGTGGGGGCTGGGGAGATTCGCGTCGCCCTGGTCGAGGACGGGCGGCTGCAGGAACTCGCGCTCGAACGCACCATCGGGCTGGATGACGGCGCCGCGCGCGCGCAGGGCCGCAGCGGACATAGCATCGTCGGAAATATCATTCTCGGCCGCGTGCAGCGCGTGCTGCCCGGCATGCAGGCCGCGTTCGTCGATGTCGGTCTCGATCGCGCCGGGTTCCTCGGCGCGCGCGAGGCGCGCTGTCTCGCCGATCTTCCCGGGTTCGAGGAGGAGCGCACGCCCAAGATCGGCGACTGCGTGCATGAGGGCGAGGAGATCCTGGTCCAGGTCGTCAAGGATCCGATCGGCGAAAAGGGCGCGCGGCTTTCGGCGAACGTGACGATCCCCGGACGGCTCGCGGTGCTCGTTCCCAACCAGCCCGGCATCGCGCTGTCGCGGCGCATCGAGGGCGACGACGAGCGCGCGCGCATGATGGCGATGGGCGAGCAGATGATCGCGCAGGGCGGCGACAGGCTCGTGCCCGGCGCGGGCTATATCCTGCGCACCGCCGCAACCGACGCGGCGCTGAACGACCTGAAGGAAGACGCCGAGCGTCTCGCCGAAGCCTGGCGGCCCGTGCTCGCAAAGCGCCAGGCGGCGACGGCGCCCGCGACGCTCTATCACGATCTCGATCCGGTCGAGCGCACCTTGCGCGACATGGTGCGCGCCGACACGGTGCGCGTGGTGATCGACGACGCCGCCTCGGTCGAGGCCGCGCGCGCCTATTGCCGCCGCGCCATGCCGGAAGCGGAAAGCCACATCGAATTGTTCGACGGCCCCGGCCAGCTCTTCGACATGTATGAGCTGGAGGAGGAGATCGACCGGCTCACCTCGCCGCGCGTGCCGCTGCCCTCCGGCGGCTGGATCACGATCGAATCCACCGAGGCGCTGACCGCGGTCGACGTGAACTCGGGAAGCTTCACCGCGTCGACGGGGCTGGAGGAGACCAGCGTCAAGGTCAATATCGAAGCCGCCGACGAGATCGGACGCCAGGTACGCCTGCGCGGCATCGGCGGGCTGATCGTCGTCGATTTCATCCATCTCTCCGAAGCCCGCAATGTCGCCGAGGTGATCGACGTGCTGGCGCAGAGCATCTCGAAGGACCACACGCCGACGCAGATCTCGCCGATGTCGGAGTTCGGCCTGGTCGAGATCACGCGCAAGCGCGTGCGCGACCCGTTGTTCAAGCTGATGAGCGAATGCTGCCGCTCCTGCTCCGGACAGGGGCGCAAGCGCACGCGCGACTCGATCGCGCTCGAGGTCATGCGCCGCGTCGAGCGCGCCGCCGCCGCCGCTCCGGGCAAGGCGGTGGTCGTGCGCGCCTCGGCCGAGGTCGTGCGCTGGCTCGACGACCACGGCGAGGAGGTCAAGGGCGCGCTCGCCCGCCGCGGCGCGCCGCGCGTGCGCTTCGAGGCCAATGACGGCTATGCCCGCGAGGGTTTCGATGTCGCAACCGGCTAAAGCGGCCAAATGCCCTGTCTGCGGCAAGGCGCAGGTGACGGAATTCCGCCCCTTCTGCTCCAAGCGTTGCCGCCATGTCGATCTGGGCAAATGGTTCGGCGAACGCTACGCCATCCCGGCGGAAGAGGGGCCGGATGGGCCATCTGACGCCGCCGAGGGCGACGGCTAGACATGGGGCGAGGGCTCCACTAAAAAGCCCGACCTTCCGGGCGTGTCCCGGGTTTCGGCGGTTTGCCCAGGTAGCTCAGTTGGTAGAGCAGCGGATTGAAAATCCGCGTGTCGGTGGTTCAATTCCGCCCCTGGGCACCACGGCCGCCACCCCAGTCAGCGTCACATCATCGCCCGGCTCGTCCAGTAGAATCCGTAGACCGCGATCCATGCCGCCATCCAGCAGGCGTAGCGCCACCCCGGCCTGCCCAGCCGGGTCATGACCTCGCGACCGGCATGCGCCGCGACGGCGGTGAGCGCAAAGCGCGCGATCCGCGCGATGAAGGACATCGGCAGGAAGAGCACGGGGTTGATTCCGCGCGCGCCCGCCTCGACGGCGTAGAGCTTGTAGGGCACGCCGGTCATCGCGCCGCTCACCAGATGGAGCGGCCAGCCCGCCGCGATCTCCGCATGGGCGCGCGCCAGAAGATCGGGGCCGATGAACGGCACCATCAGCATCGCGTGGCGCGCGCCTTGCGGATCGGCGTGACCCCAGCCCCACATGCCGAGGCCTGCGACGGAGGCTATGGCGGCGGCGGCGACGCAAAGCCGAACGCCCGCTTTCAGGCCGAAACGCATGACCGCGAAGGTGATCAGGACGTCGGGCACGACGAAGAACAGCGTCGCCTCCGCGACGGCCCAGCCCGACACAGCCGCGATCCAGATCAGTCCCATGGCACCATGTGGATCTGTCCCGCGAGCCCGGTCATGGCCGATTGCAGCGTCTCCATGAAGCTCTCGACGCTGCCGGTCCAGGACAGTGTCTCTCCCACCACCACGTCGCAATTGAACGGCACGAGCAGAAAGCTGTCCTTCGGAAGCGCCTTGCCCAATCCGTGCATGAACAGCGGGTGGACCGGAGTGTCGGGACGCGATTTCACCAGATGGGCGACGCCTTTCTTGAAGGCGGAGAGCTTCTCGGGTTCGCCGCGGGAGCCTTCCGGGAACAGGATCAGGATGTCGCCGCGATCCAGCGCGTCCCGGCAGGGCGCGAGCGGATCGGCGTTCCTGTCGCCGCCGCCGCGCACGATCGGAATGATGCCGATGATGTTCGTCGCGAACCAGGCCATCGGGCCGCTGCGCATGAAATAGTCCATCGCGGCAACAGGCCTGAGGCTCGGCAGGTTGCGCATCGGGAACATCGCCAGGATCGTCAGCGTGTCGAGATGCGAGTTGTGGTTGGCGACGACGATGGCCGGCCCTTTCTTCGGCAGATGATCGCGGCCTCGCACATGCGTGCCGAGCGCGATCGTCAGGACCGGCCGCACGATGAGAAGGAAGAACGCGCCGCGCAGCAGCCTGCTCAAAGGACGCCCTCCGGCCAGACGCCGTAGGAGTAGTGCAGCAGATGATAGAAGATCGGCGCCGAATAGATCAGGCTGTCGACGCGATCGAGGATCCCGCCGTGACCGGGGATGAGGTTGCTTGCGTCCTTGACGCCCAAGTCGCGCTTGCAGGCGGAGATAGTCACGTCGCCGAGATAGCCGCTGACGGCGATCAGCGCGCCCGCCGCCGCCGACCACGCCATGGGCATCGGCGTCAGATACGGCCCGACGAAGGCGGCGGCCGCGGCCGTCGTGATCAATCCGCCGATGAAGCCCTCCCAGGTCTTCTTCGGGCTCACCTTCGGGATGATCTTGTGCCGGCCCAGGAGCTTGCCCCAGGTGAACTGGGCGACGTCGTTGGCCTCGGTCAGCGCGACGAGGAACAGGAGCGGGCCCGCGGCATAGCCGAGCTTCACGCCGAAGGTGAGCAGCATCGCGGTGTGGCTGAGCGCGAAGACCGTGATCATCAGCCCCCAGCTCAACATGCCCACGGCGCGCAGAAAGCCCTCGGTCTCGCCCTTGAGCGTGATCGCCGCCGGCATGAACAGGAACATCCAGACCGGAATGAAGACGAGGAACATCCCGAACGAGCCGATATGGGCGAGATAGAACTGCACCGGGATCGAGAGATAGGCGAAGAACAATATCCCGCGATCGACGCGGCGCGTGGGAATGAGGGAGAAATATTCCTTGAGCGCCAGGAAGGCCATGAAGCCCAGGAACACCGTGGACACGATGCGGTTGGTCAGGATCGCGATGGTGAAGACCGTGATCATCCACCACCACGACACCACTCTCTTGGACAGCTCCGTCGCGGCCTCGCTGGGCCTCAGCTTGCGGAACGCGAAGCTGACCAGGCTGGCGACGACGAGAAGCCCGTAGATCGCGCCGATGGCGTTGTGCACCGGTGTCGAGAAGAAGCCGGCGATCCAGCTCATGCGTTCTCCTTGAGCGCCGCGCGGGCGCGGTTGAATATCGTGAAGCACCCGGCAAGGACCGCGAGCGCGAGCACGATCTCCGTCCAAAGGCCGGGCGGAAGGCCGAGCCCCAGCGCGACCGCCAGGCATCCGAAAAAGACCGCGCGGTCGCTTTTGCCGAACGGCCCGTCATAGCGCCGCGACGCGCCGATCTGGACGGCGACCACGCCCGTCATTTCCGTCATGACCGCGACGGCGACCAGGAGCGCGACGAGAAGCCCATCCATGCCTTCTATGCGCGCGAACGGCAGATAGAGCGCCGTGTCCGACACGACGTCGCCGAGCTCGTTCAGGACGGCGCCGAGCCGGCTTTTCTGATCGAACTCCCGCGCCAGCATGCCGTCGATGGCATTGAGCGCCATGCGAAGGAACAGCACGGGCGGCAACAGCAGCAACGTCCAGGCGGCGCCGCGCGTCGCCCAAACCGCGGCGCCGAGCGCGACGCTGACGGCCGCCGCCGAGACCGTGACCTGATTGGCGGTGACGCCCGCAGCGGCGAGACGCGCACAGAACGGGCGCAGGAGTTTCTGAAATCGAGGTTTGAGGTCGTAGACGCTGACCAATTGGCGTTCCCTGCCCGAGCCCTTGCGGTCTAGCAGGATTCGATGACGCCTAACTATGGCTCCGCCAAGGCGCAATTGCGTCGAAACCGTCGCCGGACGGTAACGTGTTGAAATCGTTCGGTCGGACTGGTTTGCTGCGGGACGGTGGTGAAACGAAACCGGGGCCCATGAATTCCATCCTCGAGACATTGGCGGCGATGACGCCGGACCCGCAACCGCCGTCGCTGGGCCGCGGGCTTGCCGCGCTGGCGGCGGCGAAGGGCGACGGCTGGGCGGTGCGCTGCGCAGACGACGTCCGCAGCTGGCGCGATCTGCATCTTCGCTCGAACAGGATCGCGCGCGGGCTGCTGGAGCGCGGCGTAGGCCAAGGCGATTTCGTCACCATCGGCCTTCCGAACGGCATCGGATTCATCGAGGCGTTCTATGCCGCGTGGAAGATCGGCGCCGTGCCGCAGCCGGTGTCGTGGCGCCTGCCCCTGGCAGAGCTGAGGGCGATCGTCGATCTGGCGAATTCGCCCGTCGTCATCGGCGACGGCGCGCTGGATCTCGGACGGCCCGTCATGTCTGTCGCCGATCTCCTGAGCGGCGACGACCGCGATCTGCCCGATGCCGTCTCTCCGTCGTGGAAGGCGCCCACCTCCGGCGGCTCGACGGGACGGCCGAAGCTCATCGTCGCGGGCCAGCCCGGCGTGGTGATGGAGGGCGCGGCCGCGCGCTGGCGCATCACGCCCGGCGATATCGTCCTGATGCCCGGGCCGCTCTATCACAACGGTCCGATCGTGACCGCGTTTCCGGCGCTGATGGTCGGCGCGCCGGTCGTGGTGATGACGAAATTCGACGCGGAAGAGACGCTGGCGCTGATCGAAAAGCATCGCGCCACATGGCTCTATCTGGTGCCGACGATGATGGCGCGCATCTGGCGTCTGCCGCAGGAGGTGCGGGCGCGCTACGACGTCTCCTCGCTCAGGACCGTGTGGCATCTCGCGGCACCTTGCCCGCCCTGGCTCAAGGAGGCGTGGATCGATTGGCTGGGCCCCGACGTCGTCTGGGAGCTCTATGGCGGAACCGAAGGCGTGGCCGCGACGATCATAAGCGACAGGGAATGGCTCGCGCACAAAGGCTCCGTCGGGCTTCCCACGCCCAACGCGGAGATCGAGGCGTTCGCGGCCGACGGCACGATGCTGCCGCGCGGTGAGGTGGGCGAGATCTTCATGCGGCAGAAGCCGGGCCTCGCCTCGACCTACCGCTATATCGGCGCAGAGACGCGCCGGCTCGAAGGCGGCTGGGAATCTATCGGCGATATCGGCTGGCTCGACGCCCAAGGCTATCTCTATCTCGCCGACCGCCGCACCGACATGATCCTGGTCGGCGGCGCCAACGTCTATCCGGCCGAGGTGGAAGGCGCGATCGACGAGCATCCGCTGGTGCAGTCGAGTTGCGTGATCGGCTTCCCGGACGACGATCTGGGACAGCGTGTCCACGCCATCGTCCAGCCCAAGGAGGGGCTGACGCGGGACGCGCTCGAAGCGCATCTGGCCGAAAAGCTGGTGCGCTACAAGCGCCCGCGCACGATCGAATTCGTCTCCCATCCCTTGCGCGACGACGCGGGCAAGGTCCGCCGCTCGCAACTGCGCGAGGAGAGGCTAGGCGCCGGAAAGTCTGGACAAATTTCCTGACGACGCTATACCACGCCGCCATCTTCCATTAGGCGAGAGGTGCACATGAAAGCGCTGGTCAAATCCAAGCCCGGGGAAGGCATCTGGCTCGAGGACGTGCCCGAGCCCGGCTACGGCATCGACGACGTGCTCATCAAGGTGCTCAAGACGGGCATCTGCGGCACCGACGTGCACATCTACAACTGGGATTCCTGGGCGCAGAAGACGATCCGGCCGGGCACGGTGGCGGGCCACGAATTCGTCGGCCGCATCGTCGCGGTCGGCTCGAACGTCCATGGCCACAAGGTCGGCGATCTCGTCAGCGCCGAGGGCCACATCGTCTGCGGCCATTGCCGCAACTGCCTCGCGGGACGGCGCCATCTCTGCGCCAACACGCTGGGCGTGGGCGTCAACCGCGACGGCGCGTTCGCCGAATACGTCGCGGTGCCGGCGCCGAACATCTGGCATTGCGACAGCAAGGTGCCGCTCGAGGTCTATGCGATCTTCGACCCGCTCGGCAACGCGGCGCACACCGCGCTCTCCTACGACGTCGTGGGCGAGGACGTGCTGATCACCGGCGCTGGCCCCATCGGGGTGAGCGCGGTGCCGATGGCGCTCAAGGCCGGCGCGCGCTACGTGGTCGTCACCGACGTCAACGAATATCGCCTCGACCTCGCCAGGAAGATGGGCGCGACCGCCGTCGTCAACGTCGCCAAGGACGATCTGCGCGTGGTGATGAAGGACCTCGGCATGCAGGAGGGCTTCGACGTGGGCCTCGAGATGTCGGGCAACCCGGCGGGCCTGCGCCAGATGATCGACACCATGGCGCATGGCGGCAAGATCGCGATGCTCGGCATCCAAAGCGGCCAGCCCGGCATCGACTGGGACGCGGTGGTGTTCAAGGGGCTGAACCTGCGCGGCATCTACGGCCGCATGTTCGGCGAGACCTGGTACAAGCTGACCTCGATGATCCAGAGCGGCATGGACATCCAGCCCGTGATCACGCACCGCTATTCCTACAAGGATTTCCAGCAGGGCTTCGACGTGATGCGCTCGGGCAATTCGGGCAAGGTCATCCTCGACTGGAGCGAGCTGTGAGCCTGGACGACAGCCTGCGCGCCGATCTCGGCGCGATGGAGAAGGCCGGCACGCTCAAGACCTTCCGCCACATCACCGGGCCGATGGATACGCAGGTCACGATGGCGGAGAAATCCGGTCCCGTGCTCGTGCTGTCGTCGAACAACTATCTGGGCCTCGCCGATCATCCCGAGCTGGTCGCCGCGGGACAGGCGGCGCTGGAGGAGTTCGGCGCGGGCACCGCGTCGGTGCGCTTCATCTGCGGCACGTTCTCGATCCATGAGCGGATCGAGGCGGCGCTCGCCAAGCTGTCGCATACCGAAGCGGCGCTGACTTATGTGTCGTGCTGGACGGCGAACACCGGGCTGATCCCGGCGGTCGCGGGCGAGGGCGACGCGCTGGTGTCGGACGAGCTCAACCACGCCTCGCTGATCGACGGCTGCCGCGCGTCCAAGGCGCGGCGCCTGGTCTACAAGCACGCCGACATGGCCGATCTCGACGCCAAGCTCGACACAGTCAAGGGCGCGCGGCGCATCTTCGTCGTCACCGACGGCGTGTTCAGCATGGAAGGCGACATCGCCCCGCTCGGCGACATCGTGACGGTCGCCAAGAAGCACGGCGCTTCCGTCATCCTGGACGACTCGCACGGCACCGGCGTGATGGGCCGCCACGGCCGCGGCACCGCCGAGCATTGCGGCGTCGAGGGCAAGATCGACATCATCACCGGCACGCTCGGCAAGGCGCTGGGCGGCGCCGCGGGCGGCTATGTCGCGGGCTCCAAGACGCTGATCGAGTACCTCTCGCAGGTTTCGCGGCCGCAGCTCTTCTCCAACGCGCTGCCGGCGACGATCGCGGCGAGCGCGATGAAGGCGGTGGAGATCCTGGAGCGCGAGCCCGAGCGCGTCGCGCGCCTGCACGCGATCACCAAGCGGCTGCGCGAGGGCCTGAAGGCGCGCGGCTTCAAGCCGCTCGACGGCGAGTCCGCGATCGTTCCGATCATCGTCGGCGACACCGCGTTCGCGATCCGCATGAGCAAGGAATTGCTTGGCGAGGGAATCTTCATCACCGGCTTCGGCTATCCGGTCGTGCCCGAAGGCACCGCCCGCCTGCGCATCCAGGCCTGCGCGACCCTCACCGACGCGCAAATCGACTTCGCCCTGGCGTCGTTCGAGAAGGTGGGCAAGCGGTTGGGGGTGATTTAGCCCGCTCCCACTCGTCATGGCCGTGCTTGACCCCGGCCATCCAGAGTCACGTGCTCGCTATCGCTCGCGCTGGGTGGCCGCCTCAAGGGCGGCCATGACGACAAAACGACAAACCCCCGCCGTTTCCGGCGAGGGCCTGTCCGCGCGAAACTCTGCGTCCGTTACCGGCTCGCCTCGTTGGGCACGTATTTCAGCTCGATCGAGCCGATGCCGGCCGCGACGTTGAGGCCCGTATTGCCTTCCACGCTGACCGGCTGCAGAGCGATGGATCTGTCGAGGCCGCCGACCAGCACGTTGGCACCGAGGCCCACGCCGACCGTGGCGCTTGCCGTCGCGCCGGCATAGTTACCCTCGAGCGCGCCCGCGCGGACGTTGGAACTCGGCGCGAACACGCCCCAGATCAGCTCGCCGCCGTCGGTATAGCCGACGTCAACGCCGAACTTGTTGACCGTGCCGGCATAGTGCTCGCCCATACGGTTGTTGGGATGGAAGTTGCAGTGCAGGTCCTTCGAGGAACCGAACACGAACCCCCAGCCGCTCGAAACATGGCAGGTCAAGGTGCCGACCTTGACGCCGGCCGGAGCCGCTTCGGCCGGAGCCGCAAAAGCAAGCGCGCCGATTGCGGCGGCGCCGATCATCAGATGAAGTGTCTTTGACATGCGAAATCTCCTGCTTTCTCTCAACGCCCCCATCGGCCAGCCTAAATAACGCATGCCTCCCCGCATGGTTCCCTGACAACCATGCAACCCTTTGGCACCGCATCCGTTTCCGTTGCATGAGCAATGTCTGGAACGGCGAATCGCACGAACGGCCGCGCACCACGGTCGAGGCCCGCCAGGCCGTGAGCGGCATGGGCGTGCGTTACGTCCTCGTCATCAGCACGCTGGCGGCGCTCGCCGGCATGGCGGGGGCCTACTATTTCTTCTTCGCGGCTCCCTAAACCGCCGCCTGCGCCGGATCGTTGAAGATCAGCGTCACCGTCGTTCCGCGGTCGGGCGCCGAGACCGACGAAGCCGTCCCGTGCACCTGGCGCGCGAAGACGCCCAGCAACCTGCTCCCGATGCCGGGCTTCGCCAGCTCCGCGGCATAGCCAATGCCGTCATCGCGGATGGTGAGCGACAGCTTGCCGCCGTCGAGCCTTGCGAGGACGACGTTCACCGCGCCGTCGGGACGGTCTTTCGGGAACGCGTATTTGAAGATGTTCATCAGCGCCTCGACCGTGAACAGCGCGATGGGCACCGCGATCTCCCCGGGGACGTGGATTTCCATGCTGTCGACATCGGTCGTGATGCGGCTGTCCTCGACGGTCATGCTCTCGGCGATCTTGTGGGTGAGCTCGCCGAGCAGGCGCTGCAGGTCGACGGTGGTCTGGTCCTCGACTTCGTGCAGCAGGCGGTGGACGAGGGCGAGCGCGTCGATGCGCGCCTGAGCCTGGCTCAGCGCGTCGCGCACCGCCTCGTCCTTCATCTGGTTGGACTGAAGGCTGAGCAGGCTCATCACGATCTGGAGGTTGTTCTTGACGCGGTGATGCGTCTCGCGGATCAGCATGGTCTTCTGCTGGACGGCGTCGCGCAGCCGCTTGTCGCGGTCCTGGATGCTTTCGGCCATCTCCTCCATCGCGGTGCCGAGCAGGCGGAACTCCTCCGGCGCGCCGTCGAGCGCGGGCCGCGCGCCGTAGTGCCCGCCGCGATAGGCGGCCGCGATCCGGCGCAGATAGTTGACCCATTGCGTGATCTGCCGCTCGGTCGCGAACCAGATCGCGATCCAGGCCAGCCCCAGCATCACGATCGGAAGCAGGAAATCGGTGCCGACGCGCAGATAGGTCGGCACGAAGAGCTTCTGCTGGCGCATCGCAAGCGCCACGAAGACATTGTCGCCGACCAGGGGCGCCGCCGCGAAGATCCAGGAATTGTTCTTGGCGTCGTTGCCCGCCTGAAGCCCGCCGTTCAGCGCTTGCGCCTCGGGCATCCTCGAGAACAGCGCGGCCGCGACACCGGCGTTGTTGGCCGCGATGATGTCGCCCTTGCGGTCGAACACCGCGATCACCGCGCCGTGCGGCAGGTCGCGCTCCTTCAGGATGTGGTCGAGCCATATCGTGTCGATGCCGACGCTCACCGTGCCGTCGAAGCGGCCGTTCTTCATGATCGGCAGCATGGCGCCGATCACCGTCTTGTGCGTGATCGGGCTCACGATCTGGCCGCTGACGACGAGCTTTCCCGTGCGCCGTGCCGCCGCGAACATGTCCGTGCGCGAGGTGCGCCCCTTGGCCTGCGGCAGCGCGGAACAGACGATGACGCCGTTGCGGTCGGCGCGCGCCAGATTGGCGAAGAAATGCACGCCGAGAAGCACGTCGGAGAGCGCCCGGTCGCATTCCGGCGTGACGTTGCGCACGTCGTCCATGTTGGCCAGCGCGTGCAGGAGCTGCTCGCTCGAGCCCAGCACGTTCTCCTCGTTGGAGGCGGCGATGCGCACGGACTGCACCAGGTGCTCGCGCACGTTCGCGACGTCGACGCGGGCGCGCTCGAGCCCCTGCAGGACGCTCACGATGCCGATCGGGATCAGGGCCAGCGTCACCCACCAGAACAGGCGGGTGCGAAGGGATTGGGGATGCCTAGTCAACGCGTCCCTTGGTTCGGCGCTTGGCTGCGCCCTCCGCCTGTTGGGGAGGAGCCAGCCTGTCGAGTTGCGCCATGATATCACGCGCCGCTTCTCCCTCGGTCGGCCGTTCGCGGGCTGGCAGACTATCCTGCCTGTCCAGAATTGCGAGCAGCGCCTTGCGCGCGCGCGCGACGCGGCTCTTCACGGTTCCGACATTGCATTTCACGATCGCGGCGGCGTCCATGTAGGAGAACCCGCCGGCGCCGACGAGAATCAGCGCCTCGCGCTGCTCGTCGGGAAGAAGCTTCAAGGCGCGCGTCGTGTCGCTCAGATCCGCGGCCCAATTCTGGTCCTGGCTCGTGCCCGGCATGCGCTCGGCCGCGTCCTGATCCCACGGTGCCTGGCGCCAGGCGCGCCTGCGGTCGGAATAGAACTGGTTGCGCAGGATGGTGAACAGCCACGCCTTGAGATTGGTGCCCATCTCGAACGTGTCGCGCGACTGCCATGCCTTGACCATCGTCTCCTGGACGAGATCGTCGGCCGCTTCGTAATTGCCGGTGAGCGAGCGCGCGAAGGCGCGCAGGAAGGGGACGAGCGCCAAGAGGTCCGTCTTGAAATCCGGTGCCGCCTGGGGCTCGCGATCTTCCATGGTGTGACTTTCGGTGCGAGTCATTACGACGGCTTCTTCTTTTCCGCGTCCGCTTCGTCGATGCGGCGCAGGAGGTCGAGGAATTCGTCGGGCACGGGCTCGTTCACCACCCCGTCGTACATCCGGCGCAGTTCGCGTCCGATGGCACGCTGGCGGGCGCGCACGGCGCGCGACTTCCCGCCGGTTCCTTCTTCATCTTTGGACAAGTTTCCCGTCCGATGTGTTTGCAGGGTCGACAAAGCCATTCTCCGACGCGGCGACCGGAGGTGCAATCCCGGCCGTGCTGCTAACGCCCCAGGGCGGGCATTCGAACCCCTCGAGGTACGCTAACGCGGCCGGACGGCGGCTGGTTCCAGGACGGGGAACTTTTTCCTCTGGCGCGCGTTCCATGTTGCAGCTTTGGTGTGTCTGTCGAACGAGGAGCCGGGATTTATGAGCATGAAAGAGGCGCTCGCGCCGCATCTGCCCTATCTGCGCCGCTATGCCAGGGCGCTGTCGGGGAGCCAGGAACGCGGCGATGCCCATGTCCGCGCGACGCTGGCCTCGCTCCTGGGCGGCAAGCAGTCGCTGGGTGAGGGCGTGTCGCCCCGCGTCGGTCTGTACCGGGCGTTCCAGGACGACTGGTCGGAAAGCGACGACGCGCCCGGCGCTGATTCGCGGGTCTCGCGTCCCGAAGGGCTGCTCAAGGCGCTGTCGGGGCCGAAGCGCGCCGCGGTGCTGCTGACCTCGGTCGAGGCGTTCAGCCTGGAGGAGGCGGCCTACATCTTGAACCAGACTCCCAAGCAGGTCGAAGCCGCCATCGTCGAGGCGCAGGACGTGATCGACCGCCTGCTCGCCTCGCGCGTGCTCATCATTGAGGACGAGCCGATCATCGCGATGGACCTGGAGAACCTGCTCGTCGAGCTCGGCCACGACGTGGTGGCGAAGGCCGCGACGCGCGACGAAGCCGTGGCGATGGCGCGCGCCAAGCGGCCGGGCCTTGTGCTCGCCGACATCAATCTGGGCGAAGGCGGATCGGGCATCGACGCGGTCGCGGAGATCCTCACCAGCTTCGACATCCCGGTGATCTTCGTCACGGCATATCCGGAGAAGCTGCTCACCGGCGAGCGTCCCGAGCCCGCCTATCTGATCGCCAAGCCGTTCCTGCCCGAGACGATCCAGGCGACGGTGGGACAAGCGCTGTTCTTCCACCCGCAAAGGGAGCAGGCGGCGTAGTCTGCTGTTACTTCCTCTCCCCTTGTGGGAGAGGAAGTAAAATCATGGGTTTGGGCTGAGCGTGAGCCGAAGACCAAGCCCTTGATTTTCAGATGAGGGGTGAGTCGCCGACGCCAAGACTGGTTCCCCCTCACCAGCAAAATCTAACGCTTAGCTCCACTGCGTTACGCTAAGCGTAAGATTTTGCATCCTCTCCCACGAGGGGAGAGGAAAGACGCGGAACCACTCCCGCTAATCCGCGTTCGGCGGTGGGGAGGAATTTCCATGCTTGGGTGGGCACTCACGTTTTTCATGCTGGCGGTGGTGGCGGCCTATCTCGGCTTCTTCACGTTCGCAGGCGCGGCCGCGACGGCGGCGAAGATCGTGTTCGCGATCTTCCTGGTTTTGCTCGTGGTCAGCGTGGCGATGGGGCGGTTCGGACGGCGGCGGCCGGGGTGAGCAAATTTTTTTCGGCTGCCGTGGAACCAATCCGTTTCAAGCGCTTTTTTAGCATCGGAGCGGGCGTCTGATCCGGTACGCCCCTGCCCCTTCGACAGCCCCGCATTGGGTGCCCGCTCCTGCCTTCCCACAATTTGTCGGGTGAAATCAGCGGCTTAGGTGCGTCACTGGACCTTGCCGCCGCCGAATTTGCTGGCCTCGCTGTATTTGGGCTCGGCGGCCATGCGCTCCTGGATCTCCATGCGGGCCTTGACCACGGTCTTGAGCCGGCTGGGCTCGCCGCCGGACATGCCTTCGTCGTCGGCCACGGACAGCGCGCGCGCGTCGCGCTCCCAGGCCTCCAGGATCTCCAGCCTCTCGGCGTCCGAGAACCGCCGGTCGCGCACCACGTCGGTGGGCGAGGGATAGAAACGGGAAGGGTCCGCCTTGATGTCCTCGAGCAATTTCGTCTTAGCCATCGGATCGCCTCTACCAACAAGACTCAATAAGTTTGAAACGCATCCTCAATTGATGCGTTCCGCGGGGCCGGCGGGGACGAAGGTTCGGTGTCCGAAATTTCAACCCGCGGAGCGTGGAAAGGTTCCTCTTTGTTCACGTGTTTCCCCGGAACCACGCCTTGCGGAAAACGTTTCCCCATCGACCGCCACGAGAAGCTCTCGGCTAACCCACGGTCATCTCGAGAAACAGGGAGACGAATCATGAAGCTCAAATCATTCGCATTGGGAGGCGCGGCGATCGTGGGGCTCGCACTCGCCGGCGTTCCCGCTAGCGCGTACACCCATCACCCCGCGACGCCCGCGGAGATGGCGCAGACCGATCAGCTGAACGCGCAATCGCTGCAGCAGGCGCAGTCGACGGATCAGACCGCGACTTCGAGCACGATGGCGTCGAACACGTCGAGCCCGGCGCAGTCGAACTCCGCCGGCCAGATGTCCAGCGCGGCCGGCACGCCGACGGGCACGGTCGCGCTGAGCGCGATCGCCAATCCGCCGCAGACACTCGCGAACGCAAGCGTGGAGACGTCGAGCGGCCAGGCGGTCGGCGCGGTGCAGAAGGTCGTCACCGGAACCGACGGCAAGGCGCAATCCCTCGACGTCGCGCTCCTCGGCGCGCAGAGCAAGATCGTCGCGATCGACGCCGCGCAGCTGAGCTACGACCAGTCGCGCAACGTCGTGGTCGCGCAGCTCAGCGCCGATCAGATCCAGGCGCTTCCGGCCGCGCCGCAAGGCTAAGCCGCTTGGAACGAATCTCCGGAAAAGGGCCGGTGCAACCGCACCGGCCCTTTTGCCTTGCGTGACAAGCGGGCGAAAACACATCAATCTCCGCGCGGGCGTTTGCGCGGGCGGAAGGGTTGGCGGCGGCATCCTACGACGGAGATATCCACCGGTTCCTGCAGAAGGTCTTCCTGTGCTCGCCCGACGTCGCGGCAAGCATCGGCAAGCGCGCGCAGGAGCGGCGTTTTCCCGTCCGCGCGGTGCTGCTCAAGCAGGGCGACCGCGCGGGCGCGACGTTCCTTCTCGTCACGGGCAGGGCGCATGCGCGCACCTATGGCTTCGGAGGGCAGATGGTCCTGCTGCGCGAGTTGCTGCCCGGCGATTTCTTCGGCGCCGTAGCCGTCACCGAGCCGACGCCGGAGGAAGCCGAGATCGTCGCGGTCGAGGACGTGCGCGCCGCGGTGTTCCTGGCGCTCGATTTCCTGAACCTGATGGAGACCTATGGCTGCGTGGGGCTGGTGGTGTCGAAGGTGCTCCTGCGCCAGCTTCGTGCGGCCTCCGCCAAGATGCTCGAGCGCTCGACGCTCTCCGCCGCGGGCCGCGTACATGCCGAGCTGCTGCGCCTGGCGCGGCTCGGCGACGGACGCACGCTGCGGCCCGCGCCCGTGCTGTCGGCGCTGGCGGTACGGGTGCAGAGCACGCGCGAGACCGTGTCGCGCGCGATCAGCGCGCTCGAGCGCCGCGGCATCATCCGCCGCGACGGCGACGCGCTCTTCATCGTCGCGCCGCAAAGGCTGGAAGAGATGATCGTATGAGCTCTACCGCCTAAGCGAATAGAGCTTCATCGGGTGCTCTTCGCCGGCTTGTGACGGCAGCTCGCCCACGAGTTCCACCCGCGCAAGGCCCTCGGCCGGACCCACATGGAGAGCGGCCGCGAAATCCTCGCTGACATAAGCGGCCGGCGGCGGCGTGGTCTGCAGGATCTCCTTGAGCACAGGGGCTGCGCTGCCGACGAGCGCGGCTTCGCCCCCGAAAGGATCGTCCACGCTCTCGCAGACGGCGTAGTGGCCCGCGACCCGCGAGCCCGGCGAGGCTTTGAGGATCCTTGCCGCGGCGAGCACGGCCGAGGCCGCCTTGGGGACCGTATCGTAAGCGAGGAGGATTTCCTCGCCCGTCCAGCGGGGGCTCACGATGGTCGCGGGCAAGGCCGCGAGCGCGCGGGCGAGTCGGGGCAGGATCGCCGCGGCGCTTTCGGCCGTGACGCAGCCCGGATCGATCCTGACCTGCGCGGCCAGATGCGCGCGCGAGGGGCGCTCGAGCTTCGGCGGCGTCACGTTGCGCGCGCGTGCCGCCTGGATGACATGTTGCCTGCGCCCGCCGGCGCGCCATGCGGCACCCGCCGCGACGCTCGCGCCCGAGATCCGCGCGCCCTTGGGCGAGCTTTCCAGGATGAGGAGCTGCACGGCTTCGCTCATCAGCGTCGCGGCATGCATGACCGCGCTGCCCATGGCGATCTCGGTGGTGAGACGGACGGCAAGCGTGCTCAAGGGGTCGCAGCCGCGCGTGATCGCGCGGACGCTGACCTTGTCCTTGTCTTCCAGGATGCCGTCGAAGCGGCGCGCCCAGGAGCTTCCGAACCGGACCACCGAGGCCTTGCGGAACTGCGCCACCGGCGCGGGCAGGACGAGGTGCAGCTCGGCGCCGGTCTCCAGGAGCGCCTCGGCGATGACGATGTCGGCGCCGGCCGCGAGCGCGCCGTAGCCGAAGCCGATACGCTCGGCGCGGATGATGTCGCGGATCTCGCGCTCGACCTTGCCGCCGCGCGACGCCAGCGCCATATGACCCGCGAAATGCGCGCTCTTGGGCGGGCGATGCGCGTCGAGCCACGACTTGTCCTGGCCGAGCGCGTCCAGGATCAGGCCGAACTGGCGCAGCGTCGAGGCGCGGTCCTCATAGGCGCGGGGCGCGAGCGCGATGGCGCCCTCGAACGTCTTCTTCGCCTCCTGGATCTCGCCCAGCAGCAGCAGCGCCTCGGCCTGCGTGGCGGTGCGCCAATAGGGCGTCTCCGGTCCGTCCTCGCCGCGCCGTCCGCGCTCGATCACCTGGCGCGCGAGCGTGCGCGCCATGTCGGGCCGTCCGCCGAGCAGCGACAGGCTGGCCGCGTTGATGCGCGGATAGAGCGTGCCCGAGATGTCGGCCGCCCGGGCATAGGCCTCGGCGGATTTGAGATAGAGCGCGCGGCGCTCCGCGCCCTTGGCCGCGAGCGCGCTGTCCTTGAGCAGGCGGCCGCGCACGCTGAGCACGGGTGCGTCGTCTTTCACGCTTTCAAGACCGGCCGCGCGGAACATCGCCCATGCCTGCTCGAGCGCGCCCGCGCGGGCGTGGGCGGTGATGGAGAGGAGGGATGAAGCGGACGGCACGCTCATTGTTACACTATGATGGAAACAGCCAGTTTAGAAAAGCGCAGATTCCGCGGCATGGACGCGGTCTCACGTATGCGGCTCCGTCAGACAGTGTCGACGGAAGCGCATACGCGGACGCCGCGGCGATCTTCAAGCCGTCTGCTTCAACGCATCCGGCAAGATCGTCGTCAATTTCAGACTAAGCGGATTCGACCTGACGCCATGGGGGTGTCCCTTGTTTTTGATCGCGGGATCGTCTGGCAGGATGATCCATTGACCGGTCTGGAGGTACTCCACATGAAGGGCAAAAGCGTCGATCCCTGTCTGCGTGTTCGGCTGCACATAGGCCGAGAAATAGGCGACCATGCAATTCGGTCCCGTTACCGTAGACGCCACCGTTGGGGGATTCTGTGAGGATTGGGGTGGCGGAATGACGTGATTGAGGTCCTGATACCATCCGGTCTCATCGTCAACAGTCGTGAGAGCCGTCGAGCCGCGCAGGAACTGCCACTGCGTCATCCCTTGTTCGAGGACATAGACGATGTAGCAGCTGTTTTTGATCACGAAGTTCCACGGCTGGGCAAAGGGCCCCAGATTGGGATAAAGAGGTGCGGGCGGACCCGCGGATATGGTCCCATCGCTTACGGCAAATGCGAAGTCTTTGATGCTTGCATATTTGCTGCTGAAATATGAGGCGTCATAGACGCCCGACTGCGCTGTATCGATCTTGCAGCATCCATTGGTCGTGTCGATCGTCCAATAGACGATCACGATCTCCTGAGGTACCCAACTCCCGCTTATCGTGCCTGGTGCTGGGATAGGATGTGTGGCGTCTGGCATAGTCGTTCTCCTGTTTTTGTTGACGTGTCTTTCAGGGTTTCAATACTCGCTCTGTGAACAATGCCCGGCTGCTTGATGTCGCATAGCCGGACATCAACACGCCAATGTCTATCAGTGCCAAGAGCCGTGTTGCCGTGACGGCCGTCACGTCGCGGTCACGCCGGAAATTCGCGGCGCCGCCGGCAGCCGGCACGCCCATGCAGATGCGCTCGTCGCGTTATCGGGCGGCTGGCCTGGCTATTTATTGTGAGCTTCAAAATGCGCTGGCGGGGGATGACCTTTGTTCTTGATCGCGGGATCGACGTAAGCCCGAGCGCCGTTTTGCAGTACGTTCAGATTGAAGAAATCGATGCTCGGCACCATGGCGTCGCCGCTGTAGGGGGCTTGGAAGTACAGCAAGTGGCAAGGGCCGCCGGGAACTTGCGTGTCGGGCGGACTGTAGGCTGCCCCGCTATCGAATATATGGACCACGTTGTAATAATCCGGAGAATAGAGCGAACCTTTTTTCCCGTCGCTCGTCGTAACCGCGTTGGTTTGAGGATCGGTGTAGAAACTGACCACGGGCGTCTGCGGAAGCGCGAAAACGACCCAGGTCGGATGATCGATGACCGGGGTCGATTGCGAACCCCATGGAATCTGCGGGCCGCCGGTATTGCTGGCATTGCCGATATTGCCGGCATAGGCGTAGCCGATGAACGACTGGATTCCGCCCGCCATGAGGTATGTCCCGCTGCCCGCGCTGGCGTCGTAATACGGCTGGATCTTGCCGTTCTGATCGATCGTATAGTTGATATAAAGGTATAGAATCCTTTGCTCGGCCCCCATGGTCACGGCCGATTGCTGGATCTGGTATTCGGGACCGCAAAATCTTCCCGATCGAACTGACGGCGTCGGCATTGTCTTTCTCCTCTAAATTGGCGGCTGCCTCAATTTCAAGAGCTCGTTGTCAATCCACGTTTTCTGAGACTGCCAATCGCTGTTAGCGGGCTCCAAAGCGGTCATCGACACGATCACGTCGTTTGCCAGCTTGAGCTTTTTCACCGCGTCTCCAGGCTTATGGTTTGCTTCATCGACCAGGGCGAGCGCGATTTGAAGCGCGACCCAGCTCTCTTTGAGTTCCATGTTTTTCGGATCGGCGGCGATTTGGGGGGCGAGAAGCCTCTCTTCGATCAATCGCTCCCGTTTAGCCGAAGCTATGTCGCCGTTGGCGCTGTGGGCATCGGCCAGCCAGGCATGCCGGTCTATCAAATCCTCCGTGATCTCGTCGGATGGTGCCATGCGGTTCGCGGCGTACGCGGTCTGAGCCAGGGCGTCGGCGCAGTAGCGCAGCGCCGCCGGGCCATCCACCGGCTTGTCAAGCGCGATCGTGCAGAGATTGCTGTCGGCGTATCCGACTTCCAGCCGATAGCTTGGGTTGCCGGGCGCCAGCGTCACAAGCCGGTCTGCCAGGCGTTTGTAGGCAAGGAAAGCAGCTTTGGCCTCGGCCACATGGCCTTGCGCATAGGCGAGGTCTCCGACGTAGTACTCGCTCTGGGCGTGGTCGAATACGAGTGCAGGATTGTGGGGGGCCGCTTCCATCAAACCCCGCGTTACCGCGAACGCTTCGTGAATTCGTCTTTGAGCCGAGCCGTAGTCACCCTGGGTCACGTCATCGTCGGCCAAGTTGAGCATAACGAGGGCGCGGCGACCTCGGCGCTCGGGCGTGAGCGAACTCGCTTGCTTGTCGTAATATTCAAGCGCTCGGAGATTGACGGCGCGCATGATGTCGAGCCGGCCGACACCCTTAAGCTTCTCCCGTAAATTCTTGCTCATGAATCCTATCAGGTCTTCTCCCTCGCCCCGCTGCCGTTCAGCCTCCTGTTGAGCGCTCACCGCGAATGCTGTCAGGAAGCCCATGCTGATCATCCCCGCGAGCGCCGCCGCCGTGACGGCGGTCACGCGCTGATTGCGGCGGCTCGCGTCGCGTTGGACGAGTTCGTCCAGGCCGAGACCGAGGATTCCGGCGACCAGCTTGAGCAGGCCCAGATGCTCGCCGTCGCGGCCGCGGCGGAAATCGGCGGCCAGCGGCTCGATCGCGGCGCCGGTTGCGTCCTTGCCGAGCAGCCCCGGCGGGAAGCAATCGGCCGGCTCGCCGTCGCGCATGGCGGCGAGGACCGGGCGGTCGGGATGAAGCTCGCGGAACACTTCGATCTCGCGGCCGACCCAGTGCGAAGCGGCCGAGGCCGGCGAGCACACGACGATGAGGCAGCGCGACGCCTTCAGCGCCGCGCGGACTTCCGTGCTCAGATCATTCGCGGCGGCAAGCTCCTCGCGGTCGCGGAAGATGGGCGCGAGCTTCTTGGGCACCGTGCCCTGTGCCGTCTTGCGTCCGACGAGGCGGCGCGGCAGCGCATAGGTTTCCAGTTTGCGATGCAGGCGCCGGCCAAAGGCGGCGTCGCGATGAGAATAGCTGATGAACGCCCAATAACGACCGTTGTCCCCTGCGGCTTCTTCCGCCAACGTCTAGCCCCCCACGAGCACGCCTGAAGTGTGTCAGATTATCGTCACCCGTACAACGCGTGGGTGATAGAACGATTGTTCGCGCAACCGCGGAATCCACGCCATGAACGCGTTTTAACGCGGCTCAATTCCACGCGAGCACGAAATAGGCGCGCTTGTCGCCGCCGCTCAGCTCCACAACCGCGCTGCGCCGGAAGGTACGCCTTCCGATCGCGAGCTCGGCCGAGATCTCGTAGGCGCGGCCGAACGGAACGCTGAGCGGCGGCGCCGCGCCCGATGCATTGCCGGGCAGGCCGATGTCTCCCGAACGCGCGCGCAGGATCTCGTCGATCTTGCCCGGGTCGTCGGGATAGAGCGCCACCAGCGCCTCGCGCGGCGCGAGCGAAGGATCGAAGGAAGGCCGCTTGGTGTAGACGGTGAGCGCCGGCCTGAGGCGCGCGAACAGCACGGGCGTCATGCCGAGCACGAGCCGCGCCTCGTCGACGGTCTGGAACGGGCCGTGACGCGGGACATAGGAAAGCCCCGCCGCGCGATAGTCGGCGTCGGTCGCGCCGTGCAGGCTCACCGGGCCGGCCGGGCTGCGCCAATCGGCGATCCTGTCGGCGAGCGCAGACGCGTCGTCGGGCGAAAGGCCGTGCCCCAGAAGCAGCGCGCGGATCGTCGAGGCGCTTGTGGCGTTGAGGTCGATGCGTCCGAGCTCGTCCTGCGCCGCCACGCGGATGCGCAAGCCGTCATAGGCGATGATGCGCGGCGTGCCGTCGGTGCGCCAGCGCTGCTCGGGCCGCAGGTCGCATATGCCCAGCACCGCGCGCACCACGGCCGCATCGAGGTCCGCGCCGGCCCGCGCGTCGGTCATGGCGTGGCGTTCGCTGTTGTAGGCGGTGACGGTCAGCGCCTGGGCCGCGGCCGCCATCAGCGCGAGCATCGTCAGCGCCCAGAGCACCGAGACCAGCGCCCAGCCGCTCTCGCTATTTCGCGCGCTCGAGGACGGACTGGACCGCGGGCAGCTTGCGGCGAAGCTCATCGGTGACCTTTCGCGCCTTCCTGAGATCGTCCACCACATGCGGCGTGATGAGGACCATCAGCTCGGTCCTCGTCCGATTGTCGCCGGTGTCGCGGAACAGGTTGCCCAGCACCGGCACGTCCTGGAGATAGGGGATGCCGGTATGGGTCTGCGTGCGGCTGTCGCTGATGAGGCCGCCGAGCACGATGGTCTCGTTGTCCTGCACCGCGACGGAGGAGTTGATCTTGCGCTCCTGAATGGTGGGAGACTGGATGCCCGAGGTCGTGGCGGAGGCGACCTCGCTCACCTCCTGCGAGATGTCGAGCATCACCATGCCGCCGCGATTGACGCGCGGGGTGACTTTCAGGATCACGCCGGTGTCTTCGTACTCGACGCTGTTGACGATGGGCGCGTCGGTGGTCGTGGTCGAGACGGCCTGCTGGGTGATGATCGGCACGCGGTCGCCGACCTGGAGATTGGCGGTCTGGTTGTTGAGCACCATCACCTCCGGCGACGACACGACCTCGACATGGGTGACGGTCGCCAGCGCGTCCAGGATCACCTTGATGTTGTTGCCGTTGGCGAACATGTAGGAGAAGCCCGGGAACGACTGGGCGATCGCCGAGGTGCCGCTGTCGGAGAGCACGATCTGGTTGGCCGAATTGGGCTGGTAGAAATACTGCACGCCGTATTGCGTGTTGTTGGTCAGCGTCACCTCGGCGATGGCCGCTTCCAGCAGAACCTGCAGCGGCTGCGTGTCGAGCTTGCGCAGCGCCTGCTCGATCGTGCCGTATTGCTGCGGCGTCGCCAGGATCGCGAGCGCGTTGTTGGTCTCGTCGGAAGTGATGGAGATGCTGCCGATGCCCGGCGCGTTGCCGGCGACCGAGACCTGATCGTTCTGGGCCGATGTGGACGAGGCGCCGCCGCTCGCCGAGATCGGCGTGCTGGACGACGACGCGGTCGTGCTGGACGTCACGCCGCCGTTCGGCAGGCCGGGCTCGAAGCTCGGCGTGGCCGCGGCGGAACCGCCCGGCGTGGACCCGGCCCTTCCGCCCGAAACGCCGTTGCCGAACAGCAGCTTGCCCAGTGTGTTGGCGAGGTCGGAGGCGCGGCCGTTCTGCACGCTGTAGACATAGATGCGCTTGTCGCTGCCCTGGCCAGGCCGGTCGAGGCGGTTCACCCAGGCGCGCAGGTGCTCGAGATATTTCATCTGGTGCGAGATCGCGAGCACCGCGTTGAGCCGCTGGATGGGGACGAGCTGGACCATCTGCCCCGTCGGGCCGTTCAGCCCGCCCATCACTTGGTTGAGCTCCTTGGTCAGCTCGTCGGCGTCGGTGTAGCTCGGCGTGAAGAGCGCGAACGACATGCCGCTCATCCAGTCGGCGTCGAACAGCGCGATGTCGTCGCGCAAGGTCTGGCGCTCCTCCGCCGTGCCTTCGATCAGGAGCACGTTGCGCGTGGTGTCGGCGTGGATGATGCCCTGCGCGGGCGCAAGCGGCTCCAGCAGCTTCTGCATCTCCGCCGCGCCGACATAATGCACCGGCACGATGTCGATGCCGTAGCCGACATCGACGCCGCCCTTGCGCGACGGGCCTGCGATGTGCGCCATGCGCGGCGCATCGGTGAGCGGCAGGACTTTATAGATGCCGTGACTCTCCACCACCGTCATGCCGTTGAGGCGCAGCGCCTGCTCGAGCGCGGGCAGGACCTGGCTGCGCTTGAGCGGCTGGCTGGTCTGGATCGTCACGGCGCCCTGGACGTTGGCGCCGATCTCGTAGTTGAGCTTGAGATAGTCGCCGAGCACCGCCTTGGCGACGTCCTTCACGTCGGTGTTGACGAAGTTGAGCGTGATGCCGTTGTCCTCGTCGCCGCCGATCGCGGCAGCGCCCGAAACACGTCCGCCGCCGGTGAAGGCGCCGGTGCCGGGATACATCTCGACCTTGGCCCCGGAATCCGCGTTGGGCGTCGCCGCCGTCGAGTCCGCGGCCGGCGCGGCTTCAAGCGGTGCAGGAGCCGTGTTCGCGGCCTGGGGCACGGGCGGCGGCGTGGGCTCGCTGTCCGTCGAACAGGCGGCGAGCGCGGCCGCGAGGCACAAAGGTGCCGCGAACGCCGTCCATCGCGCCGTCCCTGAACGAAATTTCACGAACTGCCCCAAATTCTGTTGTGCCGGGTCGCGGTCTATTTGCACGATTGCGCGCCTCTATTCTACTGCGAATTGGCCGCCGGCGGCACCGGCGGTTTGGCTGGCGCCTTATTCGCATCCAGGCGGATCTCGTCGCGCGCGGGGCCGGCTGTCAGCACGATGCGGTCGGGCGCGATCTCGCTGAGCTGCCAGCCGGACACGGTCGCGCCGAGATGGAACGCGGTCGCGAGCGGCGCCGACGGCGTCCTGAGCATCGCGATGCGGTCCCGGCTGTCGATCATGATGCCGACCAGCGTGACGTCCGGCGGCTGCAGCGTGGCGGCGCCGGCCGCGGCGGGCGCGGTCGCGCCTCTGCGGTTTGGGCTGAAAAGCGGCCGCGTGCCGATCTCGGCGAAGGTCTCGGGCGGCGGCGTGGAGACGGGCATGACGGCGGCGATCTGCTGCGTGCGCGGCTTGAGCGGGAGCGTGGGCGGATCGATGTCGGGCAGGGGTGCGGCGATCTGATAGACGAGCGCCAAGGCGAGCAACGCGCTCGCGCCCGAGAAGCCGTAAAGAACGGTCTGCCGCTCGAGCTTCATTTCGTCCGCCCCCAGCGATAGCCGTGGATCGTCCAGCGGATGTCGAGCATGACGTCGTGCACCTGCGGGGTGTCGGGATCGGCGGGCGGCGCGGTGATCGACGCCTCGTCGACGAAGAGATAGGGCGCGTGCGCGCCGATCGCGTAGGTAAGGTCCTTGAGCCGCGCCTGCGGGATCGACAGGTCGCACTGGATCGCGATGACGTCGAAGCCGGCCTGGCTCGTCACGGGAAGGTTCTGCGTGCTGCGCAGGCTGCCGCCGCTCGACTCGATCACCGACTTGATCTGGCTCTGCAGTGCGGCCTGCGCGAGTGCCGTGCTGTCGCCCTCGACGACGCCGGGCACCGACGCGCCTTTGCGGTTCAGGTCGTTCAGCTCCGCTTCCAGCGCGGGCTTGGACGCGATCTCGGCGCGGTAGACGCCGAGCTGGTGCAGCGCGTCGTCGATCTCGCCGTCCTGCGCGGAGAACGCGGCCGCGATGGGTGCAACGACAAGGAGCGCGATCAGCGCGAGCCCCACCGCCAGCGCGCCGAGCGCGGCCGTGCGCGTCTTGAGGAACGGCGCCGTCATTTCGCGCCTCCCACGATGTCGAAGGTGAGATCGAAGCGCTCGATGCCCGGGCCCGCGCCTTGCGTCACCGGCGCCGCGAACTGCGCGTTGGCGAACTTGCCCGAGCGGTCGAAGATCGCGATGAGGTCGGAGGCCGAGCGCGAGAAGCCGCCGATGCGGATCTTGCTGCCGGACGTCATGTCGAACTCGGTGATCCAGGTGCCGTCGGGCAGCGTGTGCGTCACGTCGGCGAGCACCTGGGCGAAGAGGGGCGCGCGTTTCTGCTGGCCGAGGAAGGTGAGCTGCCTGGTGGCGCGGTCGATGCGGCTTTGGAGCTGCTCGACGCGCGAGGCGGAAATGCTCTCGGTCGCGATCTCGTCGGTGAGCGCGTCGAGCGTCTCGGAGCCGCGCATGTAGGAGACGAAGACCAGCGCCAGCACCAGCACGATGACGGCGGCGCCGAGGACCAGGACGTTGCTCCTGCGCCACTGGCCGCGCAGCGCCGCTATTCGGTCCACGGGGAAGCTGTTCGGATCGGCGTCGCGCGCGTCGTTCTCGAAGCGGACCGCGGCCACATTCAATCCCGCCGCGCGGCAGCGCTCGATCATGCCGTCCACGATGTCGCGGCGGATGATGCGCAGCTCGATCTCGGCCGTGTTCTCGGCGCGGTCGCGGCTCAGGAGCTTGAAATCGAAATAGACGTCGTCCGGCGGAATGGGGCTCAGCTTCTCGAGCTCGTACTTCAACGCGCTGCGCAGCACGCGCTCGGACGCGTAAGGAAGGCGCACCATCGGCCTGAGCACGTCGCTTGCCGCGAGCTTGAGCACGGCGTCGTCGCGCTTCACTTGGCCGAGGAGCTGGCGCATCGCGCGCGGTGTCTGCTCGCCGTCGCGCGCGACGCGTCCGAGCTCGTGCCCGGCCCAGAGCAGCACGATCGTCTCGTCCGCGCACTCCACGACGAGCTCGTCGCGGTCGCCCTGGAGCGCGTGGCCCGCCAGCGCGCCGAGCTCCGCGCGCCATGCGGCAAGGATCTCGCCTGCCGTGCCGCGCGGATCGTTGGCGGATTCGTCCGTGCTCATCGGCGGCCCTGGCAGAATTTTGTGACGGGATCGAAGAGGCATCCCACGTCGGCGGCGATCCTGGGCGCCAGGATCAGGTCGGGCAGCGGCGGCGCGCTGGGATCGGACGCGGCGACATGGATGTGCACGAGCTCAGGCGGCCGGCTTTGCTTCTGCCAGCTCGAGTACCAGGCCGGCGCCTTCGCGTCGCCCGCAATGCCGTAATAGGAGAACTCGACCGAAGACAGGTGCGTGAGCAGCGTCTGCGTCGTGCCGCCGCCGCGCGCAAGCTCCGGCGTCGTCCCGATGCGCACCGAGAACGTCGCGCCGTCGCGCACCGCTTCGAGCGTGTCGTGCATGAGGAAGCCCGTGTCCGGCTCAGCCGTCGTGAGGAAGCTCATCGTGTGCTCGGTGCCGTCGAAATCGACATAGGCTTCGGTCGGGCTCACCGTGACGTATTTGGGATAGAGGCGCGCGAGGTTTCCGGCGATGATCCTCTCAGCCGTGCGCGCGGCGTTGAGGCCGGTATCCTTGGCTTGCGTCTTGCTGAAGATGTTGGTGCCGTAGCGCAGCCCCGCGAACAGCGTCAGGCTCAGGAACGCGAGCAGCGTCATCGCCACAAGCAGCTCGAGCAAAGTGAAACCGCCGTCGCGCGCGCTCACGGCCCGTGCTCCTTCGGCCCATTCTCCTTGGGAACTAGGCGCAGCGTGGTGAGCGCGAAGGTCTGGCCGCTGCCCCTGTCCCCCCAGCGCACCGTCGCGGTCATCTGCGCCGCCGCGGCGGGCCAGGCTTGCGTGTCCCCGTCGTCGCCATACGGGCGCACGTCGAATTGCCATTCCATGCCGGACGGCACGCGCCCCGAGGTCTCGCCGAATGCGACCGTGGGGGCGGTCTCAGCCTGCGCGAGCAGGCTCTCAGCCAGCGCGCGCGCCTCCATGCGCGACTGCGCCTCGCGCGCGCGCGACAGGCTGTGGCCGAAGATCGCGAACAGCGTGGTGAGCGCGACGGCGAGGATCGTCAGCGCGACGAGCACTTCCAGCAACGTGAAGCCGCCCTCGCGCCGCATCCGCTCACCAATTCGCAACGGGAGGCTTTGCCTCGCCCGGCGTCGCCTGCTTGTTGGGGCCGTAGCTGTAGATGTCGTACTCGCTGTGCTGGCCGGGCGAGATGTATTTGTACGGATGCCCCCACGGATCGTTGAAGGTGTCGAGCTTCTTGATGTAGGGGCCGTCCCAGTTCTCGGCGTCCGGCGGCGCCTTGAGCAGCGCCTGCAGCCCCTCCTGGGTCGTGGGATAGCGCCCGACGTCGGATTTGAACATGTCGAGGCCGGCGCCGATGTTGGAGATCTCGGTGCGCGCGGTCTTGACCTTCGCGGTCTCGAGATAATGCAGCACGTAGGGCGTCGCGATCGCGGTGAGCAGCCCCAGGATCGCGAGCACGACCAGGAGCTCCATCAGCGTATAGCCGCGTTCGGTTCTGAAACGGTCCATGGTCTCTCTCATTGCAGGGCCAAATCGTTGACGCTCAGGATCGCGATCAGCATCGAGCCGATCAGGCCCGCGACCACCAGTCCCAGAAGGATGGTAAGCGCAGGGACCAGCAGCGCCAGAAGCCTGTCGATCCTGTGCTTGATCTGCTGCTCGTCGAGATCGGCCTGGCGGATCAGCATCTCGTCGAGCTTGCCGGTCTCCTCGCCGATCTGGATGAGGTCGAGCGTGCCGTCGCCGAACACGCCGGAGCGCGCCAGCAGCCGCGCGAAGCCCTGGCCCTCGCGCAGCGACGTCGCCGTGTCGCGCACCGCGTCGGACAGCGCGGTGTTCCATAGCACGTCCTTCGCCAGGCCCAGCGCCATCGGCAGTTCGACGCCGTTGGCGAGCAGGGTGCCGAGCATGCGGTTGAAGCGCTCGATCTCGATGGCGCTCAGCAGCTCGCCGATGATCGGCAGGCGCAGGACGAACCGGTCACGGCGGCGGCGGAATTCCGCGTTCCGCAAGGCGCGTCGAAGCCACAGCCAGGCGCCGATCGCGACCAGCGCGCCGAGCCACCACCAGCCGCGCACCGCGTCGCCGAACGCCATCACGATGCGGCTGGGCAAGGGCAGCGACGCGCCCGCCTGCGCGAAAAGCGGTTTGAACTGCGGCAGCACGAAAGCGAGGATGATGAAGACCGAGAAGCCCGCGGTCACCGACAGGATCGCGGGGTAGACTAGGGCCGAGGTGATGGAATCGCGGATCGCCTGCGTGCGCGCGAGATAGGAGGAAAGGCGCCTGAGCGCCGGCTCCAGCGCGCCGCCCATCTCGCCCGCGCGCACCATGCCGACATAGAAGCGCGGGAAGATCTTCTCGCGCGACAAGGCGTCGGCGAGCACCGCGCCGTCGCGCACATGCGCCCGCACCGCGATGAGATGGTCTTTCAGCGTCGTGAGATTCTTCAGCCCGATCAGCACGCCGAGCGCGCGGTCGAGCTCGAGCCCCGCGCCGAGCAATTCGGCCAGCTCCTGCGTCGCCAAGGCCAGGATGCGCAGCGACACCTTGCGCTTGCCGGGCATGAGCGCGGTGAGGCGCTCGCTCCAAGCATCCGAACCTTCGGGCGAGGCGGAGAGCGGATAGTGGCCTTGCGCGCGCAACTGCCGGATCGCGGCGGCTTCCGACGCCGCGTCGAGCGTGCCGCGGACGATGGCGCCGGCTTCGGTCATGGCCTTGTAGCGGAAGTTCGCCATGGTCAGACCGACCGCGTCGCGCGAAGGACTTCTTCGATCGTGGTCTGGCCCGCGGCGGCTTTGCGCAGGCCGTGCGCGCGCATGGTCTGCATGCCGGACGCGACCGCGATGCGCTGCAGCGCTTCGGAATCGTTCTCTTTCAGGATCTCGCGCCGCATCTCGTTGTTCAGCGGCAGGACTTCCACGATGGAGCTGCGTCCCTTGAAGCCGGTGCGGCTGCAGCGCTCGCAGCCCACCGCGCGCCACAGTGTCTTGACGTGGCCCAGCTGCAGCTTCTCGATCAATTCCGCCGGCGGCTCATAGGCCTCGCGGCAATGCGGGCAGAGCGTGCGCACCAGGCGCTGCGCCGCGACGCCGTTGATGGTGGAGGTGAGAAGATAGTCCTCCACGCCCATGTCCATCAACCGCGTCACCGCGCTCGCGGCATCGTTGGTGTGCAGCGTCGACAAGATGAGATGGCCGGTGAGCGCGGCCTGGACGGCGATCTGCGCCGTCTCCAGGTCGCGGATCTCGCCGATCATCATGATGTCGGGATCGTGGCGCAGGAACGAGCGCAGCGCGCCCGCGAAAGTCAGCCCGATCTGCGGCTTGACCTGCACCTGGTTGATGCCGGGAAGCTGGTATTCGACCGGGTCCTCGATGGTGAGGATCTTCTTCTCCGGTGAGTTCAGCTCCATCAGCGCCGTATACAGCGTGGTCGTCTTGCCGCTGCCGGTCGGGCCGGTGACGAGCACGATGCCGTGCGGCTCGGCCACCAGCGCGCGGAACGCGGCCGTCAGCTCGTCGTCGAAGCCGAGCGTGGCGAAGCTGAGATCGAGCCCGCCGCGGTCGAGGATGCGCAGCACCACGCTCTCGCCGTGGATCGTCGGCGTCGTCGCCACGCGCATGTCGATGTCCTTGCCGCGCACGGCGATGGAGATGCGCCCGTCCTGCGCCAGCCTGCGCTCGGCGATGTTGAGCTTGGCCATGATCTTGATGCGCGAGATGACGTGCGAGGCCAGGTGCTGCGGCGGCGATTCCACCGCCTGCAGCACGCCGTCGACGCGGTAGCGGATGCGCAGCTCGCTTTCCATCGGCTCGATATGGATGTCGGAGGCGCGGCTCTCCACCGCGCGGGTGATGAGATGATTGACGAGGCGGATGACGGGCGCCTCGCTGGCGACGTCCTTCAGCCGGTCGATGTCGTCGCCGAAGGGATCGCCTTCGCGCTCGGCGGCCTGCTCGAAGATCTGGCGGATCTCCGACTTGCCTTCGCCGTAGAGCCGCGCATAGGCCGCCTCGAAATCGGCCGGGTAGACGACCTGGCGGATGACGGGCTTGCCGGTCGCGAAGCGCACCGCGTCGCAGGCGTAAGTGTCGAGCGGATGGACCATCGCCACCACGACCGCGTCGCCGCGATCCTCGAGCGGCAGAAGCTGCTTGTCGCGCAGGAAGGCGCGCCTGAGCCTGTCCTCGAGCACGGGCTCCGCGGGCAGGTCGCGCGCGGTGGCGAGCTTGATGCCCAGATAATCCGCGAGCGCGTCGGCGAGGTCCTTGTCCGACACCATGCCGAGCCGCGCCAGCACATGCTCGAGCCGCTCGCCGCTCTCGCCCGCGACTTGCTCGGCACGCGTCAGCGCATCCGGCGCGACCTTGCCTTTGTCGAGCAGATATTGGGCGAAACCGGCTGGCCCGGCCGCGACCGACGAATTCTCCAGCGCTGCCATGGCGTCCCAATTTAGCGGGCGCGGGGCCTAATGCCTCGCGCGTCCCCAGCTAAGGGAATTCTGCCATAAATTGAAGGCCTTAAGCTAGGGCCGCGAACACCGCGCCGCACAGCCCGGCGGTCCTGGGATCGCCGACCAGCTCGGGGCCCATCTGCGAGCAGACATAGCCGATGGCCACGCCCGCGTCCGGGTCGGCGCAGCCGAAGGAGCCGCCCCAGCCGCTATGGCCGAAGGCGCGCTTGTTGGGGCCGTAGATGCCCGGCGTGTTGAGCGCCACGCCCATGCCCCAGCTGTCGGTGAAGCCCAGGAACATGTCCCTGCGTCCATCCGAGGTCGCGGGCGCCGTCATGCGCGTGACCGTGCGGCGCGCCAGAAGGTCGCCGTTCGCGAGCGCGTTGTAGAGCCGCGCCAGCCCCATCGCGTTCGCCTGGCCGTTCGCGGCGGGGATCTCGGCGGCGCGCCAGGCGCGCCAATTGGCCATGGTGGGGACAAGCTGCGGATTGATGAGCGCCATCATCGCGACGTCGGGCAGAGGCGGGAGCGGCGCCGGATCGACCGGCGCGAGCAGCGGCGCGACCCGCGGCTCGAGCGCTTCGGGCAGGCCGATATGGATGTCGGCGCTCAAGGGCTTCGCGATCTCGTCGCGCACGAATTCGCTTATCTGTTTCTTCGCGACGCGGCGGATGAGCTCGCCCGCGAGCCAGCCATAGGTCAGCGCGTGATAGGACGATGCCGTGCCCGGCTCCCATACGGGCTTCTGCCGCGCGAGCTTCGCGGTACAACCTTCCCAGTCGAGAAGATCGTCGGCGGTGGTGGGCTCGGCGAAGCCGGGCAGGCCCGCCTGATGCGACATCAATTGCGCGACCGTGATCTTGTCCTTGCCGTTCTCGCCGAACTCCGGCCAATGCCTGACGACTAGGTCGGCGTAGTTGATCAGCCCGCGATCGACGAGAAGCGCCAAGGCGGTTGCAGTCACGCCCTTGGTGCTCGACCACACGTTCACCAGCGTGTCGGCCGCCCAAGGGATCGTGCGTGCCGCGTCGCGATATCCGCCCCAGAGATGGACGACGGGCTGTCCCTTGTGGAACGCGGCGAAGGACGCGCCCGCTTCGCGATAGGCGCCCTCGCGCGCGAAGTTCGCGGCGAACGCCTCGCGCGCGCGCTCGAAGCCGGGCGCCACGGTTCCTGAAATCTCGATCATCGTGCGCGAAGCCCCTTGATGAAGAGTGTGACGATCTCGGAAGCGAGCGCGCCGGACGCACGCGGATCGCCGGCTGAGAACCATTTCGGCAGCCATTCGAACGCGCCCGCGCCGAGCTGGGCCGCGGTGCCGAAATCGAACTCGCGATAGAAGCCTTGCGCAAGGCCTTGCCTGCCGAAGCCCTCAAAACGGCGCTGCAGCGCGCGGGCGCGGCGCGTCACCTCGCGGCGCGTGTTGGCGGGAAGCGCGCCCGAGCCGACCATCAAGGTCAGCGGCGACAGGCCGGACGCATGCGCCTGCGTGTTCAGATAGAGGCCGATGAGACCGCGCTCCAGACCGTTGCGGCCATGTGCTTCGGCCGCGTCGGCGAAGCGCTCGGTGAGCGCGAAGGAGCGCTTGTAGCAGCGCACGACGAGATCGGTCTTGTTCTCGAGATAGTGGTAGAGCGTGCCCTTGGTCGCGCCGAGCTCGGCGGTGATCTCGTCGAGCGAGGTGCCGTCTATGCCGCGGCGGTTGAACATCGCGGACGCGGTCATCAGGAGCTGCTCGATCTTCGCGTCCACCGCGCCTCTGCGGTCGAAGGCCGAGGGCGGCTTGGCGAAGAATTCCGCGATCGATACGCGCGGCTCGAAAACGTAATCGGGATCGGCCGCCTGGCCGTTGACGATGAAATCGGTGAGCGTGTCGACGGAGCGCGCGCGATAGGCCTCGTCGGTCGCCTCGACCCAGCTCACCGAGATCGGGATCCAGGTGATGGTGCCGATCAGCGTCTGCGCGATGATCTCGTCGTCGCAGGCGCGGATGCTCCCGTCGGCGATGCCGCCGCGCACCAGCGCGCGCAACGTCTCGACATTGCGCGCATGCGCCTCGACCAGGAAGGCATGCTTGCGGCCGTCGAGATAGTCGAGCTCGCTCAGCACCGCCGGCGGCGTGCGCGTGGGATCGAGCGCGTTGCGCAGGAAGACGACGAGCCTGTCGAGGCCGCGCCCAGGCGCCGATTGCGCCGCGGCGAGGTCGGCCGCCATGATCTCGCAGGTTCGCCGGTAGCATTGCACCGCGAGGTCCTCGCGGTCCTTCACGTAGTAGTAGACCGCCGCCCGCGTCAGCCCCATGGCGCGGGCGATGCGCCCGATCGAGGCGCCGGCCAGCCCGCGCGCGTTGAATTCCTGCGCCGCCGCGTCCAGCAGGGCGGTGTGCTTGGCGGCATGGGCGGGCGGCTGAAGCATTCCGGCAACATACTTCAACGTCAAATCGATTGACAAGCCGCATTGTCGTGTAGTTATGCTTACATACCATAATGTCAAACCGATAAGGCGGGGGCGGAGGATGCTTAAAGGTTTGGGGCTCGGGCTCGGTCTGGCGCTGCTGGCATCGCAAGCCTGCGCCGAGGGGATCGAGACGGTCACGGTGACGGCGGAGAAGACGCCGGAAAGCGTCCTCAATGTCGGCATCAACGTGACGTCGCTGTCGGCTGAGGACATCAAAGCGTCGCGCATCGAGGACGCGACGGACCTCGCGACCCAGATCCCCAACGTCAACGTCAAGACCAACATCCCCGGCGCCCAGCAGATCATCTCGATCCGCGGCGTGGGGCTCGACGATTTCTCCTCGACCAACAATTCCAGCGTCGGCGTCTATGTCGACGACGTGTTCCTGGCCTCCTTCGCCGAGAACGATTTCGACTTCTTCGACGTCGACCGCATCGAGGTGCTGAAAGGCCCGCAAGGCACGCTTTATGGCCGCAACTCGACGGCGGGCGCGATCAACATCCTTTCGGCCAAGCCGAGCCTCGACGGCTTCGCGGCCGACGCCGATCTCGGTTACGGAGATTATGAGGCGTTCGACGCGCAGGCCTGGGTGAACGTGCCCCTGGGCACCGATTTCGCGCTGCGCTTCTCGGCCAGCACCGAGCAGCAGGGCGAGGGCTACTGGTTCAGCCGCGTCCTGAACCGCGACCTCGGCCGCCAGGACGTCTTTCGCGGCCGCGGCCAGGCGCTGTGGAAGCCGACTGAGGCGCTTTCCGTGCTGCTCAAGGTCGAAGGCGAGCACAGCGATTCCGAGATCGCGGTCGGCAAGTTCTTCGGCACGATCTCGACCAATGGCGAACCGTGCCCCGACTTCAGCGACCCGTCGCATTGCGTCAACGCGCACGGCTACACCGATACGACGACCGATCCGTTCCGCGGCGACTGGAACCATCTCACGCCCTACGACGCCGACAAGCTGAACACGACCTTGCGCATCGACGACGAGTTCGGCTTCGGCACGCTGACCTCGGTCACCGGCTATATCGACTTCAAGCGCGGCTTCTACACCGATGCCGACGCGGGGCCGACGACCGATGCCGAGTTCGACCAGAACGACAAGGTCCATCAGTTCAGCCAGGAGTTCCGGCTCGCGGGCACGAGCGGCGGCTTCGACTACTTGGCCGGCGTCTACTATTCCTGGGACCGCGTGCAGACCTACACGCCGGGCTTCTTGACCGACAGCTTCGGCACCGACGTGCTGATCACCGCCGATCAGACGACGAAATCGGCCGCCGCGTTCGGCCAGGTCAAGTACCACATCAACGACAAGGTCAACGTGACCGGCGGCCTGCGCTTCACCGACGAGCGCCGCCACTACACTGGCGGTACGACGGACCTGAACCCGACGGGCTTCAGCGTCCTGTGCTTCATCACGCCGGGCTGTCCGTTCAGCACGCCGGGGCCGTATCCGCTGTCGTCCATCCCCAACAACATCCCGGGCATCCCCGACCACATCGCCGACGACAACGTGTCCTGGCGCACCGCGCTCAACTGGAACCCGACGGACGACACGCTGCTCTATGCCAGCATCTCGCGCGGCACCAAGAGCGGCGGCTATTTCAACGGCATCACGACGAACAGCTTCGCGCTCGCGCCCTACAAGCCCGAGCGGCTGACCGATTTCGAGGTCGGCGTGAAGTCGAGCCTGATCGATCATCGACTGTTCGTCGACAGCAGCGCGTTCTACTACGACTATCACGACCTGCAGGCGCAGACCTTCACCAGCGTCGGCGCGGTGTCGCTGATCAAGCTCGGCAACATCCCGACCGCGAGCGTCTACGGCCTCGATCTCGACGCGACCTGGGTGCCAGTCGACGATTTCAGCCTGCGCGCGGGGCTCGGCCTCATCCATTCGCGGCTCGGCGCGTTCTCGGTCGGCGTGCCGGTGCCCGCCGGCAACAAGCTGCCCGACGCGCCGGACGTGACCTTCAACGCCACCGCGCGCTACCAGCACGCGCTGTTCGACGGCTATACCGGCGCGATCCAGTTCGGCGCGGAATACGGCTCGAGCGTCTACATGGAAGCGCTCAACACGCCGTATCTGTTCGGGAATGCCTATTGGGATTTCAACGGCCGCGTCTCGGTCGCCGCCACCGAAGGCAAGTGGGAGATCGCGCTCTGGGGCAAGAACATCACCAACGAGCGCCACGTCATCCAGGCGACGGACGACGGCATCGGCATGGGCTACCGCATCTTCAACAACCCGCAGACCTTCGGCATCGAGGTGAGCAAGCGGTTTGAGTGAGGGTAAATCTCACTACGGCGTCACGATCCCCACCATCTTCACGACCTCGAAGTTCGAGCCCTGCACCTGGCGCAGCTCGCTCACGAGATGGTCGTTGTTCCAGCCGTCATTGGGCGCGCCGGAGATGTACCAGTTGCTGCCGTTGTCGGCGACCATCATGCCGTAGGTCTTCAGCGCCTGGAGGATCGCCTTGCTCTCCTTGCTGAAGCCAGATGGGATGACGTAACTCGCCTTCAGCCGCACGCGCATGCCCATCGGCGGCAGGTTCGGGTTCTGGTCGCTGGACGCCCAATGGTTCGCGGGCGGCACATAGGCCTCGCGCGAGGTCTGCACGGTGAAGCGCAGCGCGTGCGGGATCGTGCCCGTCGTCGCCTCATCGAAGCGCGCCAGCCCGGGGAAGATCGGCAGGCCCGCGGCGTCGGCGCTCGTCCAGCCGGGCTTCTCGGTCGGGCGCACATCGTCGGAGTCGAGATGGAACAGCGCCCCCGCATCGCATTTCCACGCGTCGTTGCGGATCGGGAAGGCGCGATACATCTCGTACATGCGGTTGGTGTCGCGGTCGATCACGATCACGTGCCGGTCGCCGCCGAATTTGTGGCCGTTCGTCTTGTAGCCCTCGATCGGCGCGGTGGGCGGCACCGGGAACGGGCCCTTGTCGCTCTCGTCCTTGTAGGCCTTGAGCTTGATCTTCACATAGGGCTGGTCGTCGGAGACGACGACATAGGGGATGCCGATGATCGCGCCGTTGTAGGTGCCGCTGCCGAAATCGGGATGCAGGCCGGTGGTCAGCCCGATCGAGGCGATCAAATTGTCGGAGTTCGGATCGACGTCGGAGCCGGAGATGTCGGTGTTCCACGCATTGTCCGACGGGAACGGCACCGCGCCGTGCATGTCGGCATTGTCGCCGAGATCGGCGCCCGACATCGAGCCGTACTGCCACGGCGGCTGCACCTTGTGGCCGGCGGCGGCGGGATGGACGGCAAGAACGGAGATCGCGGCTGCGGCGAGAACGGACTTCATAGCGTCACTCCTTTGCGAAGTGCGCCCCCTTGATACGATCATTCCATTTCGGAGCGCCATGAGCAAGATATGCGAAACTTAAGAAGATGTTGCCCGTCTCGTGCGCATCCTCGATAATTGCGCCATGAAAAAAGTCTTTCCCAACGCCGCGGCCGCGCTCGAGGGCCTGTTGTCCGACGGCATGACGGTGATGGCGGGCGGTTTCGGGCTGTGCGGCATCCCCGAGACCCTGATCCTGGCGCTGCGCGATTCGGGGGTGAAGGGCCTCACCGTCGTCTCCAACAATGCCGGCGTCGACGATTTCGGGCTCGGCCTGCTGCTGCAGACCCGCCAGATCAAGAAGATGGTGAGCTCCTATGTCGGCGAGAACGAGACGTTCGAGCGGCAATATCTGAGCGGCGAGCTCGATCTCGAATTCAATCCGCAAGGCACGCTCGCGGAGCGCATCCGCGCGGGCGGCGCGGGGATCCCCGCGTTCTACACCAAGACCGGCGTCGGCACGCTCGTAGCCGAAAACAAGGAGCTGAAGGTCTTCGACGGCGAGACCTATGTGATGGAGCGCGGCCTGCGCGCCGACCTCGCGATCGTAAAGGCATGGAGGGGCGACGCGGAAGGCAACCTCGTCTACCGCAAGACCGCGCGCAACTTCAATCCGATGATGGCGATGGCCGGCAAGGTGACCGTCGCCGAGGTCGAGGAGCTGGTGCCGACCGGCTCGCTCGACCCCGACCTGATCCACACGCCGGGCATCTTCGTCCAGCGCATCACGGGCGGCGCGAAATACGAAAAGCGCATCGAGAAGCGCACGGTAAGACAGTAACTCACGAAGGAAGTTATTTCGCGGGAGGTGTCATTGAAGAAGTCGTGCATATTGTTACTATTGAGCGTGGCGATCCTGTTTACGCAAGGGGCACAAGCCGAGGGCGTTTCATTATACGGGATCGCGCTGGATGGAGCGCTCGCTATGCCGTCCTGCGTAACAAACAAATTGGGCGATATGGAAGTCTATGACGAGATGCGCAACACGTCAGATTGTGTCATGCCATCGTTTACGCTGCCAGGGCGAGACTTCGGAGGACAGTGGATGGAGATCCACTACGTCATCGGCCATGCGCCTGATATTCTGTCTGGAGGTCAGATTAGTGTCTGGTTATTCGACAGAAAAATTCAAGATATTATGATTTTGACTCCCGGAGTTGATGTGCAAGATACCGTGCTGGCCCAGCTTACTGCAAAATTTGGAAAGCCTTCTAAACAGTATACGAGTTTGAGTCAGAATGCCTACGGCGCGCAGTTTCATGTGGTTCACGCGCGATGGACATTTTCCGCTGCTAATATACGGTTTGACTCGGCAATGGATCGCTTTGACAGCGGTGAGATCGAGGCGCAAACCGCGTTGGGGGCCGATATGCGCGGCAAAGAAGCAGCTGCAATTAGTTCGTCAAGACCGCATATGTAGGATTTAGCAATGCCCTGGACGCGCGATGATATGGCGAGGGTGGCGGCGCGGGAGTTGCGCGATGGGTTCTATGTCAATCTCGGCATCGGTATTCCCACGCTCGTCGCCAATTACATCCCCGACGGGATGGACGTGACGCTGCAGTCGGAGAACGGCATGCTCGGCATGGGGCCGTTCCCGATGGAGAACGAGGTCGATCCCGATCTCATCAATGCCGGCAAGCAGACCGTCACCGCGCTGCCGCGCACGTCCTACTTCTCCTCCGCCGATAGCTTCGCGATGATCCGCGGCGGGCATATCGACCTGTCGATCCTGGGCGCGATGGAAGTGTCGGAGGAAGGCGACCTCGCGAACTGGATGGTGCCGGGAAAGCTCGTCAAGGGCATGGGCGGCGCGATGGATCTCGTCGCCGGCGTCAAGCGCTGCGTCGTGGTGATGGACCACACCGACAAGGCGGGAAAGTCCAAGCTGCTGAAGAGATGCACGCTGCCGCTCACCGGCGTCAGATGCGTGCAGCGGGTGATCACCAACCTCGCGATGTTCGACGTCGTGCCCGGCGGCCTCAAGCTCGTCGAGCTCGCGCCGGGCACGACGCGCGAGCAGATCGCAAGCGCCACCGAAGCGACGCTGGTGCAGTAGGTTATTTTCTGCGCCGCCGTCGCCGTGGCGGAGGCGGTGAGTGTTTGCTGGGCAGCGGTCTGGCGGATAGCGGCTTGGCGGCCGCCTTCGGCGGCGGTTCTTCCTTCTTCTGGAGCCCGAACCAAGCGCGCCAGCTTGTCGCGACCATCGCGATCGCGGCGAACACGAAGACGGCGACCGGCACCGCGACGGCGGCCAGCCCGAATATGACTTTCGCGGAACCCACATACATGCGCTTTGCATACACCCTCGGCGGAGGGTTCTCTAGGGCGCAGTCCTCACCCCGAGCTTGTCGAAGGGTGAGAGCGGCGAACTATCCGCCCGCCAGCGCGTTGGTCATGACGAGCTCGTCGTCCGGCGCGACGGCATGGGCGGCGAATTCGCGTGCGCGGACGAGCGCGCCGCGATGCAGGCAGACGATGTTGCGGCGCGGCTCGCCGGATTCGTCGAACAGGTGCAGGCCGAGGCCGGGATGCTCGCGCGCCAGCGCTTCAAGCACCTCGCCGATCGTGGCGCCGTCGCCCGCGACCTCTCCCCGCCCGCCCATCGCTGTGCGCAGCACCGGCGGCAGCCGCACGCGCACGCTCACGAGGGGTATGCCGCGACGCTGGTGATGCGCGGCAGGCTGGACGCGATCTCGCGCCAGCTGTCGCCGCAATCGCTGCTGGCGAACACCGCGCCCGACGCGGTGCCGAAATAGACGCCGCCGGGATCGAGCTGGTCCGCCGCCATCGCGCCGCGCAGCACCGCGGTGAAGCATTTCGCGGGCAGGCCCGTGGTCTTCGCCTCCCAGCGGCGGCCGTCACCGCTTCGATAGACCGCGAGCTGCCCGTCGCGGGGGAAGCGGAAATTGTCGCCTTCGAGCGGCACGACGAAGACGTTGCCCGTGCGCCGGTCCATCGCCGAGGAGAATCCGAAGGAGCAGCGATGGCCGTCGGACAGCTCGCCGACGGGAAGGCCGTCCTCGATCACCGTCCAGGTGTCGCCGCCGTCGTCGCTGCGATGCACGCCGCGATGTTCCTGGCGGAAGAGGACCTGAGCGTTGGCCGGATCGTGCGTCACGCTGTGCACGCATTGGCCGGTGTCGGCGTTGACGCCCTGGTTCTTGGGCGCCCAGGTCCTGCCGCCGTCGTCGGTGCGGAAGAAGCCTGCCGCCGAGACGCCGACCCACATGCGATCCGGGTTCTTCGCGTCGGTCAGGATCGTATGCGCGCCGAGACCGCCGAAACCCGGCACCCACGAGTCGCGCGTGGGGTGCTCGTTGAAGCCGTCGATCGGCTGCCAGCTCCGGCCCCGGTCGCGGCTGACGAAGAGGCCAGCTTCCGAGACGCCCGCGAACAGCGCGCCGTGGGCCGCGTGCAGCGTCCAGATCTGGTCGACGAAGCGTCCGCCGCCTTTCAGCACGCCGCCGAAATCCATCTGCGAGACGATGCGGTGATGTTCCGGATTGCCTCGGTCCTCAGGCCGATAGCGCGGCGCCGCGGGCAGCTGCTCCCATTTCTCCAGATCGTCGCTCGCGAAGATCGCGACGCCGTAGTTCGGACTGTTCACCGCGACATAGACGCGCCCTTGCTCGTCGCGCACGCTCGCCGTCACCGGCCAGCCGCGCAGGACGAACTCCTCGCTCCAGCTGGAGCGGTCCTTGCTCTTGAGGATTGCGGCACCCTTCGGCGTGCCGACGACGAGAGAGACGGTCATGTGAAGCTCCGTGGTCCAACCTGCGCAGTATAAGCGGCGCCTTGCGTGGACGACAGAGCTATTCGCGGAAATTGGGTTGATATCAGCGCTTCCGCGCCGTCACTTCTCCGTCAGCCGCGGCATGATCTCGACGAAGTTGCAGGGGCGGTGGCGGATGTCGAGCTGCCATTTGAGGATGCCGTCCCAGCCGTCCTTCACGGCACCCGGCGAGCCGGGCAGGGCGAAGAGATAGGTGCCGCCGGCTGTCCCTGCGCAGGCGCGCGACTGCAAAGTCGAGGTGCCGATCTTCTCGTAGGAGATCTGGTGGAAGATCACCGAGAAGCCGTCGATCTCCTTTTCGAAGACGGATCTGAACGCCTCGACCGTCACGTCGCGGCCGGTCAGCCCCGTGCCGCCGGTCGAGATCACGACGTCGATGCCCGGATCGGCGATCCAGGCGCGAAGCTGGGCTGCGATCGCGGCCTGGTCGTCCTTGAGCAGCGTGCGCGCGGCAAGGACGTGGCCCGCATCGGCGATGCGCTTGGCGAGCGTGTCGCCGGACTCGTCGTCGGAGGCGTCGCGCGTGTCCGATACCGTCATCACCGCGATGCGGACGGGGACGAACGTCTTCGCTTCGTCAATCCGATGTGGTGGGGGCATCGCCGTCCTCATCCTCGTCGCTGGGCGTGACCGGCGGAGGCGGGGGCGCGGATTGATGCGGCGGGCGATAGATCGGCCAGTCGCCCGCGGCGGCCTCGCCGAGCGTGATCTGGTCGAGGCCGAGCCTGCGCCGGTACATCCAATGATAAGTCAGGACGCGCTTCACGTAGAGGCGCGTCTCCTGCGCGTGCATGCTCTCGATGAAGAGCAGCGCGTCGTCGCCCTTGCCCTCGCGCACCGCCATCCAGTTGGACACCTTGAGCGCGCCGATATTGTAGGCGGCGCAAAGCTCGACGAGGTTGCCATTGTACATGTCGAGGAGCTTGGCGACGAGGCGCTGGCCGATCGCCATGTTGTAGGTGGGGTTGGTGAGATGCGCCGACGCGCCCGCGCCCGCCATGTGATCGGCGGTGTACGGCTCCACCTGCATCAGCCCGCGCGCGCCCGCGCCGGAGACGGCTTCGGGATGGAAGCGGCTCTCGGCGCGCGTGATCGCGAGCACGAGCGAGGGGTCGATGGTATAGCCGCCGTCGGGCTCGTATTGCGGCACGGGGAAAAGGCCTGTGAGCACGATGCCGCGCGAGGCGGCCGTCTCGCTCGAGCGCAGCTCCAGGCTCGGCGCGTCGACGCGGCGCGCAAGGGCCGCGAAGGCGGGATCGAGCTTGGGATCGATCTCGCCGAAGGCGCGCTCCATCTCGCGCTCGACATAGGCGTGCTCGCCCACCTGATAGAGCGCCGCGGCGCGGTGCGCGGGCGCGACCTGCATCAGCCGCTCGAGGCTCGCCGCATCCAGCACCGGATCGGTGAAGCCCGCCTGCGCGTCCAGCCCCAGCACCTGCTCGGCGATGAGACCATAGAAAGTCGGCTTCTCGCGCGCCGCGGCCGCGAGCAGCGTGACGACGCGCGAGGGGTCGCCCGCGCGCGTATGCGAGCGCGCCGCCCAGAACGCAGCACCCGCGCGCACGCCGTTCTGCACCGAGCCCACCTGCGCCAGGATCTCGAAATGCTTGGCGGCTTCGTCGTATTTTCCCAGCCGGAACGCGGCGAGCCCCGCGTTCCAGTCGAGCAGCGGCGCCGCCGCCCGTCCGCCCGGCGCGTCCGCCGCACGCGTGGCGAGGTCGAGCGCCCTGTCGTCCATGCCTTCGGTGAAATAGGACTGCGCCATGCGCTGCGACAGGCGCGCGATGTCGTAAGCGGGCACCTCGCCGCTATCGATCAGCGCCTGCAGCACGGCCATCGCCGCGTCGGGATTGTCGGCCTTGATATAGACCGTCATCTGTTCGGACGCCGCGCGCGCCTGGGCTGAAGAGATCGGCGGATCGGGGATGCTCGGCTCCTCATAGCCGCCGCCGCGCAGGCGCGGGAGCCCCGCGGGCGCCGGGATGTTGGTCACCACCGCCATCAGGATCGTCTTGTGGTGCTTGCGCTTGACCTTTTTGGTCGAGCGCTTGACCGCGAGGCGATAGATGCGCTCGGCGACGGGAAGCTCGCGGTAGGTGTCGAGCCAGGAGACGAGCTCGCTCACCGGCGCCTTCTTGCTGTGCGGCGAGAGGAGATGCTCCGCCAGCACATAGCCTTTCAGCGAGGTGTCGGAAAGCTCCGCGAACCGCGCCTGCGCCTTGTCGAAGCGGCCGGCGCGCTCGTCGGCGAAGATCTCGCGATAGCGTTCGGCATCGGCCGACGACATCGCCTGCACGGGCGGCTGCACCGGCTGCTGCGCGATCGCGCTGCCTGCGAAGCCGGACGCGAGGAACAAGGCGGCGAATATCCGTCTCAAGCTCATGAAAGAAATCCTAGGGTTTCCCGGCGCGGGCGGCTGCGATCTTCTGCTCCACCGCCTGCAAATCGCGCCAGGCGAGCTTCTTATGCGCAGGCTGGCGCAGAAGATAGGCCGGATGCAATGTCGGCATCACCGGCACCATGCGGCCGCCTACGTTATAGTCCTGCCAGCGCCCGCGCGTCTTCATGATTCCGTCGCTGCGCCCCATCACGTGGCGCACCGATGTGCCGCCGAGCAGGATCATCACCAGCGGGTCGACCAGCTCGATGTGGCGGCGCAGGAACGGCAGCGCCATCGCCGCTTCCTCCGGCGAGGGCTCGCGGTTGTCCGGCGGGCGCCAGTTGAGCACGTTGGTGATGTAGGCGGACGTCCGGTCCAGCCCGATCGCGGCGAGCATCTTGTCCAGCAGCTTGCCGGCGCGGCCGACGAAGGGCAGCCCCTGCCGGTCCTCGTCGCGCCCCGGCGCCTCGCCGATGAAGAGGACGCGGCTTTGCGGATTGCCGTCCGCGAAGACGGTGTTGGTGGCGCTTTTCTTGAGCGCGCAACCGTCAAAGCGTTCGAGCGCGGCTTTCAACTCGGCGAGATTGGTGGCTGCTCTCGCGAGCGCGAGAGCATCTCCAATGGGATCCCCACCCTCCCCTTGAGGGAGGGTGGGGATCGGTCGAGGCGCCGGACCCCTCCCCGAAATCTGCTGCGCAGATTTCGACCCTCCCTCAAGGGGAGGGTTGGCTTTCGCCGCGAACCGGTCCACCGCCACCTCGCCGATGGCTTCGTCGGCTCCGGCCTCGACCAGCCAGGCGAGCGCGCTGAGACTATCCTGCATCCGTGCACATTAGCCGGGGGCAAGGGGGATTGCATCGGGCAAATCCCCGGCCCCATAAACCATGCGGGAAGCGGAATTTTACGGGATTGTCATGTCCGAACCGGCCGAACGCGAGAGCATGGAATATGACGTCGTGGTCGTGGGCGGCGGGCCGGCGGGGCTGGCTGCCGCCATCCGGCTCAAGCAGCTTGCCGCGCAGAGCGGGCGCGAGGTCAGCGTCTGCGTGCTGGAGAAGGGCTCGGAGATCGGCGCCCATATCCTCTCCGGCGCGGTCATCGATCCCATCGCGCTCAACGAGCTGATCCCCGACTGGAAGGAGAAAGGCGCGCCGGTCGACACGCCGGTCACCGCCGACAAGTTCTATTTCCTGGGTCCCGCGGGCGCGGTGCGGCTTCCCAATTTCGCGATGCCGCCGCTGATGAGCAATCACGGCAATTACATCGTGAGCCTGGGCAACCTCTGCCGCTGGCTGGCGACGCAGGCCGAGGCGCTGGGTGTCGAGATCTATCCGGGCTTCCCCGCCGCCGACATCGTCTATGGCGAGAAGGGCGAGGTGAGGGGCGTCGTCACCGGCGATCTGGGCGTGGCGCGCGACGGGCATCACAAGGATTCCTACACGCCCGGCATGAACCTGCTCGGCAAGTACACGCTGTTCGCGGAAGGCGCGCGCGGCTCGCTCTCAAAGCGGCTCGGCGCGAAGTTCGGCCTGCATGAGGGCCGCGACCCACAGAAATTCGGCATCGGCCTCAAGGAGCTCTGGGAGCTTTCGCCCGAGCAGCATCGCAAGGGCCTGGTGGTGCACACGATGGGCTGGCCGCTCGACAACCGCACCGGCGGCGGCCTCTTCATGTATCATTGGGGGGAACGGTTCTGCTCCATCGGCTTCGTCGTCCACCTGAACTATTGGAACCCGTACACGTCGCCCTTCGACGAGTTCCAGCGCGTCAAGCATCATCCGCTGATCGCAGACATGCTCAAGGGCGCCAAGCGCATCGGCTATGGCGCGCGCGCGATCACCGAGGGCGGGTTCCAGTCGGTGCCGAAGCTGACCTTCCCCGGTGGCGCGCTGATCGGTTGTAGCGCGGGCTTCGTCAACCTGCCGCGCATCAAGGGCAGCCACAACGCGATGAAGACCGGCATGCTCGCCGCCGAGGCCGCTTTCGCGGCGCTCGGCGAAGGCCGCGCGAACGACGAGCTCGCGAGCTATGAGGACGCCTATCGCGAGAGCCACGTCTATAAAGACCTCAAGCGCGTGCGCAACGTGAAGCCGCTGTGGTCCAGATTCGGGACGGTGCTGGGCATCCCGCTGGGCGCGATCGACATGTGGGCCAATCAGCTGGGCTTCACCGTCTTCGGCACGCTGCATCACGGCAAGCCGGATTACGCGACCCTTAAACATGCGTCAGACTGCAAGCCGATCGCCTACCCGAAGCCCGATGGCGTCTTGAGCTTCGACAAGCTTTCCTCGGTGTTCCTGTCCAGCACCAACCACGAAGAGGACCAGCCGGTCCATCTGGTGCTTAAGGATCCGTCCATCCCGATCAAGGTAAACCTGCCGGAATATGCCGAGCCGGCGCAGCGTTATTGCCCCGCCGGCGTCTATGAGGTGGTTCAGGATGCCGCGGGACCGCGTTTCCAGATCAACGCGCAGAACTGTGTCCACTGCAAGACTTGCGATATAAAGGACCCGGAACAGAACATCACCTGGGTCACGCCCGAGGGCGGCGGGGGGCCGAATTACTCGAACATGTAAGGAGTGTCTGCTTTGCGTTACGGATCGATCGCCCTCGCTTCCGCGCTGCTCCTGGGCAGCGCCATCGTCCCGGCCTTCGCGCGCGAAGAGGCCGACGCGCTCAGCTACGGCGCCTATCTCTCGGCGCGCGTCGCCGCCGACGAGCACGACGCGGCAAACGCGGCGAAGTTCTATCGCGAGAGCCTGGACCGCGATCCCACCGATCCCTCGCTGCTCGCGCTCTCCTTCTTCTACGAGACCTCGGCGGGCGAAGTGGACAGTGCGACTGATCTCGCCAAGCGCCTCGTCGCGGTGACGCCGGACGACCGCGCCTCGCGGCTGGTGCTCGCGGTCGCGGCCTTGAGGCGCGGCGACTACGCCGCGGCGCGCGATGAGATCGGCAAGTCGGGGAAGGCGGACACCGTCACGCTGACCGTCTCCCTCGTCGACGCCTGGGCCGCCGCCGGCCAGCACGACGAGAAGGCCGTGCAGACCGACATCGACGCGATGCGCACGCTTGCGGGCGCCGAATCGGTCACCGCGTTCCATCGCGGCCTGATCCTGGAATATCTCGGCCGCAACGCGCAGGCGCAGCAGGTCTATGGCGACGCCGTGAAGGCCGATGGGGCGCAGCCGCGCCTGCTCAACGCCTATGGCCGCTTCCTGGAGCGCAACGGCAAGCCGGGCGAAGCGCTCGCGTTCTACAACGGTCTCGCCGCCAACGCGGCGCTGACGCCCATCTCCGACGCCGCCAAGGCGCGCATCGCCAAAGGTCAAAAGCCGGACGCGCTGATCCGCAAGCCGCAGGACGGCGTGGCCGAGGCGCTGTTCGGCATCGCCGCCTCGCTGACCGACGAGAGCAGCGCCGACGTGTCGGTGCTGTATCTGAGGCTCGCGCTCTACCTGAAGCCCGATTTCGACCTCGCCAACATCCTGCTCGGCGACCGGCTCGAGACGTTGGAGAAGGTCGCCGACGCGATCGAGGTCTATCGCAAGGTCGGCGAGGATTCGCCCTATCACCGCCTCGCGCAGATCCAGATCGCCACCGACGAGGCGCGGCTGGAGAAGAACGACGACGCGATCCGCGACCTCAAGGCGCTCGCGGAGTCCGATCCGAACGACCTCCAACTCTGGTCGGCGCTGGGCGACGCCTATCGCGCCGCGAACAAGTTCCCCGAGGCCGCCGGCGCTTACGACAAGGCGATCGCGCTCGTCGGACCGCCGCAGAAGAAGGACTGGATCCTGTATTTCTCGCGCGCCGCGGCGCGTGACCGCTCGCACGACTGGAAGGCCGCCGAGGCCGATCTGGAGCAGGCGCGCGAGCTGGCGCCGGACGAGCCGCAGATCCTGAATTATCTGGGCTACAGCTGGGTCGACCAGGGCCGCAACATCCCCGAGGCGCTGAAGATGCTGGAGCGCGCGCGTGCCCTGAAGCCGTATGACGGCTACATCATCGACAGCGTTGGCTGGGCTTACTACAAGCTCGGCCGCTACGGCGAGGCCGCCAAGACGCTCGAGGACGCGGTGCTGCTCGTCCCCGGCGATCCCACGATCAACGACCATTACGGCGACGCGCTGTTCAAGGTCGGCCGCAAGCTCGACGCGCATTTCCAATGGGACCACGCGCTCACCTTCGGGCCCGAAGCCGACGAGAAATCGGCGATCGAGAAGAAGCTGCAAGCGGACCCGCAGTGATCACGGCGAAGGCCGCGGCGAAGATCAATCTCTTCCTGCACGCCGGCGAACGGCGCGACGACGGCTTTCATCCTTTGCAGAGCCTCGCCGTGTTCGCGGATGTGGGCGACATGCTGGAGTTCCATCCGGCGGAGGAACTGTCGCTGTCGGTGCGGGGGCGGTTCGCCGAAGGCCTCTCGGACGAGGGCGACAACCTGGTTCTCAAAGCCGCGCGCGCCGTGAACGCCGTGGCGCGGATCGTGCTCACCAAGAACCTGCCCGTGGCGTCCGGCATCGGCGGCGGCTCGGCGGATGCGGCCGCGACGTTGCGTGCGCTGGGTAAAGGCGGCGACGGCCGTCTGCTGGAGATCGCCGCCTCGCTCGGCTCCGACGTGCCCGTGTGCCTGCTGAGCAGGTCCGCCTGGATGGAGGGCCGCGGCGAGATCCTAACCCCCATCGCCCAGGTGCCGCGCCTGCCGATGCTGCTGGTCAATCCCGGCGTCGCGGTGCCGACCGCGGCCGTGTTCCGCGCGCTGACGTCGCGGCGCGGCACGGCGATGGCGATCCCCAAGACCATCGACCTCGCTTTCCTGCGCGCGGCGGGAAACGATCTGGAGGCGCCTGCGCTCGCGATCCAGCCCGTGATCGCCGACGTGCTCGGCGAGCTCGACGCGCAACCGGGTTCGCTTCTTGCGCGCATGTCGGGAAGCGGGGCGACGTGTTTCGGGTTGTTCGACAAGGCCGAGCGGATGAACGCGGCTGCTGCCAAGATCGCGCTCGCCCATCCCAACTGGTGGGTGTGTGCGACGAGGATTGTTTAGACCTCTCACCATGGCCACTCTTGAGGCGGCCACCCAGCCAGCGAGCGTCCATGGCCGGGTCAAGCCCGGCCATCCCGAGCGAAGAGAAGTAGGGATATCTCACGCGGAGACGCGGAGTTCTTTTTCTTCTCCGCGTCCTCCGCGACTCCGCGTGAGTCCTCTTGCGCCCGCAAATGCGGGCGCGCTGGGTGGCCGGGTCAAGCCCGGCCATGGTGATGGTGGTTAGTACGCCCGCTCGACGCAGAAATCCGCGATGTCGGCCAGCGCGGAGCGGATCTCGCCCGCGGGCAGGGGCGACAGCGCTTCGCGCGCGAGGTCGGCATAGCGGCGCGCCCGCGCCATGGTCTCGCTGATCGCGCCGGTCTCCTCGACCAGCGTGATGGCGCGGTCGAGATCGCTTTCGCCCTGCGGACCGGTCTCGATGGCGCGCTTCCAGAACTTGGCTGCCGCCGAGGTCGCGCGCGCATAGGCCAGGATCACCGGCAGCGTCACTTTGGCTTCGCGGAAATCGTCGCCGACGGATTTTCCCATCAGCGCCTGGCGCCCCGAATAGTCGAGCGCGTCGTCGACGAGCTGGAACGCGATGCCGAGGTTCTGGCCGTAGTCGCGCATCGCCGCGATCTGCGCCTGCGACTGGGCGGCCACGACCGCGCCGGATTCGGCGGCGGCCGCGAACAGCGCCGCGGTCTTGGCGCTGACGACGCGCAGGTAGTCCTCTTCGGTGACGCCCAGGTTGTTCGCCGATTTGAGCTGCAGCACCTCGCCCTCGGCGATGATGGCGGCGGCGCCGGACAGGATGTCGAGCACGCGCAGGCTCCCGGTCTCGACCATGAGCTGGAAGGCGCGGCTGAACAGGAAGTCGCCGACCAGCACGCTGGGCTTGTTGCCCCAGACGATATTGGCCGACACCTTGCCGCGGCGGAGCGAGCTCTCGTCCACAACGTCGTCGTGCAGGAGCGTCGCGGTATGGATGAACTCGACCGCGGCGGCGAGCTTGATGTGACCCGCGCCCACATAGCCGCCGAGCTTGGCGGAGGCGAGCGTGAGCAGCGGCCGAAGCCGTTTACCGCCGGAATCGATCAGGTGGCGCGCGAGGTCGGGGATCAGGACCACGCCGCTGCCCATGCGCTCATGGATCAGCCTGTCGGTCGCCGTCATGTCGCCGGCCACGAGGGCGTGCAGCCGCTCGACCGGAGAGATGTCGGCTGTCCCGTGACGGATTTCTTCCTTGAGCATCGGCGTCCCTTGCCGGAGATGCCCGGCCCTGCGACATTAAGCGTCCGCCCCGACCGGTCAAGCAGGACACTCCCATGAAACTCGTCCTTCGAACGAACAATCCGGTGCAGCTCGATTTCGCGGAAGTCCTTCTAAAGGATGCCGGAATCGCGAGCTACCGTTTAGACGAGCAGATGAGCGTGACCGACGGCTCCCTAGGCATTTTGCCGCGCAGGCTAATGGTCGCGGACGAGGATTTCGCGCGCGCCGAAACGCTGCTCAAGGAGGGGTTCGCGAGCGAGGCGCCGTGGACGACCGGTTCCTAGGCGGGCGCGTACTCGTCCGTCAGCGCAGGCACGGTTTCCGCTCCGGCCTGGACGCGGTGATGCTGGCGGCGGCGGTGCCGGGGCGCGCGGGCGATCATGTGTTGGAGCTGGGTGCCGGGGCAGGGGCCGCGAGCCTGTGCCTCGCCGCGCGCGTCGCCGATTGCCGCGTGACGGCGGTGGAGATCGACACGGAGCTTGCCGCCCTCATCCGCCGGAACGCGCAGACGAATCGCGCCGCGGTCGAAACGGTCTGCGCGGATATCTTCGATCTGCCGCCGGAGCTGAAACGTGAGTTCGAACACGTCTTCTGCAACCCGCCATTCCACGAGGGCGAGGCCTCGCCCGATGCGGCACGCGACCGGGCGCTGCGCGACACCGGCCGCTTCGCCGATTGGATGGACCTTGGCCTGAAGCGCACTGTCAGCGGCGGCACGT